>JBEKSS010000020.1:0-5992 GCA_049516875.1 Bathyarchaeia archaeon | reverse complement strand
CCTTGATGAATTCGGATCAATGGAGGCGGCCAACGCACACCTCCGGGAAGAGAATCTTGCATTGAAAGAGCGGAACCAGCTGCTGCTGCAGCAAAATGCCGGGCTAAAGCAGGAGCAGCAACAGCTGGTTGGTGCTGTCTCTTCCCTCAATGCAAAGGAGAATGAATTGACGAGCACACTCCAGCTGCAGACGAAGAAAATCTTAGAAAATAGCCACCGGCTGGATTTGGTTGAGGGGATGTTGGCCATGATAGCCGGTTCTCCATCAGTCACGAAGCCGCTGGATACATTGATCAATAGTCTTAATATATTAAAGGATGAGGGCTGGCCAGCAGGCAAACCAGCCCAAGATCTGAAGAGCTATTTTATTAACACCGTTATGGGCGACTACTTGAAATCTTTCCATTGTGACTTCTGTGGTACCAGCTTCATCGTGAATAAGGAATTGACCCATGGAAAAGTCTACATGCACTATTATTGCCCGGTATGCTTCACCTGGAGCAAGGTAAAACCGGACAAGTCCTTCTTAACAGGCATGGTAACCGGGAAGCAGCTGGAAAATGTGCACTATGCAGTTGACCTTAAGGAAGAAAACGACAAGTTGCAGCCGCTTAAACTATTCTTAAATTATCCATGTGAGTTCTGCATGGAACCGATCATGGAGTGGACGGATAATAATGTGAAAATGGGTATGCAAGGTTACGGATGGGCGCATGACAAATGCTGGAACACAGAAAAGGGGAAAACAAAGCAATATGCTATATTTCTGGAGGAGGTAGTCAAGATGCATAGGCATGGTGGTCTCTAGGAAAAACAGCAAGAGTACCACGCCATTCTACCTGCGTCCCATAGACAACACGGAGGCGTGAGTCGGCAGAATGTTGGAGCGATACTTCTGATAAAGTATTCCCCGTCGCAGTGGTGAGGTAATACGTCTATCGGTATCTTACGACCTTCCTAGTCTTGACAGGTAGCAGCAGCAGATCAGCGTCACAAACCTGTTCATGCATCGTAGCAGCGGTCTAGGAGACCGAGGGCGCATATTTACAGTTTTGGTCAAGTTCCCCAAGGTGGGGAATGAGTGGCGCGGGATACTTGGACCAGAAGACAATAGCGTCCACATCGTACGGGCGAAGCGACACATATCCCAATCTCGTGGTAGCCATCGGATTCGGTACGAGGCAATACCCAGCCTTTACGCGGTTCATGAACCATTCTGAGTACAGGGCAGGTATATCTGTCCTTCTGCTAGCAGAGATTATCAGGTTACTTTTCATGGTCAACATGCAAAGGACTGTGCGATCTAAAGTCTAGTATACACCTCACGATAGATACATAAGCAAGCAATCCTTGTGTGTGAGGCGGCCGTGTTTGAGATAGATACTATCCTTCCATGTTAAAGGCCACCCCTAGGCAGCAGAATGCCCAGCCAGCAACCCTTCGATTCAATTACTGGCGGTTTGGTTGTAGGAAACCAACGGCCTCAGGTAGACCTCTCCCAACGATGAGTCGCTACCATGGCTCTTTTGGTGAACGCCCCTTGTCATTGAATTCTGGAAGCTGCCCGAATTCGTCATAGTACGTGGCCATGCACTCATATTCTTGACGGGCTACTCTGCCCATTAACCTCAAGTCCAAAGGATTATCCCAGCTCAGCTTGCGTCCCTGCGAGCACACTGAGACAAATAGGTGCTTCGCCAAGCACACAGGATCAGGGTACTTCGTAAGAAATCTCCGGGCACCGCCATGTCCTTCCTTGTGATGAATAGTGTTATCAAATTGCTGTAGACGCGATCTGAGGCCACCCTTGGAATTGGTCATGCCAATATAGACGATCTCGCGACGCCACGTAAACGGTTTCCCTGATATGTCAGCCGCTGATATGGCAAGAGCATATACTCCAGGGAAATAGATGCCCGCGATGGTATCTCTGTCAGCCCATCGCTTCCAGCGGGAGAATGATGCCGCCATAGCCTCCCCTATATGACATTCAATCGGTGCCAATTATACACTAGGTTCTGGACGGCGCACGAGCGCCTTCGTGGTTAGTTCCTCCCTTGCTCAGCAGCAGCACAGCGTCACAAACTGGTCCACCAATCGTGGCAGCGGTCTGGGAAACCGAGGGATACTATCATACTCATAAAAATAAGGGGGGGGCAGCACGCCGGTGTAATCCTAGAGGTTTTATTGACATAAATATGGATAATCAGGGAAAATGCTAATCACCAATCGAATTTCTAGGAGGCTGCTGTGAAAACTAAGGCTAAAGGAGTCCCAAAGGCGTTTGAACCCTACAAACAAGAAGAAGTAGATCTCATGCTCTCCGTGGTTCCAACTCATAATAATGTTAAGAATCTTGCCAAATCGCTGGGTCGAAGTGAGGAGGCAGTCTACACCGTCTTTTACTTAGCCTACAGTGGTAAGTGGCTAAAGAACTCGCTCAGCGAAATGGGCGATAGCGCCGATAACATAGTTACTAAAATAGCCAAATCAAAGAAGAAATCCGGGCTGTTCATTGGCCATGAAGTCCACAAGTGAGCTAGCCCAGAATTCTGTCTGAAAACCAAAGATCGCGTCGTTGGCTTCGACGGTGTGCCGAGTGTCAGATGGTGGAATCAAAGACTGCTGATACAAGCTACCCCTCAAAGGAAGCCGTGCAACGATATCAACGGAATCTGCGCCAGTGGTTTAGTAGGCACGGCCGAACTTTCATATGGCGAAGCACAACGGAGCCATACGTGATACTACTCTCGGAAGTGCTCCTTCAACGAACTCAGGCAACACAGGTTGGAGATAACTTTGAGTCCATACTGCAGAAGTTCCCGAGTCTGAATACTCTCGCCGGATCACCTGTCCATATTATCTCACATACTCTTCGGCCATTGGGTTTGACTAAGCGGGCAACATCACTCTCGGCTCTTGCAAAGGAACTGGTAAACAGATTTGACGGGGAAGTCCCCAAGGATCCTGATGTGCTAGTGAGACTTCCAGGTGTCGGACGATATATCGCATCAGCGACAGCGTGCTTTGCTTATGGTAAGCGTGCAGCAATAGTAGATACGAATGTTATTAGGATTTTCGCTCGATACTTCAACTTCAAATCAGAGAAGAGACGCCCTCAGGATGATCAACAGATTTGGGCCCTAGCCCAATACCTGCTGCCCAGGAAGAATGCGGCTGACTACAATAGAGCTCTGATCGACCTTGCAGCATTGATTTGCAAAGATCGAAAGCCGTTATGCCATGATTGCCCTTTGGAACAAGGATGCTGGTCTGCTGCTAATAATAATGCAATCTGCGGGCGGTCTATTTGACACATCGTTATATATCACGTATTATATTCCTATATATATCCTATATATAATGAAGGAGCCACCGGATCTGGATGTAGCTAAATGGAAGAAAGTTTGCTCAAGGCTCTCACCGCAGAAAAGGACACGCTTGAAACACGTATCAAGGACAATGAGCGAGCGGTAGCTGATCTGCAAGTAGAGAACGCTAATCTATCGGCTCGGCTCGGCCACGTAGCAGCGTTGCTCGCATCTTCTGACAACGAAGACCACTCCTTGCCCAGCAGTGCACAAATTTCCCCGGGACACCCTGAGACCCAACCGTCTGATCCGGTAGAGATAGCCCGACAAATTCTGCAGGAAAATGGAGGCAAGCCCATTCACTATAGGAAGTTGGCCGACTTGGTAATCCAAAGAGGCGGAAGCCTCATCGGCTCTGATCCAGCTATGTCTCTGATTTCCCGCTTGGTTGTCGACGATCGATTCGTACGTCCCTTTCGTCGTGGCTTCTACGGGCTAAGAGTCCATTTCCCAAAGGCGAAGAATGTCGGCCAACACGTAATAAACAGGAGCAAACATAAGCCCAGGCCAAGATCAAAGAGACGATGATCGGCTGGTATTGCCCATTCTTTCGATAGTGTACCTATCAGGAGGTCGGTCGCATGCCAACTACAACGCACGGATTTATGTCTCCACCCAGCAACATGGTTCAAGTGGTCAACAACATAATACAGGGTTACAGTATGGGTCCATTGAGAGCTTTGGCTCAAGATCCAGTGCAGAATGCCCTGGATGCTCGTCGTGCTGGCTCACACGGGTCAGTTCGGGTCGAATACCGCCTTCTCAGACGGAGGCTGGAGTCCGGCAACACGATGCACCTGCTAACGGTTACAGATCAAAATACCACAGGACTTCGCGGCCCCGTACTTTCTGAGCAGACACTGCAGGAAAGAGCAGCCACCACAGGTTACTTGCAGCTAATGCCGGATGAGAACTGGGCCGCCTGGGAGGCCATGGGCTATACCAAGACTGGTGAAGATGCATTGGGATCCCGTGGTCAAGGCAAGGCCTGCTTCTTATTCCATTCACGGCAGCCTGCTAGCGTTCGAGGCCCTGATGGGAATCAGCTTGAGAGAATGATGATAATTTATGACACTCTTCTGGAAGATGGTACGTATCGGATGGGTTTTCGATTGGCCAGACCAGCAGATCAAATAATGTTTCCTCCCTACGAAGGCGACGAAGCTAGGCACATAATCGAATCGAGCTATGAAAGCGACAGTGCGCGGATACCGTTGCAATTGCAGCCTCTGTCAGAGATAGGCTCAAGAATAATTGTCCCTTTTCTTAGCGAAGAGGCAGTGGCGGGATTCAGGACTGGAGAACTGAGTAGGTGGCTCGAACGGTGCTGGTGGCGCGCTATCCAAAAGGGCGAGCTCCAGATACTTGTAGTTGACGCCTCAAACCGTGCGGTTGACGTATCAGCCCCTTCTTGGTGGAGTGACGAACCGTGGAGAGCCGCCACTTTGACGGAAAACATTTATGTCAAAAGTGATGTTCCCTTAGACTCAAGATCACGCCTGAAGATTAAGCGCATCGTCCTTAAACACGATGATGAATTGCAGGCAGATGAGATTGAACATCTGCCATCTCAGTATTCGGGTGTTCAACTATTCAGACACGGACAGTGGATAGAAACGCTCGGAGCCGCCGAAAAATATGCGGACTACATTCCACTTCAAAGACGCTCCGGATTCCGGGGCTTCGTAGAGTTCGATTTGCCCCTTGAGCGCGAGCTGCGAAGTGAAGAATCACCTCAGCATGACGCCTTCCGACGTCGTAAGGTGTTCGTTCAGCAAATCGACGAGCAAATCAAGAATGCTGTCCGGGACTTTGCCGAGAAAAGGGGGTGGATCAGCTCAGCGACCACAACAGAACAACAGGACTCTGCCGCTCGAGAGGTGCTCGACCTAGTTGCGGATACATTTTTAGTGCCGCCAGGCTCTCCGTCTTCAATGATATGGAAATGCAATCTCGAGCTGGATTACCCGCACGCAGGTTCAGCAAGAGCTGATTGGGGAGAAACTCTGCGTAACATCTCGATTTCATGCACTCATGAGCCTACGGCACCCCGCCAGCAGGTCACGATTATCCTTTTCCTTATCAAGCCAGATGGACAACGTATCGAGATCACCCACAGGGATAGAAGAACAACCTCTGGCTCTGCCGGCGCAGATTTCGGAGATATGACTGTAGTGAGGAGATCTTCCGCTGACCACCCGATAGCTTGGCCAGATCCAGGTAAATATCAGCTTCGCGCTGAGTGTATTGTAGATGGCACGGTTGTAGTATCGACAGGTCGGAACGTATTTGTACGGGTGGATCCTCCAGACAGGGCAACCAGGGACTTCGGGGTCGACATATCCGCAAACAATATAAGCGCCCAACGAGAACGCATCAACAGCGGGGAAATCATCGACGTTGGAATTACGATCACCAACAGAACCTCCGCCGTGGGGAACCTAACAGTAAACGTTAGCTTGGGATCACTATTGATGGCTGATGAAACTCAGGTTCATATCTCGGGTCGCGCTCCAGGGGATGTTCCGCAGTCGCAGCTACTTCAATATCGAAATATTAAAATATATACGTCGCCTCCTGAACAACCGCAGGCAGGTATATATGTAGTTCTTGATTCGGGG
>JBEKSS010000019.1:0-4953 GCA_049516875.1 Bathyarchaeia archaeon | reverse complement strand
TAATGGATGGCAAAAGTGTATTTCTGCCCAGTCTGCAAGAAGACATTATCCAAACAAGAATATGAGAAAGCTCTCGGAATATTAGGGGCGCGCGACGAACATTTTAAGCACGCAAATGATGAGCTTAAAAAGAAACTGCGTGAAGCACAAGCAAGTGAACGGAGGGCTAAGGAGGAAGGTATCAAGATCGAGCACGCACGCACGCAGCGGTTGTTAGCGGGTAAAGACAAACAGATTCAAAAGTTGAAAGAAAGCATTGATCAAATCAAGAAAGGTTCAACACCTCAAACAGAGGGGCTGGAATTTGAAGATGAACTTACCTCCCGCTTAAAGCTGGAATTTCCAGAAGATGATGTTCAACACAAGGGCAAAGGTGGTGATATTCTCCACATCGTTATTTTTAATAAAAAACCCGCTGGTATCATTATTTATGAATGTAAAAGAACACCCCGAATACAAAACCAACATATAAACCAGGCTTACCTCGCAAAACAGACTCGAGAAGCAGATTTCGCCGTACTGGTAACCACTGGACAAGCAAAAGGATTTACCGGATTCGCTGAAAAGAAAGGAGTCTTGGTAATATCGCCTCTAGGGACAATTCCACTCGCTGCACTGCTGCGACAACACATCATTGAGATGCTGAAAGCAAAGATCAGTAAAGAGAAAAGAACAATTATTGCTCAGCAAATCATGCAATACATAACAAGCCCGCAATTTAAAAATCCTATACAAGAGGTGATTCTGACCACCACTGAGCTTAAAGATATGGTCCAGGTGGAGGCAAACGAACACGTCCGCACTTGGAAAAAACGATTGGCTCATTATCAAAAAATTCATTGGGATAATAAGCTTATTCAAGACAATTTGCAGCTGGTTCTACACGGCAAAGAACCAAGGGCGATTGTTCCTCCAGCAGTACCTCCGCTGCAATTACCTTATTCCTCCAAATGATATTAGGATATTAGGTGTAGAACTGATGAAGATTAGGTTGCAAAAATACTCATATCGATTCGCAGAGGAGGTATTGAATAGTCAATTGTCCTTAAAACTGGAGTTAGAACAAATACTCACTGATTCAAATCTCGATTTTAAGAATTTATCGCGCCCGAAATATAATGCTCTATTAGAAGAGCGCTTTACTTCAGAAAGCTGGCAGAGTCAACCACCAGTATTCAATGAACCAGGTGACCCGACAGCAAAGCTGGATTTTCTCAAAGAACGGATTGGTGTTGAAGTTGAATTTGGACATGCTTCATTCATTGGGATTGACCTGTTAAAATTTCAAGTGGCCTCATACTCAGGATTGAACAAAATTGACTTGGGCGTGTACATAGTCACAACCAAGAATTTCCAAAATATGATGGAGCAAACCTTCAGCCAAAACTGGCATGGTTCTTTAAAGTTCGAAAAGGTAGTAAGATATTTACCACATTTTAAAAGCGCAATTCAGATTCCCATATATGTCATAGGCCTAGATTTATAATGAGACTTATGTAAATCTGTTCTAATAAAAGGATATGCCCAATCTGTCGAATTGGACAAGATGACCGAAGATTTCGTGCAAATAAAAGAATACTTTGAAGAAAAGAGGATCTACAACGTATGTCAGAGTAAGAATATCCTCTGACAATAATCGCATCTATCAATTATTAAATAATCATTGAAAAAGAATATCTATTCCTGTATTTTATATATTGAACCTATGAGAAGTCTCACAATACATGTACCTGGCATACCTGATAGCGACGCAAGTAATCTTGTAGAGGCGCACGTTTTCCAAGATTATGATGCGATAGTAGTTGATCCGGAAAGTTTTTATTATTTATATGGCAAAGAAGCCTCTGAAAAGTCATCCCGTTATGACAATGTTTTGACACATGATTTCGGAGGATTATGTGTCGAAGTTAATAATAGAAGGCATAACGAAGTCCATTCACTTCTTGATCTCGGCGGTGTATTAATCTGTGTACTTAGACCATTGGTTATTAAAAGTTTTAGTGTTAGTTATGATGGTGAGGAACAATGGTATCAGATGACCAATTATGATTGGCTATTTGAACGAAAACAAATGGCGAGTGAACTTGGTGATATATATTACTCGAAGGGAAAGACTATTGATTATATTGATAATTCACATCCGTTTTACCAATATTTGAATACCAAGCCCGCGTGGTCAGCATATATCGATTCAAGCTCGTGCAATTCTTGGAAAATTCTGGCTAGCGCTTTCGGAACTCATATATTATCGCTTTCGAAACGCTTTGGTTCCGGACAAATACTGTTCATACCAAGCGACTATCGTTCCCAAAATGGTGAATTGTTAGCTCAAAGCATCAGCAAATTGATGAAAAACAAAGAAGTTTTACATCAACCCAGTTGGGTTCAAGAATTGCTCCTTCCAGGACAAGAAGAACTTCAAGTCAAAATAGGGGAGTCCAATACTCAAATCCTTTTTTTTGAAAATGAGCGAAACAGTCTTATAGCCAAGAATAACGAACTCGAGCGATGGAAATTGTTATTGTACGCCAAAGGTAAAGAGCAATTTGAGCCTGTAGTTCGAGATGCATTACAACTAATAGGCTTTCAGGTGGAAACTCAACCCGACATGGATAGCGACGGTCTAATAACTTCTGAATTTGGCATGGCTTTGTGCGAAATTGTGGGGTCTAATAGCACAATAAAACTAGAAAAATTCGGTGAACTTAAAAAAAATTGTGGCAATTTTATTTCTCTTAAAGGAATAGATGTAAAAGGTATACTAATAGGTAATCCTTTTTGTGAAGAACCCTTGGATAATAGACCTCCAAAAGGCAGTCAAAAATCACTCTTTGCAAAAGAACTAATTCTAAGTGCTAAAAATCAGGGTGTTTCCGTCTTATTAACAACTGACTTATACGAATTTATAACTCGAGAGTTAAATCATACAATTTCAGATCAACAAAAGGAATCAATCCGGAAAAAAATATTTGAGGGTAATGGCCAAATTGAGTTATTTTAGACGAATTTTGTGCACGGAAGGCTAATCAAAATAAACTTTGAAAAGAGACTCTGGTGGAGCTGAGGGGGCGTTCGCCGTCTGGGAGGAGGTCATCATGACATATAAGGCAATGGCAATCGACAGCATACGTTTGTCGGTTGGAAACCTACAGCACGTAATTATATTGTATGAAAGAGGAACAAATCGCTATCTACCGATCTGGATTGGGCCAGCCGAAGCCGATGCCATATCGACAAAGTTAAATAATATCAATGTGGCACGGCCAATGACTCACGATTTTGCATATTCTATAATAAACGCTTTTGGCGGCAAAGTGGAATTCGCTGTAATCAATAAATTTGAAAATGACTGTTTCTATGCCAAAGTCATCATTAAAACTTTCTGGAGGAAAATGTCGATTGACTGCCGTCCATCGGACGCAATTGCCATAGCTGTACGAGCACCTGCCCCAATTTATGCCGATGATCAAGTATTAAAGAAAGCCAGCATTATCATAGACCTTCAAAAAGACAACGTACTAAATTCAGAGAAGGAACTTCCCACGATAGAGCAAAAAGAAACCAATGAGTTGCAGAACCTATCCGTCCGTAAACAGCAAATAGTGAAGCAAAATGAAAAGTCATCCGAGATGGCGCAAGAGCAAACCAATAATTTAAATAGATTTTCTGATGCTGTCCGAAATATATTTATTCAAGCTGAGGAGCAAGCAAGACACCTCACTAGCAAACACATTGATACGGGCCATTTATTGCTTGCATTGATCAGCCAAGCTCCAAATACCGCCACTGATATACTGTATGCGCTCGGTATAAACAAGGCAGATATCTTATCTGGATTGACCTGTGGTCTTGATAGTCAAGAACCTCCTGACTTAAATAAGATCTTATTGGACGACAGCGCGAAAGAAGTAATTGAATTGAGCGTGAAAGAGGCACAATACCTGGCTTGTGGCCACGTTGAACCTGAACATTTGCTTATCGCTATGCTGCGCCAACAAAATGGTATAGCAGGTAGAATTCTCGATGAGCTGGGAATTACCATTGACCGAATATATGCTGAACTTATAATTAGACACAATAAGGCAAAAGTACAGCAATAGTACAAGGAAAGTATGTGTCTCTCAGAATTTGCATATTTTTACATAATTTCCGATTACCTATAAACCGATACGCCCAATTCATCGCATTGCTTAATCTGTCTTCCAATTCCTCATATATTACCTATAAATCTCAACAAAAAGACCAAGATAATAATCTATCCTGAATAATATCTTAACCAAGGTTAATATGGTTATCATTTCAATAATATATATTGCGATAGCTGTTGGATTTGAACCCGTAACAGTGCAGGTATTATTATTAGCTAAAAATCAGATGTGTAGTCAGGAGGTTCAAATGGATAAGAAACTGGTAGCACATATCATAATGTTTTTATCTTGGTTATTAGGCTTTCTGGGAGCCGATCGATTTTATCAGGGTCAAGTAGGATTGGGAGTTTTAAAGCTCATAACTTGTGGTGGTGCTTTGATATGGTGGCTAATCGATGCCGCTTATTATACATACAAAGCCGGAGAGATGGCGAAGACTACTAGTATAAGTGCCTGATTTAATCGGTTAAACTTGCAGCAGCTATATTCGCACTGGTTTATCCTTATCAAGATTTCAATCCATCCACCAGACTAAACCTCTTGTGTGCCTCCACTGCATCTGTGTTATCATGATTTAGCAACAGGGATAGGAGGTAAATACTATGGCAGGTATTTCTAGTTGGTATGATAAAGGGATAGAGAAGATAAGACAGTTATCAAAAGGTCATCTATTATTATTCGTAACGGTCAAGTTTCTTGCTGGCGTGGCATTAGGTTTGCTGCTAGCAATATGGTTGCCAATATGGACATGGTTGATATTTCTTGTTTTAGCTCTGGTAATATCGATTCCCCTTTATGCTAAGAT
>JBEKSS010000018.1:0-4962 GCA_049516875.1 Bathyarchaeia archaeon | reverse complement strand
CTCCTCCTCCGCCACGGCCAGGTTGTAGTTCCTGACCCGCGGCAGGAAGCCCGCCAGCTCGACCAGCTCGTGATAATGCGTGGCGAAGAGCGTCTTGGTCCTCAGCCTGGTATGGTTGTGTATATACTCTATGACGGCCCAGGCGATGGACAGGCCGTCATAGGTGCTGGTGCCGCGCCCGACCTCGTCAAGGATCAACAGCGACCTGGACGTGGCGTTGTTGAGGATATTGGCCACCTCTATCATCTCCACCATGAAGGTCGATTGCCCGGCGGCTATGTCCTCCTGCGCCCCGATGCGCGTGAAGATGCGGTCGACTATGCCCACGGACGCTTCATCGGCGGGAACATAACTGCCGATCTGCGCCAGAAGCACGATGAGCGCCGCCTGCTTGAGATAGGTAGACTTCCCGGCCATGTTGGGACCCGTCAACACGATAAGCTGGTCTTCTTTTGACAGGCGGATGTCGTTGGGAACGAACCCGCCGGACCCCAGCGCCTGTTCAACTACAGGATGCCGGCCGCCCTTTATCACGATGGCGTCACCATCGTTGAGCTGCGGCTTGACATAGTTGTTACGCACGGCCACCTCCGCCAGGCCGGAGTAAACGTCGATCTGCGCCAGCGCCCTGGCCGAGGAGAGTATCTTCTCGCCCGATTCGGCCACCTGCCGGCATACTTGGGCGAAGAGGGACTTCTCCAGCTCCACCACCCTCTCCTGCGCGTTCAATATCATCGATTCGTACTCTTTCAACTGCGGCGTGTAGAACCTTTCGCCGTTGGCCAGCGTCTGCCTGCGGATGTAGTCGGACGGCACAGAGCCCAGGTTGGCCGTCGAAATCTCGATGTAGTACCCGAAGACACGGTTGTAGCCGACCTTCAAGGACTTGATGCCCGTCCGCTCCCGCTCCTGCTTCTCCAGCCCGGCCAGGAACTGCCGCGCGTCGGAGGCGATGGAGCGCGTCTTGTCCAGCTCCTCGGAAAAACCCTTCCTGATGACCCCGCCGTGGTCGAAGCTGGCGGCGGGCTGGTCGGCGATCGACCTGGCGATCAGCTCGACCACATCGGGATATTGCTTCAAATGCTCGCTTAAAACCGAAGGGGCGTTGGCGGGCAGCAGCGCCATCTGTATGTCGGCCACCTTCTCCAGCCCCGTCCTCAGGGCCACTAGGTCGCGCGGCGAGGCGTTGCTGCTGCGGACGCGGTTGATGATGCGCTCCATATCAGGCGTATCCCCCAGCAGCGAAATGACCGCTCCACGTACCATCGTATTCTTGTAAAACCACTCCACGGCCTGCTGGCGCTGTTCGAGGCCGACGAGGTCGAAGAGCGGCTGTCCCACCCATTTCTTGAGGAGGCGTCCGCCCATGGCCGTCCTGGTCTTATCGATGGCTGAAAGCAGGGAGCCGGCAGCGCCGCCCCAGCGCAGGCTGCTGAAAAGCTCCAGGTTGCGCACCGTGTGCATGTCCAGCGTCATGAAGGACTGCACCGAATAGGTGGAAAGCCGGTCCAGCAGGCCCAGCACCGATTTCTGGTTCTCACGCAGGTAGCCGATGATGGCCCCGGCGGCGCTGACCGCGGCGGGCAACCCCGCACAGCCATAGCCCTCCAGCGACGCCACCTGGAACTGCTCCAGAAGGACACGCTGCGCGGTGTCGGGCTCGAAGTAATAATCATCCAGCCGGGTGGTGTTGCGTGCCAGGCCATCGGCATTAAAGTCATCGGACTTGGAGACGATGAGCTCGGCCGGGTTGAGCCTCCCGATTTCGTCGGCGGCCAGCTCGGCAGGCACCTGCGCGGCGACAAACTCCCCGGTGGTGATGTCGACGTAGGCGATGCCGGCCTGGCCCTTGCGCAGGACCACGCTCACCAGGTAGTTATTGCTCTTCTCCGCAAGCAGGCCCGGCTCGATGACCGTTCCGGGCGTGACGACCCTGATGACGTCCCTCTCGACCAGACCCTTGCCCGGCTCGGTAAGCTGCTCACAGATGGCCACCTTGTAGCCGCGGCTGATGAGCTTGGAGAGGTAATTGTCGAGTGCATGGTAGGGGATGCCGGCCAGCGGCACTTTGACGCCCTTGCCCATCTCCCTTGACGTCAATACGATCTCAAGCTCGCGCGAGGTCACCCGGGCGTCATCATCGAAGGTCTCGTAGAAATCGCCCAGGCGGAAAAAGACGATGGCCTCCGGATAGCGCTGCTTGATGCGGAGATACTGTTCCCTGAGAGGAGTTACGGGCATATCTTTAAATTCCGGGCTTCAATTATTAGCCATGCGGTGAAAAATCACAAGCCGAAGGGTTTGAGGCTCCAGCTATACTGGAAGCCGATATCCCGCCCCGCCTCCAGGTGCAGCGGGAATACGATCAAGAGGCAACTGCACTGGTAGACCTCCTCCACACCGCCCTCCGAGTTGGAGAGGCTCTCAACCGGATAGCGCCAGATAGTGAGCGGACGATCCAGGTTGAGCAGCAGCTCGATGCCCAGCAGGGTGTTGGCCATGCTAAGCTGCCAGGTGCGGTCGATGACGCCGCGGGAATCGAGATGCGTATCGCCGATCTCGTCGCGTCCCTCGACACGGTAGCTGGCGTTGTCATTATGCCCGCCGCCCAGCAAATTGATGTTCCACTCGCTGCCGAAGATGGTGTTGAGGGTCGTCTTCCCGGCATTGGTGAACTTATAGACGATGTCCAGCCTGCTCTCCCTCTCCAGCAGGGTGATGGTCTTCTCCAGGATAACCTCGGTCATGACCATCCCGGTCTGCACATAGCCGCGGCGCTTCAATTTTATGCAGGAATCGGGCGCGGCGTCGATGCTGCACTGGTAGGGCTGCCCGGAGAAATCCCCCGTGTCTACGAAGGTATTCTTCTCGTAGCTCTCCAGCGTCTCTTCGGCGCTGATGAAGCGGTCGATGAGGCAGGACCTGGGCAGGGTATCGTAGACAGGCATCCCGCCCGTATATTCGCGTTTCACCCTGATGTGGTCGTGGATGCTCTTGATATGGGAGGCGCCGGGTTCATCCGCCTCCCCCCCTTTAGCCAGGAGGTCCTTATGATAGCCCTCGGGTTTGCGGCCCATGGTGCTCAGAAGATTAAAATCCTTCTTGCGCAGGTCCCATTCAATGATGCTGCCGCCCTCATTGGGGCTTACGTACAAATTGAACTCCCGGCCGTCGGACAGCACCTCCTGCTTGCCGTCGCCGTCATAGTCCATCATATATAAATTGCAGCCCCTGTCCCTTTTGACCAGCAGTTCGTCGGCGCAGTTCTCCGCCTTTATGAGATTGCTGTAAGTGGCCGCCCGGATATCGCTGAGGTAGATGCCGCCGAAGACGCCATGCCAGTATGAGCAGTTGCACTGCGCCCTCCACAGGTAGTCCAGGCCACAGCCCTCCTCGTTTACGGTGCGTGCCCGGTGCACCTTGTTGTGCACCAGCAGCATTTTCTTGTGCATGCGGTTGACCTCGGGGTACTTGACCATGAAATTGCGCCAGAATCCACTATATAAATAGCGCAGTATGTCGGCCCGGCCTTCGGCTTCCAAACGCTGCCTTAAATGCGTGTATTCCCAGGAAAGCTGCTGTGGAAGCGACCATTCCATCATCTCGTCATAGGAGGCGCAGGGCAGATAGATGCGCCCCGCCGGGGGATACCTGTCGACATATTCGCCCAGCTTCACGGTGCACAGCCATTCGCCGTTGTCCTCGACGGCCTTGAAGAAATCGTTGACCCAGCCATTTTCCCAGCAGTGCTCATAGGTCTCCGGCCAGATGCCGAATTTTTCGCCGTCATCGCCCAGGATGGCAATCCTGTCGCCTTCTTCGGTGGCACGGCTTTTAAGGTTGTCGATGATGCTCCCGACCTCGTGCCAGGGGATGGAATACCTCAGGTATTTGTGGATGGGGAATACCTTGAGGTAATGCCCCTGCTCCTCGGTGAGGAAATAGCCGAAAAGCTCATCGTCGGCCTTGCCCACCATCTTGAAACCCGTATCGTCGATGAGCGTCCAGTCTATGCCGGCCTCGGACAGGACCCTGGCCAGGTAGGGCTCCCAGACACGTTCGGCCAGCCACATGCCGCCCGGCCTGGCCTCGAACTCCTTCTCTATGAAGGCGCTCATCTTGAGGATCTGGCCATGCTTGTCGGGGTCGGGAATGGCCGGCAGGATGGGCTCGTAATAGGCGCCGCCCATGATCTCGACCTGTCCCCTGTCGACCAGCTCCTTGAGCATGATCATGAACTCGGGCCGCTCGGCCGTCAGCCAGTCCAGCAGGCAGCCGCTGTAGTGCAGCGAGGCATGGATGAGCGGATGCCGCGCCAGCTCCTCGACCATGGGCAGGTAGGCACGCTGATAGGCATCGTCGAAGACCCAGGGAAAATTCCCCAGGGGTTGATGATTATGTAATGCCAGGCCGAGGGATATCTTTTTCAATCGGTCTTTAACTCACAAATTTATCGGTTTCAGGCCTTCTCAATCTTATCGACGGCCACTTTCAGCATAACTTTATCGCCTATCTTGTCTATATCGCCCGTGAGTACGGTCAGCTTCTTTATGAAGCCGGCCCTGACAATCACGGCCGTCACGGTCCATCTCTTCAGGTCGATCTCGACATCCCTGACCGGGCCGATTATCCTGGCGTTGGCGTCTATCACCTCTTTGCCGATCAGCTCCCGTGACCTCATATGCTTTGCCCTCCATATTGAATTTGCGGCCGGTGGAACATCATGCTTATTCGTCCGTATACAGGCGGTCGGTTATGCGGTCAAAAATACTGCGGGCCGCCACCACGCGGTAATAACATTCCTTTTTGACTTCGGGCTTGCAGCTGCTCAGTGCTATGGCCTTGTAGGCATTGAGCAGCACCTCACGCTGTTCCGTAAGGCCGCGGTAGATCATATTGATGTTCCACATGGGACGCTTGCTGGCCCACCAGAACTGGCAGCTATGCAGGGCGGCATCCAGG
>JBEKSS010000017.1:0-11143 GCA_049516875.1 Bathyarchaeia archaeon | reverse complement strand
TTATGGCTTCAGTCTTCGGCATAAAACACCACTTCTTACAGTGTGGCGGATGCTTAAATACCCTTTATAAAAGCCCTATGTTGCCAGCGTATAGAGGCTTCCCGCGCATCCCTTTTTTCTGTGAGCGCCGGTTGTAATTTAATATGGTTCTCTCTTCCAAATATTATAAGGACATTGGGTCCAGCAGTAGCTGCCTCCCTTAAAAATACAGTTCCGGCATTCAGGCCTATCAAAAAACCTAGGCTTACCCACAACCCTTCCACAGTACGGATATACCACGAAGTCTCACTTTCAGTTTGCGGGTAGCGCTTTTCCAAGCTTGAGCGCGCGCGCCCAATTGGGTTCAAGCCCTGTGATGGGGCTGCCCGGATTTGAACCGGGGTCTAGAGAGCCCAAGTCTCCAAGCCTAGACCAAACTAGCCGACAGCCCCTTCTGCTGGAGTCCAAGTCTCTAACCATGATGTTGCATCAATCATAAAAACCTTAATAGACTCAGAGCGCGCTTGACCGAACCTTTCACTATGAAATTGCATTTTGACGATAATTTGATATACTTCTTCCAGTGAGTTTGAGTATGATGATTTATGTTTGAAGGTGAAAGGACTCAGATTTTCTGGGCGGGGCTGTTTATAGTCGGCTTCACAGTTTTCGGTTTGTTCACCACTCTTTGATATATTGCTGTCTATCCGTCTAGTTGGAGTTACGTAACACCTTGGGCTTTCGGATGTTTAGTCTTCTCAGTCATTGGATTCTACATGATGAAATCTGGTGTCAAATAAGAAAAGCAGTCTTTGGTTTCCAAATAGTGTGCGCTTGGGAACTCAGATTTCATTTTCATCTATCATCGTGTTGTCTACGACTTTAATCCATCTGGTGGACAGAATCTGATTGAAGTCTTCACTCTTAGGGTCAAGATCAGTGGCAACCAAATGCCAATGATCGTTTATTGTAGCAAACGTGGTGTCCATAATCACAAATTTGGGGGTGTAACTGAAAACCTGTCTTCCAATCTTAGTAAGCGTGTCCAAAGCATGCTCAAATGCTCTCTGAGGCACTGTGTGCTCATGTCTTCTGAAAACTATCATGATTCGTTCTCTGTGTCCCTTTTCAGTCTTGGTTCTTAAGACGATAAACGACCTGTCTTCGTAGTATTTCTTCTCTTTTTCCAAGTCCAGATTACATAAGGGGCAACTCAAATCTTTCAGCCCCAATCAACAACTCTTTCCCTGTCTCTACTTATTTGCAGTTCGCGTAATATAATCTTCTCCAAACGCCCCCTTTCCGAGTCGACCAATGCAGGCAAAAGATAACCTTGACCATCAATCACAACAAGATGAGAAGTATAAGAATGGAAGATCCTGACCTCGGTGGCAGGTACTAGAAATAGAGCGCGTTAAGAATTACAGTTTGCGCGTCTTGGGGCAGGACGGGAAATCCGATGAACGCCCCTCGATCCGTTTTGTCGTATCCATTGTGATTGCTTGTCAAGAAATGATCTGTATCGGCATGATGGGGCTCTGTTGAGAATGTTGCAGTCTTGCGTGCAGTCAATACTATTGCCTATTAGCCCATCCGTTTTTTTATTCCGCACTGTAGAATTTTTGGACACACCAGACAATCGTCAGGGATGGCTATGTCTCTTGACATGGCGTTCAAGAAGCTGGAGTAGTGCGCACACTTTGCGGGGGAATCAAAGACCTTGCCATACTCCATCGCCTTTATGCCAACAACCTTCAAGTTCTCAGTTTTGATATCAATCTTCGACATACAATAAGGACAGGCATAAAACGTCTGCCTCGGCATCGTGGACGAATCTGTCAGAATAGTCGGTCTCTCAAACTTCTTCCCACACCCGTCGTACGGGCACCTCAGTTTCTCAGCACCGTGGTGAATATGGAAAGGCAACAAAGCTAATCCCGCTACGCTGTTCTCTGATAGACATCTTTAATCTTAATATTTAATAAATATTTCTGTTTACATGTACAACAACAATACACAAAGCTAATGCTCAGAAATCAACATGCACTATTAAGATCCCACTCAGTTGTCGATTAAAAATGAAACACGTCTTGGGGGCTGATGGATTGTTCTGGAAGCGTCAGTCGATTTGATAGTTTTCTTTTCCGTTTTGGTTTCTCCTAGGCACTGTAATAGTGAACTGAGCTCCTCTGCCAGGTTCACCAGTTTCTCGTATCGTCCAACCGTAGACTTCCATCATTTTTTTAATCAAATAAAGTCCATAGCCAGTGCCTTTTCCGTACCCTTCTTTGAACAGGTTCGGTTTTTCAGCCACGAATATGCCGTTGCCGTCATCCTGATAAACGAGTTTCAGCTGTCCTTCACCAGACTTCTCATAATGCACTCTGATCTGAGTAATTTTTTCACCATACTTCAATGAGTTGTCCATCAGATTGTAGAAGAGTCGTATCAACAGCGAATCTGCCAAAACCTTTAGCCCTCGACACTCGTTCGACACCTTTACGTCCTTTAAATCCGAGAACAGCGAGGCCGCCTTTTCGATAGTTTCAGCCACATCCACATTCTTGAGTTCCTCATCGCCTAGCATCTCATAGTTGCGCGCAAAATCAAAGATTTCAAGTGCTTGTTGACAGGCAGAACCAATGTCGTGAAGGTAGTCTAAGACTTCAGGATTATCAGGCAGCCTTTTCTTGGCTAGGAAAACGTTTCCTGTGACCACAGACAGCTTGTTCCGTACGTCATGCCGAGTCAGACTGCCAACGACCCGCAGTTTCTCGTTCATCGTCGCCAACTTTTGCATCATTTCCTTCATGGCTGCCTCTGTTCTCTTCAATTCGGAAATGTCCTTATACATCGCCACGTAACCTACCAGCTTGTCTTCAACGCTGATGGGCGCGGCTGATACTGACACAAGAATGAGTGAGCCGTCTTTCCTCTTTCTAACAGTGTCAAAATACACGTAGCCTTTCTCTGCCTTTCGGTCCAGCATTTGTCCTTCTGCTATCCCCTCATGTGGCACCACAACCTCGTTGATGTGTTTGTCTTTGATTTCTTCCAATCGGTATCCGAAAAGTTCGAAGAAGCGCGGATTCATATCCAATATGTGAAAGTCTGGGGACAAATAAGCGGCCGCTTCCGGATTCCCCATGAACAGTCCTTCGAACTTCTGCTTATTCTCCCGAATTTCTCTCTCAGCCTTCTTGTCTTCAGTAACGTCTCGATAGCTCCACACCCTTCCAACAACTGTTCCTCCCACTCTTTGAGGACGAGAATACCGTTGGAAAACTCTTCCGTCTTTGAATTCCAGCAAGTCGTAGCTCTCTGCATCCGGCTGGCCGTTAAGTTCTCTGACTTTTGCCAGAAACTTTTCAGGGTCTTTGAGCTGATCTGCGACGAATGCCAGCGCTTGGGTATTGTCTCGTGTGACCACAATGTCGTCTGGAATACGCCACATTTCCGCGAACCTTCGGTTCAAGATCGCTATCTTTCCCTCCGTGTTTACTACTAGAATGCCGTCGGCTGTAGAATCAAGCGTGGCAATGAGCAGAGAAAGAGTGCCTTTCGCTTCCTCCTCCGCTCGCTTCAGGGCTTCCCAAGCCTGTTTTTGTCTAGTAATGTCACGAGTGACAATCGTCAGAAAATTCTCGCCTTTTATTTTCCAGGTTGAAAAGGATGCTTCTAATGGGAACTCGTTCCCGTCTTTTTTTAATCCAACTATTTCGAACGTCCTGCCAGAGGCTGGCGGTTCCGATGAAAGCCATCCAGCCGTTTTTCTTTGGTGATTGTCTCTGAACCGTTCAGGCATAATCAATGTCATTGGTTTGCCAATCATTTCATTGGCTGAATAGCCGAAAATGGTTTCAGCCACTCTGTTCCAGAAGACTATCCTTCCTTGAGTATCAATGGAGATTGTTGCATCACCTGCAGACTCGCTTATTGCTCGAAACTTCTCTTCGCTGTCACGCAAAGCTTCTTCTGCTTCTCTTATCTTAACGGCTTTCGTTATGCTATGGGCTAGCTCGCAGTAGACTATTTCTGGGTCACCCGTCTTGTTCAGATACTGATCTGCACCCAGGTTCAACGCTTCTTTGGCAACTTCCTCCCTGCCTTTCCCAGTGAAAATAATGAACGGAATGTTCTCTCCGTTTTCTCTGAGCTCTTTCAGAAAAGCTAAGCCGTCCTTATCTGGCATCAAATAGTCAGAAACTATGACGTCGAATTTTTCTTCCCTCATCATCTCAAAAGCTTCTTTGACGGATAATGCGGTTTCAACATGAAATGATCCTTTCGTCTGTAACGCGTGCTTTGCCAACTTGAGAAGACCAGCATCATCATCAACGTGCAAAACTCTAATCGGCTTCGCTTTTTGACCTAGGCCGATTATAGCTCCTGTTTGAAGCTCAACCGTGGATTCGAACATCCGCACGCACCAAGTTACAGCATGCTGAAATTTGACAAATTGGGCAATTAACGTCTTATGAATACACAATTAGTATTTCAAAAATGTTCAGCAATACTTGGACAGCGCTTCCAGTATCCGCACAGGCATGATGAGCTTCGCGATGAAATCCTATGCCCCTGATCTCAGGGCTTCCTTTATCAGCACCTGCTGCTCAACAGCGTTGCAGATAACAACGTTTGCTGAAGGATCCTCCTCTAGAATTCGCTTCAGGGCTTCCATCCTGTGGACTGTGCTTTTCCCATCAGACATCACTATGTCCAAAAGCACCAAATCAGGCTTAACCTGCCTGTACAACTCGATTGCTTCATCTCCAGTCGTTGCTTCAGCAACCACTTCATGCTTGGTCTCCTTTACTCTCTTCAACAATTCTCTCGTGCACAAAGCGTCATCGCTTATCTGGATCCTGCCCATACCTTTTCACTCAGCATCCGATTCGACTTGCCTTTAGCCAGAATTTGCTCCCATGGCGGATAATAAGATTGTGAATCATAGGTGAATCTTAGTGATCGTCTTTTGCACGGCTAGAAGCTGAAAAGCCTCGGCCGGGCTTTGAACCCGGGGCCTGCTGCTTACGAGGCAGCCGCTCTACCGAGCTGAGCTACCGAGGCGCCTGCCGCTCACTAGTGAAGGATACGCTTGTTTTTAAGATGTTCGGAAAAAGTACATCTTAGTGAGCCATCAAAGAAATGATGCGGAATAAGCATTTCTGCCACAAGTTTTCGAGTCTTTGACGAATGGGTCAAGTATGAGCAATACTTTTACCTCTAGATACTATATTTAGAACGACTCGCTTGCTGGAGCACCACCACGATTCAGCCTGCAAGATAGCTTAAAAACAATGGCAAGAAGAGTGAATGGGAGGGTCACCTTGAAGAGAGCTGAGGAATTGGGCGAACGGAAGATAATAGAAATAGTTCAGAGCCATTTAGACTTAATGCCCAAAATGCCCATACCCTTTGGCGATGACGTTTCTGCATGCGCTATTGGAAGTGGCGAACTTGCAATTCTGAAGACGGATATGTTGGTGGCCAAGACAGATGTTCCGCTTGGCATGAGTCTCTGGCAGGCCGCCAGGAAAGCGGTTGTCATGAACATCAGCGATTTTGCAGCAAAAGGCGTCAAGCCAAGTGCAATGCTCGTTTCTCTTGGACTGCCAAAAGGGATTGTAGAAAGAGATGTTGAGGAGCTTGCTAGAGGATTGAACGCCGGCGCACGTGAATACGGTGCGTACATTATCGGCGGTGATACTGGGGAAGCTTCAGATCTTGTTGTCAGCCTTTCACTCTTTGGAACAGCGGCACAAGGCGAAGTGATGTTGCGAAGTGGCGCAAAGCCCGGAGACTTTCTGGCGGTTACAGGTTTTTTCGGCAAAACTTCTGCTGGCCTTAAAATCCTGCTCAATGATCTTGATGTTATAGAGAAGGTGCGCAAGGTTCTCGTTGAGTCAGTTTTGCTGCCGCGTGCACGATTGAAAGAAGGTTTAGCGCTCAGTCGAACAGATGCTGTTACGGCAACGATTGACTCAAGCGATGGTTTGGCCTGGAGCTTACACGAGCTTGCAAGAGCTAGTAATGTCGGTTTTCTGGTTGACAAGTTGCCAATAGCCCGCGAAGCAGAAAGGTTTGCCGAGGACAACAACATAGACCCGCCGAAGTTGGCTCTTTACGGAGGGGAAGAGTACGAGATCGTTCTCACCGTGAAGCCTCGCCTTTGGAGTGCAGCGGAAGAAGCCGTGACTAGGGTGGGAGGAAGACTTTTGCGAATTGGGATAGTGACGGCTAAAAAACGTGTTCTTTTCGAAATGAAGGGCAATAAGCATGTCATCAAGCCGAGGGGATACGAACACTTCAAAACGTAGCTTTCATCATCGCAAGGTTTCTTCGAGCTTCAGGTACAGTGCCGCGCCTATCCCTCTGCCCACTGTTGAGATAAGATAAACGATTTGCAGGGCTGCAACCAAGCCGAACAGGCCTGTCACGTAATCTGATAAATATCAGCCGATGAGCTCCACTGCGTACGCGCCCATGAACGGGTTAACCATGTCGTCGCTTAACGAGTCGACTACTGACCTCGCGTAGAGAGGTTTCAGATCCGGTTCAGTCCCCTTCTCAGGACTTTCCTTTGTTTCCACCGCAGTCTTCACACTTACGTGTTTTTGATTCTTCACTAAGAAGAAAAGTGCACTCAAAAAACCGATCGTGCAAGATTCGCCAATGTTGGTATGCCTTGTGCGATCCACCAATCCATGCTTTGCTACACTTTCAACAAGTTCTTGGTTTCACGTTGAGTTTTAGATCTTTTCAGAGAAAATTTATATTTAAGGGAGATTGCTTTTATTTCGCTCTCACTTCTCAAATCAGATTCTTGGGCGATAACCTTTAGCGGGATCGTTTCTTTGCTGCACCAAGTTTTTTCTTGTTCTTTTTGGCCACCGTCACGGTTTGCGGTTGCCCTTTTTGCCGGATTTGAGCGTTCGGAAAAATTCCCTCGATTTCTCTTCGCAGCCGCGTAACATCTACTTGTCCATAAGTTTTGATGTCAACCACAGGTTTTTCATTCTCGTCATAACTGACCGCCAGAGAGTACCCTGAACCAAGCTCAATTTGTGTCGGTTCCAGAACAATGCCCGCATCTTCGTCTAACTCGGCGATGTCTTCTGATACACGCTTATGTTTACGTTCAGCCATACTTTGATTACTCCCTTCTAAAACGAGGAGAAAACAGAATTAAAGGCTTGCTAAGTTTGAATAAGGATTGGAAATTTAGGAAGTAGCGCACGCTACGTTTGACTAGAGCCTAGCTTCATTCAACAAATCAGAGACAAAAAAAGAAATCAAGTATTGCTTCAAGTGCTGGCTTTCCTATCCATCAAATAGTTTAGAATGGTTATGCACGAAGCTGCCAGGTAAGGTTGTTTTCCAAGACTGATCTTTTCAGCGAAGCGCAGGGCAAAGTTTTCAGCAATCTTCGGCAAGCCAATATGGTCTCCGAGAACGAAAACTACGTTTTCCCTCATTTCAGCCTCAGAAATGTTTCTTCCCTTCTCTTCAAGAACATAAATCATTGCTTGAGACGCCTTAGCCCTATTCTTCAACAAGGCTTCAAAACTCGTCTTGTCGGTGGTTATGCCCGGATGAGTTTGGCCCCCCAAAACCTTTCTCAAGATTCTCTCCCACGTCTGCTGATCCGTGCGGACATCATGAAGCGTTGCCCCCTCTATTCTCAGGTGCAAAGGCGGCGCTGGCGGTCCACTCAATATGGCATGGAAGACCACGTCTTTTCGAATCGCGTGAGAAAGAAACAAGCTCGCAACTACACACTCGTACACTATATCCAACCTGCCCGCGTCGTGAAGATTTCCAAAGCTCGGTTCAGTTCTTCCCAAACGTGAATAAACAACAAACTCGCGCATTGCAAGTCACACTCCACACTTATCCATCGACCCACCGAAAGCCCTGTGCCGTCCACGGCGTACTCTATCTTCCCTTCATAGTCTCATACGACCCATCCTAATAACAGCTCCCATCCCAGACAGCACCAGAATGGAACATTCCAACGCGCACTATTAACCGTTTGAGTCTCAAAAAAATCACGGATTGAGTACTCAAACACAAGGGCTCCACTTTCAACATACACTACGAGAGCCAAGCTTCGTAGCGTCCAACAAAGAAACATGAGCTCGATATGGAGCCTCGGGCGGGAATCGAACCCGCGACCTACAGCTTACAAGGCTGTTGCTCTACCGACTGAGCTATCGAGGCATCAGCTATAGCATCGCATCATCAAAAATAAAAACATTAGCACACGAAAATCACGATTAGAAACTCTTATTACATAAGACGTAATCCTTATATGTGCGAAACCTGCTTCTGGAATAGTTTGGCTAGTTAGTTGAGGCCATCAAACAGATGCAACTCCCCATCAACCGGTGTGGAGTGAAGGGCGAAGGTGAGCACGGCACACGCTCACAATGACACCATGCATATATCCGTAAGACCTGCACATAAAAGAAGTTTCACCGAAACGTCAAACAGACACTGCCGTAAGGTCCGATATGCTACGCCGTCTGGAGAATGGCTTGGCTTGAGTGCTGAAGAAGGGCGCGGCAAGCCGCGAAAGAGCCCTGGGTAAGCGCATGCAGCCTTAGAACCAGGGATTCCTCAATGGGACTTCCCATCATGGTTCTTCGGAACCGTGATACTCCTAGTTAGGAGGGGGAACCCCCCGAATTGAAGCATCTTAGTAGGGGGAGGAAAAGAAACCAAACGGGATTCCCTTATTAGCAGCGAGCGAAGAGGGAAAAGTCCAAACCGAATCCCCCAGGGAAACCTGTGGGAGATGTAGTGTTAAGGGCCCGGCTTCCTTCTCACCGGCAAAACTGAAGTGGCCTGGAAAGGCCTGCCACAGAGGGTGAAAGCCCCGTAAGAATAAGCCGGAAGAAGCTGAGCTGGAGTCCCGGAGTACCGTACCCTGGCTTGGGTGCGGGAAATCGGGAGTCACCAACTTCCAAGACTAAATACAACTCAAGACCGATAGCGCACTAGTACGGTGACGGAAAGATGAAAAGTACCCCGGAATGGGGGTGCAAAGTGCCTGAAACCAGACGGTTACAGACGTGTGCAGCCCGGAAGGGCAGATCCCTTTCAAAGGAGACCGCCGTGAGACGGCAGTACGAGAAAGGGGGACCAGGGTTGCACGTTCCGTCTAGAAACACGGGCCGGGGAGTTCATGGCTGTGGCAAGCCTAAAGGTGAGAAGCCTGAAGGCGAAGGGAAACCGACATGCACGCAACCACCTTTTTGGTGGCGAGGTGCGGAGTCTGAAAGGGCCCGGAGTCACGGCTTTGAGACTAGAAGCCGGGCGATCTAGCCCTGGGCAGGGCGAAGCTAGGCGAAAGCCTAGTGGAGGCTCGCAAGGGTGCTGACGTGCAATTCGTTCTTCAGACCTGGGGCTAGGGGCTAAAGACCAATCTAGCCCGGTGATATCTAGTTCCCTCCAAAGTGGGTCGCAGCCCAGTCCCGGACGAGGCGGCTGATGGGGTAGAGCACTGATTAGGAAGTAAGGAGCCGAAAGGTTCCATTTCTTTTTCAAACTCCGAATCTTTCAGCGTCGTAGACTCTGGGAAACGGGTTAGTGGGGGTAAGCTCCATGACCGAGAGGGGGACAACCCAGACTGAGGTTAAGGTCCCCAAGTGCTGGCCAAATGTCAAACAAAAGGGCGTCGTCAGCCTCAGACAGCGGGGAGGTAGGCTTAGAAGCAGCCACCCTTCAAAGAAAGCGTAACAGCTCACCCGCCGAGGCTCACGGCCCCGAAAATTGACGGGGCTAAGCCAGCCACCGATACCTCAGAATGCAACATTCACTGTTGCACTGGTAGGAGGGCGTCCTGACTGGACAGAAGCTGGGCCTTGAGGTCCAGTGGACCGATCAGGATTGCAGATCCCGGCGGTAGTAACAGCAAAGAGGGGTGAGAATCCCCTCCGCCGAAGGGGCCAGGGTTCCCCGGCAACGATCGTCAGCCGGGGGTAAGTCGGTCCTAAGATATGGCCTAACCGACCATGTCAAAAGGGAATCCGGTTAAAATCCCGGAACCACGAAGATACACGCGGCAACGCAAGCTCAACGTCTGACGCTTCGAGATATGCTGAGCAAGGCTGTCGCCTTGTTTAACTGTATAAGCCTGGGAAGTGCCGTAATGGCGAGAACCAGGTGAAAGCAGGAATAGCTGCCCGTTTTAGGGTGGTTCAGCCGATTTTTGGAGCCAGTGAAAAGGGCGTTGGGATGGATTCTTTGTGTCCGTACCTAGAACCGACACAGGTGTCTCTAGGCGAGGAACCTAAGGCGTGTCGGGTATACACTATTGCGAGGGAACTCGGCAATCTAGCCCCGTACCTTTGGTATAAGGGGTGCCTGCCGCTTTTGCCTTTGGCTGGAGTGGCAGGTCGCAGTGACATGGGGGTCCCGACTGTTTAATAAAAACACAGGAAACCGCAAGCGCGAAAGCGTGTGAACGGTTTCTGAATCCTGGCCAGTACAGGTACCTGAAACCCGGGTTCAACCGGGCCAAGGGCCTGCAAACGCCGGGAGTAACTCTGACTCTCTCAAGGTAGCCAAATGCCTTGTCGGGTAAGTTCCGACGTGCATGAATGGATCAACGAGGGCCCCGCTGTCCCCGCGTAGTACCCGGTGAAACCACATAACGTGGACGAACAGTCCACGAACTCCCAGCGGGAAAAGAAGTCCCTGTGGAGTTTTACTGCAGCCTGCCGCTGGAATACGTTTGCGGATGCAGAGTGTAGACGGGAGCCGTTATACTCCGGTTTCTCAGGGAGCTGGGGGAGGCAACAATGGAACACCGTCCTTCTGTGACCGTGTTTCTAACCGGCGCTTCGGCGCTGAAACAACGGTAGGTGGGCAGTTCGGCTGGGGCGGCACGCCCTTGAAAAGATATCAAGGGCGCCCTAAGGTCGGCTCAGGCGGGACAGAAACCCGTCGTAGAGTGCAAAGGCAAAAGCCGGCCTGACTGGATCCTCCAAAGTAAGGGATCCAGAGGCGAAAGCCGGGCTTAGCGATCATCCATGTCCCCCTTGGTGGGGGCTGGATGTGTCAGAAAAATTACCCTAGGGATAACAGGCTCGTCGCGGGCGAGAGTCCCTATCGACCCCGCGGCTTGGTACCTCGATGTCGGCTCTTCCTATCCTGG
>JBEKSS010000016.1:0-14903 GCA_049516875.1 Bathyarchaeia archaeon | reverse complement strand
CAGGACGTTTATGACGCAGTGCATAAGCTTCACAGAAGCTTGGAGGAACAAAACCTCATATTCTACGAATAAAAGCTTCACACGTTAACCGCCTATCGCCTTCGGTTGAACATTCCTCATCGTAGTGAAGTAGAACGCGCTCGTATCCGAAAACGATGGAAAGTTATTTATCTATCATCATCAGAAACGATGAATATCGAAATACATTGGAGGAAATTAAATGGCCAAATGTCCAAAATGTGGAACTGAAGTTTCAAAACCAAAGAAGACGTGGAAAATGGCAGGTCGCCCAGACAAGTCAGGCAAGAGAATGGAGCTTGAGATTGGACTTTACGAATGCCCGAAGGATCATAAACCATTCCGTGAAGTGCTGAGCAAAAAGAAGATCTAAACCCCTAGACGCTGGCTACCATTAGGCTCGTCCTCCCCTCTTTTTCACTTTTAGAAGCGTTAAGTTTTAAAGCATGGCATCTGTAATTCAAAGTTCATTTCATTGTGGAAGGCAAACCATTGACAACGTCGACGCTAGGAAAGTTTTGGAAAAATGAGTATTTCCAAACAGCAGTAACAATCATTTTGATAGTTGCACTTGTTTTTGGGTTCTGGTATGGCCTAAGACTAGCGCTGAACACCGACACTCCTGCACTGTCTGTAGTCTCTGGAAGCATGCTGCCAACTTTAAACATAGGTGACCTAATAATAGTTCAAGCGGTCCCTCCTAGTCAAATATACGCCAACTATGTAAACGGAGATGTCGTGGTTTTCAAATCCCCCTCTACGCAAGAGCTTATTGTTCATAGAGCCGTGAGAAGTGACAACAGTAGTGGTGTTTACATTTTTCACACACATGGCGACAACAATCCGCCAGGCAGCGAGGAACAATGGGATGAAAGCCGACTTGTTGGGAAAGTAATAGCAAGAATCCCATATGCAGGCAACATCGCTTTGCTCATGCACACAGAAGAGTACGTCTATCTTATCATCTTCGTGATAATCATCCTAACTATAGTAATCGTGATTCTACCGGCCACTGACAAAGAAAAAAACAATACCAGCGAAAGGGAGCCGGCAAAAGAGAAGAGAAAGATATTCGGGAAACTCAGCATCGACACGATTTATTTGATAATCATAAACCTGCTCGTCATAAGTTTCATAGCCTTCAACATATGGGGCGCCTTCACTTTCTGGCAACCAGGCGCTATTCCTCCGCAAAACGTCACCGTTCACGGCATGTACCCTGACTTGCAATTTCACGAAAGTTATCAAGTTCAACACAACGTTAGCAGCAGTTCCCTTTCTTCAGGCCTTCTTACTTACAGAGTTGATAGTATGCTAAATGATGGCTCGCATATCGGCATACGACTAGGTATTCAGACATTATCATTTGCTCAAATAGCTATAATTCTCTTAGCACTTTTTGATGTCTGGAAGCTCGTGGAATTCATGAGGCTGAGAAGCGCTCAAACCCAGCGCGTAGACTCAAAGCTTTCATAGAGTCAGAAAAAACCCCACTCGAAACAGGTCCTACAGATCAGCCAAGACTGCAGAATACTGAAGTGAAGATATCTCCTGCAGTTTACGCGCAAACTAGATGAAAATCTTCGAATCAAGTCAAGTGAATCTAGTGTTTTGTCATAGAATTTCATTCCCGAACGCTCTGTATTCTAACGTTGGATATTTTCTGATACCCAAGCAACAAAAGGAACATCCAACCGCACACGTGACATAATGATAACCATCCCCAACTTCAAGCACTAGTAGTGCACACTCGTCCTAATCGATATCACTTCAACCCTACTCTCCACCTTTCCGGAGTGTCTTATTGACAAACCCTTTTTAATTTTCCAGAACTGCCGTCTGTTCTTAGGGTTTGACGAATCTTGCTTTCGCCTAGACATTTCCCTCCATGTAGCGCGCTATTATCCGATAGACGTTCGCGTTAACCCCATCCACTTTATGTATGTCTTCGACAATTTCCATTCAAATTGCACCTCCTAAGTCGAGGCTGACTGCCTCAGTGGTCATACCCACTTTCCCGCATATTAATCATGAAAGGACTCAAAAGATCATAAACGAATTTATTTGCGCTATCGCAAAACCTCCTAGGCTTGCGTTATCGCCTAACTACGTTTCGGCATGTGTTTCAGAATCTTCTGTCTTCCATTTGTTTGACAGCTTCATCTGCCAATCCGAGGAGGAAGACTAGTGCGAAAACCAAAACAGCCATGAAGATCTTGTATAGGAGCCCTATGTTCAGATAGAAAACCACGAAGAAGAACCCTGCCATAAGCGCAAACGATAAGAACTCTCGAACTGAACGACTATTCATTTTACGTTTCATCTTTTTATTCAACATTGCATCCTTTTCTTATTAACTTTCTCGCCAGGAGTGAAGGTTTGCATCGATAATTGCCTGTCCTAGAAGTGAGAAATTTTCCATTTTCTGGCGCGCGCTAAAATCCTTCGCAAAAGAAGTGAGAACTAGTACCTGCACACAAGACTTACACCTAAGGCTTTATAGAGGGTATTTAAAACACTTCAGTAGTAAGAAGTGGGATTCCATGCCGAAAACTAACGCCATAGTTATCCAGGTGTCGAGTATCGACCGGAACAGTTTCCCGGACTAGTATTTAGGCTTAAGAGACCGAAGACAGCCACGCTGATTTTCAACTCTGGAAAAATGGTGTGCACAGGAGCAAAATCGAAAAAGGAAGCACGCAGAGCTGTTATGACGGTTGTTAAGGAGCTGAAGAAGGGCGGGATAATCATCATCAGCAAACCCGAGTTGAAGATTCAAAACATAGTCGCCTCAGCAAGCTTAGACGGAATGATCGACTTGGAAAAGGCCGTGTATACACTTGGAAAGACGATGTATGAGCCTGAACAGTTTCCAGGGCTGATCTACAGGATGGATGAGCCCAAAGTCGTCATACTGTTGTTTGCAAGCGGGAAACTCGTATGCACAGGAGCTAAGAAAGAACAGGATGTCTATGACGCAGTACACAAGCTTCATAAGATACTGGAAGATCAAGACCTAATATTCTATGAATGACCTCTGTAAACCCAGACTTACTTTTTTTGTCCGGTCTTAATTTGTCTCAAGATAGTTCTGAGCTGTTCTTCGTCTATTGTCCCCAGTTCATGCAACGTCTTAGCTATTTCAGTGATGTTGAGCAAGGCGTGAACTCTTATTCTGCTTTTTGCGAGTCTTTCTTTTCCGCCTTCTTGCCTGTCTAGTAGCACAACTGCATCCGTCACCACCCCGCCTTCGGCAACGATGGTTTTCGCCGCGTTCTGCAATGACAGGCCAGTCGTAATCAGATCGTCAACCAAGAGGATACGGTTTCCGGGTGCGATAACCCCTTCTATTCTCCTCTCTCTTCCATGACGACGCACGCCCTTGCGTATGTACAGAAACGGTTTTTTCAGGTCATATGCAATCAAAGCGGTGAAGGGTATGCCTGCAACCGGAATTCCCGCTACCCTTTCAAAGTTCTTTGTGCCGACCTTATCCTTTATGAAGTCCGCATAGAAACGGCATATTTCTCGAAAAGCGTCTGGAAAACTCGGGACTATGCGAAGGTCTATGTAGTAGGGACTCATTTTTCCGCTTGTAAGCCTGAAGGCTCCGAATTTGAACGCTCCTATCCGGTCTAGGATCTTGCAGATTTCAATTTTCACGGCTTCACTGGTTTTTCGGTCAGGCAATATTTCACTTCCTCTTCGAAACTTGATATATCTTTCCAATTTCAGGAATCAAGCAGGTCATCTTTGGCAGCTCCTTCTTCAGAAGCTCGGCAAATCTCTTCTGGTCTGCCGACGAGCCTGTGTGATAGGGGACTGCAACCTTGGGTTTCGTTAATCTTGCGATTTCAAAGCCTGTTTCTGGTGAAGTCCCAGGCGCGATCCCTACAGTGCAGAAAACAAGGTCCAGTTTCTCTCTTTCACCTATAGTGGCCATTTCTGGAAAGGGCAGGCTGTCTGCTGTGTGAAAGACTTTGATGTCGTCTTCACTTGTGACTATGAAGGATACTGGCGTGGTTGCTGGTGGATGATTGCTGCTTTCGACTTTCACCGATACCGTGTCAAACTTGACTTCTGAACCTGGTCTGGCTTCGACCAGTTTTTCTGGAGAAATCAAGTGTCGCAGTTTTTTCACGGAAGTTGGGTCGGCAACCACGGTGCACTGCGTTGATTTTTGAAGTTCTGAAATAAGGGATGGGTCCATGTGGTCATAATGCTCGTGGGTGATCAGGACTGCGTCAACATTCTTGAAGTCTCGAGGTTTAACGTCTACAGGGTCAATCACCAATGTTTTTGAAGGGGTCTTGAGGGTTACGCCGGCATAGCGATTAAACCACACAAGGAGAACTTCGTTTTTCGAAGGGGTCTTTCCAATCGACACTTTCAATCCCTCACAGTTCTTGATTATTGTATGTAGCCTCTAAAGAAACTTGTGCTACAGGCGAGTCGACCAAGGACGGACAGGTGTTTCTGGCTGCTTTCCCATTTTCCTTTGACAAAACTTAATAGTTTGCGCCAGCGTGTTTCAATATTCAAGTGATGTCCCATGGTTGATGCTTGGCTTCCATACGGAAAGTCACAAGTCTGCATAAGAATTCCAACTAGGAATTTTCTAGGCTCGATAGAGCCGAAAGAGAAGCCTGGCGTGCCAAACCCCAGAGCTGAAATTGAAAGGGCGTTGAAAGGACCTTTAGGTTCTAAGACGCTCAACGAATTGGTCAAACCGGAAAGCAGAGTGGCGATAGTTGTGGATGATGCTACTGAACATGCGCCAAGTGATCTCATGGTTCCGCCGTTGCTCGACGAACTGAACCACCAAGGAGTCAAGGATGAGAACGTGACCGTCATTTTTGCATGTGCGATCCGCAAGGCTGTGAAACCTGAATTGGCGGTTAAGCTACTGAGCGAATCTGTCTACAATCGTGTCAAAACCGTAAGTCATGACTGTAAAGCTCAGGACTTGGTTCAGGTGGGCACGACGCAGAAGCATGGAACGAAAGTCTTCTTGAACCGTCTGTTCACAGATGCGGATGTCAGAATCCTAACGGGGGACATTGGCCTTCACTATTTTGCTGGCTATGACGGCGGAAGAAGAAGCGTGCTGCCTGGAATATCAGGTGAAGAAACGGTAAGACACAATCATTCTCTACTGTTGGACCCGAATGCAAGGACCGGAGTGCTTGCTGAAAATCCTGTTCATCAGGACATGGTTGAAGCCGCATCGATGGCAAGGGTGGACTTTGTCCTGAACGTTGTGATGAACAGCAAACGGGAAATTGTGAGAGCTTTTGCAGGAGATTTGGAGCAAGTTTTCTCTGAGGGGGTCAAGCTTGTTGATGAGATGTACCATGTGCAGGTCGACCGACGAGCAGACATTGTCGTAGTCAGTCCGGGCGGAGACCCAGCGGACTTGAATCTTTTTCAGGCATACAAGAGTGTCGATAATGCCTTAGAAGTTGTGAAGAGGGGAGGCGTGATAATCTTGGTAGCCGAACTGCCGGAAGGCCATGGAAACCAAGATTTCTACGAGTGGATGACCAAGTTCCCCGACTTGAAGGCAGTCGAAAGAGAGATAAAACGCAATTTTGCTATAGGAGGATCAACGGCCTATTACTATATGAAAGCCCTGCAAAAAGCTCGCATAATCTTGGTCTCCTCAATGCCAGATTACTATGCCGCAAACGTTTTCAAACTGAAAACCGCGAGAGCGGTAAACGATGCTTTGAACGAAGCCATGGCCATAGTGGGCAAGAACGCCAAAGTCTGGACCTTACCCTACGGAAACTATACATTGCCAGAAGTTAAAGCAGCCGAGGAGCAAAACGCCTTAACGACTAGTTGAAAGGAAAAGTGTTTAAGGCACCGTGAAACTTGCCTCAAGATAAATGGAGCCTGACAGCGTGCAAGACGCCTTCGAACTGCGGAAATTCACGATGAACGACTTAGCAAGTGTCACACGCATCAATCAGGTCTGTCTTCCAGAAAACTACACGGATTTCTTCTATGTCGATTTGTACCGCAGATTTCCTGAAGCATTCATCATCGCCGAGGAAAACGGAGAGATTGTGGGCTATATTATGTGCCGTATCGAGGTTGGGTTGTCAAATATTGGACTGCCCAGCTTAGTCAAGAAAGGGCACGTCGTTTCGGTTGCGGTTAGGCCTGAACGCAGACACAAGGGTGTGGGAAGAGCTCTGATTACCAAAGCCATGGAAGGCATGCGGATGTACGGAGCAAAACAATGCTACTTAGAAGTCAGGGTGACAAACGAAGAAGCGATTGGCCTGTACAAGAAACTAGGGTGGGAAGTCACCCGCTCCATTCGCGGCTATTATGCTGATGGAGAAGACGCCTACGTAATGAGCACGAAATTGTGAGACAAGTTGTTCGTGAGCTTGTCTTGGCAGGAATGCATCGCTCGCGGTTTCCAAGCGCGCGTTTCTCGATTCCTCTATTGAAGAAGTAGAAAACATAAATCGTATGTTGTCCCATGGCTCACTTTGGTTTGCGAAAAAGGCCGGATAGCCCTAGGTCAGTGCAAGTTCTGCTTTTTCGTTCACGTAATCTATGGTCTGCAAAACGGATTTTGCTAATCCTACCAAGGCCAGCAGCATTGCAATGACTAGGAACAAGCGAATGTCAACGACAAAGTTCAGACCTTGAAAGGTCAGGCTGAATATTCCGGTTCCTAGCGAAAATATCAGATACGCGATTATGAACAAGGCCTTGGTAGCGTTGAAGAAATGTTGAAGGATTGAGCCGGAAGTGAGTTCGGCTATGATGATTAAGACAATGTAAACCGTGACGAAGGTTTCAACGATCTGTTGAAAGCCAGGAACAAACTCTGAAAGCGGAGCCAAGAACTGAGACAGAAAGAAGTAAACGGCATAGAGTATCGCTCCCTCGGCTGTTGCCTTCAAGGCTCTACGCAGGATTGAAGGTTTTCTTTTCAGGTTGGTGTTTGTCTCACTCACCATAAGGAATCACCAATGGTCCATAACTGAAAAAAGATGTTGCAAAGAAGATTTCAAAATGTCCGTTTCTGTTAGTGCCTGCTACTGGAACATCGAGTTCTATATCTGCTTGATAAGTTGACTGTTGAGGTGCTTTGAGGACCATTTTTCCTGTGCCTACAGGAGTGTCGCCGTTGTCGTACATGATCAACTGCACTGTTCCGGCTAGGTCGAAGAAGGCATGGTTCTCAAACGCTATCGGAACAGCCACTCTGTACCGGTTTGCAGAGTTGGGGCTGATTTGCGTTGTGAAAACTGGTGTTGCAAACGTGAGGTTGTATAACGGTGCCCCCCAGGGCATTGTCAGATTCGAAGAGACTTGGAGTGAAATCAGCTCTGCAGCTTTCATCCTAACCGTCGCATTGACTTGCAATTCTGTGTCATTGAGTATGAGTCTTTGGTTGTTCTGCAGCATGTCTGTGAGGTTGATCCCCATCTGGTGGGTGGTGTTGAAGGTTTCGCCTCTCCTTATGACGGGTATGAAGGTGAATCCTTGAGCCATCATCGATTCATGCCCATCACGCATTTCGGTTGAAATGTTGAAGTCATCCAAGTCATAGTAGCCGTTGTTGACAATTCCGATTGGAAAGTTAAGCAGTAGTTTATTGTCCGTTGTTATGGTGGTTTGCGGTTTACCTACGTCTAGTCGAATGTCTTTCATAGAGTAGATGGCGGATACCGAGAAGATGATTAGGAGAACCCAGAGAAACGATGTGGCTACGCTTATCATGCGGATAGGAACTTTCATGGTGACTCCTTGTTCACTTTCACTGTGCAATTCTAAGAAGCTGGGTGTGATTCACTCTTTTCTGGTTGACTTGGTTGCGATGCAGTTTGCGAAACCTCTTCTCGGGGTATGACCACGAACTCTGGTTCAGATGGCTTGGTTTCCGGCTTATCCGTTTCCTTCGGTGGCTTTTCGGTTTTCACCTTCTGAGGTTGCGGTTGCTGCTCAGCCTCTGTCTCCTGTGCGGTCGCCACCGATGTTTCGGGAAGATGTGCAATTATCGTGATGCCCCTTATCGTCAAAAGTGAGCCTATCCAACCCATTATCCCCAAGTACATTATGCGTATGCATGTTGCAATCAGGGGAGCCAAGGCTTCGCCGAATGTGCGCACCAGATCTTCTGAAGCTATTATTGACAGGTTTTGCGTCAAGAATTCGTAGGCGCTTACGAAAGTGAATATCAGCAAGGCCACTCCTATGAGTAGGACAGTGATTCCTGAAAGGGCCACTTTGTCTCTAAACTGTTTGAACATGCTTCATTTCTCATCTTCAATGAACTGAAAATGGAATATTAAACCTTCCGACACGCGAAACAGAATCTTAATTAGGTATCATAAAAATGAAACGCAAACATTGAGCAGAAAAACAGGGTTGAAACTATGGCGTTATGCCAAGTTTCTGATATATTTTCTGTTTGTTTTCTTCAACGCTCTTCTGAATGTCAGTGAACAGGTTGTTTCCATGGGAGTCAATGGCAACAGCAAGCGGACCGAATTCTTCAACTTCGAAGATCCACATTGCCTCGGGCATTCCTAGGTCGACCCACTCCACGCTTTTGACGTTCTTTATGGCTCTGGCTGCTAACACCGCGGCTCCGCCTGTGAAGGCACCGTAGACGGCACCGTATTTTGCCATGGCGTCTGTTGTCCGTTTTCCCATGCCGCCTTTGCCGATGACTACTCGAACCTTGAAGTCTTTTATGAATTCATCTTCGAAAATGTCCATACGTGTACTTGTTGTCGGTCCCGCCGCCACTGCAACCCATTTGTCCCCTTGCTTGGCCACGACTGGCCCGCAGTGGAAAACAGCCAATCCCTCAAGGTTCACCGGTATAGGCTTTCCTTCCTTGAAGTATTCTAAAGCTCTCCTGTGAGCTTGGTCTCTTGCAGTCACTATTGTTCCGGTCAAGTAGAGTACGTCGTTGACCTTCAGCTTTCGTATCTGTTCGTCTGAGATTGGTGTTTTAAACTTGTAAACAGTCATTTTTCTTCACCTCACTACTTCAACTTGCGCGTTAAATATTCGACAGTTCCATCCGCATTGATTCTTGCAGAAGCTCGTCTGGCAGCCCAACAATTGAAGGCAACAGCCGCAGGGAAAGATGCGGGGTGTCTGTAGGCATAGTCAACGTGCACTCCTAGAACCGTGGTTTTCCCGCCTAGTCCCATGGGCCCGATTCCCGTCATGTTGGTCGCTTCAAAGATTTCGTTTTCAAGCTTCGCAATCTCTGGGTCCTGATTATGCTCACTCAACGGCCGTAGCAGCGCTTTCTTTGCCAGTTTCATTGAAATGTCGGCTCCTCCCCCCATCGCAATGCCTAGTATGTTCGGTGGACATGGTTGAGCCCCAGCCTTTATTATAGCGTCAACAACGAATTTTTTCAGCCCCTTAATACCTTCACCAGGAACGATCATTCCTCCGAGACAAACGTTTTCAGAGCCTCCGCCCTTCGTCATCACGGTCATTTCTATGGCGTCGCCAGGGACGATTTCCCAGTTCAGGACGGGTATGTATCTTCCAGTGTTGTCCCCACTGTTCTTTCCAGTGAACGGGTCCACCGCGTTTGGCCGTAGGGGAATCTCTTTCGTGGCCTTGCGTGTTGCATTTATCAATGCTGCTTCAACTTTGTCCAAGTCTTTCGCTTTTGAGCCTGCTTTGACGTAGAAAATTATTGTGCCTGTATCTTGACATACGGGGGCCTGATACTTTTCAGCGAGTTCAATGTTCTCCAAGATTGCTTTCAGCTGGGTTTTGCCTGTTTCGCTTGTTTCTTCAGCATAAGCCTTTTTCAACGCTTGTTTAACATCGTCCGGCAGGTAGATGACAGCTTGTTTCAGAATGTTAAAGGCAACGTCTTCTACGATTTTTGCCATTTCCAAGGTTTTTCCCTCTTTTGTTTGTTTCTATGAAAGCCGTGTACTTATGTCTTGTCTTGAACAGTCATCAAAGTCAGGAAAATCTCGTTCAAGCCTTCCAGTTGTTCACTTTAACCGATCTCTCCACAGAATAGCTGTCGTTCTGGTTCGCTTGTCTTAAATATGGCTTGTTTATCTGTTCTATTAACTGTGAGAAGGCAAGAGATTTATGGCGGAGGAAACGGAAGAAGAAAAGAACTGCGAGGATGCAGTCAAGAAGAAGTATGAGTTTTTGGAGGATTTGCCAGGTGTTGGTCCAGCTACCGCGCAGAAACTTCGGGAGATGGGTTATCACACTATTGAATCCTTGGCTATGGCCACAGGTCGGGAGCTTGAACCTGCAGGTATAAGCGAAAAAAAGGCCTTTGCCATAATTGAAACTGCCCGCTCGTCCATCGGTGTTTCTTTCATTCGCGCGGACGAACTGCTTAAGATGCGGCAGAATGTTCTGCGTTTGACAAGCGGAAGCAAGGTTGTAGACAGGCTTCTCGATGGTGGAATGGAGACGCAGACTATAACTGAGTTTTACGGCGAGTATGGCACTGGAAAAAGTCAGATTTGCCATCAGTTATGCGTGAATGTTCAGCTGCCTCCTCAAAGAGGTGGACTGGGTGGTTCCGCGTTGTACGTGGACACTGAGAACACGTTTAGAACTGAAAGGATAGTTTCTATGTCCAAGCATTTGGGACTTGATCCTGAACAGGTTGTCAAGAACATAATCTACGCCGAGGCCTACACGTCTGATCATCAGATGTTCTTGCTTGACAATGCCGACGAAGTGATTAAAGCGAATAATGTGAGGCTGATAATAGTCGACTCTTTGACGGCGCACTTCAGAAGCGAGTACATCGGGCGTGAGATGCTGGCCCCTAGGCAGCAGAGACTGAACAAGCACATGCACAAACTCATCGGTCTGGCCAGGGCGTTTAACGCTGTGGCGGTCGTGACAAACCAGGTTATGGCCAAGCCCGACGTGTTCTTCGGAGACGCGGTGCATCCTATCGGCGGCCACATTGTTGGGCACACTAGTCATACGCGTGTTTACTTGAGGAGAGCTTCGCACGGTCCTATTCGCATAGCACGTCTGGTTTCAAGTCCGTACTTGCCTGAAGGAGAGGAGATATTTAAGGTAACAGAAAATGGAATAGAGGATGCTTCTGAAGAAGAGAAAACGAAGCCTCGTGGTCATTGAAGATGCCTATTCCGTCAGCTCTGGTTACTAGGTTCTTTCAACTCTTGGTCAACAGGCAGTTCGCTGAGGCGGAGCGGGAGCTTGAAAGGTTGAAGCAGAAAATGCAGAAGACAGAGTGGAACCGAGGCTACTTCAGGGCTCTGTACGGAATGTTTCTTTCTCGTAAGGCAAACGGAGACTCGTACGCTTTCTTTTCAAAAGTAGACTTGGATGATAAGGCAGCTTTGCACAGTTACAGACGGGAATTCTTGGATCACGTGAGGAACAGAGTTCACGGAGAATTTGACCGGGGTTTCTTCTCAGCTTGGGCTGACTGTATGCGCGTGCTCAGCAGAATTACTATTCCACACATTGCGAGTGCCCCTGAAGTAAATGGGGTGACCTCTGAGGGAGAAGAGTTTGAGACGGTCAAGGCTGACAAGGGCCAGGCAACTATCGAGAACTTTCTCGAAAATAAAAAAGAAGATTAGGCCAGCTATCCTGCAAATAGCGTGTAGAACAGTGCCCAGAAGGCTATCCACGCCAGAAAATATATGCCTATTCCCGTGGTTAACAGTTTCTGAGGTTTTTGCACCTTAAGCGCGAATCTGGATTTTACAAAATAGTAGGAGAGCACGTAGACTATTATTGCAAGTGACGCGCTGTTGAAGAAGGCGGTGCTCGAGAATGGCGGCGTATTGACAATCGTGTTTGTTGCGAGGCCAACGCCTAGGCTCACAAGCGCGGCTAGAATGCCAAAGCCAAGTCTCAGCCAGTAGACGGTTTCTAAAGGTTTCATGGTTTTCCGCGCCTCTTCAACTTATATTCTGAATGGAGATATGCTTGGCTTGTAAGCGACGCTTAAATGCTGATTTTCATTTGAGACATTCATGGATTGTTTTCCTTTGTCTAAATTTACGTTTGGAGATTGTTTATAGATTTAAGCAAGTAAACTTTAAAGCTTTCCATTCCTCGCAATTTTCCAGCGCGCTAAAGGAACAGCCATTGTCAGAGACTTGTCAGTGCCCATCAAAGTTGCATATTAATACGATCCAAGATTAATAGAGTCTTGATGCGATGTGATTCAAGTTGCGTAAGAAGGAGTTTACAAGCTTCGACGTAGCTGCAACTGTACGCGAGTTGAGAGAGGCAATCTTAGGTTCACATGTTAACAATGTTTACCAGCTAGGTCAGAAGACTCTGACGCTCAAGTTGCATAAGGCTGATAATCCAGCGTTTCAGCTGGTTTTGGAAGCTGGTAGAAGGCTGCATTTGAGTAGTTATGCAATGGAAAAGCCGCCTAGGCCAACGGCTTTTTGCATGGCTTTGAGGGGGTATCTGCGGAACGCTTGGTTGACAAGTGTCGAGCAGCACGAGTTTGAAAGAGTAGTCGTTCTGTCGTTGAAGGCAAATAAGGACGTTTTTCGGCTTGTTCTCGAGGTTTTCGGCGATGGTAACATTATCCTGGTAAGTGAGGGCAACAAGATTTTGCAGGCTTTAACCTATAAGCGGATGCGAGATCGAAACATACTACGTGGAGAAGCCTTTCAATTTGCGCCTTCTGGTGGAAAAAACCCGTTAAGAATCAGCCTCGAAGAATTGTCTGAGGGGCTGAAGGCTTCCGGTAACGTTGAGGTTGTTAGGGCGATGGCACGTTTTCTAGGCATTGGCGGCGAATACTCAGAAGAGGTCTTGGTCAGAGCCGGCGTGGAAAAGACCAGAAGTTGTGATGCACTAAGCATAAATGAGGTCAAAAACGTTCATGGTAGCTTGCAGGACTTACTCTCAAAGGTCACAACCGGCACATTAGAGCCTTGCATTGTTCTAGGTGAAGATGGCGGCTTGGTTGACGTCGTGCCCCTCAAGCTTAGGCAATATGAACGCCAGGGCATTCAGCTTCAGAGTTATGACAGTTTCAACGGGGCCCTGGACGAGTTTTACGCCAGAGTCTCAGCTGTCGAGGAAGCCACAGCCGGAATAGAGGTTGATAAGCTAAAGAACGAAGCTGAAAGGCTCAAGCGCATGATTGCTGAACAGGAAGAACTCTTGACTGAGGGTGAGGTAAAGGCTGAGTTGGACAGACGAATTGGCGACACAGTTTACGCCCACATCGGTGAGCTGCAAGCCTTGTTCGACAAGCTACTAACAAGCAGACAGAGTGGCAAAGATTTGAAGGCGGTTGTCGCCCAGGTTTGTGCTGAAAAACAGATGGGCCTGATGCCAAGCGCGATCTTCGAATCACTTGACAACAGGGGTTCGACCGTTACCGTCAACGTTGATGGTTTGAGATTTGCATTGTATCTGCACAGAACGTTGTTTGAGAACGCCGGTGAGTTCTATGAGCGGGCGAAGCAGACCAAGCAGAAGATGAAAGGAGCAAGAAACGCCTCAGAGGATTCTCATGAAAAACTTGCGAATGTCAAAGCAAAGATTCATGATGCAGAAGCATTGGAGCATGGCAAGCCCGCCGAAGCTTTGGAAGAACTTGCAAAACGCAAGATCAAGCCTAAGAAATGGTTTGAAAAGCTCAGATGGTTTGTCTCCTCTGACGGATTCCTGATCGTTGCCGGCCGAGACGCAACGACCAACGAGGTTCTGGTCAGAAAGCACACAAGTGACGACGACATTGTCTTTCACGCCGACATAATTGGCGCACCTTTTGTCGTCGTTAAAACAGAAGCGAAGAAACCTAGCGAACAATGTTTGATTGAAGCTGGAGAGTTTGCCGCTGCCTATTCCAGAGCATGGCGTGAAGGTTTTGGAAGCGTTGACGTATATTGGGTCAAACCCGAACAACTGAGCAAGGGTGGGCCTTCTGGCGAGTCTGTAGGACACGGCGCGTTTGTCGTTCGCGGACAGCGTAACTGGATGCGAGGAGTCAAACTTGAACTGTCTGTCGGCGTTGTGCTTGAAGCGAAGGGCTCAATTCAGTTTGTCGGCGGACCAGTTGGTGCTGTCAAGGCTAAAACAGAGGCTTACGTTACAGTCGTGCCCGGAGACTTGTCTGGCAAAGAACTGCTAAAACTTGTCTTGAGAGTCTTAGCCAGCAAGGTGTCAAAGGAAGCGCGAGAAAAAATCTTAAAGGCTTCGATCGAGGTGATAAGGGAATACATTCCATTCAGCAAAGGCAGAATATCAGAAGGTTAGTGTCCACAAGGGTTCTGGTGCAAAAGAAACTATGAGGTGGGCTTTGGCCTTGTGGTTCACCCTGCTTTCTCCTCCAGTCGATTTGCAAGGCTGTTTACATAGGAGGTGATCCGGCCGCAGGTTCCCCTACGGCCACCTTGTTACGACTTTTCCCTCCTTACGAGACCTAGATTCGACGCAGCCAAGGAAGACCACGCCTCACCCAGAAGTCGCTCGGATGGAACGACGGGCGGTGTGTGCAAGGAGCAGGGACGTATTCACCGCGCGCTAGTGACACGCGATTACTAGGGATTCCATGTTCACGAGGGTGGGTTTCAACCCTCGATCCCAACTACGGCAGGTTTTAGAGATTGCCTCCCTCTTTCGAGGTCGGAACCCATTGTGCCTGCCATTGCAGCTCGCGTGTGGCCCGGGAGATTCGGGGCATACTGACCTGCCGTGGCCCGCTCCTTCCTCCGCCTTATCGGCGGCGGTCTCCCCAGTGTGCCCAGCTCAAGGCTAGTTGCAACGGGGGATGCGGGTCTCGATCGTTGCCTGACTTAACAGGACACCTCACGGCACGAACTGGCGACGGCCATGCACCTCCTCTCAGCTCGTCTGGCAAGACCTTTAATCTGGCTTTCATC
>JBEKSS010000015.1:0-39022 GCA_049516875.1 Bathyarchaeia archaeon | reverse complement strand
CCTGATCGTATCTTGGCAGAGCCGTGCGGACAGCCGCTGGCGTTCGAGAGAGGTAGCAGGCGAGGAGTACCGAGCGATCGTTGGACCCGTCGACTAGACTCGGTTAGAGGAGATGTTCAGCGCCACCGCTGCGCGAACAAGTGCCTTCAGGGCCTCCCCGTCGACCTTGTCACCCTCGTGAAAGTCGATGGCGCGCCTTGTGTTACCTTCGAGACTGGAGTTGAAGAGGCCCGAAGGGTCCCTCAGCGAGGCGCCCTTGGAGAAGGTCATCTTCACCGAGATAGCGTCTCGCCCCGCCAATCGCCCAACTCCTTGATCTTCGCGTCTATCAGCTGAGATGGAGACTCGCCCTTGGGCTGGCCTATCTTCTTCATGTTGCTTAAGAGGTCCTTCAGTGGTTTTTATGTCTTGCGACGAAGATTACGCCGCTTTCAGTCAGGCGAATTCTTCTTCTACGAGTGGATTCGTCAGTTTCGATGTAGATTAGGTTCTTTACTTCAAGTTTCTTGAAAGAGTCTTGCAGCTTCGACCAAGATAGGTTTGCCTTGTACATCACGCGCGCGACGCCTGAGAACCAGAATGAAAACTGCAATAGCCGCAAGCGCAAGGATTATGGTTATTGCCAACAGACAATCTACTACAATGGATACACTGTTAATACTCGCAGGAGTCTGCTGTGTCATCATCATCCAATCCAAACTAAAAGACTCCGAAACATATGAATATAAAAACAACAATGAACCAAAAAACAATCCGACAAAAACCAAAACTCCTTCCCAACGATTCGCCTCCTTATCTACGAATGCTGCCCATAAACTAACAGAAAGGCAGAGAATAACCGTTATCAAAAGCTCTGCGCCAGTCGTCACAGTTGGCGCCGAAGAGACGTACACCCATGATACAGCTGAATAAACGAGGAAAAGAGCAAGGATAACAAGTGCAATGACCAGCAGTCTTGCAAGAATTGCCAATCTTCGCTTCATGATTTTGCCACCTATCAAAACCCGATGCGAAGGGTCTAACAACCTATCTTAGGTCTGAATCAACTCTTATTCTTATCGTCTTTAGTCTCTGATCCACTTTTTCCCTTTTTACTCAACTGATTAATTAATTCACCTTTGACACTCAATCATTGTATCAAAGTCGCTATGCTATACCGTTAATTCACCGTTTTTCTTCTTGATCATTCTTTCCCCTCAAGGCCATAGACAGCCGTAGATGAGTCTATCTTCTGGCCCGTGGACAAGAATACAACTGGAAAAATAGTACAAAAAACTAAGGTGTGGGAGATATCTCCCGAAACAGCGAGTAACTCTCGCCTTTTTGACCATGCGAGTAATTTCGAGACTGAAGCTTGAAATTAACGAATTCGTTAAACTCTCGCCTTTTAACAAACTGGTTTGAAACCGTTATAGAGAAATACTCTATTTTCGTTGCTCTCTTTTCTTCATTTCATTGTAGAGATATTCAAAGCATTCACAAGTTGAAGGGCTTTTCTCATCCTCTCTAAATCCCTTCACGAATTGTGCCACTCTTTCCCAAGTTCGTATAATGACGGAACTGAACAAGAAGTCTACCAAATCCATCTTTATCAGCTTTCTCATGGCGAGCACTCCTACTCCCTCAAAGAAAATTGTCACAGTCCACATTCCACCCCTAACTTCAACATCTTTTGCGTATCTTTTCATATAATCGGCATAATCCTTGCATTCCAAGTTTGTTACCTTCTGATACGCTTTTTGAAACTCCGTGCTTCCAAATGTGGCGTATAACCCCATGACCATGTCAGTCTGTCTAATCTGCATCTGTTGTCTCATATCCAGAATGTAATAGACAACACCTACCAACACGCCTGCTGCTGCAACAATGGCTGAAATCTCTGTTATGTCAACCATCCATAACACCTATCAATTGCCAAACAATGTAGTCTATCTCGATTCGGCTATAACTTTTCCGCAAAACCAAAAACTGGCTTTCTTCAAGCGGTTTTTGTTAGTATTTTTGGTTGTTTCCATTCTTCTCTCAGGATACTGTAGATATAGGAATCTACCCATTCTCCTCTCATGAAAAAGCTTTTACGAAGTGTTCCTTCCTTCTTAAACCCAACTTTCTCTAAGAGTTTGTTAGAGGCTACATTTCTTGGGTCAGTTTGGGCTTGAATACGCATTGTGTCTTTTGAGAGAAACAAGTAATCCACCATTAACTGTGTAGCTTCGGTACAGTACCCTTTTCCCCTCTCACTTGGCACTAAGCTATAGCCTATTTCTAGTTGCTTGCCCGCAACATGTAGGACATAAAAATGACCTATGAAACCAATCTTGCTTCCGTCCTTTTTCTCTATGATGAATGACTTCTCTTCATGAGGGTTCTCAAACATTTTTTCTGCTTCTGTTCTGGACACCTGATGTAGAGGATTGTATTCACCAAAGACCTCAGGCTTGTTGAACCATTCTGCAATTAGTGGCAAGTCCTCTTTCTCCATAATCCTCAAATTCACATTTTTACCTTCAAGCAAGTTAACTCACCAACCCAACATTTCAAGTCGATTCGGCTATAACTTTTCCGCAAACGCATGTGTCGCTATTCTAGCCAAGAGCTTCTTTGTTTATCCTGCCACTCCACTACTCTGCGGGTTTTCAGGTCAATATTGGCAAAGAGTTGGTCTTTTAACGCCATGGCTTTCTTGTCTTTTTCCATTTCCTTCTCGAAATACTCCCAGTCTGCAAGAGAATCATATTCGTAAACCATCACTCGACCAAGAGTGAATGGGTCACCGCCTATTGCCTGTGAATAGTATCTCAGAGACCTTAGCTTGAACCTTTTTGCGTTCTTATGCCAGTAAGCCATGATTCTCTTTACGCTCTCTTCGTGTTGTTCGACACGACCCTGAACTACAGCCCAAGTAACGACCATAAACTCAGTCAAATACAATCTCCGAAAACTCCATCTGTTCGGTTCGGCTATAACTTTTCCGCAAAACCAAAAAAAGTGGCTTTAATAAAACTGATGGAAGTCTTCTAAGTCCAGTCTTAATGCCTACTGCTTAAGTAGTTCAATTTTGCCTTTTTTGCTTTCAGCTTCTATGCCGAGCAGATGCTTAGCTACAACTGTATGCGTGTGACCAATTATGGCATTCAGACCAGCAACAATTGCCAGCAGAAACCAAGATATTGACTCTAAGCCAAGTTTAACGTTTAGGGCATCACCAATGATTCCTAACGCAACGAATAGGAAGCTAAGATATTGACAAATGAGACCCATCAACGCGCATCTTCTGATTTCAGCCATTACGTGTTCACGGTTCTTGAAGGGTTGATTTTCTAAACTCCTTTCCATGATGAATATCGCCTCCTTGCTCTTTCCTCAATATAGAGACAAATCCAACTGTTTAAGTCGGTTCAGCTATAGCTTTTTCCGCAAAGCCGAAAACTGGCTTAAAAGACTGATAGAAGTGTCTTCTATTTCGTGGGCGTATTATAGCTTTATTTCTTTTGAACTGACGACCGTTCGTTCTATGTGGAGAGACGTGTGTACTTTCAAGATTACTTTGTTCAGAACCAGTCTATCAACAGTGTCAAAGCTGTCTATCCTGAGGGATTCCGCTTCTTTCAATGCTTGGGAATACAGTTTCGCATCAAAGTCAACTATTCTTGGGTCAAGAGCATTGTAACCAGCGTCTTTTTTAACAAACAAGCCAATACCAATATGGGGAATATACTCAATATCTCTCCTTAGGTAAGGCGACAAAATGCCAGTGTACAGTTCATCATGCAAGGCAATTGCTTTTTCATTTCCTTTTTTCATTAGAAGAAGCAACCAGTGGTCCCAAGATTTCGTAAAGCCTCCTATTTGAATGTGGAAAGGTTTCCATTTCTTCAATACGGTTTCAACGTGCTCTGTGAATTTTCCTTCTTCAATCTCATTACAAGGGACTGGGAATATGAACGGTATGTGTGGTTTCCAACAATCTACGAATGAATCATATTTTCTACGAAAAGCCTCGATATTCTCCTCAGTCTTCCTTTCAAACTTCGGATAATGAACCAACGAATAATGCATAATGAAAGAATATGATGGCGACCTTCCTTTTTAAAACCCAAGCACAAGAGGTCTTTCGCAAGCTATAGCTCTTCTGTGGAATCGGAGACTGGCTTTCTTCAAATGGTTTTTGTGAGTATTTTTGGTTCTTTCCATTCTTCTCTGAGAATGCTGAAGATGAACATGTCTGTCCATTCTCCTCTGAGTAGATAGGTTTTTCTCAAAGTGCCTTCTTTTTTGAACCCAACTTTTTCTAGGGCCTTCTGAGAAGCTACATTTTTGGTGTGGGTTGTTGCTATTATTCGTGTAATATCCTTCGAGAGAAACAGATAGTCCACCATTAGCTGTGCAGCTTCAGTGCAATAGCCTTTTCCTCTCTCACTTGGAACGAGACCATAGCCTAGTTCCAGCATTTTCATATAGGGATTAAGCATGTTAGAATGCCAAATGTAACCAATTTTGCTTCCGTCTTTCTTCTCGATGAAAAACCATTTCCGCTCAAAAGGGTCAACCTCAGGAAAACATGCCTTCTCCATCTCAGCCCTACGCACTGCAAACGGACCCATGTATTCACCGAGGAATTCAGTGTTGTTAAACCATTCTGTAATTTGTGGTAGGTCCTCTTTCTCCATTACCCTCAGATTCACATTTTTACCTTCAAGCAACTCAACTCACCAATCCACACAGTTACTTTCGGTTCAGCTATAACTTTTCCGCAACGTCTTTTTTGGGTTTGGGGGTAAAGTCTTATATCCGAAACCTCATACACCTGCCGCGCAGGCAGGTCGTTCAAATGAACGTGGAGATTTTTCCGTTTTCTCTTGGGTTTAATGATTGTTACGTAATCCGAGATCAAGGCGTCATATTGATTGATGCTGGTGTACCTGGCAAAAAAACCGATTTCGTAAGAGCGATGAAAAGTATTCGGATGGAACCCCAAGACATCAAGCTAAATGTTATTACGCATGGGCACCCAGACCACATGGGTTCTGCCAAGGACATAAAAGAAATCACAAGAGCCAGAATCGCTATGCATCAACTGGACAAGGTGTGCCTCGAAACTGGAGAATGGAATACCACAGGACACAGGCTCAAAGGCACAGGGCTTTGGAGCTCGATAGCTGCAGGGATGTCCAATTCGATTGTCGCCCTACGCCATTCCAAAGTTGCGACTTGCGCCGTAGACGTCACCATTGATGACACAGGCGCGGATTTAGCCAATTATGGAATTCATGGGCAAGTCGTCTACACTCCTGGACACACTATAGGTTCACTTAGTGTGCTCTTGGATTCAGGAGAGGCTTTTGTCGGAGATCTTGCGATGAACAAGCTTCCGTTGAGGCACAATCCAGGGCTACCGGTCTTTGTCGACGATATGGAGAAGGTGAAGGAAAGCTGGAGAAAATTGTTGAAACTTGGTGTTAGAACGGTCTACCCTGGACATGGAAAACCCTTCTCGGTGGAAGTCATAGAAAAGGCTTTGAAGTAGCGCTCTCATGAACCATCATGCGTGGGTCTTGAGGGACATGCCAATAGTTGGTTTAGATCTAGCATGCCGAGACCAGAGCCACGGGTAAGCGCACGCAGTACAATCGTAGTTGTTGGTTTGGTTTGTGCAGTGTCCAATGCGCTAAAAAAGCAAATAAGAAAAAATAAAGACGTCTCAAAAAAGATACAGCCATCCTATGATAGATTCTTGAAAAGGAATTGACGCGACCGTATACTCGATTCCGATACTACCTATATACGTACCCTATTATGCCCTGATTTCCGCTATATCCCCTCTTTTGCAGAGATAATGGGCTGCATGCTGAATCGTGCTTACACTGCCGTTTCAGTAGCCTCTTTCCTCAAGCCACAACTATCATCACGCCAGTAAGTTGCCATAATGGAGACGCAACCAATGTTAATGCGATTAATCCGCCAAATAAGCCTGGCATCCCGTGGAGGTTATGAACGCCGCAGGTATCAACTCCCCCTGTTGCCTTTTGCAGTCTTGGTTGTACGATCGTATAGCCAACGACACTAATTGCTCCCGAAGACCCTGCTTTTGGTAGGATTTCGGATTGACATATCATATCGCCAGAAGAACAAAGTGAAGACCGAGACACATAAGGAATATGTTGAAAGCCTAGAACATGAAAACGCTAAAATCAAGGGTCAAACTGGCTCTAAAGGACTGATAGAAGAATGCTCTATTGTCGTTGTTCTCTTTTCTTCATTTCATTGTAGAGATACTCAAACCACTCAAAAAAACCTGGGTTATGATATTCCTTTCTCATACCTTCCACAAGAGGTTTCATCTTCTCCCACACTATGTCTATGGGAAAAAGTTGACTAATCAGAGAAACGTCTATGAGCCTATTTCTGAAAAGAACCCCAATTTGCTCAAAGAAGTTGCCCATCATCATGAACGACATGGGAACCTGGTTTCTAGAAATGGGTCTTCCAAACCTCTTCACAAAGTCATCGTAGTCTTTAAACTCAACCTCAAGAGTATCCACGAACGCTTCTAAGAATTCTTTGTTTGTAGAGATATCATAGGAGAGTCTAGTTACAAGGTCTGTTTGTCTCTGCCTTACAAGATGTCTAAGTTCCTGAACAGTCAGAACAACACCTACCAACACGCCTGCTGCTGCAACTATTGCGGAGATTTCCGTTATACCAATCACTCATAATACCTCCGTTTGCCTAACAACGCAGTCTCTTTCGGTTCTGATATAACTTTTCCGCAAAACCGAAAACTGGCTTAAAAGGACTGATAGAGAATTGCTCTAGTGGTGAAGAAATGAATGACGCTGAACCAGTTAGATGCCAAAAATGTGGAAAACCATTAGGTTACGTAACTGTATTCGCGAAAGGTCTAGTCATGCGTCAACCCATTCATAACGTCAAGATAGTTGCTATCTGCATGGAATGTTTTCAAAGGAAGAAGTAGTCAACGGGTCAAACTGACTTAAAAACCAAATGTCTAAACTGTTCAACATAAAAAACATAACTGTGTTATCTCAGACATTCACAAGAAAACTCAATACAGCCTCATTCAATTCTCTCGGAGTTTCCATGTTTGAGATGTGTCCCGCCCCTCTAAGAGTTACTCTCCTTTTTATCATTTCTTATTCCTCTATTGTCGGGTTCCACCCTAACGCTAAGATGTCCGATTGCGAGTGGTGGCAAGATGTGTGACAACAGTTGTTCTGCGGTAAGGGGGCGGACTATACCGTTTGAACTGGTTTGTGTCCAGCCGTTCTTCCCTTTGCGGTAACTCTGTGTCTTGCCGTGCCTAGTTGTGATATAGATTGTGCATTCAGTATTCTTCATGTCGTTTCCCCCAATCCTTCTTTTGGTATTTCTACGTTCAATATGTCTTCGACTCCTGTCGTTTACAGTTCTCGGCTAACGTCTCAATGATGCTTTCGTTAAACTATAACTTTTCCGCAAAACCAAAATTGGCTCAAAGGACTGATAGAAGAAAACGCAGATATCATAGTTCTTGCCTACTGGATTTAGGGCAGGATAGATGAATGCAGGGCTCCTATTCTCTGGGATAGCTGCAATGTTTCTTGGAGTCGTTTTTGAAGTTTTGATTCGCAAAAGCAAATCAGCAACTTGGTGGCGAATGCGACTTTTCATCGTTTTGGGCGCGTTTCTAATCACTGCAAGTGTTTTTTAAGTATGTGGGTAAAGTTTTAAACTCCTCCTCCCTCAACGACTACGGGCGACGACGCCCATCTGACGTTATAAACCTTCGCGCGCTGAAAAACGTTTAAGCTTCTAAACGTGTTTATTATGTAATATGGGTCTAAGGTATACACCATCTGTTGTATTTGCCCTCGTTCTGATAACGGTGTTCTCTTTGGGTTTTGTTTCAAGCTGCCTTTCTCAGTCGACCGAAAAGTCTGAAGCGCAAACAGAAAGCACTTCTTTCCGGTTTTCCGTTTGGCTAACGCGCATAGACTGGAGCGCACGCGCATTCGACGCTTATGTTGAGATTTATGTTAGCGCCTGTCCGTACAACCTAACCGACCCATTTTTGGCGCGCGCGCCCTTTCTTCAGCAATGGTACGAAGGCGCCTCGATCGGGCCAATATATGGTGGGGTACAAATTCCTTTATTCTCTTCGATGATGGGATTCCCGGGACCTAACAATTATGCAGGCAACGTGACAACCAGCTTTCAACTTGTTGGTCCGACACAACTCTATCCATTTGACAGTTACATGCTAAACATTACGTTTGTGCTACCCCTTCGCGTTCGGGAATGGAACGTTTCGGCCAGCTCCATAATCAACCAGACTAACACATGGTTTAACCTAGCTTCTCGGGTAGGGGAATTTGACTGGACAACCGACCCTGCAACACCAGGAGGAACGTATCCGAAATTTTCCAACATAACCTATGAATTGTCGACGGCTTCAGAGGGACTACTGGCGGGAGTGGAGTATGCAAGTCTAAACTGCAAAATGATTCTCTTTAGACCAGCTTCTGCGACCAACTTGATCATAGTGGTGTTGGGAATCTGCTATGCTCTTGTTGGTAGTCTTCCCTTCATAAAGCCGGACAGACTGGAATATCGACTTTCAGTCTGTTTATCGCTCTTCGTATTTGCCGTAACCTTCACTTTCACCATTCCAGTCCCAACTACTACTAGGACAACTTTAGCTGAAACCCTGATTCTTATCCTTTTGACTGCGGCGGGCATGTTTTCAATCGTGAGTATTATTGAAAAAGCCCTAATCGAAGTGAGACAAAGATTAGCAGTTTGCCAATACATTGCAGAAGGAATTATTCTGGGGGTCTTAATGCTTCCGCTGAGCAGCTCGCTCCTTAATCTGACAATGGGACTTGCAGCCCAAGCGCCTTGGGCATCAGTTCCTTCGACCTTGTTCCTCTCCCTAAGCATCAGCCTCTTCTATGGTTATGTTGCGGTAACGCTTGCTTTCATATTCAATCTCGTACGGAAAAACAAATTGAGAATCAGCAAACGCGCGCGCTCTAAGTATCCCAATTGATTTAACTTATCGTTTATGAATCGGAAATTCAGAACCAGAATTGGGGTTGGGATAAAACTTTGCCGCGGCGCACTCTTTCGTTATTTCAGTTTGATAGCTGTCCAATTTCCTCGATTGAGAACGCGCGCACTTAGACTACATTGAGAAATATCATAGTGGTTAGCGAGCGCTTCTGAAGGTTACCTAATACCTGCGAGACTTCATCTGTTTCAAGTTTAACAGCAAGTTCCTCGTCAAGGTTTTGTAGTGCAGAAATTCGTATTCGTCTATATCTTGGAAGAATTCGCGTATTCCACAGAAATCGGTGGCAGGGTCATATTTCTCCTTAATTTGCAAGTCGCTCACTCTTTGTGCATAGAAAACATTCTCGTCTGGAACAACTAAAGCGAGGATACAGTCGTTCCAGAAATCCTTGTAGCCTTGGACAACATTAGACTTAATCGTTACAGGAAAGCTTGATAATGTTGTTCGTGTTGATGTCTGCTACAATGCTGGCACAGTAATTCAATTAATGATCATCAAGGCCAATGACTTTACATCCTCTAACACTTGGCAAGACTTCCAGTTAGCGTTCACTACACCAAGCTACTTGAGTTACGGACTTGAATTTCGCGTCATAAACCTTAACAACGGCGTCACAGACATATTCGCCGATCAGTTAGTAGTCAACTCGATTGAATAGAAAATAGGTGTGTGCTGAACGCGCAAGCATTGTTCCAGCGCGCGCTTAATCATCATTATCCTCATCACGTACATCTACCCTAGCACGCGCTTGTATTGGTTTGTTGTCGCGGTTTGATGTGTTGTTTTGTTCTATGGTTTGTCCGCGTGCGCTAAAGTGTTTGTTTGTGTGTATGGTGTTGCGTGTGTCGCATGGTGTTTGTAATGGTGTTATAGTTAGTGTAGTTGTTGTCGTGTCGTGTAGTTGTATCCAGTGTTTGTATTAGTGTTTGTATGGTGTTGTGAGGTTGTATAGTGTTGGGTGTTTGTATGGGTTTGTGTGTTGTTTCCGTGTTGTATAGTTGTTTGTGTCGTCTTAGTCGTCGTTGTTATCCCCTTTAGCCTTCAATACCGTGGAATACCAGCTGGCGAACGCACTTTGATATATTGAAGGCCTCGGAATGTCGTTTAAGCGCTAGAAATGAACGATCCAAATTATGAAGAACGTAAAAAACACGCCAATTGCAAGGGAATTAGCCTGTGATAAGTGTGGAAAGATGCTCCCAGAATCTGAGATTATTCAAATATCCGGACAGGAACTATGCGAACGATGCTTCCGGCAGTTAGTCAGTGCGCGCGCGCAATGGCTTTAGTCATTGCATCAATTGCTGTTTCAAGCGTGGTTGTTCTCGCCAAGAAAAAGGGAAAACTCGGTCAACCTAAAAGAGAGAAATCGGCGCGCGTGCTATTTTTGGGTTTAGCGTCGTCATTCGTCGTCAAAAAGGAGGAAGGAGGAGGAGGTAAAGTTTTATCCCACACACACAAATCTAAGCTGTTGGTTGAAGCTTCTGCTCTCTTTTCTGCATTTCGTTGTACACGTACTCAAAATTCTCAAATACTCTCTGGTCGTGAAATTGTTCCCTGTTTCCTTCTATAATAGGCTTCATTCTTTCATACATATGTTTCAAGGGTACGCTGAATAGGGCATCTATCAGATTAATGTCTATCAGTTTCTTCTGTAGAAGCACGCCCGTTCCTTCAAAGAATGTAGCACATTGGGCATAGTCTCCCAAGCCACATTTCTTCACGTATTCATCGTAATTCTTGAATTCGATGGATTCTATTCTTGTCCAAGCATCCTGAAACTCCTTGCTGCCAAAAGTTGAATACAGCCTCATAACAAGGTCTGTCTGCCTCGTTTTGACCAAGTCTCTCAGCTGTAATACAGTGAAGACAACACCTACCAACACGCCCACTGCTGCAACTATTGCTGAGATTTCCGTTATACCAACCATTCATAACACCTCGCTTGCCCAACAACGTAGACTGTTTCGATTCAGCTATAACTTTTCCGCAAAATGATGTTGGGTGCAAATTTCCTTAAGCCAAAACGCACAAGACAGAAATCTTTAATCTGCACGGCAACAGAAGACACACTAGTGATTCGATTCCAACGTGAGAAACTCAGTATGCCGAAACTTTTAGGAAAATGAGCGTTTCAGAATGTGGGGTTCATCAGGAGAGAATTAATTTTATTTTAGAACCCCTAGAAATTCTTCTTTTGTCAAACCTGCCTCTGACATTATCTCCATCAATAATCCTCTTTTTATCTCTTTATGTTTTGGAACAGGCACAATGTGTTCGTTTTTTATGAGGATTAGATGGCTCCCTTTCTGCCGTGCAACCTGAAAACCAGCACTTGTGAGGGCTTCTTACAACTTCACGCCAAGAGAGCAGAGGAAGCTTCGACAATTACTTCAGCCGCTTCTCCTTTGATCCTGCTGCCCAAAAGTTTTGCCTTAACTTCCAAGTAGCCTTCTATGGCTTCCTTGATGTTCTTTAAGGCTTCTTCCCTTGTCTCGCCTTGAGTGGCGACCGGGAGCTCCCCACACTTAACTATGAAGCCGCCTTCCTCTGCAGGCTCCAAGAAAACGGTGAACTTGCGAGCAACCATGAAATCGCCAACAACACAATATTCGCGACAACAATATGAACCTATCTGCAACCAATAAGAAACACAACACGCCGACACCTTTGATTACTCAAAAGCCTCGCGGAATTGAGAAAAAAAAGCGCGGAACCAACATGCTTCAACATGCTTTTGACACTCAAAGAAATCACGGATCGAGTACTCAAACACAATGGCTCACACGGCAACATGGGAAACCCAACATTTACATACCGCCCCCACCACAATTCCCCAGAACAAGCAAGGTGCCCAACTTGGCGAAGACCGAAACAATAAGGCAGAACGTGTCCGTACCAGCCACGCCACTGGAAGTGTACGAAGCCTTCATCGACCCCAAGAAGCACTCCAAGTTCACCGGCAGCAAAGCCACCTGCGACCCCAAGGTCGGAGGAAAATTCACAGCGTGGGACGGATACATCTCAGGAAAAAACCTGCAGCTCGAACCCGCAAAAAGAATAGTGCAAGAATGGCAAACCACAGACTGGCCAGAAGACCAACCCCCATCAACCCTCGAACTCACCCTCAAAAAAACAGGAACCGGCACACAAATCATCATGACCCAATCAGGCGTCCCCGCCGAACAAGCCGCCGACACCGCACAAGGATGGAAAGACTGGTACTGGGAACCCCTGAAAAAATACTTCAAGAACCAAGCGTCTAAGAAAGCTTCTTCAAGAAACCGATGATCTCTTGAACGTCCGGAAGCTGTCCAACCAGGTAGACTTTGACGAACACGACTCTCTGGTTTTCGTCGATGACTATGTTAGCACGCTCCGACGTCCCGTACTTGCTCCTGAATATCCCGTACGTCTCCGCGACTCTGCCGTGCGGCCAAAAATCCGACAGCAGCCTCGTCTTCTTGATGCCCAAGCTTTCCGCCCACGCCTTCTTCGAAGGCACAGTGTCCACGCTCACCCCCACGGCCACCGTGTTAAGAGAATCAAAAGCCTCCCTGTTCTTCTCCAAAGACTTCATCTGCTCAGCACAGACAGACGTCCACGCAAGAGGATGAAAAGAAAGCAGAACCCTCTTCCCTTTAAACTTCGAAAGAACAAAAACCTCCTCATCCTGATCCTCCAAACTGAAATCCCTGAACTTGTCGCCAACTCTCACTCTCTTCCCCATTCCACATTCCTCACCGCTGCTTACCAGCTGATTAATCCCAGTGCGCGTTAAGTATTAAAAGCTTAAGAACCGCCAGACTCAAATGGACATGCAACCGTAACACGGCTAAAACAAGTGATTCCCGGATGATTTTGACCAAGCCCCACGCCCCAAAGTCCAATCTTGACCCCGTGCAGGTTGACACGCACACGTGTTCTGTCTCAGACTCTGTGTCACTCCGCATCTACTCGGGCACGAAGCCGCACAACCTGAAGATAGCCGACCTGCAGAAAGGCCTCATCCTCGTCATCAACGGAACAGAAGCCGTCGGAGAAGGAACAGGCTTCGGCCTCCCCGTCCTCGCGTACTCCGACGAAACGTACTTTTCAGGAACCTCAAGACTGCACGTTTCCCATCGGAGCAATCGATGCATCATCATTAAAGAGTTCACGATGGACAGGGTTGCCAGAAACAGTTTCAGAAACGTCACGCTGGAAAACCGTGCCGCCCGCACTTTCATCGAACACCTCTCAGACGCGTATCAGAAGCATCTGCAACTCAGGCTTCTAGCCTTGAAGGGCCTCACCGAAAAAACGGGCATCGGCAAAGCCTTTCCAAAAGCCGCGCCCATGGGCAACGTCACAGTAACCTACACCGTCGAAAACACGCGCACAACGGTGAAAGCAGACTTCAAAACCCTCGAAAAAAAGCGTCTTTGCAGAATCTTCATGCTGAACGAACAAGGCTCACAAGTCTTCAGGAAATACACCGATTCCACAGGCACTGAATTGATGGACAGCGAGATAGGAGCTTGGGACGGAACGGGCGGTGAATGGGCTTGTCTAAAAACGTTAAGGGGCGAAATCGGCTTCCGGCTTTGGAGAGCTAGAGGCGGCGTCTTGCGCAGAGGCCGCGAGTTTCTGAAAGGCTCTCTGGACTGGGTTGGCCTGGACTACGAGATCAGCCGCAAGGTTGATGTTTTTGAGTACGTGATTGACGTTCTGGGCGGTGAGAGGCGTTGACGACGGTGACGCTGGTTTACCCGTACTTTCAGCCTTCGAATGACAATTCGATTTTCAGGTTTCCGCCGTTGGGACTGGGCTACATAGCTGCCTGCCTGAAGAGTCACGGCGTCTCGGTTCAGCTCGTGGACTGCACGTTTGCCAGCGAGGAAGAAGCGTTGGACCGGATCAGGCGTTCGCAACCGCGGATAATCGGCGTGCAGGTGATGTTTTCGATGAAGGAAAAAGCCCTTCAGTTCGCAGGGCTTCTCAGGAAGAACTGTGAGCTTCTCGTCGCCGGCGGACCGCTTCCAACATCTGCTCCGGAAGAGTTCCTCTCCGCCTTCGACGTGGTGGTGATTGGCGAGGGCGAGGAGACCATGCTCGAACTGGTCCGGGCGGTGCAGGACGGCACGGGTTTGGCGAACGTTCCGGGCATCGCTTTCAAGGAAAAGGGCGAAGTCAGGTTCACGTCTGCTCGAGGGTTTATAGAGGATCTTGATGGTGTTCCGTTTCCGTCCAGGGAGATGTTTGACAACCGAGCTTACGAGAGCTACTACATGAAGAGGTTCGGTTACACGACCACGTCGGTTATGACCTCGAGGGGCTGTCCGTTCCGGTGTGATTTTTGCAGCAGGCCCGTGTTCGGCAACAGGTTCAGGTCGAGAACTGCTGGGAACGTGGTGGATGAGGTTGAGGCGGTTCGGATGCTGGGTTACGAGAGGGTATGGTTTGCTGATGACTGTTTCACGTTGGACCGGAACAGGTTGCTGAGCATCTGTGATGAGCTGGTTCGCAGGCGCGTAGGCGTGGGTTGGGAGTGTCTGTCCAGGGTTGACACCGTGGATTTGGCGGTGGCGGAGAGGATGAAGATGGCGGGGTGCGTCAGAGTTTTTTTCGGAATCGAATCGGGTAATGATTCAATCCTCAAGGTGATGAGGAAACAGGCCACGGTGAAACAGGCTAGAGACGCTGTTAACGTTTTCAGGAAGGTTGGGGTTCAGACTGGCGCGTTCTTCATTCTGGGCTACCCTGGTGAGGACGATGGAACCGTGTTGGACACGGTTGATTTTGCGTCTTCTCTTCCTTTGGATTATCTTTCTTTCACTTTTCCGTATCCGATTCCTGGAACACCGTTGTTTGGGAGGGTGAAGGATCGGATGGTGTGTGAGGATTGGGAGGAGCCTGAAGGGTTTCACATCGTGAAGCACAAGCTGCTGTTTCGTTCTTCTTTCTCGGAGAACAAGCTAAAGTTCGCCGTTTTCAAGGGTATGGCACAGTTTTACGTGCGGAAATACTTCGGGGGAAGAGGGTACGGCGTGCTGGGCAGACCTTTTGAACGTGTCACAGACGTTGTCTACAAGGCGTTACCTTGAACCTGTGCCTTAGAATGCGCGGCTGCGAAACGTGCTTTGCTGAGCTTCGTCTTTCTATTCATGTTGACACTTTGTGCATTTTTTGTTGTGGGTATGTTGGCTTGTGAGCCCTTGTGTTTGAGTACTCAATCCGTGATTTCTTTGAGTGTCAAAACATTGTTGAAGCATGTTGGTTCAAAGCTTTTTTTTACTCAATTCCGCGAGGCTTTTGAGGGTTAAAACGTTGTTGTGGCGTGTTGGCTGCGATGCTGGGTTTTGAGACTTTGTTTTCTCGGAGCGGCTGGGAGGTTGGTGGTTTTGCGTTGGGATGGTTGATGTTTGTAGCGCGAGGCTCTGGTGAGGGGTGTTGTTGGGCAAGGGGCTCGATGATGTGTTTGGCGGGCGATGGATCGATGTTTTTCAGGGCGGGCAGGGGTTTAGCTTTTGTTGTGGTATCCTTGGCATGGGCAGTGCGCTGATGCGCGCTTGGGGCTACATGAACTTTCTTATTTTGGCTGCAATCCGTTCCAATTCCTCCGCGTCTGAAGCTTCACGAATCCTGTGCGAGTTCTGTCCCTCATGCTCAGGGATGACGTGGGCGTGAAAATGAAATACGATTTGGTGAGCTGCACTTCCGTTGTTTTGAACTATTCTTATTCCAGCGGCCTTCTCGCTCTTCATGATGCCGGCGGCCACTTTCTTCACGATTTTGAAGATGTTTGCAAGTTCCTTGTCTGGAATCTCAAATATGTTCTCGTAATGCTTCTTTGAAATTACAAGCGTGTGCCCTTCATTAACGGGCCTTGCATCCAGAAATGCCAAAATGTCTTTGTCTTCGTAGATGCGGCTCGCATGCTCCTCGCCTCGTGCTATCCTGCAAAACACACAGTCCTCCACGAATCGACACCTTCCTAACCATCAGAGCACTGCCTGCACTTCAGTTTTGCCCCAATTTGCGGGGTTGTGATGCTTCACCCGTGCAGAGATAGAGCCTTAGGTGCTACATTTTTGCTGCTCGCGCAAAAGAAATGGGGAAAGGTTATGGAACGGAAGCACTACAAATCATGATGGACTACCTGTTCTTGTCAACAAACACTGCGAATCAGCGAAATAACCGATGCCAGAAACATGGCTGTTTCAACTCAAGAGAAAGGGGCAGATGGTCACCTAATGAAGAATCCGTTCGTAAATATGCGCTGTGTCTCCCCATGGCAGAGTAACCGTGTCTCTCTTCTGATACCCCAGCTTTGCGTAGAAGTTTTTAGCCCAGTACGCTCTCTCCCAAACGTAGACGACTCTCAGTCTTTTCAGCCCCAAGTACTTGGCTTCGCTTTCGACGTGCTCCATCAAAGAGGAGCCGACACCTTTTCGCCTGTGTTCGGGAAGGACGTGAACCCACCTGACTATCCCGGTCTCGCCTTCATCGATTCGTAACGCCGCAACACCGACGAACTTGTTCCTTGACTTGTAAGCGTAGAACCTCATATTACTAAATTCCCTCATCAGTTCCTCCAACGTCAAAATCGGGTCTTTGAACTGTTCCAGTGGGATCAAGCTTCTGTAAGCATCGCTGTTGCTCGTGTTGATTACGTACAGAACCAATTCGATATCGCTTGCATTGACTCTTTCAACGCTCATGATGAAAAACTAGAACCGAAGCCACTTAAGAACAATGAGGTCACCGAGATTTGCACTTCGTGCCAAATGACGCGCGCGCAATTTCCAGCTAGGTTTTCCCTTTCTCATAATCCTCTCTGAGTCGTGCAAGAGCCTTTTATACTGCATGGCTTAAACCAGAAAAAAGAGTGGGTTTAGTAGTAGTATGTTATCGTCACGGTTTCGGTTGCTCCGTTGAAAATGTTGTTATTGCCAACTCTGATTTCTGTGCTTGAAGAGGGTAGGACGGGAAAGACTGCCGTTCCACTTGAGCCAACACCTATCTGATTATTGTAATTTACGCCATGCGAAGAGTAGATGACTTGAACGTATGTCTTATCAGTTGTTGACGATTGAACATTAACCGAGATATATCCGGCATAATTCGCAACAAAGCCTGAACTGGCTGTAAAAGTCCAGTATGTGTAAGAACTCGCTGACTGGCTTATGGTTTCATCATTAATCCAAGTCGTGGATTTGCCTAAGTTGAGAGTATCAGTAAGGTCATTCACTTGATTTTGCAGAGCGTTATATTCAGAATCGCTATGATGATGACTAGATTGCAGTGAATCATATTCGGAATTTGTATGACTGTGTGTTAATACGTAGTCGTTGTATGTTGAATCCTTGTTGTTGATTTGCATCGTGTAGTATGCCATTACTACACCTAAGCCGGCTAATAAGAGGATGCAGACTATTCCAACTGCCACAGCGACACTTCTTCTAACAACTTTCCTTTCACTCATTTTTGAACCTCTAGTTTGTCTTCTGTTGCTGTAGTGATTAAAGATTTCTATCTTTGGGAGAACTGTAGCAAACCTATTATCCGAGTTCAACCTATCGTTATCTGAGGAAAGGACATGACTCAACAGACTTCTATGCCTCAACCACCGCCATCTTCAGAAGTCAAGAAGTCAAATCCATGGAAAATTCTCACAATTGTGTTGCTTATGGGCATAATCGGCATGGGAGCAGTAATTGGAATTTTGTGGATGGGACAAACAAGACAGTCTGAATATACACGAGTCCAAGTCTTCAGCGATAGCACAGCACACGCTACGCTGAATAATTACACTTACACTTTCCTCTACAAATGGTGGGGAACCTACGACCCTCAAAAGCCTATTGAAATTGACGTGCAAGGAATCGAGAAGACTCTTCCAGCAACACAAGGACAGACGTATGATATTTTAGGTATTGAGGTGGTTGTTTCCGAGGTTCACGATGACTATATCATTCTTCTAGTAAAACCACTTTGACCCTCATCTTTTTGGATTCCCTGTTTTCATTTCTCCACGTAGAAACAGATAGTATCCACTTTTCTGAGTGTCGAATCAACCTTGTTTGGTTTTTCCTTGTCGAGAAGGAATCCTTCTGGTCTAATGAACTTGACGTTGTAGTTTTTCTTCCGAAAATAATCGAATATTCGTCCCCATTCTTCCTTAATGAAGTACCCACCTCTTCCCCTTATTTTGTCATTATCTGGGTCGTTTGGGTCGAAAAATTCATAAATTATCACTCTATCCCCTAATTGAAGCAAATCCTTGAAAATGTCTTGTGTCTCAAATCCATATTTACAACATTTCTCATCATCTCGACATTTATGTTTCTCAACACATTTCCCTGTTCTAAGGTGATGTAAGGTTTTGCTCACTAAAACGAAGTTGAATTTTCTTATTTCTTCTTTCTTGAGGATTCTATTGAGTGTTTCTTTGTCAAACAAGCTACAATTGTAAAACCTAATCTTTGTTCCTGCAAAAAGTTTGGACTTTTGTTCAATCTCTGATGTGTAAGAATACGGAAATTCTTCGTTTATTCCCACAATTTTCTTGGGATTGAATTTGAGAGCGACAAACAGAGGTTTAACGCAATCTGTTCCAATATCCAAAATGGTTTTTCCGTCTAGTTTATTCCTTTCGTCTGGTTCGAAAGCATCCTCAATTTCTGATAGTTCCTCTAACGAATCTGTCCACGTTTGCAAATCATTCTTGCGGTTCTCGAGTTCTTTTTGCAGTCTCTCAATTATATCATTGTCCTCACAGTCCACATCCGCACCTTCATGGTTGTATGTCAGAATAGGAGTCTAACCTTAATCGCTTTTCAGTTCTACGCTTTCGACATAATGTTGATAGCTAGTTAGACAATGACTAGCCATTCCTTCCCTTCTTTTTTTCTTTAGTTTTTAGTTCATTAGTTCATCAGTTCTTTAGTGAGCATGGTAAACTTGGTTGATTCATGCTTTAGTATCATCATGGAACAAGGAATAAACACTTAAGCAGTATACAGATAAACACTAATAAACTTGGTTTAATCCGTGATTTTTTTGAGGCTCAAATGGTCAACTGTGTTCCGTCTCTTCTTCTTGTAAGATGGTTAAGAGAGTTCCAGTTAATGGTGCTATGAATAGCGGTAGGAAGTAGTAGAGTATTGATTGCCATAGTACTGCCAGGGGCTGGATCAATGAGATGATGAGGAGGCTTGTGCCGGACAGGGTGCAGGCTGTTGCTGATGCGGCTGCTGCTCTGTGGCTTCTTTTGGACAGTATGAGTGTGGTTGCTAGTGCTCCTGATGCTAGTCCTAGGAATGAAAAAGTGGTGAATAGTTGATCGTAGATGAACCATTGTTGAGCGACGAATTGGGGGTACCATCCATAGATGCCTTGCAGAGCAGCTACTGAGAGGATGAAAATAATCATCGAACCCGTCGTGGCCACGATCATCATCGTGCCCGCGGCGTATGTGTAAGCAGTTTTGGCGCCCGAACCGAGCCCATGTCGATTGTAGACGCGGTAGGTGGCATCAGTGGAGACGGGTTTGCGGCGTTTTGTATAGGGCGGGGTCATGGAAACAGGTTTGTTCCTGTCGAAGTTAAGATTTGCGCAAGTCTTATCAAATGCGGTTCAGAACTGTTCACGGAACGGGTCATGTTGCTGAGACGATGCGGGCTCGCTGTAGTCATCTTGATGCTTATTGTTAGTTCGCTGGCTGTTTCTCAAGTGGAGGGTTTCGATTTGCCTGAGTTAAACCCAACGTCTGAACATCATGTTGCTAGACTGAATTCTAACATGCCTTACATAGCGGGTTTCCATGTGATCGCTGATGATCTGAGCCTGCGCGAAACCGTTAATGCTACTGCAGTTACGATTAGCTTTCCTTCAACTGAGCCGGAGTTCTTGCCTTCTGGTTGTTGGCTCGGAGGCGGCATGTTTGTTCAAGCCCAGGATCATGTGTTTCGCAACGTGGATTATGGCTTCTACATGATGCTTGTGCTCGACGCTTCGGGCAAGCTGTTCATCGATTTGGGATTGCATCAAACAGAGGAGGCCACGCTTCCAATTCAAACGTGTACGTCCAGCCTTGTTTACTCTTACACCTGGCAAATCGTTGGAATCGACAGATCAACACCGATCACTCTGCTTCAGAATTGGGATAACAATGGCTTTGTAGACTACTCGATATCCGTTTCTGGACATGAGGAAACGCTCATTGCAGTGAACGTGATTGGCATGCCCAACTGCCAAAACATGATACCGAGGTTTTACGCGGGAAACGTGATTATTGACCCTTTTCCGTACAGTCGATACATCAACTATTTTCAGTTCGGCATCATAAGCAGCCAAGCCATAACTGACACTCATTGGCAAGTAGACGTTAAAGAACCCGAAATGCTCAGACAGACAGGCTGGACTTTGGTCGATAAGTCTTGGTCACTTCAAGGCGACCACTCTTACCTTGATCATGACTTAATGTGGGGAGGTGCAGCGTACGCTGGCGTAGACGTCCAATACTATAAACATCCGCTTCAAGACCCGCACGAGATCATTTTTTACTACAGTGGGCACACGTTGACTCCTGGAAGAGTTCTTTGGGATGTTTCAAGCATCAACAACACTGCAACCACGCACTTTGCGTCCGAAAGTCAAGCTTTAACCGCACTTGCGCGGCGTTTCCTCCCAGTAATCACAACTGTGCTAGGAGCAGCTTCGCTTCTTCCCTTCCTGTTGGCGAGGCGATGGCGAAAGAAGAATCGCGACTTACGCCCTGTCTAGGTGAATGCGAGCAATCATGTCTTTTGCAGACTGGCTATCCCGCGACAAAGCAGACAAGAAGGGATTGTGGACTCTACGTTTCACATATCGTCGGTGACGGTTGTTATGAAATGATTAAAATGTCCCAAGTGCGATGCTGAGGTCCGGCTGCTATTTGATGCCGGCCTTCGACTTTAGGGCTGCCCAGTCGTTGGGGCTGAGCACTTGTTCGGCGAGCTTGAGGACGGCTTGGAATGACTCTGACGGTGCGTTGGCTCGGCCTTCTTCGATTAGGTAGCGCGCTGGCTTGTCCTAAAATGGTTAAAAATGGTGTTTATTCCTCTTTTGTCTATTGGAGCGTGATTTGGGCTTGTTTGACTGATAATCTTGACTGCGTTGAAAGATGGCAAATCACGGGGTTCCATCAAACCTCGATGGAAGTAGAGTTTTACCATAAGCCGTTGAAGCCTAATCTAGTCCGTCTGGCACGTCGAGGCACACAGGAGGGCTAAAAACACATATATGCATCAAAACTGTCCCTAAACCCGAAAATAGGAATATTGACCATTTTAGACCAATTTCGGGACAAGGCAGCGCGCTCTGTGAAATCGATTGTTACAAGATATTAAGAATGAAAAAGGTTTTTGTTCAATTGTATTTTGATCGTGTCTGCTCATCCGTCAGCACATGCTTGATTCGTTCTTTCCATTCAGGCGATTTCCAAGTTCCCAAGGCTTCGTGAGTCAGGTAATATTTCTGTGGAATTGGATGTGTTCCGATAACCACGTCTATACCGTATTTCTGCTTTACAAAGTCGCGCAACTGGTCAATGTAGGGGCACGGTGGATAACCCACGACCATCCCTGTGGCAAAGTGAACCACTTCAGCGCCGTTTTTCTTCATTTCTTCGATACAGTATTCAACGTTTCCCCCAGGGCATCCTCCACAAGTGGTGTATCCCACGAGCTTCACTTCCTGATGGGCGTACAAGCTGAAAGCTCCTTCCTTGTTCTTCAATGCTCTTAAGCATTTGCCGCCGGCGCAAGTATGGTAACGATCACAGATCAATATACCCACATTCTTCTCAGGTTTAGACATTGTTCTCCACGATCATCCAGCACAGAAATGTACGTCTTATTGTTTTCGGAACACATGCGCGCGCTATCCTTGCTCCTCAAAATAAGAATAAAAACATTCTTGGCCATTTTGGCAACAACCATGCGCGCTAGCTTGCGCAACTCTTAATTTGTCGGCGGTGTAGAGATTGTTTCTGGTGAAAGAATGCCGAAGTATAAGGCTACAGCCAAATGGATCGAAAATGTCCGTTCGGTGGTTGACAATTCAAGAACACACAGCATAGTCTGCGACCTTTCTACTCCCGCAGGCGGGGACGATAAAGGCCCGACTGCCATTGAATTGGCTCTAATGGCCTTGGCTGATTGTGCCGTGACAATATTCGCCGATGTCTGCAAACAAAGCAAAATCGAACTCGCCAAGATCGAAGCTGTCGCGGAAGCTGAAAAACCTGCTGACTCCCCGATACTGACTGGAGTGACAATCAAAACAAAAGTCTGCGCAACGGCAAGAAAGGAACTATTGGAAAGCGCTTGGAGAAGAACAGAAGCAAACTGCCCAGTTCTCTCGATATTTAAGGAGCCAATACCACTGAAAGTGGAATTTGAAGTGGTGCCAAAATAGTCAGAGCAGATACTTCAAGTTGAAATGCAAAAGGGAGATGAGTCTTTGCTATTTGTCGCTGCCCATACCCATCCTACCGCAAAATGCCCATTAGAAACGCCTGAAGGGAAAACAATGATAAAGAAGCTCTTTTCAGACGAAAACGTTAGGAAATCGGGTCTCAAAATAGTCGGAGCCTATGTCAGTTGTCCCAAAGACAAAAGTACAGAGCATAAAGGGTTCTTCATCATAGACGCCGACAGTGCCCCAACCGTCACAAAGTTCTTTGGTCCAATGACAGTTGACATAAGACCCGTTGTACTCTTCAGCGAAGTGGCAAAAACCTTGTAGGATCACAGAATGCCGCCAACTTAATCCCTTTTTTATATCTCTAAATGCAGATTGTTATTTTACCCATTTAAGATCAGCGCGCGCTAGACCAATGTTCAAGGAGAAATTCCGACTGACAGAAAAAGACCCAGCCTTTGACAAGACCAAAACCGAAGAAGTATTGAGGTCACTCCATACGGACCTGAGTATTGGGCTCAATAGCTTTGAAGTTGAAGCCCGATTGAAACAGTACGGGCACAATGAAGTTCCTGAAAAGAAGGCAAACCCTCTAGCGAGGTTTGCCAAGAGGTTCTGGGGTCTCACCGCATGGATGCTTGAGATTATAATAATCATCTCATGGTTCCTGCACAGATACCCCGACTTATTTATAGTTACAGGGCTGCTTGTCTTTAACTCAGTACTGGGTTTTGCGGAAGAACAGAGAGCGTCAAGCGCGGTGGAAGCCCTGAAGAAAAGACTTCAGGTTAGCGCAAGAGTCCTTAGAGACGGCTCATGGAAAGTAGTAGCCGCTAGAGAACTTGTGCCAGGGGACATAGTCAGAAACAGGTCAGGAGACTTTGTGCCTGCCGACATTAAAATAGCAACGGGCGAGCTTGAAGTCGACCAATCAGCCTTAACAGGCGAATCGGTGAACCAAGAAAAGAAGTCTGAAGAGATTCTCTATTCCGGTTCTATCGTAAAGAGAGGCGAGTCAAACGGCATAGTTGTCTCAACAGGAGTAAACACCTACTTTGGTAGAACTGTCCAACTCGTCCAACTGGCCAAACCCAAGCTACACATGGAAGAAGTCGTCTCAAACGTCGTCAGATGGCTCCTCGTAATTGTCGTCTTGTTAGTTGCGCTTGCCCTTGTCTTTTCAGTACTTGAAACCAAGAACTTGGTTGACCTTCTGCCCATAGTCTTGGTCCTTCTATTGTCAGCAATACCTGTTGCTCTGCCAGCAATGTTCACTGTCAGCATGGCAATAGGCTCAATGGAACTTGCCAAAAAAGGCGTTCTAGTAACGACACTGAGCGCTTCCGAAGACGCAGCAACCATGAATGTTCTTTGCGCAGACAAGACAGGCACAATAACAATGAACAGACTCTCAATCGCAAAAGTGATACCATCAAAGGGATTCAGTGAACAGCAAGTTCTCTTCTACGGAGCTCTAGCTTCACAAGAGGCGAATCAAGACCCCATTGATTTATCCTTCCTAACGATGGTCAAACAACAAAACCTCTTAGACCCCTCATTCAAACAGAAAGACTTCACTCCATTCGATCCGAAAACACGAAGAACTGAGGCTTTGGTGCAGAAGAACAACCATGAATTCAGAGTAATGAAGGGAGCTGTCAACGTTATTGCCCGGGCATGCGGACTCGACGGTAAGACTTTGGAGCAATTAGAGTCACAAATGAGTGAATTCGCTAGAAAAGGCTACAGAACCCTTGCGGTTGCCAAGACAAACGCCGAGGAGCAGCCTGAACTTGTCGGTTTGGTAACGCTTCACGACCCGCCCCGACTCGACTCAAAACAGCTCATACAGGAACTCAGAGAGCTGGGCATATCTGTCAAAATGCTGACTGGCGATGCGCTTCCTATAGCAAAAGAGATAGCTGCAGATGTTGGTCTCGGCGACAACGTGATCAGAGCTTCAGACCTCAAAGAATTCATCAAGGAAAATGCGATAGAAGCGGCAGATGCAGCTGATAAGAGTGACGGGTTCGCTGAAATCTATCCTGAAGACAAGTACACTATAGTCAAAAGCCTCCAAGCCGCAAAGCATGTGGTCGGGATGACGGGCGACGGCGTGAACGATGCACCAGCGCTTAGGCAAGCAGAGGTGGGTATAGCTGTCAGTAGCGCTACGGACGTGGCAAAGGGTGCTGCCAGCGTCGTGCTGATGAATGAAGGGCTAACCAGCATAGTAGATTTGGTCAAGAATGGACGAGTGATTTATGAGAGGATAACTGCATGGATTCTGAGCAAAATAGTCAGAACTCTACAGATAGCCACGTTTGTTGTTCTGTCCTACCTTCTAACGGGGAATTACGTGGTGTCAGCCTTCGCGATAATACTGTACTTCTTCATGACCGATTTTGTCAAGATTGCATTGTCCACGGACAATCAGAACTGGTCCAGAAAACCCGATACCTGGAACGTAGTCGGTTTGGTGAAAGTATCCTCAATACTTAGTGCGCTCATTATCGTCGAATCGTTTGCTCTGCTTTATGTCGCACTCAACATCTTTCAGCTTACCGTAGCTGACCAGACCCTTTTCACATTCACGTTCGAAATATTGTTCTACTCGGCCATGTTCCTGATATTCAATGTCAGAGAAAGAGGACACTTCTGGAACTCTAGGCCAAGCAGAACCCTGCTCATCGCAATAATACTGAGCATGATAGCCGCAATAGTGGTGACTACAGTTGGGCTTCCGGGATTCAAACCCATATCTCTAACTCAAACTCTTCTTGTTGTATCCTGCTCTGCTGCTTTCTCATTGTTGTTCAATGATCTAGTCAAGTTTCTCCTAGTGAAAAAAACAGAGATAAGATGGTAGTAGCGCGCCTTCCTCCATATCAGGCAGCTATAACGCAAAGATGCAAGGTATTTTATAGAACACGCTAGGAATTCTAGTCTCGAATAGGATCCGCTGGACTTCCGAGTTTGTTTGGTTCTTCGGGGAGCCTTCCGATCCAGAATAGGGCGATTGGTATGAGCCACAGATAGAATCGTAACGGAACGTTTTGGATTTCCCATTGCCAGAGTTGAGGAGCCATTGTTAGCAGGAAAAGAAGAGCCGCGAGCACCATTGAGTTTCTTACTCTTTTGTAAGGCCCCATGAGTTCTGCTGAGATGAGCTGTTTTTCTTCTACGGTAAGTTCATGGATGAAGAAGGCTAATATGACAACCAGCGCCGCCATATCTGCCGCGAAAAAAACAGAGGCATATTCTACGACGACTGTTTCGTTTGTGTGCCCATACAATGTGACGAGGTTGAACAGGTAGGGCACAAGAGACACCGAGAACAGCATTGCCACGTTAAGCATTCTGGTCGTCCTGTTCTCCATCGGAAGCACAGACATTATGCCAGTGTAACGTATCCAAACCGAAATCAGTATGAGAAAACTGAAAGTGAAGGCAAGCATATCGCTTGCGAGGCCTGTCAACTGCGTTGGTGGTCTGGTGAGAAGCGAGTAAGCACTCAATGATAACGCCAGGCCAAATATCAAATCTGAAAGACTCTCAATCCGTGGTCGCGGACTAGACCGCCTATTGTTATCAGACAAGAGAATTCAACTCAGTTTCCAAATTGTAGCGCCCAGGCTAAAAAGGATTTTACCCTTCGAGTTGATTACAGAACTAGGACACGCTATAAAAAGAAAGGATAGTTCATTTTTCTATCAACAAACCGAAAGCGCGCGAACACTGTTGTTGATGGTGATATGTCGGTTGGAAAGGCCAATCTGACAGCGACACAAGTTGAGGAACAAGTGAAGAAAGAGTTTGATGAAGTGACTGAAACAAAAGTGAGAATGGAACCACCAAAGCCCTCAATCAGAAATTGAGGGCGACATGTGCCTTGTCGCGCCGTCCGCTCTATCTGCTTGGCTCCCGTTCGAGGACGCCTGTAAGGCAGGCAACCCCTCCAGCGGCCTTGTGAAGTTCATCTACTTTGACTGTTACACATTTGATGCCCATGTCTTCATAGAAGGATTGGGTTTTAGGATTACCAGTCGGCATTAGGATCCGTTTTGGACCTAACGTCACGAAGTTAAGAGCCATCCCCCGTATTGCTTCCTCTTCGTCAGGAACATAGACAATATCATACCCATGATCTCGAAGAGCTTTGACAGCTGCTTGAGGAATTCGGGTTCGCCAACAAACAGCAAGGTCTCGGTCCACAAGACGCAAGGTTCCCATTAGATGCATTACTCCTTCAGGCAAAACTACCTTGATAACCTTAACACCCATCTCATGAAGAAGGTTCTTCACCTGAACTGCCCCCTCCAAGTTAGTACGCAGTCCTGTTCCTAGAATGACAGTGGTAGAATCAACCCATGCGGCATCTGCGCCTTCAAAGACTCCTCTTCCTCGTATGTAGCGCAGAATCGGAATGCGCAATTCAGCAAGTTTCTGAGCAACGAATCCCTCCTCGCCAGCACGGACAGTAGATGCCGGGCGTGCCAAAACCGCTCCCTCAGGTGTCATGAAAAAGAGGTCAGCCACAAACATCTGATTGGGTGGAGGTGTACTGCATGGTTCAACATAGAACACAGTGATACCGGCGTTCCGATAAGCTGCAACCAAGCTATCATGCTGGCATCTGGCTAGAAGAGGGTTTGGCACATCAAGCATTAGTGCCTTGTTAGCGTCCGCAACAGTTTCAATCTCAGGTCCTGGTCGGTGCATCAAAACTGCCTTGAGGCAGGACCACTCGGATTCGACACCACACGCTCTCCATATCTCTCCAATCTCATCACGTAGTGACTTCATTCTGGCAGACCAACCAGCACCGCCATGAGCCGCAACTTCAGCGATTTCTGACATACAAACCCCCAATTTGTCTATTCACGTACATTTATTAGACTATCTTAGCGCGCATGCGTGTTCCTAAAATGGTCAATGGTCTTAATTCGTTTTTACACACTTCTACGCGTTCGAGAAGGCCTGTTACCGCAAAGAAATGAAGAACAAATGCGAAGCCCAAAACCGACCCAAAAACGCAAGAAGCGAACAAAAACCATTTTTAGCCAATTTCGGAACAGGCATGCGCGCTAATATACTGCAAATCTAGGGCGCTTTGATTCTGGTGCGTGCTCTGTGCATGTCATAGAGTTTGTGTTTGTAGTATCCCTTTGCAGTGTATAATGCTCCAACAGGATTGTGGCACAGGACTCTGTCCTTAGCAACTAAGACTGTTACGGGTGCTTTGGAATACTTGATGAAGGTTGAGTCATGTCCTACGCAGAGTCCTACAATTATGTTCAGCTCTGTTTTCGCCTTGTTCATGATTAGAGCTTGTGCTACTGGGTTGCAAATAGGCTCGAAGGTGCCGGGATGTACTTTCTCGCTGTCTTTCAGTCCCAACTCCTCCTTTGGAACACCACCAGTCTTGCAGAATACAAAAGTCACCTCGAAACCATTGGATTCGAGAATATCAGTCAGCATTCTTCCCTCCTCGGCCAATCCCACACAGCAGGCAACACCAAGCTTGTCGAAATTCATCCTTCTGGCAAATTCCATCGTGTCTTCGACTCTGGTCCACTTCATATAACCTTCTGACTCCACCAGAGCAGAAGCATGAGCTAATCTTCCCACGCCAAGTTTTTCATATTCTTCCCTAGCTTTCCTCAGGACACCTTTTTCAACGTTCATCGGACAAAAATCCAGCTTGGAAGTAACTCGAGCTCGTTGAGGGTGTTCGCACACGAAAACGGTACATTTGCTACATTTAACCACGATCTTTCCCCGCGAATAGGATGACGTTGTTTCTGCAGAACTTATGTCTTACCCGCACGCGTCACATTGTGAATTCCCATTTGCACCACGAGTCCAGCGGGTGCTTGTCTGGTGGACAGACCAAACAGTTTACTTCTACTCTTGGATTGAGAGTCTTCGCGAAATTCTTCAAATATCCAAACCGTACTTTCTTGCATGGGAATTCGCATAAACCTTTGTCCAGACGAGCCTCTTGAGTCCTGCACCTATCAATACTAAGGGTAGCCCGCTTGTTTCCAATTTCGATGGTCTTGAAAGGTTGATCCAGCGCCCAACTGGATTTGCGCAAAAGACCAATAATCGTTGCCACATCTGGGTTTTCTCCAACCTTGAACATTCGTTGCAGGCTCTTGGCCTCAATTGCAGCCATGTTCTCCCAAACCTGAGCATCAATTTCAGTTGCCGCTTCAGTCCCAAACTTCTTTTCGATGCCCAGAAAATACAGGCCATCAACTCTCCAAATATTGCGAATCTGCAGAAAGAAATAATCAAACAGTTTCTCCATGGGCATTTCTGCTAGTATCTTACGGTCTTCCCGACTTCCAAGAGGATATTCACTCATACCTTTCACCATTAAGAGGCGCTGAAGTAATTGACCGCTATGAAAAGCTATTGTTTTGTTTTAATGTTTTCGGAATGTTGTGTTTCCAGCTTGCGTTGCGAAACCTTTAAGAGAGTTATGAATATTTATTCATAATCATGCCTAGACCCAGAATCTGTCGGCGAGTATGCTGCGAACCAGGCGTGACGTATTTCAAACCCAGAGGAGTTCCAATGACCTCCTTAGAAAGCGTCGGCCTGAGCGTAGATGAATTTGAAGCGATACGGTTGAAGGATCTCGAGGGATTGGAGCAGACAGCTGCGGCTGACAGTATGCGCATATCGCAACCGACATTTCACAGAGTCATAGAGGCGGCAAGAAAGAAGGTGGCAGATGCGTTGGTCAATGGCAAAGCAATACGAATAGAAGGAGGAGAATACATGTCGGACGCAAGTAGGAAATTCAAATGCCTTGATTGTAGCCACGAGTGGGAGGAACCGCATGGAAGAGGAAGACCCGGCGGCTGTCCCAAATGCGGAAGCAAGAACATCCACAGGGCTCCCCAGGACAGAGGGTACGCTCGACTCGGAAGAGGCCACAAGGGCCATTTTAAAATATGAAGGAGTTTTCGAATTGACAAGTATGCAGGAAGTTACAGAGAGAGCAAAACAGTTTTCGAACCAGGAGCAGAAGCTCAGAGCCAAAATGAGCAAGGTCAGACATAAAATAGCCGTGATAAGCGGCAAAGGAGGCGTGGGCAAAAGCACGGTAGCAGTGAACCTGGCCGTGGCCCTCGCGATGCACGGACACGCCGACCGAATCGGGATTCTTGACGCAGACATACATGGCCCCAGCGTACCGAGAATGCTCGGACTGACAGGCCAAAGACTCCAAGTGGGCCCGTCTGGAGCCTTTCCAGCCTCAGGCACGTTAGGGATAAAAGTTGTTTCAATGGACTTCCTACTGCCTGATGAAAATGCGCCAGTGATTTGGCGTGGACCGCTGAAGATGACTGCGATTCGCCAGTTTCTGTCAGAGATAGTCTGGGGAGACTTGGACATTCTGCTGATTGATCTTCCTCCCGGGACAGGCGATGAACCTCTAAGCATTGCTCAGCTATTACCAGAAATGGACGGCGTCATAATAGTAACAATTCCCTCCAAGGTCTCACAAGTGGTCGTTAAGAAGTCTGTCACCTTTGCTCGGCAGCTCGGAATGCCCATCATCGGCGTCATCGAAAACATGAGCGGCTTCATCTGTCCTCAATGTGGAAAAAAATCTGACATATTCGAGTCTGGCGGCGGGCGAAAGATATCTGAAGAATTGAATATCGCGTTTCTTGGAAGCATTCTGATAGATCAAGAAATCTGTGAGGATGCTGACAGAGGGAAACCATTCATCGTCGAGCATCCAAACTCTGCAGCTTCGAAGTCCTTCATGGAAATTGTCAGGAAAATCGAAGATTTCCTGAAACAGAAGGCGAAGAAGTAGTGGAAAAGGAGGTGACGCAATGAAAACTACAGTAATCGTACCTGTGTCAGATAACAACGGTTTGAACGCTAGGATAGCGGAGCATTTCGGAAGAGCGCCTTTCTATGCTGTTGTGGCTTTGGACAAGGACGGAAAAGTCGAAAACGTCGAGACGCTGGAAAACAAAGGCGAACATTTTGGGGGCGAAGGACACATGCACGACCACATTCTGGAGCGGAAACCGAACGCGATAATAACCTACGGAATGGGCCCAAGAGGTTTGAGTGGCTTCCAAGAAGCAGGAGTAGCTGTGCTGAAGGCGAACGCAGATACGGTCAAAGACGTAATTGCTGCATTCAATGATGACAAGCTTCAAGAGCTTACCGAAGGCTGCCATCACGCACACCATCACTAGGATGAGAACTCTAAGAGCTGGGTTTTAGAATGAACGAGAAGAACCAGCTTTTTAGAAAAGGAGAAAGAGCCGCGATTCTTTCTGCAGCTGTTCTCCTAGCGTTCAGCCTTCTGAAAGGCACAGTGTCGGTGATCTCTGGGAGCGTGGCATTACTCGCAGACTCGATTCATTCCTTTGCTGACATCTTCTCCTCGATTGCAGTCTGGGCTGGACTCAAGCTAGTTCAGAAAAAACCTACCGAAAGATTTCCATACGGGTATTACAAAGCAGAAACCTTGGCCTTGCTGATAGTCGCCGTGACGATCGTTGTATCAGGTGTTTTGATGCTGAGAGAGGCTGTGGATAAACTGTTTGAGCCCAGCGTCGTCCTGTTTCCTTCTGTCGTTCTCGCGGTGGCCGCTTTTTCAGGGCTAGGCTCTCACTTTCTTGGCCGGTACAAGAAGAACGTGGGAAGCCTTATCGGCTCTCAGTCACTTGTTGGTGAAGGACAGCATTCCCTCGTAGACGTGTATACCTCATTGCTGGTTTTCATAGGTGTCTTGTTTGCCAGCCTAGGTTATCCGGTGGCTGAGGTTTTGGCGGGCTTGGCTATTGGGCTGTACGTTATGAAAGTGGGGTTGTGGTTTGGAAAAGATGCGGTGTTGGTTCTCATGGATGCTTGTTTGAGTCCGCAAAAGGCCAGGGAAATGAAGGAAATAGCGGAGGGAGTAAGAGGAGTTAGGGGAGTGCATGATCTTAGATTGCATAAGTCCGGACCTGTGTCCTTTGGAGAGATGCATATAGAGGTGCAAGAAGACCTTCGTCTCGAGAAAGCACACGAGATTTCAGATGAGATCGAAGAGAAGATTAGACAGCGATTCAAGGATATTGAATCAATTACAATTCATGTAGAACCAGGACACAAAGAGAAAATCAAGGTCGGCATTCCAACGTTAGAGGACAAAGGACCAGAATCAAGGACTTCTGCTCATTTTGGCAATGTACCCTTTTTTGTCTTCATAGAACTGGAGAATAACCAAACAAAGTATGTCTATGTCAAGGTCAATAAAGCAGCGAGAATAGCGATGAAGAAAGGAATAGGTGCTGCTCAATTCTTAGTAGACGAAAAAGTTGACGCGGTGCTTTCAGGGGGTATGGGTGAGGGTCCGTTTCACCTATTGAGAGACAACCTTGTTCAGATATTTGTTCTTCCAGAACAGGTTGAACTCAAGGAAGCGATCCGTCTTCTCAACGAGAACAAGCTAGAAAGAATGATAGCGCCATTTGAGAAAAAGGAAACAGATGATAGGTAACGCGCATTGTATACCGATGTTATCTCGCGCGCTCTGGACGGGTTAAAGACCATTCAGAAATCGGTTATGTTGTGGCCTTTTGCTCTTGCTTTGGCTATTATGTTTTTGTACCATTCGGGTAATTCGAATTTCTCGATTTTTCTTGCTGGAGAGTAGGGTTTGATGTCTAGTACCGGCGTTTCATTAAGAGCATCTATCCCTTTGACATGAAGGATTTTGTCCTTCCTCCATAGTAGTCTCACTGCAGACAAGCCTATAGGATTTGGTCTGTTAGGCGAGTCCAAGCAGAACACTCCAACCAAGGGGACCTCTTCCAGGTTCAGTCCATACCTGACAACGATTTTAGGCTTGATTTTGAGACGTTTTCTGTTTTCCGCGGTGATGTTGTGCATGTAAAAGAGAATTAGCAGATGAGAAAAACCATCAATGGCTTCTAAACCATCGGCGTATTCGTCGAGAATTTCAATATCCGCTTCCAGTTCCTCAACTGGCTGATTTCTCATCTCTTCACCAGCAAACTTCGTTTTTACAAAGCCTATAGGATTCAACTGGATGCTCAAGTGCCCACCTCTCAGACGTTATTCCATGCTTCTGGAGGTAAATCTTGAGCCCCTTATATGCTTAGCGCGCTCTGAGTTCCTGATCAAGCCATCTGAAGTATTCTTTGCTTCCAGCCACGATGGGTACAGCCGTGATTTCTGGTATTTCGTAGGGATGGATTTCTTTGATGACTTTCTCAACCTGCTCATAGAGAGTCTTTTCGCTCTTGATGAGACAAAGGCATTCTTCGGTCTTTTCGATCTTGCCTTTCCACCAGTACGTACTCGACAGGTTGGCGATTACTTGGACGCAGCCTGCGAGTCTCTTCTGTGTCAAGACCTGCGCTATTCTTTCAGCATCTTCCCTTCTTCCAGTCGTTGTGAATATCTGAATATACTCTTTCATTACGAATCAACTCGATTCTAGTATCCTGAACCATTTTGGATCAGAGAAACTCTTGAGTCTTTTGCAGAACAGGATCTTGAAGCGCACTTCGGCCTGAGACGAAATACTCTCGGAGGTGTCCTGGTCAAGGCATTTTCGTGTCACCATAGGAACGCCGTTTTCGGAGACCCACCTGTTTCTCGAGCAGGACTAGTTGAGTTCCCTCGCGTTCTGCTGATCCCGAGTCCACCTCGTTCAGAGTTTTCACAAACTTCGTTTCATGTGTGCATGCAACTGAGTTGAGACCCTTATTCATGGCTATTGCCACGTTGTGATAGAGTTGAGAGAGAAAACCGAGCGAATCATTGGCGTAGGTTGTGAAGCTCCACGTCCGGCTTGGTTCCTGTCTCAGATGGCCAAACGACAGCGAGTCCACTTTTTCATTTTTCAAAGCGATGTAGAACGTGTGGGTCTTGCTAATCTCTTCAATGTTTTTGGAGGTGTTGTCCAGAGCCTTCCAATCGTAGGTTAGGATACCGTGTGGGACAATATTCGGCGCGGTTCTAAGCAGGCTGCACGCTCTTTTCGGACTCTGCTTCCTTATTGGAGGATAGTCTATGCAGTCGGGCATCGGTTTGGGTTTGAACTGCCAACAAACGGCCATTCTCAGGATTCTTGTGAATCCGGTCATCTTGGCAAGCTTGAGAGAGGCAACGTTCCTGTTGGATGTAGTGTAGCGGAGCCTCTGCACACCAAGCATTTCAGCTTTTTCAACAAAGTACCGCGTGATGTCTTTTGCAAATCCTCTGCCCCTGTAATCAGGGTGCACTCTGAGGCCTTCCATCCAGCCTGTTCGACCGTCTTCGATAACCTCGATGTTGCCCACGGCCATGATGTGGCCCTGAACTTCTACGCCGTAGAAGTGGCTGTTCGGATCCTGTAGCCACTGGTCTGCAACAGACGGCAGGTAATCATGCCCCTCCCACACGTGCCTCGAAATCTCTATTATGTCGTTCCGATCCGAGCCTTGAAGTCTTCTAATCCTGGCGGCCATAAGCCTCAACCTTAGTTCTTCCAATTGGTAATTTATCTATTACTCTCCTTCCTGAGCGTTGTCTGACAGGAAGGTTTTTCTTTGATGATTAGCGCGCGCTAAGATTGAGCGCCTCTGGCTCCTCTTCATCATCGATAGCCACGCAGGCACGGTATACTTCTGCAATATGGTAGGTTCCATAGAATTTGCGTTCCTTCAGACTTGGCAAGAACGATTTCGTTATGAAGTATGAAAACTATTCAAGTAATAGGAAGGGTAAGAGAGAGTTTCTTAATGATTCTTTGACGAACAGTTTAGCCAAAAGCTTGAATCGGCTCTTTCAGAGCAAGGTTGATGTTTCAAGGGTGAGGATGGGTAAGCGTCAGGAAATTGAAACTTTGATCAACGAAGAAGCTTTACTGTTTGTTCAATACCTGAGAAATGAAAAACATGTTTGGGTTCCTAGAATTGTGAATTTGAATTAATAGCGCGCATGTGTGTTCCTAAATTGGCCAAAAATGGTTTTTATTCGCCTTTTGCGATTTGGGGACAGTTTTGGACTTCGCATTTGTTCCTGAATTCCTTGCGGCAACCAGCCTTCTCGAACAAGCAGAAGTGTGCAGAACGGAAGTAAAACCATTTTTAACCATTTTCGGAACAGGCATGCGCGCTAGAAGCTTTTGCACGGTTCGAGGAACAATTAAGAAACAGCATAGCACGCGCTCAATGATTCTCCTCTCCAATCTAGTTATGGCTTAACTATCAGATATCATCTATGGAGAAATCCTCTATTACTGCTTCCCCCTGCTATTACAAACCACAGTATGTAAGGGCGGGCCTCTATGGAAAAGCTTAAGACACTTTTCAAGACGAGTTTGCTAGTTACCTTCAGCCTACTAAACGCGATAGATTTGGTTCAGACCATCTCTTTCCTGAGAGCTGGAGTTGAATCAAACTCCTTTGCTGTCGACTACCCTTACTTGTGGATTCCTCTCAAGTTTGTGCTCATTCTTGGTTTTCCACTAGTGCTGTACAAACTCGATGTTTACCTGACAGGAAAAACTGATGATTCCCGTTGGTTCTTGAGAGCGCTATTAACGGTGACGTACTTTGCCGTTCTAATGGCAGACCTCTATTTTCTATTAGTAATCATTCACAACGTGTCCTTCATGAGGAGATCGTAGTCTGCCTCAGCTGGAACTTTGATGGCGTTTCACCAGATAGCAATGAGACCAACCCGAACTACCCAAGAAGTAAATCAAAAGCTTCTCGAACTCTTCAAAGCAATGGTTAAGAATCTTGGTATAGCCATTGAACCATTAACTGACAATTTCTTCCTTGAGGCATACAATATCAGACCATAGGACTTGTGTTGACAAACAAGCGCGCGCGCTAATCAATAACTGAACGAATCAAGAGTCTACTCGTATCGAACTAGGTAGATTGGCTTGCTTGCCTCCTTCTTCCTCTCTTCTGATGTGATATCTTTCAAGGATTTTGCATGAGGCATTCGTACGATTTTCTCTTCTCCGATTTGTAGAGATATTGTAGTGCATGGCAATTGATCGTTGATGCAGGCGTCTTTTAGTTCGTCTTTCATTCTTGGTCAAGTGCTTAGGTGTATATTAAGACTTAATAAACATTTTCACAGAACTGTAGGACGCCAAGACAAAGCGCGCGTTCTGCACGACTAGATAAAAATAGGAAGGCTCACTCAGACTGATTTTTGAGTTAGAGCCAGACCTTTTTCTAAAGCGTGCTGACTAGGACAAAGGCGTGTGGATAGTAGGTCAAGCATCATCTAGGAAGAATAGAAAGTATTATGCTCAAAGCCAATGTGTATGCTATCAGACTCAAAGCGAAAATTATAATCTGTTTCTGTTTAATTGAGGACGACTTTTGCGTTTTGCGTGTAATTGACCAAATCAGCGTATTAGCACCTAACGCAATAAGCAAACCTACGAAAGCAAGTATAACTAGCTCTATGAGACTGATACTATCACCCTAAGCCTTTTTTCCCTTTGGCTGGGATTTTTGTCCATCCTTCTCTTCTTCATTCATTTTTTCCGCTATCTGTCTGAAAGTCACTTTTTTCTCTTCTGATAATTCTTTGACCTGATAGCCTTGCTCCTTCATTTCCCCTCTTACCTTGACAGCCAATATTGCACTCACTTCGCTATCATCCTTAAGAAATTCTCTCACGAAGACTTCTTTCAACTTCTCCATGAGCGGGGGAAAAACAGCGTCAAGAGATTGTTCAACGTTCTTTCTGAGTGTTATTTTTAGTAATTCTTCGTAGTTCTCAACGGGCAAAGCAATATTGGTTCGAAGCATTTTTCCATCGGTATGAAAGTAGTGCATAATTCATTTTTCACCGTTATTCCTTGTTTATTGATTTCGGTTATTTCGACTTGACCAATATCGGGGATAATAATTGTAGCGTTCTTGCCCGCAATCTGTTCCAGTTTCTCCTTAAACTTTTTGAATTTTGCCTTTTCTTTCAAGTAGTCCCTAAGGTAGAAAGTGAGGGCGGTAGCGATAACTGCCGTTACAACTCCTATTATCACGCCAACTATGACTTCACTAAATCTATCCAACTGTGTGCCCCTATGTTAATGTCTTTCAATTGTGTATAAAAACCTTCGAACTTCTAACAAAGCGGAAAACTTATAGAACAACCAAGAAGATAGAACAGTCTAGTGAAAACATGAGCAATGAAGGGAATGAAGAGAAACAAAGCGAATACATCCCAGAGAAGGACGCACAGAAGCGGATTGTGCCAAAAAAGAAAAGGCGTAAAGAATATACTGGTTGAGAGAACGTGTCCCAAGAAGAGGAACGCGCGCGCTTGTCTGTATTTGTCACTGATAGGCTCTAAGTAAAGGGCGCAGATACAATGAATGAAGTCGAGCTCGAAGCGGCGAATGCTATTCTTACTGCCGGACATTCGACTCGTACGTTGGAGGTTTTCATTAGTCTCTTACAGGGGAATAGTGTTCAGAAGGTTGTGGATATACGGACAATCCCGCACTCAAGACATAATCTTCAGTTTGACCGTGCGCGCGCAGCGCGCTCGAAAGCTATATATAACAAATAGAGACACAAAAAAGTTTCTGCACTGGCTGGAATGATTGGAGAAGGAAGGAAAATGTCGGTAAACGCGGGAGATACGTCTTGGGTGTTGATGGCTACTGGGCTCGTCATGCTTATGACGCCTGCCTTGGGATTCTTCTACGGGGGCCTTGTTAGAAAAAAGAACCTTTCCAACACGATAATGCAATGCTTTGCGATCTTCGCCGTCGTAGGTTTGGTGTGGACCCTTTGGGGCTACAGCCTTGCTTTCGGTCCATCTATTGGCGGATACATTGGAAACCTAGACAAAGTGCTGTTGAACAACGTTGGCGTGACGACAGTTCTTCCCGTGCAGTATAATGCGCCTGGAATCACGGAGCTGCTCTACTTTGCTTTTGAACTGATGTTCGCGGCTATTACGCCCGCGTTGATCGTGGGAGCGTTCGCTGAACGAATAAAGTTTCGTTCGCTGCTCATCTTTGTCATACTCTGGTCAACCATAGTCTACGCGGAGTTACCGCTTTGGCCGCAGCCATCGTCGTGGGACCGAGAATTAAGCGGGAGAAAATAGAGGGAAAACCAAGCAATGTCCCATACGTGATTTTGGGAGCAGCGCTATTGTGGTTCGGATGGTTCGGTTTCAACGCAGGCAGTGCCTTGTCTGCAAGCCCAATTGCCGTAAGCGCTTTTGTCGTAACTAACTTGTCAGCATCAGCCGCGGCAGTCAGCTGGATGATCATGGATACCCTAGTGAAGGGCAAGCCGTCTGCAACGGGAATTGCAATCGGCGCCGTCTGCGGACTCGTAGGAATCACCCCTGCTTCGGGTTTTGTCACTCCTGCCTCAGCAATCGTCATAGGTCTGGTCGCAGGGGTCCTATCAAACTTGGTCTCGACATGGCGAGCGCGCACACGTCTGGATGATACACTCGACGTTTTTGCATGCCACGGCGTAAGCGGAATATGGGGCTCCATAGCCACGGGCCTGTTTGCAACAATTACAGTGAACTCTGCTGGCGCGAATGGGCTGTTCTATGGAAATCCGAACCAGCTTCTTCGTATCGTTCGTGCTCCTAAAAATCGTCAACAGATTCTCTAAGCTGAGAGTAACACCAGAAGAAGAGGAACAGGGGCTTGACTTAAGCCAATCTGGGGAAGAAGCCTACTCTTCCTCAGACACAGCTTCATAAAACCTCTCATTCTTAACACGAAGGAAATCCGAAAGCCTGCAACGCGAGACGACGCGCGCGCTACACCGCAGTGGCGATGTCACCCGCAACTCCCTCTTTTTTTCTTTTCCTGTAATAGCACCTGCGTCAATACATGCTTAAGTTCTTGAAGCTTTGACTTATGAGACAAAGGGGATCTGTCTGTCAAATTGCAACAATCTTGATGAAACAAATAAAACAAGCCACTATTGTGGTTCCTTACAGATGTTTAGAAAACAAAAGCTGTAGGCATTTGGTTTCAGTGCCAGAGGCTGTGCCTACAAGGATTTTTCTGCGCCCTTTTTGCGAGCAATTTACTGGCATTTTGGTAGAATCTAGAACAGGAAGATGTGCGCATGCAAAAAACTTTTATGCAATCAAACACATTTGAAAAGTAATGCCGACAGTCAAGGATTTCATGACGAAGAATGTTGTAACCATCGACGCTAGCAAAACTGTTATTGAAGCCGCAGACCTAATGTCGCAAAACAACGTAGGCGATTTGGTGGTCATGGACAAAAATACGCCTGTAGGGATCGTCACTGAACGGGATTTCGTAAGGAGAGTCTTGGCGGAGAGAAAATCGCTAAACATCAAAGTTTCAGAGGTAATGACCACACCCCTCAGAGTAATCGATCCAGAAGCTCCACTAAAAGAAGCTGCCAGAAGAATGGTCAACAAAGGAATCCGACGACTTCCCGTAATAAAGGATAACAAGCTGGTTGGAATAAT
>JBEKSS010000014.1:0-83742 GCA_049516875.1 Bathyarchaeia archaeon | reverse complement strand
GGTCTAAGTTTTTTGAGAAGTGCTTCACATATTGGACTACGATATGCATTACCAGTACATACAAACAATACTTTAAATTTGCAGTCTTCATTTTTCATACTTTCAGTCTTCATTCTTAGTGCTGGTTTTCTCTTTGTCTTTTTTGTTGTCCATTCCGTAGGCGTGAAAAATATACCTATAGACAAGGTTCTGAACTTTTGGAAAACCAAACCTTGAACGATTCCTCCCAATTCTTGTGAGGTTTCTTCCTATTTTTATACATTTATTCCCAATTTTCATTAGAGTGTTCCCTATCCTTGAACGGTTCGTTCCTGTTTTTGTCTCACACTTTCTAGAGAGAGCATTGAGGGCATTGAAAACCGAAGGATCAATTGATGATTACCGTACAAGAACCGTAAGGACTGGCAAGTTTCATTACAGAATAGACATAAGACTCGTTTTAACTGCAGAGCAGGCAAAAATCATATTAAACGACTTGGTAACCAAAATACTTAGAATATTCGGGTGGGATAATGGTAACTAAAGATGCTGATAAAAGAGTAGATGCTGAAATAGACGAAATAGCACAAAGGATTTTGTTAGAGCTTGAAAGCGCAAGTTCCAAGGATTTGTCAGATGCTCATTATGCAAAAATGATGTTGCGTTTATCAGATGTTCATTACGCAAAAAGGGTACTGCAACAGATAGGAAGTGTTACAAAGCAACGCAGTGGAGCTGAAAGTGACATCGAGAGAAGAGCAGTGATCAAGGTTCTGTTGTTTTCTACGTGGGTGCAGAGACTTTATTTCATAATAAGATCCTTCCTCATGGGAGAGATAGGTGCGGCAGTTACATTCCTTTTCATATGGTACGTTGGCTCAATAGACGCTGTTGGGATGTTTGAATTCGGCATATTTGTGTTTGTGTTGACGTTGGTCATAACAAGACTGTTTGATGTGCAAATAACCAAAGCTACAAAAAAGATCGTCGAACTCATGGCTAATCATAGAACCGTTAGGAATTTTATCATGAATCACTTCTAACGGAAGAGTATGACGGTCAAACCGTATTAGCGCGCGCAAAAAACTGCCCAATACATGTCTTTACGTGAATGGGTGTCAAAACTGGGCAGACTTTGTTCTTCCACGTTTCAAACGATAGGTGAGTCATTAGCGCTCGTACCTAACGGATTTATACATAATATCACTGCAAGCTTTTTCATGATGCAGAAAGGTTCGTTTTCGCAGACGAAGGGCAACAGGGATCGGTTAGGCATATTCTCGGACATGCTGACTTGTGCGATTGGAGGAACCAGGAAAACGGAAATCATGCGGAGAGTCGGGCTAAGCAGTCTTCAGCTGCACAAGTACATGGACGTGCTCACTAGATTTGGGCTACTGGACGTACAAATTCTCAAAAGGACAGCCACCTACAGAACCACTCCTAAAGGAAAGAGCTTCCTCGAAGCATTCGGCACGTTGGCTGAACTCATAAGCTAGCATAAGTCACAGAACGCGCGCTAATCTCATCCACCTTGATCAAGGTTTGCTGTGCTGACTTGTTGAAGAAATCAAAACCGGATTCTATGGTTAATGGTCGAAGTTAACCGCTAACGTGAGTGTTTAGCCAGGCTTATTCCTTGGCATATGATTCGACTAAGCAGTTTGGTGACAACGCCTTTAGCAGTACGCTTCCCTTCACGCTAACCAGAAAAGTCCTGAAGTTCTGAAGGGAACCACCCCAGTCTCTTCTGAAGTTCTGGTAAAACTTGGCGAAGTCCGCGTAGTCCTTGTGCACTGAAACCATGACCGCGTCTGCGTCCATTCCCTGTCCAGTGCTGGCGAACATGACGCTTGGCTGTTCCGCTGTCCATTTCTTTCCTTTGTCCTCGAGAGGGTTAACAAGCTCCTTTGTAGTGGAGAACGTGAATGATATCAAATCAAAACCCAAGTAGGACAAGTTCGGGATCGCAGTATATTGTTCAATCGCTTCTTTCTCCAGAATTTTCCGAAGTCGGGTCACGGTTGGCTGAGAGAGCTGCAGAGCTCTAGCCAGCTCCCTGTCGCTCCGCTTTGAATTCTTTATCAGCGCGAAAAGCACCTTGGTCAGGTTAGCACGCTGCGCACGCGTGCGCAATTCCTTCATATACTATGCTTATGCTGAAACCTTTTATGAAACTTCGCATTTCTGCGGCTGGAATCAAGCGCGCGCTAAAGAAGCTCAATTCTTCGAGAACTGTTCTCTGTTACAAACTTTTGAAAAAGAGCCAAAAACGATGTTACGTTTATTGACTTCTTGAGAATTGGAGTCTTTCCCGATTTGCGACGGTTTGTTACAGTATTTTGTTACAAAAGTCCATCAAAAACCGTTCCTTAACTGTTAGCAAGCGCTGTATTATCCTCGATAGGGACTCGCGCTGGAAAGGTTGCACTCGTATCTGGTCTTTTTGTTGAAGTTTGCTGTAAGGTGTCATCTTTGCCATGCAATGTTGACTATTGCATGATTTTTGCCTTTTTCAGGTGCATTTCTTCGAGTTCTCTGTATTTTTTCGCGCGCTCTTCGAAAAGATTCGATATGCTGGTTCTGTACGCTCTGAATTCCCGGCATATGTCAGATTCTGATTCGTCATCCAATTCCCTGGCCATGGACCCGTGACTTTTGGCCTTTTGAGCATCGACATCGCTGATCTTTCGTTCACTGAACGCTATTGCTGCATAATGCTTTTGACGTCTGGCGACGGTTTCAACATCCTTTGCAAGCCCAGCGTACAGCCTTGCTTTCTGTCTCTCAAGTTCCTTTCTTTCCTTTGGTGTCATCCTAAGGTTATCATCCGTGAAGCCCATCCGGAACAAGGCCTCATGGATACCGTGTTTTGCACCGGCTGTGTCTCCTTTCTCTAAACACATCAGTGCATAATGCAGTGCGCCCAGGACTGGTTGCGGGTCTAGGGTCAAATCTTTCGTCATTTTTTCACCGTATCTTCAGATTTAGGCTATATTAAGTCTGAAACATTTGAATTTTTCAAGGAGCACTGAGACTTTTTCCACGTATCATTCAACGCTAGAAGTAGGGCTGATTTCTAGCAAGGCTCTCTGCAAGTTTCGAGTAGGTGTCGATGATGACTTCTCTCAAATCCGTTCTCTGGCTTTTTTTCTCCACTCTTTCCCGCAGGATTTCAGAGAGGTTTCCACATTCTATTCTTCTCTGGATTATAGGGAGATATTTTTTTTCGTCTGCTGTGGCGTTCCCCAGAGCGATGCTGTAATAATATTCGCAGACTCGACGTGCAGTCTCTCCGTGTGGGTGATGAACGCTGGCGCTGAGTCCATTCATCATGATTGCGTTGAGATCCTGTACTAGGACTGTGTGAGGGAGAAACTCTGGGTCCTGATTCATTAGTCCCCTCAATACCGCTCTGATGAAACAGCTCAATGCGACGTCTGATTTGATGCATTCTTGTTCGTCCATTATTCGAATTTCGATGGCTCTTCTGTCGAACCTGAAAATCACTCCTCGGCTGTTCACCCATTCTTTGTTCAGGACAAGCTTGTCTGCGCCTGCCTTGGATAGATCGTCTGAGTACTTGCCTATGATGTTCGTTTTGTACTGGCTGAATGAGGATGTGTATTCTGGAATCACGTCGCCGGTTACTGATGGGATTTCTTTTTGGTTTTGCATGTAGAAGTACAGTCTGTTGTCGACTCCGTCTCCGAGCCTGCCTTCGTAGATTGGTGAAGAAGCGCTGATTGCGGACAAGTATGGGCATATGTTTGCAAGTGTGTTGTGAAGCAGGATTCCGCTTTCTTCGTTTGAGTATGGGAGGTTGAGGTGGAAGCTCTGAATGTTGAGCCATCCGTGCCGTCTGAGGTTGAAGATTTTGCTGTAAGCCTCGTAGATTTGTCTGTGGCGGTGGGGCCAAATTCCAGTTTCGTCGAGTTCTAGTAGTGGGTGCATGCCCGTTCCGAGAAGATGTGCGTGAAATTTACGTTGCAGGAAATCCTGAATCGTCAAGATGGCTTCCTGCATTGTTTCCTCAAACTCCACCGGTGTCTTGAAAGGAGCGTTGGGCTTGAATTCCATGACGTGCAACTGAAGCTCTTTGCCAAAGGTAAAGCTTGGCTGTTCGACGAAGTTGACAACTCGGCCATGGAAATCCTTTATGATTTTGTCTACGATGGGCAATGCCTCAAGCTCGTCATTCACAATTGAAAACTCGTGCTCTGGGCCTAGGACTTCCAGGGTTTTGTACGTAAAGGGTCCACTCTTGCTGAAGCTGTTCTTCACGATTGAATATAAAGCTACAATCAAACAGCGCGCGCGAGTGAACTGCTTACCTTTCTCTAGCGCGCAGCAATATTGCCATAAATAGCCTACTCAACAAATCTCGTACCTTCGGCTCACGTGTCCAATACGCATTTAAATGATAAGAACTTTGCTTCAGGATGTTGTGAGCTGGGGCCGAGAATTGAACACGTGCTTAGCGCGGACGAGAAAAGGCAAGCTGAGGTTTGCAAGTTTTTGAGCTGCAAGTGATAGAAATATTCCGCCAATAACATCTGTCAAATAGTGTGCCCCGAGAATGATTCTGCTCAAAGAAACTAATGATATAGCTATTACGGCTAATGATTCTCTGGTTTTGCTTCCTTTGGACAGAATTACGAATGCGCCTGTGGCTCTGGAGACGTGGCCAGACGGATATGAAAACGAGGAAATGATATCCTCATCATACACGCTGATACCTGGACAGTTTGGTCTCGGACGGGCGAAAACCATTTTTATGGAATAGGTAAGCGCCGTCGTTATAACCAAGAAAACCGCAAGCTCAATAGCGGAGTCAAGGTGCTTTCTCGACTTAGAGTATGCATAAAGCAAGTAGATTGGGGTAAAAATGATCCACAAGTAAAAGTCACCCAAATATGTCAAAACTTGGAAGGCTTGCAGCCCTACAGTCTTTTGAGCGAAATTCTGCAGATTTAATACAAGATTGCATTCTGTTTCATTCAGCGGCAAAAGGACAACGAATATGCCTATTAGCAGTGTTAAGATCAAGTAGATTGCTGGTGAGCCATAAGGGTTTCTTAAACGGGATTGGTTCATAGGACACAAAATCTGAGCTTGGGATAAAAATTTTGCCATCTAGATAGCATGCAATCTTGCAGATCTTGAATAACATCTCTGCGGCTTCGCTGATCTTCATGATAACTGACGACTTGGATGCTAAATTACAGTTTTCCAGCATATTTTTGTTAACATGGTATCAATCATAACACGCGCCAGGGAATTGTCTGCGCACAGATGTCGATGCAGTCTCCAAGTCAAATAGCTATTTATACGAAGCTGGCAATAGAAGTAATGCTAGGAAAAATCATCTAGGTTGTGATGGTAATGGCTACGCCTGATGATATAAAGAACATACTTGGCCCAAACGAAAAGGTTGAGCTATATATTAAGGAGAAAATCTACCATCCTCAGATCAACATCGACTCCTTAATCATTACGGACCAACGGGTAATTCTGCGACACCCCCACGCGCTCAGATTGAAGAGAGACTACACCGATTACAGTTACTCGGACATCGCGGGTGTAACGTTGGACAAGGGAATAATGAGATCAACAATCAAACTTACGCTCAAACGCGATGCAAAGCCACTAGAGCTGGGCAAGTTACCAACCCCCCTTGCAGAAAAGGGATATGGCATCATCAGAGAGAACGTGGGCAGATTCCAAGCACCTTTTTCAACCGGATACGCCAACGCTCCCGACGCTCCTAAAGCTCCCAAATAATCGCTTCAGCGGCCACGGCAAGAGCCCTTCCACTTGGGCCTTGTCCGAAGTGTGTGACAACTATTCGCCGGCCAGCGCACTTTACATGCAGCGTAATCCGAGCTGCGTGTTTCCCCACGTCGGCGCGCGCGCAAAAATAATATATAGAGTTGCAGCGTACAATTGCTTAGATTCGAATGGCTAAGGTTCAGCAAAATCTTGGACTTTCTCAAATTGAGGTCCTTGACGAATCGCGGGTAGGTAAATTCACATGAATCTTCCTACGCATATAATGTTTGGTGCGCTGATCGGAGCTCTTTTCTTTGGGAGGTGGGACATCATTTTGCTTGTTGCCATCGGGTCAGTCCTCCCTGATATGGATAGGGAGTATGGCTTTTTCAGCAAAGATTACTTCCGCGGCCATCAGCTCCATCGGGCGCTATACCACAACTTCGTTTTCATTGGGATCCTTTTTCTGATTAGTCCTTACCTTGCAATAGGTGCCTTCTGTCATACTCTTCTTGATGGTATCAACACAGCAAAAGATCGCGGGGTGGAGTGGCTTTATCCTTTCTCAAGGCTGGTGAAGAAAGCTAGGTATGATCACGAAGGTAAAAAAATCGCACCCGACATCAAAACTAAGGTATATATGTATCAAAACGACCCAGTCGAGCTCACCAGAAAAACCGCTGCGGATATGAAAGATTTTACTCTAAGGCCCTGGCGAAGGATATACGGTCCCTTCTATTCCGGCGGTATCTTGGATATAGGAATTTTTGTTGGTTCAACTGCACTCATCCTGTTTTTGGCTCTCCTGTCTGTGTTTGGGGTTAGGACTTTCACCGATTTTTACCACCCCCAATTTAGCTTCAACTTTATTGGTCCTTTGTTAATCGGCGTTTTGGGCATTTCTCTAGTTTTGGGCGTAGGTGAAATAAAGAGGCACATAGAGGCGAAAAAAGCTTCTCGGGCACCGCCGATGCTGTGGAAGCTATCATTCTTTCTCTCGAATTTCTTAATCGCGTTTGGGGTTGGGCTTGGAGCCTACCTCAACCCGAGTTCATATACTACATTCACAAGCAATCTTCCCTACTTGGCGGCAGGAATCTTGGTAGTATTTTTAACTGCCTACATTTTGCTTAAAATCTATTCTTCAAAGTCAATTGCGAGAATGAGAAATGGCCATGACCCATATGCAGTCTAATGCATCAGCGCTCACATTAGCGAGCTACTCGCCAGAAATTCATATAAAATTACAGCTCGTCAAAAGAATACTTACAGAAACTTTCCAAAAATGTGTACCGCACATATGGCAACCTGACGTGCGCATGCATGTTGTTAAAATGGTCTAAAAGCGCGTGAGCTCCAACTTTGCAACATTGCTTAAGAAACGTGTGTGCGGACTTTGGCTCGTGGTACATACAAGACCTGTTCATTTGAGCAGTTGAGCCAATGATTGAATCAGACGTTCTTCCACAAGCGATAAGAACGCAGAATCTAATAATGTCATATTGATAGGTTAATGTGGAGAGGTTTCCTTGACGTCACTTGAACGCGGCCGCATTCCGAGTCCCCGTCCTATCGCTGCAAAAGAGATTCCGCTTATCGACAGGGTTGAAGAAATGAAGCTTCTGAAAGAAGCTGTCGACAGGACGATTCAAGGTGAGGGCGGCCTCGTTCTTCTCTATGGAGAGGCAGGAATCGGCAAGACGCGGTTGGCAAGAGAGCTTAGAGCCTACGCACACCTACGTGGAATGCAAGTTCTGTATGGCAGATGCCCAGCCCTGTTCAGAATGGACGGCGTTCCACCATACGTTCTGTGGAGCGAAGTCATCAGAGACTATTTGGAAAACAGCAGCCCGGAACAGTTGTACAGGGTCGTTGGCTTCTATCCGGCTGAAGTTGCCAAGCTGGTTCCAGAGCTTGGCCAGAAGCTCAGGACAATCCCTCAGTCCTTTCCGATAAGCCCCGAGCAGGAACAAAACAGGCTCTTTGAAGCAGTTTCCCAGTTCATCACCAACATTTCCAGAGAAGTTCCCTTGTTAGTGGTTCTTGATGACTTGCAGTGGACTGATCCATCTTCACTTCTGCTTTTGCACTATATGGCACGCGGCGTCCAAAAGACGCCTCTGCTCCTTCTTGGGGCTTACCGCAGCACCGACATTGATGCTAAGCATCCGTTGACACCTGTCTTGACGGAGTTGAACAGGGAACGCATACCCCAGTCTGTTTCTTTGAAACGAATGTCTCTAAACGATATTTCTGAAATGATTAAGCAGATACTGGAGCAAGAAGATGTTCCGACGGAATTTTGCAGGATGGTCTACGAGAAAACGAGAGGCAACCCGTTCTTCGCAGAGGAAGTGATAAACTCACTCAAAGAAGAAGAGGTAATCTTTCGAGAGGAGAACAAATGGAAGATTAAAGAAGTTTCAAGGATTGAGTTTCCTGAGACTGTTAAGAACGTCATAAAGGCAAGAATAAATCGCTTAGATGACGAGTGTCAGAACATTTTGACTCTGGCTTCCTTTATTGGGAGCGATTTCACTTTTGAGGCCATACGCGGAGTCACTGGAATTGAAGAAAACAGACTTCTTGAACTTTTGGAAAGAATACTCAAAACCGGACTAATCAAGGAGAAGTTGATTCGCGGCGAAGATGTGTATTCTTTTTCAGACATCATCATAAGAGACGTTGTGCACGAGGAAGTCAGCTTGCTCAGACATAAGAAACTTCACAACACCGTCGGATGTGCCTTGGAAAAGGCCTTCGCGAAAAACGTCGACCAACATCTTGGAGAACTCGCGTACCATTTTCTTGAAGGAGGAGAGGAGGAGAAAGCTCTAAACTATTTCTTAGAGGCAGGAGAAAAAGCCGCAAAAATCTATGCCAACGACGAGGCGATCTCATACTTCCAGTGTGCCCTCAAACTGTTGGAAGAAACGAAAGGCGAACCGCGGAAAAGGGCCTGTCTCCTTGAGAAGGTGGGCGACATCGAGAAACTCGTCGGGGAATATGATAAAGGAATAAAGCACTGGGACGAAGCCTTGCGTTTGTGGAAGCAACTGGGCGAAAGAGAGACCGCGGCTGCATTGCACCGTAAAATGGCAAACGTTCTCTGGAGCAATCTGGGCAACAGAGAAAAGGCAAGGGAACATCATGGTAACGCTTTGAAAATCTTGGAGGCAGGGACCGCGGGCGTTGAATTGGCCAGGCTTTACGAAGACATTGCAGCCATGATCTGCATGGGCGCCAGCGGCAACTTAACTGAGGCCCGCTCTTGGGCTGAGAAGGCTGTTGAGCTTGCCACGCAACTGAACGCGTTCGATGTTATTGCACGTTCGTACGCAAGTTTAGGCGAAATCCTTGGAATGCTTGGAGAAAGGAGGAAAGCTGCAGAGTGTATGGACAAGGCTTTAAAGATAGCTCTTGACAACGGCTATACAGATACCGCTCTCTGGGTTTACAATGACACTGGCTTTCTACCCGCAGAAGAGCATGAGAAAAAATTGGAATATTTGGAGAAAGGATTTGAACTTGCAAAGAAGGTGGGCGATCCTTCATGGATGTCTTGGATTGGCACCAATCTTGCTGGAAATTACGTTGACATGGGAGATGTCAACAAGGCGGTGCCAATGCTGGAAGAATCTGTTGCGCTGGACAAAAAGGCCGGTTATATTACTCACCTTCCTTTTTCTTTGGACCTTCTCGGATTCGCCCATATGCTACTGGGAGAATGGAGCAAAGGCGAGCAATACTATAATGAGGCTCTAAGCGTTTCCCAGAAATTGGACGATTATCAGGCAATCATGAGCGCTTTCGGATATCTCGGCTGGTTCCATTTTGACAAAGGGGAATACGCCAAGGCAAAGGAATTCCTTGAAAAAATGTACCAGGTCGCTGAAAGACATGGGGCAAAAAGCCATCAAATAGGCGTCTCCAGGTTTGTCGTCCCCGTGTATCTGGAGATCGGTGAAATCGAGAAAGCAAGAGATCTGATTGACGGCATGCAAGAATATGCTCTTGAAAAAGGGAACAAGTTTCTGGTCGCCGTTGCAGATGGTCTTGGGGCAATGCTGTTACACGCCGAGAAGAAATGGGCTGAATCTATTGAGCTTTTTGAGAAGAGCCTTAGGGAGTTCGAAACTCTAGATGCAAAGCGATGGAACGTCTATTGGCTTGCCAAAATGGTGTTCTGTGAGTATGCTAAAATGTATTTGGAGAGAAATCAAGAAGGTGACAGAGAGAAAGCTCGCAAGCTTCTCAACGAAGCACTAGAGATATTCCAGAAGATGGGGGCCAAAAAAGAAATTGAGAGAACAATGAAATTGGTCGAGGCTTTACCTCCTCCTCTGATTGAGATACGCAAAGAAACAGTCGGCCCAGAAAGTCATGGTTACGCTGAGGTTCAATGCAACGTCATAGCTACACCGCACGAATTGAAGATAGGTGAGAATCTTGAGCTGGAAATAGAAGTTACAAACACGCGCAAGAAAGGCGCCGTTTTGCTGACCAAAATCACAGAAGTCATCCCAGAAGGCTTCGCAATGGTAAAGAAACCTGAATTGTACCGCATGGAAGATAATTGTCTCAACATGAAGGAAAAGCGGCTTGGCCCACAAGAGACAGAAATAGTAAAGCTCGTTCTGACACCAAAGGTCCAAGGCACTCTTCACATAGAACCAAGAATACTATACATCGATGCGAGCGGCATGGAGAAAACCCATGAGCCCAAACGAACAAACATAACGGTCAAGGAACTCGGAATCAAGGGCTGGCTCAAAGGAGAAAGATAATCAACGACTCAGTCTTGCGGAATCCTGAGGGCGGTAAATCTGCCGTGAAAACAAATCTCATGTACCATGAGAAAAAAAATGCAGCGCGTGTTAGAATTAATCCTTTCCATGCAGGTAACAGGCAAAGAAAGCCAAATGTTAAAGATGTTGCAAGCAAGAGCAACAACTTCCACAAATAGTGTCCAAACTAAAGCGCACTAGTCTGTCAAGGATGCACAAAGAGCATCCAAAACAACCAGACCTTTTTCCACTGTCTCGTTGTCTGTCTTTGACGTTTTTTCCATACCTTTAAGCACGTAACACAGACCTAAGGTTTCTTTAAACTTCACTTTCTCTGGGTTCTCTTCTGCATCAGTTTCAAAATCATGAATAAACTTGCCTATCTTTAGAGCAATCGTGTCTCGTATGTTGTATTTCTCCACCAAAACATCATATGTTGTTTTTTCCTTTTCAACTGGTCTAATCTCTGCTTTCGGTAGTATAAAGGCTATTGCTCCTTTTGGTATGGGATCATCTTTAGAAATAAATGCGAATCTAGCTTTCTTGTCAATGAACCTTTTGATTAGCCAAGCCGAAGCGCAACGGTCAACGTGAGGATTATGCCGAGTAACCCAAAGCATCCGAATCACCTTCTTATCAAAGAATACTAGATTTACTCTGTTAATTTCTTCTTTAGGAATTCCCTTCGCTGTTTTCTGTCCAATTTTTCGATTTCGTCTTTGTGCTTGTCACGGATAAGCTTCAATTTGCAGTTGGTGTAGAGGGCATCGTAGACTGGTCTGGCTTTTTCTATAGCTTCATGGTCGTCCTTAGCCACTATGCCAATTCCCGTCATGATTGCTTCCAGCCCCGCTGCTTCGGGAACAGTTTCCATTTTATCCGTGTCAGCCGCTCGGACGATTTCAGCAAGTTCCAGAACCGCTGGGTCTTTTATTTTGTATTTTTCAACTATGGCGTCAAAACTGCATTTTTCACCGTGATGACCCAACTCAACATTGGGGGCATCATAGGGTATTGTTTTCTCCTTCTTCACAATTTCCTCAATCTTCTCTACGGGAACGAAGACAAATTCAGCCTTGGGGTCAACGAATCTCTTAATCAACCATGGACATGCTGTTCTGTCAACATGCACGTATTGTCTTGTCACCCATTTCATTGTTTTTCATCTACCGACATCTAAGAATACTGGACTAATAAGATGTGTCCTTTTCAGCGCGGGCATTCGGCGAGTTCACTGTCCCATTCGTCCTCGCTAAACCTGCAATACGGCCTTGACGTTTTCAACGGTGCAGTAGTCCAAGCTGCCGAATGCCCACCCAAATATTACGCTTTAAGATGTTAAGGAGACAGTTCTTGAGCAATCCCGCGAAAAAAATAATCCGCAGAAATTATGCCTAAAAAGTGGGCAAGCCTTTTTCCAGAGCGAAAAACATGGAAACAGGAGCCCTAGAGAATTGACAGGATTGTTTTGGCTGCTTCTTGTGCGCCATTAGTGGGTATCGATGCGTAATCGACCTGCGTTCCAATGTTTGAGACGATAGCTTCTGATAATGATTCGGGCGTGGTTTTGGAGCAAGTCATTCTGATGCCTGCCCTGTGTCTTTGGCATCTATTCGCCACGTCAACTTCCTGTTCAAAATGGTGCTCAAGCGGAAAATACAAGAACGGTCTTTGAAGGGCAGTCAATTCAAGCGTTATTGTTCCGCCTCCAGTGACAATGCTAAGGTCTGCAGCGCCCAAGTGTCTATACAGACTGGGCAAGTACCCGACAGTCTTCACCCCTGCGGGAGTTTGAATCGAGTCTGGCGCTACACGCGGCCCGCAAACCAAGACCATTTGAAGGCTAGGAATTTTGTTCTTGACTATCGGGTATGCTTTAACGCACAGATCCAGCAGGTTTTTCCCCGCTGATGTCCCACCGATAGAACATAAAATCAACGGTTCATTTCCGTAACCCAAGAGTTTGCGCGCCTTAGCCTTGTTTCTGAAGTCTTCAATATCCTCTGGAAGCACATAGCCCGCAAAGTTAATCAGTTTCTCGGCGAGTCTGCGACGGTTGGGTAGCATGAAACCAAACCTCTTGTCTGGAACGTCTTCGATTTCACCGACAAAGATGCTTCGATCCGCGAGAGACGGCTCACCTACCAAAAACTTGACCCAGAGCCTATTCGTCATGTAAGCGGCAAGATGATCAACCGGATTCCGAGTTGTTGCGTCAAGCCCCAAGAAGTCATAAATAACTACAAACGGGCACTTCTTCAAGCCTGGGTTCTTTTGCATTGCAATCATAATATCATATGGTTCGTCCCCTATCACCAGGTCAAAACTGTATGCTTCAGAAATCCTAGCATAGACTTCGGCATTCCGAGACCAACCCTTTCGCATGTTCATGACCCACTGTACCAAGTTTGCCTCGTATTCTCTGGCTAATCCTTCCAACTCCGCGTTGGCCGATGATAACAAACCTGCTTCTGGAAGAAGCTTTTCCCCAGCTTTTTCGAGCACGTCCGTAGCTGGGGGCTCAGCCATCCAAGATATTTCAAGGTCAGGCCGAATCTTCCTGAGCGCTCCAGCAACTTCCAAATCTCTGCCTACATGTCCTAAACCGATCGAACCGCTCACAAAGAGAATTTTTTTCATTCAGTTCCCACATCTAATTGATGCCACGTTTCTGTGGTGCATGTTGCCGCGTCAGTTCTGTCTTCTGTGTTTCTTGTATTTAATTTGTTTCTAGAATTTTTCGCCTTTGGCAAGCGCGTTGGAAAACCCATTTCGAAAACTGTTTGTAAACGCGCGCGCCCAAACCCAAACGTTTTGGAAAGTCGTGCAGGTTTACTTGTCGTCGAGCTCTGGAATTCGCCGAGCCAGCTCGACCCAGTTTTCAGCAACGGTCTTTTTTATTAGCGGTTTGAGACCAGCAAAAACCTGTGGCGGCATCAGAGTCATCCACCCCTTTGTAATTACAACTCGGTCTTCAAAGTCAAGTAAGGGGAACAGCCATTGAACTAGAGTTGGAAATCTGTCAGGCGGCACTTTTTTTGACATGAGTCCAACAATGGAGGCCTGCTCGCTCTCTGTTGTTCGCTCTCTGAGAATCGCGTACAGATGAGCGTCTTCCTTGTCCAGATGAATTCTTAAATGCGAAGCTAGGACTGCTGTCGCCCTCGCTGTTGTTAGAGGATCAGGTGTTCTTCGCATTGCTTCCAGCCCACTAACCATGGTGTCAAGCTCACGGTGATCCATGAAGTAAGCCTTCGCCACAAGAGGGGTCGCGTTGTCAACAGCGGGGAAAACCGCCGCCTCCTCACCCTTCGCATGGTAGTCCAAAATCTCGGCCACGGTATGGAGTCGGTCGAAAATGGGCGTTGGATCCTCACCAGCACGCGCTATTTTGAAGACTGAATCATCAATCTGGAAAATATCTCGACGAAACGCATTATGAATAGAACGCACTATGTCAATCGGTCCAGACAAAGATTCACGTCCACATCTGAAAAGTTACGTCGAGTATATTAACGATATGTTGTTGCGGTTCTGCAGTCACAGCGCGCGCGAAACTCTAACGCACACACGCTTGCTGATAATTAGTGAAAAAACGCGCGCTATTCCGTGAGCGGATGTCAAGCGTGATTATTACCCTTTCGTCCCAGACATTTCTCCAAAGATTGAGACTGAACAAGAGAGACTGGTTGAAGAGGAGATGGAAAGGATATATGAGCATGTAAGCAAAAAAGCTGGCTAATGAACTACGACGCCTATGATACTGCTTCCACTCGTACGCTTCATTTGTAACGAGTGTCTCTAATGTCATGAAACGGGGCATAATGTTGAAGTCCATGGATTTATTGAATGCGTAGTTGTTTGACTGAAGGTTAAATATACAAGGGTGCCTTAGTTCTCAGCCAATAAGCGGGAACCTTCCCAAGCTGTCTATTTCTCGAAAGAGCTTGAGGATTTCTTGAGGCAGCTCAACGCAAAGGATAAACGTGCGAAGTGGATGAGCGACATGAAAGAAGTCCTCAAGGAAAACAAATTTGCTGGTGAACAGATAAGGAAAAGCCAGATTCCTAAACGTTACATTGAAAAGTATGGAGTGAACAACCTCTACCGCTATGATCATCCTGAAGGATATCGTTCATGCTACACTATCGTGAACCGATGCCCTGTTGTGTTTGACGTAATGCCGCACTCTGAGTATGACAGGATCTTTGGGTACAAAACTACTTGACTAACGGACCTTGACGCTTGACCGCATCAGGGCTTCCAACTTGGGATTGTTCACGCCAGTGTAGATTATTTTTGAGCCATCAAACGCTATCTTTCCAGAAGCCTCCAAGTAGTTAATTATGCGCTTGAAGGTCTGGTACTGCACTCTTCTAGGCAGCTTTCTCCAGAGCTGCATTCGCGTGGGATACTCCTCAGCTTCCCAAACTGCTTTTTCAACCATCAATACCGTGTCAAGTCGAGGTTCGTGAAGAACATCAGCACAGACCGCGCCATTCTTAGCGCGCGCTGTTTGTGTGTTTGTCATCTGCCTTCCCTGCCTGTTTAGCTGATACATACTAAGCGCCCTCCAGTTATATAGACTTATACACTTCGTTTCGATACGTCTATTAGAATCACTGTTTCGTCATTCTCGTGGTGAGAGCAATCAGGCTTTCAATCAGCTCTGCAATCCGCTCTCTGGCCTTCTCGTCCTTCAGCCTGCCGTCCGCATCGAACTTTTCTGGCGCATAGTTCACCATGACCTCTGGTTTGTTGACCGTGTGCATGTTGAGGAACACGAAGCATTGTCGCAGATGATACTGTGCCCTCGCTGTTCCCAACATCCCTGTTGAAGCCCCCATCATAGCCACAGGTTTATCGTCGAAAGCGTTGTCCGGGTAAGGTCTTGAAGCCCAGTCGATTGCATTCTTGAGTACGCCTGGGATGGAATAGTTGTATTCTGGTGTGGCGATCAGTATTGCATCTGCCGCTTTGACCTTGGCCTTGAAGTCCTTGACTTTCTCAGGTGGTTGAGTCTCCAAGTCCTGATTGAACGGAGGGATTCCTTCAAGGTCGAAGGTTTCGAACACAGCATCTTTCGGCATTAATTCTGCGGCAGCTCGCAATAGTGCTTTGTTGTACGAGTTCTTCCGCAAGCTTCCAGCGAAACCCAGAATCTGAATCGGTTTGGCCATAATCGGCGTATCTGATTCTATCGACTTAAAATAGTTGCGCATAGCGCCCTCGAATGAAATAATAATCTTAAATAAGGGTCTAAGGATTTTATGCTTTGAATATTTATGATAACTGGTTTCTTCCCAGTTGTTGGTTTCGTGCTTTTCGTAATGGGCTTGATTCTATTTAGGGCAACGGGGCTGGTTAATAGGAAGAGTCCATTTGTCACATATAGAATTAGAATTGGCGGATTATTGTTGTTTGTTGGCGTAATCGTCATGGTTCTCAGTATAATCCTCTAAGACTCAATATCTTTTCCACCAAAAGTTTAGCCGTATTAACATTTATTTTCAAATGTGCACAAGGTATCCGACGAAAGTTTACACGGAGACAAACCCGACGAGAAGTTTACAGAACCCGCATGCTGTGTGTTCCCACCAAGCGTGGGGCCTAAGGTTCAAGCAAATCCCGTTTGGACTAATACTCTGAGGAGTTTGGGCTTCTTTGGGGACCTGCTTCAAATTCCAATAAGCGCGTGGACCTATCCTTTTTTCTTCGCGGTATGCCTTTGTAGGTGTGAACTAGCTTGAAATCGACTAGAGGAGTTAAGAATTGGCAGGTCTTCTTGATCCCTTGGAAGTAAAGGGGCTAACTCTTAGAAATCGAATAGTCATGCCTCCGATGCAGAGCGCGCGCGCATGGGGCTAAAGTGGGAACAGCGAATCAAACAGCTTAAAGCTTGCTACCGCTAATTCTTTTTGGGTGGAAAAATGCTGGGAAGAGGTCGGAGGTTAAAATCTAACAACATAATCGCTCTCTGGGATGCACGAGCGCGGAAAGCGTCCTACTGTGCAGTTCTGTGCAAAGCTGATAACGGACAACGCTATAAAAAGAAGGACCTGCAACAGGTGGCGATGGTGAAGTTCAGAATCGAAAGAGACAAACTGCGTTGGTGGGAAGTCAAGGAGGAAAAAGATGCTTTCCATCTCTACTATTACCCCGACGTCTGGGTTGAAGAGGAACGCAAGCGCAACCAAGAGATAGCTGAAGGCAAGGGGATGAAAGACAGCCCCATCTTCGCGGGTCCAGACACAAGAACGGACAGCCTGACAGAAATAGTTGAAAAGTTCAACACAACACTTCATTTCTAGCGCACGCAGAAGCACAAACTATCTCGCAAACGAATTTAGGAACAGGCATACGCACAATAGTCGGCGCTAAATTTAAAGCACGCACTTTATTTAAATCGAGTTTAGAAATTGACTCCTCTTGTGACTAAATCACGGATTGAACACTCAAACACAAGGCCTCCGACTCTAACATGAGAAACTCAGCATGCCCAAAACTTCTGACACTCAAAAACCAGGCAGAATTGAGTAAAAAAAGCACCGAACCAACATGCTTCAACAATGTTTTGACACTCAAAGAAATCACGGATTGAGTACTCAAACACAAGGCCTCAGACGCCAACATGAGAAACTCAACATTCAAGCAAAAGGTTACAACACAGTTGACGCTGCGGGTCTTAGCTCGTTATTGATTCCACGGTTTTTCCGATAACAAGCGCTTCCTTGCGTGTTCAAGGCAAAACCAAGACTGAGCATCTCGCTTTTTGCGTCACGTCGTCGCGCGCGTTAACTGTTTTCAGACGTCTCCTGCTGCGCTATACATGAAGACTGGAACCTTGGAATTCATAGACCGATGGAGTTCACGACGCTTCGTATGATGGCGGCTGACTTCCGGAAACTCTCAATCTCTCCTTCATCAAGCGGAAGCCTGATGACCTCTTTTACGCCGCTTCGGTCAAGAATGACGGGGACGCTCAAGCAAATGTCGCTCACGCCGTAGTAGTCCTCGAGCAGGCATGACACGGTTGAAACGGCGTTCTCGTTTCGAATTATGCTCTCCACAATCTTGGTCATTCCCAACGCGACCGCATAGAACGTTCTGCCCTTACGCTTTATGATCTCGTACCCCGCGTTTCTCACCTTCAGGAACAGGTCGTTAAGCTCGCTTGGACTGTACGGCACGTTGCAGAGCGGGCAGTAGTCTTTCAGCCTGATGCCCGCCACGTTTGCGAGGCTCCACACCGGCACTTCGCTGTCACCATGTTCCCCGATGATGTACGCATGGACGTTTCTGGAGTCAACCTGAAGCCGTTCACCCAACAGGTACCGAAGCCTAGCCGTGTCCAGAATCGTTCCTGAACCAATAACCCTGTTCTTGGGAAAACCGGAAAGCTTCAACGCCGCGTAAGTCATCACGTCCAAAGGATTAGTCACCACCAGCAAGATGCAGCCGTCGTTGTATTTCGTAATGCTGGGCACGATTTGCTTCAGCACCTCAAAGTTTCCCTGAGCCAAGTCCAACCGCGACTGTTCAATCTTCTGCCCCTTGTCCACGGCGATGACCACGATGTCGGCGTCCTGACAGTCCGCATAGTCGCCGGCCCATATTTTGACCGGTTGAGCAAACGGCATTCCATGGTTCAAATCCATGACCTCGCCCTCAGCCCTCTCTCTGTTGACGTCAATGATGGCGATTTGGGACGCCAACCCACGGATGAGAAGAGAATAGGCGAAGGCTGTTCCAACGAAACCTGCGCCCACGATAACTATCTTCGGACCGTCGACGTTCTGCTGCGACAAACTGATCCCTTACAGCATTGTGGATGCACTGGGAATTATATTTTTCCAAAATCGTTTATTTTGCATCGAGCGTCGAAACCGTCGTTGTTCGATTGGGAACTCGATGTCCTAGTCAAAAGTGAAGGCTGAAGGACACATCCTGTTCAGCACACATATTTCGCACTTGGGCTTCCTTGCCACGCACGCGTCTCTGCCCAGAGATATGAGCAGGTCGGTTATCCTCATCCACTCGTTCTTCGGGATGATTTCCATCAGGTCCCGTTCTATCTTGTTCGGGTCTTCGTTCCGTGTTAACCCAAGTCTTCTAGACACTCTGCGCACGTGCGTGTCCACGGTCACTCCTTCAACGATGCCGTAAGCGTTCTGCAGGACGACGTTTGCGGTCTTTCTGGCTACGCCAGGCAGTTCCAGCATCTCCTCCATCGTCTTCGGGACTTGAGAGCTAAACTTCTCCACAAGGATTCGGCCCGTCTGCTTAACGTTCTTGGCTTTGTTTCTGTAGAATCCCGTGGATTTTACGTCCTTCTCAAGCTCAGTCAAATCCGCGTCGGCGTAGTCCTCTGCTCTTCTGTACTTCTTGAACAACGTTTCAGTAACGATGTTTACTCTCTTGTCGGTGCATTGAGCCGAAAGAATAGTGGCGACCAGAAGCTCCAGCGGATTGTGATAGTTCAAGGCTATCTTTGCTTTCGGATACTTCTTTTCTAAGAGCTCAATCATCATCGATGCTCTCGCTTTGTCGTCCGTTTCTGCAGTGTTGCTTTTCATTTCCGTCACCATGTTCATCATGAGTCCTTTTGCTAAAAAAGTTTACAGAAAGTTTTTACTTTCCAGATGACCTGTTACGTTGGGGGTGATAGTGTTTGAATGCCAAATTGCTGGTTGATGGTGAAAAGATGGACTTGAACGAGTTCGTAGAGAAAATCCTGAGCGGTACAATTGCCGGAGCGGTGACTTCTTTGCGAGATATAAAGAAAGACTGGAAGAAGATTGAAATAGTGGTCACGAAGTAAACATTCGCCTTTTGACCTTGGTTTATCCCTGCACCCTTGTGCTTATCTCCAGTTCAGCGAACATCTCTCTTTTTGCTTTGCAAATCGGACAGACGTACGGTGGATCTTCGCGGAAAGTAACGTAACCGCATTGTTTGCAGTACCAGAGTTTCTTCTTGACCTCAGGTTGCACGGGAACGGCTGCTTTCGTTTCACGAGCTTCTTGAACTGCCGGTTCAGCCGTGACTGCTCCGCCTGTCCCGTAGGCTCTGGCTTGCTTTTCCCGAGGCCTGCGTTCAGGGATCGGGTTTATGGGCGTCTTGCCTTCGTACAGATCTTTTCGCACGTAGAGCGCGCAGTAGCAGCATCCGTATTCCGCCACGTCTGGGTCTCGGTAGTCGCAGGGACAGATTATGTCCCGGTCAAGCTCGAGGTTTCCTGTGGCAATTCTGCAGGGGCATGATGGATAGCCGTATCGTTCTTCGTTCTTTTTTAGCCCTTCGAGGAGGTCTTGGAGAAACTGGGGGTCAGGGTGCAGGTAGTAGCCGAAGGTTTTTGCGTCGCTTTCGGCTCTTTGGCGAACCCTTTCCAGCGTGATCAAATCTCGAGTACCTCTTTTATCTTGTCCTTGCGGAAGCCTGTGATGACGGTTTTGTCGTCGACTATCATCGTTGGATAGCTGGGTTCAGCTCCTCGAGTTGTGATGTCCTGTCTGATTTTCTCGTGCTCTTCGTCGCCTGCGAGGTCAACGTCGACGTACTCGTATTCGATGTCGTTGTCTTTCAGGAATTTTTTTGTCATCTTGCACCATGCGCAGGTGCTTATCGCGTACATGAGTACTTTGTGCTTCTTGTTTTTGCCGGAAACTCGGATTTTTTCCATTCTTTTCACGAGCCGTTTTGTGGTTAGCGTATTATCGAAGGGGAATATAATGATTTGGTTTCGATTCAAAGGCTGGAGATATTGGTTTTTGAAGCGTAGAATACCTGCGACGGTTTCAAAAAGGCTTAATAAGTTAATTACTGTAAGACCAGAAATGGTGAAATCATGCAAGAGAAGCAATTCTTCGGGAAGATTCTGATTCCTGTTGACGATTCGACTTCTTCCCTAGCCGCTGAGGAATTGACGGCCTTGATAGCAAAAAAGTTTGGTTCGAAGGTTACGGCTTTTCACGTTGTGGCGCATGAACTGATGAACCCTGCTATGCGAGACTTCCTTCCGGGAGGGGGGGACACTGATATGCCTGCGGCTGGCATTACGAGGGGAGACTATACGATTCCGACGCAGATGCCTAGACAGCCTTCGACTTCTCGACCTAGTAAGATTGTGGGTGAGATCATTAGTGCATATCGAGAAGAGGGCGAGGGGATTCTCGATGAGGCTGTGGCCCTTTTCAAGGAGCGGGGCGTTTCGGCGGATAGGAAGCTTTTTGAGCATGCTGATCCGGCTGGGGCCATAGTTAAAGAGGCTGAGGAAGAGAAGTATGACTTGATAGTTATGGGGCGAAGCGCGGGGGAGGAAGAGGAGAAGCCGCACTTGGGAAGTGTAGCCGCGAAGGTTGTGCGTCACGCAAAGATTCCGGTCTTGGTGGGGGCGGAAAAGACGCGGATTTCGAAGATTCTGGTTGCAGTCGACGGTTCGAAAGCATCGCAGAAAGCGGCGGAACATGCTGCGATAATCGCCGAGAAAACTGATGCTAAGGTGACGTTGCTTTATGTGCAGGAATCAAGCTTGTTCAGGATGAGGCCTGAGCTGAGCAAGGAGATTGGAGACCGAATACTTTCAAGCGCTGCAAATCTCTTCAAGGGCGCAAAAGTGGAGCAGACGCTGGAATCAGGCGATGCGGCCAAGGTCATTGTTGATGTGTCTAATGAAGAGGCCTACGATGTTATAGTGATGGGAAACAAGGGTCACAGCAGTGTCAGAAGGTTTCTGTTGGGCAGTGTGAGTGACCATGTTGTTCACTATGCGAATGAGGCAGTTCTGATTGTGAAGTGAGAAGTGTAAGCGTTCGAAGGCTCAATCCGTTCTCTTCTCTGCCTTTTGCCGTGTTAGTCTTTGGAGAACAGGCTGTGCGGCGATGTTGGGTTCAGTTATCTATGCTTTTGTGCGGTGCTGGGTATGTTGGGTTTTGAGTCCTTGTGTTTGAGTACTCAATCCGTGATTTCTTTGAGCCTCAAAAAATCGATGTTGGCTTCTTGTTTTTTGGTGTAGAGAAAGTGTGGGTTGTGTGGGTTGTTTGGGGTTTTTTAGGTTTGTTTTTGGAATTCTTGGAGTCTTTCGTTCGGTTTGTTCCAGTTGATGATGTTCCAGAATGCTTCTATGTATTTGGCTCTGTCGTTTTTGTAGTCTATGTAGTATGCGTGTTCGAAGACGTCTAGGACCATGAGGATTTGGAAGCCTGGGTACACGTTGGTGTTGTGTTTTTCTATCTGCATTATTATGGGTCTTTTGGTCTGTTTGCAGACGGTCAGGGCGGCCCATCCTGAGCCTTCAACGCTGGCGGCTGCTTGTGTGAATTCTTTCTTGAACCTGTCGAAGCTTCCGAACTCTTTGTCCATGGCGTCGCCCAGGGCTCCGCCTGGTTTTCCGCCTGCTTTCTTCGGTGGTGCCAGGTTGTTCCAGAACAGTGAGTGGAGAAGGTTTCCGCCTATGTTGAAGGACAGTTCCTTCAGGGTGGATTTGACGTCCAGGTCGGCTCCTTCTTTTCGGGCCTGATCAAGCTTTTGAAGTATCGCGTTTGCACCGTTGACGTATGCTTGATGGTGCTTGTCGTGGTGTATCGTCAACTGCTCTTTAGACATGTGCGGCTGTAAGTCTCCGTAATCGTAGGGCAGCTTCGGCAGAACGTAGAGTTTGCCTGTTTCCATAATCTTTTCCTCCTACGACTAATACCTTGTCATTCAAGAAGTTTTAAACTTTCCGTAACACAAGTTTACAGCGCGCGCTAGTGATCGATATCACAGCGCCCAAAAGAAATGCCGCCTTAACCTGCATGGCTAGTGGACCTTAAATACAAATACGATATCTGTCAAAGCCTTATGTCTTCGGAAGAATCAGCTAGAATCTTAAGAGTCCTTTAAAAAAGTTGAACCCCCGAGATGAAGCTTGATTGGACATAGTTGCCCTCCACCAGTTTCTTTAGTTTTCCCAGTTATATCTTTACTGTAGCTTCTTGTATTCATTGGTTTTAGTCCAATTTATCTTAACGGTATCAAACCTTAACTGAAAAATTACCATGCCGAAACGTTTATTCAGCACACATTGCAATTGTACAAGCGCGCGCGGACTAACGATCAAATCGCTCAAATTCTGATCAGTAATATGACGAATTGCGTTTTGTGAAGGTTATCTGTTATGACCCTACTCCACATGATAGAGACAGAAAAGATGGAAAAGAGAAAGAAAGTGGCACGGTCTCAGCAAACGTTGCGAGATAAGTGTCCGGAATGCGCTGGTGTAAACCTTATCCATGATTATGATACTGGTGAGACTGTTTGCGGCGACTGCAGACTCGTCTTATACGGGCAAATGATGGATAAAGGACCGGAATGGCGCGCTTTCACCCAGGAAGAGAAAGCGTCAAGAAGCCGCGTTGGAGTGCCAACGTCTTATTCTGTCCATGATAAAGGCTTGTCAACGGCCATAAGCCAAGTTGACCGTGACGCCTTCGGAAGAAAACTTCCACTCTCGACACGTCTGCAAATGTGGCGTCTAAGAAAATGGCAGATACGCTCAAGAGTGCACTCTTCAATCGACAGAAACCTTGCCCAGGCAATGGCTGAGCTTGACCGCCTCTCAGGCAAGGTCTACATTCCACGCCCAATCAAAGAGAAGGCTGCGGTCATTTACCGTAAAGCCTTAGATAAGAGCCTAGTCCGCGGAAGGTCTATCGCAGCCATAACGGCTGCTGCGGCTTATGCGGCTTGCCGTGGAAGTGGAACCCCAAGAGCACTTCATGAAATCGCAGAGGCAAGCCTAGTCGATAAAAAGGACGTTGCCCGTTGCTACCGCCTTTTGCTGCGTGAACTTGACATGCACATGCCCATCGCTGACCCCCTCACGTACGTTTCAAAAATCGCTGAAAGAACAGGAATTTCGGGCAAGACCCAAGGAATTGCTATACGGATTCTTCGAGAAGCCAGAAATAAACGGGCTGCCGCCGGAAAAGACCCTATGGGGTTGGCTGCTGCAGCATTGTATATCGCTTGTTTGCAGAACAACGAGAAGAAGACACAGAAGGACATAGCCGAAGCAGCAAGCGTCACTGAGGTCACGGTGAGAAACCGCTACAAGACCCTGAAAAGGCAGCTGAAACTAGCGGACTAATCATCTTTGCTAGCGCGCTGGCTTGTCCTAAAATGGTTAAAAATGGTATTTATTCCTTTTTTAGGGTTTGGATATGGGAAAACAATGCTTCCTGTAGGATGTGCCGGAGCTCCCGTGATTTGCCATCCGTCAACACGGCAAGGATTTGCACGTCAAACAAGCCCGTATTAGACGCGAATAGGTAAAAGAAGAATAAAAACCATTTTACACCAATTTCGGGACAGGCCAGCGCGCCGCTTGATCTCGCGCGCTCCGCAAGCACGCTAAGCAATTCCCTTGAATGTTGGACGACATTGTCAGGTCGGACCGGCCAGTTCGATTCCCATCTGACTGTGCGTTGACTCCTCGCATCCGGAAAATTCCAAGCAACATTTTCTCTTCAAAAAATTGTTAATTTATTGTTAATAACCGTATTTGGGCAGATTTTGGATAATGTGTCAGTACACTGAGTGCATATGAAATTATATATAGAGGAATCGCTGATAGCTGTAGGATTGAGGTCGCAATCGTGTCTAAAAGTCCGACCGGAAAGAAGAAAAAAGGAAGTAAAAAGAAAACTAAATAGAGAGCTAACAGCGATGGGTTACTCTCCCTTTTTTCTCACATTTTCGGGACGCTTTTACATTAAAGCAGAGGATATTCTGGTGAAGCCGCTGATGGTCTCCGTGTTGCATAGTTAGGTTTGACTGCTACAACTGTTTTTAGCGCGCAGGGCGTGCGCTAATGTGGTCGCGTCTTGCCTAGCGTTCCTATGTTGATGCCATCTAATCTACGAACCTTTCAGCCAGTAGGAGGAGACTTCAACGCATGTATGGCGGTCAACTCTGTCATGTATGCCTTCAAGAAGCGTTGAAGCAGGCTGTTAGGAGAGGCTTCAGCTCATGACTGCAAGACAGGCTCGGAGAAAGTCAGGTTGGGATACAAATCGCAGGAAAGAGGCTGGTGGGAAACAACCGAGATGCCAACCCACGATTCGAAAAACAGGTTGACGCAGAACTTTTGAGTGGGTATATTTAATTAAAATTGATATTAATATTTGAACCAGAAGAGAACATGGCGAGATAGATGGAAGGATTGATGGTTAAGGAAATCAAGCCTATAAAAGGTATCAAAGGAAGAGAGCAATACAGAAGGGACATAGTTAAGATGTTGGCTGAAACAAATGAGCCTATTCCACTATATGAATTGCCTGGATGGTGGCGAGACATAAAGGATCTGGAGAGTCAAGGACTTTTCATTATAGACAATAGTAAGGCACCTAAAATGGTTAGTTTAACAGAGAAAGGTAAGAGTTATGTGGTTTATGGAAAAAAAGTGAAAGCGAAGTGAAGTAAAATGACTTTTGAAGTGCAAGTATTATTTTTCTAAAGTTCATTTGCTTTTCTGCTGTAGCAGTATTAACAAGAATTCGATACAAAGATATCTAACTAAAATTTTTTATAATTTCCCCCTTTTATCCTAATGTTGTTCTTTTCCTAAGAACTATCGGAAGTACCAAATCGTGGATTACCATTCTGCCCATTTGAAATCACTCCATCTTAACTTTAAGAATCCATTTTCCTTTAGGATTGCCGTCTAAATCGACTCCTCTGCCCTTTAACACTTTAAATTCGCCCTGTTTCAAACCTAAATTTTGCATGGCGAATTCTGTTGCTTCTTTAAGCGTACAGAATCCAGCTGGTTTCTTTGCCTCGGTCTTTGTAAATCCCCATTCTGGCGGAACTAAACTGCTTATTTGCAAAACTCTTAATCTCATTCCTCTTTTACCTCCTCAAGGGAAATAGCAGAATAGTCTATGAATCGACAGTCTCGTCACTTCATGTCTTCGCTCCAGCTATTATAGAATGGAAATCGCTGTTAAAGCTTGCTTATCCCTTTAAGAAATCTCCTTCAAGCCAATTTTATGTATCAGAGAAAAATAGGGAATGTGCGGGAAGCTTCTATACACTGGCAACATAAGGCTTTTGTAAAGGGCATATAAGCGTCCGCTACACTATAGCGCGTGCGCTCATCATATTTTCACCCGTTAGAAAAAGAAGGGTTAATTGAAGGGCTCGCGCTTCCTTTCCTCTGATGACAGTCTTCGCATAGCCAATATAACAGAGAAAGCACTCTCATAGGAGATATTCCGTCTACGATCTTTTTCTTTGGCTTCACTTGATGCACCCTTTGCATAATGGCACTTAAGAGAAAAAATGGACTAGGTTGTCGGTACCAAAAGCTCTTTTAGTCCCAGAACCCACTCGAGAGCGTCTTTCTGCGCATAGAATTCGTATGCAAGGCAACCGTAGAATCGCGGATTTGTCTTCAGGATCTCCTCAAACTCTTTCAGCTTGTCTTTTATTTCTTGCTCAGATCTCATGATTGCTCACCCTTCGGATAAAGACTACTAACCGTGAATTTTGCCCTCCCCTAACGGATCATCGGGTCTTAACCGAGGAATGATTTGATATTAGGGTTGTAAGGAGACAGCCCGCATTTATGTCTTTAGTCAAGCGTCAGCTCATACGAACCATCTGATTCTTTACACCAGTCTTTGCAGAAGTTTTTGTCGACTTTCTGTTTTTGATGATGGTCTTCCCAGTGCGGATGCTCATGCTTTGTGCCGCAGTTCGGGCAAGTCCATTTCCCATCTGGATGAATCTCTTTGCACTTTTTCTCAAACTTTGGACCTTTAGCATCCGCACTCATTCGTTGAGATCCTCCTTACCTGTTTATAAACTTCCTTGGCACGGCGAAAAGTTTCTTCTTGTTTTTCAGTTGGCCCCTTTTCTAGTTCAGAATTCTTCGACTTGTCCTCGGCCGTCATTCTATCACTTCATACACGCGCGCTTTGTCTAGGCGATTGTTGCTGCTACTTGTAAAAAGGTAAAAGAATTAGAAAACACTATAATTTGCATCAAACAGCTTGTAATAGTCAGTTTGCTATGGGTCTTGGGCGGTTGGGTTATGGGGCTGAATCGGTTTATGTCAAGAAAAGAGATCTTGATAGACGACGCCGGATGGGGAGACCTTATCTTGGGCGTAGTAATCGGTGCCCTCAAGCCTCCAGACCGTCGGTACATGGAACGCAGGATCCCTGTCTCGTCCTTCCAGCCGCCAAACTTCGAGAATAAGAGGTATTTGGATGACGCAGTGAAGATTGCTGATGAGATCGTTGAGGTTATGCGGCCCGATGTGGAAACCCATTTTAAGGTCTGCTCAGGATACGTTCTGTCCGGCATACGCAGACACCTGCGAGACCGAGGATTCGACGTGGAAGAAGTAGAAATCACAGGCGAACTCCAAGAGACGGTTGAAAGAGGCTACATAAGATGGTGTGTTGAAGTAGGAGTACCAGCGGAAAGGCTGGAAGACAAAAGACGTTTCTGGACACTTCTGGAATGGGTTGGGGAAAGACCTGAGCTAAGAGAGAAACTCGTAAAATCAGGATGGAAAAGCTGGAAGAACAAGTGGAGAGAAAAAGCATTCGAAAAGTCTAAGAAAGAAGCGGCTCTGCCACTTGAAAATGAGTTTTAACGTGTCTGCAACTTTGCGGTAGGTTTTGAACGGCGCGCGTGACGGCTCTTAAGACTATTTTCCATCTGTTGCCTAAACCACGCATATGTTGCTGTACTTGAGCAGTCACAAAATCGGGCGAAAAACCTGAAAAAGAGAGGAGAGATTCCTGAAAAATCCACGTGCGCTCTCCTACCCAAGGCCTTTTAAGAAAGCATAAAAGCAACAAGCACGAGGTGATTGACGTGCCCTTGAAGGGAAAGAAGAAGGAAGAGAAAAAAGAGGCAAAGAAACCCGCAGAGAAAAAGCCAGAGGAAAAGAAGTAACTCTATTACTAAATTGTTGAGTCATTATTGATTGGGAGAATGGTGTTATACACGTAACTTTCCCTATTTTTTTCTCCGTGCGCGCTTGAATTCTTCCCTACTTGCAGCCAAAAAGGCAGTATCTCGGAGGGAGATTATGTCAAGGGTAATGGTGAGAAAACGAGAATGTAGGCTTGCTTAGGTTGTGGTAGAAGGCGTTTCATGCTTTCCTCACAGCATGTAAAACCGGACTTAGCGCCATGTAAGGCATTTTTCTTGGAGCCACAAGCTCCACTTTCGCTTCACGAAGATGCTGAAGAGCCCAACCCTCTGTGTAGCCACTCATCATCTGTCTTCGCTTCTTTTTGGCTTCCAAAAAGTTGAAACACTTAATAAGATGACGCGATCATTAGAAAACCTATCAGGAAAACGTGTGATAAGCTCCTTAGCCATTCGTTTGATCTGTTTTGTGCGCACACTCCCCAAACACATGTTCCTCCAAGCACATATCTGAACTATATTAGACCGCGCGCGCTATTATCTTTATAAACTGAATTACGTTTCAATAATAATCGAGCATACATGTCCCAAATCACGTTGAATCCAACTCTCAATCGGCGAATTAGCGCGCGCGCTCTTCTTCGGGGTTCCGGTCTCGTCCACCGGGTTGAGCTCGACTACCAGGCGGGCTGGAGAGCTCCTGTAGGGTGGAAGCTTCACAACGTAGACGCTTGGAACACTCGCCCTTAGCCTTGACCAGTCTTTTCCAGTCTTAAGAAAATCTGCAAGTTTCTCGTCAGACAAAGAACATCACCGTGTATGTAAACCGATCAAAACGAAGAGTATCAACCTGAAAAGTTAAGCTTTTCTGTCATCTATCAGGGCCTCTCCTTCAAGCAAACTTGATTCAGTGTCTCCAATAAACTCTGGAGCCGGCGGGTAATCTGTGAATTTTGTGGGAGTTTATCCGCTTGGCTTTTTGAAGGGCCCTGAAAAAATGCGGGCAGCTCACCCGATATTCCATGTAAAACGTAAAACATTCCGCTGAAGGTTGACGGAAAATTACGCGCCGGTCCTAACAAAAGTCTTTTTACAGTGCAGCGTTTTTCCTCTTCTCCTTAAGCGGGCATTCAGGATTAAAACACAGGTTCCAGTGACGCTTTCCTTTTATCCCCACCAGTATGGTCGGCCAGCCGCAGCCTTTGCACGCTTTGCCTGACGGCTTCACATAGCCTCTTTGCGGAAGGGGAAACGCTGTTTTACAGATGCCTTCAAAATAGTTTGTGCAACCAACAAAGCGTTTGCCCGTTCTTTTTGAAGTCAAAATCACAAGTTTTCCGCTCTGGCAGGTCGGGCATGCGCCGACTGCTCGTTCTTCCAGTTTGGCTTTCTTGATCGCCTGGGTTAGCTGTTCTCCTATTGTTCTTTCTTTCTCTTTCAACTTCTCCGTTATTGGCTTCAAAAGTCCAATCGTGTCGGTTAGGACGTTTTCTCTTGTTTCTTTGCCCTGTTGAATCTCATCCATCTTCTCTTCGAGTTTTCTCGTCAGCTCCAAGGATACAACGGATGGACAGTATTTCTTGAGGATGTCCGTCACTTCAAAGCCGAGGTCTGTTACCGCGATTTTTTCATCACGAATATACTTCCTGTCATAGAGAGTTTGTATTATTCCCGCCCTAGTGGCTTTTGTTCCGATTTCTTCTTCTTCCATCCTTCTTAGCAAACTGCTGGGATTGTACCGAGGTGGCGGCTTAGTGAACTTATCCTCCAAAATCACTTTTTCAACGCTCACTCCTTGCCCTTCTTTCATCTCCGGCAAAAACGTATCCTCCGACCGAACGAAGGGTTTGTAGAAACAGATCCAGCCTTCCTGCAAAGTCTGCATGCCCCTCAAATGAAACTGGCTTCCATCTATTTTGATAGTAACTTTTACGCTTTGACGTACGGCTGGTCCGCCAAAAGCAGCCATGAACCTTCTGACGACAAGGTTCCAAATGTTTCTCTCAGCGAAGTCAAGAGTCTTTTCTGGAAGATTTCCTGTGGGATAAATGGCGGGGTGGGCGGGGTCTTCCTTCTTTCCCCCGACTGGCCTCAGCTTTGGCTCAACGAGAAGTTCAGCAGTTAGTTTCTTGAATTCATCGGTTTTGGCTAGATTCTTCAGGATCGTTTCGTATCCTATTGCCGATGGTAGTTTTTGGCTGCTGGTTCTCGGATATGAGATTAACGCGTCTAGATATAGGCGCTGAGCTACGCTTGAAGTGCGCATCGGCGTGTACCCAAAGAGACTGTAAGCTTCGCTTTGAAGGGAACCCAGATCAAAGGGCAGCGGAGGCATCTGCTGGAACTTTTCAGTCTCAATCTTTTCCACCGCGCCGCTCTTCCCTTTGCACAAGTTAACTACAGCCTCGGCTTCGTCTTTAACCCTAAAAACTCTTTTTTCATGTTCAATCTCAAAAAACGAGTTGCCTATCCTGATCGTTGCTTTCACGGTCCAGTATGGATCTGGGACAAAACACCTGATGCTTTTTTCTCGTGCTACAAGAAGTTTGAGTGTCGGCCCTTGTACCCTTCCAGTGCTGAGAACAGCGTATTGGCCGCTCCATTTCTTGGCGGCTATCGTCAAAGCTCTGGAAAGGTTTACGCCGTAAAGCCAGTCTACTTCGTGCCTCGTCAGACCTGCCTGTATTACGGCAAAATCTAAATTTGGCAATGGTTCCGCGTACGATTTTTCAAGTTCCTCTTTAGTGAGAGTGGAGTATTTCATGCGTTTTGAAATGTTTTCCTTGTTCCCGCACGCGTATTTCAGTATGCAATAGCCAATTACGCTTCCTTCTATATCGTAGTCGCATGCATCGATGAAGGTGTCTGCATCTTTCGCCAGTTTTGAAATTGTTTCAAGCCATGTTCGGATTTGCCGTGTTCCTCGTTCAGCCAAGTATCGTGGAACCCACTTTATGTCAAAAACTGGGTAACAATTGCCTTTTCCCTGGCTTGCTACCGTGTACAGGTGTCCTAAAGCTGGAACCACAACTATTTCCTTGCCGTTTTTCGCCACGTAGTATGGAACGCCGTTGTCCACGATTTTCTTTGCTTTCCCTGCAACGTCTAGTGCTGAGGCTATTCTGTTAGCAGCATCAGGTTTTTCGGTGATGATCAATGAGTACATTTTCAAAGCTTGCGGACCACGCTTGAGTACTGTGATTCACGTTTCCCGCAAAATAAACTTTGCAACATCAAGTGCCAATCCTCACTCCGTTCAGTAATCTGTTAGGCTCCTGCATTTATGTCCCCTAATGGCTTCGTAGATCGATCTTGTTGTATGGCCTGAAAAAGCAAGCAGGCTTGCCGCTGAAGCATACAAAAGTTGCATGTATTCCGAAGCGTCTGCATTCACGCCCTTCTCGATTAACTGCTCCACTTTAACCCTGCGTTCCCATCGCTTGTTCTCAGCATCCGTAAAAAGAAACCGCATGTTCTTGCCGGCATGACCTTCGCGCCTTCTCAAAGGGAACCGAAATATCCCTGGGCCTAATCACCCCAAGCCGCTTAGGCTTCAAACCTGTCTCCAAATACTCACCAGTCAAAAGCAGATGAGGTATAATCGAAAGCATCTTTTTAGCTAAGCCTTCAAGAAAAGACTGGAAGAACAACTCGACAAAAATATCGAAGATTGCGGAGCTGAAAAAAGAAGAATGATCTTGCAGGGCCCAAATCCTTCTGGCTTAAGGTTCAGGAAGTGGCTAACGGCTACGAGACCTGGCGGCTTTCTCTACTTCAGAAACCTCTTCTATGCCGTTCTCAGTTACCTTGAATATTTCCTCCCCGTCGGGCAGATAGGGACTTGAAACGAGCCTGGCAATTCGCGCCGGACCATGTGGAGCCTTCCTGAGATAAATCCGCGTGTGGCTTGTGTGTCCAACGATGTTACCGCCGATGGCCTGAACGGCATCGCCGAAAAACATGTCGGGCTTAGCCATGACCTGGTTGGTGACGACGGCCACGGCGTTGAAGGCTCTGGCCAGAGCGATTAGCTTGTGCATGTGCTTGTTCAGCTTCTGCTGTCTAGGCGCCAGCGTTTCTCGCCCAATGTATTCGCTCCTGAAATGGGCCGTTAGAGAATCCACGATGATCAGCTTCACATTGTTCTCCTTGATCATTTCATCGGCGTTTTCCAAGAGAAACATTTGATGATCAGAAGTGTACGCTTCAGCGTAGATGATGTTCTTGGCCACCCGGGCAGGATCAAGACCCAAGTGCTTGGACATCTGAACAATCCGTTCAGTTCTGAAGGTGTTCTCCGTGTCAAGGTACAATGCGGCGCCGTCGAGACCCCCGCGTTCAGGAGGCAGTTGAACGTTCACACACAGCTGGTGACACATCTGGCTCTTGCCGCTACCATACTCTCCGTAAAACTCCGTGATACTCTGCGTTTCCAGCCCGCCACCCACCAGTTTGTCCAATCCTCTGTCTCCGCTGGTCAAACGCAAAACGGCCTGGCGCATCTTGAAAAGCTCATCGGCCCGCACAAAGGAAAGACCTATCGAGGAGCGCGCCGCCACGATTATTTGAAATGCTTTTTTTTCGCTTACACCCGCAGGCTCCATCTCGCGGGCAGTAGCCATAGCCAGAGACTCGACAGTGTGAAAACCGAGCTCACGCAGTTTCTGCATTGTGGCAGGACCCACACCTGGAAGATCCTCCATGAACCGGTACTCCTTCTTCGGTAATTCCGGTTCTTCCTCCTCTTTTTCTGGGCTTTCAACGGCTATATTTTCTGTTTCTTCTGACATTATTCTCACGCATGTAAATGGTGAATGGAAAAGACTTTGCGCAAAGCCCTATTTAAAACAGGCGAAGCGCGCGCGCTAACAAAGGGATAAGACGACACAAAAAGTTTCTTCTACGAGGTTCCGTGCGGAATAAACTCTATTAGGTTATCGCCTTAGCGCGCGCGCAGGCAATCGAGATAACCTCAAATCCGCGTCAAGCCAGCAGAACCGAGCTCCTAGGGATATTGGAGGAATCGTATTGATTGTTCCAAAAACACTAGGACCAGCGGCAAAATTCAACCTTGTGAGGGAATAGGTTTTTAACTGGACTGGAAAAAGACACAGGTAGTGAACTGAATGGATCAAATTCTTGATGTGATCAAGAAGAGAAGAAGCATTTGTGCGTACAAGAACAAGCTCGTTTCCAAAAATGTGATTGATTCAATATTGGAAGCTGCGAAATATGCACCGACGGCCAGAAATCTTCAGGAACTGAAATACAAAGTAGTTACGAACAGAGATCTGACTAGGAAAATCTCGGAGAGAATTACTACCATAGTGAAACAGAAATATCCATCCATCAAGATGAGAGAAGGGTCGAACCTGTTTTACGATGCGCCGCTTCTGATAATTGTCACTGGGCCAAAGGAAAACGTTTGGATCTATTCAGACGCGGCACATGCAGCTCAAAACATCATGTTGTATGCGACCTCGATTGGTCTAGGAACATGCTTCATAGGAATGGCCAGATTTATCGAGGAAGACAAAGAGCTATTGCAAGAACTTCACATGTCGAGCGAGAGCAAGATTGCAGCAGCCGTCATTTGCGGGCACCCTGATGAAGAACCAGCAGAAAAAGAAAAGAAAATCACCGTGGAATTCTTCAATTGACCAAAGTCCGCGACGAAGTGGCCATGAATTGGCTGGAAGACCCTCAATCTTTCACTATGCCGTGTTAGACAATAAGATTCGGGTATGTTGTATGCGACGTTGTTGCCAGACAAAGTGTTACCAGAGGAAGAGTCGAGCGCGCGCGCTTGCATAGTCTACACAGAATATTGCATCGGATTTTTCATCAACCTTGAGTGCGCGCTAGAGGAGCAAAAGATTTTTTAACACGGATTGAAAAGTGCTTCACTTTTTAGGTGTAATTGACAATTCGCACTGAGGGTCTCCTACAGCTACCCTCTTAACGATTTCCAAAGTTACATTAGGACTCATGGTCTTAACCACGCTTACGTCTAAAGCCATCATTGCTTCACAGAGTTCTCTGCTAGTACCTTCCAAGCCATAAGGACACTTCGGAACCTCGACTACAACCTCATCTTTCTTCACCTTAACCTCAATGTTCACACCAAACATCTTCAAGAATTGGACGTAAAATGTTCCAACAGACTTGAAGTCCTCTCCTGGGCTCATAAGTTTCAACATCTCACCCATTGCCACACCTTCTACACTCTGGACTTGTCTCAACACATCTCGACCCCCAGCACCAAACTTCTTATCAACTGCTTTGGCTATTGACCCGACATTTGCGTTTAGGGCGGAAGCAACCATACGAAACCTTTGTTCAAGTGAAAACTCCATTCAACTCCTCTCCGTAACTTCTCAGTATCGGAATTGCTTTATAATTATTATCGCGCGCGCCAACCAAAGATTTAAATAAAAAAACGCGACAATTGTAATTTGAGGCCAAAATAGTGCCCAAAGCCGCAAAAGGAAAGAAGAAAAAGCCCCCAAAGAAGTAAGAACTGGAAATCACTTACAAACACACAAATCCCCTCATTTTCTTTGTTTACGCACAAGCTGTTGCCTGCGCGCGAGTTCAATGAAATCAGCGTACAGTTTTGTAACTAGCTATCAAGTGAAGTCACGACGACGAAAAATGACGCGGGGACACCATGCTTAGTCATCCCTGCAGGTCGTTCCCTGTTGCGCAAGTTTTCCCCATTCCCCTTGCATTGTTCTGAATTATGAATATGCCAGCGCGCGCCGCTTGCCAAAATCGATCAATTAGCAGAAACAGAGGTGTCGTCACTATCCGAGATTCATAACATTTTTACACCATCTTCTCTAGTTATCCAAGAGGGAATTTGAAGATGGTCAATTGTCCAGAATGTGGGAAACCATTGAAAAAGGGCACGCACAAGGCTAAGTACTGGTGCGAAAACAGCGCTTGTTCCGTTATATTTGTTCGTCATCCTGACAAGCAATCTATGGTGAAGATAACATACAAGACCAGAGCTCGCTCTTGAGTGCGCGCTCTAACTCCGCGCCCACTTAGCATGATCTCCTTTCACGAATCCATATAGGTACCACCTAGAAACCCCACAGATTACCTTACTGCCATCAAACGCTCTGAGACAAGGAGTAGACAGATTTGAATTATCTCCGTGTGTAATCAAGCCCCGCGCGCTACGCTGACGGATGAACCCGCCAGGGCATCCTTGATTCATGCTCGTGAACTCAGCAAACCTGCCCATTAAAGGATAACGCTCGCTTTTGGTGAATCAAGAATCCTCTATTGTTGAAGAACAAAAAACATCAGAAACAATCGTGAATAAGAGATGCAGGTCGTTTGGCTTCGCCAAACTCTCAACGATGCGAGCAAGGCCGTTTTGTGAAGCTCCCCCGCACGTGCTCAATTATGACCTACCGATAGTTATATAGACAGAAAGCCAGCAGAGCTTTAGACAAAGAATGATCCCAAAAAGTGAGCTGTTTGGGCTAGGGCAAGAACTTGGACGAAAACATTGCAGAGGTTATCTTTGATCCTAAGGCTAAACGAATTGTGAGGATGACTTTTTATCATGATGATCTTCGTTTCAGGTGTAGACGATGTGCAGTCTTCTGCTGCAAGCTTGGGGGACCAATATTCACTAAGAGCGATATGGAGCGTGCAAAGCGGGCAGGACACAGGTTGGAAGACTTTTTGGAGACAACAGTGGATCCGAAGTTCAGGGGCTTGCCTATGATGGTTGGAAGCTTGAAAAACAGTAACGATGGATCGTGTATTTTCCTAAAATCCAGCCCAAGGAGAGGAGTTTACGAGTGTCCGATCTACGATTCTAGGCCAGCTCGCTGCAGATTATACCCGTTCGACTTTGAAAGAGCCAGTCCGAACTCCTTCACGCTTAAGCTTATTCCTTGCTGTAACGGCCTAAACGCTGAAGATGGTGAGTTGGTGAATGAAAACTTCATTACGAAACATTTGCTTAACGCCTTGTTGGACCTGTTCGTATGAAAAAATTTATTAACGGTGTGTAAAAAATAGCGCAGAACTTAGCGCGCATGTTTGTTCCGAAATTGGCCTAAAATGGTTTTTATTCGCCTTCATGATCTAGGGACGGCCTTGGGCTCCGTGTCTGTTCTTGATTTCTCTGGGTATTTTGTCCTCCTCGAACACAGGATAAACGGGCAGAGCGGAATTAAAACCATTTTTGACCATTTTAGGAACACGCATGCGCGCTAAGAAGCATACAGACAGCAGAATTGACTTTCCACATAGAACATTCTGCTATATGTAATGTAGAACAATGCTTATGTGAGTGGCTGACTTTTTTTTTAACTGGGTATATCAGAAGCTGCAGAAAGCCAACTTTTTGAGGGGACATCGGGAGATATCGCCACTCAGAGTGGGGTTCGAATCCCAACCGGCCTGCTTCCATGATGTGACTTGCGCTCTCGGGTTTTTTGGTTGCAAAGACTTGAATTCATAACTTTCCCAAAAATGCGCAACGTGCACGCCTATGGCCAGTGGCGACGTCTCCCGCGACTCCCTTTTTTCTACCTGCCTTCTTTGAATAGAACTTTTTTCTATGAGTCTGCAACGCAAGATTCATAAGTACGAAAATAATACAGTAAGAGTGGAATGGGGAGTGGAAACGAAGAGGCTACTTTTTGGAGTAATTGTGGCACTTCTTATGTTTAACATGTTAACTCTGGCCCTTAGGATTCAGCCCGCAAGGTCGTCACCCACGACCATAACGGTTCCCGACGATTACCCGACGATACAAGCGGCCGTAGACGCCGCGGCCCCAGGAGACACGGTGTACGTGAGGGCAGGAACGTACTACGAGAACGTCAAGGTGAACAAAACGCTGTCGCTCGTCGGAGAAAACCCACAGAACACAACCATCGACGGAGGAGGAAATTGGTCCGCAGACGTTGTTAATGTTGAAGCGGATTATGTTGATGTGAAAGGCTTCACAATACGAAACGGCAGCGGGTACATACTTGAACCGCACGCAGGAATCACACTGAACGGCGCAAACTACTGCACTGTTGAAGAAAACAACGTAGAAAACAACTGGTGGGATGGCATCATCCTTGACAGTTCCTGCAACAGCATAGTAGTGGGAAACAACGTCACAGCTGACATGATGGATGGCATCGTAGTTGGGGGTCACGGCTACAATGACAGCGTAGTCGGGAACAACATAGGAGGCAATCAGGACGGTGTCGCGCTCGGGTGTTCCAACACCAGTGTAGTCGGGAACAACATCAGTTACAACATGGCTGGCATTTTTCTCGGTTCGGATTTCAACAACATAGTCGGAAACAACATGATACACGACTTCTGGGGGTTCTGGTGCGAAGGTTGTAATAACAACAGCATAGTCGGGAACAACATAGCGGAATGCATCCAGTACGGATTCTACTTCGGTTTTAATTGTAACAACAACAGCATAGTCGGGAACAACGTCACAGACAACAATTTGGCCGTCTATTCACACTCTGGCAACAACATTTTCTATCACGACAACTTCGTGGGGAACACAGTTCAAGTCATCGGTGGGTTCACCAATGTCTGGGATGACGGCTACCCCGCTGGCGGAAACTACTGGAGCGACTACGCAGGTCAAGACTCGTACAGCGGTCCTTACCAGAACGATACTGGCAGCGACGGGATAGGCGACGCTCCATACATCATCGACGCAAACAGCACAGACAATTATCCTCTGACCATTGCCGACGTAGCAATAAGCAATATCACACTGGCCAAGACAGTTGTGGGGCAGCGGTACGGTGTCAGCATAAACGCAACCTTACAAAACGGAGTCTACGAAGAAACATTCAACGTCACGGTCTACGCCAACGCAGCCGCAATCAATGAAACACAGATAACCCTCACAAGCCGAAACTCTACGATCATCACCCTCACGTGGGACACGACGGGCTTTGCATTCGGCAACTACACTCTGAACGCTTGCGCTTGGCCTGTTCCGGGCGAAGTGAACATTGAAAACAACAAATGCACGTGCGACATCACAATCCACGTGAGCGTTCCAGGCGACGTTTCCGGCACGACTCCAGGAGTGTACGACGGAACCGTCAACATGAAAGACGTCGCCTACCTGGTCAGCTTGTTCAACACTAGGCCGAGTTCGCCGAATTGGATGCCCAACGCAGACGTCAACGACGACGGCGTCGTCAACATGAAGGACATAGCAATAGCCGTCGCCTACTTCAACCAACACGAATAACCCCCTTTTTCGTTCATTTGTCACTTGTCTATTCTAACCCGAGGGCAGAGGCATTCTTCACAAACGTCAAGGCGCACCAGATTTGACATAGAAAAAGAGGGGTTGTGCGGGAGACGTCTCCACTCACAGCCGGTGCGAGATTATAGTTGATCGACCGCTATGGATTTGCCAGGTGGGCGATCAAAAGAAACAACAATGCTTGAGGTAAGATTGTCTCCTGATGGACGGCGCCTCTTGCTAGTTCAATGGCATACTCAAGGCGCTAATTTCTGGGTTCATCCTAATGGAAATTACTGATACGTTCCGACGGAACGGGACATTATTACTCTGAAGATGGCTTACGAGGCGATTGATAGTTTCAACAAAGAACAGATGTTCAAGAGGAACATCAAACTCAATGGATCTACCTCGTCCCAAAAGAGGTGCTGATTCTACAATCTCGAAGTTTCTGGCGCGCGCTTGCTTTAAATCGAGTTTAGAAATTGACTCTTTTTGTGAATAAATCACAGGTTGAGTACTCAAAAGAAGAAGCTCGAAACCCAACATGCAACCCGCACGAACACCCATCAAAATTCCCCTTTTGACACTCAAAAGCCTCGCGGAATTGAGCAAAAAAAGCTTCAAACCAACATGCTTCAACAATGTTTTGACACTCAAAGAAATCACGGATTGAGCACTCAAACACAAGGCCTCGACAACCAACATTGAGCCACTGACTTTTCTTAGTCAATACGCGCTAGTCTGCAGGTTCCTTGTTCACTCGTGTTTCCTCAGAAGCTCCACCACGTCTGGAAAATCTATCCCCAACGCCTTCACTTTCTCCAGGGTGGGCACTCCGTTTTTGTTCCATCCTCGTCTCGCGTACACCGCATCCTTCAGCTTCTCGTACTCTGCCTCACGGTACTTCCGCAACGCCGCCATCTTCTCTTCCGTAGACTTGCCCTCTGGGTCGTAGCCGACTTTTTCCCTGAGCTGTTTGTCGTAGCGTTCCGCGCGGCTTTCATACTCCTCCCGTGTAACAGGCCCAACAGCACGGTAAGGCAGCGCATCGTACTCCCGCGTACCGAAACCCATCCTCAGGTTGAAGATTCGCTGGAAATTGTACACCCTTTCACTCATCAGAATCATGTCTTCCACCGTGACCTTCTCGCCCGTGACGGCTGAAAAGAACCGCGCATAGTTTTCCACGTGAGCCATCACCTTAGCCGGCTCCTTCGTGTTCTTGTTGTCCTCCGGAACCACATCGTTCCACGGAAGCTTGCACAAACCGTTAAGCCCAAACCACGTGCGAAACATCGGAAACCAGTGCAGGTTCTCAGCCTTCTGCTCAAACGTCGGCATCAGATTGTGCACCATGTCCAAGAATATCAACCATGCCTCATCGTGCTGAGGCCCCTTCAAAGCAAGCCCATAACCGCCCTGCTGCGCCAACGACTCCTTCGTAACATACTCAGAAAACTCCAACCCCTTAGCCTCCATCCCAATGTCCCGCAACACGTTCGGGTCAGCACCATACTTCTCCGCGAAAACCCGTTTCATCCGCCTTATACCCCGACCCACCACCATGCCGAACCCTTCACCCCTTGCCATCTGATGCACAAGCTCCAACGCTGCCTCCTTGTTCCCAAACCTCAGCTCCAAGCCGCCCGTCACTCCCCTGTCGATTAATCCCATCTCGTAGCACTCCATCGCAAACGCCGTGGCCGTTCCCACCGAAATCGTGTCCAACCCGTACAAATCACAGTAGAAGTTCATTTCAACAACGTAGTCCGCGTCAAAGATTCCGCAACTGCTGCCCACCCCCGCGATGGTCTCGTACTCCGGACCGCTCACGAAAACTCTCCGCCCCCTAAACGGCCCCGTCCTCGGTTCGAAGTCCTTGACGCCGTGAGCGCACGCCATCGCACAACCCATCCAGCAACCGTCAAACCCCTTGCTGAACTTCTTCCTGTAAACCTCCTTGCCCAACTCTCCCGCTCTTCGAGAGCTTCCGAACCTGAAGTTGTCCACGGGCAACAGGTCAAACTCGTTCATGGTGGTCACCAGGTTCGTCGTGCCCACAACCGCCATCTCATTCTGCATCCCATCGAGCCTCCGTATCTCCATGCTGTGAGCCGACCCCGCCCGCTTCACCATCTCCGCGTCAGCAGGACCGTTAGTCTCCACGGAAACCCTGCCCGAATACTTCACCACCACAGCCTTCACCCTCTTATCACGCAACACCGTGCCAATCCCGCCTCTTCCAGCCTGCTTGAACCGGTGAATCTTCCTTCCAGCATCGTACCACGAAACGTTCAGACACCCAAAAAAAGTGTGCTCAGCCCCCGGCCCCGATGACACCACAGAGACGCTCTGACCGTTCTCAGGAGCATATTTCTTGACCAAGAGCTCCGTGATAGGATAAGTTTCCGAAGGCAGCGAAGACGCATCTTCAACCCGAACCCTGCCCTCATCGCCATCTATAAAGATGACCACTTCAGATTTGGCCTTTCCCTGAATCTCAAGCGCGTCCCAACCGGCGAATTTCAAGTATGGACCAAAATAGCCGCCGACGTTCGAGTCAATCACGCTGTCGGTCAGCGGGGAGATTGCGACTGCAACGCTCTTTCCGCTGCCCGGATAGACTGGAGTTCCGCCCAGCGGGCCGCAGGCGATGCACACCTCGTTCTCAGGGTCATCCCACTTGACAACGCGATCCTTGGGCAGAGCGTTCCACAACAGCCAGAGGTTGAAGCCGCGGCCACCAGTGAACGTGTCCCTCATTTCTTTGCTCACCGGTTTACTTGCAAGGCGCATGTTTGAGAGATCTATGTACAAGGTCCTGTTGTTGTAGCCCCTTTCAACCTTGCCCAGATCGTACTTGAACTCGACAATCACCAACGTCGGCACCCGCACGCAAGTCAGAAGCAGAAGCTACACAAGACACACTGATAGACTTTTCGACAATCTAGTAGAAAACCAAAACACTGTGAGGGGGCACCCCCCCCATTCAAAACAGCATTTGTTCGACATGAAGGTTGGTTGATTCACGCCTGATGAATCTATGATTTTTAATATGAGGAGAAGAGTATTGAGTGTTAACCAGCCAAGTTGCGAGGGCAAGGGATTTTGAAGATTTTGGAGATAAACCTCAAGAAAGGTTTTGCGAAGGTAATCCCTGAGACACTTGACGACTTCTGGCACCTGTACAACGTCATATACAAAAACGACAAAGTCTACGCGAGCACGACCCGGGAACTCAAGGTCGATAAAAAATACGGCAGACCCAAACGGGGGGAGAGAGTTCCTGTTTTTCTGGGAATCAACGTGGAAGATGTCGGTTGGGACAAGTTCTTGGGCAGGCTCAGGGTGCACGGCACAATCTGCGACGCGCCGGAAACGGTGCCCACGGGTGCGCATCACACGCTCAACATCACTTTGAACACGCCGATCACCATCGTGAAGAAAGCTTGGGCGAGACATCAGGTTGAAAGGCTGAAAAGAGCCAGCAGAACGTCTGAAAAGTCCATCATAATAATCTCAATAGACGATGAAGGCTACTTGATCGCAACGACGGCTCAGTATGGAATCGAGGAAAGGGTCGAAGAGAGGATAAGACTTCCTGGAAAGCTCGAGACGGACAAGAGAAGCGAAGCCACGAAAGAGTATTTCAGAAAGGCGCTGAACAGTCTGCGTCAAGTCTGGACACCAGCACGTAGCCCGATAGCAATCATCGGCGTAGGCTTCATCAAGAACGACTTCGCAAGATTCGTGGAAAACGAAGCAGCTGACGTTGCAGGCTCAGTGGCAGACGTGAAAAGCGTCAACAACGGGGGCATCGCTGGATTACATGAGGCGCTCCGCTCAGGTGTGCTGCTGAAAACCATGAAACAGCTGCGGATCGCCGAGGAAACGGGGGTTGTTGAAGAAGTTTTGAAAAGGCTGGGAAAAAACGAAGCAGCAGTTGCCTACGGGCTTGAAGAAGTCAAGAGAACGGCAGGGCTCGGCGCCGTTGAAAGGCTTGTTTTGACGGACAAGATGCTCCGCGAGTCTAGTGATGAGAAGCGTCTGCTCATTGAAGAGATGATGGAAACGGTTGAGCAGAAAGGCGGCACGATAACTGTTGTCAGCACTGAACACGAGGCAGGAACTCAGCTCAGCGGACTCGGCGGCATGGCTGCACTTCTTCGCTTCTCGCTCTACCAAAACTCAAGTCGATGATGATCTGGTTCTCTTTCGAGAGGCAGAAAAACATCGTTTCAAATAAAAACTGTATTATATAAAGCCTTACTATATCCTATGGTGCAGGTTTGAGATGAATAGAATGGCCAAGAGAAAACCGTCCATACACATCCAGAACATAGTTGCTTCGGCAGCGCTCAACCAAAGAATAAGCCTGAAAATGATTGTTGAGAAGTTTCCGCACGCTGAGTACAGTCCAAGGGTGTTCCCTGGACTTGTTTTCCGGTTGAAGAAGCCCAAGACAGCCACGTTGATATTTGAAACCGGTAAGATGGTTTGCACAGGAGCGAAATCGGAGAAGGAAGCGATACAGGCGGTGAACAAGGTGACGAAGGAGCTGAAAAGCCACGGAATACCAATCGCTAACAAGCCGGCCATCACCGTGCAGAACGTCGTTGCTTCTGCGGAGTTAAACGGTGAAATAGACTTGGAGAACGTCGTTTACAAACTCAAAAAGGTGATGTACGAGCCTGAACAGTTTCCAGGAGCGGTTTACAGAATGGACGAACCGAAGGTGGTGTTCCTCATATTCTCAGCGGGAAAGCTGGTGTGCGTGGGCGCGAAGAAAGAACAGGACGTCTATGAGGCAGTTGGCAAGCTTCAAGCGATACTGGAAGAACAAAACCTCATTTTCTACCCAGAATAGAGGCTTAATACAGGCTTTCTAGTCGCCGGCGGACAGCAGGGTTCCTGTCTGCAAGCCGCCTCAGAGCCATCTCAAACGTCTCTCTCTCGGACAATTCGTGCTTTATGAAGACTCCGGTTCTGCCAACGGTGTCTCTTCTGAGCAGAGCGTGCACCCGGTCTAGAACGGTTTCAACGGATATTCCGAGCAGTTTTGCAGCGTGTTCTTCACGTCCGACAATGGCGCTTTCACGGTGGCCTTTTATGGTGGGTTCAACGAGCATCAAACGTTTGTCCACGCCGGGTACGCGCAAGCCCTCGTTTAAAGTCTGTAGGTCGGCTTCTCCGCCGAACTTGTAGAACTCTCGTTCAACCTTGCGCAGTTTCATGAGCGGAAACGAGACGCTTGTCGCCTCGTCGATTTCGATGTGTGCCTTCATCGCGTAAGAGGGTGTAGCCTGCACGACCAAACGTCTGTATGCGAATATGTTTGCTTTTTCCAAGGCTGCTTCGACGGCGAAGGACGATGCTTGAGATTGTACGAGAATGTCTATGTCGCTTTTCTTGGTAACGTCTCCTCTTGCGATGCTGCCGTGCACGACTGTTTCAAGATTGGCTTTTCCCAGAACGTTCATCAGTTGCATGGCTTTCTTTCTTAACTCTTCGAGTAGAACCCAGCGTTCACTGTTGTAGACTGTATCTCTGTACTCTGAGCGTCTCACGGGTTTCTTCGCCATTGTTCAGCCTCTTTCAAAGGAGTAATGCATTTGGTTTATTTTAGTAGTGCTGGGAAAACAGATGATAAACGGTTTGGGGTGCATGGATTGCGAGACACTGCTATGAGATGTTGGGTGGAGGCGTGTGAAGGTTCATGTTTGGCGGTTCAATGTTGAGTTTTGAGCCCTTGTGTTTGAGTACTCAACCCGTGATTTCTTTGAGTGTCAAAACGTTGTTGTGGCATGTTGATGCGATGTTAGGTTTTGAGTCCTTTTGTTTGAGTACTCAATTCATGATTTCTTTGAGACTCAAAATCTTGTCATGGAATTGAGAGCTTGCGGTGAAGTGAGGTGGGTTTCCATGAACGGGTGCTGAACGGTGCGCGTTTTGACTTGGAGCTTGCTTATGTGAAGTGCGCTTTGGGAGTGTTTGGGTTGTGGGCTGAAGGGATTTTAGCGCGCGCTGAAGCATGAAATCGGCTTCTATTACGTCTTATTAAAAGTTTTATATCTGAAGGACGACTGAACAGAAAAGAGGGGGGCTTCGGAAAATGAGACGAGAGGAAGTTGATTTTAGAAAACTTGTAGTTGTTCTAGGCCTGGTATTGCTGTTGTCTTCTTTTAGGTTCAGAACAGTCTTTGCTCAATCTGGACAAGTTGGACTCAAGCCAACAGATGATACATACGCTGATTCTGACATGCCAGACTATATCTTGGGAGGACGAGAAGATCTTCTATTCCAGAATTATCTATTTGTGCTTGATAATGAAACCTCCGAAAGCATAGTGTGGCTGAAATTCAACCTGTCTTCTATTCCAGACGGGGCAGTAGTTGACGAGGCTACACTTCACTTGTATGAGAATGGTGAGATTATCGCGGTACCTGATATAATGACATCATTCGATATTAATGCTCATTCATGTTCTAACGATTCTTGGACGGAGCTGACGTTGACATATTCCAATATGCCGAGCTACAATATGACATCAATGGACTCGGTAACGGTTGGAACCTCTTATGAATGGTACAATTGGAGCGTGGTTGATGCTGTCAGAGACGCTTTGAATGGCACCGCTAAAACAGTAACAATAGTTCTTGAGCCGTCTTATGGTTTTAGTGAACCCGTTGCGTTCGATTCTAAGGAAGCACCCGTATCTAACTTAACGGACTATGCTCCTGAGCTAACTGTCCATTGGAGCAGTGTTGTCCCAGAGTTCCCAACGTCCCTTATGCCACCATTACTTGTCATGGCAACAACAAGTTATCTCTTGCTTTGCAGAAAAAAGACAAACCTCAGAAAGAAGGATAAGAAAGAATTAATTTATCCAGACTCTGTTTGAACTAGACGTAACCGCATTTTCTTAGACTCCAAACGTCATGTTGTGTGGGCCATGGGCAAAATGTACTTTAGTTTTGTTGTGTGCATTATTAGTTCTGGAAAGGTATGTTTGCAGAGTGAATGGTGTTGAGCGTTAACACTGCCGTTTGCAATGTGTGTAGTCGGAGGGAAGCGTTTTTCTTTAGGCCTTACTCTGGGGTGGGTCTCTGTAGGAGATGTTTCGTCGGTTCTGTTGAGGAGAAGGCGAGGGCGACGATTGCGAAGTATGGGATGTTCAGGTTTGATGACAGGATAGCTGTGGCCGTTTCGGGAGGGAAAGACAGTGTTGGCTTATTGCATGTTTTAGCGAGGATAGAGTTGAGGCATCCGAAGGCTCGGCTTGTTGCGGTGACGGTTGATGAGGGGATCAGAGGGTACCGGGATGAAGCGTTGAAGATAGCGGCAGAGAACTGTGAGAAGCTTGATGTTGAGCATTGCGTGGTTTCTTTCAAACAGCTTTTTGGCCTTACGTTCGACCGGATGGTGAGACGCTTGAAGGATAAGGATGATATGAAGCTTACGCCGTGCGCGTACTGCGGCGTCTTGCGGAGAAAAGCGTTGAACACGGCTGCTAGAAAAATCGGTGCGAACAAGCTTGCAACAGCCCATACGCTGGATGACGAGACGCAGACGATTCTTTTGAACATTCTCCACGGTGACGTCCTGCGCATAGCGAAGGAGAAGCCGGTCACGGATGAGGTGCATCCCAAGCTTGTGAGGAGAATAAAGCCTTTTTGCGAGATTCCCGAGAGGGAAACTGCATTGTACGCGTACGTTAAGGGAATAAGGTTCCAGAGCACCCGGTGCCCCTACGCTTCAGAGGCCTTGAGGAACGACGCGCGTGCGATGCTTAACATGATGGAAGAGAAGCATCCTGGAATAAAATTCACCATTTTCAAGTCGATAGAGAAAATCCGGCCGGCACTCGAAGAAACCGCGAAAAGGGAAGGGTTGAACGAGTGCATCGAATGCGGAGAACCCACGACAGAGAAGGTTTGCAGGACGTGCCAGCTACTCAAATACATAAAGTGATGTAAAGCGCAGCCTGTGCTAAGACGTTTGCAGTCCTCTTTCCCTTGCGGCGGCATCGCTTTTCATTTTGCGCAGCATCACTGACGCCTCGTTTGCCGTGTTGGCCGAACCGAGCTTCTGTGCCTTCTGCAGGAGGATTGTGAAGCCGCAGTGCGGGCAACTTCTTGTTTTCTGGTCAGCCTTAGCTAGGAGGAGCCCACCGCATCTGCTGCACACGATTATCAGGGTCGGAGCCATCTTTTCACCAATCGAAAGCCTTTTCCACAATCAACTAGATAACGCTTAGTGCGAAGAGGAAAGAGCGCATGAGCAACGAGCAAGAAGCCAAACCGAAATCAGCTCTGGTTCAGGCGGCGGTGCATTATTTTAAGAAGGAGGGTTACAAGATGCAGCAGAACGTTACGACGCTTGAGGGTTTCAGCGGGACTTCAAGTAAGTTTGATTTGATAGTTCAGAAGGGACGTGTTGAGCAGGGAGTCTGGATTAGAGATTGGAACAGGACCATAGGCGTCAACGTCATAATAAACATTGACAAGGCTTCTGAGGATGTGGGGCTGTCGAGCCCCATTATAGTGGGCGAAAAGTTCAGCGACCACGCAAAATCCTACGCAAACCGAAGGAAAATCACGCTGCTCACGAAGAGGCAGATATCCTCAAGCCTACGGTAGACCGGTTAGATTTTCAGGTACTCGTCGAGTAGGCCTTCGTTTTCGAGTTTGCCCAGCCAATCCACGACGCCCACGCCGCACTTGCTGGGATCGGCCATCAGTTCCAGCATCGCCTTGACGGTTTCCTCTGTTTTCTTGCCCGTAACATTCAGTTCACAGGTTCTCCCTTCATATCCAGCGTTTAAAGCGTCTACGAGGCACACGTCGAGTATTTCTGAGGCAAGGTTCTCCACGAGTTTCGGCTCCGGATAACCGCGCTGTTCCATGAATTTTCGGAGTTCAACAGGGTCACGTCTCAGCACGAACACGAGAGTCACGAGTTTCTGTGGAACGACGTTGACGGCGTAGTGTCCATCGACCACGATTTCGTTCTTTCCCGTTTTCTCGATAATCTGACTGATTCGCCGTCGCATCTTCCTTTCGTCGATGATGACAGTGTCTCTTTTCTCGTCCTTGCCCAGAACCAGGTTGTTTCTCAGGGCGAGATCGGTTAGGTCGACGTACAATGCGTCGAGCTTGGACGCGAGCAGACGTGCCGTAACGGTTTTTCCGACGGACGGCGTCCCAGTCACGAGGATGACACGTTTGGACATGTTTGAACAGTCCTGCAGGCCTATGTTGGGCTAGCCAGAAAATAAGGCTTCCACAACGGCGAGGTTTGAATCAACTCTAACCTTTTTGAGAACCTGTTGTCAGCTTGGTTGCGCCCCGCGCGTCTCTTGTGTCGGTTTCATTTCAGGGCTTGTGGGCGGGTACTGTTGACTGGTGCTTGTGTCGGATCTGGAACGCCTGCTGCGGGCTATGACCACTACCACTATTATTATGACCACTATAATCAACACTATCACTATGGCAGCATATGGGATGGAGAATGGTGGCGACTGTGGCATCACACTGTTTCCTGAGGAGTCGGTTTTGACTAGAAGGGCGTCATAGCTGCCGGCGCCGTAGGAAGCTGTGAATCCGGCTAACGCGTAGCCTCCGTCGCTTGTCTGGACTAGGGAATACGCTTCATCGTCATCTGATCCTCCGTAGGTTTGGCTCCACTGCGTGCTTCCGGAAGATGTGGTCTTGACGAGCCAGTAATCAATGTCGCCGGCGCCGTAGGAACCTGTCAAACCTCCTAGGGCATAGCCTCCGTCGCTGGTCTGAACTAACGCGTTTGCTACTTCGTCGTATGCTCCTCCATAGGCTTGGCTCCACAGATACGTTCCATAGGAGTCGGTTTTAACCAGCCAGAAATCATAGCTGCCCGCTCCAGTAGAGTTTGTGAGCCCGGTTAGAGCGTAGCCTCCGTCACTGGTCTGAATCACCCAGCCAGCTTCATCGTCCCCTGAGCCTCCGTACGTCTGACTCCACACCATGTTTCCCGAGGAGTCGGTTTTAACCAGCCAGAAATCATAGCTGCCCGCACCGAAGGAATCTGTGTATCCTGCCAACGCATAGCCTCCGTCGCTGGTCTGGATTACGGAGGAAGCCTCATCGTCCCCTGTCCCACCGTACGTTTGGTTCCACAGCATGCCTCCGGAAGAGTTGGTCTTGACAAGCCAGAAGTCGAAGCTGCCCGCACCGAAGGAATCTGTGTATCCTGCCAACGCATAGCCTCCGTCGCTTGTTTGGATTACAGAGTATGCGATGTTTTCCGCTCTTCCCCCGTACGTTTGGCTCCACTGCATGTTTCCAGAAGAGTCAGTTTTAACCAGCCAAGCATTGGTTTCACCGATACCGTAAGAATTCGTGTACCCGGCTACTGCGTATCCCGTGTCGTTGCATTGGACGACTGAATAAGCTTCATCGTCACCTGGTCCTCCGTAGGTTTGGTTCCACAGCATGCCTCCGGAAGAGTTGGTCTTGATTAACCAGAAATCGTAGCTGCCCGCGCCGGAAGAGTTCGTGTACCCTACCAATGCGTAGCCTCCGTCGCTGGTCTGGACGACTGAATAGGCTTCGTCGTCTCCAGAGCCTCCGTATGTCTGACTCCATCCTGTCGTCGCGGCGGAGCCGAACGGAATGCATGACGTTGAGATGAAGACGGCGAGAAGAACAACGCCCAAGACTAATCGTGTCATACTTTTCATGATTAGTGCACCAGATCATCGGTGTGGTGCGCCTTGATTCTTAAATAGGTTGCGCGTGCGACCCCCGTTTCTCCAACTTGACTCAATATGCCATTTTCTCGGACTATAAGTCAGGAAGTACATAGGTGCCAAAATTCTTATTGGAGACTGATGTGATAGTTACTGTTGGGCTGGCGAGTTGGTGTGTGGCTTTCGAGCCTCATATTGGAAGGCTTGAGGAAACTCCGCCCACGCGTAGAATTGCAACGCCTGCAAGGGCGTAAGGTGAGAACCTTGGCTACGGAGCAGAAACGAAACGTCCGCCCGGCATATGCCGATGACACATGCTAAGTTGTCGAGAATGCAGGGTGCGAAACGGTGAAACGGCCGTCCTGCAAGTGGAAAGGGCAAACAGACGCCGATGAAGAATCTACCGGAAGGCGCGGGTAGCCCGATTAGCCGAATGCCACAAAAAACAAAAGGCGGGTTACGACCAACACGCCAGCCTTTCAAAGGAACCCGCCTGCTCTGACGTCATCACAAACACAGACCTCGCAGAGTTTATGATACATTGCGAAAAACAAGCCTTCGCAGACGCAACCATCGAAACGAAATACAAGATTCTACGACACATGATAAAAGAGAACGTAAACCTAGCAGACCCCGAAGCCGTAAAACTCTACATAAAAAGAAACGGCAAATGGTCCAACGGACACAAGAATCTAGCAGTTTTCACCTACAACGAATACGCCAAAATGAAAGGTATCCAATGGACACCACCACTCTATCCCAAAAATGAAACACTCCCATTCGTTCCAACAGAAAAAGAGATAGACGCACTCATAAGCGGAACGAGCAAAAAAGTCTCCATTGCACTCCAAACACTCAAAGAAACAGGCTTCAGAATAGGCGAACTATGGCAATGCAAATGGACAGACATAGACGAAGAAAAAAACACACTCAAATGCAACAACCCTGAAAAAGGATGCAAACCGAGAGAAGTAAAAATCTCAGCTAAGCTATTTGCACGACTCAACACATTACCGAAACGAAACAATTACATATTCAGCAACACCCGCTTAGGCTTCACTCGGACCATGTTCAATTATCAAAAGAAACGCCTCGCTGAAAAACTAAACAACCCACGACTCAAACAAATACATTTCCACACTCTACGACACTACCACGCCACACGTCTCTATAACGAAACCAAAAGCCTAATCGAAGTTCAAGCAAGACTAGGACACCGAAACATAAACTCAACAATGGTTTACACTCACATAGTTCAATTTGACGAAGAAAGCCAAAACTACCACCATGCAATAGCCAAAGACGAAAAAGAAGCAGGCGAACTAATAGACAACGGATGGACATACATTCTGACAACGCCCCAAAATATAATGATGTTCCGAAAACGCAAATAAGACACAAACAGCCCACCTTTTTTTCTATTCAATGTCATTCCTGACCACAATGTCGCGCTCAGCTTCGCTTCGCGCTCCAACTCGCAAAAACTCAAAACAACAACAGCGCGCGCGATTCTACGTCGGCGCAGGGGGAGAAGGTTGAGGTGGTATTATTGTCTCAGCGGGTTCTAGCATGCGCTCTCTCGTTAGTGCGACAAACATTATAATCGCGGCAACCAAGGCCAGCCAAAAACCGAAAGACAGGTACGACGAGTAATCCATTCCATAGCCGTATGCACCACTGGAGAACAAACCTACTCCTGTTGGCAAACCCGAAACCAAAGACCCATTTGAAATCTGGTTTTGCAATCCTACAGCGAATATGATAACCGAAAACGAGGCAAGTATGGCGCCAAGTGAAAGTACAATCCTTCTCCCATTAGCAATGACACTACCTGCCAAGCCCAGCAAGCCGCCTAACACCACAAATGCTAAGGCAATCGAACAATACCAAGGAAGATTCGTTGAAGCGGATACTGATAAACCTATTATGGTCACTCTCGTTTGGTATAGGTACAGAGTAACCTCGTCAGAGACGTTAATTTCCATGGCTGAACCCGAAATGCTCATAGCCCACCACGGTAACACCAAGCTGATGAAAGCCAATATGCCTCCGATAAAACCTAAATAGTTAAGTCTCAAATTGTGCCCCTCCACCCGAAATGTCGCCCGCGCTATCCTCGACTTTTAATCGAGTTCATTTTCATATAACGCTTTCTAACGCGCGCGCATTGCAGTTTCCACATAATAGGTTAAGGGTTCCAGCACCTTTCATAGATGACTAGCCTTGACTCAGGGCCGCGTCGGAATTGATCTGTGTCTCTTAGCCATCTTGAATAACATCAAATAGCCAGGGAGAATCGCGAATCCAAGCGTTCCCCAAATCCCCCAGATCAAGCTTTTGTTAGCCAACAATCCATAAATACTGAAGATCGTCAGTTCTGTTGTTGCACCTCCTATTCCAAAGAATAGTCCCATCAGAGCCAAGTATCTTCCCCGCATATCTGCTGGAGCAAGATTAGCAACAAAAGCTGAGCTTGCAGGGAAGAAGATTATTTCTCCAATGGTCAGAATTGCAATGGCTACTAAGAATTGGGAAAAGTTCGCAGCAAACATTAAACAGATTAATCCCGCACCAAAGAGTGTCTCAGCGATTATGAATGCTTTTGTCGGACCTATTCGCACAGTTCCCAATCTGATTGGGATTTGGAGGGTCACCACCATCGCACCAGCTATTGAGGAGAGAAAGCCAAAGACGTAGGGCTCAAAGCCAAGGTACTCCGTGTAGACGGATAGCAAACTGTACAGTTGTGAGTAAACGACAATTGTCAAGGCTCCCATGAAACAAAACAGTATGAAAACTCTGTCTCTAAAGATCGGGGTAACATCGGAAAAAAACTTTTCCTTAGCGACCTCAAGAGGCTTAGATTCCTTGATCAGTAGACCAAGGCCAGCTGCCCCTGCGGATACAAAAATGGCAGCGTAGAAGTATAGCACAGAGAAGCCACTCATGCTTGCAATTAAACCCCCGATGGGCAATCCAGCCATAAAACCAACGTTGCCTACCATGTAATTTAGGCCGTAGACCTGTTCCCTTCTTTCTGGCTGGACGAGATCCGCGATCATGGCACCGTAAGCTGGGTTGAAAAAGGCCATTACAATTCCAAGTGTTGCATACAGCAGCAGGAATTCGAGATATGCGTGAACGTATGCAAAGCCGATGGTCAGCAGAATCTGTGGAATCAGTGAGGACATCATCATTATTTTTCTGCCAAATCTGTCACACAAGCTTCCAGTGAACAGGAGTGCAAAGGTGGAAGTGAATCCTCCTGTCATAAGCATCAAACCCACGAGTGACGAGGCAAACCCTAAACCCCCGTTTTGAGTTTTTCCTGCCAAGAACATGGCAAGGTAGGGGAAAGCAATGTTATTTCCAAGTGAGAACAGAAAGCCCAGAAACACTAGGATATACACTTGGGAGGACAAGCCTGAGAACCCCGCCTTCAAAGAAATACTTGAAAACCAATGAGATCTTCGTTTAGGGTCCAGCTCATCTCTTGACTTATTCTTGCTCATCAGTGTTCCCCTTTAAAGCCCGCGCTTCACCACGAGGTTCTTTCTCCAGCGCTTGTCTGCCAAATAACCCCCTGGAAACTGCGTCGAAGCTAAAGCCAGGTATGAAAAGAACTGCATTAAGCCTATGATGAAGGGCGTGCCGCCTAACCCCAGGACAAAGAGAGAATAGTAAGTGTTGGGAACAGCGCCAGCAAAGTTCATCACTAACCAACTGGTCATCATGACCAGAATGTTGCCGCGAAGAAACGCAAACTCATCTCTCAAAGTTGAAATCAAACCCAAAATGGAAACCTCCTGGTTTCAAGATTGGTGGCGCCAAACAGACCTATAGACTAGGCTACCAACACAGTGCAATAACGGCCTAGGCCGCGAAGACAGCGTCCATGCAAGCGTCACCCTTGACGAAACAAACTCCTCACAAATACTCGCTGCCCCTTTATCAATCTTTCCATTTTCGCCATCATCCACGCTTCTAATTGCTCATTTTCTATGAAACTTACGAATCGACCCAACATCAATGCGCGCGCGCACGTTCCAGACGATGTGCTCAAAGAACCGACGTCGCGTACTACATGAACGTGGTTTCAGACCACAAAATTGAACAAAAGACATACTGACCAAAAACCTCTTATGTGTTAGTTCACTAACGAGATAACGGAGAATAAAATTGGTCACTTATCCTCCTTATGTGGACGCTTACGGTAGAATAGAAGAGTTTTTCAAAAGAATAACGGAAGCACAGGTGCCACCCAAAATCACAGTCGATTTCATATACACAAAACTCGGTTTGAAGTCATCAAGTTTTAGACCTTTTATCGCACTTCTTAAGAGACTCGGATTTGTTGATGAAGCTAATGGCCCAACCCCTGCCTACAGAGAGTACCGCGACCCAATGAAATCCAAAATTGTAATGGCTCAACAAGTGAAGAAGGCTTACAAAGAGATATTTGCCGCTAATGAGTACGCACAAAAGCTCAAAAGAGATGAAATAATCGCCAAACTGAATACAGTTCTAGGCACTCCCTCAGACGATAAGGTTACGCCTAAAGTGGTGAGTACTTTTTTAGCACTGTGCAGCTTAGCTGATTTTGAGACAACAGAAATAACAGAAGCAACGTCAGCTGTTTCACAGGAACCGTTAGAGCCTCAATTAAAGTCGAAGCAGCAACCGATTGAGAAACTCGGAATATCCTATACGATAAATCTCAACCTTCCTGCAACAAACGACGTCGAAGTGTTCAATGCTATCTTCAAAGCTCTGAAGGAGCACCTCCTAACATGAAAGACGAGAATGAAAGAAACAAACAAATCCTAGTTTTTGGAATGAAGAACTTGATGCTTGAAGGTGAACTCGCGAAATTGGAAAGGTCAGGTATCGAAATCGGGCATTCACAACAAATGAAGAAAGACGAACTAGTAGACACCGACCTATTTGAACTCGAAATCCTTCAGAAAGCTCGCAAAATGGCAGATTTCTATGTATTATATTTCAGCATGGAGAACAGTGTACGTAAGCTCATCACTGACGTTCTGAGAGAAAAACACGGCACCGATTGGTGGGAAAAAAAAGTTCCAGTGGTTATAAAAGATAACGTCAAGAAACTGCAAGCAAAGGAAAGAGAAACTGCAATGTCGATTCGGTCTGATGATAACTTATCCTATACAAACTTCGGTGAGTTAACCGACATATTCAACTCAAATTGGAATGACTTTGCAGATATTCTCAGAAGCAGAAAGGCAGTTCAAGACACACTCTGTCAATTCAATAACATTAGAAACATTATCGCCCATAGCTGCGAACTGGACAATGATGAGATAGTAAGGTTCAAGCTTCTGATAAAAGACTGGCTGAGAATCCAACAAGAACAATAAGGCACTCAATCAAATGTCTGGTGAAACCAATTTGTTTGGAAAGTTCCACGTAAGGTACAAGAAATTGGAATGATGCAATAGGAATGTACCCAAAAACTTACATGGACTTGTTCAGGTCATTCGATAGGACAATGGAAGTATTTGTGGCAATGCCTTTCTCCTCTCAATTCGAACAACGATGGAAAGATATCTTTAAACCTGCTATTCTTTCATGCGGTCTGAAACCATATCGTACAAAAGAGCGACTTGTTAGCGACTCGATTCCTATTGATGTTTTGGAAGGAGTCGGCAGAGCAAAGTTGTTGTTATTCGATATTTCGAATGATGAAAAAGACCGACCAAATCCAAATGTTATGTACGAACTGGGCATAGCTCATGCCATCCGTCTGCCACAGGAGGTAATCATCGTAAGGGATGAAAAGTCAGAAAATATTTCTTTTGATATTAGGCACCTCAGATGGAACAAATTTTCCACACAGAATGCAAAAAATTCAAGAGACAAAATAAGAAAGCTTGTGATAAATGCCGAAAAACAAGTGGACTTAACGAGAGACTTAATGGTCAGAAATGTTTTGGGCGCATTGGACATTGATATGATCTCATTTTTGGAAGTAGTCCGAGGATATGTTGATAGGGGTTTTGACTTATGTGCATTCGATTCAAGCCGCAAAGGAGAGTATGGTCTCTACCATGAAAGCTGTGAGAAGAACGACTTGAGAAGAATCGCCCGTGACCTTATCAATCTCGGAGTCATTAGAAGTGCAAAGCCGATTCCCTTCAGGAAAAAAGTGTATGGCGGTCAGCCAGAATACTACTTTACTGAATTGGGCAAAACTATTTTGTCTGAAACCAAAAAATGGCGCTTGTGGGCGCGCTAAGAGAAAAAAAGAGAAGATTAGAGCGCGCGCTTGGTACGAAACTCATTTTAGCCGAATAACAGCGCGTGAACAATGTTCACCATTCTCAGTATCGAAGCCTTTGAGACCTTCACGCTCTAAGAGCAAGACCATAGCATCATCGCAAGAATCCACAAACTCGCATGGTAAGCCATCGAAAGGACATATTTGGACCTTAACCAAGTCTATCACCTCCATCGGCAAAGTTTGGCAAGCCCTCTTCATCCAAATCAGGCACAGCGTAAACAGACTTGTAACGCGGATCGGAGACATCATCAGGCAAACGTTTACCCCAGTATCCGCCATTATCCATTACCGACTCGTGACCAGCAGCCCGACAAACGGGACAGGAGCAACCAGCACCAGACCTATGGTACTTGGATTTTAGCATCCTGTTGCCACACTTACCAAACCATCTGACAGAGTGCACCCTGCGAAAACCGAGCTTTACCGTATGGTGATTTAACTGATACCACGCCGTACCAAAGATGCTCAAACGTTCATCAGCAACCTTGACAATCCACCCGTCTTTGGCAAAGCCTCGAACTTCACAACCCTTGAAACCGTCACAGCTAGCACATGCACTGCGCTCATGTTCACAAGTCCTGCAACGGTAAAAGCCACCGTCAACAAAACCCAACACGTGGAAATGTGCTCTCCATGCAAGGCCGCCAAGCTCAGTATTTATGTACCGCCCATGAAAAATTGAGACACCAGACACGCCCCTGTCCTTTGCCACTGACGGAAGCATCTTGAACAAGACTTCCAATGGTAAGTCCTGAGAAGCCTTTGGAACCGAAAAAACTACGTGCTCGACCTTACCAAGTCCACGCTCAACGAAGGCAGTCAGGCGGTCTTCAATCCTACGGGCACCAACGACACAAGCACCGTGAAGAAAACACTTAGGGCAATGCCAATTCTTACACCAGAGATGTGAAGGGGAAACCGCCGATTTATCCGTAAAATCAACACCGTTCACAACCACACCCTTATGCAAGTCCTTTTCACGACAGACCTTCCAACCCCTGAAATAGCAACAGTAAGGAGTTACAACGCTAGGGCTATGACCCACCTGCGCATAATTATCGTGGCCATCGTCCAGAACGGGCAGATACCAATAGGCATTCTCCATCAACTGAGGGTTCAACCTAAGGAGAACCAGAAAATAGCGAACCAATCGGAGGACAGCAGCGTCAACCAAGACCGTCACCTTCCGAACGCCTCTTCTCATTTTCCTCCATGATTTTCGCATCAGCATCATCCATTTGTCTCACAAACCGCTTGAACTGGCGACAGCTCCAACATCGAACCATCATGTTCACCGTCTCAGACTTACGATGCTTACAAGCGACACCATCCCAGAAGATACAGTTCAGCAGCTTACCCTCAGCCATAGAAAATCAACTCCCAAAGGGAGCACAGCGTGCGCAGTTTTCCGTTTCGAATTTTCAAACAACTTTTCTCACCGAGTAGTTTTAGGCAAGAACTTTTATATATGGTGAGATATAACATATCTAAGCTCAGTGAGACATATGTCTAAGCAAAATAGGAAGACACGTGACTTTCCTCCCTTGCAGGAGCGTGTAATTCTGAGTCTGGCAAGGAACAACGCTCAAACCATTAATGAAACTATGAAGCAAATCAACGGGCAGTACAAATCCACATGGATTGCTTTCGACACACTGAAGAAGAAAGGACTGATCAAAAGCGTAACAACTAAAGAATATCACGGCACAAAATACCCGTCTTTCTGGCTTACCGAACTAGGCATATTCCTCGCAATAAGCAGAGGAGCAGATCCCCAAACAATTCTTATCAGAGCACGTGAATTTTATCCAAAAGACATTAACCTTCAATTTCTCATAGAAACCACACCGATTCTCGGAGAAAACGCGTTCGAGGTATTATATCTCGCAGCATTAACCAAGGGAAAAATAGAACAAACCGACATCGATTCCATCCTAGCCAACCAAATGCGCACAGGATTCACCCCCCAAGTGGTAAAACAGTTCATAACAATCGCAAAGAAGTATCCAAAACAATACCGACAAATCGTGGATTCAGTAAACCAGACTCAGGAAAAACTGTCAAAAATATCCCAACTGCTCAAATGAGCAAGAAATCGCGCGCAAAAGTATTATAGCGCGCGCTTCGAAATCCTCGGCGACATAAGCCTTTCCCCCTCGCTCCGCTCAGGGTGCGCCTCCTTCGCAACTTTTTACTGATACAAAATATCCAACAAGGTCGCGCGCGCTACAAAAATAGGCAAAACGCCAATCGAACGCCAAAGGAACAGCAACAATAACGCCACAAACAACTCGCTATACTCTCGCTAACAGGAACGAATTAACTAACACACGCTAACAACAACAGAACAAACAACAACAGAACAAACAACAACAGAACAAACAACAAACAACAGTAAACAACAGAACGCTATAAACACCCGCCGTTTTAACGCTCAGTAAAGTAGCGCGGAAATCCAACAGAGCAACAAGTCGCCCGCACAGCGCGCGCTCCCCGCAGTCCTAAAAAGTTGCTCAGTCGGGAAAGGCATATTGTCGCCTCGTCAATGAAACGATTAGGAATGTGGGTTGATGTACATGCGAGACCAAACGTTAAAAAGAAAAACCGACGCACGCGGTGAATTGGAGGATATACATGACAAATCAAACAAACGAAACCCAAAAAAGAACACGTGACGAAATAGAACACGGGAGACTAAGGACAGAAATAGAAATCCCCAAACTCCTAGAAAGGGCAAAAAGTATGAATGAAGAAACCAAACCCGAAACCAAAGACCAACCACAAGCTAAAGATCAATCGACAACACCAAAACCAGAATTACTTGTACTAAAGACGGGTTACGACCAACACGCCAGCCTTAATTTCCCGAATACCACAAGAGTCGAACCCTAAGATAGCGCGTGCGCTGAGTCTCAATACAGGATCGTTTTTGCTAGTGTAGGGCTGCTGAAGTTATGGTTATGTTTTGTAGAGTGCATGAAAAGTCGTAGATTATGCAGTACATGAAATACGTTCCTGGAGATACGAGTGACTCAGGATTTGAATAATATTGGCCATACCACTCGCCGCCCATGTGATCATCGAACAACGCGTACCCATAGTACTGTGATCTGCTACCGCTCGGTATGTCTGTCTGGAAATTTGTGTTGTTTCTATTTGCTGAATAGAATTCTAGATCGTCTCCCGCGAAGTCGTGGATACCTCTACGTGGGTTCGATATTGCTTCATAAACCAAATAATAGTAAGCCCCCCAAACGAGAGAGTCTCTGTTACTCAGGACATCTGAAGGGTCAGTTACCGTCCTTTTATATATGAGCCAGACTACGTCAAAACCGCTGAAGTTTATGTATACAGGTTGGAAGTAGCTATTGGTCACATTGATTTCTATTGAGACATAAGTTACGTTCATCGCATTCCCTTCATAGTTTAGGTGGAGGGGAGTCGGGCTGCTTTTGATATCTCCAATAAATTCTGGCCAGAAAGACACCGACATATACTGCCGCCCGAGCGCTTGTGGAACGTGCACATAAGGCACGTACCAGAAGTAGTAAACCATTGACGATACTAGAATCACCATCACAAGCAATATGCAAAGCACAAGAACGACTTTTCGTTTCATTCCGCGTCACTCATAACTTCGTAACACACACTTTTCTGTTTTTGGGTTTGGGTTTGGGATAAAACTTTACCCCAAACCAAACCAATGCAGAAGAAATAGTCACAAAATGGATGAACGACGAACAAAGCAGACGGTAACAATAATGTTCAGGTTTTTTGCGGTAGCGTGCGCACCCTTTGCCTGCGTTTGTCATAAATGTAGTAACCGACGAATAGCGCTACAAAGGACAACACGTAATACAGCATCAGTAGCAGCCACTTATTGACAATCAAATCAAGAAAAGCAAGCAGAAAGGCAAGGGGAACATACACAACAACAGATTCAGCTTCCATCCCCTCGAGAACGCCCCCATCAAACCAAGTCAGATACAAACCATACGAAAAAAATGGCAAAAGAATCCAGACGAGAGAGATTAGCCTTCGTTTCCAATGTGCTCCTGTCGAAACGCCCACGTCTCCTTCAGACCCTGCCAGTCAACTATGAATTGGGTTTGGGATAAGACTTTACCCCTCAAGCCGCACCACGCCACGCGCTCTCTACTACTCTCTACGACTCTTACTAACACACACTCAAGCACACACCTACCTACTCTCTCCATATCACCCACACACGCACAAAAGGGGTGGGCAAGGGAAAGAGGCACCTCTAATTTTTCCTAAGGAAAATGGAAAAAGAAAAGGGGGCCACGGACCCGGGGCCACGGGGGCGACAGGAGACACACAAGGAAACCTTACAGGATTTTGCGGAAAAGTTATAGCTGAAACTAGCTAGCTACCGATGTGGAAGAGCCTTGTGGGTGCATTTTGATTTTAAATGCAAAGTTGACATGCAGATAAAGCTGCACAAATTATTCAGATCATTAGTCCTCAAGTGGCGAAATTCGCTGATCAACGGCTGTGTCCTGACTTACCACTTCGAATCTCCCCGCACTCCTGATGATTCGCTCTACGCCTGTCTCAGCATACCTTCGATGAATCCACCAACAAGTCGCAGCATTTACCTTTCAGAGGAACAGAAAACACAAATCCCACCGGAAATCCGAGATGCAATGGCTGACTTGTCTTCAAGATTCCTCGTCAACCCCCAACAGGACAAGCTTGAGATAAGAGACTATGAATTTGAGCTTGATAGACCTAAGGTACTTTCAGATTACAGCTCTTCTGTTGATGAAATACTTAACTTCGCTTCTAAAGGAACTGAAATTGCTCTAGAATTACTTAGTGACGACAGGACGAAACAGCTTAGCTGGAGAAATGATGGGGAACTCGCGAGTACAATCAAGCAATACATCGACGCTTATCTGGTCGGTGAAAACGAAAGAAATTGGGGATTACATTTCGTCTGCAATTCGATGTGCCTTGGAACGCATATTGAAAAATACCTTAGGGGAATGTTGAATCAATCTTTCGACGGAGAAGATTACTGGGCACTAGGATATCTATACGAATTGGAAAACAGCGGTGACATCAGAGAAGCATTCCAGAGATTTTTACCAATAACAGAACTGAATGCACGCTTTTTTCTCTAGCCTTCGAGTCCTTCGATTCACAAGTTGAGGGCAAAATCAAAACGTACCTACTAGACTACCAGCTGACAGAAACGTGCGTTCACTAAATTCATTGAGTATCAGACGCTAAAATGCAATGCATTTAGGATATCGTTAATAAGTTTAATGTTATCTTTTCCCATTTAACGACACACTTTTGAATCATGGTTGGAAAGTAAAAGAGCGCGCGTTTATTTTATAAAGTATTCACGCGTGCTATTGTATCCGTGACCCAAGATGAAATTCGGGTTTCCTGTGATTTTTAGACATGGTTCAATCGTCAATGGCATAACAATCGCTGGCAACCTCAGTTTTGATTTCGTTGATATCATAATAGACACACCCACATGGTTAGATGAAGACACAGGAAAAATACTAGAGGCTCTTGAAGAATACTCTCTAGAGGCAGGTGTTCAATCTCCTTGGGAGACGATCTATTTGTACTCTCCTTGGGAAGGAGTCCGAAAAGGTAGTCATGATACCATCTTATCGGTAGCAAGCTTTGCATCGCGAATCAAGTCAGAATACTTCAACATTCACATACAGACGGATTTGGGGAGCTTTGAAGAAGAAAACGTCACTTCGTCCCGCATAGCCAAAACATTGAAAGAAATGGGGAAGGAAATCAAGAGAGTTGGCAAGATAACGGTTGAAAACTGTAATAATGGCATATTCTCGAATTTGGGAACCTATGCAAAGGTTATGGATAACAGTAGCCTATTCTCCTGCATGGACATAGGACACGTTCTGGAGTCAAATCAGGGGAAGATGGAAGCTCTTGTTGATTGGGTTTCTCGTTTGAATGATGAAATATGCACAGCCCATCTTTCTGTCGCTAGGATCCGCGAAAAAAATGGTTTGGTCACTATAAGCCAACAGTCCAAGAATTGGGCTTCATAACAGACCAATTGAAACGTTGCAAGAGTCTGAAGTACCTTGTATTCGAGTTTTTCAGAGACTATTCCACAGAGAACGATAAGAACAGAGAAATGAAGCAGATGCTAGATTTCCTGAAAAAAGGCAGTTGAACCTACACTTTGTGCGCACTATCCAATTTGCAGTTTCTTCTCCTCAGACAACCAAGCCGTGATCGCCTTGTTCGTCATTTCCTTCTATCCTTGTCTAGTTCCTCTGTTTTGCGGTGAACTTGTCAAAATGCCTTTTGCACAGAAAGGTTATAATTGGTGTTAAGTCGGAAACGTTGAAGAGTTCATTCTATTTCCTAGAAAGAAGCTTATTTCTAGGAGTTTTGTTTCCTGTCACAAAAGTCTGAAAAAAAGCCAAAATGCATGGACTCTCTATTGACTTTTTGGAAACTGGAGTTTTTCCCCGATTTTTGCGTTTTGTTACAGTATTTTGTTACAAAAGACCAACAAAAGCTGCGTATTGTTACTTAGCGCGCGCGTCAGTTGGTACCAATAAAGACTTTAATGAAAACCAGCTTAATTATGTCTATGAAAACAAAACTTCTGGCGATAGTGGGCTCCCACAGAAACGATGGCAACTGTTACGCATTAGCCAAGTCTATCCTCGAGTCTACAAGTTCCAAGTCCCGAATAATCCAATTGGCAAGCAAGAAGATTGAGTTTTGCGTTCTCTGCGAAAAATGTGTGCACGAAGAATGTGTCCTTACAGATGATCTGAACCAGATTCTCGCAGAGATGAAGAAAGCCGACGCGTTAATGTTCATATTCCCCAAGTATCTGTTGGCTTCCTCAAAATTCTTAGCTTTCTTGGAAAGACTGGACACAATTGTTCATATGCGAAAACACAAAGGCTACAAACACACCTTCGCAGAACCAAACTATAAGCTTCTACCGAAGCAACAACCTTTCTGCGTTTTTGCCTTGTCAGGCACGGGCAGATTCAAGAAGGAAACACTGCGTACTGTTGTAGAGTATATCGAATCTCTTGGGTTGACATTAGTCTCACACGATCGTCCTCCCTTCATAGCGGTCAACGTCAGAGCAGGTGATGAAAAGGGCGAAGTCCTAAAGAACAAAGCTGCGTTGAAACAGTGTACAGAACTGACAAACAAGGTTATCAAGTCAATCAAGAAAAATTGATTTTGGCATGCGCACGCTAGCGCGCGCGAGGGTGTTTTCTTCTTTGCACTATGACCGCCAGTAGTGTTGCTATGAAGAATAACGGCAGAATGAGGAATGCTGGAAACTCTGGAATTGTATATGGAACCATAAGTGGATAGTTGTCTGTGTTGTTTGCGTCAATGATGTACGGGGTATCACCGATGCCATCATGGTTTGCATCTGTTCCGTTGCAGTCGCTCCAGCAGTTGCCCCCAGAAGGATAGCTCTCATTCCAGCTGTTGGTATAGCCCTCGCTGGTTAATGCCTGCTGGGTGTTGTTGATGAAGTTGTTGTGGTAGATACTGTTGCCTGAAGAAGAAACGAGCTCGACACTTATCCCGCTGTTTGTGATGTTGTTGCCGGACAAGACGTTGTCATCAGAAGAGTCGAGCTCTATGGCAGCGTTGTTGTTTGCGATGTTGTTGTCGGACAAGGTGTTGTTATCGGAAGAAGTGAGGAGATAAGAAGGTGTGAGGAGATAGATGCCGTTTCCGTTGTTTGCCGTGACGTTGTTGCCGGACAAAACATTGTTAGAAGAAGACACGAGCAAAATGCCATAAGAGTTGTTTGTGACGCTGTTGCCAGACAAAACATTGTTAGAAGAAGAGTAGAGATAGGTGCCGATGTAGAAGTTTTTTATCGTCATGTTTCTCACTGTTACGTTGTTCCTGTCAGTAAGCGTTATTCCGTTCCCGCTATATCCGTTTCCAGTCACGGTGTAGCGTGCTCCATCAACCACAATGTTATCCCGCTCGATAATGATGCTGTCGTTAATGTTACCCGTTGAGCTGTATGTGATATTGTCAATTGTTGAAATAGGTGCTGTTGGCGGGTCTATACTTCCGTCAGCCCGTATGTAAATGGTTCCAGATGCTTCAACCCTTTGAACTTCAAATGACAAGTCCAACGTGCCAATGAGAAGTGTCAAGGTCAACATCAAAACAAGTTTTCGGCTCATTTTCAATCATTTGTTATATCTACTGTTTTCAGTCTTATGATTTGTGGAAGAACCTTCGATTGAAAACCTAGAACACCAGCACCGACAGCGCGCGCTAAAGCCAGCATGCGTTCCAGAATTCTCAACCCCAAAACCCCTCTGCAACGCGCTTTAACTCCTAGCGCGCGCCCCAAGACCCAAAATCTGTAAGCCGAGCCTCTTCTAGACTTAGGAAAAGCAAAGCAAAACACAGGCTTCTTAAGCCCCAAGAAAGAGCTTTGCAAAACTCTTTTTCTCTTTTTACCATAAAGTTGGCTTCTTTAATGAAATGAAAGAAAGACGCGTCAGTTTTGGATATTATTGGCTTCCTCCATTAATGCGAAAGAAATATTTTTTAGCTTGTTTATTTATCGTTAATTTGTAGCTGAGATTTATGCCGAGTGTAATGAAACGTAAACAAAAGAATACTCAAATCGCACAACAGAAAAAGATAGAACGGGATAAAGAAGCGAAAAAGAAACAGTTGAGACAGCAACTTCCTGCCAAGGGCAAGAAACGTTAAAGCCACTAAAGGAGCTATGGTAACCATCTAGAAGCTTATACCTAGAAGACAACAATACAGCGCGCGCTCCTCGGAGACATAAGCCTTTCCCCCATTCGCAATTTAAGGGGGAAGGGTTTGAAAGCTATCTGTCCTAGCCATAGCAAGCTCGTTATCTGGCGTCAGCCACCAAGTGCGCTTCGCTTCATGCTTGCATCATGCTAGAAAGGCATATTGTCTCCTCGTCAACCATAAATTAGGAAGTTGGGTTGATATATACATGACAGAGGTAACAGAAAATGGAAAACCCAAACAACACAAAACCAGAAGAACAAAAACAACAAAATGAAAAATTACTAAGGCTAATGACGGGTTACGACCAACACGCCAGCCCTCTTAGCAGCACGTCAGTCTTTTTTGAACAAGCATCCTGAAAACATCATCAACGTGTTAATAGACGTGAAAAGCAACGGCTACAGCGAATACACACTGAACTTTGCTTCTAAAGCTTTGAGTTTCTTAGCCAAACATGCTGATTTGAACGACAGTGAAGCTGTAAAAAGATTCATCAGCGAATACAATGCAAACAACAGTTACAAGCGTAACCTTGCGATAGCTTACAACAAATACGTAAAATTCCATGGCTTAAGTTGGAAGATGCCTTTCTACGTGGTTGCTGAGAAAAGACCGAAGATGCCGACTTCTGAGAAAATTGACATGATTACCAGCGCTGCTTGTCTGAACTTAGCTTGCAAACTCAGCATCTCTAAAGAGACTGGTCTGAGACCGATTGAAGTTGCTAATCTGAAAGTCAGAGACATTGACTTAGAACAACATCTAATTTATCCTTCAACTGCTAAAAACGGCTCAGGTAGAGTGTTGAAGATTTCAGAGAAGACTTTGAACATGCTCAAAGCACTGATATTGAAGCACAAGCTCACGAACAGTGACAAACTCTTCAAAGGCTCAGGAAGCACTTACGGAAAACAGTTCAGGGCAGCCAGAGACAAACTATCTGAGAAACTTCAAGACCCTACTATTCGACAGATTCGACTCTATGGTTTGAGACACTTTTTTGCGACTATGTTGTACCATAAAACTAGAGACTTGCTATTGACAAAACAGCAAATGGGACACAAGAAAATTGAAACAACTCTCATCTACACGCAGCTTGTCAACAATGGGGAAGAAGAATACTATTCTGCAACCGCAAAAACAGTTGAAGAAGCAGCTAAGCTCATCGAGCAGGGCTTTGACTACATCTGCGATGTCGATGCAGTGAAGCTGTTCAGAAAACGCCAGTGAACCTCAGTTTCCCTTTTTTTCTATGTTTGCCAATATTGAAGAGAAGCCAAGAGCGCTGACATTGTCTAACTAGCTATCAACATCATGTCGAAAGTGCAGAACAGAGAAGCGCTCGACTTGGCTCTCTTTTGCTTTCTCATAGTCACGATTTCAATTGAAGATTCTTCCGCAAGTCATAAGAATTGAGTGGTCGTTAGTTAGGGCTGGAAGACGAGTAAGGTGAATAGCATGAGAAGGCTGTTGTTCATAGTTGTCCTTTCTTCCTTGTTGCTGGCTCTCGCGTTTGTGCAAAGAGGAGATGTTTCAGTTGTTAAGGCTTCCTCATCTTTTTTTCAAGGAGACTTAGTTCTCACCGGTAACAATGTGACTGTCATTGAGGGAAGCTTCGACATCAACGGAAGCATAGTAGTTGAGGGAAACGCCACGCTGGTTCTAAGGAATGCTGTCCTAAACTTTACACAGACGAAGGGTTATCAGTTTAACATGACTTTCCAAAGCCCAGCCAATGGCAATCCTCGTCTTCAAGCTGAGAACGTGTCAATAACCGCTTCAGACCACTACTTTTATATGAGTTTCCGTGGCAACAGTTCGGCAACTGGTTACAACATAACATCAAATTACTATGTTATATTATGGACTTATGACGATTCAGTTATGTCAATCTCCAATTCATCCGGCATAGCCGCTTCTGCATTACAAAATTCTGCTCTAAGCATCTATAACTCTACCATATCTATGGTATCATGCTACGATTCTTCTGAGGTGTACATCTACAACTCGGAAATCACCGAAGCCGCTGTTATTGGACCAAAAACGATAAACTGCACAATTTCGAAACTAGGACCGGGCTTTTTCAGTTATTGGAGTTTCATAACTAATTCCTCGCCAACCATCCCACCCGGAGGGGGCGCACCGAATATGACGTTGAATAATACAAGCGTCAGTAACTGGAGGCTCCATGCCAGTGGATCGTCAAACATAACGATAGCAAACGCGGTGTTTCTAATAATTTACGCGTTTGATTCTTCTCTCGTGTCGATGATCGACTCGACGGTCACGGACAGCATATCCCTTGGTGGGACTTCTGTTGTTTCATTGGTAAACTCGACGTACTCTAGTGCTTACTATAGTGGCACGGCGAGTATTCAAGTTGCCTGGTACCTCGACGTCCAAGTGGTGGATTCAACCGGTCAAGAAGTGAAAGCTGCAAACATAACTGCAATCTATCCAAACGCAACAATGGCCGGGTGGAAACTTACAGACGAAAGAGGTGGGGCAAGGTTGACATTAATGGAAAAGGTGATGAACGCCACCGGAGATTACCCTGTTGGAAACTACACCGTTGAAGCCAAATATGCGTCTTACTCCAACGAAACAACGATGAACATGACCCAGAACTGGCAAGTAGCTCTATCACTGGCAGATCTTGTGATTCCAGAGTTTCCGTCGATTCAAGCTACGATGTTTTTCATGTTATTAACACTACTAACAGTCATAATCTGCAAAAAGAAAGACGTCAAAACAAGCCAAAGTTAGACAGAACCTAGAGAAAACGCAATAACCAACCATCCTTCAAGAAGACACAGAAATCTTAAATCTGCACAGCAACAGAAGACAAACTAGGGGTTCAAGAATGAGTGAACCAGAAGTCAATGAAAAGCAAGTTGTTGGAAAAAATGTTGTTATTGTGTTAGGAACAATAAGTATTGTTCTAATAGCCTGGCTTGCTGGAACAGTTGTTCTTATGAACTTTCAAATCACAAATCTGCGAGGTCAAGTTGATGATCTCAGCAAAATAGTCAACTTTGAAAAAACTGAGATTTGGCTCAATAATAAGACTCTTTCTTTTGGTCCGAATGGAAATTTCACTGGATGGTTCAATCCATCCTTTCCAGGTAACGTTGAAATTGTGTGTAATGTTCAGCCACCCAATCCGAATATTTGGGTCAACCTCACATGGTATGTGTTCTATGATCCTTCTCACTACTATCAAGACTACCCTGCCCCTTACATATTCGACAAGTATCCTAATTATTCTGACATGATATTTCCAATAATGTCATTCGGCCAGCCAAATTACCATGAAGTAGGAATAACAATCGGAAACAGCGACCCTGCCCTAACATCGATAGTAAACTTCACTGCATCATTCACATACTAAAACTACAGCGATAACATACCACTACTAAAACCCACTCTCTTTTTCCAGTTTAAGCCATGCCGTGCAAAAGGCTAGAGCAAAACCTTAAGGACACTTTTCCACTGGTCTGTGACCTATATTGCCGACCTTACTATCGGTGCAAAATTAAAACACGGATTTCCCCCTATACTGAATCTTATTGGGTTTTCAGTGTTTTAACTTGCAAGAGCAAGCTTTCGCTAGACCACATCTGATTCTTCATCCCTCTCTTCCATCTGTTTTATGCCTATTTCTCTCACTTTCGCCAGTCCTTCTATCAACGCCAGCTCCAGTTCTATGACAGACACGTTTCCAAATTCATCTACCATTCTTTGAATAACCTTCAGCACTTCCTGCTTCATTCTGTCCATTCGCTCCAAGTTTAGCTCTACAGTCATAGTCGCCAACATTTCACTCCCTCTTTCTAATCCTACCTTTATTTTTCTCTTTGTTTTGTGCACGCTTATCTTTATCTGTTCCTAGCTCATGCTTCTAGTTTCATAGATTTTCAAAAAGCTATAAACGCAATGCTTCAGCATCTATCGAGCTGCAAGCGAAGCAAACAGAGCTAACCACGTGCCGCTACATGTGTTTGACACTCAAGCAGAAAGACGCGCAAAACGAAATTAGATTTGTAATTATTCCCGAACTCTGGCGTCTTTTTTTTACCGTGTTCTTCGAAAGTCTTGGATTGAAATCTCTTTAATTCTGGGCACGCTGTCTTATTCGTACTGTTGCCTCTCAAGTCGGGCAAGTTTTTTCTTCTTCCGCCTCTCTTCTCTCACTTTCTTTTTCTCAGGCTTAGGTTTTTTCAGTTCTTCTCTTGTCTTTCGTCTTGGGTAACCCACGTAACTGCCTTCTTCTTACAGCAAAACAAAGACTGCTATCTTTTCTCTTTTGTGCTTAAACTGCTAATGCCTTTTGATACAAACAATAACGCGGGTGGATACTTGGTATAGTGAGCTTTCAGCTTCAGCGATGCACCAAAAGGAATGGGCATATCATTTTGCGCGAGCGTGCGCTAAATGTCCTCATTTTGACCCTGTTCCTTCCTGATATAAGCTAGAACGGCGTTCTTGAATTCTTGTGTTGATTTTACTGCCCCTTGTCTTGAATACGGAAAAAGGTCAACGCTTCTACTTGTTACTATTTCATCTGGAATGTCAGATGCTCCAAACACATACATCCTGACGCGAGAAGGAGAGTTTCTCAGATACTGCACTATGTTCGATTTTTCAAAGAACAGCTTCTTGAGATTGCCAATCGCCAAAGAAACGATGATTAGGGTATACCGCCTTTTCGCTAGAATGTTCTGGGCAGATCCGATGTTAGTGTCTCCCTTTTCACTTATCTTTTTCTGATTGAAGAAAATACAATCTCTCGAAAACTCGAGCAAATCGACTTTCCCAACCAGTTCTTGGATGGCTTTTCTTAGTCCGATAATCTGGTCAAAGGCAGGAGCTTCAGGCTCATCCGCAATTATCAGAACTTTCACACAATCACATCCTGAACATGATTCCCAAGATATGCAGACTATTCCTTGGAATTTGATTAAAAAGTTTCTGGCAGGCCATCCGAGATTCATTGTCAAAGTTTAGCGCGCGCGCGCTGATCTGGGTTCAGCCCTAGGGATTCCCCGAACATTTTAGCCTATTCGATTAGCACCTACCCGTATGAAATTGCAAAATATAAATCTCAGTCATGATGCCATTTTCTTGAGTGACCTCAACCCCCACAGGAATAGGAGGATTGCAAGTGCGCTGATGATGGCGAACCCCTCTACGATTTCGACGTTTTGAAAATTTCCGACAAATAATGCGCGAACTGCATCAACTGCGTACGAGAATGGGTTAATCTTAGCGAGATCTTGAAGCCAGATAGGCGCAAGTGCGAGGGGAAGGATAATACCCGACAGCAGAGAAACAGGAAGTGTTATTGTGTTCAACGTCGGAGCGAGAGGATCCTCAATTTTGTATATAAGAGCAAAACCGTATGATATAGATGCCATAGTAACTCCGATCAAAGCATATAATAATAAAGAGAGCAAGAATCCGCCTACATTTACACTTAGCCCAAATGGTATAGCTACTAATGTAATCAAAATGCATTGCATAAGAAGAACGACTGCATCCCTCAAAACCCTACCTAAAAGAATTGCCGAGCGTTTCACGGGAGTTACTAAAAATCGTTCTATAACTCCTGTTCTAATATCGTCGATAAGCGAGAATCCCACGAAGGCTGAACCGAAGAGCGCTTGCATAACTAAAAGCCCGGGGATGAAAACCTCAACTGTCTTCCCAGAGGGCAGGCCTGGAACACCGCCGAGACCGTTCAGAAGTGGCATAAACAACAACAGGTACAGAAGAGGCTGGAACATGCTCACGAAAATGAAAACTGGATTCCTGAGTGTGTGCTGCATGTTGCGGATGAACATTAGCCTTGTTTCATGTAACATTTTCATCTTCTTCCATCATCCTCCCTTAGTGAGCGACCCGTGTACTTTAAGAAGACATCATCTAGACTTGGCTTGGACGACATGATGCTCTGCACCTCCAAGTTTTTTGCATCAAGGAATCTCAGGAGGTCAGGCATCACTCTCTCCCCATTCTGGGTGTAGAGATAGACAAGATTGTTCTTAGTTTGGATACTCTCTGGTCGAATCTTCGTTAGCAGAGTTTCGGCATTGCGAGTGATCTCCTCTGAGGGAAAACCAAAAACGATCATGTCACCGCCAACATTGCTTTTCAACTCTCCTGGCGTTCCAGTCACAATAATTTTTCCATTATCTATAATTGCTATCGTGTCGCAGAGCTTGTCAGCCTCATCCATGTACTGAGTGGTCAAGAATATTGTTACTCCTTCAGCTTTCAGATTTTTGATTTGCTCCCACAGATATGCTCTGCTCTGCGGATCTAGACCTGAAGTCGGTTCATCAAGGAGAAGTAGTCGTGGATGCTGAATCATCCCAAGTGCAACGTCTAGGCGCCGTTTCTGGCCACCTGAGTAAGATGAAGCTGGTCTCTCGATAAAAGAACTCATCTGAAAACGCTCTACGAATTCGGCCGCGTATTTTTTTGCAGTTGAAATGTTTAAACCGTACAGTTGAGCCTGTAGAACTAGATTCTCAAGACCTGTAGACGCCAGATCTGCACCGCCAGTTTGGCTCACACATCCAACATTCTGTCTAATCTGTTCCTGTTGTTTTACTAAATCATAGCCGAGAACCTTGGCCTCTCCACCAGTTGGCTGCAGCAGTGTAGAAAGCATTTTTTGTGTAGTAGACTTACCAGCACCATTAGGGCCGAGAAAACCAAAAATTTCCCCTCTCCTCACAGTGAGATCTATACCCTTAACTGCTTCTACCACTTTTTTCCCGCCTCTCTCTTTAGAAATGAAATTCCTTCTGAGCCCTTTTGTTTCAATTACAAAATCTTCAACCATAATAAGTCACCTATGAATAATGCAGATAACTCCACTCGTAAGAAAAACTGGTAAATGGCATACCAAAATTCAGATAAGGTTGTATTCCTATTTTGTCCCAGTTTGTCCTAATCACCAAAAGTAATGCCAACAATGAAAGAGTGAAGAGACCTCTGATCGCCTCTCTTTTTGCTGCGTCCATACGATTTCTAACGCGCAACTAAGTTGCTGTTTGGTATATAAGGTTGACTACTTGATGGTTTTATTAGTGCAAGCGCACGCTAGAAAAGGGGGAATTGCGGGAGATACTGAGACAGTAGCTGCATCGCCATCTGAACCCGGGTACAAGTCAATGTGTGTATGGAATAATACAGGGGTTAATCCCCGTATGCTCAGAGCGTTAGCGCGCGCCTTCTCACACACACTCCGTGTGCGCGCGTATGTGATAGTATAGGTGTGGGTGTATGTGTAGGAATGGGAGAAGGAGTGCGGGTGACCAGAGTGGAGTTGGTGGTCACAGGTTGGCGTAGGTGGCCGTAGGCAGTGGTTGGTTGGGGTAAAGTTTTATCCAGCAGAGCAGCGCAGCACACCTGCTGGACGCATCGCAGGGAACGAGGGAAAAGGGAGAACCTACCACCTACCACTACCTACCTACTACTATATACCTATACCTCGGAACACACACTGGCACACACACATATATTTGAGACAGAGACTCCTGGTTTTTTCCCTAAGGATCCTGGAAAAAATTAAGGTGTAAAAAATATATATGGAGAAATAAAAATAGGGAGACACACACGGCCCAGAATTGCGAACCCAGCCAATTAGACTAAGTGGAGATATCTCCCGTATTCCCGATTGACATAGATATCTCCAATAAACAATGAGAAAACCGAGACTCTTAAGGAATATGTCGAAAGTGTAGAACAGGAAGACGTTAACTAATCCGTGCTTCAAGCGGTTTTTGTCAATAGGTTAATTTAATAAAAGATTTGCAGGTAACAACAAAATGAAAGGTGGTTTGTGCGTCTGAGATAGAAAAGAGGGAAGAGGAATATCGAGAGATAGCATGCGGGTGGAGCAACAATGCTTTAGTTTGGGCGGGTTTTGCAATTACAGAATTTGTGCTGGAAACGACACTATTCACAGCTTTTAGAGTCCAAACGAGTTTTCTTCTTGAATTGACCATTCTTCTTTCTGTTATGGGTGCAGTCTTGTTCGGTTTCAGTTCCACGTTTTGCACTATTGCTTCTCAACCTGCTCACACACTAAGTAGGGTGAAAGATAAGAGAACAGGGAAGCCTGCGGCAAATCCTCGTCAAATTTTGGTGGAGCGAGCAGAGCGTCTGTTTATAGCTGGTTGCGGATTACAGACATCATGGATATGTGTCTTTCTAGTGTTCCTAGAAATGTATTGGGTTTTGGCAATCGTAGTCGTGGTCAATGCACTATTATACATGTATGTCATGCCGCTCGCACCCATTGTTGGAAAGGATAAGCCTAAACAGAATTGAGAAGTGCGGAAGCGTAGAACTGAAAAACGGTAAAATCAAACGGTCAAAAAAAGACTTTTCCGCAAAACCAAAAAGGCTGCCTTTTCGCGGCCTTATGAAGAAAATTGAGAGCTAAATCAGTTTCAGAAAAAAGAGAGCTAAGTCAACAAGCGGGCGCTGCTAGTTCCCGCAAGATTTATCCGCACATTGAGTTCATTTCGGGTTAGACGGTGCGATTGTCATGTCCTCTGGCGAGTTTGCGGAAAAACTTGAGGGTTTTGTTGCAGAGGCAATGCAGCGAGATCATGTGCTTGGCTTAAGCCTGGCAGTGGTGAAGGATGGCCATGTTATCTATGCAAGGGGTTTTGGGGCTAGGCGGTTGAAGGACAACGCTCCGGCTACTCCTGACACGCTTTATGGAGTGGGTTCATGCACCAAGTCCTTTACGGCATTGGCCATAATGCAACTCGTGCAGCAGGGAAAGCTGAGCCTGAAAGACCCCGTTAAGAAGCATTTGCCCGAGTTCAAAGTTGGGAAGGAGGAGAACCCGATTACCATTCATAATTTGTTGACCCATTCTTCAGGTATTCCAGACTTGAGCGGGGCAGATATTGAAATTTCTAGGCTCATGGAGCTTCGTGAGAAATGGGTTCCGTTCAGCAGCTTTGAGGACCTATTGCTGCATGTTAACGGTGCGAAGGACGAGGTGGCAGCCGAGCCAGGAATCAGGTTCTTCTATCTCAATGAGGGATATGAGCTTCTAGGAATGATCATTGAAAGGGTAAGTCAGATGCGTTACGAGTCTTATGTTAGAGATAAGATACTGAAACCCTTGAAGATGAATAGGTCCACATTCTTGAAGGAGGAGTTTGAGAAGGATCAGGACGTTATGACCCCCTATTTTGTGGAAAAGAAGGATGGAACTCTCGTTGCGACGCCGACTATACACCCAGTTAGCAGATTATCCTATGCAGACGGAGGATTGATGAGTTCGGTCATGGAGTTGACAACTTATCTAGTTACAAACATGAACTACGGAATCTTTGGGGACGCTAAACTTCTAGATTCAGGATTGATGCAAGAAATGCACAAACCGCACATACAGACAAACTGGGCTAGTATTATCCCCACACACTTCGGGAAACTATGGTACGGTTACGGTTGGACCATGAACGATGATTTCTTTGGACACGTGCTTATTGGTCACGACGGTTCTACTCGAGCGTCGAGCGCCAATCTGTCGTTCTTGACAGATTTGAACGTGGGGGTCGTGTATGCGTGCAATGTTGGCGGTCGCGAGTTGGTGGGGCTAGTTCCGTCCGTGGCCTTGACTCTTCTCATGGGTAAAGATCCGTTCAAGGAGATTCCGGTTTTTGAGATTGAAAAGAAAATGGCCATGCTTGCGGGCGAGTATGCAGGCTACAAGGGGATCGTGAAGACTTCGGTGGCAAGAAAAGGAGGGTTGCTGTTCATAGAATCTAACGAGAAGGGAGCTGAGTTCAGTTTAGCGCTGATTCCCGAAAGCGACAAACTTGAAAACCTTAAATTCTACATACCTTATGCTGGTGTTCGCATAGCGGCAGAGTTCGTCGTAGAAGCTTCTGGAAAAGTGGACTTGTACATTGAAGACCACCGATTCCACAAAACCAAATAGTGCGCGTGCGCGCGCTTGGTTCTTTCCATTCTTCTCTGAGGATCCTGTACAAACAAGCATCTCTGAGTTGTCCTCTGAGGAAAAAGACTTTGCGAATTATTCCTTCTTTCCTGAAACCTGCTTTTTCCAGAACCTTCTGTGAACCCACATTTCTCACATCAGTCTGGGCTTGAATACGCTCTATGTTCTTTGAAAGAAACAGGTAGTCCACCATTAACTGTGTAGCTTCAGTGCAGTAGCCCTTGCCTCTCTCACTCGGAACCAAGAAATAACCTATTTCTAATATCTTTCCTGCAGGATGCATTACGTTGAAATGCCATATGTAACCAATTCTGCTTCCATCTTTCCCTTCAATGAAAAATTCGGTTTGTTCAAGTTTCTTTTCCCCATAATCTTTCTCTATTTCTGTTCTGGACATCTGTATCAGAGGGTTGTATTCGCCGAAGATCTCAGGTTTGTTAAACCATTCTACAATTAGTGGCAAATCCTCTTTCTCTACAATTCTCAAATTCACATTCTTCCCTTCAAGCAAACCAAGTCACCATTCAAGCCAATTACTATCGGTTCAGCTATAGCTTTTCCCCAAGATCAGAAGCTGGCTCATGAGTAATATATCGAAAGCGTAGAACAGAAAAACTTGGCTCAGGAAGTTCTATTCACTAGTATCCGTCTGTAAACCTGTTCTAAGCGCGCGCGACTGTTCTACAAAATCGAAGACTTACATTGCAACATTACAAAGCCACATCACAATAGATGAAAAAAAACAAGTGGGAGGTAGGACAAACATGGCTATCTAGAAGGCGAAGCCGTTGTTCGCGATCACCTGCTTGTACCAGTAGTAACTCTTCTTTGGGGTCCGCTTCTGGGTCTGATAATCGGTGTGGACGAGCCCGAAACGCGGGCTGTAGCCGTCAAACCACTCGAAGTTATCGATGAACGACCACACGGAATATCCTTTGACCGTTGCCCCGTCCTTGATGGCTCGATACACAGAGATGAGATGATCACGAATGAAAACTATCCGATCGTCGTCTTGGACGCTGCCTTCCTTCGTCACGTTATCTTCGAAGGCAACCCCGTTCTCGGTGACGTAAAGCGTTGGGTTACCATAACCCTTGTGCAAGCGCATCAGCACCTCGTACAACCCGTCCGGATAGATTTCCCAGCCCGTCGCTGTCGTGGGCGTCCTCTTCTCAACCCTCCTAACCTCAGTCACAGGGTCTGAAGGGTCATGAGTTGCAAGAAAACGCGAGTAATAGTTCACGCCCAAAAAGTTCAGGGGCTGCTTGATCAAGTCCAAATCTTGCTGATCAGGTTTCAACCCCATCTTTCGTGCCAGAGGAGGATACGCTCCCTTAAACAGCGGATCAATGTACCAGCGATTCCCCCACTCATCAAAATTGTCAGCGGCCTTCCGGTCCTTCTCAGCATCACTGATCGGATGCACCGCGCTAAGGTCTATGATTGTGCCTATCTGGAAGTTCCGGTTAACATCCCGCAAGGTTTGAACGGCCTTTCCTTGAGCTAGCTGTAGATTGTGCGAGACTTTAAGGTATAATTCCGGGTTTTTCGTGCCCGGTGCGAAGAACGCGCAGAATTTGGGCTCGTTAAGGATTACCCACCGCCGGACCTTGTCCCCTAACTCGCGACCCATAAGCTCAGCGTAATCTGCAAAATACCGGATGATATTCAGGTTTGCCCATCCTCCTTCATCCTGCAGAGCCTGAGGCAGGTCATAATGGTACAGACAAACCCAAGGTTCGATTCCGCTCCTCAAGAGCTCATCTACCAGGCTCTTGTAGAAGTTGAGACCAGTCTTGTTGACAACACCTTTTCCCTTAGGAAGCACACGGGACCAGGATACCGAGAACCGATAAGTCTGCACACCCAACTCTTTCATCAAAGCTACGTCTTCTTTATAGCGGTGATAATGATCGCACGCCACATCTCCCGTATCGCCATTCTTGATGTTTCCCGCAGCGTGAGAAAAGCGATCCCAAATCGATTCCCCCTTTCCATCCTCGTTCCAAGCACCCTCAATCTGATAAGCAGAAGTCGCTACACCCCACAGAAAACCATCTGGAAAAAAGATTCCATTCGTAGACGCAGGCATAAGGTTACGCTTATTTTCTCTTGATATTTATTGTTTCCCATGCTTGAGTTCCTGAAACATTATGTTTTGGATTCCGAACTTAGCTGGGCTTAGTTATGAAGGCAGTGTATCTACCCTGGCTGCACATGCATCAGCCGATGATAATCTCTGAGAATAGCAAGATCGTGGGCAACCTGGAGAAAATGTCAAGGTTTGGGTTTGGGATATAACTTTTCCGCAAAACCAAAAACTGGCTTAGAAGATTGATAGAAGTTACCGCTGTTTTTTGAGTGTTTTAAAGAAAAATAATATGAGCGCTAATCGATTTGGAAGTAGTTGAAGCGTTTCCTGCCACGCCGTCGCCTTTTTTCTATTATCGGAGGATTTGGAAATTCGATGCGAACATTGGCTTTTAAACCTACAAACTCTCTTGGGGGTAAAGTTTTATCCCAAACCCAAACCAGACGTAGCGCGCGCAACAGCAAGGAGAAAGAACAGGCGCGCTCCATGCTCTAGCGCAACTTGTAAGCCCATTTCTTGTCAATTTTCTTCCGTTCAAACTTGTCCAGAATCTCTGTAGCCAGTTCACGAGCCCAATCTGGCGTCTGCTCTTTTTCCTCGAGCCTAGTAACCCAGAAATCCAGCCAGTTCACCATATTTCCCAAAATATGTGTCTTGTCCGTCTTCTGCAGCCTGTACGCCTCGTCTGCAGATTTCGAAATCCGCGGATCTTCAAGAAGAGCAGTCACCGTTTCCTGTTTAGTGACCCAATCGCCCTTCTTCTTGCACAAAGCGTAGATGGTATCCCTCACCATTGGAAGCACTTCCTTCTGATTCCATGTGGGCTTCGTAAGCAAACCTCGCTCAAAGCGTAATCAGGTAGGACATTTATTGTTTTGGGTAAATCGAATGCGCGCGCTAATAAGATAAGCCTCCGCAGACTCGCAGCGCTCCCAAAAAGCTTTCAGAGGAAGAATTCTGACGAGACCATCGGGCATTCCAAGAGTAGAAAGCAATTGAGGCATAAGGCACGCATATTTTTTATAGACGTAAGAACAAAATCTAACTTGCTGAGGAGGATGAATTGTGCCCAAAGGTAAGAAACAGAAAGCTATAGATCATAAACAGCACATGGAATTGCAGAGGGATAAGGAACTGAAGAGGAAAGAGAAACGGAACATTGAACTCCCTGCGGAATATAACAAAGGTAAGAAATAACGCGCTACGCGCTTGCGGAGAATGGACAAGCCATGTACGAGAAGAAAAGAATAGTTCATGAAGAAAGGGGACGAGTCTTTTTCTTTTGTGAGAAGTAGGTGGTTACATGAAGAAGAAAGGAGAAACATCAGTACAAGATCGAACACGGCCTCAACCTCAGAAGAAGAAGGAAAGAAAAAAGCAGCGTAAGGATAAAAAGCTTGCCAGACTTGAAAGACAACAGTCCAGAGAGCGCGCGCGATAAGACAGTTACTCGTCAGCATCAGTAAGAACAATAATCTGCAGCTCTCCACAAGTTTCCCATCTATCGAGTTCGAAGTATCAATGTCATTAAAGAAATTCTCCACTACCAAACCAGTTGGGGCGAAGTTTTATCCAAACCCAACCAAAAAAGACGGATACGCACACTTTACCACGTTGAGGATCAAAGGTTAAATGGAATGCCGTTCGTGAGTCTATGGAGGTAGTCTTGTGTTCGATGTGAACCTAGTGGACGTATGCGGCATTTACTGCGGTGCATGTCTGATATATCGTGCATTCCAGGACAACGACCAGAAGCTTATCCGTTATCTGGAGGAGAATGGCCTTTCTAAGGAGCAGATTCGGTGCGAAGAATGCGTTTCTGGAGACGTGTCGCCCACGTGTGTGCAGTGCCAGTTCAGAGATTGCGCAAAACAGAAAGCCCTCACTTCTTGCTTTGAATGCAAAGATATGCCATGTAGCATGATTGTTGAGTTGGCAGAGAAACGTTCGAAAGCGGATAACCTCCCCCATCTAACCCTTTGCCCAGCCAACCTTCAATCACTCAAACGCAATGGCGTCCAAGAGTGGCTGAACCAGCAGGAACGCCGCTGAAAATGCAGTAAGTGTGGCAGGAAGGTATACTGGTACAGCGAATCGTGTCCTGACTGCGGAACAGAGTTTTTCGACGCCGCAAAGGAGGCACGTTCGCTCGGCAAACTAGAAGCGCGAGCGCCTATGCTGGCTCTTGGAACTGCAGTTGTCATTATCAGCTATCTCCTGCCTTCAAACGAGACATCCCGAAAAAAAGAATCTGAAAAACATTCAACGAGCCAGGAACCAAGCACAGTAGGTTGAAGAAGCCTAAGTCACGAATTTGCAGGTTTGGGTTTGGGGGTAAAGTTTTATCCAACCAACCAACAGCGCGCGTGCTACTAGATACGGAAGTGCACGTGTATACTTTGTCTTGTTCATTTATGGCTTAACATCCTCGTTATGATTCCATCGTTATTATGAAGGCGAGTTTTGTAGATGGCCTTACCTTCATATCTTTACCTAACAGCTTATCATAGTTAGAGGAAAATTGCTTGGCTATGCTTTTTACTTGATCCTCTAGGCTCTGCGATGGCTTTTCACCCCAATTCGTAAAGATGCCCACACTAACACGGATTCCAGACGATCTTGTTTCAGATTCTGCAAATTCTGTTTTAGGCTCTGACAGTAGAGCTTGAATGAATTCCACGTCTTCCAAGAATCTTTGTTCAGTCTTCACTTTCTGCAAATCTGGAAAATAAGTCGCATGACGTTTGTCCTCAAGGTTTCTTTCCGTCTTCATAATGCCAAGTTGTTCATATTTCTTTATCATAGAAAAAATCTTTCCACGACTAACCTTAGTTGTCGCCCTGGTTTTCTCAACAAATTCCTCTGAGCCAATTCCCTCTGGGTTTGCTCTAAGAAGCTTGTACATTTCCTTTTTCACAATCTCGTCTTTCTTGTATCTTCCCACACTTTGGATTGAATTCAATCTGTTCACCAGTTTAGATTTAATAGGTGAAAATAGATTAATAAGACTTGTCATAGCGCCCACTGGCCCTCGTCTAGACCGGTTAGCGCGTTAACAAATCCTATTAGAATAGACTTTTATGCGGGTACAGTCGAAGACTCAGACGATGGGGATTGCTGAAGAGCTACAAAGTGTGGTGGAGAAACTAGCCCGCGCTACTTACGGTCTTAAGCGTACAAGCCATGTCTCACAAAAGGCGGGTTACGACCAACACGCCAGCCTTCAATTCCCGTACATCACCCTTCAACGGAACCGAACCACATCAAGCGCACGCTTCTGAGAAGTGAAGCCTAAAATGCAACGCAGAGACAACGCTGAACGTTTAGCCATAACCACACCATCAATCAACCAGCACGTAATCCCAAACAATGCACCGACGCTTAACGTTCTCATTCAAATGAAGAACGACAACAAAAGCGACTACACAATTAACTTCACGAGAAAAGCACTAAACTTCTTAGCTAAACACACAAGCCTGAGCGAACCCGAAGCCGCGAAGCACTTTATAGCCCAAATCAAAACATCAAATGGCTACAAGAGAAATCTTTGCATAGCTTACAACAAATACTGCAAATTCTACAACATAGAATGGACTATGCCCCTGTATCTTCCAGAAGCAAAAAACATCAAGCTACCGACAAAAGAGAAACTGCTCATGCTAATAGCCAAAACAAGGATACCAACATCAATTAAGCTAAACCTAAGCATGGAAACTGGACTAAGACCAATAGAACTATGCAGACTAAAAGTAAACGACATTGACTTAGAACACAGAGCTGTAAAACCCGATAACCGCCAAAAAAGGCAATCCGAGAACGCTAAAAATATCGCAACAACTCACAGCATCCATCAAAGAATGGATAATCAAAAACAATCTGAATCTGAACGACAAATTATTCAAGGGAGACCCTGAAGATTACGGAAAATATTATCGAGCCATGCGAAACAAACTCGTCAAAGATCTCAAAGACCCATCAATCCACACCATCAGACTATACGACTTTAGGCACTATTTCTGCTCCAAACAACTCAACGACACAAAAGACCCATACTTCGTAGTGGTACAAATGGGACACAAGAAACTTGAAACCACGCAGAAATACATGCATCTACTAAACCTAAACGAAGACGAGTGGACATGCTCAGGAGCAACAACAGCCAAAGAAGCAACACAACTAATCGAAGCAGGATTCCAATACATAACAACAATCGAAGGAATACAACTATTCAAAAAACGCAAATAAGCCACACGTCAATCTTAAGGGTTGATTGGCGTTAACATCGAGAGAGTGGAATTCGTGAACGAGGATAGCTTGTCATTCCAAATATGCAAGATGCCTGATGATTCAAAATCTGCAGAAGACGGCTACTTGAGCAGTTCGAGAGGGTCTCGTAAGATTTAACAAGAACAAAACCAGCAATATGGAACCGCCAAAAGCAATCCCAATATTCATGCGGGACGGAAAAAACCAGGTTGTCGGAGGAGTAATAGGCTATGTCTACGCAGGTTGGTTGCATATCGATTTTCTATGGGTCGAAGAATCATTCAGGAATAAGGGCAATGACACTAAACTTCTCAAAATGATCGAAAACGAAGCAGTTAAGTGTGGATGTAAATATGTCGACCTAGACACTTTTAGCTTTCAAGCAAGACCGTTCTATGAGAAACACGGCTACACACTGTTTGCAACGCTTGACAATTATCCAGAAGGGCACAGAAAACATTTCCTCAAGAAAGGACTGCCATAAAAATGCGTTTGTCTTAGTATGTTTAACCCCGTATGTTGTGCGTGCAAATAGCTCCTTTTTTTCCAAAACAAAGAAAAAACAAGGAAGCTCGTGAGCCGTTCGGCTCACTCGGGCGTTCCAGATGATACGTCACAAACAGCCGAACGCCCGCTAGGGCCCCGGAGTTCTTGGATAGCCTACGTGCGCTCACAGGCTTTGAATTAGTGCGTGGGTCAAGCTTTATATATCAAACATCAAAAGGCACAAGCTATGATAGACACATCGACTTTCGCTCTTCTCGGCGCGAGCTAAGTGCAGAGTCTTCGTGAAAGTTTTATATCTGACACTTCTGGAATAGCTTTTGGAGAGTTCCAATATGTTAATTCTGCAGACCTCGAGGCATGCACCTGAAAGCTGTCCGATGCATAATGAGAAAGTCAAAAAAGCAAGCGTGGACCTCATGGCAAGAATGGATCAGCTTGTAAAGAAACACGGGATCAAGGTGGTCGGAGGTTGGCATTCGTCGCCAGACCACTTCTTCGTGGTGGTTTACGATGCGCCAAGCATGGAAGCTATGCTAAAATTCTCGATGGAACCAGAAGTCATGGCTTGGTCAAGCTACCACACGACTGAAACCAGACCAGTAATGACTCTTGAAGAAAGCATGAAACTACTGAAATAAGCCAAAGCGATACCCCTCCTTTTTCTTTATCATACCCATTCAATAACCATGACAAAGTGCCGACAGTTAACAGACCTCACTCAAGCGCCGAAGAGTTGACTGAACGTACGCGCTAGGGGCTTTCGGATCAGTTTCCGACACCTTCGAAAATCAAGTAGCCTACCTGTTCTTTTCCGTTCACAAGAGTTGGGGCGGTCAATACGGACAGCGTTTTTCCCTTGATCTTGAAGTTGCGCTCCTGAATTCCGCTTATCCAATTTGGGAACAGGCTGACTTCCACTTTCACTCGAAACTTGTCTCTCTCGATTTCATAAGGTCCACAGTACGATAGGTATGAATCTGCCGCGTTCGCTCTTTCTTCCACGGTGCCTCCCTTCATGTCTTGTGAGGAGAATTTCTTGCGATTGGCGTTCATTATTGCGACGCAAAAGTAGCCTTCTGGACTGAAGATGACGTAACCAAGAACTTCTTTCCCCCACGGATAGGAGACAGATCCGTCAGATGCCCTTGTTTCAAGCGATTTCAGCCTCCATGCTCCCAATAGAGGATTACCCTTCATCTGTGACCACTTCCATAGCGACAAACGTGGTATCTCACCGCAATATTGATTTTTTTCGCGCGCGCGGCACTCGTGATTATTGGAAGATATATGTTGTCCCCACTGAGTTGAGGAGGAACTGCTCAGGCATCACCTCGGCAAATTGATTGATGGCTTTCCACCCGGTGCAATGCATGGGCACTACAAAATCTGGTCCTATCTTCTTCATCTCCTCAATGGTTGGTCCGATGATTGGCTCAAAAATCCCCCCGGTGAGGTGAAACCCGCCCAGAACTGCGTGAACCTTGCTCGTTCGTGCAACCTTTTGGACGTGTTTAACCGTGTTGATGATGCCAGAATGGGAACATCCACCGATAACTATCAGCCCTCTACCCTTCACCTTGACTGCTACCCCTTGGTCATCATGAAAAGGATCCACAACCCATTTATCATCGATTTTCGCTTCAGCCCAAGGAAAACCTATCTCAAAACCCGTTACTCGTTGCACCTCTCCTGAAACAAGGATAAGATCTGAGGCCAACGTAGAAGCCTCTTTAACTTTATGAAGCGCCACCTCGGTTTCCTTTAGGGCTACTTCATCTAACTTAGGCATATCTATTATCCCGATACCGGGGGCATTTCCGCGGCGCTCAAGAAAAGCGTCCGGATGGAGAATTAGGGGCATTCTTTTTGTGGCGCGGTTCAGAAATTCTACTAAAGCTCCAAAATGGTCGAAATGACCATGGCTTAGAACCACCGACTCAACTTTGCTCAAGTCTACATTTAAAATATCTGCGTTGTGAAAGAGACAGGCCGTTGACACACCCGCATCCATTAGTACTACGTGTTCCTCTGAGCCAGAGCAAACTTTGAGAAGATACGATAATCCATGTTCTGCTAAAGGTAGATTCGGAGGAAGAGTCCTTGGTCGCTTGACGACGTCTGTGTTCTGAAGTAAGAGGAAATCAGTGTAATTGTCTACCAAGACTGTAACTTCCAGTCTATCTGCTTCTCGCAAATTCAGTTCACTCACCTAGCAGAACCCCTCGATAGATTAGTTGTATGCATGCTTGCATCGCTAGATTGTAAAAAGCAATATATCAGCTTTTCTAAGGTTGGTTCCATCCCATTCTTTTTTTCCAAAGCTTCTTACTACGCGCGCGCTTATTATCTAAGGATAAAACTTTACCCCAAACCAAACCAAAACAAGAATTCAGACCATTATCCTTATTTTTCCAGACACGTTGTCATTGGTATGGACAAGTCTATTGGCGAACTGCTTGCTGATTTGAGGGGACGTGGTTATCAAGCACGACTGGTTTCCATTGATCGCGTGGCTTTGCTGCACAAACAGCTTGATGGTTTGCGCAAGAAAGGCTTGTTTGACGATGCTTTCTTTCAAGAACGTCTGGCTTGGTTTCGTTTTCAGGCTCCTGAGAGCTTGCCAAGAGGACAGTCTGTGATTGTTGCCGCCATACCTAGACCTCAGACCCGAGCGATTTTCACGCTGAATGGGGATCGACGGGCTCTCATTGTTCCGCCTACTTACACTTCATATGACGTTGTACAAGAGCAGTTTGAGAACGTTATAGCTGAGATTCTTGGCAGAAAAGGGTTCTCATTCGCGAGAACTATGCTGCCTCTTAAGCAGTTAGCTGTTCGAAGTGGTCTGGGTCAGTACGGGAGGAATAACATCTGCTACGTTTCTGGTATTGGGAGCTTTCTTCAGCTTGTTGCCGTTTACTCTGACTTGCGTTGCGAGGAAGATGGTTGGCGGGAACCTGTGATGATGGAGAGCTGTGAGGGATGTGAGCTTTGTCGTCGAGCTTGTCCTACTGGTGCGATTTCATCAGATCGTTTTCTTTTGCGGGGTGAGCGATGCATTGTTTTTCATAATGAGAAAAAGGGCGACGTTCCATTTCCAGACTGGATGGCTGCTTCTTGGCATAACTGCGTGGTTGGATGTATGCATTGCCAGAGAGTCTGTCCACTGAACAAGGATTTCATAGGGTGGTTTGGAGAGGAAGAGGAGTTCTCCGAGGAGGAAACTGCTTTGCTCTTGGAGGGTGTGCCGCATGATAAGGTGCCAGCCACGATACTTAGAAAACTAGAACGTCTAAGCCTAGTCGAGGACCTTGACA
>JBEKSS010000013.1:0-45131 GCA_049516875.1 Bathyarchaeia archaeon | reverse complement strand
TCGCCCCGCGCAATCGCCCACGTTGTCGCCAACCAAATCAGCGACCACAGCCGGATTTCTTGGGTCGTCCTCAGGGATCTCCATTTCGATCTTACCCACCAAATCGGCCCCAATGTCAGCCGACTTTGTATATATGCCACCTCCGATTTGCGCAAACAATGCCGCTAGGCTTGCTCCAAATCCAAATCCAACAAGCGCCGGAATATCATTCAAGGCTACTCGCAATAGGAACAACGCAACCAAACTTATCCCTGGAACTGCCAGACCCATAACCGCACCCCCCAAAAAGCCTGTTCTCAGAGTTGCCCCAGGTGAACGCGTAGCGGCACTCGCGGTTCTCACGTTGGCTCTAACTGCGACGTTCATGCCAACGTACCCCGCCAATAGAGAGAGAAGGACACCGCACACGAAAGCCAATGAAGTAGTCCAATTGAAAAGAAAGAGAATTATTAACGCCAACCAGGGAATGACAAGAATGATTGTCCCTAATTGTCTCTTGATGTAAGCGCTTGTTCCTATCACAATATACCTGCTCACCTCTTGCATACGAGCGCTACCAGAATCACGTTTGAGAATCCAACGAGTAATATATGACGCCACCAAAATGGCAATCATCCCAACCACGAAAGCAAACAGGAGTGGATCTGCCATAGCAATTCCTTACACGCGCGCGCACCTTAATGATGTCTGGCAAAACAGTTGGTCGCGTCTTCTTTCCCTTTCATACTGTAGCCTTGCCCCTTGCCTAAGAAGAGGAGCTTCTTATAAGGCTGACCTTGAATCGACCGTAAAACATGTCGATCCTTCGGGCATTTTTGACCTAGTGACTTTTTTTGGAGAATGCTCTGGACCTTTGGGCATATCCAGATTGTTGGGGCTTTCACTCTAGCGCGCGCATTTAGGCTGTTTTCTTTGCAACATCCGACTTGAGAAGCCTGTACACTGCTATTAGAACAAATGCAATAGTGTAGAGGGCTATAATCAACGCCGCTTGGGAAAGAGCCCCAAGGTCAGCTGCAGGAAGCACACTGGATGCAGTTACCAGTTCACTCATGACAAGCGATGGGAAGCTTGTTGCGGCCCATATTGGAATGGCCCGTGTGCTTATGCCGTAGACAAAGGTTAAGATCGGGCTTATAATATATGAAGCGAAAAGTATTGCCAAGGCTAACAGCATTGCGAGAGTAGTTCCTCTGAAGACTTCGCTGAACATGAACGATAAACAGAAGAAAATGAGAGAAGAATACACAATGGCCAAAAACATTAACGGAGCAAATTGCAGACCGCTCTGTGCACCAAAGAACACGAGTGAAAGGGCTACGCCTACAAAGGTTATCAAGGCTTCAACCATGGCCAACAAAGAGAATCCGCCCAAGAACTTCCCGAGAATGTACTCAAGCCGAGTAATCGGTTTGGAGAGCAACACGTCAGCAGTTCCGTGTTCATATTCTTCAGACATTGAACCACCAGCAACTATGATGGCTATTAACTGAACAAACAGCAGGCCTTCCAGCACGACTAAAATCCACACGAAGACATTCTCACTGCCCAAGAACGTCGTGCCTATAAACCGATACGCCTCATAAATACCAACTGTTACCAATGTTTGAAATGCTATGGCCAGAATTACAAGAGCGAGAATTTTCTTTTTGGCTAGGGCTCTCCTCCACTCATAGCCAATAATAGTGCCAATCCTTCCAAGCGCACCCATGCTATTGACCTCCTTTTAGAGCTTGGAAATAAACGTCTTCTAACGTAACCTTGTGGAGGTTTAGGCTCAGCAACACGCCTTGTTGCTTGAAGATTTCAGAAGAAATTTCGCCTCTCACATCCTTTTTCTCCTTCAGCTCTATTATCAGTTTGTTTTCTTCTACTCTAACGTCGTTTACAGACTCGAGCTCTTTGAGACTTGAAACTATGTTTTCGGTCACTTTTTCGAGCTCGGCCTCCACCACCCATCGCTGAGTGAAAGCGTCCAAAACCTGTTCGATTGGGCCGCTGAAAACGATTTTTCCCTTGTTTATCATTCCAATGTGAGTGCAGATTCGCTGAACCTCGTCCAAAAGATGAGACGAAATAAAGATGGTCTTGCCCTCCTTTGAAAGACTTGTGAAAAGACTTCTGAAGTGAGCTGTAGCCTCTGGATCCATGCCTATGGTAGGCTCGTCCATAATCAGGATAATTGGATCGTTGATGAGGGCAACGGCGACAGAAAGTCTCTGAACCATCCCCTTGCTGTAGCTCCCTATCTTCTTCTTGGCCCACTCTTTCAGACCTACAAGATCGAGGAGCGACTTGGCCTTTTCTTTTCTGATCTGCGAAGGCAACCCGAACATTCTACCCATAAGGTCAAGCAGCTGCTCTGCAGTGAAGAAAGGTTGAAGCACAGGAAGTTCCGAAGCGTACCCAACAGATCGGAGCGCATGAACAGGATCCTTCGATGGATTTGCTCCAGCTATCTGAACTTCCCCTTGACTTGGCTTAAGGAGCCCCAGCATAATTCTTATAGTGGTTGTTTTGCCAGCCCCGTTTGGCCCGAGATAACCGTACACACAGCCTTCGTCGATCGTGAAGGAAACCGAGTCCAAGGCCTTGAAGTTCCCGTAATACTTCGTCAGGGTGGAAACGTTCAAGACAGGATGCGACGCCAAACAGGCCACCTGTTCTCAAAGTATTTTACGAGCCCCTAATAGCATTTGGGGTCACGATCCGTTGGCCATCATGCCCCCAGCTATTTCCTCAACAGCGTTTCGTTTTCGAAGTATACCGCAACAAGCAGGCATAATCTTATCCACAGCAAAACCAAGATCTTTTCTAGCTTCGCGCGCGCTAAGTTACAAACAACGGCTTTTCCCATGCTTTTGTTCCAAAATATTGTTACAAACCTGTTCCAAACCATTTTTTAGTAATTCCTAAAAAGCCAATTAACGTTCCATGCTTTTTTGCGCGCGCTGGTAATATCTGCTGATATCAGAAGGCTTATTCAGGCAGAATCGGCACTTATCGTTTGAGCCGGCTATCCCAGTGTGCAGAAATCTAAGAGAGCATGTGATTAAGACTTATGAGAGCAACGTGAAATCTTGAACCGCTAGGATAAGCGCGCGCTGAATGCTGGATCCGAATGAAATCAAATAGGTGTTGAGACCATATTTCTTGTTTCTTCAATGATTGGCAATATTTGTTGCAGTTCCCTGAAGTACTTGAGTACCGTTATGCCTCTTTGAGTTATAGCAAAGACTGTTCTACTTTTTCCCACATTTCTTTCTTCAACAAGATTCTGTTTGATTAAGAAGTCCAGATACTCTCTCAGAACGCTACAATTCACGTTTGCTTTGTACATTATATGCGTTAGTTTCAAGGGTCCTCGATGAGCCAACGCTTTGAGAATGTCAACGTACATCTCGAGTTTAGAACGTCTCATAGTGGAATCCTTCATTTGTGTGTCTTCACCATTGCAAGTTCTTAGTATAAACCTTTTACGTATTCAAGATGAGGCTCAATTGACCTGATTTCTGCTCCTAAACCCAGACTTGGATTCAAAATTCAATAGTATGTACCTGAATACGCAGTTTCGGGTTATTGTTATTGACAACCATAATGTTATAGACTTTTTTTGGGCAACCATCAGGAGATAGGAATCCAGCAGCAAAAAACTAATCGCGAGTCACTTCAGAAAGGCTTAAAGCAAATTCCGAAATTAGCGCGCTGGTCACAGAATGTGTTATAAGTACAACCGTTTTCAGATTCGTTGTGGGGAAAACGGTGGAGTTAAAGAGGACTCTTAACCTTTTCGATGCCACCTCGATTGGCATCGGAGCAATAATCGGTGCAGGAATTTTCGTCGTGCTGGGCATTGCCGTGGGCTATGCGGGTCCGGCGGTTATCGTTTCGATGATTATCGCAGGAACGGTCGCCTTGTTCACTGCGCTCAGCTTCTCCGAACTCAGCTCGGCGATTCCGAAAGAAGGAGGAACATACGAGTTTGCGTATGAAATGATCCATCCTTTCGCAGGGTTTATTTCGGGTTGCATGTGGCTGTTTGCACAAACCGTGGCAGGGGCAGCTGTCTGCTTGGGATTGGCAAGCTACTTTGTAGGTTTGTTTCCGTTCTTTCCGGTGAAAATCGTTGCTGTTTCAGCCGCGTTGGCTTTGACGGTTTTGAACCTCATGGGAATGAAACATTCAGCCAGAGTCAACAACGTTTTAGTCGTGATAAAAATCGTGATCCTCTGCTTTTTTGTCGGGGTCGGAGTCTTTCATGTGAACCCACAGAACTATTCTAATTTTGCCCCGAACGGCTTCTTCGGAATCCTTCAGGGGGCCGGATTTATTTTCTTCGCGTACTTGGGTTTCGGAAGAATAGCGGCCCTCGGCGAGGAAGTAGAGAACCCGAAGAGAACGCTGCCCCTAGCGATACTCCTCGCGTTGGCAGCGTCCATGATCCTGTACGTCGTGACAGGCCTCGTCGCGACGGGTTTGGTGGACTCCGGAAATCTTGCGAAATTTGGATCGGGCTCACCGATTGCTTATGCTGCGAAGGCGACTGGAAACTTCGCGGTAGTTGCAACCGTTTCGTTTGGAGCCCTTGTTGCCACTGTAAGCGTGCTTTTGACAAACCTGCTTGGTCTATCCAGAGTTTCGTTTGCGATGGCAAGAAACGGGCAGTTCCCAAAATCCTTGGCGAAAATCCACTCGAAACTTGGAACACCGTACCTTTCCATCCTTATCACTGGAGCGTTGATGGCGGTCCTAGCATTCGTCTCAGATCTGAGACAAGCGGCCGCAATAACGAGTTTCTCAATGCTCACCACTCATATAATCCTACACTCTGCCGCGATAAGACTCAGAAAGAAGATTCCCAACCTGAAGACATTCAAAGTTCCCTTGTACCCTCTGGTTCCTTCTCTCGGACTGGCTAGCTGCGTCATTCTGATGTTCTCATTACCCATGGAATCATGGATTGTTTCAGCAGCCGCCATCGTTGCCGTCTCGCTCTTGTATCTGCTAAGGAGAAGACCTTGACGGCGCTCAGCGTTTCGAGAGCGCGCTCAAAGAACCGACCAAAAGTCCGCGTGGAGTATAATGACACACTGTGAAGGAGTACTACATTTTCGTCGAACTCTGAACTGGCAAGCCTGCTGCAGTGGGCCAGCAGTCACACAGATTTATATTCTCGATTCCATAGAATTCTATTAGGCAACTTGGATAGAGCACACGCAGTGCATTTGATTACAAAAGAGGGTGTGATTACATGTCTCGAAAGATTATACTCCTTGTGATTGTAGCACTTGTTGCAGCAACGTTGGGGATGGCAGGCAATACTGAAAAAGTGAAGGCAGACACAGTGAATTTCAGGCTTTACGGCTCTGCGGGCGGAGGTTGGGCTTTTGCAAGCAATAATATCAGTAGTCCAGGACCCACTATCACGGTTACTCAAAACGATTATGTGAACTTAACTCTCGTAAGCCAAGACGGCTTCCCGCATCAATTCTTTGTCGATTACAACAATAACAGCGTTGCCGATGCGGGTGAACCCACGTCTCAACAGTTTTCAGGAACCATTGTTTTCGGATTTAACGCAACCAATAGCGGAAACTTCACGTACCGCTGTAATTTTCACCCCTCGATAATGTTCGGCATGTTTACAGTGAACCAGACGGTGCCAGAGTTTCCATCCCTTATCATCCTGCCGCTCTTTGCAGTGGCGACGTTGCTGGCCGCCATTGTTTACAGGACAAAACGTTCTCAGAGAAAAGCGCTGCCAAAAACCTCCACTTTTCTTTAAAACATTCCCAAGCGCTCAAACACAGCATGGCATGCGCACATCTAAAGTCCCTTCCAGCCCATCGGCGGCGGTTCAACGTTCATTTGCCAAAGAAGTGCAATCAATTCGCCTCTGTGATGAACCTCCTCTTCGAATACGTGAATTAGAACGTCTTCGGCTGTTATTTCGAATGTCTTGCCATCATCGCCCGTGGCCGTATAGGTTTTGTTGAGTCCTTCAGTCAGCAATGAGTCAAGGTATTCATGCATTCGTTTCTCAACGTGTTCCATGTATGCTCTGACTTCTTCGAAGGTTTTGTATTCTTCGAATTTTCTTTTGGAATGAAGGTTTTCTTTTTGCAGGAAATCCAACCAGTAGTCTATCGCGCCCAGAGTGTGGACAAATATGTTCCTGATTGAGTGAAAGCTCGCTTCCCTATTTCTGGTGAACTCTTCCCAAGACAGTCTGGCGAGTTTTCTAAAATATCTGTGTCTCACACTCTCATTGTATTCCAAGAGTTTTCTGACATCAACCATCATTGACTCCACAAACATCATGTTAGCCTAGGTGAACATTAAAACTGTGTTAACGGCTCACTAAACCTTAAGAAAAGAAGTTAAGTATTGAAGTGTCTAGGAGTCGTCTTCGTTATGCCAAATTGTAAGGAAAACGAGAAACACAAAACAAAAAAGAGCGGTCGCACGTGCGTGCGAAACGAGAAACCGATGAGGTTCGGGCGACCTTTGCACACTTTTTCGATCGTGGCGCGTGACCCGAAGAGCGGGGAGATGGGCGTTGCCGTGCAATCGCACTGGTTCAGTGTGGGAGCGGACGTGTCCTGGGCTGAGGCTGGTGTGGGCGCTGTGGCGACGCAGTCTTTTGTGAACCCATCATACGGGCCGAAGGGATTGGGCCTCATGCGCCTCGGAAAGTCTGCACCTGAGGCACTGAAGGAGCTGATCGCTGCCGACTCCGGGGAGGCTGTTCGACAGGTGGCTATGGTCGATGCTAAGGGTGGCGTGGCAGTTCACACTGGGAAACGTTGCGTCGAGTTCGCAGGACACAGGACGGGTGACTGTTACAGTGTCCAAGCAAACTTCATGCTGAATGACAGGGTGCCGCCGGCGATGGCCAAGGCGTTTGAAATGACCCGAGGCGATTTGGCTGATCGGATGATGGCGGCTCTCGAAGCGGCGCAGGAAGTGGGCGGTGACATCCGGGGCAAGCAGTCAGCAGCGATGATAGTGGTCAAGGCGCAGTCTTCCGGCAAGCCTTGGGCGGATCGCGCGGTGGATCTGCGAGTGGAAGACCATCCGGAGCCTCTTAGAGAGCTACGGCGCCTGCTCAACGTTGCGCGTGCATACGACCACATGAACGCGGGCGACGCTGCGATGGAGAAGAATGATGTGGAGAGCGCCATGAAAGAGTACGCTGAAGCAATGAAGCTGGCTGGGGACAACGTGGAGATAGCGTTTTGGAGTGCGTTAACGCTGGCCATGAAAGGGAAGGTCGATCAAGCCTTGCCGATCTTCAAGAAAGTCTTTTCAGCGGACAAGAACTGGGTTGAGGTGTTAAAGCGCTTGCCAAAGGCAGGCCTAGTTTCAGAAGACGACGCGGGCCGCGCCCTTCTTCAGCAGATTCTTGATGGGGCCGGCGGACACTAGCGAGCGATACGGAAAAATGTGCCTGAAAATCAAAATCAGAGTGTAAATTCCCATTTCCATCAACAAGTGGAGATATCTCCCGCAATCCTCTTTCTTCCATGCATTGCTCCCCTCAAGAGTTGATTATGCTTACGTGCGCTAGGCGCTTGCCATTTTCCAGATGGCTTCCTCCATCGCTTCCCCGTGCTTTATTCTGTAGTAGATTCCGGCAACTCTGGCGGCGTATGGTATTAGCATTCGCTTTACGAGTTTGTAGAGGACGGGGTTGGTGATTCTGGCCTCGAGGAAAGTGTCTCGCCAGATTCGAACGTTGTATTGCCAGCAACGAGTCAGAAGTTCCCAGCGGATTTTGGAGAGAGAATCAAGCTCAGCTCCGTGTTTGTTCATCAAGAGAGAGTTTTCGAGCGGGACGAAGAACAGAGGAACATAGAAAGCGTCATAGTCTTTCAGATCATCCATCAATTCAAGTGTTTCGGTAACATCTTCCTCTTTTTCGTCGGGGAGACCAACTATCAACGTGGCAAGAGGATACCAACTATTGTCGTTCAATATCCCGAAGGCTTGAGTGACGACTTCCTTCCACTGTTCAGGCTTGAAGGGCAGAGGCTTTCCAGCCATATACTTCCGTATGAGCCTAACACTTCCGGTCTCAATTCCAGTTTCGGAAGTCACTATAGGCTTCTTCCCATGGAAATACCAGTTATGAGCGATAAGAATCTCGGCTACTTCTTTGACCAAACCGGGATCATAAACAACCGGAGCCAGAGACATGTGCGAAGGCTGTACCGCCCCGACGCCCGGATAGTCTGCTATGCTCCTGACGAGCTTGAGCACGGCCTCCTTGTTTGGTATGAAACACTTGTCTTTCGCGCCGTACAGAAACAAGTCTTCAGTTATCAATGTTATTCGAGACGCGCCTTCTCGGATAGTCGTCTCAACTTCATTCATGATCTTGTCCAAGGGCACGTCGCACTTGTCTTGCACGGTTGGCGTGCAAAACTGGCAATTTCGACCGCATCCCTTGGAGATCTCTACGCCACCGTGAATAGCCGCATGTCTAATAAGAGGCATAGGTCGCTCTCTTGACCCGTTTCCGGAGCGCACTACTTTGGGCAGAGGTTCTCCGCTGACTGCTTTGTCGAAAACATCAATGATAGTCTCTGCAGCTCCGCCGATAAGGACACAGTCTATTCCATAGCTTTCTGCCACTTTTTTCCGCTGAAGCTGCCAGGAACCATAGCCGCCGACAATTATCTTAGGTTTGTATCTTTGTATGCTCCGATGTCTTACTAGTGCTTCGAATTCGATGGCGTTCAATGGCGCTCCACCGCCGACCAGGGAAGAGTATGTCTTGCTGACGTATCCCATCCCTGTTGGATCCATAGAGGAAATGCCAACAACCTTTGTGTTGGGCCCGATGAAATCATCGAGGTTCGACGGGTGAACCACGGCCACATCTGAATCCGCAAAACCGTTTGCTAGCAGCAAGGCTTCAACTTTTCTCAGACCATAAGGCGCGTACTTGGCACTTCCGTCGCAGTCGCTTTCAACAGATGGATAAAGATATTTCCTTAGAATCCACAGGGGCAATGGACCTTTCGAAAATCCCGCCACAAAGGCGTGAAAGGGACTGTTGTAGTAGTCGCTCATTTCAGTAGCTGAAGAAGTCAGAACTATCTTAATCCCTGAACCGCTCGTTTCTCATTCCCTCGAGTATAATAAGACTCAAAGATTTCTCCAATCATGTTATTAACTGTTGTGACTGAACTAACGAAGATGACGAGCAAAAAGCACATGTAGTGCTTGTGGCCCGCCGCTAGAACGTGGACAAGCAACAATCGGCCAGATTTCACGCGAATCCCTTCTTTTGGCATTGGGCTCTTCAGAAAGAGAAAACACGTGTAATCTCCTAAAATCATGTTGCAAATTCCCTTTTGCCTGGTAAATGGAGATATCTTTCGCAGAACTCCTCTTTTTCTGCAAAATGCTCCTCCCAATAAGGTAGAAAACATTTAGGCATGCCTAAATGTCTATTAGGCTGCGTAAGAAGTTTAGGTATGCCTAAACAACGTCGGTGATGCGATGTCGAGCAAGAGCCTTGAAGACTATTTGAAGGCGATTTACATTCTTTCTAGAAACGGAAAATCTACATCCACGACCGAGATTGCAGAGCATTTCAAGATTGCACCTGCAAGTGTGACTGAGATGTTGCAGAAGCTTGCCAACAAAGGTTATGTGAGATATTCACCGTATCGCGGGGCCCGCCTTACTCGCAAGGGTTTTCAAGTCGCCGAGAAAGTCACAAGAAAGCACAGGTTGCTGGAACGGTTTCTGCATGACATCCTAAGAATAAGGGAGGATAGAGTTCACTCAGAAGCATGTGAGATGGAACACGCCCTCTCTGATGAGGCCGAAGAGTCCCTCTGCCGATTTCTAAAACACCCCGACCGGTGCCCAGACGACGACAAGATTATTCCAGCCTGTGACCTGCCATTTTCGACCTGCGAGGAATGCGTAGAACTGCACAAGAAGGACCTTGAGGAATCTGGAAAACGAGAGCTTATCCCTGTCTCGATAGACCAACTCAAGAAGGGCGAGCGTGGCAAAGTATCCTTCATACGAGGAGAGCACAAGGTTCTGCAAAGGCTCTCTGACATGGGCCTTACCCCTGGCACGGAGGTGACTGTTGTGAAGTCAGCCCCGTTTCACGGCCCCCTGGAAATCCTCGTAAGGGGCTCAAGACTGGCCCTTGGCAGGGGCATGACCGAGATAATCTTCGTTGAGGCTGAAAAAGAGTGACCCAGAAGAAACTGATTTTCGCGTTGGCAGGAAACGCGAACGTCGGAAAATCCGTCATATTCAACTATCTCACCGGTTTGCATCAGCACATCGGGAACTGGCCTGGGAAAACCGTTGAAAGGGCGGAGGGGACGCTCAGCTTCAAAGGTTACACGATAGACATAGTTGATCTTCCAGGCATATACTCTCTTTCCACCTATTCTCTGGAGGAACTGGTCTCCAGAAAATACATAGCGGTTGAGAGGCCCGACCTCGTGATAAACGTCGTGGACGCCTCGGTCCTCGAGAGAAACCTGTTCTTCACCCTGCAGTTGATGGAACTCGAGACTCCAATGATCGTGGCTTTGAATCAGATGGACATCGCTAAGAGGAAGGGCATAGAAATCGACACTGAGAAGCTGGAGCAGCTACTGGGAGTGCCAGTGGTACAAACCGTTGCCACAAAAGGAATAGGCATATCCCAACTTCTGGAAATGGCGATTAAGGTCATCGAAAAGGGACAGACCACGAGACGCGAGGTGAGGTACGGGGAGGAAGTCGAAGAAAGAATCGCAAAGATCACCGAAACGCTTCAAGGCGTTCAATTCTACTATCCGAGGAGATACGTGGCGATCAAACTGCTGGAGGGTGACGAGGAGATCGCAAGAGAGATAGCCAAACTGGCCCCCCAGGTTGTGAACACAGCAAAAGAGCTTGCTGGCGAAATCGAAAATCTCCACGGCCACGCGTGCTCAACTGTAATAACCTCCGAGCGGTACGAAGCCGCTGGCCGCGTTGCCCGACAAGCTCAGAAGCTCGTGCCCCCGCTGAAACCAACTGCGGAGGAGAGACTTCACAACCTCACAACCCACAGAATCGCAGGATACCTAATCATGGTTTCTTCGCTGCTTCTGATTTTTTACGCAATCTTCACCTTCGGGAATTACACCTCAGGCCTTCTGAGCAACCTCCTTAACAGACTGGAGCCCCTGTCCACGAACCTGTTTGGAACAGGAATCGTGGGCAGCCTCGTCTGGGGCGGCGTCGCAGAGGGGCTCATAGCAGGCGTGACTGTGGCCTTGCCCTACATAATTCCATTCTACATCGTGCTGTACTTCTTGGAGGACTCGGGTTACCTGAGCCGGATAGCGTTTCTCATGGACAACGCTATGCACAAGATAGGGCTGCACGGAAAAGCGTTCATTCCAATCATGCTTGGCTACGGCTGCAACGTTCCCGCGTGCCTCGGCTGTAGGATAATGGAAACGCAAAGAGAAAGGACCCTCGCCGCGTTTGTGACGACGCTCGTGCCGTGCGCCGCGCGAACGGTCATCATACTTGGTTTAGTGGGTCGGTTTATCGGCATTCAGTGGGCCTTGGTCCTCTATGTCTTTGACCTCTTCGTCATCTTTGCTCTTGGTCGGTTGGCTTTCAGAGTACTGCCGGGTGAACCGAGCGCTCTGATAATGGAGATGGCTGATTACAGGATGCCTGACCTGAAGACGGTGTTGAAGGAGACGTGGTTCAGGTTGGCCGAATTCATAAAGATAGCTTTTCCGTTGATAGTTGTTGGGAGCCTTGTGATAAAGGCCGCGGATGTTTTTGGCTTGTTGAACCCGGTTGCAAACCTGCTCAGCCCCGTCACTGTTGCGTGGCTCGGATTGCCGGTTATCACGGGCATAACGTTGATATTCGGTGTGCTGAGGAAGGAACTATCGCTGATTTTGCTCGCCGCCCTTCTTGCTCCAACGGGCTTGCAGGCTTTGACACCGGTTCAGATGGTCGTCTTCACCCTGGTGGCAATGTTTTACATACCCTGTGTGGCGACTATCTCCGCTCTGGTCAGAGAGTTTGGCGGGAAGAAAGCCCTGTTCATAACCCTGTTTGAAATAGCTTTTGCAATAATTCTAGGCGGAGTCGCATTAAGAGTGCTGACGCTGGTCACTTGACAGCGCGTGCAGTTCATTTAGTCCCCTTGGATGTTTGTTCATCCAATCCATAGCAAATGATTCCGCTTTGGATTCCGTCGGAAACTCGGGCGATATTTTCTTTCCCTCACAATCATCTTTTACCTCAGGAAACAGCAGTGCCAAGTAATGTTCTCCATACTGTTTCTTTGTGACAACAAGATTCTGTCCTGTTATCGCATTTATGTATCCTCTCTGGTTGTCTATTCTTCTCCAGCCTTCCACTATTTTCATAAACCATTCCCCGTTCGCGTTAATGTTAGATTGCTCTTTCCGTTCGCCACTCCATAGTCCTTTTCTGTTCCAAGTCTCTTTGCTGCCTATTTTCTCCATCAATACCTTTTGATTGGGCACGTCTTATGAGCTATGCAACTCTTCTAGTTGTTGGGAACCCATGCTTTTCATATTGCTGAGGGTTCCTTTTCTTCCAATGTTCAGTTGTCTTTCGCCTCTGAACGTGGAAGCTCGCGCATTCTCGACCTGAATGGTGTCTCCTATGGAGATAGAGTCTATCTGTTCATTCCACAGACATAGTTTGATCGTACCGGTTTCGTCCGCTATCAAAGCGTTTGCCACGCTAGCGTAGTTTCCGAACCGGGTGAAAACGAGTTTTGGCGTTGGAATTTCCAAGACTTTAGCCTTCAGATTAATCTGGCTCATTCCAGTTCGCAAATCTCTGATTGGAAGGGAATGCCCTGTCCTATTTTTCCTAATTAAATGTCTGCGGATCATATCGGTCTTCATGAATCTTTTAACTGGATTGTCTCGTTCCAAGAGGAATTCCTTGAATATGGGAAACTGTGCAACAACTCTAGAATCTTTCAAAATCAGAAAGACGGCTTTGTCTCGTGTTTCGCTGCGACGTTCGACTGAAAGGCTCCCACATTTGGATTTTCGACTTTCTCCTGATGAGACCAGTGCATTGAAAAGAACGTCAGGGTCAATTTCATATTTTACCGAAAGAAAAGCGAGATATTCGCCAACTGATACTCCGTTTCTCAAGGTTTTTCTACTCTTTTTCTAGTTTGTCTTTCTTTGTAGAATCCATTCTTGGACAGTCTCAAAGATCTTCTAGAAGGATTAAGAACTGGTTTTTCTTGTTGAAGTCTTTGTTCTTTTCTGCTTCTAGTATGGCACGTTGCACCCAAGTATTCAGTTCAGCATGGTAATCCACTTTAGGCAGATGTCTTCTTTCCACTCTGTTGTTCCATGATCGCGCAGGTGTGCTTGCCTGCTTGCTTGCTGATTCCATAGTTTTCACCGAACATTTTTCAGTAGAATGGTCAAGAAAAACGACAAAATCCTTTTTTAAGCTCTTTTGTCCGCATTCTTCTCTAAGAGAATTCTACCCATTAACATGATGTGCTTGGTCGCATATTAAGATATGTACGGATGTGCGCAATCGGGGCTGATTACGTGGCGATTTCCCAGTCGGAAAGGGCTCTTTGTGGACGGGTTGGATATGAGCGAAGTGTATGAATTGTCAAAGGGTGGCAGACGGGCGCTGATGCGAAGCAGGTTTAAAAGCCAGTTGCGTGTCTTAAAGGGAGTGTTGCAACGGTGAAAGCTTGTGCCTCAACCCGTTTATGGAACAATAGCGAATTATCGGATAGGTATCAGGACGCAAATGTCAAAGTGGTGTCTGATACGGTTTGCGGACGCAAATTCCGTCTCCAAGGCTGGTCAACTTGTCGGGCGAAAAGTGGTTTGGAAAGAAGGAAAGAAAGAGCTTATCGGGAAAATTACGGGTTTGCACGGCAAGAACGGCGTGGTCGAAGCCAAGTTCCGCAAAGGAGTGCCTGGGTGGGCCATCGGAACAACCGTTCAATTGGTCGGCTAACGCGCGCTGTATCCATTAGTTTCTTAATCTGCGACTTTCGAATTTTGAACTTCTAGATTGTCTGTTCATTAGTTCTCGCACCAGACCTCATAGTAGCTTGGATGTACGCAAACTGGACATTTTTCAGGAACTTCGGAACCTTTGCACGTAGCGCGCGCCGGGAAGCTACTAAAGCAGGTTTCAAAGTCTCATCTTCTCACGTTGTTTCTGACAATCCAGTTGCGCATAAGAGCTTCCTTGACGAAATGCCTGATTATGATGCTGAAAGAAAACGCAGAATCTACAAGAAATTGCCACAACTCATCAAAAGTGTAGCAACCGCTATTTCTGAAAGAAAAATATGAAGAGTTTTCCCGTTTTCATGCATTAAACATGTCTCAAAACCTGATACTGAGGCGATTTCTCCCGCACAACCCACTTTCCTGTTCTTTAGTGCAGGCGCAGGTAAGCACTAGAGGAATCTTGTCAGCGATTTCTCGTAGTCGACTACAACACATTTCTTGCCTTTGTGCACAACTTTGTGCCCTTCTTCTGTTAGGAGTTTCTTCTGTTCTTCAGTGCCGCCAGGATATTTCTCGTTTATGACACCGCCGACTTTGAGAGTGCGCCAGTAAGGCGTGATGTTCTTTTGTCCTTTTTGTTTCTGTTCTTCTGCTGCGTGGGCTGCGATCGAAGCGAAGATACCAGTGGTGATAGGGCAGCCGATTGTGGCTTCGTGTTTTTTGGCCAGTGCCTCTCGAATGTGGTTTATGTTGGTTAACTTTCCTTCAGGCACTTTTTTCATTAGTTCATCAACTTCTATGGGTGCTGGAATGACCACTGTGCCTGTTCCCCATTTCTTGCTCATCCTCTCAGTGATTTTCTCGACTCTGGGCAGGTCTTTGCTGTCTTGAAGTTTTTCACACCACGTCTTCCTTTTCGCCAAAGTCCATCAACAAAATTCAGTTCTTCTCTGTTCCTATTAACACTTGCTTTGGATCAGAAGATGAAGCTAGTTGATTTGTTCTCTTTGAAAGCGCCACATTGGTGTGCGCGCTTTCAGATGAGCCGAGGATGGGTCTTGTTATTGTTTTTTCCACTTCGTCGAGTCGTCTTGGGTTGTCACGCTCAAATTGAGAAGGTCCTTGACGTCGTTTTTCCACTGTTCGAGCGAGGCGTGTATTACTCTTCCTACGTAGAGGTTTCTGAGAAGCTGTACTGATGGGATTCTCCTCAGAGCCACTCTATATTTGACGTAGTCGGCGTCGTCCAGCCTCTCGTCCGGGAGGTATATGGGTTCTCTTCGAAAGTTGATGTCGAGCATGCACCTGTTTATTGTTCTGATGAGTTTGTCCACCTCGCTGTCGAGCTGCTCAGGCGTTTTGAGAGTTGGATAGTCCTTTCTGCTGACTATTCTGAAGAAGTAAGTGGCTTTTCCAGTGCTCTCCTCGCCGCTTGCTTCTGTTGCCTCCATGGCGACAGCGTTCCCGTAACCCTTCTCAACCGTGCCGTAAATGGGTATTAAAAACCAGATGTATTCGCCGGTTAGGTCGCCCATTAGGCCGCGTTTGAAGCCTATGGCTATTTTCTCTTGCCTGCCTAATTCCTTCAAGAAAGTGTACGCGTCATTCAGTCCAGCGGAGGTTATTTTCTTCTCCAGTTCTCGCCACAATTTTGGATTAATTGCTTCTATGTCTGCTCGTTTGGCGGCTTTTCCTTCCCTCATGATTGCTGCTACCTTTCTGAGCGAGACAGAATCTATTGCTGGATAGAGCGTTTTTAGCGAGGAAACTGCTTTGGTTTGCAGTTCGTTGTAGATGTCTGAGAGTTGTTTGAGGAAGGGGTCGAATTCGGAGCCCATTTTCTGGAAGAGGAATTGTTCTTCCTGTTCTGTTCCGACCTTGATGGTGTAGTTTTCTTCCGAAACGCTAATGATGTCGCTGTAGGGCACTCGTTGAACTTCGCCCTTTTGAGGGATTATAACTAGGCCGGTTTCGTAGAGGCGAATTTTCCCGGGGCCTTTTTGCTTTTCTTTTCCCTCTTCATCGGTGCAAGTGAATTCCATGTTGACATCAGGTTTTCGGACAGTCTCGTTCATTAGCAGGTCCTTGATTATCACTTCATTCCTAAGATCCGAAAGAACTCTCTGGAAGTCTTCGAAGCAATAGCCCAAATTGGATAGGATAAGCTCCTCTCTTGAAGACATCAATAATGTGATTCGGTAGTTTTCTGTTTCGATCAGGTTTATGTCTCTCAGGTGAAAAGGTAGAATGTCGCCGAATTTTGGATATACAGTGAGATATTCCTTATTTAGTGTTCCTTTACAATCGCCAGCGGCTGTTTGTTTACCGTTTTCGTCGAGAAGCGTATAGCTCATGGAGCATTGAATTACACTTTTGTCTTCTTCCTCGTCCTTATTTTCCAATTTTATCTCTTTCTGGCCTTTTGTTGCGCGCGTGTTTTTGCAATTGCTGTTATGGTCTAGAGTTTGTTTCCGCATTCTCCGCAGAATCTGGTGCCTGGTGGGTTCTGTGCTCCGCATTTTGAGCACTTTAACATGTCAAGTGGGGCTCCGCAGTTTGTGCAGAACTTGCCTGCTCCTGCTGGTTTTCCGCATTGGGGACATATTGTTTGTGTGGGTTTGATTTCGCCTGTGAAGACTTGGGTTTCTTCTGCCTTTTTCCATATTTGCTCTTTCATCTGGTTGGCTCTTGCGGCCGCTATTTCGGTGGCGACTCTTGGAGCGTCTTCTATGCAGAGTCCGTCTTCGTCGTTCCAGCACGTGTCATCTACGTATTTTTGGCATTTAGGGCATTTGTGGAAGTGTCCCATGGCTTCGTTTTGGGCCAGTTTGAAGACTTCCTCGTGCTCTTTGTGCCATGCAGGGGACATCCCTTGGAATCTTTCGGCGATGATGTCGGCCCCGCTTTCGGCTTCGTATCCTCCGCTTCGGCCCAGGACTGATGAGCCTAAGGATGCGGCTCTGCCCAAGCCACGCAGGAGACCTGCTTTCTTGTAGGTTTTTGACTCGGCGAAGGCTGTTTTGTATCCGTCTTGGCAGACGTCGCAGAAGAATGTGAATTGAAATCCTGCTTCCGTGCTGTTGTCGGCGAAGTTTCTTGTAAAGGGTATGAACGACATCTTAAACAACTCTTTGCTCTTGACAGTTTAGAGATTGAATCCACGATTATAAGAATCTTATGTTCAGAAGACATTCTGTGCAAAACTATATTACCGAAGTACCGGCAAGAACTACTCAACGGTGGCACTCTATGTCAAGTTTCAAGAAGCCGTGCAAATACTGCGGTCAGCTGGTTCCTCCAAATTCAAACGTCTGCCCAATATGTGGCAAAGTGAACCCGCTGGAAACCAGATGCCCCAAATGCCGCGCACCAATCCAACCCAACTGGGTAAGATGCAACACCTGCGGACTCTCGCTATCTATCAACTGCCCGAAATGCGGAAAACCCACTTTCTTCGGTGACTACTGCCAAAACTGCGGAGCCCAATTGGTCGTGGAATGCAAGAAATGTCACACAGTTCAGCCGCCCATCGGTCCCAAGTGTGTCAAATGTGGAAAACCACTTTAGAATGGTAGGCGAAATTGATTTAGAATAAGAGATTTATGGTGAACGGTATGAGCGTCAAGCTTGATAAGTTTGCTGTCGAGACACTGGCGAAGTTGGAGGATCCTGGTTGTTTGTTGGTGGGTGCGAAGAAAGATGGCGCGTGTAATGTGATGGCGATTGGTTGGGGGTTTGTTGGAGTTTTTTGGGGGATGCCTGTCTTTTTGGTGGCTGTGAGGCATTCGCGGTTCACGCACGAGTTTATTGAGGATAGTGACGAGTTTACGGTGAATGTTCCTGGTGAAGGGCTGGATAAGACTGTAAGCACTTGCGGCGAAGTTAGCGGCAGGGAGCATGACAAGTTCAAGGAGTGCAAATTGAATCCTATCAAAGGGAAGAAGGTAAACGCGCCAGTGATCAAGGAATGCAAGATTCATTACGAGTGCAAGGTCATCCACAAACTTGAAGTAAAGCCTGATATGGTTCCAGCTGATGTGAAGAGACTTTTCTACCCGAAAGATGACTATCACACATTGTATTTTGGGAAGATATTGACGGTATACTAGGCCCCGGCGCGCGCCTGGATTGAAGTTCTCCCAACTTGGACCCAAGACCAGTAATAGGGGTTAGTGCTTCATGCGCATCATAGTTCTAGAAGAGTTCTATCCAGATTCCGTCTGGGTCCTCTATGTAGGCCCATCGGCCACCGTCTGCTTTCATTTCTAGGATAGTTCTATATCCTGCGTTCTTTGCTTCTTCCAGGGCTTTTTCCAAGTTGTCGACTTTGAAGGCAAGATGGTCTAATCCTTCTCCCACGACGTATTTTGTGTTGAAAGGGCTGTCTTTTTCGTAATAGTTGAGCTCCAGAACGAAACCGTCTTTCTCGCTTTCGAGACCAACGGTTTCGCCTTTGGTTTGGTCAATCTTGCCCCGACCTTTAACCTTCATGCCGAGCACTTTCGTGTAAAAATCAATAGATCTTTGTAGATTCGTGACTCTTATCCCAACATATGTAAAATTGGATTTCATATCCATCCTCCAACCGTATGACAGAGCCTTCATATATGATTATCTGAGAACTCCCATCTTCCATTTTCACGAACCAATCAATGAAACATCATTAATCTCCTTCTTTGTTCTTTCGTCTTTCTTGCGAGCCGGCGTAGCGTGTACTAGTCCTCTTTCTGTTAGTGCCTTTGCTGGGATGAGAAGCAGGTTTTGTGCGATGATGTTTGCAATTAACGGTGGGAGTATCTGCGGGCCAAACGCTGTGAGGCCTATGACCAAGGAGAGAGCTGCATTTTTCACTGTTGTTGCGATCTCAATTGATATTGCTTTTCTGTGTCCGAATCTCTGGGTGAGAAAATGGGTCGAAGTGAAGGCGAATGCGAGTATTCCGAGCATGAAAGCGTTCAACAAAACAAATTCTGCAATGTTGTTTCTCACGTTTTTGACTCCTGGCGCGACAGACCCCCAGACCACAAGAACGAGTATGCCCAGCTCCACTCTAGAGCCGTAACTGCTGGCTCTGTTCCAGTCAATGTGGACAAATCTTCTCAACAAGAAGGAGGCGGTCATGGGAACTAGAATTATTTCTGCCAGATTCACCATCATGCTCGGAATGTCAACGTTTAAGACTGTGCCAACGGCGATAAGCATCGTTGCAGGTATCGTGACTATCGAAAGCAGATTCGTGATTATACTCATGACCAGAGCGGTGGCAACGTCTCCCTTGAACACCTTGGCCCAGAACGCAGAAACGATCGCAGACGGACAGCAGAGAGCAAGCACAGCTCCAGCGTAGATTATGGATGAGAAAAAGGGTTTGGTGAAAAGCGCCAGCACCGGTACTAAGACAAACGTGGTGAACAGGCCCACTACTAAGATTGGATAGTTACTCATTGTGTGTGCGATTTCTTTCGGTTCCATGCTCAGCGTGACAAAGAACATCAAGAACATTAACAGAAGAGCCAGATACTGTTTCCAAATCATTCCAACATCTGGAAGAGCGAAGCCCAAAACTATGCTTAAAACCACGATTAGCGACGTGAAATACCTGCTGATGATAGTACTCATAGGCCAAAGACTTGTAAGAGAGGTAAATATAGCCTTCTCCAAGGTATTCAAAGCTAACAGCCGCAACGCGCGCTAGTGGGTCTCTGCCCGCGGTCGAGGTTGACATTTTTCCAGCCAAAAGGGAAAATCGACAGCCGAAGCCCTTTATAAAGAATTCAAGATAAAACAAACTGGAGGTTTTGATGTATTATGAAGAGCGAGACTTCGGTCCAAGAAAGTCTTGGAAAGTTGCCGATTCGGCCCGTGTACCTGGTATCGTGTGAACATTCTAGGAAGAAAAATATAATCAGCATCGGCATGTTTGCTTACTTCTCTGGAAAACCGACTCTGGTTGGCATAGGCATAGCACCATCAAGATTCTCTTATGGGCTCATTCAAAAAAGCATGGCTTTCGTTGTCAACGTGATTGATGAGAAGCTGGTTGAAGCTGTCAGGATTTGCGGGGAAAACTCTGGACAGGACGTGGACAAGTTCGAGTTGGCGAAGCTAACTGCGGTTCCAGGGAGCAGGGTCTCCGCGCCGCTTATCGAGGAAAGCCCTTTGAACATTGAGTGCAAAGTTGTTCAAGTGGTAGAAGTCGGAGACCATGTTTGGTTCATTGGAGAGGTTCTTGCAACCCATGTTCGCGAGGGCTACGATTGGAAGGATGGACTCCTTCTCAAATGGGTCGGCGAAAAAGGCTTCTATCATAAAGTTGGAGAAGATATCGGAGAATATTGAAGCCTCCCTCTTCTCTTTCTCATGCCTGTCTTTTCCAGACTCTTAGAACGACATATCATAGAATTGCGTGCATGTGAAGACATCCGAGGCAAGGCTATCTTCCTTCTGAGCTTCTTAGAAGCCGCTCTGGAAGATATGCGCATCTGCTCCACAGAAAAACTATAGAACAAGAGATGCATCATAGATTTGTTCGGTGGAATAGAGTTGGCAGACTTTGTAAGCTCCGTAAGAAGGCTTGTGCTGGTTGTTGCACTACTTATAGTCGTGGCGTTTGGCCTTGTGCTCACGTTTGATCAATTGATTGCTGCCCGATTGATTGCCCAAAGGATACAACTAGCCACGTTGATTGCCCAGACTGCAAAGACGGTGATAGTTGTTGCTTTCGGCTTCATTATCATTTTTTTGATCAGGCGGTACAGACCCCTTTTGTCAAGATATGTCGGCGTCCATGTCGCCACAATCTTCCAAATCTTCATGATTCTTATCGTCGCCATCGTGATGGTTTTGGCTTCGCTTGACATATTTCAGGTCTCACCAACCACGTTGTTACTGGGAGGAGGTATCGCGTCAATAGTTATCGGTCTAGTCATATCCACGTTTGTCGGCAACATTCTTGCAGGGACACTGGTGCTGATGACACATCCGTTCAAAGTAGGAGACATTGTTACGGTGAACAATGTTCCCGGCAAGGTGGAAGAGATAACGGCCATGGTAACTAGAATAAAGAATGACATCGGAGGTCTGATAGTAATTCCAAACACAGCTATAGTTCAGGGAGGAGTGATTGTCACGACGTATCCCGCCTCCGATGCACCTGTACGAGGCAGACTTCCATACTCTCTGGGCGACAGAATATACACGACCTACATGAATCAGGAAGGTGTGGTCAAGGAACTCACGCCGTTTCACACGAGGATTCTGCTGGATTCTGGTAAAGAACTCACTTTTCTAAACAGCAGTGTCTTAACCGGCTTGGTGGCAATAGCAAAAATCAGCCAGAGCTCATAGAAAAAACAGGCTTTCCCTCTTCTGTGAACCACGCGCTAAGTTCAAGCGCTCAGGCCTCGATTGTGCAGGCGTTCATGCTCCCATGTGGCGAAGTCCTGTGGGGGATTGACGGTTTCGTCTTCGGGTTTTCGCCTGAGTCTTGCTGCACCGTTTGGGCATCCTGTAGCGCACAGGCCACAGCCGATGCACCTTTTTGTGTCCACGACTGACACTTCGTCTTGTTCGGAGATGGCGTGCACTTGGCACCTTTTTCTGCACGTTCCGCATCCCACGCATTCATCTGGGTCGATGACAGCGTAGTAGTTGGCGTGAGCTACAGAGTATTCTATGCCCCACTCGTTGATTCCTCTGAGTATGCCGCAGCAGCAGCCGCAACAGTTGCAGACGTAGCCTATCCCTTTCATCACGTTGCTGACCGTGTGAACAAGGCCCATTTCCTCGGCCTTGTCGAGAAAGGCCAATGCTTCTTCTCTTGAAATGGTGTACTGGCTAGGAGGGCTTTCGAACGAGGAGAATCCCAGGCAGGTTCTGAGCGGAAAAGTGCATTTGCGGTCGATTAGATCCTGTTGCTTCCGACAGATGCAATCGCGTAAGCGAAACGTTTTAGCCTTGAGGAGTATAGCTTTGACATCGTCGTAGGGGAGTATCCACTCCGACTTTACGGCTTTTTGTGCGGGGATGACTCTGTGTATGGCTGGTTGAGGCTTCATGATTCCGGCTGCTCCGCCGTTTGCCAAGTATTCTTCGATCAAGTGTGCCAGTTCGTGATCCATGCTTTCTAGCTGTGCCTCGTAAATTCCGACAACAAAGGGAGCCAGCCTAAAGAACAACTTTCTGTCTTGCTCATCGTGCCACAAGAGCCCGCGTTTAGCCATTCCAGTCAACTTCTCCTGTGTTTCTTCGGCCGAGAGTCCGATGCGTTTTGCTATCACGTTGACTGGTTCCACGGACCCGCTTAGCTGGCCTGCCAGCTCCGCCTCCTCACGTGAGAATATCTTCTTCAAAACTCGTATCTCAACGTTCGAAGGTGTTCTTGGAAATCCATTCGGCAGTCTGTCCAAGGCTTTCGCAAGTCGCTCATAAACATCATCGGTCAATATCTACATCCTCTTTATCTGAGGATTTGTGTCGCGCGCGTCACCGTGCTCCTTCTCTTACCTTCTTCTTGATGCCTGAATCTTCGAACCTCTTTTCAAGCGCTTTGGCAACGTTGTCCGGCATCTTTTTCTCAAACGGCAGTTCCTCAGCTCTCAGCAAACGATCCAAGAGTGTTTGGCTCAGCTTACCCGCAGGGATAAACGCTTCCGGACCGCACCATCGCAGGTCTTCGAGGTTCGTGTGCATTATTTGGGCCGCCCCTCCTACACGTGACAGCATGATGGAAGGAACACCGTAAAAGGCCAGGGGCATATGATCTGAGCCTCCCATTCCCAAGTCGCTAGTGGCTTGGAGAGGTATTCCAAGCTCCTTTGCCGTGAAACACAGATACGACTTTAACTCTTCTGGGCCCAAAACGACGGCGCTCAACGTTCCCAGAAGTATTCCGTGAACATCGAAGTCAAGGCAGAGCTTGAGATTCTTGGTGTTCTCGGGGTTCTCGGCATGATGGAACGAACCGCGCAGTCCAAGCTCCTCGGAGCCAAACGCTACAATCCTAAGCGTGCGATTCGGTTTTTCACCGGCAAAAATTCTGGCCAGTTCGAGCACGAGGCCTGTTCCCGCAGCGTTGTCATGTGCGCCCACGACACTTCTCACAGTGTCATAATGCCCGCCTACGAGTATGTCCTCGTCTTCAAGAACGCCGGGCACTTCGCCCAAAACGTTTTGGCTCTTAGCGGTCACTTTCTTCAATTCTGTGACTATTTTCAGTTTTTTCGGGCCTTTCAACATGTCCAGCACGTCATCGTGGGCCATCGATACGGCCGGGACGTTCTCCTTTTCAACAAATTCAGCACTGACAGAACGGTAAGTGGTGGGCGCCAAGGGTGTTCGAGAAGGATAGATCAAAGCTAGAGGCTTAGTCTTCAAGATCTTGAAGAAATCTTTCTGATTGAGAACTATGCTCAAAACGGCGATCTTGTTCTCGATTTTTCTCAGCGCTTCCTGTGACGTTGACTCCAGCACAACCGCTTCCCCTTCGACGCCCTCCGGCGTGGTTGACAGCGAATTGCCGACAGCTGCACATGCAACTCGCGTGCCGTCTGGAAGCGAGGCTTCTTCTCTTAAGACAAGACTTGTCTGGACATCAAACTCTTCCATTTTAACGTTGGCAAGTCCAAGCTCCTCAAACCACATCTTTATTTGCTGCGCTGCTCTGCGCTCCGAGTCCGTTCCTGATTCTCGGTTTCCAATCTCTTTGACAAGCTTTTCCATAAAGCGATACGCCGAACCTGCGTCAAAAGACTTCATTTTGTATGCTCACCCTTTTCTAACTAGTCTACGCGTAATGACTAATAAAGACTAGCGCGCGCTGTTTAGTGTAGATTCTGAAAATGCTAATGTTATTTCCCATTTGCACCACGAGTCTTTAGGATGCTGGTCTGGTGGACAAACCAAACAGTTTACTTCCACTCCTGGGTTCAGTGCTTTTGCAAAGTTTTTCAGATAGCCAAATCGGACTTTTTTGCATGGAAATTCGCGTAGTCCTTTGTTCAAGCGTGTTTCCTGTGTCCTGCAACGATTCACCCATAACACCGCCCGCTTGCTGTTTACTTCAACGGTTTTGAACGGTTGATCCAGAGCCCAGCTTGACTTGCACAGGAGACCTATAATCTTTGAAACAGTGGGATTTTCGTCGACTTGAAACATTTTCTGCAGGCTCTTAGCTTCAATCGCAGCCATAGCTTCCCACACGCCTGCATCAATTTCGGTTGCCGCTTCAGTCCCAAACTTCTTCTCGATACCTAAAAAATACAAGCCGTCAACCCTCCACAGATTTCGAACCTGCAAAAACAGATAATCCAGCAACCTTCGAGTCGGCATCTCTTCAAGCATTTTACGATCTTCAACGCTTCCAAGCGGGTACTCACCCATAACTCGCACCAACCTAGAAGGTTAATAAACCTACACTAATTAACATTTCAGGCAAAAAAAGCTGAGCAAGCGGCGGACACTATTGCTGGAGCAGTTGATAAAAACGATAATCCTGGGCCTAATCCAAGGCCTGGCAGAATGGCTTCCAATCTCAAGTACTGCACACCTCAAAATAGCTCAACAACTCCTAGGCTTTGCAGCCACACCGCTCTTCGACGTCACACTACACCTCGGAACACTCGTCGTAGTCGTGTTCTACTTCAGAAAAGATGTTAAAAACATACTCAAAGCCCTGGCACATCTAGACTTCAAATCAGAATACGGCCAACTCATACCCCTCATAATCGTGGCAACCATCCCCACAGGAATAATCGGTCTGCTTTACGTAAAATTCCTCGAAGACACCCTCCAAACATTCTTGGCAATCGGAATAACCTTCCTAATCGGCGCAACTATACTCTACACCTCGAGAATTGGAAAAGAAAACACAGACACCATAACCATCACGATAGCGCTCATCATGGGCGTAGCCCAAGGTCTCGCAACCTTCCCGGGGCTGTCAAGAAGCGGAATAACAATCTCAACTGCACTGTTGCTGGGGTTGAAAAGGGAAAAAGCATTCAAATTCTCCTTCCTGCTCTCTATCCCAGCCATAATCGGAGACCTAGCCGTCGAAGCCTACAAACAACGCGGCCAACTGGCCCTTCAAACCATTAGCCCCATAGAACTCCTGAGCGGAATAATCGTAGCAATGATTGCAGGCTACATTGCCATAAAACTCGTCTCAAAATTCGTGAGGAGCAAGAAGTTCCATTACTTCGCAATATACACCTGGCTACTCGGGATAACGATAATCGCGCTCACACTGAGTGGGCTTCTAACCACTTAGGTCTTCCCCGCAAAAACTCCGTCAAAAACACGGCGAACCCGCGATTCCTCTCGCAGACCTCGGCGATTTCCTCGCTGACTAGAACCTTGAAACTTTTTCCAAGAACCTGCGAGATTCCCTCAGCCACACCCGCGTTCCTTCCCCCATCCTTCAACCTCTCCCTCAAAAGCTCACATGCATCAGTGAACTTCCTCCGAACCAGAACCACCCATCTGTCATCTTCCACATAAGGCCCACAGACCGCGTCAGGGCTGTCCAAATATTTCGCGACGAACTTCTCACATTCCTTTTCCTTGTCCAGCGGCGGTCCCAAATGCTTCCTGACAGGCGAAATACAGCAGTGCTCAAGCTCAAACACAAACATGTTCAGATCTTTCTCGTCACTCCAAGCAAGGTCTCGAAGAATCTTGAAGTCGTTCAGTTGCACAAGCTTGCGCAGAGAACGCTGACTCTTGTAGAGTTGACCCCACAACACGTCAGGAACAGCCTTAACGCCATCAAAAACTACAAAAACGATTTTCGAGCCACGATCCTTCAATCTCTTCCGCATTTCCTTTCCGCTCAACGCCGTCGTCTTTGGCGGATAGAAAAATTCAGTGCTTGGCCTTTTCAGGAAAGCTTGCGCGGCAGCTGTGAAACTGTAGAGCTTCTGTGTTTGCACGGCGGAAGCCACGTTTCTTCCCCTATCCACAGGATCAACAATGACCAGCGGTTCACCAAAAAGAAGAACAAGCTCACTCTCTCTGTTTTTGTAATGTTGCTCAATGTCCACGATGATTCTCTGCCTGTGTCTCGCGAAGGCTTCCAGCGTCTTCACAAAAGTCTTGTAGTGTAGGATCAGGAGCTCGCAGAGGTAACCGCTAAAACCGCCAACCTTGATTTCGGCGCCGTATACGCCTATGCCCTTCATGAACTTTTTCAGCAGCCTCACTTCGCCCCGCATCTTCACTGCCAAGTGCTTTTTCATGTAGTCCGTATGATAAGGGGTCCTGTCAGTAGCGCTCAACCACTGCCCACGTTTGGCAGCGTAGCACGGCACAACGTTCACTCTGACATCATCAACTATGGCCTCAAGGTACGGATGTTCAGCAAACCTCTCAATCTGCACCGAACCCTTCGTCGCCGACCTGGCAACCCTCAAGCAAACATCGCCCAGCGACTCGCGCGGAACCGAAGGAGAAACCCGCATGAAAACATCAATGTCTGGCTCCTTGCTCAGCCACGTGTCCTTTGCAAGCGACCCCTCCACACGCACTTCAGCCTTCACACCCAAACGCTCTGACGCAGAAGCAACTCTCCTGTTCAGCTTCTCGGCCAACGCCTTCATCTTGGCGCGTTCATCCGCTCTAGGCGTGACCCGTTTCAGAACGACTGCAAGGACTCTCTCCGTTCTCTCCTGCATCAAAAGGTCCTTCTTCTCATCCCTGCGGACAAACTTCTTTAAGTGTGGAGTAAATGGGTCCCTTCGGCGTCAAGTCGCTTCTCTTAAGCCGCAAACACGCAGCCCTGATAGTCCCAAACTCGCAATCTACGTTTTCTGAGATGAATCTGGCAAGTTCAGCCTTGTTCCTTCCAGACCTTACTCTGGCAATCGTGAGGTGCGGGCTAAAGCCCTTCGGGTCGGGCGCAAACCCCAAACTGCGGAGATGAGGCTCTAGTTGACCAAAGATTTTGCGCAAGTTGTCAGCGCCTTCAGTTATTCCTGCCCACACGACCCGTGGATAGCGTATGTCTGGAAAAGCGCCCACACCGCAGATCTTGACATCGAAAGGAACAAACTGCACTTTCTTCATGCCATCAAAAATGTTCTCAACCGTGTCTGTCCTAACGTTTCCGAGGAACCTGAGGGTTATGTGAATGTTCTTAGGATCAACAACCTTCAAATCCGCGCCGGTCCCCACCAGCAGTCCCTGCACTTCCGTTAACCTCTTCATAACAGACTCGCTGTCGATGTCGAAGGCCACAAAACTCCTGACCGACTCTGACACGCCTAATCCTCCGAGTGCTCTCCCACTGTTTTTAGTGATAAACGCTTTTAATGTAAAAAAACTATCTGTTAACAGCACACACTAAACATTTGCAAGGGCAAGAAGATGGCCGACGAAAAACTCGTACTAGGCGTGGCAGGAATGCCAGGGTCAGGAAAATCTCTCGTAGTCAAAGTCGCAAAAGAGAACGGCTACGACGCAGTGGTGATGGGCGACATCGTGAGACAAGAAGCACAAAGCAAAAACCTAGAGCCAAACCCAGAAAACATAGGAAAAACCATGCTCGAACTAAGAGAAAAGGAAGGAAAAAGCGTCATAGCAAAAAGATGCATCCCAAAAATAGAAGAATCAAAAAAACAGAGAGTAGTGGTGGACGGGATAAGAAGCCTGGACGAAGTTGAAGAATTCAAAAAACGTTTCCCAAAGTTCAGCCTTACAGCCATCTGCGCTTCTCCAGAAACGCGGTTCCAACGGCTTTACCGACGGCGAAGAAACGACGATGCTGGCTGCTGGGATGTTTTTCATAAAAGAGACATGCGCGAGCTGAGTGTCGGACTCGGCAATGCCATCGCCATGGCCGAGTACACCGTGGTCAACGAGGAAGCATTAGACGTCGTGAGAAACAGGGTCAAGCACGTCTTAAGGAAGGTCGAGGAGAAATGGAAGAGATAAGCCTTCACGTCGAAACCGATATCAGCCCCACAGAGTCTCGAGAGAAAGTGGAACAGGCCGTCAGAAACATTTTCGGAGACATAGACCTGCATTTGAAGCCCCTCCACAAGGCAAGCCTGCTGGTCGGCGAAGGCAATGGAAAGGAATCGCTAACCAGACTGTGTGATCTACTTCGCCGAGAGCATATCCGCAGCGCCGCCCGAGCCGTCTTTCTGGAAGGCATGGACAAAAAGACAATCAGATTCTGTTTGAACAAACAGGTGGCATACATTGGACACATATCCTTCTCCAAAGAAAGGGCAGAATCTCCCCTAGGACCAATAAAAGTCAAAATAGAATGCAGAGACCCCCGAGAACTCGTCGAGTGGCTTGCCCCAAGAATAGGTTAGGAATTTATGGGTGGTATTGGCTTTGTCTGTAAGAGCTACTGTAACAGATCGCGGCGCCGTTCTTCTCGGCAAGAACGTCGCGTGCGACGCTTTTGAAGAGACGAAGCCCTTGCGAGTCGTCACTCACGCTCACGCCGACCACATGGTGGGGTTGAGGCAGAGCCTGAGAACATGCGAAAAAGTCTTGATGACAAAAGCTACGAAAGACATGATAGACGTCATGCGAACCCCGCTTTTTCTTATGGGCGGCTTGGTAGAAACCCTTGACTACGGCCAAACAATTCAGTATGATGAAGAGAGGATAACTTTCTTCAAGGCCGACCACATCTTAGGTGCGACTCAGGTTTTGGTTGAAGATTTTGAGGGAAAACGAATCGTCTTCACAGGGGACTTCAGAATCGACGACACTCCCGTCCTCGAATCAGACGTTCTGGTCATCGAAGCCACCTACGGAAGCCCAACCTGCAAACGCTCTTTCGGAACAGACGTCAAAAGTTCATTAGTTTCCTTGGTAGAAAAAGGGTTGAAACAGGGAGCAGTCTATGTTTTCGGTTATCACGGGAAACTTCAAGAAGTCATGCAGATCCTCCACAAGGCCGACTTGAGCGTTCCTTTCATCACACCCGAAAGGGTGTTTCAAGTCTCAAAGGTCTGCGAAAAACACGGCATGTGTCTAGGTCGGCTGATGCTCTCAACCGAGCCAGAAGCGGAAAAACTGCTGGACAGCAGCGCACCCTGCATAGCCTTCTATCACATGGAATCCAGGAGCAACGTCGGTCTCAACAGCTTTCGTGTTCTATTAAGCGGATGGGAATTCAGTTCAGCAATCCGCCAGACCGACAGCAAAGAATACGTGGTAGCCCTCAGCGACCACTCAGACTTCAACGGGTTGCTCGAATACGTGAGGCGCTCAAAACCTGAACACGTCATAACCGACAACTCCCGCGTGAGCAACGGCGAAACCCTAGCAAAAGAAATTCGTAAATCCCTAGGAATATCCGCCGTGGCACTACCAAAGAGAAACATCTCCTAGAAAGATGCAGAAAAAACGGTTTGCTGGCTCAACAAAAAAACCGATTAGAGCATAGCAATAGCCTAGCCTTGGTGGATTTTGATGGCCAAACTCAAGTGCCCTTAACTGTGGAAACACGTTTGATAAGAAGGCCACAGTCGAATACGCTTCTGCACGTGCGACACGTGCACGCGTCGGGGTAGGAGTCGGCCTCCATGCGTGGTCCTTCCCCTCGCATCTACGCACAGTGCCCGCAAGAAAACAGATTGGCTCAAGATCCTTCCACCGTGGAACAGAAGCTGAAGCCCTAGACGCGTCGATTCTGCCAAAACTTAAAAAGCTCAGAGTGAACCATGTTTTGAATCACAAGTTAGGAGAAAAAGGTGAGTATGCACAAGTCCTCGTTGATTTCAGGCTTTCACAAATTAAGCCCCAAACAACGTTTAGCCGTCGTTAAGGAATTTGCCGATCTGACTGACGAAGACACCACGTTGTTACAGAACATGGGTTCTTTGTCCATGGATTTGGCTGACCGCATGATAGAAAACGTCATCGGAGCCTTTCCAGTACCATTAGGCATAGGCACTAACTTTCTCATAAACAAGCGCGACTACCTGATCCCCATGGCCATCGAAGAGCCCTCAGTAGTGGCCGCGGCCAGCCACGCCGCTAAGATGGCAAGAGACGGCGGGGGATTTTACACGAGTAGCACGCCGCCCATCATGATCGGCCAGATTCAAGTTGTAAACGTCAAAGACCCCTACGCTGCCAGAATGCGAGTGATACAGTCAAAAGAGGAAATCTTGGAGAAAGCGAATGAGCAGGACCCCGTACTTGTTTCAGCCGGCGGCGGAGCAAAAGACCTCGACGCGAAGATAATCAACACAACCCAAGGGCCCATGCTGATTGTAGAAATGCAGGTGGACTGCCGCGACGCCATGGGCGCCAACGCAGTGAACACGATGGCCGAGGCAGTAGCTCCCATGATAGAACGCATAGCAAGCGGTCATGTTTACCTGCGAATAATATCCAATCTGGCTACAAAACGCTTGGTCAGAGCCTCGTGCCTCGTGCCCAAGGCCTCGGTCGGCGGAGAAGACATCGTGGACGGTATCGTGAACGCCTATGCTTTCGCAGCGGCAGACCCCTACAGGGCGGCCACGCACAACAAGGGCATATTGAACGGCATAATAGCAGTGATACTTGCAACGTGCAACGATCATCGGGCAATTGAAGCCGGAGCCCACGCCTACGCGGCGAGAACGGGCCATTACACGTCGCTTTCAACGTGGGAGAAGAACGAAAACGGCGACCTAGTCGGCTCCATTGAACTGCCAATGGCCGTCGGCCTAATAGGCGGCGCAGTTAAGACACATCCAATAGCCAAAGTGGCCGTGAAAATCCTAGGCGTAAAAACCGCCAACGAGTTCGGCGAAGTCCTCGCAGCCGTGGGCTTAGCTCAGAACCTCGGTGCACTGCGCGCGTTAGCACATGAGGGCATACAGCGAGGCCACATGTCGCTTCACGCCAGAAACATAGCAGTCATGGCAGGGGCAACCGGAGACCTCATCGACAAAGTAGCCGCGAGAATGGTTGAAGAACGCAAAATCCGCGTGGACAGAGCCAAAGAACTGATAGGACAGCACAAACAGACTGGAAAAACCTAAAAGGAAACAGTAACCGCACTTAGACGGAGATACCATGATAATAATACCCGGACCAGCATCCGCAGAGCTCGGCCGAAAGATAGGCGATCTTCTTGAGTGCAAGGTACTACCCGTGTTCAATAAGACTTTTCCAGACGGCGAATCATACATCAGATTCGAAGCAGAAACTCTCAGAAACGAAGACGTCATAATAGTGCAAACCACAAGCCCGCCTCAAGATCAAAGACTCATCCAGCTTCTGCTCATGGCCGACAACGCTGCAGACATGAAAGCAAGGAAAATCACGGCCGTGGTGCCCTACTTCGCGTACAGCCGACAGGACAAACGCTTCCTACCCGGTGAAGCCTTCAGCATAAAAACCATCACAAAACTGCTCAGAAACTGCGGCATAAACAGAATAATAACCGTTAACGCCCACAGCCCTCCAGTTTTGAAGTCCTTGGAAACCCCAATTGAGGACGTGTCTGCAATTCCTCTTTTAGCACAGTACTTCAAAACACAGAACTTGGTGAAGAATCCTTTTTCACTTTCTCTAGGCAAGAAGGCCTTAAACATGGCAGCTGAAGCTGACAGCATTTTGAAAGGCGGCCACGACTGCATTTCCACCAAGAGGGACACGCGAACAGGAAACGTGACGCTTGAAGAGAAAGAGTTGCCCGTCAAAAACAGGGACGTAATAGTATTTGACGACATAATAAGCAGTGGAGGAACCATGGCAAAAGCCGTAAAATTCGCAAAAGAGCGAGGCGCAAGCAAGGTTTACGCAGCCTGTGTGCATCCATTGCTGACGGGCGATTCTGAAAGGAAAATCATGGAAAACGGGGCTCAGGAAATAATAGGAACAGACAGTGTTCCAAGCAAAGTCAGCAAAGTCTCAATTGCTCCACTAATATGCAAAACGTTGGTTCACAAAGGAGCGTAAGTGTGGCCAAACTCTTCCTTTTCCTGTCAGGTGAACATGCAGACCTCCCTTTCTCCGAAGTAAAAGCAATACTCGAAGCTGAAGGCCATTCCTACAAGATTACAGAAAGACTCGACCAAGTTCTGAGACTAGAAGCAGACCCCACCTGCGCGGAAACCCTCAAACGCAGAGCAGCCTTCACAAGACTCTGCGCACTCGAACTCTTCACCTGCAGCTCAGAAACAAGCAGCATAATCAAAGCCACGCAGCACGCAAGGCTCGAAGAGGTGCTGAAAGAGGGCGAAAGCTTTGTCGTACGCGTGAAACACGTAAAAGAATACTCCTCCAAAATCAACGGGATGACGCTTGAGAGAACGCTCGGCGCCCTGATAGTCGACAAGTGCCCAATGGCAAGAGTAAAGCTGAAGGCACCTGACAAGGCTTTCATAGGGACACTCACCGAAGACAAGTTCATTTTCGGAGTGAAACTCGCAGAGATTCAAGCCAAACCCTTCGTAGAGAGGCGTCCAAGAAAAAAGCCCTTCTTTCATCCCTCGGCAATGCAGGCGAAACTCGCGAGGTGCATGATAAACTTGGCCAAGCCCAAGGCTGGAGAAACGGTTCTCGACCCGTTTTGCGGAACCGGAACCATGCTCATCGAAGCCAAACTCATCGGTTGCCAAGCCCTCGGCCTAGACATTCAACGCCGAATGACTAAAGGAACCATTAGAAACATGGCGCACTTCAAAGTCAAACCAGAAGGCATCATCGTTGCCGACGCAAAAGACCCACCGCTGACCAAGGTTGACTGCGTCGTAACCGACCCCCCATACGGCATATCTTCAATCACTTTGAAGCGCACCACAAAACAGATTATCGAAGAATTGCTGACAGCTGTTCATGACGTGCTGAGCAGCGGAAGGAGAGTCTGTATGGCCGCACCCAAGAAACTGGACATCGCGCACGTAGGTACAAGCCTAGGCTATAAACATCTAGAATCCCATTTTGTCTATGTCCACAGAAGCCTAACAAGGGAAATCGTCGTGTTCGAAAAGGTGTAACCTTTGAGCTTGCACATCATTTTCCTAGGAACCGCCGCGGGCGTCCCAACTCCCAAGAGAAGCTTGCCCGCGATACTCCTCCAGCGCGAAGGCGAACAGCTCATGTTTGACTGCGGCGAAGGCGTCCAAAGACAGATGCTTCTGGCCCACGGAAGTCTAAACAGGAAAATGAAGATTTTCATAACACACATGCACGGCGACCACGTTCTAGGACTTCCTGGACTGCTGCAGACCATGGCTCTGCTCAACAGAGAGAGAAAACTCGACGTTTACGGACCGCCCAGAATCAATGATTTCTTGCAAGGAATCAGAGAAACAGTGCAGTTCGTCCTAACGTTTCCGGTCGTAATCCACGAAATCGAAGAAGCAGGCGTCGTCTGTGAAGAAGAAGAGTACTGCGTAGAAGCAATTCGGTCGAAACATGCGATTCCAAGCTTTGCATACGCATATGTAGAAAAACCGAGACCCGGAAGATTCCACCCCAAGAAAGCGGAAGCTCTAGGCGTCCCGGAAGGTCCCCTGTGGGGAAAGCTTCAACGTGGACAGAACGTCAGACTACCAAGTGGACATGCTGTGAAACCGGAAGAAGTCATGGACCCTTCCAGACTGGGCAGAAAGATAGTTTACACGGGTGACACTCGTCCCTTCAGGCTCCTCGAAAAGTTCGCATTTGGCGCAGACCTGTTGATACATGACAGCACAATGGGTGAAGAACTGGCTGAAAGAGCAAAGGAATATGGCCACTCGACTCCAAACCAAGCAGCCAGAACTGCGAAGAAAGCGGAAGCCAAGAAGCTGATTCTAACACACATCAGTCAAAGATACGAGGACACGAGCGTGTGGCTGAAACAAGCGAAGAAAATCTTCAAGAACACCTCTGTCGCAGAAGACTTCATGAAGTTGGATATTCCACTGTTAGAAAAGTAGCCGTTGCAGCCCCTGAATGCTCTCGTCAATGTGCTCAACAGACTCGATAACCACAATCTTGCCAAAAGACGCTCTTTTCAAATGCCTTGCAACCATATCCCAGTCTATGTTGCCGTAGCCCACGCCCAGGTGCTCATCAGACTTTCCGTGGTTGTCATGGGCGTGAAGGTGCACAATCTTGTACGAGAAATCCGTTAGAAAACCTTCCAGTTGTCCAACCACATTCGCGTGTCCAGTGTCAAGAGCCAGCCCTATGTTCTCGCCTACTTCGCTGTAAAACCTCTTGAACTCCTCCACGTTCTTCATGACAAACGCCTCCATGAGGTTCTCAATACACGCCTCAACGCCGTGATCGCGTGCAAACTTGAACAGCAGACGAACACTGTCCAGGTTTCTGATCCAGTCCATGCCCGGATAAAACATGCTTGTGGCCGTTTTCAGGCCAGGATGGAAAACCCACATCTCACAATCTAGAGCACTGGCGTTGACGATGGACTTCTTCATTCTCCTCAGCGTGGTATTCAGTAGAGGACTTGATGGCAAAGCTATGTTTATGCCGACGAAAGGCGCGTGCACCGCGTACTTCTTGTCATAAGACTGTTTTATGCTGTTCAGTGTTGCAACCTTTTTCTTGTCCAAAGCGTGCAAACCGTCATCGACGAGTTCTATATAGGTTGTCTTTGCTTTAGGAATCTGTTCCGCCATTTTCCCGAAGGGTTCACCTAGACAATAGAGCATAGACAGACCGATTTCAGGCTTGACCACGTTGCAAACCAGCTGTGCTGTCGAAGAATCTGGGCTTCACGCTTATAACTTGATTTATTCAACGATCGCAAGACTTCACTTCTAGTGACAAAAGCCTTCAAGAGTGGTTTAGAGCTCCGAAGAGCCGTCGTGCACTAGCCGATGTGCGTTTGTTACTCTTCTCGCCATCTTGTCTTGAATGATACGATGATTATGGAGACGACTACAGTTGCCACAAGGATGAGCCAGCGCAAAAGAACCGTTTCAGCAGGTAGCTGTGTGAGCCCAGCGTAGGATCTGACTAGGCCAGCGGCATTTGACGTGGGAAACACCATAGATATCCACGCGTAGCTTCCCAGTATTTCCTCTGGGTAGTACACTGGCGGCAGGAAAACCAGACCCAGTCCGAGTATGTTCGCGGTGTTGTTCAGCGTGTAGACGCTTGCTTTGCGGAGATAAGTGGATATTATGAACCCGATGCTGCTGCCAGCTGCCCAACACAGAATCAACGATGCAACCGCCCATCCGATGGAAAGAACTGGTAAGGCACCTAGTAGAACGGCGATGCCCATGAAGAAGACCAAGCCAGGAGCCGAAATCAAAAGTGGCGCCATGGCCACTCCCATAGCGTACGCGACCGGAGACACGGGCATGGCCACTATCATTTCTCTTATCTTCACGTACCGATCAAACGAAATGTCCTGTATTGCCGCCGCCAAACCGATGAAGCTTATAGTGGCTATCATCGCCCCCACGAGTCCGTTACTCACCTGCCCACCAAAAACAAGAATAAAGAAAAGCGGAAATGAGCTTATCATTCCTATGAGAATCATCATTGACGGATTTCTCTTGAGATCAGGGATAGACTTCAGCGCAGCGATGATAAATGCGTCCTTCACAGGTTTGAAATTCAATTCTCCTCCGTCCCTCCGACAAGCTTGACAAACACGTCTTCAAGCGTAATCCTTGCAGTCTCAGCTCTTAACCCTCTTTTCAACGCTGTTCTAACAAACTCCAGCGCCTCGTCCTCACCCGCAACATAGATTATCTGTTTGTTGCCAAACTTTGAAGTGTGATTATGGTTTTCCAAGGTAAGATCATGCAGGTTTCCTTCCACAACAACCCGGAACTTCTCCTTCGCCAAGCCTTTGATTTCCTCAAGTGTTCCTTCCGCAATCACATTCCCCTTGTTGATTATGGCAAGCCTGTCAGAAAGCATCTCAGCCTCCTCCATGATGTGCGTGGTCAGCAGTATCGACCTACCCTGCTCTGTCAACTCGCTCAAAACAGCCCACACCTTCCTCCTCGCAACAGCATCTAACCCGCTCGTTGGCTCATCCCGAAGTAGAACGTCAGCATCCGAAGCCAAGGCCGTGGCGATTATCGCACGCTTCTTCTCTCCACCAGATAGCTGAACACACGTGCGGTTTCTCAAATCCCACAATTCAACGGCTTTCAAGGCTCTTTCAGAAACCTCCATCGTCCTGCGCTTCGACATCCCGCGCAACAGCGAAAAATAGTAGCAGTACTCCCAAGGCGTGAAGTTGCTGTAAGTCTGGACGTCCTGCGGAACGACGGCTATGTGCTCCTTCACCTCATCAGCCTGAGCCACAACATCATATCCCAAGACCCAGGCGTTTCCTCTTGTGGGCGAAAGCTGAGTAGAAACAATCCTCAGGAAAGTCGTTTTCCCAGCGCCGTTCAGGCCCAGCAACGTGAAAAGTTCACCTTTCTTGATCGAAAGATTCACGCCTTTCAAGGCTTGAACAGGTTCCTTGCCACTGTAAGTTTTGAACAAGTCCTCAGCTTTCACGGCCTCCATACCCATCACTTCATGCTGGCCTTCTCTGGAGCATGAGCAAGCTTGGCCGCTGGACGAGTCGAAACAGATTCTGAATACTTGACTTTGCCGCTGATATCGTAGCCTTCGCCAAGAATCATGACTCTCCCAGAAATATTGTCGCAGACGACGTTTTCAAGGCAAACTCTCTCCTCAGCAACGATGTCTGTCGTGTACAATCTGCCTTTGCGGAACAGCCTGCCCAAAACTGGAACGCCGAGGACAATGCCCAAGACTGTCAGAATTCCAGCTACTATCAGAGCGAAAATGAAGATGATTCCCGCTACGATAAAGTTGAATCCGTATTGTGCGGAGGAGTAGACGCTGATGGCAGGCACTCCAAAACCTTGTATTATGCTGAGAGCGGTCAAAATTGATGTTCTCGCCATTCTACTCCGTCTCCTTCTCTTTTCCGAAGACTTCTTGTATATTCCGAGGGGTCAGAACCAGCTTGAAGTCTGAGGGAGCGTAATATTTAACGATTGGAAGTCCTTCCACTTTCTTCTCCTCTCTTATTTCTTTAACTAAACCCAGTTTCTTTAAACCGTTGAAGTGAAGATGAGCAAGCGGGTACGGAAGACCGAGCTCTTTTGCCATCGCGCAAACGTTTTTTGGGTTTGCTGTTAAGCGACGCAATCACTTTCAATCTAATCGGATTTGATGATACCTTCAACACTCTCACCATTTACCTGGCTTCAAGTTCATTCAACGAGCCATCCCCAACGGCAACTCTATATAAGAAAAGTGTGATATACAAAGTTTTACTGATATAGAGTTACAGGTACCAGTTGCCGCGCAAAACTCTGAAGTCCCTGGAAGGTTGAGAAAACCCGATGCCACCAGTTGTTCTGAACTGGTTGCTGCGGATTCCAGCTGCGATTTCCACAAATTCCTCCACTGTGTGATTTGCAAATTCGAACGTGGGTCTTCCCAGTCTAAGGCCTCTACACACTGGATCTGCATACACAAAAACCGGTTTTCCACGATAAAGGTACAAGGCCTCGCTTGAGTATCCAAACTGGGGTCTTGGCAAAACTTTGAACGGCCAGAGTTGACAGGCCCTAGGCTTTGTGTGCTGTAGTCCGCATAGGCAAACGCTTGAACCATTGTTCAAGAAGAAGCATGAGCCGTCGCTTTTTCGGTTTATGAACAGCTTATTCAGGCCGGAAACGGTGTGCTCCACGCCGTAGTTTTTGATGATTCCAAGCCACTCTCGAAAGTCTATGACCACACTGTAGAGTCTACAACAATCTCCACATGAAATGCATTTCCAATCTGCAACGTACCGCCATGGAATAAACTGCATCGTGTCGTTCATTGTTTAGAATCAAGAATCTCCGCGGCTTATAAAATCTGCTTGCTAAAAGGCTTCAGCTTGTCACCGATTTCCTTTGGAATCTGCGCGGCTTTCCCAGTGTTTCTGTCGGCCGCCACAACCACCAGGTAACCGGTTGTCAGCAACTCCGCCGTTTCTTTCTTAGCAATGTTGAAGCCCAATTTCACCGACTTTTCCCTCAGTTCTTCAACCGTCAACTCGACTTCAAGCATATCGTCGAATCTTGCTGGTTTTCTGTATTGGCAGAAAGCTTCGACTCGTGGAAGCCAGAATCCTTTGTTTCTGAGATCTGTGAAGTTGAAGCCAAGAGATCGGTAGAACTCCTCCTCTGCCCTCTCGAAGTACACGAAGAACTTGGAGAAGTGTACTACCTGTGCCGCATCAGTGTCCGCCCACGTCACTCTTAGCGTGGTCTTGAAAGAATTGGTAGGCATATCATCCCCACTGACTAGGGTTTCTCGTAGAGATAAATCGTGTGTGAAGGAAATCCCAAGGTCTGGTTTTCACAGAAATTCACGACTTTCACGGGTTTCCATCCGACAATCTCGTAGTCGTGAGAAACGATCCGCACGCCCCGCTTGAGTTCGGTCTCAAGCTTTCCCTTGATCTTCTCGTTTGCACTCGTGGTCAAGTACAAGAAGATGACGTCCGCAGAGGTTAGGTCAACGTTGAACATGTCCCCGTTTACTATGGTTATCCTGTCTTGCAGGTTCTGTTCATAAACCGTGCCTAAAGCCTTCTTGACTAGGTCCTCTCGCAGTTCCACGCCTACTGCTCTTGCTCCAAAATCCTTTGCGGCCATTATCACCGTTCTGCCGTCACCTGCTCCCAAGTCGAAGAAAACTTCGCCGGGTTTCAACTCAGCCAACACTAACATTTGACGAACAACTTGAGGCGGACTGGGAACAAAAGGTGCTATGAACACGCTGTCTGACCTCGGTTACCATGCGGCTTCTTGTTTTTTTGCTTTAACCAACGGTCTTGTTGCTTTAAATACTTTCGATGTTTCAAGCCACGTACGTGGCTTTCTTCGGCGCTGGCTGACGAGCCTCTCCGCACTTCAAACAGCTCTGAGCGCACAGTTCAAGGTATTTCTCTTCCTCTCCAGATCCTACAGCCTCAGCAGCCTTACTGCACATTTCGCTTTGTTCTTGGCAGCCCTCTTCCTTGCAGAGCTTTGATATCGAAAGGCAGATTTCCTGAACGTCCTTCGGTTCGAGCACGGCTCGGTTAGTTCGGACGAGCAGGCAAGCTTCCCTCGCCAAAACACACGTCTTGACATACTTGATTCTTTCAAGGACCTCTTCTCGAAGCTTTTTTCGACTTATTTCCAAAGGGTTTTCCTCACATGATGAGCGGTAAGGTGCCTAGGCACAGATAGGTAGGCATTCATTTAAAACTTGTTGTAGGTCGCAGCCATTCACAGAAGACGCACACGTTGAGCAGACTGCAATGTCAAAAGACGCAGGACAGGTTGGCTGAGAATGCTGTCCGCATATGATGTTGGAGACGGCCAAACTCAAATCTCTTCTTGTTCAAGAGGAAGGTCTGTGGGTTTACCAGAATCTCTTGCTCATGGCCTTGCGTTCCGCTTCAAGGACGAGTTCATAGAATCTGTCATTGAGCTTAGATTCCTTCTCCAGAACCGCTCTAACGTCCGAAGGTTGCATCCGTCTGGCACTAAAAGCAACTGCAGCGACTTTTCCATACTTCTCTATCACCTGAGCTGTTTGTAAGGCTTGATTGTGCAGTTTCTCTTCACTCTTAGTCAGCTTTTCGCTTTCCTGTTCAACCATGGGCAGCGCTTTCTCCTCTTCAACCTTGAGAAGCCCAATGGCAAACGAACCGCACTTTGGACATTTCGGCCTGTCAGGCAAATCCTTTATTCTCATCATTTCCATGTAGCCCCAGCAGTTTGTGCACAGAAAACTGCTTGTCTCGTTAAGCAGTCTCGCCTTTGCTGACTCTATGAGCACGGCTCGCATTCTCTCAGGAGGAATCAAATCGGTTTTCATGCTCATGCGTTCAATGCCTGCACGAGCAATTGGCGACGCGTTTCCGCCAGTTTCAATTCTCTGAACCGTAATTTCGCCCTTCCGCATCTCTCCAAGAACACGGATGAGCTTCTCCAAGTCCAAGTCCTTGGTGAACACTTCTTTCAAGGCTTCTTCGTGAATCGGCGTTTCCTCAAAACTCTTCGCCAACTTCTGAAGACTGACACTGCCGAAGTCAGCCCATTTTTTCAACGCCCCGAAACGGCGTCCCACGTGTATCAATCGCCTCTTGAAGAGCCCAGTTTTCACAGTGGCCGCTGTCAGACCGTCTCTAACCGCTTGTTCGGGCAAGGCTTGCATGTCAGTGAGCAACTTGACAATTTGATCCGCGTTGACTGTACCCATCGTCTGCACAAAGATTCGGTACGGATCATGTTGAACCACGGCGGTATATCCGATCTTCTCAGAAAGCAACTGGCCCAGCAATTGAGCCAACGCCCTGTTCGCAAGCGAGCCGAAGTTAGCCTGAATCAGAACGAACTCGCCCCAGTCTTCGACGATTATTCGCTTGTCCGTAGGAACAGGATGACCCGCGTTTACATGCTCGACAGTCTCCGCCAGCGCACGCAGAATGACATCCTTGTCAGCAGGATACCGTTCACTTAACGCGGAGGCGATGTCCTCGGGCGAAGCCTTCTTCTTGCATTGTTCTTCAACGAATCCTCTGATGGCGCCTACTTCCTGCGAAACTTCAAAAGGTACTGGAATCTCTTCCCCTATCCAGCTGGGTATGGCTCCTGTAGGATCATCTATTGGTTTGACGTGTACCCTCTCCTCGGAAACGTGCTGAATTATCCATGGGCTTCCTCTGATGATGAACTTCGTTCCGGCCTTGCCGTGCTCAGCCATGAACGCCTCATCTAAAACCCCGACCGAGGAGTCGCTTGTCTCGTCAACGACGAGGAACTGTTTCTCCTCAGGAATCATGGACAGGTTGTCGAAGTAATACTCAAAAAGGGCTTTGGTTTGCCGCGGCTTCAAAACCATCTTATCCTCGAATGAGACCCAGGCTAAACGCGGAAAGCGCTGATGCATGTACCTGAGAACTTTCTCAATATCTTCGACCGTCAAGTCTTCATAGGGATAAGCGTTCTTGAAGAGCTCCAAAATCTCGCCGAACCCAAGCCGTCTGTTCCTAAGCAACAGCCCTGCAATTTGATGTGCAAGAACGTCATAGGGCTTGGGGGGAATCTGCACAGGCTCCAGATCCTCTTTCAACGCCTTCTTAGCTATGGCTAAAGCCTCAAGCGCATCATCGGAGTCCAACGCTACTATTATTCCCTCAGCTACTCGGCCGATTCTGTGGCCGCTTCTGCCCACACGTTGAATGAGCCGCGTTGCCTGCCTTGGGCTCATATACTGAATAACAAGGTCTATGCTGCCTACGTCAATGCCCAGTTCAAGTGAACTTGTGCAGACAAGTCCCTTCAATTCGCCGCTCTTCAACCCTTTCTCAGCGGCAATGCGGGATGGCTTTGCAAGCGAACCGTGATGTATAGACACCGGGAAGTCAATGTCCCAAACCTTGAATCTGCTCGCCAGAACTTCAGACACTGCGCGAGTGTTCGTGAAAAGCAGCACAGACTTGTGTTCTTTGATGTAATCGCGAATGATTCGCAATCGAGCCGCAACCTCCGGATGCGTGTAGAGTTGCGCCGACAGTCGCATGTCTTCGTCGTCAGGCGTTGGAAAAATGATTTTCAAATGCATCATTCTGGCAACTGGAACACGCACGATCTCGACATTTCGACCTTTGCCAACGAGAAACTGGCCGACTTTTTCTGGACTGCCGATCGTTGCGGACAAGCCTATCAGTTGGAAGTCTTTGCCAATCATGGCTCTGAGTCGTTCCAGAGCTAACGCAAGCTGGCTTCCGCGCTTACTGTCTGCCATTTCATGCACTTCATCGACAATCACCCACTGCACTCTCTGCAGATGTTGGCGCATGATCCAGCCAGACAGAATCGCCTGCAGAGTCTCAGGAGTCGTAATCAAAATGTCCGGCGGACTTCTGGACTGTCGCACTCTCTCTTTCGTTTCAGTGTCTCCGTGCCTGACGGCCAGTTTTATGTCCAAATTGTTGCACCACCATTCAAGCCGCTCAAGCATATCCCTGTTTAGGGCCCGCAGTGGAGTGATGTACAAAACCTTGATTCCCGGCACTCCCTGCTGTCCCTGAAGAAGCGTGCTTAAGACCGGCAAGAACGCAGCTTCAGTTTTGCCGGTAGCCGTAGGCGAAATCAGGAGAACATTTTTTCCTTCAAGAATCAGGGGAATAGTTTTTTCTTGAGGTTCAGTCGGCCTCGGAAATCCCTTCTTGTCAATAAGCTTTCGCACAGGCTTTACAAGCAACTCAAAAGCATTTGCCGGACTATCCTTCAATATTTGCCTAACCTACCTCGAAACCAGATTGAATAAGCTTGAAACCCCGCGGTAAAAGGATTTTGGAAAGTATGTCCAACATGTAAAGAGTGGTCAACCCAATGAAGTTATGTGGAATAGAAGACTAATTCTGCAGGAACTGCGCACACCCCTTCAAATGTTACTGAATAACGCATTTCATCACGGTTGTTAAGAAAAGTCTGCCAAACGATATCGATGGAAAGTGTTTTATCTATCACCATCAGATGGTTATCAAGATATACTGGAGGAAATTAAATGGGAAAATGTAAAAAATGTGGAACAGTTGTTTCATCGCCTAAGAAGAAGTGGACAATGGCCGGACGCCCGTCCAAAGCTGGAAAAAGAACTCAGTTAGAAATCGGCCTTTTCGACTGTCCAAAGTGCAAGAAGCCCTTCCGAGAAGTACTAAGCAAGAAGATTATTTAGGCACACCGAATACGGCTCAAAAAAGGCAAAAAAAGCCGCAAGTAAAGCCGATGTTGGTGGAGAAGGCATAAGGCATCAAGTCTACAGGCCTCTCATTCCCCCATTTTTCGATCTCTTCTAATCTTTTCAAAAGTTCTTGTTCACCTGTTTTTAAAACACTTCTTTCAATTCGTAGAACAAAAGAAAATTGGAAGGTTGAATGTGCTTCGCAATGACATAACCCGATAGGGTCATATTGCGCTTCGCAAAAAGGCGTTTGGGTCTGTTAGAGTTCTTAAAGCCTAAGGTATCGGGAGAAAACAAAAATCGTCAAAAACCTATTTTTCGGAACATTTAGAGACCCGCGGTGCCTTAATGTTTACTTAGCACGCGTGTTTCGCAAGGTTTTCCTACTCTTTTGCAAGCGCTATTTCAATTGTCGAAACCATCCGTGATCTATTTTCGCCTTCTCTCGGTGGCATCTCCTCTGTCCCTATTGTGATTCTGCTTATTTTTAGGTCTTTTAGGAAGCGGCCTCTGGTTATTTCAGCTGCGTCAACAGCTGTGGCAATTGCTCGTCCTCTGGCCTTCAAGATTACTTCCTTAGCATTGCTCGCCGATAGGCTTGTAATAATCGCTAGAACATAGTCCATTGGTGTTTTACTTCCAATGAAAACAATTCCCGATTTTTCCGACATTTTACATCACTCCTTTCATCATTGATTGTAACGTGCAATGTTGCTGTGTTCTTCTCGTCCTTCAACAACAGAACGCTACTGCCCCATAATACGCAAACTTCCTTATAAAGCGATTAAACAACAGAGCAGCCTAAGGATATTTTTACGCGGCTCCCTTATCCTAGATTCCGGTTTTAGACACAGCATTCACTTCGCATTTAAGTGATGGGTTATAATTAGGTGCAGCAAACTCGTATATGCCTTTTCAAGCTTGCGTCCTAAGCCCTATAAAAGCTGGCTATTTTTGCGAGTAGTGCATAAGCCCATAGCACTGTTACCCCAATAATTCCATACTTTCTCGTAGTTTTCTGTGTGTTAATGACATTTTTTGACGGGTTCTTTAACACATCCGCATAACACATGAGAATGAGTATGGAAAGGGGGAAGACCATCACAGTACGCTCAAAAGGAAGCACACCAAAGAGAACACTCCCAAAACCAAAATTGAAAATCCATCCAAGCCAACTCCCAACTCTTGCAGCCTCAAAATATTGAAACATTTTATGCCTTCCAGAACGAAGTTAAAATTGCAAAATTTAAGAGTTGATACCTTTTGATACATTTCTGCTTTGGAAATTGTTTGCAAAATACTAAAGGGACTAATCTAGGAAATAACGGGGTCGAAAAGCGCGCGCGCCGCTTGCAACAAACCAATGATCCACATCAACAACGACTTGAGTGTTGAAATCCTAACCAGAAAAATTGAACAGATAAAGGTTCTGTGAGAGTTGAAATGTTAGAGAATTGTTCTATCCCGCATTTGCCAAGCATTACTGAAACCATTCTATCTTATGTTGTACCTTCATCAAAGAATGTAGGGGCTATTGATTGAGAGATCCTGTGTGCGGCACTGTGCTCGACGAAAAAACAGCAAAATTCAAGATAAATTTCTGGAGACATACTACTTCTGCTCTGCGAGTTGCAAGAAAAAATTCAAATGCCATCCAAAGAAGTTCGCTAAATAATTTACGCCTCAAATCTGCGCATGCATTCTAAGCTGTAGCAGTCAAATCTAACTATACAACACGGAGACTTTCAGCGGCTTCACCAAACTATCGTTCCCTTTAATGTAAAGGCATCCCGAAAATGTGAAAAAAAGGAGAATAACCTATATCTTTGTTAGCTCTCTACTTAGTTTTCTTTTTACTTCCTTTTTTCTTCTTTCCGGTTGGACTCTTAGAGACGTCGAGACCTCAAATCTATAATACTCAGCGATTTCTATATACATGATTTCGTATGCACTCGTTATCTTAACACATCATCCAAAATCTGTCCCAAACATGGTCATTAACAGTACTTGAACCCAATTGGGTATGGGGACGGGCAGCCCCACCACTCTCTTCTCTTTTCAGTAGAATTGAAGTTGTTTTCCGTAGGACCTGTTGAAAATTGAGTTAAAAATTGTTTTAAGTGGTTTTCAAAGGTTTTTGTGAGATAAAACCCCAATTTGTGAGTCTTCTCGACTAGTTCTTTGTCAAGATAAAGTACGACATTCTGTTTTTGTCTCATTTGCATTCTAACCCAAGGGCAAGCAAGGGCACGTTCTATGTTATGAGTTTGGTGCAGTGAAGAATCGGAACCGCGCGCTTACAGAAAAAAGGGATGCGCGGGAAGCCTCTATACGCTGGCAACATAGGGCTTTTATAAAGGGTATTTAAGCATCCGCCACACTGTAAGAAGTGGTGTTTTATGCCGAAGACTGAAGCCATAA
>JBEKSS010000012.1:0-72757 GCA_049516875.1 Bathyarchaeia archaeon | reverse complement strand
AAGGGTTCATAGAAGCTTGGGAAAACTGCGACGTCGCATGCTGCGTAGTGAAGGATACGTTCCTCTTCTGGGATGAACTCGAAACGGAACTTCACAAAATCGCTCATTTTCGTGGCTTTGACCAAATTCATCAGGTATTCTTGCAAGTCGCCTTGACCCACAATTACAAGCTTCGCCTTTGGATTTTTCGGCAGAATGTGGGGCAACGCCATGATAAGCTTGTCAACGCCTTTGACGCCAACGAGTCTGCCTATGAAAAGAATCATGTAGTCATCGTCTTTGATATCATACATCGCTCTGACTTTCTTGATCTGCTCAGGAGTCACTGTTGCTGGATCGTATTTCTTTGGGTCGACCCCGTTGTAGGCAACTTGGATTTTCTCTTTCGGAAATCCGAGGCCTACCAGCTCATCCTTCATAGCATAAGAAACTGTCACGATAAGGTCAGCCGCCATGGCCGCGTGGAGTTCAATGTTGCTCACCGTAACCGAGCCGTTTCCAAACGTTCTTCCTTTCTCTGTCGAGTGAACGTGGAACGCAAAAGGCAACCCTGCCTCTTTCTTAACAGTCATTCCCCCTATAGCTGAAAGCCAGTCATGGGCAACGATAAGGTCGAACTTGACGCCTTCTTTTCTTATCAACTCATTAACGAGTTTTGCAGCGCTCAGATAATTGTACACGAGGATTTTTGAGAACCACTGTATCCCACTACCCCATTTCTTTATGTCTTCTGCAACTACATCGGGCAACGAGTGAGAAATGTCGATGTGTTGCGGCCGGTGGATTTCGATACCGCGCCAAATCTGACGCGTCGGTAGGCTACTTGCATCATCATTCATGGTGAAAACTGTAACGTCATTGTCCATGAGAACAAACTGGCGAGTTATTTCAGCCGAGTAGGTTCCCAAGCCACCGACGATCTTTGGGGGATACTCGTAGACCAGAACAGCAAGCTTCACTGTTTCTCATCGTTGCCCGTTTCTTAATAGTACCTTACTGTTATTGCGCTCGCGCACGTGTTTCGCAAGGTTTTCCTACTCTTTTGCAAGCGTTATTTCCATTGTCGAAACCATCCGTGATCTATTTTCGCCTTCTCTTGCGGGCATCTCCTCTGTCCCGATAGTGATTCTGCTTATTTTTAGGTCCTTTAGGAAGCGATTTCTGGTTATTTCAGCTACGTCAACAGCTGTAGTTATTGCTTGTCCTCGTGCTTTCAAAATTACTTCCTTAGCATTGCTCGCCGATAGTCTTGTGATAACTGCTAGAACATAGTCCATCGGTGTTTTGCTTCCAATGAAAACGATTCCCGATTTTTCCGACATTTTCCATCACTCTTTTCATCATTGATTGTAACGTGTAACGTTGCTGTGTTCTTCTCGTCCTTCAACAACAGAACGCTACTGCCCCATAATGCGCAAACCTCCTTATAAACCGATTAAACAACAGAGCATCGTGAGGATATTTTCGTGCGGCTCCCTTGTCCCAGATTCCGGTTTTAGGCGCAGTATTCACTTCGCATTTAAGTGATGGGTTATAATCAGGTGCAGAAAACTCGTATATGCCTTTTCAAACCTGCGCCTTTAAAAGCTGGGTATTTTTGCGAGAACGAAGTCAAAATTTGCAGAATTTAAGAGTTTTGACCGTTTGCCCAAGATTTTTGGCTTTAGCGCGTGTATTCTCATAGCTTTCTTGATGGAAAGGGTTAATCGCCTTGAGCGCTACTAAGTAAGGGAGCAAAAGAGCTTCGAAAAAAGGGCTTGAAGAGTCAACATTCATTAGGGTGATATACGGGGAAGCAGAGGCTAGCGAATGGAAATTCGAGAGTGGATGTTTCTGATATTCTCTTCTGGCGGAGCTCGTCTGCGCGTTGTCTAAGCGGAGGTGTTTCAAAACTGTTCCTCGTGGATAACGAGACGCTAAAGAAGGTTGCTGCGTTGTTCGGAGAGGAGGCTGTGAGAGTAGTTGAGGTCCTCAAAGGGGTTCACGAGATTAGTGATAATGAGATAGCGGATAAAACCCAAATACGCCTCAACCTGATTCGCAAGGCAGTCTACAGGCTCTATGACCACTCTATCGTGGCTCTCAGGCGATGCCGCGATAAAGAAACAGGCTGGTTTATCTTCAACTGGAGACTCCAACCAGACCAACTGGAAGGCTTTATCCTAAACCAAAAACGACGTGTTCTAGAAAAACTGGAAACCCGACTTGAATACGAGAAAAGCCACGAGTTCTACAGCTGCCAAACGCCAAGCTGCAAGCTACACCCCTTCGAAGAGGCATTGGAGCTGCTCTTTAAATGCCCCGCCTGCAACAAACCAATGATGCACCTCAACAACGACCGTATCATTGAGATCCTAACCCGAAAAATTGAACATATAAAAGTTTTGTAAACGTTGAAATGTTATAGAATTACTCCATCCGCAGATTTGAGATGTAAATTATTTAGCGAAGTTCTTGGGATGGCGGATAAAACTTTACCCCAAACCAACCCAAATCTGAATATTATTGACTGAGATAGTCTTATTAGAGGCGGGCGGCAGAGCTATCCTTGGGGAAGACTATCTTGGGTATTGACCCTTTGGTCTTGGTAGGCATTGTTCTGGTAATAGGCATAGTTCTGGCGGTTCTAGCCTTTGTTTTTTATCGGAGGAGTTTTGCCAGACGGGAAGCTACCCACTCGCCTCCACGACCACCGCCAAGACCTCAATAGGCAACGTCGCTGGTTGGATAAGGCATTACCCCGGCAGAGTTCCTGAAAAAACTAGTTGAACTGGAGGATGGCAAATGACGTCAAGAGGATACATAGATTTCAACTGTGATTACTGGTGCGCGTTCTGTGGACGCAAAGTTCCTAAAGGACAGGAAAAACATGACAGTCTAGGCCGCCCGATAGACTGGAAATGCGGACACCTGCTCCGTTACAAAGTAAGAAACAAAAATCAGGGGAAAGATAAAACTTTACCCCCAACCAAACCAAACGATTACCTACCACCCATCCCTGAGACTTAATAGTTGCAGACCGTCAATGGGTTTTTGCGCGCGCGCTCAAAACTTCTGGTAGAGTTGAAGGAGATACTCCTGAAAAGCATACACAGCTCCTAAACCTTCTTTCCGTATTCACGGAATTTTTTCCCGCAACACTCGTACTGCTTAACATGTATCTTTTTGTTCCTGCCCATATTCCACTCCTTTATCGGCGTTTCAACTTCTTTTCCACAGGTCGGACACTTGGCCATTTGTCTGTCACCTCCTTCAAAGGTTTTAAGATTAAAAAATAGGGTATTGAAAACAAGGCGTTGTTTCCGCGTCTATAGGGCTCCGTAGAGCTTGGTTCCACACTTAATGCCCTATTACTCTCCTTCATCCCTTAGTTCCTCTTCTTCTTCCTCTTCCTCTTCCTCTTCGCTCATAGTGTTGTGCTCCAAAATTAGCGCTCTTAGGTCAAGTCTATGGCGCTATTAATAAGCGTGTTGATAGTCAAACATCCTCCTTAAAAACACTATATACGAGGATGCATCCCTTATTAGATTGGAACCGTATATTGCGTGAGAAGCTGGATGAGATCGCCCTGAGATTAAAGGGGTCTTATGACACTCTTTGGATATGAGTGGCCCACACGCGTCAAGATGGGAGAGATAATCAAGCGGACTGTTTATTGCTGGAGGCAGCGTCCTTACAACGTCTGGCGCCTTTATTCTCACTATAACATACTTGGTCTAGTCCTAACAAGAGAAGCAGCAGAAAACATTGGGAGAACCGACAATGCAGTCTCACCAACCTACTTCAACACATAATTTCGGGACAAGGCAGCGCGCGTCCTAACCGTTTACAGTGAGGCATGGTTCCAGCATAACGTGGTCTATTGCCGTTTTCAAGCGCGCGCCTTAAATTTTAGTTTTTTTATCATTTACTACACTTGCCTTGTTTGGTATTCGTTTTTGGCGGTTCTTTTGTGTGGTTTTATGGTTGAAAAATGCTTCTTTTGTCAGGGAACAGCCAAAACAAGCCCATCAGAATTTGTGCGTGCGCTTATCTAAGCTCTTCTTTTTCTTCCGGCCCTTCTGCTTCTTTTTTCAATTTGGGAATCAGCTTCCTTGCCCATTCTATTTTAGTAGAGTAAGCTTCACGCAATTGTGGAGAAGTAATGGGTTTCCATTCTTGAGCCACTGCAAGCATTCGACTTTTGCGCGCACTAATCTTGCCTTTTCGTTTGGGCTTTTCTTTCCTTATCGGTTTATAATGTTCAGGTTTCATATTCGATCTCCGCTAGTTCAAGCTCAGATACCTAATATATAAAGAAGTTTTGTGACCTTTTCAATTTAGCGCGCTACTACCAAAGGGTTGACACAAGCTATTTCCATGAACGAAACAAACCCCACACGAACACCTCACAAACACCCAAAACAACATCAAAAACAGGTAGTATTCAAGTAGACCAGACACTACAAGTGCACAGGCAAACACATAACCCCACCTAACCACCTACATTAAACAAGACAATCCCATTAGTGTAACCATAAAATACCATTAGCGCGCGCTAACACTTTTATTTAGGCACCCTTCAGTCTTGGATGGGTTTCCCGGTTCAATCCAACAAATGCAACTGGTGCCTGTCAGTTTGCTACAGGGTTGAATCGTTGGAAACCCCTCTCTTTCCTTTTGAGGAAACGTGCAGGAGTAAAGTTTGCGCGCGCTAGGCTGTTGCTAAATTCGGACAAAAATGGATTTTAATAGGTGTTAGCTTTTTTCTCGGTGCGTGTTTGGGTGCTTCTGATGGGAGGATTGTTCAACCAAAAACTGCCAACTACTCATGAAACCGAATAAAAACTATTAAAATCTGAATTTAGCAACGCCCTAGCGCGCTATGTGTGGATGGAGGCAAAGGAGCGGGGGGTTAAGGGGCGTTAAATCTTGGGTAAGGTGCGGCCGGAGCGAGTGAAGAGGACAAACAAAGAACTCACTAAAAGCCTCGTCAAAACCTCCTCCCCAAAACTGACAAACAGGATAGCCGGCTACGTAACCCACCTAGTAAGTGCCACACGGACCACAAAATTCGAAACAGAAGAAGAGACGCCGTAAGCGTGCGTGCAAAGTTATGAACTAGGGCTTATAAGCTAAACTTGCATCTTTTGTCGTTTTCTGGCTTTGCCGATAGCTAAGATCGACTTTCAGCATTGAACAAGAGATGGGCTACAATGCGCTCTATATTATGCAACAAATTATGTCCGGGTTAGATCTATTTCAAGCAAGACAGAGATTCAGAGGAAAAGGCTAGCGCGCGAACGTCAAAGATATTTTCAAGCATTATTTTCCGTTTTGTAGTTGTTTACCGGTGTTTTATCTTTTGGGCATACAGCTTTTCTAAGTCCTGCATCCCATATGATTTCTGTTCTATTACAATTTGGGCATCGATATACTTTCCCCATCTTCCATCACCTCTTATTTCATTTAAGCTGTACTAAAGATTTATCTTTCTTTGGATTTCTCAAATGTTCATGGGCTATCATAGAGAGAGAAATCATGAGATCTAAAAGCGAGAGGAGACGCATTTTTTCTAGCGCGGTTCAGCTACTGAATGCGGATCTTTTCTCTTTTGCTCTTCTTTTTGAATCGTATCGCGAGGACGCCATTTTTGTAGGAGGCCTTCACTGGTTTAGGATCCACTTCCTCTGGCAGTGGTAGCTCCTTTTGATATTTTCGTTGCGGGGTGTCCACGCTGATAGTAAGTCCATCTTTGGACGCGTAAAGACTTATGTCCTCCTTTTCCACGCCTGAAAGCTCGGCCACCACTACAACCTCTTCCTCATCTAACACATCCACTAGCGGTTCGCTTTGCTTCCTGATTTGAGCGCGCGCGGGCCGTAGTGACACTTTTGCACATTACCAAACTCCCTTATCCTGGGCCTTCCGTCCGCATCCACAGAAATGGAAAAATCGTAAACGCGCGTGCGCGCGCGGAGCTGCGTGGACCTTGTATGTCATGTCAGCACATGCCCTATTTGTATTGAAGTTCCAGGGTCACTTTAATGGTCCTTTACTTATATTGGGAGAAAGGGTTTAGTGCTTCTATCAGAAATATATTTAGTGGAGCGTTGAAGATTGAGCGAAGTTCAGCTGAGAGTTCTGGATTCCAGACAGAAAGATGTGGCAAGAGGAATCGCTAGAATAGACCAGACCACAATGCAAAAGTTAGGGGTTTCATCTGGAGACGTAATAGAGTTCTCAGGGAAGAAAAAGACATCGGCGATCGCCTGGCCAGCGTACTCTGAAGACCAGGATCCAAGCATTATGCGAATCGATGGGTTCTTACGTAAAAATGCCGGCGTATCAATAAACGAGTACGTTGTAGTTCGCAAGGCTGAAGTTAAAAATGCTATGAGCATAGTGCTTGCTCCAGTGGATATGCGATTTAACTTTGACGAAGACTTTGCAAATTTTGTGAAGAACAGACTTATGGATAGGACGTTTGTTGAGGGAGACACGACGCTCGTTATGATGCTTGGTCATTCTGTTCAGTTCACTGTTGCGAAGATGCAGCCCCACGGAATAGTCAAGATGACTCACGATACTAGATTGCAGATATTGACTGAACCTGTTGCGGAAGCTGAAGGTGTACCACGTACCACCTATGAGGACTTAGGAGGGTTGGAGGAGGAGATTCAACGGATAAGGGAGATGGTTGAACTTCCAATGCGGCATCCCGAGATTTTCCAGAGGCTTGGAATAGATCCTCCGAAAGGAGTTCTACTGCTCGGTCCACCCGGCTGCGGAAAGACACTCCTAGCTAGAGCAGTAGCAAATGAGTCGGATGCAAACTTCTTCTCAATAAACGGGCCTGAGATAATAAGTAAGTTCTATGGGGAGTCGGAGGCGAGACTTCGAGAGATATTTCAACAGGCTCAACAGAACGCTCCGAGCATCATACTCATAGACGAGCTGGACTCCATAGCGCCTAAACGTGAGGAGGTTACGGGTGAAGTGGAGAGAAGGGTTGTCGCTCAGCTTCTAGCTCTCATGGACGGATTGTCTGGTAGAGGAAATGTCATAGTAATAGGTGCAACGAACAGGCCGAATGCCTTGGATCCAGCTCTCAGGAGGCCTGGGAGGTTTGACCGCGAGATGGAGATAGGGATCCCGGACAAGCGGGGGCGTCATGAAATATTGTTGATTCATAGCAGAGGTATGCCCTTAGCCGGTGACGTTGACTTAAAGGTGTTTGGTGAGCGGACGCACGGTTACACGGGTGCCGACTTGGCCGCCCTGTGTAGAGAGACAGCCATGAAAGCTCTACGTAGGTATCTTCCCGAGATAAATCTGGAGGAAGAGCGAATACCTTCCAGCTTCCTGGAGAAGATGGAGGTTCGGATGGATGATTTCATGAACGCCTTCAAGGAGATTACGCCTACAGTCATGAGGGAGGTTGCTGTGGAAGTCCCGGTTGTTCATTGGGATGAAGTGGGAGGCTTGGAGGAGGTTAAAGAGGAGTTAAAGGAGGCTGTTGAGTGGCCGCTGAAGAATCCTGAAGTCTTCAAGAGATTGGGGATTCAGCCGCCTAAAGGTATACTGTTAATAGGCCCGCCAGGGTGTGGGAAGACGATGCTGGCCAAGGCTGTTGCAACTGAGAGCGAGGCAAACTTCATCTCGATTAAGGGTCCGGAGGTCTTCTCTAAGTGGGTTGGCGAGTCTGAAAGGGCTATTCGAGAGGTCTTCAGGAAGGCTAGAATGGCTTCGCCAGCCGTAATATTCTTCGATGAGGTTGACTCTCTTGCTCCAAGGAGGAGGCTGGGTTACGGCGACAGCGGCGTAACTGAACGGGTCATCAGCCAGCTTCTAACAGAAATGGATGGAATGATACGCTTAGAAGACATCATAGTTATAGCTGCGACAAATAGGCCCGACATCGTCGACCCAGCTGTATTGAGGCCGGGCAGATTTGATCGGCTGATCTATGTTCCAGAACCTGACGAAGCTGCCCGGCTTGAAATCTTTAAGATTCACACGAAGAACATGCCACTATCAAAGGATGTGGACATCAAGGAGCATCGCATAACGAAAGGTTACTCCGGCGCCGATATATCATCTGTGTGCAGAGAGGCCGCCATGAAGGCCTTGAGAAGAGACATCAACGCAAAAGAGGTTACCTTCAGCGATTTTGAGAAAGCTATGGAGAAGGTTCCGCCAAGCATATCGCCAGAAATTGAGAATTGGTACAGGAGCTTCATGAAGCAGGTTCGAAGGGTGCAGAAGCCTACGCCTCTTGTAGTGTAATCCCAGAAGCAACAGATGGAGATGAAAGTTTTCAGAAGGCTATATTGTTGGCAGTTTAGCGTTTCACCTGGTGAATTCCTTCTTTTCTAGCCGGGCAAACGCGCTAGGGCTTCTAGGGTTACTATTGGAACGTGTATGACGGCGATTCAGCGACCTTAGTAGCACAAGTGGATATAAGCTTAGCATAAAGTCAAGCTCGCGCGTATTGTGTGCTTATATGGTGGCTAGCGCGCGCGCTAAACTGTTTAGCAGCAATTTAAAGGAAGGTTTTCAAGTCGATTGAGTTCGTAGCACGTGTGGTGAGGAAATGATTTCTGAACAAAACATCGTGAAGCGCACGCTTTATGAGAGGTTATTGTAGCTTATAATGAATCATGGGTCTAATATAGTTCAGATATGACAGTTTAGTGACTGGTGGAACGCCAAAGGTTCGGAACCTGATTGCTGGATACATAACACGTTGTTTTGCTGTGCAAGAGCAGGAATTGCCAGAAGAAACTTTAGAGGAAACGGAGAAAGGCTAAACCTATCCACCCAACGCTTCAACACACTCTTGTTGCATCATCCTCCTTCTAGAGAGCCTTAAATGCTTCAAACCATCTGTTGTAAAGCGTCAGCATGTCAAGGGATACACTGGGCTTTCTTTCCTCGAGTATCTGCCTGAAATCCTCCATGGTCAACGGTCGTGGCTTGGCCATTCTGTCGCTTGCCTTACCTGACTCAAAGAATTCGCCGATGAGTTTCAGCTGTGCCGACTGGTTGAAATCTCTTATGTCGCTTCCTGAGAATCCCTCTGAGAGTCTCGCGAGCTCCTGCAGCTCGACATCTGGAGCAAGTTGAAGACTGGCAGTGTAGAGCTTGAACATCATCAATCGTGTATGGTGGTCAGGCAGTGGGACCAGAATTCTTTTCTGAAATCTTCTTATGAAAGCCCAGTCCAAGTCCCAAGGCTTGTTCGTCGCTCCAATCACGTACACGTGAAGGTTCTTGCCCTTGTCTACGATACCGTCCATCTCTTTCAAGAACTGGTTGCGAACACGGATTTCGCCGCCTACTTCATTTGCGTGTTTTCCCATCAAAGAGTCAAGCTCATCGACGAAGACTATTGCAGGCTTTCCTTCCAACGATGATTTTCTTACTTGACCGAACAGGCGTGCGACATTCTGTTCAGCTTCACCCAGCCATTTTGACATTATCGAAGCCGCGTCAATTGAGACGAAAGTAGCGTCTATTTCCGTAGCGACGGCTGCTGCCAGCAATGTTTTCCCGCAACCTGGCGGCCCGAAGAGCAATATTCCCCGTGGCCATCCTAATGGAAACAGGTCGGGTCTCTGAACAGGATAGATTATTGCCTCCTTCACCGCCTTCTTTGCGGGGTCCAGTCCAACGACTTCCTCCCATTTCACGTTGAGCTTCTCTGTGACTATCAGTTCTTCGTAACTGGACTTGCTGCCTTCACTCTTTTTGGTTTCACCCTCACACCCGCCGTTTCTAACTTCTGCGTGAGGTTGTTCGCGCGGCACACCTACGGCGCCTTGTATCGCCTTTATGCGTTCTTGGTAGGCGATCGCTTTTTGCACGTAGACTTTGTTCAAGCCGTATTCAGGATAGAGTTGAACAAGTTGAAGCAGGCTTTCTATGGATTTCTGATACATGGTTATTGCCATGCCTCTTGACCCTTGCTTGTCCAAGCGCACTGCTTCCAACGCGTAGTTGGTTGCATTCTTCTCAAGCTCTTCTGAAGCACTCATAAAGAGTTACTTTTGGAGGTGAAAAGACAAAATTGGGCTATCATCTTCTCTTCTGCTTCTTTCCACCACGAGCTCTTCTCGTTTGATGGCCTTAGCTCTATCACGTCGAGCGCTATTGATAGGTTTTCTGCGGGGATTCTGTTCTTGTTCTGGGCGATACTGAACTCCTGGAAAACTCTTCACGACAGCGTTTAAGTCAACTTTTTGGTTCAAGGTGGCAGCGGCAACGACGTTTTGAATGTTTATTATGGCTTTAGTCTTCGGCATTAAAAACCACTTCCTATGGTGCGAGCACGCATTCGATGACGCTTAAGCTTCCGCTTCTCCCCAGTCGCAACTGCCTTTCACCGCTGAACCAAGTTACTGTACCATTTTTGACGTCAATTACGTCGCCCTTATGCACCGTGTTGATCTGCTGGTTCCATAAACTCATTTTCATTGAACCAGTTTCGTCTCTGATGAGTGCGTTTGATACACAAGCCGTTGTTCCGTATCTCGTGTAGACGATTTTGGATTTTGGAATCTCAAGCACCTCTGCTTTGAGGCTGACCTTTTTCATTCCAACTTTCAAGTCCCCAATCTTAGAGTTTACACCTTCGAAATTCTTGACTGAAGAAATTCTGGCAAAAATGGTTTTCGTGTAGCTTTCGAGCTGATTCTTTCCTTGCAGGATGGTAATCGATATTGGAAATTGAGCTACAACCTCTCGATCGGTGGTAAAGAGAAAAATCGCTGAATTCTTCGTCCTCTTGCGACATTCTATAATCACCTGCTCACATTCTGACCCCTCGTGATTCCAAGCTTCCACAATGCGATTGAAAAATTCACTTGCATCAACCTTATGCAACACCGCGATTCTGGCAAGGTTCTCCAGAACCCTTCCATCTTTGTGTGAATGCATCCTCTTAAGAGGCCTGCCTCTACCTCTCCAAATATGTTTCGCCATCTAACTTGTTTCCACTCTGTTGTTTTTGACGCGCAAATCCATCACTAAAATAATAGATCTAGAACGTGCATCTCAGTATTCTCAACATCACTTATATAGCTTGACTGCCAGGCGCGCGCTACCACGATATACAGAAGAAAACATCGGTAGCTTGGGGTTATTATGCACACAATACAGGTTCTATCGATCTTATCGTGGTCGCTATTTGAAAGGGGACTTGAACCCGTTTGGCGCGGCCGCGCTAAAACGACGTAATGGCAAACAACTGGACAGGTATCGTGCTCTCCTCCTCTTCAAACTACAACATCATTTCTGGAAACAACGCATCATCAAGCAGCAGCTACGGCATGTGCCTCCTCTCCTCTTCAAACAACACCATTTTGGAAAACAACATAATAGCAAACAGTGGTTACGGCATCTCCCTCTGGTCCTCTTCGGATAACGTGATATTCCACAATAACTTCGTAAACAACACTCAGCAAGCGCGCGCTTCTGTTTTTCTAAGGCTTCTTGATGAAACGACCCGTCTTAAGGTCTCTGTATCGGTCTTGAGATTTGCCATATATCATAACTGACTCATGTCTCCATGTCATTTTAGAAACCGAAGGAAAATAGCCGATTCTTCTCCCTCTTCTTCCCACCATAGACGGGGATTCCGACCGTTTGTGATTTTGGCCATGATGAAATCGTCATAAATCACGCGCGCGCGCGCGTCGAAAAGTGATTCTAATTTGTGACTAAACCGTGGTTTTTTTGAGGCTCAAACCGTCGAGTGGGGGTACGAATCTTTTGTTTTGTGTTCGATTCTTTTTTCTTGCTTTTCATGCGTGAAGTGTTTAAGAGTGGCTTTTGCTCAGTATTGGTTATTTGAGATGGGGGGTTGGCCATGAAGGTCACTTTTTGGCTTCTCGATATTAACTATGAGGCCAAGGATGAGTTGTCGGAAATTTGGGTCTGGGGCATAAGCAGCGCGGGCGAGAGAGTGCTTATCGTCGACAGGAGTTTTGTTCCGTACTTCTATGCGGTAGTTGCAGATGATGCGGATCCTGGAAAGGTTGTTGAAGAAATTGTCGCGAGCCATTGCGTTTTGGCGGCGAAGCCTGAGGTTGTTGAGCGCAAGTTTTTTGGAAAACCTGTGAAAGCAGTCAGGGTTTACTGCAAGAATGCTGAAGGAATAGCGAGGTGTGCAAAGCAGGTTCGAGAGTTCGAAGGCGTGAGAGAGTGTTTCGAAGATGACGTTCGTGTTGCCATGCGTTACCTTATTGACAACGATGTTGTTCCGTGTGGATGGCATGAAATAGAGGCAGTTGAGGAAGCAAACAGGCTGGGCGTCCGAATAGACAAGGTTTACCTGGCAAAATCGTTCCCAAAACCGGTTGAAAAAGCTGAGGGTCCGCCGCTGCGCGTGCTGGGCTTTTCTACAATATACTATAGCCGAGAAGGCTCTCCTAAACCCGACAGAAACCCCGTTGTCATCATTTCGGCTGCGACGAACCGTGGCGAACAAAAGCAATTCTTGGCGGACGAAAGCAGAAGCGACAAGCCAGTCCTGGAGGCCTTCATGAATTATGTTGAAAGCGTTAATCCTGACATTATCGTTGGCTATGGTGTGAATGGGCAGGAATGGCCGTACCTCACTGAAAGGTGCAAGAAGCTTGGTATGCATCTGCGCATTGACCGAGCGAAAACGGAACCGCACACGAGTGTTTACGGTCATATCTCGCTTAATGGCAGGGTTAATCTGGATTTGGTCGATTATGCGGAAGAGTTTCCAGAAGTTAAAGTGAAGACTCTGGCTAATTTGGCCGACTATCTTGGCGTCATGAAGATTGAAAACCGCGAAATCGTCGAGGACATAAACTTCGCAGACTACTGGGACAACAAAGAGAAACGCGGAATCCTGAAACAGTTTTCCATGGACAACACTTGTTGTGTCATGGGAATAACTGATGCAATCTTGGATTTTGCCATGCAACTCTCTAACCTTGTAGGTCTGCCGTTGGATCATGTCGGCACGGCAGCAGCAGGCTTTCGGGTTGAATGGTTTCTGATAAGGCACACTCACAAACTCGGTGAGCTTGTGCCTAGGAGAATCGAGCAGCCTTACAGACCGTACGCTGGTGGCCTTGTGCTTCAGCCAAAGCCGGGATTGCACGAAAACATCGCTGTCCTCGACTTCAAGTCTATGTACCCTAACATCATGATCACCTACAACCTCTCTCCAGACACTTACGTAACGCCGAAAGAACCTGAACCGCCTGGCGGAGTTTACGTGACCCCAGAAGTCAAGCACAAGTTTCGCAAAGAACCTCCCGGCTTCTACAAGGAAGTCCTGTCCTATCTCATCAGCGTACGGGATGAAATCCGTCTAAAAATGAAGGAGCTTCAGCCGAAAAGCGTTGAGTATCGTGTTCTGGACGCGCGGCAAAAGGCCCTGAAGGTTATCACTAACGCGTCTTACGGCTATGCTGGGTGGACGGGTGCAAGGTGGTACGTTAAGCCCGTGGCTGAGGCAGCGGCCGCTTGGGGAAGACACACCATACTCACAGCGATTGACATGGCTGAGAAGGACGGGTTGAAGGTCGTTTACGGCGACACAGACAGCATATTCATAGAGAATCAGCCTGGCAGAATTGAGAAACTTGCGAAGGACATCGGGAAAAAGTTGGGATTGGAAATCAAGCTCGACAAGGTTTATGTGAGAATCTTTTTCACAGAGGCCAAGAAGCGGTATGCTGGACTTCTGCCTGATGGTCGGCTTGACATCGTGGGCATGGAGGTTGTACGGGGAGACTGGGCGACCATTGCCAAAACGGTTCAAGAGAAGGTTCTGGAAATAGTTTTGAAGGAGCAATCGCCTAGGAAGGCTGTGGATTTTGTGCATCAGTTCATCTATGAGCTTCAGCAAAAGCGCGTTCCATACCATGATCTTGTCATCTGGAAAACGCTGAGTAAGCCTGCTGAGCAGTATGAGGTTAGAGCCTCGCATGTTGAAGCTGCAAAGATGCTGAGGGCGAAGGGCTGGGAACTGGCAGTGGGGGATAAAATAGGCTACGTGGTGGTCGGTGGCACAGGCCGCTTGTATGAAAGGGTTAAGCCCTACGTGCTGGCTTCTTACGATGACGTTGACATAGAGTACTACGTGTCTAAGCAAATTGTGCCCGCGGCGGCCAGAATTCTTGAAAGCTTCGGGGTGGCTGAGGAGCAACTGTTGGAGTCTAGGACTGGTGGGAAAGAAACCAGGAAACTCACAGATTTTTTTGGCGGTTAGCCCTCGGTGACTTCTGCAAAGGTCATGAGCTGCACCGTTAATGACGGTCTAACAGCGTCCGAGACGCGTGAAGCGATTATTCTTTTTATATTCTTCTCGCTTGACACGTCGACGATTCGCTGTGTTATGATGCCGTCGAAGACTATGGTGTCCACGCCTTCAGCCTTTTGGAGTTTTTCGGCAAGTTGGCTCACCGGCAACCGTTCCATCTGTTCCGATTTTTCGTTCAGAAGCACGGCTTCCAACGTGCCTTCTAATGATTTCATTGTTTCAACGATTTCTTTTGGAACCTCTATTTTCTGCTTTTCCCGTTTCGGCGGTTTCGGCGCTTCCAGTTTGGTTGGTTCTTGGATGGAGATTTTTGCCTCGAGGGCTTCGAATATTTCCTTGCAGTTTAGTTCCTCAACTTCTTTTCCTCTTGGTGCTCTGGCAATGTATTTTATGTCGGTGACCTGTAAGAGTTCTTTGAAGATCAGGTCTCCGCCTCTGTCTCCGTCGAGGAGGGCTGTTGCTTCCTTTTCCTTGCACAGCGTCTTTATCGCCTCTGGAACCTTTGCACCTTCCAGAGCCACAGTGTTCATCAGCCCGCAGCGCATGAGGTTTATGATGTCTGCTCTTCCTTCAACAATGATTATTTCTTTTGCAATTTCAAGTCCAGGGCCTGAAGGCAGTTCTTCCGTGCCGTATTTTCCAACTTTGCCCATTTTGAGTGTTTCAGACACTTCCTTGAACACTTCGTCCACTGAAGGCATCGACTCGATTGTCCACTTGTGAAGGATGTCTTTGGCTCTGTCAATGATTACCTTTCTTCGGGCTTCTCTGACATCCTCGACCTTTTCAAGGGTTACCTTTGAAGCGCATGGGCCTACCCTGTTTATGCTTTCGATGCTCGCGGCAATCAACGCTGTGGAAACCCTGTCTAGGCTTGTTGGAACGGTTATCGTGCCAGTTGTCTTATCGTTTTTTGAGTGTAACTCTATTTCTATTCTTCCGATTCTGCCCGATTTTTGCAGTTCCCTCAGGTCAAGCTCTGGTCCAAAAAGGCCTTCTGTCTGCCCGAAAACTGCGCCTATCACGTCCGGTTTTTCAACTACTCCTTCTATTTCGAATTGCGCGTGTATAACATACTTTATGGTAAACGTTTGGGATGAACCCGTATTAATGCACCTCCGAGTGATTTGTTAAGGGTTAGCGTTAATCGCGTGACTCGAGATTATTTGTTTTCGAATCACGAGACTGTATCTTAACGTTCACTATATATTACGTTTATGAATTATTGATCATGCTCTTTAAGGTTTTCTTATTTGGTTCTGTGTAGTCTTCGTCGGATGGTTTTCTCTGTGAAAATTCGTCGGATAGCTTTCGGTGTTGCAGAAACAAGGGCGTATCTTGAGTGATTATCTCCTCAATTAATGTTTGAGCCTTGTTTATGAGAGAATTGTATCTCAAGCTATTGGGTAAAACGATGGAGTGTTTATCTGCGTAATCTCAGCCATAACATTGTTGCTTGAAGCTGTAAAGTGTATGAAAGCTTCATAAATCATATAATGTTTCAGACTTGTTGTTAGAACAACAATTAAATAACTGTTTCATGTTGATATTGGCTAATGGGAGAGAGAAAACATGCCAACAGAAAAGGATGAATTGTTCAAGCTTTCAAGAGAAAATTTGGAATGGTTTAAGGAGAATTATAAAAATATAAGGAGAGATTATAACAATCAATGGATTGTAATACAAAACAAGAAAATAATTGCAAAGGGTAGCACATACGAAAATATAACCAATATGCTCAAGAAAGCAGACAAAAAAGCTGCGATAGTAGAGTTCATAGATTCAAAGCAATTGGCTATGTTCTTCTAGGCCCATTGTGAGGGAAAACTTTTCAAGTTTACTGGGTTAACTATTAACAACAATCGTCCGATAATCCCTGTTTTATTTGAGGTACCTGCTTTTCATTGTGGTAGAATCATTAATTTTCTTGTTGATACTGGTTCCACGTATTCTGCAATAACTGAAAAAGAAGCTAACCTTCTTGGACTTGAGTTTGCGCTTCTGCCAGAAGCTAAAAAGGGAGCGATAGGATTCGGTGGGACGTTCAGGAACAAGATAATAAATCGCTCAGTCATTTTGACATTCAAGTCTCCAAAAGAAGAACACAAGATTACATACGGTGGCGGTTTTCAAATAATCGGCATTCCTGCAGACGCAACAGAGGTGGAGAGAGAAAAAATGCTTAGATACTGTCCAAGTGTACTGGGAATGGAAGTCCTTGCAAAGTTCCAAGTTTATGTTGATAAAAAGAAAGTAGAATTAACATTAGTCTAAGATTAGTCATCCGACGATTTTTCGCATGAACCCCTAATTCGACAAAGACTACACAGAACCTCTTATTCTTCTCTAGGTTTTGTCAAAGGTTCATTTGCCGACGAGTGTTTCTGCGGCGAAGCCTTGAGTGCTATCGTGCTGAGAGGATCGGGTGATGGATGTGGTGTGGACCGACTGGAAGCAGGTCAGGTTTCATGTTTCGCCGAGTTTTCTACTCAACGTTTGCAGTTCTTTCCGGAATGTGATGTTGGTTTTTATCCTTGCTTTTTCCAGGTTTTCTCTCAAGATTGCTGTCCATTCTTTTCCTCGTCTGTCAAAATCCAGGAGCAGAATGACTTCTCGGTTTCCGGTTGTCTCTATTTCAGAGATGAGGTCTAAACGGGATTTTCCGCCGGTTTTTGCAGTCACTATTTGCCCTTGCACTCCCAGCGTTCTCAGGGTCTCTACGTCTTTTTTTCCTTCAACTATTATGGGTGTTCCTCTGGCTGATTCTTCTGCTAGGCATTCTAGAATTTGCTGGATTTTTTCTTGTCTTTCCCTGAGATGTGCCGACAAGGTTTTTACCTTGTTACCTTAACGTTTTTCACGGTGTTGAGGCATTCTTTTGCTTCTTTGTTGTTTTCAAAGTATTTTCTGACGGGTTCGAGGATTCTTGCGAGTTCCTCTGCGACAGCGTTCTTGAGGTCTTGCGGGTGCAGTTTTCCCTCTGCATAGGCTTTCTGAAGTTCTTTGAGGTTGTCGAAGGTGATTGGGCCGCCGAACTTGTCTGGTCTTTGTATGGTGAAGGTTTTGTTTTCTCTGAAGATTATGAATTTGCATATTTCTAGGATTGGGTTGTACTCCACGGTTTTTTCGGGGCAGAAGGCCTGTGAGATTTTCTGTTTGATTTCCTCAGGGTGGTCATAGATGAAGATGCAGGTTTCTGGTTTGCTTTTTGACATCTTTATTGATGATAATATTTCTCTTTCTTTCTCTTTCGGAATGGGCCAGACGGGCGGTTTGGCGAGGCCTTGGAGCTGGCTGTGATGGACGCACACGGGTTTCCAGCATCCGAGTTTTTCGCCCAGTTCACGTGCTACGACGTTGGCTTTGCGTTGGTCTATGCCGAGTTGGCAGATTTTAACTTCCATGTGGAATATGTCGGCTACCTGCATGGGCGTGTACAGGTAGTCTGAAACGTGTTTGGCTTCAGATTCCTGTCTTCCCGCGATCTCGAGTGTGCGGGTTACTCTGGCTATTGAAAGGTTTTTTGCTATCAGTACCATTTTTTCCCAGTACTTCAAGTCATCGTAGAGTTCGTCTGAGTAGATGAATTCGACTTTGTCTTCTGGAACACCCAGGGCTATCCATGAGTGTTTGAAGAGATCTGCGGCTTTTCTGATGAGTTTCAGGTCGCCGCCCATCTTATTGTTGAGCCAAGCATGCCACGTAGAAAGATAGGCTTTATACCGTATTCCTGCTTCTATGAAATCCTTCATCTTGTACGCGCAAACCAACCCGGTTCCAAGATGCACCAGGCCCGATGGTTCCCAGCCGTTGTAGGCTATGGGATGCTGCTCGGTTTCCAAAAGCTTCCGCAAGTCTTCCGGGGTTATGACTTCTTCCGTTGGCGGTCTGCACACGAGCTCGATTTTTGTTTCTATGTCCAAATTCTGCTCTGCCTGCTTCAGGTTTTACCTATCTGTATGCATATGACAAACTTAAGAGTTGTTTTTCGCGGGCCTGCTTGTTTCCTACGTAACCTAACACTTAACTTCACTGTGGGGCGTTGCGCCCTTCTAGGTTAAGCTCTCTCCGTCGTAGGGTTTTTGGCCCGCGCCCGCCGTGTCCCATGCTTGGGTAAACTCGCCATCACAAGAACCGGCAAGCCTGAGGCTTGCCCTCTTCCGTTGAGTCCGTCTGCGTGGATGTATCGGCGGGATTGTGAAGGGCTCGATTTCTTGTCATCGCCAAGGAAGAATGGAGTGGCTGAAAAGTTAAGGGTTACTGTCTCCCGCTCCACACGTCGCGGGTTCGAGCGCGCGCTCTCAATAATCCGAGAAAACTGCGATTCTAGCCGATAATTGAGAGTCAAGGTCAAGGCTCGGTATGTGCCGTATGTGCATTTGTCATTCTTCTAATAGTTAGACTATCAGATACAACAATCTTGTTCTGTTAACACTTTCTGAAATACCATCAAGACTAGGGAGATATCAGAGGCAATCCCGAACTACCATCAATGCCAAACATCAAGTTCAACCATATCTCACGCCATCAGTATAACCAAGGCATGCAAAAATGGCACGCTCAGGGGTCTTGAAGCGTCATGGTATCTAAACGACCCTAGCCCTAACGTTTTGGTGGGTGGTTTTCAAAGATTGTAGTCAAACACAGTCTTCTAATTACTGCGCTTTCCTTCTTGCCTTACAGTTTGGACAAAACAGAGAAGAACAGACAACTGAACCTTGCGAAGTACATTGTCTATCGATGGAAGGAACGCGTTCTCCTAAAATACTAGTTGTTTTTTCTTTCCGTGTTTTGCGTCTAATTGCTGTGAAGAGAGCGGACAGCATTATTGCCATAGTGAGATAGAATGAAGTTGGTGTTGTTGTGCTATGTCCTTTCATAGAAACGGAGTAGCCCCCGACTACTGAAGGAATCGGTATCGGTGATAGAACAAGGACGAGGGTCATGTTCTGGTCCACGTAAACGTTGGCTGATCCAGACTGATAACCTTGTTTATAGGCGTTTATCGTATAGTTGCCCTTTGTGAACGTGAACACTACAAATCCGCCGTCCGTCAGTTTCGATTCTAGGTTGGTGTAAACGGCAGCATTTGATATTGGATTTCCCTTGTTGTCAGTCACATTGACTGTGACGTAGAACTTTTCTTCAGCTTGCGCTTGAATCGACACAGTTCCATCGACTTTCACGTTATTAGCTGTGTTGACCTCATTAGGAACTTGGCCAGCCTCCCCTTTCAGGGTATAAACTCCAGGAGTAACAGTTGAAGTATTCCAGGCAAACGTAAGGATCTGAGTATCGGCTGGGTTGAGAAACACGTTATTAATCGTGCCTATTGCTGTAGTGTTATAGTATGCTTTGACAGTGAATGTTTCTGGTTCTGTTCCGTTGTTTTTGACGGTGACGTCGACATTCACCACGGCACCTTGAAACACTTGAGCAGCGGAGGATACGACGTCAATCACGGCGACATCATGAATTGGAATTCGGACTGAGAAATAGACGAGATCGGATGAGCCCATATCCCCCAAGCTATCATTCGCGAAAACGACGACGTTATGAGAACCATCGAGCAAGCCGATAAGGGTTGTGTTTCCGAGAACTGTGATATTCCCAGTGTTGTCAAGGTTGTATCCGATCCAAACGCTAGGTTTGTTGATCGTGAAGTTGAGCGCAATGGTATTGGTGGCATATGTTGTGTTTTGGGGAATAAGAACTTGGATTTGAGGAGGAGCCCGTGGCGAGACATCAATCGCAAAAGTCCTCAGATCAGTTGCGACCAAGCCGTCTAAAGGCGCCATCATGCTGGAGACTGTAACGTTGTAAGAGAAATGCCCCTGACTGACGTTTCCAGGCGGTTTTATCGAAAAGTGCGATTTCATCATATTTCCTGGCGTCACATTAAGATCGTTCTCAGAAAAGCTATATTGCCAATCACTTGGAACTCCTTGAAGAGACAATTCAAATGTATCGTTAACACTGCCTGTGTTCATTATTGAAACTTCGAATAAAGCTGATTCAGTGGCTTCTATACTCGCGACTGAGGGGTTAATCTGTATTATTTGAACACCATAGTTCTTGACGAATAGATCCACGTTGACGCTGTTTGGATATCCAAGATGCGTCCCCACATATCCATTGAGGTTTCTGACAAGCCAGCTAAGATCTAGAGTGTAGATAGGTATCTCTGGGTCGCCTGTAAGCCAGTCTATCCATGAATTAAAATCGAATTTCAGCCAGAACCGCATATAGAAGTTGGTGAAGTAGTACCTGAAATTTGAAATGCTGATATTTGCGTAACTAGTCGTCGGATCCAAGTTGTTGGCAAGCACTGTGAATGGTAGACGCTGGCCAGGTGCTGTCCATGTTATGTTGGATCCAGCCACTACTTGGCCGTCTCCTGTTACGTTGGCCACGGCAGTAACTCTGTCTGAGCCGAATCCGGGTTGACCTCCCAAATAAATATCGAGAAAATCAAAAGGACAAACCCAATCTGCCTCAAACACTTTCGCATATATTGGGCTAATTGGAAACGCTATAGCGTGACCAAGAGGCGTTTGAAAACTCTGTGAAAGATCATAGTCAGGCCCATACTGTGCACGATACACCACCCAACCTGTAAAAGGTGTCCAAACTCCAGCTTCCGCCCATACATACGCTTGGAACACGCATAGACCCTCATTGAAATTGGGTTTGTCAATGGGTGTAATGGTCGCGTAGAAGGTGTAATTACGACCAATGGTCATTTGTTCGGGATATTCAACAGTTATGTTTACAGGTAATCTCAGCCCAAATTCAATGTCTACATTGATTCCTACCTCAACATAAGCCTGCAGTAACCATAGATTTGTGCTCCAATCCCATTGCATACGGTATTTGGCGATTTCATATGTGAAACCCATGAGCAGCTGCTGCTCCATCATTGCTGTTTGGGTTGAGTTTTTGTAACTCGTATGTTCCTGTTCAGAAGTGAACAAGGAGATAGACTGATTCGACGCGTCATTCAGAACGTTAAGAGTTGCGGTTTTGTTGACTAGGGTCTCGAAAGTTTCATCCAATGTCCCATTTCCAAAGTCGACGACCGTCAACGTCGTTCCATTTTGGAAATCAGTGAAATTTGAAATTGGATAAGTCTCTGGTGAAGACTGAGTACTACTCGCGTTAAGACTACTTGCACCTTGAGCCTTCACCTGTGTGAAGACTGAAAACATGGAAAAAACAACTACTAGCATCGCTGTTACCGCTAGTACTCTCTTCGTATTCTCCCTTCTCCTGCTGCAGTTTAGTTCAACGAACAGGATAAAGCTTATGGAGAAATCTTCTATTGGTTTTGGTGCATTGCCTATTGACGCACTCTAATCTGCAAGCCTAACCAGTTCTTCTTTACAAAGTTGCTGAAATTCATAGTGGAAGATTGTTCTCTGCGTCTTTGTAAAGTATGTTTGACCCGTTGATTCTCAGAAGAAAACTCAAAAAGGGCAAAAACGAAGAGAAAAAAGGGATTGTGCTGGAGAAATCTCCCACACCTTAACTTTTTGCACTATCGTTTCCAGTTGTATTCTTGTGCTACACTTTCGGCATATTGTTTCTAAGCGTCTGGTTGCTCATGGTATATCGGAGATATCTAAAATGTCGAGTCTAAAGCGAGTTTTCGGGAGATATCTCCATTTGTCCTGAGTTCAAATCCCAGCGATCCCACTGCATCATCATCTGGACAATCCGATCTTTTTGGGAGAATAGACATCACATGTATGAGCGATAAGAAATCCGAGAAATAAACGATATAAGACACATATGGGGCATTTTTATAGATGCGTGTATAGTTCATTTATCTCTTACAGAAGGGGATGGCGTTAACTGACAATAATCGTCGATGATGCTGGCATAGGCGACCTGCTTTTTGGCGTGGTCATAGGTGCCTATCGCTGCGAGACTCAGGAATTTAGATACGACGTCTTGGATGTCAAATACTTCAGATACCCGCGATTCCGATCAAAAGAGTACCTGAAGCAGGCTTCGACAGTCGTGTTTCAACTATTGAGTAAACTCGGACTCAAGAAAGACGAACGAATTCAAATCTGCAGAGGCTACATCTTCGACGAAGCGGTAAAAGGTCTAAGAGAGATGTATGGCGACAATCAAATCGACAGAATCACAGTCACCGGCGAACCGCAGAGGCTTACGGAAATAGCATACCTTGACGAAATCAGAAACTTGGGTTATGAGCCTATAAAAGAGAGAGACGAGAAAAAAGCAAAGAGCTTCTTCCACATGATGAACTGGCTGAAGAGAAATCCAGAAAAACTAATTTACGCAAAGACTGGTTGGCCACGCCTGCAGAGATACAATCTATTCAGATCTTACTGTCAAAAGCAGTCAACAGAAGATACAGAAATCCGTTCTTGAATCTGCAAAGTGCCCATTGGTCTTATGCAATAAGCAAGAAGAGCTTGCCGAAGACATCTCTTTCAATGCACTCGTGTAATGCATTATATTTCTAAAGCTATGAAAAAGGGGGATTTTTCGGGAGATGTCTCCATTTGTCTCGGGTTTAAACCCACCAGGGTCTTGAATAATACGAGGGCTGGTCCGAGTACACACACGCACGTGCAACCTATGGGTTTTTGAATACTCAGTTTACTAGACCTCTTTCTTGGGTACACTTCGGAAAGATTAATAAGCCCTTTTTGCGAATGGCTGTGGCTAAAGTAATGTGATAAGGCTAAGCGTATGTCTCTCCTTGGTCTCCCTCCAATCTAATAATACCTTTCTTAAGAGGTAACTTTATGTCGTATGGGAGAGCTGCTCTAGCCAAGATCGAAGATCTCTTCAAAGAACTTCAAACTGGACCTGAGGGTCTTTCGGATGAAGAGGCGAAACGCCGCCTTCTGAAGACCGGTTTGAACGTCCTTCCTAGGGGCAAGAAGACCAGCTTGGCTAGGAAGATTATTTCACAATTCAAGAACATGTTCAACATCCTTCTGCTGGTCGCTTCATTCCTCTCGTTTCTAAGCGGCTTCACCTCCAATGATCCAACCTCAGTTCAGATGGGTCTTGCAATATTTTTCGTAGTTGTTTTAAACACAATCTTCAGCCTTTTTCAAGAGTATAGGGCCGAGAAGGCTGTGCAGGTGATAAGAAGCCTAATCCCCACCAAGACGAAGGCCATCAGAGACGGTCAAATGAGGGAAATTGACGTGACCGATGTTGTTCCTGGAGATATTTTGGCTTTCGAGGAGGGAGATAGAGTGCCAGCTGACCTGCGGTTAATCAGTGCATTTGAGGTTTCTGTTGACAACTCGATATTGACAGGAGAGTCTGACCCTCAAAGGCGATTTGCTACGATGTCTCCGGAGATGGAGACAAACACTCCTTATGATGTGCACAACATTCTCTTTGCTGGAACCACTCTGGTTTCAGGAGTCGCCAGAGGTGTTGTGTTGTCAACAGCAAAGGATACAGAGTTCGGGAGAATTGTTTCCTTATCCGGCGAAGTGCATGAACCTATGAGCCCACTTGAGAGGGATATTGACTACACCGCTAGACTGAATTTCCTGTTGGCGATTGGTGTGAGTCTAATCTTCTTTTCGGCAGCTTTGTTGTTTGTTAAACTGAACCTCGCCACGAGTATACTATTCGCAATTGGCGTGATGATATGTCTAGTACCAGAGGGCTTCCAGCTGACTGTCTCTCTTTCGCTAGCTCTGACTGCTCGTAGGATGGCTGAGAGAAATGTTGTCGTAAAACGACTTTCCTCTGTTGAAACGGCTGGGTCAATGACTGTGTTATGTGTGGACAAGACGGGCACGATTACGAGTGGAGAGATGATGGTGAAGAAACTTTGGGCTGCAGACGAGATTTTTGAAGTCACTGGTGACGGATACAGTCCAGATGGCCATATCACCTTCAATGGCAGAAGAATCGGTCGTAGTGAGGACCCCGCCGTCTCTAAGCTTTTGGAGGTTGGTGCTTTCTGCAACAATGCCAAACTGAACCCACCGTCGGACAGAATTGGCAGATGGACGGTTTTGGGAGATCCCACTGATGGGGCGTTTCTCGTCTTCGCTGGAAAGGGGGATTTCAACGTCAGTAAAGCTCTCGCGGGAAATCAGAGAATTGGCCTGATTCCATTTGATTCTAAGAGGCGAATGATGACGAGTGTTCACAGGGGTCCAGAGGGAAAGATAACCGCTTTTACCAAGGGAGCCGGCTTGGAAGTGCTTAGACGATGCACTAATGTTTTCTATGACAAAAAATGCATCCTTCTCACAGACGAGATCAAAAAAGCCGTAACAAAACAAATGAATGATTTTGCTTCAGAAGGCTTTCGAGTTCTCGCAATGGCAACAAGAGCTCTCCCAAACGAACCTGAAAATCTATCCCAAGGTGTCGAAGAAAACATGACCTTTCTGGGTTTGGCAGCGTTACTCGATCCGCCGAGACCAAAGGTAGAGGCTGCTGTTCAGGAAGCCAAGAGCGCGGGCATTCGAGTCATTATGCTGACGGGAGATCACGAACTTACTGCATATTCCATAGCAAAAAAAGTGGGCATCATAACGTCAGAGGATCAGGAAGTCTACACTGGAAAAGAACTAGGCCAGATGAGTGACAAAGACCTAACAGACATCCTCGTCAGAGGCGAGTCCGTGTTTGCGAGGATAGCGCCAGAACAGAAGCTAAGGATAGTTCACATCCTGAAATCCATGGGTGAAGTAGTGGCAGTGACTGGGGATGGCGTGAATGACTCCCCCGCGCTTACTGAAGCAAATGTGGGCATAGCCATGGGGGCAGGTGGAACCGATGTGGCACGAGAATCCGCTGATATGGTGCTTCTGGACAATGATTTCACATCGATTATCGAAGGGGTCAAGCTGGGAAGATCAACTTTTGACAACCTAAGGAAATTCGTTTACTATGTCTACACGCATAACTGGGCTGAACTAGTCGCGTTCGTCGTCTTTGTACTACTCCAGACCCCGCTTCCGCTGCTTGTTATCCAGGTGCTCGCGATAGACCTGGGGATGGACGTCCTTCCTTCCCTTGCCCTGATAATGGAGCCTCCCGAGCCCGACGTTATGATGAAGCCCCCCAGAAAGACTGGCACCAGACTGATCAATGTTTCGACATTACTCAAAGGCCTCTATGTAGGCGTGGCTGTATCGGCTGGTGCGATCTGCTGGGCCTTCCACGTTTGGGGGATTGGAGGATGGGTTTTGGGCCAGAGCACCGTGAGCGATGCCATGGTATATGCGAGAGGTACGACGATAGTCATGGCAGGGATAATGATGGGTCAGCTTGGGAACCTCTTTTCCGCACGAACGAGTTCACTATCAGCATTTCGGCTAAGTCCGTTCAGAAACAGATGGATTTTCCTAGGGATACTGGGTCAATTCGCTATAATGGCAACGATCGTATACGTACCGTTCCTTCAGCCGTTGTTCGGCACAGCCCCACTACTTCCGTTGGACCTACTCTTCCTTCTTCTGCTAGCCCCCGCGGCTCTTCTGCTGGAGGAGCTAAGAAAAATGCTGACACGTAAACTATCGCGTGCGTCGCGCACGGATCTCTAAACTCTCCAAACAGTAAAAAAAGGGATTTGCGGGAGATAACCTCATTCTTGCATGATTTGTCTAAACAGATAGGGTCCCGAGCTCCTGCATAAGCCATAAAAACTGGAATGTGTGATTCATTAGTCTCAAATGATTCAGCATCTAACGGGCAATTGGGGATATAAAGTGTTATCAAAGGAAAGAGAGGTTTCAGGTCTGGAGTTTCATCCGTTGACACAAGAGAGATGGGTTGATCTTGAGAAGTTGTTCGGTCAGCGCGGGGCATGTGGAGGTTGTTGGTGCATGTATTGGAGATTAGCCCGCTCAGATTTCATGCGGCAGCGAGGTGAAATGAACAGGAAAGCTTTGAAAAACCTGGTGGATTCCGACAAGGTTCCCGGAATCCTCGCCTATGCAGAAGGCCAGCCGATAGGATGGTGTGCCGTTGCGCTACGAGAGACTTTCCCAAGATTGGAGCGGTCCAAGATACTCAGCCGGATTGATAATAAGCCTGCATGGTCAGTTGTGTGCTTCTTTGTTGCAAAACCATTCAGACGAAAGGGAATGAGCGTGAGACTGTTGACCGCGGCTGTTGATTATGTGAAAAAACAAGGTGGCGATATCGTTGAAGGATATCCAGTTGAACCCAAGAAAGATTGGACACCTCCAGATCCTTTCGTCTACACTGGCCTCGTCTCAGCTTTCCGCAAGGCTGGGTTTGTGGAGGTCGCTCGCCGGTCAAAAACTCGGCCTGTGATGAGATACGTACTCTGAAGACGCTAAGATACGTCTTGTTTCAAACACCGGAGAAATGTGAGTTTCGAAAGAGCAACATTACTGTTCTTTTTGCTTGATCTTGATCATCTTTTCAACGTCTAGCTCGAAAGCCGCTGCGGGGTTTTCCAGTTTCCATGTTTCCAAGACTTTTGGGTTGATTTCGCCTAGGATTCCAACTTCTGTTCCTTTAACGATTGCCTTGCCTGCTCTGCCGTTTATGAAGCTTGGATGTTCTGTTTCTTTTATTTGCCATTCCAACCCGAAGTTCATCATGAAGGCTTCCAGGGTTGATTTTGCTTGGGTGAAGCTGGCGTTTGCATCGTAGATGATTGCGGCAAGCCTATCTTCGTCCCTAGTTCTCGTTTCCTTCTTCTCATCTAGAAGGGTGACTTTGCCGAGTTCGAAGAGTTTCTGTGGGCATTCAACATGCAGGTTGTTGCTTACAAATTCAATGAGGCTTGGTAACAGCCAGTTTCTCAGGCAAGTTAGCGTTATGACTTTAGGGTTGGATACCTCAACTATTCTCTCTTTCTTGCAGTTCATTTTTTTGAACAGGTTTTCAGGGTTCGTAAGAGTGTAGCTTAGCACCTCTTGAAATCCAAGTCCAACCATCAGCTCTCTCGCAACATCAATTAATCCTTGTTCAGGCCTTACTCGGCCGGTTGTGGGCATTTCACGCCACAATGGTTTGATGTTGTTGTAATCGTAGGCTATTGCTACGTCTTCGACGAGGTCTATGGGATGCATGACGTCGATTCTGTAACAGGGAATCTGCACGTGCACTTCGTTTTTCTTCGTTTCTTCAGTACCATGACCTGCCCTGCGAAGCATTTGTGCAATCTGTTTGGGCTTAAGCTGCAAACCTAGCACCCTGTTAGTATAGGCAACATTCAGATCCATCTTGCTGGTGTCGAAATTGGGCGTCATTGTATCCACGTGCCTGTGCGGATAGTGGATTTTGGCGGCGTAGGCTTCGCCTCCACGGTCGATTAGGGACAGAGTGACGATTTTCAGGGTATTGAGCACAGCTTCATCCATTGTCCCAGTAACTTCGACGAGAATGTTCTTTGTATCCTCTGTAACTCTTCCGAGATCGTTCGAGTTGATTATTGGCGGGAACGAGAGAGGCTTATCCTCTGCATCTAGAAGAATGGGGTATACCTGGTGTTTGCGCACTATGTGCCCGTACTCAAGACCCCTCGGATGACGAGCGAGTATTTCTTTTAGACTCATCTCTTCTGTGAAGCCTAGTGGCACGAAGCTGACTTCGTTTGGCTTTGCGACGGTGTACTGCAGTGGCAGTTTGATCAAGTCTAGGTTGTAAAGTCCAATTGATGTTCGTCGTCTGTTTCTTCCGTAAGTCTGATCAAGCTTGTCCTGCATGTGCATGAAGCCGCGAATTATGCTGTCCGTCAACTTCAGATTCTTGACTATTGAACAGCCGATGTAAGGACGTATGTTTTCCAGTCTTTGGCCAACGTGAACCTCGCCTGACTTCTTGCCAACCGTGTACTCCTTTAAGCCTTCTTGAATGCCTAGGAACCCTCGCAAAGCTCTGACCAAGCCCTCAACGTTCCAGATGTCCGGCCGATTCGTGTCCTTTATTTCAACGCTCATCGTGCCTTCTTTTTCGTCGAAGAGCTTCGCTTCTCCCTTGACAAAAGCCAGTACGTCATTGATTTTGTCCAAGTCTTTGTGCAATTCGATTCCAAGCAGTTTTTCAAACTCTGCATAGTCTATGTCTATTGTCGGCATCTAGACCACCGCTTTCTTCCTTATCCAGTCCAAGTCTTGAGTGAAAATGTAACGTATCTCCTCTATCCTGGCCCTCATCATGAACAGACGGTCAATGCCTAAACCCCAGGCGATAACGGGTTCCTTAATGCCAAAGGGCATTGTAACCTCAGGTCTGAAGATTCCCGAACCGCCAAACTCTATCCACCCGTAACCCTTCCTGTATGCTGCCAGTTCGACACTTGGCTCGGTGAAGGGAAAGTAGTCCGGCCTGAATTTGACCTTGTCCGCACCAGCCATTTCAGTGGCGAATTTTCCAAGCACACCCAGCAAATCGCGCAATGTCAGATCCTTGTCGATGATTATGCCTTCAACCTGATTGAACTCTGTCAGATGCGTCTTGTCCACTATCTCCGGCCTGTAGCATCGAACGATTGAGAAGTATCTGCTCGGAACCTGCAGGTCCTTGCTCAACAGCGTTCTGGCGCTGAGGCACGTTCCGTGTCCTCGCAGAATCAAGCGCTTGGCCTCGTTCAAAGAGTACTTGTACTTCCAGCCCGTGGAGCCTGTTTTCCAGCCGTTTTCATGAGTCTCCCTCACGTTGGCAAGGATTTTCTTTGGAGCGTTTATGCTCCCTTCCTTTGGCGACTTGACAAAGTATATGCCTGATGCTTCGCGAGCTGGGTGATCTTGAGGCGTGTAAAGGGCGTCGAAGTTGAAGAAGGACGTTTCAACAGCAGTGCCAACCATCTCCTTGAACCCTAAAGTGACAAGCTTATCTCTTACTTCTTCGAGGAATTGCAGGTAGGGATGCTTCTTGCCTGGCCAAGTCCTGGCCACTGGTGCTTCTATGTTGTATTTTTGAAGCTTCGCCCTCTTCCATTTTCCGCTGACAATAAGTTCCTGCGTCAACTGGGTTAGTTCAGGTGTTTCCTTTGTTCCTTTTTTCAATGTTTCCCTGCCGGCAGGTGTCAACTCAATGATGCGTTTTGTCCTTACTTCTACGTCAAGGAGTTTTCTGCCTTTGAGGACTTGCACCGTTTCTTGAAGTTCAGGGTTCAGTTTTTCAACTGTCGCCTTTTCTTCTGTGTTCAGGAGTTGCAGCAATCTTTCATCGTTGCCTGCTTCAGGCTTCATGATTGACTGCAACGTGTCTGCTCTCGTGTCCAGTGTTGTCCATTTTTTTCTCTGGGCCCAGCCGAGCGCTATGGGAATAAATTGCTTTTCCAAGCCTGCTTTTTCAAAGGCGCTTTGGCGTGGAGCCTTTCCGCCGAGACTTTCCAGAGCGTTTATGAGGCGCCGTTCCGGCAGGCCTTTTCTTGCGTGAAGTCTCCCTTCTGCATTGAGCTTTAGAAGAGACTCTTTCTGTTCGTGAATTTTCACAAATCCCTTTTCTTGCAAAGTGATGGCGGCACGCATTATTGCTGCGTCCGACAATCCGCTCTCCTTCATGAGTCGCTCTGCGGTCGCGTCTCCGCCGAGTGTGTCCAGCGTTGAAAGCGTTCGACGTTCGTTTTCCCTCAATTCAACCATGATGTTTCCCCTTCACAAACATGATAGACTGGACTTTTCGTAATGTAGTTGTTGGTGTTTCAATAAAAGTATGCGTGTTCTCCGATAACTTTTGGGCAGAAAGAGCTTGACATTCTAGGTAAATTGGCAGGGCATCACTTGACCTTCCGCAATCAAAAACGTGGAAACTGTATTTATATCTTGTTCTGTTCCACGAACAGCAGACTGCAATTGTGATGGCTGTCTTGTTTGATGTATGGCGTTGATGTATGGCGCGAATGTGCCTTTTGAGAAGCGCATGTGCGCACAAGATTTAATATGCTTTCGTTGAATTGTATAGGGAGCCATGACTGACTAGGCGGTTTAGGTTTGACTGATGAAGAAAAAAACGAGATGATCGTCACTCCGTGGGAAGTTCGGGGAAAAGTCGACTATGAGCGTTTGATACGTGAGTTCGGAACTCAGCCTTTGACCAACGAATTGTTGCGGAGACTGGCAAAATACACGGGTGGGGTTCATTTCCAACTGCGGAGAGAACTGTTCTTTTCCCACCGTGACTTGGATGTTGTCTTAGACTTGTATGAGAAAGGGACCAAGTTTGTGTTGTACACTGGCCGAGGTCCATCGGGTCCGGTTCACATAGGGCATCTTGTTCCGTGGATTTTTACGAAACATTTGCAGGACGCGTTTGACACTAGGCTTTATTTTCAGATGACTGATGACGAGAAATTCGTCGTAGATGATGAACGCAAGCTTGCAGAAACCACAGAAATGGGTTACGATAACGCCTTGGACCTGGTTGCGCTAGGTTTTAAGCCGGAGAACACGTTCATAATCTACGACGTTCAAGACATTGACCTGCTCTACGACATTGCGTTGGAAGTTGCCAAGCGAATAACCTACTCAACGGCCAAAGCCACTTTCGGATTTCAGGAGAGCACGAACCTCGGATGGGTTTTCTGGCCGGCTGTGCAGGCGGCTCCATGCTTCATACATAAGAAACTGACAGGAGAAAACGTTCCGGCTCTAATCCCCGCGGCCATAGATCAAGATCCCTTCTGGCGAATCACCCGCGACATTGCTTCAAAACTCGGCTACTTCAAGCCAGCGCAAATTCACAATCGCTTCTTACCTGGGCTGGGAATAGGAGGAAAAATGAGCGCTTCAGAACCGGACACAGCGATATTCACCATTGACCCACCTGATGTTGTGAAGAGAAAAGTCTGGAACGCTTTCACAGGCGGAAAAGGAACTGTAGCAGAACAGAGAAAGGAAGGCGCGAACCCAGATATCTGCTCGGTCTACCAGTACTTCCTCTACCTGTTCGAAGAAGACGACAAGAAGCTTGCAGAAAGAGAGAAACAATGCAGGACTGGCGGAATATTGTGCGGCGAATGCAAGAAGGAATTGACAGAACGAATCAACAGATTTCTTGCTGAACACCAGAAGAAAAGGGAAAAAGCCAGAAACACGATAGAGAAGTACCACATCAAACGCTAAGATACACGCTGTACATGTCTGAGAAAGAGAAAGTCGAAGTCAACGTTTGGAACAAGGCTTATATGCGCTTTTCAGTTCCCTTTTGACGGCTAACATGGAATATCTCTCGATTCGCCTCTTGAGGGAGAGGGACACAGATTTCGCGCATAAAATGACGGTGAGAGAGCAGTGGAACGTCAGCAAATCTGACATCAAATGCATGTTCAATTATGAACCAAACGGCTGTTTCATCGCTGAAGTAAAAGGCTTACGAGCGGCTCACGTGTTCTCCGTCAACTATGGAAATCTAGGATGGATAGGCCTACTCATCGTCAAAGCCGAATACAGAAAAAAGGGAATAGCAACCCTGCTGACCCAGAAGGCAATCGACTATCTCGTGCATTGCGGAGTCGAAACAGTCAAGCTGGAAGCTGTTCCCGAAATAGCGGATCTTTATCGAAAACTGGGGTTCCTCGATGAAATTGACTCTTTAAGATTCATGGGAAAAAGCAGAGCAACTATTTCACTTCAAAGCGATTCTGCAACTCCTATAGAGAAGGAGAGGATCGATGAAATCGCCGAGTTTGATGCTGCATGCTTCGGAGCTAACAGAACTCGAGTTCTGACGAGCCTCTGCCAAGAAAATCCGAACCTATGCTTTGCATCATACAACGGTTCCGAAATTACTGGTTACATAATGTGTCGAAAAGCAGAAAAGGGGTACAATGTGGGACCCTTTGTTTGCGATCCTGAAGAGTCGCAGACTGCGCGGGACCTCTTGGCAAAATGCATGCAAAAACTTGGTTCAAAAACGAGTATCTATTTAGGGGTTCCAGCTGTGAACAAAAGCACTATCGAAATCCTTCAAGAGTTCGGTTTCGAACAGTATTCAAAAAGCATCCGAATGCGTTTCGGAAAGAATCTTGGAAATGAAAGGCTGAGCTGCATATTCGCGATTGGCGGCGCTATGAAAGGCTGATGGCGATTTACAAGTGGATTCGTAAGTACGTTTCGATGATGAAGACATATTGCGATCAGCAAGTGCCTAGAGTAAGCGGAATCTGGCACAGTGACGAAATGACTTTGAACATAAAGGATTTGGACAACCACGAAAACTTGAGATGGGCTTGGAACGTAATCGACAACGAAAGTCGTCTCTGGCTCGCTGGTCAGATAACGGAGAAAAGGGAAATTGCTGATGCTCGAAAAGTGTTGGCTCAAACTTCGACACTTTCAAAGACAAGACCGATGGCGATAGTGACAGACGGATTAAGAGCCTGTCAAGACGCGATACCCAAGGAGTTTTACACTTTGAAGGGGCCGAGGACACAGCACGTCAGGATACCGAACATTAGAGACCGTTCAAACAACAACATGGTCGAAAGGTTGCATGGCATGATTAGGCAGAGAAACAAGGTCATGCGCGGACTCGATGATGAAGAAACCGCACAGACGATGATGGATGGCCTGAGACTATACTATAATTTCATAAGACCGCACACAGCATTCAACGGAAAAACGCCTGCACAAAAGGCGAATATCGAATCTGATGAAGCAAAATGGATGTCTCTAATCAAGAAGGCAAGTCAACATCAGAGGTTTGAGACAAGTTCTTAAGGACCAGCTAAATTCTTGTATGTTTCAAACCAGTTCGACTTTTTCGGCATTGACGTAGTAAACGATTGAAGATACTGGTGGCTGTAAAGAGGAAAAGACTGTTACCTCCTTGATAACTCCGTAAACCTTCACTGGCACAGAGCCGTTCAGTGCAACACCTGTGCTCCAAAAAACTCCTATGTGGGCACTGGCAGAAGTGAGGTTGTATTGCCACGGTGAAAACATCTCTGGTTGTAAAAAGAGAGAGGGGCCACTCATGTTACCTTCAACTAGGACTGTCCTATTCAACCATGCAGAAGGGCTACTCGCAATTTCGTCCACTGAGATTGTCTGCTGCACTGGAGTCCTGAACACGAAGAACTCGAAAAAGACGGCAACTATAATCATGAAGCACACTGTTACCAATACAGTAACTTTCTTTCCCATAACCATCACTTCTACCATTGGCGAACCTGACGGATAAACTTTTAGGCGCCTCTCATCAACCGAACCCCTCTCAAGGCTGAATCAAAAAGCGCCGACAGTTAACAGACCTCTCAGCAAAAACCAAAAGCGCCGAAGAATTAACAGAACCGCGGCAAGCAATCGATTTAAAGGGGAGCATGTCTGGATGTTTTTTGGCCTCGTATATTCTACTCGTTGCGGATTAAACATTTAAGCGACTGATGTATAGAAAAGGGGCATTATGGATGGATTCCAGTCTCGGTTTGCCGTTGTAGGTTGTGAGTTTGATGAGTGAATATGACGAGGAAGCTTGTGAGAAGTTCAAGCTTTCGGGCAGGATTCTTCGCGAAGCCCGGGAGGAGATTAAAGGTTTTGTTCGTGAAGGCATGATGATAATCGACATCTGCGAGAAAGCGGAGGATCTAATAAAGAAGAAAGGTGCAAAACCAGCGTTTCCATGTAACGTCTCGATCAACGAAGTGGCCGCGCACTACACGTCTCCGCCGAATGACAAAAAGCGGGTTCCTGAAAACTCTGTGGTCAAGGTGGATATTGGTGCTCACGTGGACGGCTATGTCACTGACACTGCGGTGACTGTCTGTTTCAGCCACGAACATGAAGATCTTGTGGGAACGGCGGAACGCGCGTTGAAGGCCGCTGTTGAAAGCATCAGACCTGGGATGTCAGCGTCGAAGCTCGGCGCACTGATCGAGAACACCATAAAGGCCCGCGGGTTCAAGCCCATATCAAATCTTTGTGGGCATCAGGTTGGGCGGTATATAGTGCACACCGGCACTTCGATACCGAACGTGTCGCAGTTGTCTTTGACGAAAATCAAGCTTGGCGGAGTTTACGCGATCGAACCGTTCGTGACGTCGCCGGATGCGGCTGGAAGAGTTGAAGACGGGGACGAGTCTACGATTTTTCGGTTCGTGAAGTCCAGATCGCTGGAAAATCCGCATGCCAAACAGCTTCTAAGGTTCATTGAAGACAACTTCAGGACCTTGCCATTTGCTGAGCGCTGGCTGCAAGGCGTACTGCCCAAAGAGCATCACCGAGAGGCGTTCCACGAACTTCTGACGTCCAAGGCTCTCATGTATTACCCAGTTTTCATCGAGACAAGCCGAAAAACGGTAGCTCAGGCCGAGCACACGGTTATGATAGTTGAGGACGGGTGCGTCGTCCTGACCTAGAACGGGAATCGTTCCTTTTCCTTTTCCTTGACTTCCCTGTAGATTGCCGTTATCAACATCTTGTCGCTGCATTTTTGGCAGGGTTCAGTTTCCTTGAATATGTAGTCGCCACGCTGGAATTCTCTGACGTTCTTGATCCCGCATTTCTTGCATTCAATGGTGGTCGTCACGGGTGGAACCACAATCTTCAGCCTTGACAGTCTTCTTCTCGTCTCAACGAGCACGTACGTGGATATGGCTACTCCGAGGAGGCCTAGCACCAGCATGATCCATGCGGCGTCACTGTTCTCTCCGATAATTGTCACGGAGAAAATCAGTGCCAACAGTGACAATGCCAGGGTTATGAACACTACCAGAAGCACGAATGACGAGATTCTGGTCGTCGTTGTTGATGATGCTGAAGTTTCACTCATTTAATTCCTCTCCTACTGTCCAATGCCGATGGTGTTTCCAATTCCGGCAATTATCACCTTGTCTCCTTCCTTCGTCTTATCAAGAACGACCTGTTTCACCCTTTCAAGAACCTTGTCAGCCGAATCAAACAGTTCCTTGCGAAGAGGCGACACTGCATCGCCCACGTCCTCTTTTATCACCACGGCGTTTATTGAAATGTGATATTTCAACAATGAATCTTCAATCTTGTACTGATCAACGCCGGGTCCGCCGATTGCTGCGCCTACTCCTTCAGCCACTTCTCCCAGTCCTTCCCCTTCAAGCTTCAAGGCAGCGTCTATCATGATTACGGTGGCGATTTTTCCTTCGTTTTCTTCAATGACCGCTTTTATCGCGTCTCCAGGTTTACCCACGTTTCCTCCTGGTCCTTCAGCCTTTATCACGAACGCAGTGCGTCCTTCAAAGGGAACAGTGGCGACAACACAGTCTTTTGCTATTTTCCTTGTTTCTTGTCCGTGCATGAGTTTTGCTGCAACGAGTGCGCCTGCTCCATCGCCTATCGGTTGTCCGTACGCAAATGCCTTCAACGCGCTCGCATAAGCCTCTGCTTCCTTCATGACGAGCGGCAGAATCATCTGTATCTGCATTATAACGTAGAGGCTCAGGGTTTTCTTGCCGAGCAGGTAATAATGGCGAATGACCTTGTAGATGAAGTTAAGCGCGCTGGCCGCTTCAAGAGTGTTCTCCAAGTTGTTCACTTGGATTTCATCCGATGCTGGCGCCATCGCCTTTACTTCGTCCTTGAAACGTGTGTCTCTGACGTCGAGTATGTGTTCAAGCTTCCAAACTACTCCTGCCGGGTCAAGATTCTGCGGCCCTATTGTGAAGTACTCCAAGAATCTGTCAACTCTGTCGGTTGGGTCTGTCTGCGCCTTTCCAATCTCCTTTATGGTTTCGACCGCGATTTTTCGTCCCTCTTCCTTTATGAATTTCAGCTTGTAGAGTGACACTTCCACTTCCCTGAGCATCACGTACATCTGAATTTTCTGCCCATAGAATATAAAAACGATAAAAATGACGTAAAAAAGAATGTTCAGAATCCAGGTTAAATCTGTATTTCCAAACTGTGCAAGCTTGGTCTGAGTACCTATCAGTGCTGCGATTAAATTCATAAACTCACCTTTCGGAAAAAGACTATCAGCGCTTAGTTATAAATCTTAGCTAATTCTCCTCCAAATCAGCAGGTTGTTTAGGTGGGGTTACCAGCTTTCCCGGGTTCACATGGCCGAAGACCACACTACAACCGGAAACGGAACGTGGTTTAACTTCTGAGTTCGGTATGGGATCAGGTGGAACCCACGCCCTATGACCGGCAAACCCCAACATACACGTTAGTTCTGCACTCATAAGCTTATCGCTTCAGGTTTGAACTTCGTACCAGATGCTATTCGTTTACAAATCTGGTCAGTGAAAGAATAACGCATATATCCAAAGTCCCTTAAGGAATTCTCAGGGGTCGTAGTCTAGGCAGGTATGACGACGGGCTCCAGAATGGCACAACATACACTAGACATGGAGTCTAGGTACTTAGAGCCGACCCAGAAAGGGAATGACGAAATTCTGGAACGGTCATACTCATACCACGGAGAAACCCGTAGGTCGTCGGTTCAAATCCGGCCGGCCCCACCAAAGCCTTTTTTTACTAAAATAACTGCGGGTGCTATTCATCGCGTTTGTGGGTGGAGTCGGACTGAATCATGGTGCCGTCATGTGACGTCTCAACCGCTAAATAGGAGAATGCGCAAGTTTCTATTATGACGCTGTTTGAGGTCGCATTCAAATTAACACACGACTGCCCCTATTGCAACATTTCAAAGAAATATCCACGCCTGAAAATGTTCGATTGGTGCAACAGAGAACACGACGTGATCGAACTCATAGTGGACAAACCGGAAGAATATTCTATCGTGGTAGACGAAATATCCCGGATAAAAGGAATGATTGAAAAGTCATCCGACCATCACAACGCCCATTTCTTCGTAAAGAAATGCTTCTGCAAAACCGAGGATTCGGTGACCAGAATCATTGACGAATTCGATCTTCTCCAAATCCCGCCGATAATCTATCGCCACGGCTGGGAATACTATCGCGTCATCGCGTTTGGACACAAAGAGCTGAAGGGACTCATGCAAAGATTCGAAGAGAGAAGGCTCAAGTATGAGATTCTGCGCAAAGTTGATTTTGATGGATGCATAGCAAGTTCACTGACTTTGACTGCGGACGCGCTGTTTTCTGGCTTGACTGAGAAGCAGATGGACGCATTGTTGGCTGCGTACAGCAATGGATACTACAGTTTGCCGAGAAAGGCCAACGTTCAGGACATTGCACACAAAAAAAGGGTTTCCAGAACCACCTATCAAGAGCACCTCAAAAAAGCCGAAAACAAGCTTGTCGCCTCTCTAGTTCCGTACGTTCAACTGTTCAGGCGCGTGGCACCGGAAAAGAGAAACAATGCAGGGACGTTGCGTGCGGCTCCTTTGGAAGAATAGAAAAGGAAACACGGCAGATGGAAGGTCCTTAACCAACGGCTTTTCCTATTGGGCAAGCTTCTAGGCATGTGGTGCAGTCTATGAAACTGTTGGGAGTGGGTCGCTTGACGAGTCTCTTCTCCAGCTCCCTTGTCTCATCAGAGACGTGCTTTGAGCGTGGGTTTTCAGACGCGTATACCATGCACTTGTTGACTTTGAGCTTGTACGGTTCAATTGCTTTGGCTGGACAAGCGAGCACGCATTTTTCGCAGTTCTTGCACAGATCTTCTCTGTAGGGCTCATCGATGTCCAACTCTGCGGTTGTGAGGACTGAGACCAGTCTGACCCTAGGCCCGTAGGTCGGAGTCACCAGCAACGTGTTCTTGCCTTGGCAGCCGAGACCGCATTTGACCGCGGCGGTCTTGAGGGGAATGCCGAGCGAGGGAATCGAATCATACCCTCTTTTCATCAGATAATAGGCAATTCTCCAAGCTTTGCTTCTCGCGATTTGGGAGTACAACTGGTAGCTCTCTGAAGGCACCCTCGGTTTCTGTTCTCTGTTGAAGTGTAGATTAGAGGAGAGGGCGACGACATTGAAGACCGGGTCCCAAGCGTGGATGCCCATCAATATGACTGATCTGACTTCTGGTAGCTCCTCCTCTGGCCTTTTCAGAACACCGACATACTTGATCTTCCCATACGGCAACTCGCGGAGCATATTAAGATTTGAGACGCCTACTGCAACGAAACCAGCTTTCTTTGCTTCCTTCTTCAGATCTTGGGTCAACGTCATGGTCCGGCACTTCCTGCTAGACTGGGAGTGCTTTCCGAATCTTCTCAAGATTCTCTGTGGCGACGGGCTCGTTTGCCAAGAATTCTTTCAATATACCGCAGGGATAATCGTCACAGTGGGCACATGTCTTGACTTTCTTCTCTTCAGCGCACGGTCTTATCTTGCAGATTTTCCGGCACCAACCAGAAAGCGTATCAGACTTGCATCCGCGACAGTCAATGTCTTCTGGTTTAAACTCAACCTTGAGTCCTTCAGTCCACTGTTTGGCTATCTGCTTTTTCCGTTCAAAGTCCTTCGCTTGAGTCGCTTCAAAGGCTCTACACTCGTTGCAGTCCAGCCCACAATAGGCAATCATTTCAGACATTATTCTTTCCGCCTCCTTTTCTATCGACTTCGCATTTTGAATGATTGTAACCAGCGAGATAAGCATTCTACAGTCATATGACGTGTGGATCAATGAGATCCTAGCGCCGTGTTAGTTTTTTCTTGTTTGTGATTCTTCTGACTTTTCTTTGGATAGGCGAAGTTGTAGATCATCCTGTATCAATTCTAGGCTTCTGAGGACATCTGCGTAGGAAGTGCCCGCTGAAAACGCGACGATTGCGGCTGTGCCGACGACGATTTTCATGTCATGGCCGAGTATTTCTCTCACCTCTTCTGGAACTTGCAGCACGTCTGACTCTATCTTTGCAATTATCGTTTTGAGCGCACCCAATTTGAGATCACCATTTCTAATAGAGTCCTTGGGCTATTCTAAGTTTACTCCATGGGCGCTAATTCAACCAGAGCAAAGCAAATAAGAAAAATCGCTTGAATGAACGTGGCGTGAGAAACTTGTTCGATGTCATAATAGTCGGTGCTGGCCCGGCTGGACTGGCTGCAGGGATTTATTCAGCCTTTTTCGGTGTGGACACACTGGTTCTTGAGTCTGGAAAACAGGCTGGTGGAAGGATGCTTATGGCGCGAAAAATAGTCAATTATCCTGGTTTTCCAGAGAAAATTACCGGGCGGGAGTTGGCAAGCAGGATGGCACGCCAAGCAGAAGATGCTGGTGCACAGGTACACACGTCTGAAGAGGTTGTCAATCTCTCCTGTAAGAATGAAGTGCGTGTTGAAACAAGTCGGGATGTTTATCGTTCAAAGGCTTTGATACTCGCTACTGGTGCGGGAATGAAAGGTCTGGGTTTAGAGGGTGAAACATGGTTTGGCGATGGAATCAGTTACTGCTCAGAATGTAATGCAACGATGATCGACGGACGGGACATTATTGTCATAGGAAATGCGAGGAGGATGGTGGATGAAACGATTTGCCTGAGCAAGATTGCCAGCCACTTGCTTCTTGTTAATCATGCTAACACGGTGTCCACAGGAACAAGAGAGAAAGATGAATTGCGAAGGAACGGGGTGGAACTGGTAAAAGATTTTGTTGGAGAGGCTATCAAAGGCAAACCACCACACGTGCAGCTTGTTCTGAGATCGATGAAAAATCATGGAACCAAGAAGCTTACGGCAAGCATTCTTTGCGTGGTTAGTCCACCAGTGCCTTTTGTTTCCGTCCTGCAAAAGGCTGGAATCGCAACACACCGAGCCAGTTGTATTGAAGCAGATATGTTCGGCAGGACAAACATAGAAGGAGTCTTTGCCGCTGGAAGCTGTGCCCTCACAACCAAGGACATCATTCCTTCGTGCATCGGCGATGGCACCACAGTGGCCGCCCAAGCCTGCTTGTACGTCAAAAACAAAACATGATTGCCACAAACACCGAACGCGTGCGCGGCCCTGGCCCCATCAGGTTTCTCCGTGGAGCATGCCCAACAGGCGTCCAAGCACCTTCTCGCCATTGACGCGTAGGCCGTCGTGCTCGTGTTCGCTGGTGACCCATAGCTTGATGCCGCGGATGTTCCTGGCAGTTTCCTCTGAGAGCGTTCGCTCAACGTACATGTCGTTGTAGTAGATAACGGCTGCGCATGGAACGGTGTTCGATTGTAACACTGATTTGTTGTAGAGACGCGGCCAGCCCTCGTATGTGGCCAAAATCTCTGCAGCCTCTTTCAGTGGTCGCAGATACTTGTACTCCTCAAACATCCATGGGTACACCATTTCGCCAGTGAAGAACACGGGCTTATCGCGAGTGATTTCGAATTCAGGATATTCTGATCGGACACGCTCGGCTGACCAGTTGGAGGCGGTGTCTTCGCAGTAGATTGATTCGTGCAGAATCGCGTAGATGGGATTGGTTTCAAACCAGTGGGAATTCTCGAAGCCGCGCAGAAAAGTGTAAGCGATCTCTCGATCGGCTACGCCTCTCAGGAACGCTTCTTCAAGCAAGTAGTGGACTCGTTCAAATCCGTTGCCCATACCGAAGGCCAAGCCGAGTTGTTGAAACCGTCGTGGTGACAATCGATCGCCCCCTGGCAAGTTTGCATCATGAGATTTTAGGTGGGCAGCGATGTCTTTTGCGCGTTCGACGTCATCGGGGTAACGCTCGTAGTAGAGTCTGTTCTTGTCGATGACACGCCGATAAGTTGCACGGTAAACGTCGTCGGGCGGCCGGTTCAGTGGCGGCAGTCCGCCCGTTATTATTGCTTCTTTTAGACTGCTCGGCGCGACGGACAGATAGTGCGTTATGCAGAACCCCCCGTAGCTCTGCCCCAGCACGCTCCAGCTTCTTCCCTCGCCGAGGAGTTCACGACGAATCAATTCAGCGTCCCGCACGATTGAATCGGCGCGAAAGTTCTTCAGGTAATCGGCTTGCTCTCTTGGCGTGGCGAAGCCCGCCAACGTTTGATGGTTGATGGGCGTGCTGCGACCTGTGCCGCGTTGATCGAGAAGCAACACGCGGTATTCTTGCAGCGCCCTCTTCAACCAGCCGCTGTTGTTTTCGGGACGTGGGGCTTCCATGCCGGGACCGCCCTGAAAGAAGAGAAGCCACGGCAGATCGTTTTTTTCCTTGTCGCTTGCAACCACCTCGCGCCCGAAGACACTTATTCTCTCGCCATTGGGTTGTGTGTGATCCAGTGGTACGTTGAATTCATGATCAGTCAACAGGATGCCGGGCAGACGATGAACACAAGTACGCATGTGTATACCTTCCTGCAAACCGCCAACGGTTTAATGGTTACTCATGATTGAAGTAATAAATCTTGCACAAAAAAGCTAAATCAGCAAAAACACAGAGCGCGCCAGTTCCCGAAATCAGATTGCACCAGCATAGTTTAGGCTTCCCCCAGTGAATAGAGGGCTTTCATTCCATCCCTGCCTTCGTGAATAACTCGGGCCTTTTAAGTCGGTTTATCTGCCAAGTCACGCCTTGTGACGTGATCGAAAGTCAAGAGGTCAATTCGTCATGAAAGCGCGCGCTAGCGCTACTTGGAATCGAGGGTTGATAAGGAGATTGGTAACTTGAGCGGTAGGAATGATAACTTGCGTATCTTACTCATCGACGCGTGATACTCTTGTTCGCCCTTCCTCTGCTCCACTCAGTCTGCTCATCCGCTGTGCATCCTTCAGTTTTGCCAACGGTATCAATTCATTCAACTTTTCAGCGAGCCTTTCTGATTCTTCACTCTCCAGTGGAATGTGCAGATCTCTTCTTAGAGGCATGACTATTTGCAGTCGGCCTTTGTTGTCTACTTTCACGGATTTTATGTCCTTCAATGCGACGTCCAGCGGAATTATGGTTTGGAATAGGACCCCCAAGCTCTCCCTGAGTATCGGATTTGCTTCAACCACATCTTCAAGATGTTTCTTGGCTCCTTCCTTCAAATCCACTTCGAGCACATCTTCGTGAAGTTTAACAACAAAGTGAGGCTTGTCTATCTTCATGATCACTGGTTTTCCTGTCATAAACATCCTCTCTTTTTCATTTTGTCAGTCGAATCTGTCTTTGGATTCGATAAATCAAGTTGCTCTAAAACCTTTTAAGGCTTGCTATGGTGGCCATCACAGCATTTGCGGAACGCCTTCTTAATATCTTTCGCTTCATTCCAATGAACGCAGTCATCGTTGAGCTTCTTGCCTTTTCTTAACACGAGGGGGTCTAAAACTCTATGGAACCAGGCTCGTATGGTCCCTACACCCATACAGGTTAAAGTCCGCACGCGATTTCTTACCAAACGGCTTATCATTTTTCTGTAAACCGCCATTGCAAGATTTGGACGCGAGTCCAAGCCAACACGGCCCCACCAAGAGCCTCTTTGCCGAATAAACAATTTAGCATCGAAATTTGGAAAATACTCACGAAACAACTAGACTCTGCCAGCGTTTCGCCATCAAAACTCGCACTCAAAGGTTAGACTTATTACATTTTCCTTCCTAATCTCTGGCAAGCTACGCGCGCGGATGGTGTTTAGTACGAAAGACTACGACCTCATCGTAATAGGTTCAGGCTCTGCCATGGAAATAGTGAACGCCATGGAACAAGATAACCCTGACATGAAGGTTGCGGTGATAGATAAAGACGAGCCTGGTGGAATATGCCTGACCCGCGGTTGCATTCCTTCCAAGATCCTGCTGTACCCTGCCGAGTTGGTGAGGACGATTGAAAGGGCAGGGGAGTTTGGAATATCCGTTGAGATGAAAAACGTTGATTTTCGAGCAGTCATGGAGAGAATGAGAACGCTCATTTATGCAGACATAAACGGAATGCGACGAGGACTCACTCATACCAAAAACTTGGACTACTACAACACCGTAGCCGAATTCGTTGCTCCATACACCTTGAAGGTCGGCAAAGAAACGGTAAAGTCAAAGATGATTATCCTGTGCACAGGATCAAAACCCGTAATCCCAGCAATAAAAGGCTTGGAAAACGTCAGATATCACACCAGCGACACCGTCCTCAAGATGGATCAGTTGCCAAAAAGCATCGCCATCATCGGCGGAGGATACATCGCAGCAGAGTACGGCTACTTCTTTTCCGCCATGGGATCAAAGGTCACTGTCGTCGGCAGGAATCCCCAGTTCATTCCTGAAGAAGAGCCCGAGGTGTCGGCGCTCGCAAGAAGAGAGTTGCAGAAGCACATCACGATAATCACGAACCACGAAGTGCGCAGCGTCGAGAACACTTCAGCCGGTAAGAAAAAACTGGTTGCTGTTAACAGAGAGACCGGAAAAGAAGCAGAGATAACCGCAGAAGAAATACTGGTCGCGTCAGGAAGAGGCCCGAACACGGACATACTTCACCCAGAAAGAGCTGGAATTCGAACGGATGAAAACGGATGGATAGTTGCCAATGAATATTTGGAAACGTCGCAGCCAAACGTTTGGGCCTTAGGGGATGCCGACGGCAAATACCTCTTCAAACACGTGGCCAACTACGAAGCAATGTTAGTGTATTACAACGCTGTGCAGAAAAGAGGCATCAAAGTCGACTATCACGCCGTGCCGCACGCCGTTTTCACCTATCCAGAGATTGCCAGCGTCGGACTCAAAGAAAGAGAAGCAGCAGAGAAATACGGCAAGAGCAACCTCCTAATCGGAATCCAAAGATATGAAGACACCGCCAAAGGATTGGCCATGAGCGTAAAAGACTACTTCGCCAAGGTTATAGTCGAGTCGACTACAACGAAGATCCTGGGTGCACACATCATCGGACCATACGCATCCATCCTCATCCAAGAGATAATAACCCTCATGTACACTCCTACCCAAAGCGCAGAGCCAATAATCGAAGGAATGCACATTCACCCCGCCCTGAGCGAAGTTGTGCAAAGAGCGTTCGCCTCTCGCATGCCGGTGGACCAGTACCATCACATGATAGAAGAACACTACAACCTTCCTATGGAGTAGTGTTAACGCGCGCCTTTTCAGCGTTTAGGGCAATATTTCAGAAGATCCTCAAAAAGCTTTGTTAGTCTAGGCTCTTCCCTGGCAATGTCCGTGCTTGTGATTATGCCGATGACCTTGCCGTCTCGCACTACTGGCAGTTTTTTGAATCTCTTCTTGGCCATAAGTTTCGCTGCCTCTTCCAAACTGGCCTCTTCTCCTATTGTGGTGAGGTTCGTGGACATGATGTTCCTCGCGGTCAGTGTAGCGGGAACAAATTCCGGTTGAAGCACTTTGGTCAAAATGTCCTTGTGAGTTATCAGTCCAATAGGTCTCTCCTTCTGAACAACAATCACGCTGCTTATGTCGAATTTTATCATTGTGGCAACCACTTCTTGCATGCTTGTGTCTTCTCTGACGACCTTCACATCGCGCGTCATTACCTCTCTAACCGTCAACATCCCTGCCATCGAAATCCCTTCACAGCACACTCCGAATCTATTACGCACACTGCTTGTATAAAAAAGAATCTTTGAAAAATCAGCATAGGTCTAGGCAACATTGCCTCTTGAGTTTGAGTCTGCAAAGGTGCGCAATCACATTGGCTGTCGGAGAAATAGTAATTCTTAAATCGCATTCTCATGCAACTGTATTGAGTGAGTTTTATGAAGGCTTTCATTTCAGTTGATCTCGAGGGCATGCCTTACATTGTCATCCCGGGTCACTTGAACTTGAAGGGTTCATTGTATGATGAGGCAAGAAGAATCGCCACCAAGATCACGTTGATTGCGGCAGAGGAGCTGAACAAAAACGGTTTCGAAAAAATCGTAATTGCCGATAGTCACGGGCCCATGGTTAATCTTCTAGTCGAAGACTTGCCCGAGTACGTGGAAATCGTGAGAGGTTTTCCTCGTCCATTAAGCATGGTCTCAGGGATTGAAGGCTGCAAAACAGCGATGTTCCTCGGGTACCACGCGAAATTCGGGACCGCAAAATCAACCTTTGACCACACTTACAGCAGTGCGAGCATAAACCTCGTGGAAGTAAACGGAGTAGCCGCCAGCGAATTCCTACTCAACGCGTACGTTGCCGGAGAGCTAGGCGTTCCCGTTGCTTTGGTTGCCGGTGAGGCTCAGCTTCTGGAGGATGATGTCAGGAGATACGCGCCGTGGGCTGAGACCGTGGCCTTGAAAACCTCTCTGAGTCGGCTTTCAGCAAAGAGCGCAAGCATGGTTAGTATCGAGAAGGAACTGCGAGTAGCTGTCAGAAGGGCAGTAGCTGCGCAGAAAAAGGGCAAACTCGAACTGTTGGTAGCCAAGAAACCCGTGAAAATGGGGATAACCTTCTTGGCAAGCCAGTATGCGGATGCTGCCGAACTGTTGCCCAGCATCAGAAGAATCGACGGATTAAGGGTCGAGTACACAGCCAAAGGCATGGCGGAAGCGTACAAAACGTTGGAGCTGTTGGTTCTTGCATCAAGCGGCTTGCAGGCGCTAATGGAAAGTCTGAGATAAACAGCGCCTGTTATCAAGAAGATGCAGCTCAGTTGGGTCGCCTGCGCAAGCTCAAAACGTTGATTATCGAAAGCAATAATAGTATTATTCAATGAAGATTTAGGCGGAGTGAGGTCGAGGCATGAAATTCTCTTTCGTCAATGCTGGTCCAAACTCGGATCTTGATGAGCGTGAAGGGAAAAAGTCCGTTGGCGCATGGCCTCCTCTGGGGATCCTGTATTTGGCTGCGGTACTGGAGGATAAGGGCGTCGAGGTCTCTGTACTGGATCAGGCGGCGAAAGGTCTCACGATTAGAGAAACGGTAAAATGGGTGAAGGCTGAGAACCCGGATATTCTGGGGTTTTCAACATTTGCAACTTCCGGCCGTACAGCCGCGCTGATAAGTCGTGAGGTCAAAAAGGAGAACCCGAATATTACCGTGGTTTTGGGGAATTATTACGCCACATTTAATCCAGAAAGAGTTCTGAGAAAGTATCTTTCAGTTGACATCATCGTGCGCGGCGAAGGAGAACGAACGGTCATCGACTTGGTCGATTGTGTCAAGCACAAGGGAAGACTGAAGGACGTTCTCGGAATCAACTTCAGGAATGAAAGTGGATTGGCCTCCACAGCCGACAGTCCTCTGATAAAGGATTTGGACAGTCTTCCTTTCCCGGATCGTTCACTTGTTAGTGAAGACTATCATTCCGTGATGGCAGGAGCCAACGTGGCGCCGAGAAAGTTCACCAGTATTGTTTCTTCACGCGGCTGCGTTTACCGTTGTCGGTTCTGTTGCTGCACACAGTTCGCCCACAACAGGTGGAGACCCAGATCCGTCAAGAACACTATGGAAGAACTCCTTTTTCTTGCTTCGGAGGGGTACAAGCAGTTCATCTTTGTTGATGACAATTTCACTGGCAACCCGAAGAACGTGATAAGGCTTTGCAGGGAGATGAGAAGGGAAAAGCTGGACATGGAGTGGATATGCGAAGGAAGAGTCGACAGTGGCTCTTACGAGATGTTCTGGGAAACCGCTAGAGCAGGCTGCAAGATCCTTTATTTTGGCATCGAAAGTGCCAATCAGAGAATTCTGGACTACTACAACAAGCGGATAACGCCTGAACAGTCCCGAACTGCTGTAAGAACAGCCAGAAAGGCGGGAGCTGACGTGATAGTCGGATCTTTCATCGTCGGTGCGCCCGATGAGACTAGGGAAGAAATTCGGAACACAATAGAGTTTGCAAGCAGAATTCCGATAGATATACCGCAGTTCAACATTCTCGGAGTTTACCCTGGAACGGAGATTTGGGACGAGTTCGAAGCCAAGGGCCTTCTGAAAGGCGGCGATTACTGGGAGACAGGAATTGCAGTCTCAGAGATATGCCCTACAGCAGTGCCTTACAACGAAATAAGGTGGATGGTTCATGATGGCTTCTACCACTTTGCCCGACGGCCAAGCTTTGTTTCAAAGCAAATGGCGAGACTGATCAAAAGTCCCTATCGCGTCAGAACCGTCGTGAACAACCTTACCCGCCTAGGCGGAATCGTAGGAAACCTCCGTAGCATCACCTAGCGTCGCAGACTAACGATCAAAGAGAAACATGCAATTTTGCGCGTGCGAACTGTGGAACATTGTGGACTACTTTCTGAGCAAGGATTTTTCCTTTCGGTAACTAGAGTTGCCCGTGGGAACACATTTTTGTTCTAGGATTCGGAAAGAGTTATCTTCCAACGTTCGTGAGAGAGAGGAGGAGGGCACGTTTATGGGGTCCAAAGTTGCGGTAGTAGAGTTTGAAGGGAGTGTTCAGAAATCCTTTGAGCGGGCGCTTGAGCTCATAGGAAGAATAGATGATCTGAACACGTCTAAGCGTTCTGTGGTCATTAAGGTCGGGGTCTTCGATCCTGAAGATGAGAATCACACGACTGTCAGCGTGGTTGATGCTATCATCAGGGGTTTCAGCAAGGCTCCGCAGATTTTCTTGGCCGAATCAGACAACTACAGGGGAAAGGGTTCTGAAAGGCTTCAAATCTGGAAGGAGCTCTTCTCGGAACGCGTCGTGCCCTTCAACCTGTCAGATGATACGGAGACGAAGAAAGTCAAACTGGCGGATGAAGAAATGCGTCTTTCGCACATACTCTTCAAACCCAACGTTTTCGTGAGCTCCCACGTGCTGCGAGGGTTCGAAAGAGGAAGCGTTTTGAAGAACCTTTTCGGCTTGGTTCCAGACCCGAAGAAGGCAAAGTTCCACAAGAAACTGGACAAGCTTCTGCCCGACATCTACGAAGCGATAGGCGGAATAGACTTGGCGGTAATTGACGGCACATTCCTTTACAGAGGACCAGGCGCCAGGCCGCCTGCTGCATCAGAGCGTGCAAAATACCGGGTGAAGATGAACACTCTTCTGGTTGGCAGAGACGCGATTGCAGTGGAAACGGTTGGAGCAGTTCTAGCAGGCTTGAAACCTGAAAAGATGCCGGTGCTGCACGAGGCTGTGAAAAGAGGTCTCGGAGAAGGCAACCTAGAGAATATAAAGATCCTGGGCAGTTCATTCGAGGATGTGGAAGAGAAGTTTTCAGCGGCAGTTACGAGCCTGAAGCGAAAAAGAGTTGAGTAAACACTCATTCTTGTTTTCAACGAACTATCGGAGGGACTCAAGACTCCCCATTGTTCAAGCGCGCGCATAATGAAAAAGCTTATCGACCCCGACTATCTCAATTTCAACCGGCATATGAATTCGTTCTGTCAGTATTTTCATCAAGCTAAGTTAAACTTTCAGTATCATGAAAAAGCAATTGCAGTTGGTTCAGGTTTGGGCGTGTTAAGGCGTCACTGTTTTTATCTTCCTTTATGACCTCTCCAAATAATCACGGCTATGATTGTGCCAACAATTGTGCTGCCTATAACAGAAAAATAGCCACCATTTTTGCCCACATATGCTATAATATCATGAACCCAAGGCGGCATCCAACCCGCAGTCCAGCTAAGCGGGTCTTGACCAGTGGATAAATAATAGGTAGTATAGATTAGACTAAACGAGACTATCCAACCCACTATCGTCAGAAACATGATCAAAATTACAGCCCATTTATCTTCAAACTCGATTTGTATTTTCACGTTTTATCACCCTCATTTCTCTTTTTCTGTAACCCTGAATACTTATAAATCAATTTCAATCAGGACAAGAAAGGGAAAGAAATCAGCGCGCATGCGTGTTTCTAAAATGGTTAAAAATGGTTAAAAATGGTTTAAATCCGGCCTTGCACGCCGATGCCAGTTTGAGAAGGGCGGACACTGCGAAGAAATCGAGGACTGACACGGAACTCGCGCGCGTGATTGCCGACCTGTAACAAAAGGCTCTCAGAAACCGAGAGAATAAGAAGTCCAAGAGCTGCAATGAAGGCTCTGAGGACAAACTATTTTTTTTGACGACGACGTTTTTGTAACAAATTGTAACTTGAAGCTCCTTAAGGCAATGTTGGAAAGTGCGTCAATTGTAACAAGTGACTTAGCGCGCTTTAAGGTACAAACTCTTAAAAATTGGAACTGGCTTAAAGCGAATTATGGAAAGCTCTGGCGGAGAGTCAAAGGGACTTTCTCAAGTCGAAGCTGCGAGGAGGCTTGAGCAGGCAGGGCCAAACCAGCTTTCTGAACCTCAGAAGACAAGTTTCCTCGGCATCGCTAAAGAAGAAGTCGCCGAACCTATGATACTGCTGTTGCTTTTTGTGGGTGTAGTCTACACGGTCTTGGGAAGCTTGCAAGATGCTCTGACAATCTTCAGCGTTATCTTCGTGCTGGTTTTTGTTGAAATCTGGAACGAATACCGCGCCAAGAAAGCCATATCCGCGCTTTCTGAGCTGGCTGCCCCGAAAACCAGAGTTGCGCGGGACGGCACGATAGTTGAGGTTGAGACTGAGAAAGTGGTTCCCGGCGACGTTCTGGTTTTCACTGAGGGCACACGGATCGCCGCTGACTGCAAACTTGACGTGGGCTATGACGTGCAAGTTGATGAGTCAGTTCTGACAGGCGAGTCCCTTCCTCAAGAGAAAAAGGTCGGAGACGACGTTTATGCCGGAACTCTGATAGTTTCGGGCGAAGGAAAAGGAGAAGCACACGCCACCGGCAGAAACACTAGATTCGGCAAGATTTCCGCCATGGCCCAGATGATCAAACCTCCCAAGACACCATTACAATTGGCGATGAAGGCACTCTCGAAAACCCTTGCTTACGTTGCCATATTCTTCAGTGTGATCATACCGCTCATAGGCGTCTTGCGCTTCGGTTCGCAGAATCTTGCCCAGCTGGTCTTGACAGGGCTTGCCCTTGCGTTTGCAGCCATCCCTGAAGAATTGCCAATCATAATCACGATGATTTTGGGATTAGGCTCTTACAGGCTTTCGCAGAAAGGTTTCTTGGTTAAGAAGCTTAAAGCTGCAGAAGTTCTTGGCGACGCAACCGTCATAGTTACTGACAAGACAGGAACAATCACTGAGAACAAGATGCAAGTTGCTCAGGTCTATCCGCGGAAAGAAGAGGCCAGAACGCTTGGAGCAGCTGCGGCTGCCTTAACTGAAATGTCACTGTCCCCAACTGACAAGGCAGTTCTGGAAAAAATCCGCGAACTCGGAGTCAAAACGAGCCTGGGAAGAATTCTACGCGAACGCGGTTTTGACATCAACAAACGGACCAAATCCGTCTTGCGCGCGGGAAATGGGGGGCACTGGCTCTCGACTGTTGGAGCGCCTGAGGGAATATTAGGCTCACCAAGCAGCAACGGGCCTCTTGACGAAGAGCTCAAAGAAGAAACAGCGAAAGGGAGAAGAGTAATCGCCGTTGCAGAAAAAGCCATATCCGCTGAAGAAGTAGACATGCCCTTTTCAGAGTTGGAGAGAAACTGGGACTTCGTCGGTCTGGTCTCGATTGAAGATCCCCCGCGCCAAGGCGTCAAGGAAACCATAGAGGCCATTAACAAAGCAGGGATCAGGACGATCATGGTCACTGGCGATCACCCACAAACCGCCGCCTACATTGCAGAAAGCGTCAGCATCCCCTCGGAGAAGGTTCTAACAGGAGAGGAGCTTCACGAGCTTTCTGATGGGGAACTGCAGAAAACCGTGAAGGAGGTTTCCGTTTTTGCAAGGACCACGCCCGAGGACAAGTATCGGCTCGTGAAAGCGCTGCACGCCAACAACGAAGTTGTCGCGGTAACAGGCGACGGCGTCAACGACACGCTGGCCCTAAAAGGGGCAGATGTCGGCATCGCGATGGGCGTGAAAGGCACTGATGCGGCTAAAGAAGCGGCGGATGTGGTGTTGACTGACGACAATTTTGTAACCATCGGGCACGCAGTCTTTGAAGGCCGCGCGTTATTTGACAACCTCAGAAAAGGACTTAAGTACTATCTGGCCGTCAAAGCTGCATTAATCTCAATCTTCCTTTTGCCCCTAGCTCTGGGCGTGCCTTTGCCCTTTGCCCCAATACAAATAATCGTTCTCGAACTATTCATGGACCTCGCCGCGTCTGCTGGATTCGTCACGGAGCCCGCAGAAAGAACGATTTACAACCGAAAGCCAAGAGACCCCAAAGCAAAGTTCCCTGATTCAAAAATGATAATCGACCTTGCAATATCTGCGGCAAGTCTCTTCGCAGCCGTGATGCTTGCATACTTTTATGCACGTTGGCAAGGCTTTTCAAACGTTGAAACACAGACTTTCGCCTTCTCCGCTTGGATAATGGGACACATAATCCTTGCCTTCGTCATGCGTTCAGAGAACGAACCGCTTTACATCGTGGGTCCCTTGTCAAATAGGGTGATGGATGTCTGGGCCGTTCTTGCCTTCTCCTTCCTGCTCGTAGCAGTCGCCGTGCCTTCTGTGGGCGTCCAACTTAAGCTTTCAACACTCACGGCCAGCCAGATTGGCTTGATCTTCGCCTTAGCTCTTCTCACTATCGGGTGGCGAGAAATTGCGAAGCTCCTGATGTTTAAACGGAATCCGAAGTAGAAATGAATGTAAAAGTCAATGACTGTGCGCGTCACTTTGTCTTCCATCTTAGCACTATTGTTACTGCGAAAACCGTGATTCCAGAGATAACCACCATGGGCCCTGATTGCACGTTCAGATAGTTTGATAGCAAGACCCCTGAGGAGGCGCTGATGGCCCCAAAGGCTGAGCTCATCACTGCGTATTTGAGTAGGTTGGAACTTATGTTCTTCGCGGATGCCGCGGGAACCGCGACTAAGAAACCGACCAAAAGGCTTCCAACGATTTTTATGCCCGTGGCTACTACGAGGGAGACTAGCAGAAGATACAAAAGATCTGTCCTGGAAACGTTAATGCCTTTCGAGACTGCCAGTTCTTCCGAAATCATACCTAAGACGAGTTTCTTGTAAATCATCTTCGTAAGAAGAATCGCTGCAATAGAAATGGTTACTGCTGCTATTGCGTCCAGTAGAGTCACGTTGGTTATGTCGCCGAAAAGAGATTCCAGCAGATCAAATCGGTCAGGTATCATCAGTATTCCTATTGCCAAAGCTAACGTGAATGTGGCTCCCACGATGGATTCGAAAGATAATTTCGTGACCCTTCCCAAGTACCAAATAGTCACGGCCGCCACGAAGAGGACGGCAAACGACCCTAGGAAAACGGGGAAATGGAACAGAAGCCCCAGCGCGAGCCCGGGCAACGCGACGTGCGAAAATGCATCGCCAACAAGTGCCATTTTCTTTAGGACCATGAGGGAACCTAAATAGCCTGCTGAAACACCCACTGAAACCCCTATGAATAAGCTAAAAATCAGTGTCTCCAGCGTGAACGTCACCTTCTATCTTTGTGGTGCCCCAACGCACACTGTTTCGCCGTAGAGCGTTCTTTGAACGGTCGGGTTCATTATTTCCTTTGACTCTCCGAAAAACGTGACACATTTGTTCAGTGCCAACAGATAGTCTGAGTACTCGTTGACGGTGTGCACGTCATGCGTTATCAAGAGTATCGTCATCTTTTTGCTCTTTTTCAGCTCGTTGAGCATAACGAGAATAGGCTCTTCGCCACCGATGTCCACGCCGGTCGTGGGCTCATCGAAAAGCAGCACGTTGGGGTTGTCGATTAGAGCCCAGGCAATCAACACCCTCCGCAGCTGTCCACCTGAAAGAATACCTAATCTCTTTTCTGACACCTCTTTTTCGTCAAGCCTGACTGCCTCAAGGCAGCTCGCGACTTCTAACCCGTTCCTGAACGACAAGAACTCTTTCACAGAAATTGGAATGTCACTCACGGCGATGTTTTGAGGCACGTAACCTATCTTCACTTTCCCTTCCCATTCAATCTTTCCATTATAGGGCACAAGGTTCAGCAATGCCCTGAACAGCACGGTTTTGCCCGCACCATTAGGTCCAAGCACAGCCAAGGTCGTTCCCGTCTTGACCTTGAAATTTACGTTGTCCAAAATCGTCTGATTCTGAAGCCTAACACTAAGATTCGACACTTTCAATATGTAGCCAATGCCATTTTCCATAGCCAACGAACCCATCTCAAACTAGAAGCGAGTCTTGGCAATATAGGTTTTACCAATAAGTGTAGCCAAACGGTTGCCAGAAACAAAAGTCACACCTCTGGGCAAAGATGCTGGGCTCCGCGGGGTTGTCGCTGCTGTCCTCGAATATCTTCCATAACGAGGTACGCAGTTTGCAACGGGATGAGAGCATTCTTCAACGCGAAGTTTTAAAACGGTAAACCTTCCACATTCTACAGGGAGTTTCGGTTTGAATTGGTCACTCTGACCGAGTGGGCCGCCGTCCTTTCGGCGGTGGCTGGCGTTTCTGCAACGGTTTTCATCTTACTTCAGCTCAGGCACATGGACAAGCACAGGGATCTCGAGATTTCAATGAAGCTGTTCGATTGGGCAGAGAGTGACCGGCTTCACAAGGCTTTCAGATGGGTTGAAGACAGATTCCAGTTTGAAGATTATGAAGAATACAAGGCACAGGTGGAGAGTGACTACGAAGCGAGCGACTATCCCTTCGAGGTCACCGCCTTCTTTGAGGAAGTTGGTTTCTTGATTGAAAAGAAATTCATTGACATCGACGTCATAGCTGACCGTTTGAATGCCTACATAGTCTCAAACTGGAAGAAACTGGAACCCTGGATCATGGCTATGAGAAAGGAGAAAGGCGACGAAACGTTTGGAGAACACTTCCAAAAGCTGTATGAAAAGACAGTTGCATACATGAAAAGGAATTGAAAGACAAATCAACACGTAGGGCAGCTTCATCGCTTTCAGGTGTGCGCTGACACGCACTGTTTTTAATCGAGTTCTTTATCTTTGTGAGTAATGAAGTAGCAGGAGAAATGGGTGGGATGAGCGATTTTGCTGTGCACGTTGATTTTGACGAGATATTGAAGGAAGTTCAGGAGCTCCAGAAGGTTGATAAGGATTTTCAGAACGACCTCATTAGGCTTGTTAAGGCTCTGATGGAGGTTGGGCGCAAGCTTAAGCGAACTGCAGGTAATGAAGCGCTTGAACAAGATGAGGCAGAGCTTTGGAAAACCTATCAGGAACTGCAGAAGGAGAGATTGACGATACTGGATCTGTCGCACGAATGGAGCCCCTTGAAGGAGAAGCTGGGCAGTTTCAGTAGCGACCTTGTATTTCTCATTCAGGACGCGATAGAAGAGTCCGTTGACCACGTGACAGTTTTCGTGGACACATTGAAGGCTCACATAGATGTTCTAGAAATAAAGAACGCCCGCAGGCTGAGCTTTTTGACCCTTGTCGTGTCCATAACAATCTCTTATCTGGCTCTGTGGGAGTTTTTCGCCCGCGAATTCATCTTGACTCTCCAATTTTCAGGCGGTCTCAGTCCTAACTTGAACTACGTCATCATAGTCGTATCGCTTGTCCCCATGTTCTGGGCCTTGGTCGTGGCTTGGCGCTACAGAGTACGGAAATAGACAGTGTGCTCGATTCTGCGTCCATTCGTTGAAGTCGCCCTGCGCGCGCGTGCGTCTTATACGCGAGAGAACAAAAGTGCGTGCTATTACGGGTTTTGAGTCTGAAAAGAATCGGGGCAGGCGGCGTAGGGAGACATTAAATCGTTGACGTTTTGATGGCGAGTGGAACGTGTGCAGATATATATTCTCGAAGGGCGGTAGATTAGCTGAGGTGTCGACCTTGCCACTTCCACTGGTTGATCGATCCCCGCATCAGATTGAGCAGAGAATAAGGCGGAAGGTTGAAGCTTTAAAGGATGTGAAGGGGATACGCCACATCACGGTGCGCCTCAGTGCGAAGAGGCTCGATGTGGATGTTCACGTTTTCTTAGACGGCAACCTTTCCACTGAAGACACGCATCGAATTGCCTTCGACGTTGAAAAGGCGGTTCGAACCCAGTATCCTAACGCCAGAATCTCCGTTGACACTGAACCGGTCAAGTCTGAGCGCGAGAGTATATGGAAGGCAGTCAAGGACGCGGCTGAAGGAGCTCCCGGTTCGAGGGGCGCTCACAACATTCACGTGCAAACGGTTGATGGAAAATTGTATGTAGACCTGCACCTTGAGGTGAGCGCGAACATGACGGTGAGGCAAGCGCATGATGTGGCTGATGAGGTTGAAAAAAGAATAAAGGCAATCAACTCAGACGTGGCAGGGGTGACCGTCCACATGGAATCCGCGTCGGATCGCATCTCAAAAGAATTGACAGGGGTCGAAACTGAGCTTGAAGCATACATTGAGGATGTTGCAAAGAGGTTCCCTGAAATCAAGTGCGTCAGCGACATCAGGATTCGGAGGTTCGGCGACATTATTCACGTCGTCCTCAAATGTCGATTTGACCCGAAACTCACCATAAAAGAGGCACACGAGATTTCTAGCAAGCTTGAAAGCGACATCAAGAAAGCCTATCCCAAGATAGCAAGAATCGACATCCACGAGGAACCCGACTGAGTCTGGATGTCTGCTCAACCTAGCACATGGGAAACGTGACGCAACGCCTAAATACCGCACGATGGTATTAGGAGTAAAACCTTGTGAATGTCAAGAGGACCATGCTTGAGGCGGATTCAAGAATACGGCAAAGGAGCATACCGTAAACAGCGAAAAGGATTATTGGTCTATTCCTCCTACGGATGTTTACAAATCCCTTGAGACGGGCGAGCAGGGACTAACCGAACAGGAAGTTCAGCGTCGTCTCAAGGTCCACGGCTTCAACGAGTTGGCCGTTCACGCCTTCAGCCGGGCTCAGGTGCTTTTCAGGCAGTTCAAGAACCCTATATTCGCCATTCTTGTCGCATGCGCTGCTATTGCGGGTTTCTTTGGTGAGCCAGACCAGTCCCTAGTAATAGCTGCAATGATAGGAATCGCCGTTGTCTTGGGGTATTACAACGAGTACAAAGCAGAGAAGACTGTTCAGGGTCTTCGGCGAGCGGTGTCGATTAAGGCTGTGGTTACCCGAGACGGAAAATCCTCTCAGATAGATTCAAAACTGCTGGTTCCAGGAGACCTGGTCTCGGTTTACGTCGGTGACCTTGTGCCTGCAGACTTGAGAATCGTGAAATCAAAGGATCTTGAGACTAATGAAGCAACATTTACTGGGGAGTCATTTCCAGTTGAGAAAACGTCTGACAAGCTTGACATTCAGAATCCCACACCTCAACAGTTGACGAACTACTTGTTCATGGGCTCCGCAGTGGTTCATGGAAGTGCTCAGGGCGTTGTAGTCTCCACTGGCAAGAATAGCAAGTTGGGGTCGATATCAGGAAGTTTGACTCGCTCCCATCCTGAGACCGAGTTCCAGAAAGGAGTGAAAAGTTACGGGAACATGCTTCTTGCTTTTACTCTCGTTCTTGCAGTCTCAATATTCTCGTTAAACGCGGCGATCGGTCATGACCTTGTTTGGTCTCTGACTTTTTCTCTTGCAATCGCCGTCGGGTTGGTGCCTGAGCTGATGCCTGCAATCGTGACAATCAGTCTTTCGCAGGGAGCGAGCAGAATGGCCAAAGTGAAAGTTGTCGTGAAACGTTTGGTTTCGATTGAAGATTTCGGCAACATGAACGTTCTCTGCACTGACAAGACTGGCACGCTTACCGAGGGAAAGATAGCGTTAAAGGATGTTTACCCGCTTGGCGAAGAAAAAGACCACACGCTTCTGACTTATTCGATGCTCTGCAACGCTGCGGTACTAGGAGAGACTATCGTCGGAAACCCGATGGACGTTGCAATATGGGAATATGCCAAACAGATTGATGCACAAAGGGATGTTGAGCCTTACAACAAGGTCGATGAAGTTCCTTTCGATTATCAGCGGCGGATGATGTCCGTCGTCGTGAAGAAGAATGGTGAATACACCCTCATCAGCAAAGGCGCCCCAGAATCTGTTTTCAGCAAGTGCAAGCATGCCGACATTAGCGGAAAAACCGAGTTGATTGCTGATGTTCAGAAGGCGATCAACGATAAGTTCTACAGTCTTTCAGAACTTGGTTACCGCCTTCTCGCAGTCGCCTCCAGAAGCATACAAGGCAAGACTTCTTACTCGGTTGAGGACGAGAGAGATCTGACTCTTTTGGGCTTTCTCATATTCACAGACCCTCCCAAGAAAGATGCCCACGATGCCATTAACAAGTTGAATGACATGGGAGTCGCAGTGAAAATACTCACAGGGGACAATGAGCTCGTTGCAAGAACAGTCTGTGAGGACCTCAAGATTCCGGTCAAGAGAGTAGTGGTAGGCTCAGACTTAATGCAGATGAACTGGAACGAAATCAAGTCAGTCGTGGAAGAAGCGACGATTTTCGCGAGAGTCACACCTGAACAGAAACTCGACATAATCAAGGCCTTGAAGGCAGACAAGAACGTCGTAGGCTTCTTAGGAGACGGTGTGAACGATGCTCCAGCCCTTTACGAGGCCGACGTGGGCATATCCGTCGATACGGCAGTAGACGTGGCAAAAGAGGCAGCCGACATCGTGCTCCTCAAGAAGGATCTCCTCGTACTTGCTAACGGCATAAACGAGGGGCGAAAAATATTCGGCAACACCATGAAATACATTCTGATGGGAACCAGCTCAAACTTCGGGAACATGTTCAGCGCCGCCGCTGCATCTGTTTTTCTCCCGTTCGAGCCTATGCTGGCATCACAGATTCTCTTTATGAACTTGCTCTACGACGTTTCGAACATGACACTACCAACGGACAATGTTGATGACGAATATGTCAAGTCGCCAAAGCGTTGGGACATGAGCTTCGTCAGGAAATACACTCTCTTTTTCGGGCCGTTCAGCTCACTGTACGACTTCCTAACATACGGCATAATGCTCTTCATATTCAACGCCCAAACACAAGCTACAGCGCCAGTGTTCCAAGCCGGATGGTTCGTAGAGTCATTCTGGACAGAAGTATTAGTCATGTTCGTGATTAGAACCAGGCGAATACCTTTCTTTACGAGTCGTCCTGGAAAATGGCTTGCCTTGCTCACGCTTTCATGCGTGGCCTTCGGAACCATACTGCCCTTCACCATTCTCGGTAGTTTTATGGGGTTTGCAGCGCTTCCTCCTGAATACTGGGTGCTACTGGTGCTTATGGTTGCGACGTACCTTGTTCTCGTGGATGCTGGTAAGGTGTTCTTCTACAAAATATGCAAGTACTGAAGGAGGACAAATGAATATGCCAGAAATTGACCTGTTCACTTGGTGGGCCCTGAGCATTAGTTTCAGCAGCATATTCCTCACTCTTGTAAGCATCTATCTCTTCATTGACAGCAAGTCGAGACGCAAGGAGGACACGCGAAGAAAGGCCAGTGCCTTAAATGTGGGCAGGGAATTTGCATTCGTGTTTGTTTTGCTTGGTCTTCTTGTCTTCTACATTTTTTCGATTCAGCTGGCACGCGCGAGCGCCCTAGGCGTCTTGGCCGAAGCTGTCTTCACAGTCGGCAACATCATCGTCGAAGTGCTTCTCGTGCTCTATCTGCTGAGGAACCGCGAAAAAGCGTCCGAGTAAGAATGATGCATCATACGTCCGTCAGCTGCTTGTCTAGAATCTTAATCTGTGGCTTTTTGGCCGGACGGTCTGGTCGAATTCTTTAGCCAATTCCTCGAGCAGGGTTCTCTGTTGTTGTGTGAGTTTTTCGGGCACTACGATTTCAATTCGTAGTAGCAGGTCGCCTCTTCCGTAGCCTCTGAACTTGGGCATACCTCTGCCTCTCAGTCTGATGATCTGTCCTGGCTGGGTTCCGGCAGGGACATCCATATCAGTGTTCCCGTCAAGCGTGGGTACGGAGACTCTTGCTCCGAGGGCTGCTTGGGGAAAACCTATTTGCAGGTCGTATAGGAGGTCGTCTTCGTCTCTCTTGAAATACGAATGAGGTGCAATGTGAATCAGGGCGTAGAGGTCGCCTGGAGTATCACTTTCTGGCGCCATTTCTCCTTGTCCTTGGAGTCTGAGCTGGTATCCTTCGTCAATACCGGGCGGGACCTTCACGGTGATCTTTCTCTGTTTTCGCATTAGGCCCGTGCCGCGGCACATTGGGCATTGTGAATCGATGATTTTGCCTTGTCCTCTGCATGTGGAGCAGGGTACAACTTGGACGAATGTTCCAAAGTTGCTCCTGTTGACTTTTTGAATCCTTCCGGCGCCCTTGCAGTTGGGGCATGTTCGTGGGGAAGTGCCGGGAGCGGCTCCTGTGCCGCCGCAGACGTCGCACTTCTCGATTCTTCTGAACTCGATTTCTTTTTCTGTTCCGTGTGCTGCTTCTTCCAATGTTATTTCCAAATCATAGCCGAGATCTCTGCCCCTCGTGGCTCTTTCTTCGAAGTTGTGTTGACCGAAAATGGTGCCGAATAGGTCTCCGAATCCGAAGTTGAACCCGATGTCTCTGAATATCGATTCGAAGTCTGCGCCTCTGAAGATGTCTTCGGTCGTGTAGCGTTGATCGAATCCCGCGTGGCCCAGCGTGTCGTACTGTCTTCGTTTCTCAGAATCTGACAGAACGGCGTAGGCTTCCGATATGTCTTTGAACTTCTCTTCGGCTTCGGGTGCTTTGTTCCGATCGGGATGGTATTGCATTGCCAGTTTTCTGTAGGTATCCTTGATTTCGTCGGCAGAGGCAGTTCTCGGAACGCCAAGGACTTCGTAGTAATCTCTCTTGCTCGCCATCGTTCTACCATCAGGTTAAAGATTTCGAGAGTCTAAACGATGCCGTCCGAAGCGCTCACTTCACTTTGTAATCCTCAGAGTCAACTACTTTTCCGTCGCCTGTTGGAGGTTCCTCTCCGCTTGGAGGGGGGGCTTGCTGTTTCGCTTGTTGTGCTGCGGCTTGTTGATAAACGGCTGTTCCGACTTCTTGAAGCACCTTGGTGAGTTCGTCAGATGTCGACTTGATTCTCTCCAAATCGCTGCCGGCTAGCGCGTCTCTCAGCGCAGAAACGGCCGCGTCTATCTTGCTCTTCTGATCCGGTGCGAGTTTCTCTCCAAGGTCTTTCTTTGTCTTTTCGGCCGTGTACATGAGGTTGTCCGCGTTGTTTCTCAGCTCGGCCTCTTCGCGTTTTCTCTTGTCTTGTTCGGCGTATTGTTCAGAGTCCTTGATGAGTCTCTCTTTCTCTTCTTTCGACAGCTTCGTGGAGGCTGTTATAGTTATTTTTGCCTCTTTTCCCGTGCCTAGGTCCTTGGCGGTGACGTTGAGTATTCCGTTTGCGTCCATGTCAAAAGTTACTTCTATCTGTGGAACGCCTCTCGGAGATGGCGGTATTCCTTCTAGGTTGAACATGCCGAGGGACACGTTGTCCGACGCTATTGCCCGTTCTCCTTGAAGCACGTGAATCGTGACGGCTGTTTGGAAATCTGCCGCCGTTGTGAATATCTGGCTTCTCCGTGTGGGAATAGTGGTGTTCTTCTCAAGTATTCTTGTAGATATGTGGCCGAGGGTTTCAACGCCGAGCGACAATGGTGTAACATCGAGCAGCAGCAGATCCTTCACCTCTCCCGTGAGCACCGCCGCCTGTATCGCTGCGCCGACTGCAACGCATTCCATCGGGTCTACGCCTCTCTCCGCTGGTTTGCCCATTATCTGTTCCACAAACCTCTGGACAAGAGGCATTCGGGTCATGCCGCCTATGAGAATTATCTTGTCTATGCCTTTGGGCGTCAGCTTCGCATCCTCGAGCGCCTTAACCATCGTGTGCTCCGTTTTCTGCACTATCGGCTGGGCCAGTCCCTCGAGTTTTGCCCGGGTCAGGGTGAGGTGCAAGTGTTTTGGTCCAGAAACATCTGAGGACAGGAAGGGCAGGTCAATGTCTGTCGCCATCAACGTCGACAGTTCTATCTTTGCTTTCTCTGCAGCTTCCTTAAGTCTTCCCATGGCATTTTTGTCTCCGGCCATGTTGACGCCTGTCTGTCTTTTGAATTCGTCGAGCAGATAATCCATTATTGCCTTGTCCAAGTCTGTGCCGCCGATTTGTGTGTCGCCGCTGGTTGACAGTACTTGGAAGACTCCTTTGCCGAAATCCATCACGGTCACGTCGTGAGTGCCCCCGCCGAAGCTGAAGACGAGTATCTTCATCTCTTTTTCCACCTTGTCAACTCCGTAGGCGAGGCAGGCTGCCGTGGGCTCGTTTATTATCCTTGCAACTTCGAAGCCTGCTATCTCTCCGGCATCCTTCGTGGCTTGACGTTGGTTGTCGTTGAAGTGGGCAGGCACCGTGATAACGGCTTTCCTTATTGGAACTGCCAGGTAGGTTTCGGCGTCTTTCTTTATCTTCTGCAGAATGAATGAGGATATCTGCTGTGGAGTGTACTCTTTTCCATAGATGTTGACTTTGTAGTCGGTTCCCATCTTTCTTTTTATTTCGTACACTGTTCCTTCGGGATTGGCGGTTGCCTGTCTCTTTGCCGATTCGCCGACCAGCAGTTGGCCGTCTTTGGTGAAGGCTACAACTGAGGGGAACATTTTCCCTGCCATCGTGGGTCCTTCGGCGCTGGGTATCACCGTTGCTCGTCCGTTCTCATAAATCGCTGCGGCCGAGTTTGTCGTTCCTAAATCTATGCCGAGTATTTTTTCTCCGGCTTTAACATTGCTCATTTGAATTCATCTCCTCTTGTGATTTTGAAGGTTTCACCACAACCTTAACGACGCTCGGTCTAATCACCTTTTCTCTCATGGTATAACCTTTTCGGACTTCCTCAGCTATTGTGCATCCATCCACGCCTTCTTTTTCTGTCTTGGCTACAGCGTTGTGTTTCGAGGGATCGAAGGGTTTACCCACGCTCTCTATGGGAGAGACGCCCTGATCTTCGAGCACTTTTTTGAGTTTCTTCAGGGTCATCTCCACTCCTTGAACTACCGCTTCTGCAGAGTTGGAAGAACGGCCAGACTTGACCGCTAACTCCAACTCGTCAACAACATCCAGCAACTCGATGATGAGAGGCTCCGTGCAGTACTTCTTCACTTCCTCCATCTGTCTTTCATATCTCTTCTTCAGGTTCTCAATGTCCGCCTGCGCGTACTTCAGCCTGGCCAGATACTCTTCTGAACGCTTCTTCTCCGCGTCCAAAGCATCCTTCAGCGCCTCCACTTGCTCAGCGTCTTTCTGCGGTTCCTTCTGCTCTTCACCCATCGAAGCCTCTCCATCTAACACGCAGATTTCTAGCGTATCCAAACAGAAATATATACTTCACCCTTTAAAGTGATATTTGCTCTCACAAGTGGCCTACGGAGCATCGGAGATTTTGGCAAATCTTAAAGGCGGAATTGAGTTCGGCGGCTTTTTCATGTTCACTTTGAAGAGGCCAATCGCGAGTATACGAAAAGTCTGCCTTTTTCAGCTTCTTTTCTAGGCGAATCTCTGTTCTCAGACACTTGCTTCTGCCACTGGGCAATAGTTCCAAAAATCTCACTGAGTTCCGCAAACGCTGGCACCACCATATCTTTAGGCAAGCTTTGGGGAAAATCCTTCAACATTGAACTTGAAATGGCTGAGATTAACCTTGTCTGAGTCACTGATAATTCGTAGTTCAAATAGGTTTGTCTGTAATCCTCCCATATGTCAAACTTGTTTATGCAAATATATGAAAGGCTTCAAAAAAGGCGCACGTTCTGCCCTTTGATGTCGGTCTGAGAGAGATGTAGTATAAGATATTGATGGAAATTTACCAAACCAAACGAAACGCTTTCAATGAATGACTATTTACGATCATTTCTTCGTAAAATACTTCAGTTCCAGACGCAAACATAAAATTTAAGTTCCAGCTTGTTATAATCGGTAAAGGAAGTAGAATAAATTGAGCGAAACTGAAAAGCTTCTTAACGATATAAGGGCTTATCTCCGTCTCTCCGTAGCGGCCGTCTCGAGAGCCAATGCAATTAGTGTCTTGGATACTTATGAGAAAGCACTTGTATACAGTAAGCTTGATGGGAAGAATACTCAAAGCAAAATTGAAGCTGAGACAAAGGTTCCACAACCAACTATTAGTACCTGGCTCACTGGGTTTATCCAAGCGGGATTTGTTGCACCGCCAGACCAGTATAACAGTTCTCATAGAGCACTATTCACGTTACAAGAACTCGGGATAGAATTTGGAACTCTGAAAAAACGCGCGAAGACTTCTAAACCTAGCGCACAACCAAGCCCTGCTACCACAGAATAAGTAAAAACTGAGCCCAAAAAACTCATCCGAAATAAATGGGGTCTGAAAAAATGGAGCAGCAAAGTGAACAAATCAAGATTCTGAGAGAGATTCTTAAAGGGCTCAGAAAACTGAACTAAAGCATGAGGAAGTGCAAGATAAACAATGAGCGACAAGTTCTTGAACGAAAGACTTGACAAAATAGTCAAAAGATTAGATCTCATAACTGTGATTTTGCTTGTAAGGTCAGGTTTAACAAGAAAGGAAATTGCTGAAGCTTTGGAGGTTAGCGAAAAAACGATTGAGCGATTAATATCTGTTTCCAAGATAAAAGGAACAAAAAACAAGAAAATAGAGCCTGAACCTGTGCAGCAAATTGAACCTGAAGTGGGCAAGAATGAGCAGGGACAATAGTGAACAAAATGTCAAAGAAAAAAGAAGTTGAAAATAGCGAAGCAACAAAAAATCTCCTCATTATCTTACTCTTGAAAGAGGGCGTTGACCCAGAAATAATCGAAACAGCTACAGGCATTCCTGAAATGACGATAAGAGGGAAGTTTCCGATGAAACTAATAAAGAAATCGAAGGCAGAAGAACCATGACAAAAAACCAAAATGAAGCTGCAACGAATGAAGCCGTAGTCAGAAGACTTGATGCATTAATTAGACTCTTTATAGAGATGAACAAACCTAACAAAAAGGGGAAACTCAACGAAGGTGATGTAGCACGTTTGCTAAAGTCCGTTGGCTTGACTCCTACAGAAATAGCAAAAATACTGGGCAAGAAATCAGCAACAGATGTTTCCGCGTATCTGTACCCCAAAAAAAAGAGAAAACCTGAAGATGATGCTCAATTAGAAGACAAATCCTCTGTCCAGAAATGAGCTGATAATCTACGAAAGGAGGGAGAAATCGATAACCGAGGAAAAACGAGGAAAGAAAAGGAACGAGTTGAGAGAACTCCAATCTATAAGGAACCTTCTTATTCTTCAATTGTTGAAAAACGGAACACCCTCAGAGGAAATCGATATGGCTACGGGAATGGGTGCCAGTCACGTCAGAGCCATGTTCCCCAATGTGAAAATGTTTGCTGGAGTGAAAAAGAAGGGTTTGCCTCAAAGTGGTAATTAATACAACAGATGTAAGGTCTAACGCCGACGCACAGATAATGCATGCAGTTAATGTAATTTGCCGCTCCGAAGATCGGCGTGAGGTATTCAAGGAGATTTATAGAGGAAAAAGTAGCGGAAAGGCTGCAGAAGAAATCGCATCAAGAATTGGCATAGAACCGATCAGAGTACTTCAAGAGGCGCTTATTCTTTACAAAGCTAAGATAATAGGAAAACAAAAAATCAAAGGGAGACTAACTTATCTCAAAGACGATTTCTTTTCTTTACACAAAGAGAGAATTTTGTACCTTGTAACTCATGAGCTTGCAAGGCAAAAATTTCAAATCAAGATGCAACTAGGCTCTTCTAAATATGAAAAATTACCCCAAACTCTGAAAACAAAAGGTACTACGCATCCAACTCCCAAGAAAGCAGAAAAGAAAATTAGAATTCTCTTTCTTGCTGCAAACCCCAAAAGCACTGTCAGCTTAAGGCTTGACGAGGAAGTTAGAGAAATAGAACATAAAATCCTTTTGGCTCAAAAGAAAGATCAGCTTGTTCTAATTAAGAAAGGTGCTGTAAGAGTGGGTGACCTTCAATTATATCTGAACCAAGAGAGACCAACGATTGTTCATTTTAGTGGACATGGAACAAGTGAAGGCAGAATAATCCTTGAAGATAAAATTGGAAACCCTGTAACTATCCCTCCAGATGCATTGGCGAGAGTATTTGAAACTCTTAAGGACAATGTGCGTTGTATAGTTCTGAACGCATGCTTTTCACTTGAACAAGCGCTTGCAATAAATCAGCACATTGATTGTGTAATCGGCATGTCTTCGACCATAAGCGATGAAGCTGCTATCGCTTTCTCTTCTGCTTTCTATTTGGCTCTGTCATCAGAAAGGAGCATAAAAAACGCGTTTGATCAAGGGATAAACGAGCTTATGTTGTCAGGCATCCAGGAAGAGAATATTCCCCAACTTCTTTCCCGAGACCAAATTGACCCTACTGAGATTTTTTTGCTTAAGTAGAGATCAGCGGTTAAAGAGGAGCGCATTTGCCCTGGGAAAGAGCATCGGGTTGTCTTGAGAACTTTCCTATTTCTTTTCTAATTTCTTCTATTACTTCCTTGTCTTGAATGACCTTTTTCTCTCTTTGTTTCACCGAATACACGAAAAATACTTGCCTCCCGTATTTTTCTGGGAGGAATCCGTATTCTCATGGGAACCACCTACGCCAGCTCTGCGATTCTCGGATTCCAACTTGGTTTTTCACCCCTCAGGTATTTGGCGAACAGGAAGGTTTCTTCAGTGATTAGAGTTTCAATCTCCTGATGTTCTCCCCGTCGTGTTTGAGGAATGGTTACTTTAGTCTCAAAATGACGTCTAAGACGATCCAGAAATTCTCTGTTCTTTGTTTCATTGATGTATTGTCTCTTTCCGAACTTGTTCCCAGCATAGGTTTCATGCTTCAGAATCGTCCAACCTGTCAGAATGATACTGCCCATACGTCTTCAATACGTTCAGATAAGCTTATTGAGTGCCTATAAGTATCTTGCAGCTTATTTCCATGGGCGCGCTACCGATGGGACACAAGATCATATTTCTGCTCTTGTTAAGAGTTCTCTTGCGTTTTTGACGGCGATTTGATAGAAGATCAGAGTTGAGACAACCGAGATTATTGCGCTGAGGACAAGTGCTGTGTAGAGGTCTATGAGTGGTCCCGTTAGGCCGGGAAGGAACGTTGAGAGCATGTAGGGCACAAAGGGGGTCAATATTATTATGGCTGTTACGAAACACGCTGCTAGGTTCAGGAAATTCCAGAGGGTGCGTATCATTCGAGGCCTGGGCACTTCGGTGAAGTCGGCTCCCTTTATCCCGATTGACAATGAAAGAGAACCTAAGGCGAAAACCAGGAAAACTGATTCGACCAGGCTTACAAGAACAGCCTTCAAGGATGGGTGCAGGATGAGGAATCCGACGATTCCAGTGACTGCCAGTACCAGAATTGAGAAAAGGATGACAATGAAGTACTTGCTCTTCACCAGGTTCTTGGCTGAGATGGGAGAAGAGTATATTCGCCACACAGCCTGGCCTTCTTCGCCCGTCATGAAGCTGCCCACGAAAACAGCCATAGCAGAGGCTGGCAACAGAAAAATGAAGGCAAAAAAGTACGGCGAAGATGCAGACGAGGCTGATGTTCCCTTCGTGCCAAGAGACTGCATCAGCGGAGCTATGATGAAAACTATCGGCAGTATGAAGATTGTCATCAGCTCTCTTCGACGCGTGAACGCCTTGAGATCCTTTCTTATCAGTGCCGCTTCGACCGTGGAGAACCCGAGTCTGCCGAGGAAGCCCGTTCTGGGCGCGTACAGTCCATGCGACACCGTTATCGCCGGAGGCTCATACAACCCGAACCTCCTGTTGAGCAACGTGGCCAGGTAGAACAGGGCGAAGATGAACAAGAGAGAAAGGGCCAAGAAGGCCAGTGCCTGCAGCAACAGTCCATTCATAAAAGAGTAAAGCGTCATAGCCAACCACACGAACGGCACGAACCAGACCACACTCTGCGCAGAAGCAACATTTTGCAAGAACGTTACACCACCCACGCCTGAAATAAGGTAGAAATAAATGATGTAGAACACGAGGAAGAACGCCAGAGAGCCTACAAACCTCACCCACACCGCCGCTCGACCCGTGGACTTGTAGACCGCACCCACGAACCTCATCTGCAGAATCCTAAGAATCTCCGTGATGACGCTGGCCATGAAAGCAGCCGCACACATGCCAAGCGCAGACGATACAGCCTGGACAACTTGCCCCGTGAAAGTCGAGAACACGATGACCGTTGACGCAAGAAACACTATCGTAATGAGTGTCATGCCCAACATGCTAGCCAACACAGACGCCAGCGTGTGTTCCTCCCACGTGATTGGCAGCCAATACTGTGCCTGAACCGAAAACTTGGCCCCGCTACGCTGAATCTGCTGCAGCATCGTCAGAACCACACCGTAAATCAGAATAATCGTCGGCAACGAGAGAAGAAGACTCTGCATTGCATCCTTCACCAACGACTCAAAATCCGGGATAGTCGCCGCTGCAGACGCGTAGTAGACTCCCACCAGTCCGCCGATCACCAGCCCCAAGACCAGCGCTCCACCATAAGCCAGGTAGTTGAAGAGCCGATGCTCGCGATATCTCGTAAGTCTTCGTCCTCTGAGAAGCCTACCCGACCTCATGTCCACGCGAATCAGGTGCGCCACGTTTTTCCAGTTCATTTCAGCAGTTCCTCAACGACGGCTCTTATATCGCCTGTGCCGGTCAGTTTCAGGAAAATGTCCTCTAAGCCCGAGTCGGGCAGTCTCGCCATTTGCCTCAGCTCGCCCATCGAACCCAGGGCGAGAAGCCTTCCGTGGTACATGATGGCTATGCGATCGCACAAAGCCTGAGCAATCTCAAGAACGTGAGTCGACATTATCGTGGTCACCCCCTGCCCCTTCAGTTCATGCAAGAAGTCTTTGACGATTCGTGCGGACCGAGGGTCCAAGCCGCTCAGCGGCTCATCAAGGATCAGCAGCTTTGGCCTGTGCAGAAAAGCCGAAATCAACGCTATCTTCTGTTTCATCCCCTCAGAGTAGCTGCTTATCATGTCGCCCTCCCTGCCTTCAAGCTCGAGCGCCTTCAAATACTCGTTGATTCTAGCCTTCTTCTCCTCAGTCTGCATGCCGTACACGTCGCCTATGAAATCCAGATACTCGATTCCAGTCAAGAACTCGTACAGACGCGGAGATTCTGGAACATAACCGACCAGCCGCTTCACAGCAACCGGGTCTTTCTGCACATCGATCCCCAGAACATTAACCGAGCCGAAGTCAGGCTGAACCAGACCCAGAAGCATCTTTAGACTCGTTGACTTGCCCGAGCCGTTCGGCCCCAACAGGCCGAAGACCTCCGCTGACTTGATGCTCAGATTAAGGTTATCCACGGCCAAAATCTCGCCATAACGTTTCACAACCCCTGTTAGCTCAACTGCGGACACATTGCTGACTGTCATTGGAACCACATTGACAATAGAAAACTGGAATAATATACTTAAACCTAGCGCGGCTTCGAGTAACGGCAATTTCACTTGCAGCGTGCGCTCTTCTGAACCGAAAAAATGGGGGAATTTTCTATCTTGTGAGCAGTCCGCCTATTAGTCCGCCTATCGTTGAGGCGATTGCGCCGAAGGCAGCCAAGATAATCACTGCGATTCCAAGGGCTGCTCCTGACAGGAACCCAAAAATTCCGCCTTGCGCCCCACCCGCTACTCCACCTGCCACCGTTAAACCTGCTACTAGTAGTACTGCGATGATAATCCCGCCGAATATTCCCGCGAGGAAACCGGCTAACGCTCCTTTACCCATGCCTCCGGCTATGAGTCCTGCCACGAACCCGCCAATGAACCCGCCTATCAGGTGTCCAATTCCCGGAAATACCCAGCCAAGAACCAGCGTTATGAGAAAGCCAACGAAAGCTCCCAGCCACAGACTTCCCATGCTTCCACCTTGCCCCTTCAGATGAGAGGAACCAATATAAAAAATTTGTCTGAAATCAGCTTCAAAAGATAGAATCTGCCGCCGCGCTATAGGTTTCATGGCTTATTCAGGGTTGTTGGGGCAGATGGGACCACCGGATTGGCTCGTCGACATCTTGGTTCCAGTGATTATCATACTTGGCAGAGCGTGGTCGCAGATTGGAGAATAGCAGAGTTTAACATTAGCGCGCGCTAAAGTGGATTGCTTGAACATTGACGGATGGAAATTTATAAATAGAAGTTTTCACAAACTGAGACCAAGAATGAAAGAGGTGTGAAATTGGCAGGAGAACGTTTTGAAATATTCAAAGATTCGGTAGGAAAATTCAGGTTCAGACTTAGAGCTCAAAATGGGGAGATCATAGCGGAAAGCCAAGGGTACGAATCAAAAGAGGGATGCCAAAAAGGAATAGCATCAGTCAAGGAAAATGCTTTCAAAGCAGAAACAAAAGACTACACAACCTAGAAACCCACACTTTCTCTTTTTTCGAACTTCTGCATCTGCATGAGTTAGCGCGCGCTAAACATTATGCCAGAATAAGACCAAGCGCGCTGGTTCGAAGTCTATGTCTATTGTTGAGAAGGAAATCAGTCTTTCTTCTTTTCTTCTCCCTTAACCCCTTCCTTTATTCCCTTCCCAACACCCTTCACAACTCCAAAACCTTTCTTAAGGCCTTTCCCGATTGCTTCTCCGGTTTTCTCTGCAGCCTCTTCAGCTTTGCCCTTCTTTTCCTTTTTTTCAGGCATTCTTTCACCTCCAATCTAAAGATGCGTCTCAACTAGCTCATTTGATTCTTCTGCCACGATGGATCCTCAGGAAAAACACGGTGCCGATTACTCAGATAATAGTCTAAATTCCCATTTATAAATATCTTAAGATTCTTTTCGGAGGCGCGCGCGGCGTCTAACTTCACGCAAACAGAAATCCCAGCGCGAGGCCTATCAGGAATGCAACGGAAGAATAAGGTAAGACGTTGAGCCATCCACTTCCGACATCGTAGAGCTTAGGCAAAAACTTCATGGCATCATCGAAAAGGCCGGTGAAGGTCAAGCTCAGGATCCCGGTCGCGACGAGTACTATGATGAGTGCGACAACGGCTATCAGAAGTTTGAAACCTTTCTTGACTATAGCACCTACCAGCAAGCCTATGATGAATGGCAGGACAACCGGGATTAGCCAGGCGATCTCAGGTGGAATTGACATAGTTCTCCCAAAATTTTGGCTCTTTTTATCTACAAGTAACTTCGGAAACTCTTATATAAAATTTTTGCCGCAGCCCGCACAGACCATTTCTTCATTCAAAACGATTACTTTAAGGATATACAACGCCTCTGATGGAAACAATGGACGTGCGGGCTGCATTTCTCCCGAAGCCCTTATTATTAATCGGACTTTTCGAAATTTCCGATATACCTTGATAAGGCAATGGCAATCTTGCACATAACTCTTGTTCCAATGGATTTCAGAGCGCTAGCATGAAACCCGGCGCGCGCTGAAAGTCGCTAAAACTATTAACACACTCGCAAAAGTCCTGAATAAGCAGTAAAGCGAATGGAACAACTCAAAATACGGATACTTGGACAACTATTTACATAAATAACTCTACAGCAAATGCTAGGTATAGTCCACTCGAGGTGAGAACATGAAATTTGCGATAGTTATCGTGGGAATTGGCATATATTTAGTCATTGATGGACTCTACAGCATATTCGAATACCGCAAGCAGACACGTCAAGAACATCTAATAAGAGTTATACGAGCTGGTGTTGGAGTTACTCTCATCACCTTATACTTCCTTTGAGCGCGCGCGTGAAGATCGGCATAGACTACGTTCAAATTCTAGAGTTTGAAGGAGACGAGTATTGCTCGGCTGTAGCAAGTAGCGTAGAAGCCCAGAAGCTGATAGCGGTAGGCTTCGAGTACATCTGCTCTCACAATGGATATATGCTCTTCAGAAGAAGAAAACAGATGCGCGCCACATTTCTTCCGATGTCGTCTGATTGCATGACACGGTTCATCTTCTAGGCATTCTATCAGGAGCACCTAAGCCAAAAAGCTTAAAACATGTGCTTCAAATAATTTATTTTCAAAAAGGAGGGAAAAATGAGCATGAAAAGCAAAGAGTTTATGGACAAAGATGTCTATGCGTTAGACGAAAAAATCGGCCAAGTCAAAGAAATCGGAATAGACCCAGAAAATTGGAAAGTAACTCATCTTGAACTCGAATTGACCAAGGATGTAGCTGAATCTGTGCTTGGCGCAAAGAAAGGCGGAGTACGAAACATGTTAGCCACTTCAGCCCTAGAGAAAGGGATTGCACGCTGGACGGAGAAGGGACTACACCTAAAAGTATCAAAAGACCAACTTCACATGTACCTAAGACCAGTAGTTGAGACTTAGTTGGGGCGTTTGCTATGGACTGGTTCTGGACGATTGTTGTTATTCTCGTGATATTGTGGGCACTGGGTTTATTTGCTACTGGTTTCAACGAATTGATACATATACTGCTTGTGATTGCCGTGATTGTAATAGTATATCGACTGTTGACTGGAAGACATGTCTTGAGTGGAGACAAAAGATAGCCTTCACAGACTGTAATTTATGCCAAAACCCATACCAAAACCCTCTTTTTTCGTCTTAGTCTTCGGTTTCAGGTAACCCATCGGCTTTGCAGTCTCAACAGAATGGAGATATCTCGCGCGCGCTAATGACCAAGTTGATTGAGTGAACGCCCACTATTTGGGTTTAGGTGCGAATTTAATTAGTAGTGACGCGTTTGAACAGATGGTCCCGCGAAAGCGAGTGGAGTAAATTTACAAGATGAAAGGAGGTGAAAAAAGTGTTGAGATATAAGCACCCTATTGAGTATGAATTCAATCCTACGGAGATAGACAAAGGAATACAATGGTTAACATTGAAACTGAAAAACATAGGAAAGGAAACTCTTAAAAAACTTGACGTGCAATTGCACTCTTTAGACACCTTCTATCTTTCTCTTCCCTATATATATCAAGGACATTATCTCACAGAGCTTAAGCCAAATGAAGAGAAAGAATTGGTTTTCCGGGTTAACGCATACGGATCAGCTGATGTATACACCACTATCACTGGACGTAAGTTTGGTGGAGACTTCTTCTGGTGGGAATCCGGTTGGACACATATCCATGTAAGCGAGGAAAAAGCAGAAATCGAACGTTTACTAGTGCTTTCAAACCCGTATGCGGCAATTGGAAAGGCCCTCGAAGCCGAGGCAACCATTAAGGGCTTGGAAAAAAGTACAGGTCTCAAACTGGAATTCTGGGTGGAACCCCCCTCAGGAAAGCTTGAAGAGCAGGCAAAAATGAATATAAAGGAACTTTCCGTTGGAGAAGAAGCCCGCTACTCCGCTGAGTTTACACCAAAGGAAACAGGGTACTACACCATATACGCGTATTTAATCCATGAAGGGAAAAGAATAGGCTGCAAGACAGAGTCCATCTATGCGCAGAAAAAATAGCAATCAACCAAGCCGACTTGGAGATTTCCAACCGTTTTTTTGATTAACAAATGACTACCGACTATCGATCGATCGGGTGAGTCTTTATGCTAATGACCCTGCATATTCGGTGACATTCTTTTTAATCTGATTGTTAATCTTCTCGGTCCGTCTATGCAAAAAGGGAATCTTATCTCGAACATCCCAAACAACTACTTTATTTTTGCATTCAGGACATTTCTTTAAGACTGAGTCTCTGTGTCTCTGTTCCATAGCAATAATAATATCATACTGCTCCAATTGTTTGTTGTCAATGCTTTCAGGTGTCTTCTTAAGATACTGTATAGCATCTTCTGACATCAAGTATTCTCTTGCTTCCTTTGTGATTTTACCTGTAATTTTTGTCCCTGCAGAATCCACTTCCAAATCTGG
>JBEKSS010000011.1:0-111680 GCA_049516875.1 Bathyarchaeia archaeon | reverse complement strand
TGACGAACATGGCGTATTGCGAGTTTAACATGAGCTACGTTCCAAGCATCTTCTACATCGTGGAAGTGGCGAAGCAGCCGATCCAAGGCCGAATTCCGTCAGTCTACTGCGAAATTGAGGATTATTTAGGCTATTTGTACATGAGGCTCACGTACAAGAGTCCCGTCACGGTCAACGGCAATGCAACACTCTTAATCCTTAACCTTGCAGTGGTGGACTATGGAATCACGACACTGCACTTCCATGACATCACCGTCAAAGACGGCAACAGCCAGATTATTCCAACCCAAACCCAAGACGGCTACATAGCAATCATCAAGCACGACGTAGCGGTCACGGGAGTCACGTATGTGGTCACAGGAGCCACGTATGTCTCGTACACGAACGAGACTTTCGTGGGCAGAACCGTGAGGATAGTGGTCACACTGCATGACTACGGCGACGTGCCTGAAAACTTCACCGTAACAATCTCCGCAGGCGGAATTAACATCTCAGCTTTGCAGATTCAGAACCTGCTGCCTAGCGAAACGAGAGACGTGGTGTACGATTGGAACACGTCAGACTTCCAACCAAGCATGAGTCCATACGGCATCAAGGCTGAAGCTGAAGTCCTGCCTTACGAGACGAACGCGACGAACAACGTCTATGTGGATGGTCAGGTCAAGCTGAAGCTGGTAGGGGACGTGAACGGAGACGGCAACGTTGACATTAACGACTTGAACGCTTGGAACGCTGCCTTGGGAAGCCATCCTGGGGACCCCAACTGGAACCCGCAGGCAGACGTCAACGGAGACGGAGTTGTGGATAAACAAGACGGAGTCCTAATAGTACAGAACTACGGAAACCACTTATAAGCAGCAAATGAAGAAGGTGCCGAGCGCGCACGACAGCCACAATAAACGAAGTTGTTTACAATCAGATCGCAGGTATCCTTAATGTTGATAGTGTTCTTAATCTAGCGCACGCGCTGAATCGTTGAGTTAAGAGAAAAAAAGAGGGATTGTTTAGCAGTGTTTGTTGAAGTTGAGCACCATGATGGCTATGTCCTTCGTGTTCACTATGCCGTCTTGATTCAATTCACAATCAGAGTTCCAGTTTGAAACTACTCGTGCTGGTTGAAGTAGACTACAGCTATTGCTATGTCCTTCATGTTGCAGACGCCGTCGTCGTTGACGTCTGCGTTGGGCTGCCAGTTCGGCGAACTCGGCTTAGTGTTGAACAGGCTGACCAGGTAGGCGACGTCCTTCATGTTCGTGATTCCGTCGTACACTCCTGGAGTCGTGCCGGACACGTCGCCTGGAACACCCACGTGAACTGGGATCGTGCAAGTGCAGTTGTTGTTTGCCGTGTTGGTGTCGCCTGGAGGGGGCCAGGCATAGGCGCTCATGGTGTAGTTGCCCTTAGACCAGCCGGTAGTATTCCAACTAGAAGTCACAACGGTCGAACTTCCGTTCGAGAGGGTGATTGTCTGCAAATTTATCGAGGACGTGTTTGCGTAAACAGTGACGTTGAATGTTTCGGGATTGTAACCTTGATTTGCAACTGTGACGTTAATCTTCATCTCGAAGCCCTGTCCGACAATGTTCTTGTTTGGAGACACAAGGAGCAAGGCGATGTCATCGCCGCCAACTTGAACTTCGGCGTCTCTGGTTGTATGGTCAATGGGTTGTGCACTTGCGTTTCCTAGAACGGTGTCTGCTAGGTTCACGGGTGAAGTTCCTCCATTCTTGCCTCTGAACGTTATGACTGCTAGTGTTCCGTCGCCGTCCACGCCGCTTCCTGTCCACGTTCTCAGGCCGTACATCCAGAGTTGACCGTGAGTTTGATTGTAGTCGTTGTGGAATTCGCCGTCGAAAAGTGTGGAACCGTGTGACTGGAGGAATTGTCCCTCAAAATAGGATACTCCCTCAAGAACGTCGTTCCTGTAGTATATGTAGGCTTGCCAGCTGCAAACGTCATGTGCACCCGTTATGTCCAAGTCTAAAACGAAAGTTGAGTTTACCAGTGTTTGAGTAAACTGTGGGTCAAGCGAAATTGTGGGGTCTGCTTGAGTATTAGCCCGGGACGGGAAGCTGAAAACACTGAGGACCGGCATCATAATCAACACAAACAAAATCATATCAGCTACAGGTCTTGTCTTAACCATTCTGCTATCTCCCCTTCCTCTCTTGGTATTACTTGCACATTCTACGCTATATTCATTTCGTATGGAAGAATGTTCTATTTTTTATGCCGAAATTATGCAACAAAAGGGCATAATGACTGTGAAATCAACGACAATGACAAATGAGCATCACAGGCCACGCAGAAAAGGGGACAAGAAAGCTTTTCAAGGTCGAATATGGCGCTCCGATTGATCGCAGTTCTCAAGGTTTTGGCCGACAATGCGAGACACTCAGAAATCAGAATAACTCATAAATACAATCTCACTCATACATCCAGTGCCCGCGCATGCTCCGCTTTTTCCTATTTCCGTCGCGCTATTTGAAGGGCGTGCGTGGGCGTCTCGATTTTCTAGAGTTGCGGGCAACCTAGACCTAGACTTTGCGTGTTGTTCGCTTTCGAACGAGAACGATGGGTATTGAGGCAGCAATCAGAGTTAGAGCTGGAACGAGCGGTGGGAACTCGGGAATAACAGTGATTGTCCCGTCGACGTCTTCATAGGGAATTGGGGAATAGCTGGGATCGAGAAGTGAGACGTCTGCTAAATGGAGGAGAGCGGGCTCGCCTGCAGAGAGGGACTTGAACGTCATCGTTGCCAGCACTCCACTGCCATTTACAGACACGTTGCTTCTCACTAAGGTACAGATAACCCATGCTAGACCTTGAGCTGTATCATAATGATCGGTGAAGTTCATCACCCGGAACAAAACTGAGCCGCCGCTTTCGAGAAAAGAACCTTCAGCGACTTGCGTCCCATTCATCGCGGTTGAATTGTAGTACAGTTTAAACTCGCAACCGTACAGGCTCGACACGTTACTTATGCTGACATTCACTGTGAAAGAATCTCCGGCGTCAATAGTCAGGCTCGGCGGATCTATAAAAACGCGCGTCAAGCTGGCACGGACTGTTGCACCTTGCGACGTTGTTAGGAAGAGCATGAGTGTCAGACATTCAAGAACCTGAACAGGTTTAGATACTGACATGTGTTTGGACCTGAGTGTTGCTTCAGATTCTGAGTATTTTAATCTTCCATAATGTCATATTCAGATAAGCCTGTGCGATCAATGAAAGGCACTGAGATGGTCTTTAGGGATGAAACGGGGAAAGAGTGGTGTTATTGTTTCAGCGTGACGCGGCACTGTTGTCCTGCAGGAAAGGTGTTGTCCGATCGAAACGATGCGTTGGCCCGTGCTTCATTTGAGTAGAATGAGAGCGGCCCTGACAGAAGGTGCGCGCGCTAAGAATCAGACGCAAGCAACGTAGAGTTAGCGGGCGCCATTCAAGTTTTTCTTCTTTTTGTGCTTGAAAGAAATGAGGAATATGGCCAGCCCTGCGACTAGGCTGGCATTGAGGGCCAGAGGTTCTACCGTTGTGTGCTTGCTGAGTGAAACGGAATATCCTCCTACTGGAGTTGACGTTTCAACCTTGGCCGTTTCTGATTGCGCTGTGTTGTTGTTGAAGTCTGTGACTTTCAAGTAGATGTAATGGATCCCGGCTGTGGACGGTGTGAACTTCCAGCTGTCTGAGGTTGCTCCCGAAACAGGGTTTCCGTCGAGATACCACTGATAACTGTATGGTGGTGTGCCTCCGTTGACTGTTGATGTGAACGTTACGGGTTGACCCAGGTAGACCGTGGCTGACACTGGGTTTATTGTCACCGAAATGGAAGGTAGAGCTTTGAAAACCGCTCTTAGGGTGTGGTTTCCGTCCATCAGAATTGAATAGGGGTTTGCGGATCCAGCGTTTGCTCCGTCGAGTTCCCAATGGTCAAGCGCGTAGCCTGCGTTCGCGCTGGCCGTCACCTGAACTGTGGAGTTCACGATGGGAGTGTAGGTTCCTGGAAGTGGGTTGGTTGAGCCGCCTAGGGTGGACTCAATCTTGAGGGTGTAGGTTTTTGAGTAGTGAGCCGTGGCTGTGTGCAGCCCGTTCGCGCTGACCGTGATCGGGTTGATTCCGTTGCCTCGAGATGTGCCGTCAACGTCCCAGTAAGCAAAGGCGTAGCCGGCGACTGCTGGGGCCGTCAGAGTTGCGTTCGTACCTTCATCGTACCAGCCTTCTCCAGTAATCGTCGCTGTGCCGGTCGGGTCCGTTTTAACGGTCAAGTAATACTGAGTGTTCCAGACTGCTACTGCGGTTTTGTTTTGGTTCATGAAGATGGGGTTACTTTGTGTGTAGTCTGTTCCAGACGCGTCGTTGTTCCAGTGGGTGAAGACTCTGCGAGTTCCATTTCCATGGTCGACCACGCCGTTTGCCAAGGACGCGTAGGCGTTTGTGCCGTTGTAGTACCATCCCTGGCCTGCCGGGGTGTCGTATTGAGAGGACACGTTGAGATAGTATTGCAGTTGGAGGGAAAAGACCATATCGTTGAAATCCCCGTCGCCCATTTTGGTGCAGTACGAGCGTTCATCAAACCCAATCAGTAGCATGTTCGGGTTGTTCAGGTTGATGTACACGCTCGCATGGGGAAGTACGTCAGGGTTCAGGGCGGTTTCAGTGAAGTATCTGGTGTCCAGCCAGGAGAGTAGGGAAAGGCCGAACTGGTATTCGGCAGAAAACGTCTTCGTCAGTGTTGGAGTGACGTACCCGTAGATGGTTGGCTCTGAAGGTGTGAACAACACGTTAAAGCTGCTCGCATTAATCTGGTAGTAACTCAGTTCGTTTACGTCAACGTGATCATAGTTGTTGCCGCCGAACTTTGCGTACAGAGTGATGTTGTACGTTCCAGATGGAAACGTTTCAACCGTTAGCGGACTGACGTTGGTGAAACCAAGACTGCTAAAAATGTCCGTAAGGCTGGGTTCGGAGGCGTACACGGGAACAACGCGCTGAAAAAGAAGAATAGAAAATACAATAAGCAAGGCTACCGTTAGAGTGAAGGCTCGTTTCGAAAACCTGTTCACTTTCCCTTCTCCAATGCCGCCTTTGCGCCCTCAACAGTGTTTAGCGCCGCATCTGCAAGATAAAGCTTGTGAAAATATCCTCTAGTGGCCCACGTGGAACATTAAAAGTGGTGGACACATAGAACTTGCGACACTAGCGCGCGGCGCGGATTGATTTGAATGGCAGAAGTTCAAACGCTTGCGATTTTTGTTCCAGATGAAAGGCTTGATGGCCAAGACTTATCCGTTGCTGCAAACTGTTCCGGCAGCTTTTCAGGAGTCTACACTCCGCAGATATAGAGTCCATACCGCTGCATGAACCGCGACCGTGAAATCACCTTCAAAGACCTTGCAGGAATGGCAAAACGTTCGGAGAACACAGTCCATAGGCCGACTTTCGTAGAATCAGATGCCGTTGGAAAGCGTCACGTCGCTCAAACAGAATCGTTCGATAGAGATTATCGGAGGAACATCAACAGATTCTCTCCTAATCCATTCGAGCATATTTTCTTTGGGAGCATAAACGGGGTATGTGCGATTGCTCCGGTCGACTATGTCAATAGGCTCAAGATACAAAAAAAGGGAGGATTGTTTTGGCCTTTGGTAGGCTCTTACGGAAGGCCAGGCAGTTTGTTTCCGAAGCGTAGTGCTACGAAGACTAATTCGTTCAAATCGCATCTACCGTCGCCGAAGAGGTTATAGTTGCCTGTGCCCCAGTTGTCCGCTATCAGTTGCAGGTCTAGGACATTGACATATCCGTCGAAGTTCAGGTCTCCTGGCAATGGGTTATAAACGTAGTTGCAGGGTGTCGTTCCGAGATATAGGTTGTTTGTTGTCTGATACACTAGGCCTGGACAGTGAGCACTTAATTCGCCGTAGGACACTGAGATGACGCTGCTTAGTGTAAATGGTCCAACTATCTTGTAGTAGATCTGGTTGGTGACCGCGAAGTGTATGGTGAACAGCACTCCTGACCCGTTCTGGTAAGATACAGATGGATCTTGTATAAGCTGTACGTACACGTTTCCGTTGTTGTTGTCGATGGACCAGGCGTTCACTATGTATGGAGGTTGCAGGTAGGTTCCCATAGCAACTGAGAGGGCGTTGATTTGGGTATAGTCAAAGTGTATTATCACATAGAAGTCGCTGACTTTGACGCCGTACCACAGGTACACTTCAACGTCGAAGAATTGCTGTGGAACGTTCATGTCGACTTTGACCAGGTGTGACTTGTCCGCTGCATTCCGTACGTCTAACATGGGTTGCACGGTGTTCAATTGGTACCAGCAACCAGGCCAGCCGAGTTCAGGCTGTATGTCTTGGCCCAAGTGGTTTTCGATTCTGCCGTACAGGAAGTATATTGAGCATCCGGGCGCGTTTGGATAGCAGGCGTCGTAGATGACGTGGAAGAGCATCGTGAACATTGCCTTTGTGCCGGAGAACCCTGTGTAGTTACCCTTCACGGCTGCAGCCAACTCGTAAACTCCGTTGACGTGGTCAGTGTTGTTCACGGCGACGTAGTAAGCGTTGGGCGCAAAGAAGGCGACAAGGTTCGATGTGACACTCTTCAGGTCCAAGAGGGTTGGGTCCCACTTGACTTTGATGTCGAAACCGTATATGTCCATCGGGTGTCCGAAAGTATCCAGGCGATTCGCATCAAAGTTTGCTGCGTAGGCAGTGACGTTGAACAAGGTACAGTAGGCAGGCGATTGTTCTGGCTGAATGTTTGGCGACATGAAAATCTTTGTCATGTTGGCGTAGTAGGCAGTCCCACTAATGGGACCTGCAAGATGGTCTGTCACATGAACGTTGTTCGCTCCTTGAGTATAGTTTACGCCGTTGATGGTCCAGTAGTAGAACTGGAACTGGGTGCCTGTGTCGGTCAGGGGTAGGTTGTACCAAACGACAGTGTCGTTGGCGCGCCAATCCTGTCCCGGCGAGCCTGTGACAGTTATCGATGAAGGCGAGTGGCTCCAAGTAATCAGCCATTGCAGCTGGTATACAGCCGTCCAAACGTATGGTTGATCGGCTGTCACAGTGAGGTTGTTCACTCCAGCCGGACCTGCGCCGAACTGGTTCGTCCAGTCTTGGAAGATGTAGCGCTGCTGGGATCCAACGTCGACCTCTGGTCTCGCCTTCAGGGTAACAAGGCTCCACGCATCAAACCAACCAGTCACAGGACTGTCCGTATACGTGTATCCTCCTACTGTTGGGCTAGATTGGATGACGCAATAGTACTGTGTCTGGTATCTTGCTCTGAGGTGTTCCCCGTCCCATGACGCGTCAAAGGCTATGCTCAGTGGGAAGCTGCTGCTTGTCCATACATAAGATGGCTTGTCCCAATACCTGAAATCATAACGTACGTTGAGACCCACCGAAACGTCTTGTGGTACGTGTGGCGGACCGAACGTGTAGACAACCCCATCGTCGTACCAGTTGCCGGTGTCCTCTATGCCTGAGGCGTTGAAAAGGTTGTCCAGCAGGTACACGAACGATTGCCTCTTGTAAAGGGCGATTGCAGTGTGGTTCTTATCCATTAGGACATTTAGCCAACCAGTTCCGTTGACACTCGCTGGGTTTCCGTCAACCGTCCAACGGTCGAGTATGTAGCGTCGTCCTCCTCCTGGGTTGTATTCCGGAGCAATCAATGGCACAATTGTATTGGCATAGTACCAGCCAGCCCCTCCTGGGGTTGGCACTGGCGGGTTGAGGGTGTTAGATACGTGTAGTTGGTACATCATGGCCCAAACTGTGTCTCCGGCCTTGTAGCCGTTCACAGTGATCATGTCGCTGCACATCCAAGTAGGATCTGCACCGCTCACGTGGTTGCCAAACTGTACGCCATTGACGGTAAAGTTGACCAAGTATATCCATTTGTCGTCAGTGGGCGGGTCAAAGTATACGCCGGCTGGGCTTGACCACAACCCGTGTACACCTACCCAGCAGATTTGGCTTGAGTCTACCCATGCTGAGGTTTCTGTGACCCAGCCGCCACCGTCAACGTAGATGCCTACTGTGACCCCAGGCAGTCCAGGATCCGCAATTGTCACCTTGTATTGGGTATTGTAGTGAGCAGTCGCGTTGTGATATGCATCCATGAGCACCCATTGTAGCGGGTTGCCGTAGCTTCCTGCACCGTCAATATCCCAGTACGAAAATATGTATTTCGTATTGCCAATAATGACGGGGTCAGTTGCGTTTAGCTGCACATATGTTCCTGGTGTATAATCGTTTGTTCCAGGAGGCACCGGTATAGCTGAGGGGTTTGTGTACACATCCAAGTGATACATTGTAACTGCATTGGCTTTGAAAACTATCGGTAAGACTGCGAATGTTGCTAGGAAAAGCGATAGAACGATTATCGTAGCTGCTATTTTAGTATTTTTCATTTTCTCCTTTTCTCCTATTTCCGTCACGCCGAAGCGTGCAATATAACAGAGTATCCACACATGTATATAAAACTAACGATTCTTAGTTCTATTCTTGTATCAAATTAGACCATACATGGATACGGAATGATATGCAAAAAGCTTTAAGGTGCAATAGAAGAGAACAGAAAGGAATAATGATGAGAAGGCCTCTTCTGAAAATAGCTCTTCTATTGCTCTTAACCGTCGCGTTCATGCTACACTCCGAAGTTCATGCGGCAAGTCCCAGAATCATTTACGTTGACGAAAAATGGCCGGGCCCATGGTACGGAACCATACAGAACCCCTACCAGAACATCACTAGCGGATTGACAGAGGCATTAAACGGAGACACAATCTTCGTGTACAACGGAACATACTACGAACAGCTTAGCATCACCAAATCTGTGACCCTTCAGGGTCAAGACAAGAATCTCACGGTCATAGACGCAAACCAGACAGGAGACGCTATCACGATAGAAGCCGACAACGTCAACGTTACAGGGTTCACAGTACGAAACGGCGGACCAACCTCCAGCGGCGTTTCAATACTTGGTTCCACAGGCAACGACATTAGCCAAAACGTAATAGAAGGCAACTACAACGGAATCCGCCTTTTGGATTCGAACGGCAACACCCTAGCTGACAACGACGTCTCAAACAACTATTACGGAATCTCTCTCAGCGCATCAAACAGCAACAGCATCACCCAAAACACCGTCTCCTCAAACGAAGACACGGGAATACGCATCAGCGATTCCAACAACGTGACCGTGGCAGACAACAGCATCACAAGAAGCACTTTCGGAGTGGCCCTTCTAGCATCCGACAATAACACGTTCGCAGACAATAATGTCTCTCAAGACACGGACGGTTTCTACGTCTTTGCTTCTAGCAACAACGTCTTTTTCAATAACAGCGCCTTCTCGAATACACAGTCTGGAATTCGGCTAATCCAATCCACCAACAACTTCGTGAACAACAACACGTTCTCAAACGACCTAACCGGAATCCTCATAGACAATTCCACGACCAACGCCTTGACAAACAATAACCTTCTCGCGAACAGCCAGTTTGGAATAGATTCAGAATATTCCGACAGCAACATAATAGCAGGCAATACTATTTCGGAAAACGTGGTGCGCGCAATTCTTCTTTTCTATTCCAACAACAACACAATTTTCCACAACAGCATTGGTGACGGCGCCAGAACGCTAGCAAGCGTTAATTCGACCAACCATCTAGACAACGGGCTAGAAGGCAACTACTGGAGTAACTACAAAGGAACAGACGAAGACCAAGACGGCATCGGCGACACACCCTACGTAATTGACAAAGACAACCAAGACAATTACCCCCTCATGGGAGCATTCACAGACTTTCTCGTACCCTACCAACAGAAGACATATCACGTCCCAGTCATAAGCAACTCCACAATCTCACAATTCCAGTTTAACGAAACAATCAAAATGCTGACTTTCAACGTCACAAACAACAACAATGCAGGGTTTTGCAGAATTGATATACCTCAAGAACTGTCCGGCAGACCCTATGCGGTCCTGCTTGACGACAAAAAAGCCAACACAACCGTGCTTCCAACTTCAAACTCTTCCAACACTCTTCTATATTTTGTTTACAATCAAAGCGTACAGGAAATCAAAATACTGTCAGAACCTTACTATGAACTACTCAACGACTATGAGATCTTACTGGAAAACTTCCGAAAACTAAACTCAACTTTCTACCAAATGAACCAGACCTACATAAACCAATCTCAGTCCTTCCTAGAATTGTATAATTCATTGAACCAAACATATCAGAAGACTCTGGCCAACTACGTGCAGCTCTCGAACAACTTCGAGACACTCAACCAGACGTATCAAGAAGCAAATAGCACTTACTACAATTTGTTAACACAGTTCAATTCACTGAGTCTGACCTATAGCAAGACGGAATCAGAATATGCCAATACCCGCCTTGCCCTCGTGATGGTCTCCATCGCCGCCGTAGCAACGATAATCACAACGTCTTCAGCAGCCGTAAGATATCACAGAGAATCCAGAAGACAAGAAACCCTAGCTGAAAAATACAGGAGCGAACTGGAAAGAATAAGTCTCTCGGAGGTTGCCAGAAGACAATTCGAGGCTGACGTTCAGAGACGAAAAGGAAAAATCGAGGATTTTCAGAGCAAATACGGCATCGAAGTCCGCCCGCGCGACACCCTCGAAGATGTCATAAAAAACTTGGAGCTGAAGAAGAAAAGGGAGGATTGAAAAGTGAGTACACATTTAACCTATTCGTTCACTAACTGCACGTTTTTTCTTCACTACACAGCAAACAAGCGTGGTGAGGAGTAATGAGATCAATCACGTTCACTGTATCAAAAGGTGGGGTCGGCAAGTCCCTTTTGACGGCAAACGTTGGAGCTGCTTTGGCCAAAAAAGGAAAAAAAGTAGTACTGGTCGAGGGGGACACAAATCAACCACTAAGAACAGTCCTTGGACTAACCTTCTCGCCCAAAGACTTCAAACTCGAAGACGCCGTGGAAAAAGACACCGAAATCAACAAAGCGGTTTATCGCACACAATTCGACAATCTGTTTTTGATTCCTTCCGGCGTTTCTCTTCAAGGTTACTTCGAAATAGATCCCATCAGGTTCGCCCGCAAACTCTGCAGCCTCGAAACGGATTTCATGCTTGTCGATGTTCCCTTCCCACTAGGCAAAGCGGCATTCCTCTCATTAGGACTCTGCGAGTACTTCGTCCCAATCCTAACTGAAGACGAGTTCGTTCTGTGCGTAGAATCCACGATAGATACGCTAAGGCTTGGAAAATACTTCCTGAAGTCAATTCCCCTCGGATTCATACTAAACCGCATAAAAACACCTGAAAAGTTCACAAAAGGATTCGTCGAAGACCTCGAGAATCTCCTTGAAGTCTCGTGCATAGCACAAATAACGGAAGATCCAGAAGTGGCACAATCATATGGAGGAGTAGGATCAAAGAAACCTTTCCTCGCCTACAGCAGACCCTCCGAAAACGAATTCACAAAAGAGATTGACAAGATAGCAGCCTGGCTTCTCAACAAAACCAAGAATGAGGAGAAAGATGTTATAAAACTGCTCCAAGAAGTAATCAATCCTCCAAAACTCTAGAAGAGGGGCGCGCAATTGACGCCCCAAGCTAAGAACCCAAACTGCGCTCTTCTGTGGATATTACAATCATTTTGCTGTCCAACTGCGTGCCTTTCTGTCGATTTCGACCATGCACTGGAAGGTTAACTATTCATTAACGAATAAACCGTTTAACACAGAAGCGTCACTTGACAAAGTGATACAAGTTCCAACCCTTTTTATAGTCCATCAACCCCTCCAATATTGGAAAGCGGTGTAACTCCTCCTTTCGTCCTATTTCCGTCACGCTTACTTGGGTTGCAACGCTTCTCCTCTATCAATATTCTAACAGAACTGATAATAGGGACAATTCATGTCAATTGCCTGTGCGTGTCACGGCGACTGATTAAACCAATATTTTTCGGCTTCTCTAACTTGCTCCGTAATCGCTCTGGAGATCTTCTCAAGAATCGAAAGTTGCGCTACGTAATCGACATCATCATTCTCCAAAGCTTCAGCTTCTTCTTCTCATCACCTGTCAAATGTCTGAAAACGTTTTCTGACTCACATTCAACAAGCAACGAGTTCAACCTTTCCTTCTCTTTCTCTGTCAATCCTCTCCTTGTGCCTGCTATTTCACGAGCCAGTTTTCCAGTCTCGCTAAACACCAGTCCCGCAACCAGCGGGTCCATCACGCCAAGCTCAAGTCCTTGCAGCAACTTTTCGACCCTTTCTCGACCTTCTAAGAAATACATAGTCTTTCGTGCATCTGGAATGTCCAAGAAGATTCCAGGTTCATGTTTCACTAATCCAGCGTTCTCAAGCTCTCTCATATGTTTCAGCACGCCTGAAAGAGTCATTCTCCACCCACGCTCCCCCAGAATACTTGCGATGTCTGACAAGCTTCTAAACTCAAACGCCAACAGCACCTTTACTATCTCAACGCGAACGTCATTCCCGAAGACGTTCAAAAGGCTCCAATCATTAGCTTTCAGCTTGGAAGCACTTCGACTCATCTTTGAGACCTTCAAGCAGTTCCCATTCATTTTTCTCAAAGCTGTAGCGAGAGGTTAATCATTCATGAATAGATTAAACATTAAATAGATAAGCATTCTCTAACGACCCGGTTAAAGTTCCAACCCTATTTATAGGCCCTTGCACACGTCACACTCAAGAAGCGCTGGTCCAGACAGTTACGGTTACCAAGTCTCCTTGGCTCCTATCTCCGTCACTCTCCAGCGCTCCTATTTCCGCTAATCTCCAGCGCTCCTATCAAATCTATCAACAATAAACGATTTTGGAATAGTAAAGCACATCAAGTGTGATGATGAACACATCACACCGGCAAATCAGTTCGGTCTGAGTGTGTTAGCGCTCCATTTCATATCTAGCGCACAGCATAGGGAGCACGTTTGACATTTGGATGTGTAACTATAGCAACGAGTCATGAGGGAAATGTGCAACCGCCTTTCGGTGCACCTTTTCTATGTGTGAAGCGCGCCCTAAGCGACATGGTGTTCCAGAGCAGATACTGATCAGGGAACACAGTTTAAGCCTGCCAGAGGAGGCACATCGGATTTTGCCAGACGCTTCCAGGACATAGGAATCCAGCACATCACCGCCAAGAAGCACAGACCCACAACCCTAGGCAAGACGTAAGCGTTCCACAAAGCATACGAAACCGAACCGCACCTGTTCAACCAGCACTGGAGCTTCATACGCTACTACAACCACACGACCCCGCGAAGCACTAAACTATTTAACACCCGCAACAATTCACTTCAAAGACAGAAAAGTGGAACCCAATTTCAAAATAGAACATATGCCCAAAGTTGGGCAAGGGTTTTTATCCTAAGCTGTGTTTTTTTTATTGTTGACAGGTTATCGGCATGGCGCTAAAGAGAATTGTTGCCACACTCTTGACCGCGTGTCTTCTGATATGCAGCTTCGGGACAGGTTTAGTAGAAAACTTCTCGATTGGCTCTCCACATGTCGCAGGTCCAGCTATGCCGGGAATTACGGAGAACACAGTTTGCGACTCGATGGCCCGCGTCCTCAATGACAAAAACGAGTCCACAGTGGTCATCATCAGCAACAGAATGAACGTAACATGGATGAACATCGGTTCCTCAACTCTCGTAAGTCCACCAACAGAGATCAAGGGCAAGATCGACGCAAACCTGCTGAACTTGACAGGACTAGTAACAGAAGGATACATCAACGACAACCAGACAAACGTCATAATCTCCGTCTCAAACAGAAACATGCCCCAAGCCGACCTCACGTCATTCACAACTCTCTTCAAGGCCAAAACGCTGTACCACAGTGAGCATGCCTACCCTCAGATGAACTTCTTCGCAGCTCATCTGGACTATACGACGATACTCGAACTTGCCGAATCGCCAGAAGTCGACCATGTCTGGCTGGACCGCAACTTCCAAGTGTGCCTGGACCAGAGTGTCCCACTAATCAAGGACCCAACGGAATGGGCTCAGATAGGAGCGTCATACAACAGGTCCATCAACGGTACTGGAGTCACAATAGCAATCCTGGACACAGGCATCGACGCCAGCCATCCTGACTTCTACTTTCCAAACGCCACCTCCAAAATCGCCTCGGCGATTTCCTTCACTGGAGAATCAACGGCAGATGGCTATGGACACGGTACACACTGTGCAAGCATAGCTGCTGGAACAGGAGCGGCCAGCGGAGGTCAGTACACCGGAGTTGCTCCGGGAGCTACGCTCCTGAACGTCAAAGTCCTAGACAATCAAGGAGACGGTCAGGAGAGCTGGATAATAAGCGGAATCCAATGGGCGGTCGATCACCATGCAAACATACTGAGCATGAGCTTCGGCAGCGACACCAGTAGCGACGGAACAGACCCTATATCAACAACGGTCAGCTGGGCAACCCAGCAAGGCGCAGTGTGCGCTGTTGCCGCAGGAAACTCTGGGTCAGACATGTACACGATTGGCAGCCCAGCGGCCGCTGAGCTCGCGATAACGGTCGGGGCCTCTGCCAAAGATGATACTCTCGCCAGTTTCAGCTCGGTAGGGCCGACAAGCGATAATCGAGTGAAACCAGACTTGGTGGCTCCGGGAGTCAACATAGTGGCAGCCCGTGCAAGCGGAACAAGCCTAGGAACACCCGTCTCGCAGTATTACACAATGCTTTCGGGGACCTCAATGGCAACCCCGCACGTTGCAGGCGCAGCAGCACTGCTTCTGGACGCACATCCATCGTGGACCCCATCGATGGTTAAAGCGTCACTGGCAAACTATGCTAAAGACCTGGGCTCAAACGTGTTACAGCAGGGATCAGGCAGGATAGACGTGTGCAAAGCCGTGACAGCCTCTGTTATAGGTAATTCAAGCGTAGGCTTTGGCGCAGTGAGTCTGAACACGATTTATTGGTCAAACATTGTGTTTCGGAATCTGGGGAACCAAGGAATCAGCGTAACCCTAAGCGTGGAAACCTGGCTCATCGGCGACGGGACGCATTACCCAGCAGCCTCGCTGAGCACATCAACATTGTACATTTCCCCAGGGGCGGAGAACCTGGTTCAGCTTCAGCTGAACACAGGTGTGGGCTTGCCAGGAGGCTACTTTGAGGGAGATGTCAACGTGGCATTCGGCACGACAAGTGCCCGCATTCCTATTTTCTTCTGTATCGTCTCCCAGTTGAACGTTGAAGTTGTCAACGAGGCGGGCTCGAAACTAATGGCTGCTTTTTCACTCATAGACGCTACCACAGGGCAGATGAAGGCATTCTGTTCAGAGTCTGCAAAAGCCCACTTCACGGTCACTCAGGGAAGCTACGTCATTCAAGCCATGAACGTCTACGCCTGGGAGGTTTCTGGAAACATCGATCCTTCTCTCGCCTTTATCATCCACCAAAAGTTTTCATTAGGAGTGGGCGAAACCAAGAATCTACAGCTTTCACTGACTTCAGCCTATAAGGTTAACGTTCGCACTACTGATGCAAACGGCGCTCCACTGCAGTTAACGCTGAAGCGGATTCTTAGCCCATACTACTCGATGGGCTACGCTGCAGACATGGGTGTGTTGGCCAGCCAGAGCATATACTTGACAAACATCAGCGAATACATGAAACCACCAGGCTTTTTCGGTTTCACCGGCTTGTCGGCAGACGATGTCTCTTGGTCAAAAGGAGGCGTCCTGACTTCGGACGTTGACGCGTACTTCATCGGCTGGGACATCAGCAACTTCGGGCTGGGCAGTTTGACCAGCCTAAGCTACGCAAACTCTGAGCTGGCAACTTTCGGCATTGAAAACCTAATGCCAAAATCCACAGCAGTCTGCGAGATGTGGTTCAACCAGATAGCAGGGTTGTGGCAGACAGGAGTCTGGTACGGCACACCGACACACCCAGGGATCAACTGGAAGGCTCACATACTCCCGTATCATTACAAGCAGCAGCAGTCTGAAAACTATTCAGACCTGGAATGGTCTTGCATATACACAATGACGACTTATCCCTATGCGGATCCGGAGTACTTCGTGATAGACAGACATTTCCAGCCGATAACCCAAGGCGAGAACGCTTCATACAGCATGGGAAAAACGCCGCTCCTGCCCCAGGACGTTGTGAACAGTCCTCCATATGTTGGAAACGGACTGTACATCCCATACTATCCCCTGCGTGTAGAGCAAAACCTGTTCATAGCCAAGTCTGCCGCGGGAGCCACGAAAACACTTCAAGTCTTCAAGAACGGCTACCTCATATCAAGTAGCACACCACTCTGGGCGCAAGCTCCAATCCCAATCACTCAATTCCTGAGTTCCAACGGCCCCGGCCTGTACACCTTCGTGGTCAATACCGGAACAAGCTTCAACTACAGCTCACAAAACACTGCTGAATACACGATAAACTACACGAGCACGAGCACAGACCTCATCCCACCCTCAATAACAAGAATAGACTGTGACCCATGCTTCACGAACAATGAGCATCACGTGAAAATACAACTGGCCGACAACGATGGAATCAGCAACGTTTCCCTATCGTACTCTACAAACAGTGGCCCATACATCACCTCCAGCCTGACAAACCTTGGTAACAATGCCTTCTCCGCAGACTTGACACTTCCCACGGGGACCCAGAAACTATCTCTGATTATTGAGGCATCAGATGGAAACGGCAACAAGATCCGGTACACGACGGATCCCGCAGCTACGCGGGGTTACCAAACACAGATTGACGCCAACCTGAATGGTGGCACGATAACGGGCAAATTGACGGTCATAGGCGGATCACTGCTCCAACCAGTCTATCTGAAAGTCAATTCAAACGGACAGACCATGTACACCCTGACAGACGCGAACGGAAACTTTGCGTTTAACCTGCCTCCATCCTTCGTTTTTCAAATAGAAATAGAGATGAGTCCCCTCGGAACCTACGATGGATCGTCTTGGGTCATAAACTCTTTGAGTGTTCAAACAGAACCAGCAGGCGTCGCATCAATCCCTGGCGGAGGCTGGTACATTCTGGCCACTAATGCTGTGCTGACCGCTCCAGCATCTGTTGATTCATCTAACACTCACTACCGGTTTAGTTACTGGGACGTTGATGGAATTTCACAGGGCAGCGGGGTCAACCCGATCACTGTTCACATGGACGTTCATCATACTGCAACAGCACATTACATAACACAATACACAGTGCTTTTCACTCAAACCGGGCTTTCCTCAGACGCCACTAGCACCCTTGTGACTGTTAATGGTAATGCGAAAGCTTTCGGTGATCTCCCCTTCACCTTATGGGTTGACAGCGGCTCTTCAGTCACCTACTCTTATAATTCCCCGGTCTCAAGCACCGTCTTAGGTAAGAGGTTCAGGCTTGACAGCGTCACAGGACCTGTCTCCCCAATCACGGTTTCTGCGCCCACGGCCATAGCTGGAAACTACAAGACCCAATACCACCTAACAGTAAGAACGGATCCAACTGGCATTGCAACAATTCCTGGAGAAGGCTGGTACGACGAAGCAGCACCCGTAACACTAACTGCCTCAACAGTTCAAAACTTCCAGTTCAGCTACTGGGATGTAGACGGCGCACCGCAGGGCAGCGAAATTAACCCAATCACGGTCAGCATGAACACTGCTCGCACGGCAACAGCCCACTACACATCATCATCCCCGATGCACGACATAGCCATAACCAACCTAACTACTGTCAAAAACATCGTCGGACGAGGATTTTCAACGATCATAAATGTGACGGTTACAAACCAAGGCAACTATACAGAAACCTTCAACATCACACTCTACGCTAACCAGACCATCATCGCCACGTTCGAGAACACTATCTTGACAAGCGGAAAGTCCACAACCGCCGCCTCCACGTGGAACACCACCGGCTTTGCTTACGGCAACTACACCATAAACGCGTACGCTTCGCCTGTTCAAGGAGAAAACGACACAACAAACAACTCCTACGTTTCCGACACCCCAGTTCACGTGGGCGTTCCAGGCGACGTGTCCGGCACAATGCCAGGCGTTTGCGACGGAATTGTCGACATGAAAGACATAGCCTACTTGATAAGTTTGTTCAACACCAAGCCGAGTTCGCTGAACTGGAAGCCCAACGCAGACATCAACGACGACGGCGTAGTCGACATGAAAGACATAGCCCTGGCCGTCGCCTACTTTCGCGAACACGAATAGTTCTGTAGCCAGCGACTTCTAAAAACGCAGGATACGCCAAACCGAGCAGAAACTTGAACCCCTTGCTATACATGATATCATCTAGGAACAAAGCTTTGAGAGCGTGAGTTATACATGACAACGTCAAAAAACACGTCTGGAATTGAAGCGAAAAAGGACGCTGTTCCATATTCTTGCAGGTTAACGCTAAAATACACCTAGAAAATAACTAGTGACAAGGAAGGCGGGCGAAGCTCAGTTTTCCTTTACTTCTCCTTTCTCCTATTGTCGCAAATGAGGGACCCGCCATTCCTGAAATTAGAGAAGACTGTTAGTTCATTTGCATCAAAATGCTTCATGGAGCTATCTTCTAGAGGGTGCCCCGAACGAAACATCCATCTCCTTCCTCAACGCCGGGCTCTTAAGAACAGATGCACTCTCTGCTGGAGCAGATTGTGACAACTCTTGAGAAGCAGAGGACAGCAACGATGGCGGCAACTATTGCGCCTGGAGCAGTAAACTTGGCCAGTTTCTGCCAAAAAATTAAATCCACCTGAAAAGAACGCAAGATACATCACAATGAAATCCAGCCAGCCGAGGATAACGCTAGCAGTAACGTTACCTCTTACTCGCGCGCAACCCCTGATGGACAGAGAACCGGATCTACAAGCGAAACACCTACTGCCAGAGTCGATGCCAACACGATATTTGGAAGAAAGAACAATTCTGAATACCTCTCTATCAGTGTCACCTAAACCGCCCTGCATCGTTTCTGACGGTTTTGAAGGTTTTGAAACTCATGGTTGCGGCGCCGGCATTGCTTGATGCGATTGAAGAAGACATTCTTAAGGAAGGTTTTAATCCGTTCGTATCGTATGATAAATCAGGTGTGCCACACAGGTAGGTTCTTCTTTCTCTATTTCCTGTTTCCTATTTCCGAAGAATACTTATGTGTGTGGCGCATCTTCACATACAAGGTTAATGGCTGGATTCATGCAAGAAACTGGTGGTCCAATACCTTTACACCTAAACAACGCCATTTTCCTGTGTTTTTCTACAACCAAGCAACTTTCTCAGTGTTTATCCCTGTCGCATGGTTAATACCAACGTTATCCCGGTGGACTTACAGTTGGCCCACATACTAGCTATGCATAGGTCATACATTGATAAACTTTATATCCTAAGAAAACAAACATAACCCAAGGGAAGCAGGAAGGTGTTTGAGGATCCCGAGTAGGTGCAGCGAGCAGTATCCCTAGCAGGTACCTCTCTGAAAACTTACCCTTTCTCCCTTGCTCATCTTCCTGCCCCCTTTCCTTTTGATTTGTGTTCATCCAGAATCAGCCTGATTGAATGTGTTTCTTGAAAGTCAGTTCCGATAATTCATAGGACTCTGTCACTTTGCTGTATCAGACTGATACGGTAAATATGTTGTATTTGATTCAGATTTGTCTCTACACAATGGGCAATTCTTATATAGCATTTTTCAGTTACATATATCTTCAACTGGTACCTGCTTGGGATATGAGAAAGTATGGTAGTTAACAAGGAGAAATACACTACAGTCCATATACCTACTGTTCTGGCAAGGATGGTTGACGAAATAATAGACAACGAAGGATGTGCATATTCAAGCCGTTCGGAGTTCATAAAAGACGCTGTGAGAAGGTTCTTGGAATACTATGGCTGCTACCCACCAAACAGAAAAGCGAAAGCAAACGGATTGAGTGCTGGACTGTCCCAAGAAGATATTCTGAAGTCGATTACCCAAACATTAAGGGATTCAGCGAAATAGTGAACTGTGTCCTTCCTTGGTCAAGTTTCGCTGATCTTTTTGAGTTGATTGCGATACATTTCTAGTATTTCTCCAGAAGTTGTTGCGTCCTCGGGTGCTTTGTCTGGACGGTAGTTGCCAGTGAATCTCGGAAACCTGATAGCGAGTCCGCTTCCTTTCCGAACGGAGTCCATAGCACATGTGTGAATTGGACTCAGTGTAATTTCTGCACCCAAGATTTCGATAGTCAAACTTGGTTCAAACCAGACATCGGCCTCAAGTGTTGAATTAATTCGCGGATGCTTGTGCGCAACAACGTGGTTCTGTAGCATCTTGGGAAGCTTAGCAAGATCTTCATCGGTGAAGCCTGTTCCACACTTAGTAACGGTTTCAAAAGTGTCGTTTTCTGGATTGTAGGCCGCGAGCAGCAGAGCACCGTAAGCCCCAGCCCTCTTTCCTCGTCCATGGAAAGCGCCGACTGTGACCAAGTCAACCGTGTCAGTCATCTCGCTCTTGTAGTCGCGTTTATATTTTATCCAAAGCCAACCGCGTGCTCCGGCCTGGTACACCGAGTCCTTGGCGATTGACTTACAGACCAGACCTTCACAGCCATTCTCTATCGCTTCTAGAAAGAACTTTTCAAGCTCACCCGCATCCTTCGTGATTAGGCAATCGGCTACTTTGGTCCTGTCGCTTCTTTCAACGACCTTTTCAAGCATTTTCCTTCTTGCCGGATAAGGCTCCAACGTCAAATCCTTCCCATCAACGTAAAGTGCTTCAAACATGAACAGCGAAACAGGATAATCCTCGATGGCCTTTTCGATTCCATACTTGCGTCTCCGATGCATAAGCTCCTGAAACGGACGCATCTCACCCGTGTCAGGATCAACAGCCACACATTCACACTCAAGAATAGCCTCTTTTGCCTTAACATGCTTCTTGAATAGTTCAATAGCATCAGGGTATTGGCTTGAAATACTCTCCAAACGCCTAGAATAAAGCGTTATTTTCTCACCTTGTTTGTGCGCTTGAAGGCGTTCACCATCATACTTGTACTCAGCCACGCACTTTCCGCCCAGTTTTTCTAGAATTTCTTCAGGAGAGGAAAGTCTTTCAGCCAACATCGGCCTTATAGGCTCATTGATGGACACTCGGAATCCTTTGATTCCTTCAATCCCTCGCCGAGCGATGGTTTCAGCGACTCTTCCAAGGTCTGAGCAGATGTTGTAAGCCCGTTCGACAAGTTCACGCGTTTCCTTACCTCCTCCGTATGCTATAGCTAACGCGTCCAGAACCGTCATGTCAGCTATGCCCAAACGCAGATTGCCCGTAACGTTTCTCATAATGTACTTGGCTTCTTTCGGAGTTGCCGCAGCCAGAAGCCCAGCTAGGAGCGAAAGCTTAAGGTCAACAGCGCCCGACCCTGAAGTTCTGGCCATTTTCTCGAGTGTCTCATAGACCCTTTGAACTGTTAACGGCTCCTGGAAGAACGTCACCTGTCTCTTGCTGCCTATGAGTTTTTGAGCAGTTTCACCTATGTCCCCGGTATGCTTGAGGTCTTCTTCAACGTCAACTTCTCTTCTTCCACAAGTTCTTGCGAGAGCTTTTATCGCCAGTTTTTCAGCTACGCCAATTTCAATACCTAAGAAATCAGGATGTATTCGGCCCTGAGTCAAATAAGCAACTCTGCCTATGAGTTCTTTCGGCGTGTTCCTGAGAAGATCAACCAGCAAGTCTGTCATTTCAAGCCTCTTACTAGTGGCTTCAATCTTTTCATAAGCGTCGGCAATTACGCTGTACCTCAACTTGAAAGCCTCACAGGTAAAGTGGATTCAACGGCATATTAAAATTTCACACTAAGACAGCAGGGCAAATCGAGGTGTTGAAGTGTTTCGTTTCAAGAAACTTTGTGTGTCATCTGGAATGAAAAACTTCATAATGGACTATCTCGCTGACTGCTCGCTTGGCCCGGGGAGAAGGAAACTTGAGTGGATAGCCTACAGGAATCAGCGCTACGGGTCGTATTCCCCGCGGAATCTTCAGGATTTCCCTTGCCTCTTCTTCTTTGAACGCGCCGACCCAGCACGTACCTAGGCCAAGTGAGTAAGCAGCTAAGAGAATGTTCTGTATTGCGGCAGCTGTGTCCTGTAAGCAATACAGTGTTCCACCCCTTTGACCATAGCCTTCAGAAGAACGTTCTTCGTCTGCACAAACAACAATCACGACTGAAGCATCCTCTAAGAATGATTGCTTAAATGCGGCTTCAACGAGTCTTCTTTTGATTTCCGGTTTTCTGACGATTACGAATTCCCATGGCTGTATGTTACCAGCAGAAGGCGCCCAACAAGCTGCATCAATGAGCTCTTGAACAGTTTCCTCCGAGACATTCTTCTCGCTCCTGAAGGCTCTTACGCTTCTCCTCCCCTTAATTGCCTCAAGTACATCCATACGTTACTTCAACTCCGAGTCTGACAATTTGCGGTGCACAAGCCTTAAGTTTTGTCGTATCCCCTAGTTCAGCCAGGATGATGAGAACGAGAGTCAACAGAGCAGTTGCTGTGATGTGACTCGACGGGCGAACTGACATAATCTTACACGGAAAATTTATGAACAAAAATACAAGTGAAAAAAGAAAAATTACGATGCACCAATATAAGTCGCGATACGGAAAAGGGAAAACTTGCTCAAAAAGAAGATCATCGAGGCTCTAGACGCCGTATCATCAAAAAGAACCATAAAGTACGCTGTGTACTTGATCGCGATAGTCCTGTTCTTCGGGTTAATTCTGCTCCCTCCCATACTGGGAATAGCCATCAATTGGGGTGCAATCAAAGTAGTTCTTGATGATGCATCGCTCAAGAATCGTGCCCTTAGTGCGATTACGAATAGTTTCACAATAGCATTGTTCGTATCAGCCATTGATCTTATTGCTGGAATTCCGATGGCTTGGCTCATTGCGCGGAAAAAATCGCGATGGCTAAGCATCCTTGACACGTTGTCTGATATCCCATTCATCGTCCCGACCGCCGTGCTCGGTTACTCGCTTCTGCTTTTCTGGAACGGGCCTGAGGGCATTTCGATGCTATTCAGCGGGCCGCTGATTTCAGAGGGGTGGCTGCTGGTAATACTCCTTCATTTTACTTTCTCCTTCCCTGTCGTCGTCAGAGTCATCGTCGGAGCGTTGCTCGACTACAAACGAGAGTTCGAGAACGCATCAAGGACACTGGGTGCCCCACCATTTACAGCTTCAAGAACCGTTACGTTTCCAATAATAAAACCATCATTGATAGCCGCTTTCATACTTGCTTTTTCAAGATCACTCTCAGAAACGGGCGCAACGTTCATCGTCGCGGGAACCTTCTTTGAAAATGGTCCGGTCTTCTTGCAGAACATGAAGAACGCTTACCTCGGTGTCAACAACACCATCTATTACGGGGCCACCGTTTTTGCAAGTTTCATCCTCATCGCTGTTTCTGTGTCAATTTTCATAATAATTCGCGCGGTGGGTCCGAGGTTTAAGTTGCCCGTCAGACGAATTTGGCCGTCTTTTGAGAGAAAGCTTAGCTATTCAAAAGCAGAATCCTCAAGAAACACTGTCACGCTTGCCATCTTCTTGGTTATTGTCTTAGCACCATCTCTTTTTGTTGCACTTCCAGCGTTCCGCGCGGCTTTCACGAGCACGTTGAACGAATCCCTGCAACGTGTAGGGATATGGGGAGACTATTGGCAGGGGCTAGTTCTTTCCTATACCCTTGCCGCAATAGTCACCGTGCTCAACATAATCATAGGATTACCTATGGCCATTGCGATTGCGAGGAGAAAGTTCGGTTCGTCACAATCAGCAATTCTGGACATTCTTGTCAACATTCCTCTTGTTGTGCCCTCAATAGCACTGGGGTTTTCGCTGGGAATTTTCTGGAAACAGACCTTCGCTTTCATACCAGACCTTTTGCTGCTGATATTTGCTCACCTTACAATCACGTACCCATATTTCGTAAGGTCAATGTCGGCGGCTGTAGAGAGGATCAGCATGGACATGGAAGAAGCTTCAAGAACACTCGGCGCTAAACCTTTAGGAGTTTTCAGGACCATCGTTCTGCCCCTGACCAAATACTCTATACTTTCAGGCGCCATACTAGTCTTCACAAGAAGCGTAAGCGAAACCGGCGCGACGACGGCAGTGACGACGACGCTCAGAACCGTACCGGTGGTCCTCGTAAACTGGATAAGGCCTCCGCTTGGACAGCAGCCCGCCACGCTGTTGCAGATAGGATTAGGAAGCGGTTTCTTGATACTGTTTTCATTCATCATTCTCCTAGCATTGAGACTAATCGTAAAGGGAAGAGGAAGATACTGACATGATTAATAAAGAACCGGAGAACTATCAATATCCTCAAAAAACCGCTAAGATCCGTATAAGAGGAACAACAGATGCCTGATGTCGTTATAGAAAACGTCACAAAAAGATTCGGCAAACTCGTCGCTGTAGATGGTGTTAGCCTTCACGTAAGAGACAAAGAATACTTCGCTCTACTAGGACCCAGTGGATGCGGGAAAACAACACTTCTCAGGCTTATCGCGGGACTAATTCAGCCAGACGAGGGCAAAATATACATAGGTAACAGACTCGTGAACAATGTTCCTCCAGAAGATCGTGACGTGGGTTTCGTCTTCCAGACTTTTGCATTATTCCCGCACATGAACGCATGGAACAACGTTACCTACGGGCCTAGAGTAAAAGGCTTTGACATGAAGAAGGCAGGGACTATCGGGCATGAGGTGCTTGAAATGGTGAGATTGAATGAGCGTCTGGACGCTTTTCCGAACGAGTTGAGCGGAGGAATGATGCAGAGGATAGCCGTAGCGAGAGCCTTAGCCGCAGGGGCCAAACTGTTGCTTCTGGACGAACCCTTGGGGCAGCTGGATGCAAAAGTGCGGAATGACTTGAGGTATGAAATAAGAAGGATGGCCAAGGACTTGGGGTTAACGGCCATTCACGTGACTCATGACCAGGCTGAAGCAATGGCAATCTCGGACAGGATAGCTGTCATGAAGAAAGGAAGAATCAAACAGGTTGGAACTCCAAGTGAGCTTTATATGGCGCCAGGAAACGTGTTTGTAGCCAACTTTATAGGAGAATCAAACTTCTTGGAAGGATATGTTGCTAATGAAGGTGACAAGGAGATGACAATAGAGCTTCGCGGTGGAATTCAGTTTGGAGTGACTCATGACGAAGCAAGAAAGGGCGAAAGAGTGGTGTTGGCCATAAGGCCAGAGACTTTTCTAGTTGAGAAAGGAACGGAAAAGAACAAGAACTCGATTGCAGGAGTGGTTGAAAGAGTGACGTTTGAGGGAACAAATATACGCTACGAAATTAGGCTTGAAAACCAGGATCTAATTGTAGTTGTGAAACCTTCCATGACAGGAGAATGGTTTAGTGTTGAGGATAAAGTAACGGTGAGCTTTCCGCCGGAGAAAGCCCACGTGTTCGAGTATCCGACGACAGGGTTGAAGGAGGAAATTGCCGTTGAGTGAACTGATAAAATGGTTCGAAAAGCGAAAAGAAACCAAGGCTTTGGCGAATATCCAGCGGCATCTAGCTTTGACAACAGGCATAGTTGAAGACTTGCAGAACGCGATAAAAGCAGCAGTGGAAGAAGACTTGAAAGAAATGCAAGCTTGCATAGGAAGAGTGGCCAGCGGCGAGAAAGAAGCAGATTCCTTGCGAAGAAAAGTCATGGACGAAATCTCAACTGGAGAACTCTCGCCAACAGACAGAGAAGACCTAATGGACCTTGTGAAGAGGGTGGACATGGTCGCAGACTGGAGCAGAGAGTCCACCCGCGTGCTAGGTGCGATACCGATGGAACACGTGCCCGACACAATCAAAAACGCATTCATAGAAATGGTTAAAAGCGTGAAAGAATGCACTGTTTCCCTCCAGAAGTGCGTGAACAAAATTATGACAAAACCAGGAGAAGCCCTTCAAGCCGCTGACATGGTAGAACGAGAAGAGGAAAAGGTTGATGACATACACGAAAAGGCCAGAGTTCTGATTGGAACAGAGGACCTTCCGAAGGCCGGAGTAGCGATACTAGCAAGCCAACTTTTTGAGGCGTTGGAAATGATTGCAGACTCGTGTGAGGACGCCTGTGATCAGGTAAGAGTGATAATGGTTAGAAAATAGGGTGACAAAACATGGTGGAAACAAAGATTGATATTTCAGACCTGAAAAGTGAAGGAAGCGAGGTCGTGAAGGAGCTAACGGCTTTTCTGGAAGAAAAAACGCATGCGAAAGTTGAGGCAGGAATGAAGGAAATCACAGTCAAAGCCGAGGGAGAAGAAGCTATCTCAAGAACCTATCTGCGGGTACTCTTGCGCAAGTTCATACACAGAAAAGAATTAAGAGACGTTTACAGGGTAATAGGCGGCAAAGACAACACTTTAGTTGTCAAAGAAGTGAAAATAGCTGAAGAAGAGTAGACCTCATACCTATTCCTGAAAGACTAAAGATTAAATCTTCCTCCACAGCAATTATACTCAGTTGAATGTGCTACAATAGCACGTTGCTTTTGTCGATCCGCTCAGCAGAACTTGAGCTCTCTCTTGATTCTGGTTTCTGCCAATAAAAAGGATGCCCGCAGAAACGACGATTGCCCCCAGCACGAACACGGGTGCAGGCACCTCTTGGAACAGAAACACACCCAACAGCGTTGCACCTACGGGCTCAAGCAAAGCCATGGTCGCGGTTTCAAAGGATTTGAGGTTTGACAGAGACGAGAAATACAATGTGTGTGCAATTGCAGTCGGAAGCAAACCCAGTCCCAATATCGAAAGTATAGTTCCTTCCTGCGTTGGCAAAGTCAAAACTGTTTTCCCACCAACGAGGCTTAGAGCTCCCGCCACAACAGCTGCTAAAGCATAGATTGGCAACATCGAAGAAAGGACATTCATTTGATTACGCATTTTCTTGCCATAGTTGAGATAAAGAGATTCCACTACCGCTGCTAGCACAGCTTCCAAATCACCTTTCAGGTTCGGAGAAAAGCCTCCGGTATGAGCAGTTCCGCTTGCGGCAAGCGCAATTGTACATAAGCCGATGAAAGAGACTGACAAACCTACAAGTTGCATGTGGGACGGTTTTATCTTGAAGACGAAACTCGATACGACCAGTGAGAAGAACGGAGTCGTGTTTACAAGAACGGTCGCATTAAGAATTGTAGTGTCTTTCACCGCAAGAACAAAGAGTATGAAGTGAAGGGCAAGAAAAAAGCCTAGAACAAACAACTCCTTGAAATTCTGTCTCACAAGACGCCGGTCAAATGGCTTTCTGAGTACAAGCAATGTCACAAGCAACGCGAAGCAAGCGATGACTGACCGCCAGAAAACTATTGAGAATCCGTTCAGGTCTTGCAGAAACCTCACGAAGATGGACGCAGTCCCAAAGAGAAACCCTGCGGTTGCACCTTCTGCCAAAGAAGTCTTTCTTGTTCTTCTCTGCATGCAAAAGGCCTTTTCATTTTTCAACTGAAATCTTGCTTTGGCCCAATTCTTTCTCAAGTCTGATTACATGTTCAGCCTTTTCTGCAAACGCATCGCTGTGTGTAACTGCAATCGTTTGTTCTATCGCTTTGAACCTGGAAATTGCTTCAGCCAAACGGTGCACTGAACCGTCTTCTGTTCCGAGACTTTCGGTAGGTTCGTCAAGCAGAAGCAGGGTCAATCCGTGGCCTGTTCTGGACTGCATAATCAACTGGCCCAAGCCGAGACGGTATGCGAAGGCAAGCATTGTCCGTTCCCCACCGGATAAATTCGAAACTTCTCGTTCAACGTTGCCTTCGCTAATCACGTACGGCGTGTAGGTTTCGTCAATCGACAAATTCAATAACGGGCCCTCTTCGCCGGCTAGACTGTCAAGAACCTGTTGAACAAAACCTCTCAAGACTTTCACAAATTCAGTTCGAAGCTTGGGCTGTATGCTTCTGTAAGCACTGCGTATTCCCTCTATGATCTCGATGACCTTTTCTATCTTTTTCATGCGCTCGATTTTCTGTTGCCCGTTGTCGATTCTTTCCTTCATTTCATCCAAGTGTTTAGTCAAATCTTTTTTGCGGTTTTCCTTGGCATGCAAATCGGATTCTAAGAGATAATACTGCCTAAAGGCTTGCTCCCTTCTTGTTTTTGCAGTTTCCAAGCTTGAGATGTCGAACCTGTTTAGCTCCTGACGAACAACCTCGACCTGAACACGCAGTTCGCTCTCCAACTTCTGTTTCTTTTCCAGCTCACCCAAGATTTCGGACAACGCATCATTTTCCTCTCTTAGTCGCAATTTCAAATCTTCAATCCTAGGAGCAAGTATCTGCATATTCGAGAAAACAGTGCTCACCTTGGCCTTCAATTGCTGCAGCTCTTCTATCGAGCCGCGAAGCTGGTTCACTCTTCTTTTTCGCCCTTCATTCTCCTCCACAATTCGTTGTGTTAACCCCTCCTTGTAGGCTTCGTCCAGAGTTTGCATGCAGAGTGGACATCGATTCTCCGACGAGAGCGAGGAAAGTCGCTTCTCGTCTGCTTGCAGGTTTCTGAGAGTCGCCTCCTGCCCACCCTTCAGGCTTGAGATTTGGTCATCAAATGTTGCAATCTGCCTTCTCAATGATTCAATCGGCTGATCATTCGAAATTCCAAGCTCTTTGAGTTCCGAATTGAAGGATTCCAACTGTTTTCCCATGGCGTTCAATCTTCGCTGAAGGTTTTCAATCCTACCTCTTTTGCCTTCGACTTCCTCGACCAAGGAAGCATTTGCTTCTTGCATGCTCGTCAAGTTGGCGTGTATTTTCGCCTCTTTCCGTCTGAGCTCTTCGTTCTGCGCTCTGACTTCTTCCAGCTCTCTGAGCTTCAAATCAGCTTCTTCCAAAACCTTCTTGGTAGAGACCAACTTCTTCGCAACGTCTTGGAGTTCAATCTCGACTCGTGAAAACTCAACTGCCGTTCTATCGTACTCTTCACCGAGTTTTTCCATCCCAGCAACGTCAGGGTCCTTTTCATAAGCCTTTTTTTCCCCTCCGTATTCCCGCACGTAGCCAGCAAGATTGCTCCATGCTGTTTCATAGTCTGACAGGCCAAACAGCTCGTCCAAACGTCTTTGTCTTTCCCTCGGCTGTAGATTCAGAAACTCTTTCAGGTGCTCTTGTCTGACCCAGATTATCTCACGAAAAAGATCCCTGTCCAAGCCTGTTATCGCCTTGAGTTGTTCAGCAACAGCGTCATTTTTTGTGCTTGATATCAGGTCTTCGCCCACGAAAAGCTTCAACTCGTTAAAGTCCTGACTTATGCCTTTCCCATGCCTTTTCAAGGCTCGGAAGATTCTGTAGCTCTTTCCGTTCTGAGTGAATTGAACAATGACTCTTCCAACGGTTGCATCCTCCCGCAACAGGTAGTCAAAGGCTCTGCCAATAGGGTCCCCGAACAGTGCGAAATCAATAGAGTACAGGATGCTGGATTTGCCACATCCTAGACCGCCTACTAAGCAGTTGAATCCCCGCGCAAAGGGCACTGTTGACTTCACGTGTGAACGAATGTTTTCAAGTTGCACAATCTCAATTCTCATTGAAGAAGCTCCTCTATGGCTTGTTTCACTTTTTCCTCCTGCTTCTTAGTGAGCGGCTCTATCAGACTGACTGCAATGTGGGATATTTTTTCTGCTTCTTCCTTACTGTGACGTTCGGAAAAGATCTGCAAGAAATATTCGAAAGCCTTCGTTTTCAAATCCTTGACTTCACTCTCGAAGATTGAACGAACTAGCTCTTCTGAGACTTCACTCTCACGTAATAAAACAACAGGATGCACCAACAAAGCCTTCTCCGCAGCCGCTCTAATTCGTGCGACGTCAACTTCTATACGAGTTGCTCCAGCAGGCAGGATACCTTTGAGAACTGGAATAATGACTGCTCCCTCTTTGTCAGCCGCCTTGACTGCTTGAATGGACTGCTCCGTGATTCTTGAAGGAGCGAGGCCTGTGAAGTCTTGCTCCAATATCACAAATTCGCGAGAGGATTCAAACTCTGTAAATTCTGGAGTAGCTACTCCCTCTTGGTTCACCTTGACGTAGTAGAAGCCTTTCTTGATTCTTGCTTCAACATAGTCTGTTGTCTCAGTGCATCCACTGTAAACCAGAAGACCAGTCTTGAACTTTCCCATGTATGGTTTGTGCACGTGCCCGGCAGCATAGTAGTCGAAGCCCTCAGGTATGAGTTCAGGCGTAGCTTCAGCCTCAATGTAGGGAGGCTTGACGTTTGGAAGGTCTAGAGCCATATGGAAAACGAAGATATTGAACACTGATGTATCTGGATTTGGCCTGTTCTGCTCCATGAAAGTCGGAAGCAACTCTTCTGTCCTATGCCTGTTCCTGTAGTTGGGCACGCCGTAAACATAACAACAGGCGGCCTTTCGCCAACACGCTCCTTCATGCCTGGGCAAATGGTAAATCAAACCGGCACTGTCCAACGGATTCATAATCGTCCCTGTTATCGAGTTCGGAGCCGAATCGTGCGAACCGTCAACTGTCAACACTGAGATCCCAGCCTCGCGCAGACGATTGAAGTCTCTAATGCTGTTTTCTAACGTGATGTTGGAAGGTCGTGCCTGATGGAAGAGATCTCCAGCAATAATCATGAAGTCGGGCTTCAGTTCCATCGTTTTATCTACCAACTCTTTGAAGGCTCCGTCGAAGTCTTCACGACGAACTTCCAAGCCATACTGTGAATAGCCCAAGTGCAAATCAGCCACATGTACAAAACTGAAAGGCTTCAGACTCTTCACCATCACGCGCGTTAGTTTATCATTCTGACATGTTAAATAAGTTACGAGCTTTACTTTTCGCTTGTGGTTTCCTTCCCTATTCACATAAAAGGCCCTGAAAACTCGATTCATCAAAAATGAAGGCCAGAAAGCACAAACAATGCAGCTTTCCACGAAAATAGAAACATATAAACATCATAAGCCCTTCTTTCAAAGAAACAGATACTGGTGAAAACAATGCAATGATGTGCCAAAAGTGTGGACAAGAAACGTTCCTGCCTTTCAGATGTCAGTACTGCGGGGGCTACTTCTGTTCTGAACATCGGCTGCCAGAAAACCACGGTTGCCCGCAAATGGCACAGGCACGCTTGCCTAAAGACCAGGCACCGCCAGTAATGGTTCAAGAGCGAAAGCCAAACGAGTACACTTACGTTTCGCTCAAGCCAACGCAGAGACAATTCCACTTCAGCAACAAGGAAATCGGACACCTGGCCTTGGCAACGATACTCGTTGTCGGCGTGGGACTATCATTGGATTTTGCAAGCACCATGAACGGAGACTACCTCTTGCTAGCCTTGTCCATAGCGGCGTTCACGGCCTCATTCCTCTTACACGAAATAGCCCACAAAATAGTTGCGCAAAAACATGGACTGTGGGCAGAGTTCAGATTGACATTGATGGGCGCAGTCCTAACACTGTTTTCCATATTCTTGCCATTTGTGAAGTTCATATCCCCAGGTGCAGTTATGGTGGCTGGTGGTCCCGATCGGAAAACGATGGGGAAAACAGCCGTCGCAGGACCCGCTACGAATATTGTGTTGGCAACGATCTTTTCAGTTGCTACGGCTGTGTTGCCAAGTCACACATTGGACTTTGCAGTCATTGCGTTTTTCAATGCTTGGATAGCTGTCTTCAATCTGATTCCCTTCGGAATATTTGATGGACTGAAAGTTTTCGTCTGGGACAAGAGAGTCTGGGTCTTGACCTTCGCCGCGAGCGCGGTTCTCATGACATACTTGGTTCTTTTTAGCCCAATGTCGTGAAGTACAAACAGGAAAAGGCATATATTTTGTAGAACGGCAACACTGAATGGATATAGCAGTTTTCAGTTGGGATCAAATGGTTAACAGAGATAGGCACGAGATCGCGATTGAAATAATGAACAGGGCTGTTTCTGGAAAAAAGAAAACTGAACTGATGAGAGACGTAGGCCTGTCATACTTGCAGGCTAAACTGTACCTCGGCGAACTAGTAGACAGAGGACTACTGCAAATCGACGAGAGACAAAACTTCAAGACAACGAAGAAAGGACTAGAATTTATGGAGAAATGCGAGGCTTGCCCCCTGTTCGGCTGGGACAAGGAAAAGCTGAAAACTCTGCTTTGAACGCTAGAGAAGCTCTATAGTAACATGAACCTCTTCTGGAACGCGAATGCGCATGATACGCCGCATAACACGCTCTTCAGCGTCAATGTCAATCAGACGTTTGTGAATACGCATTTCCCACCTGTCCCACGTTGCAGTTCCTTCGCCACACGGCGACTTCAACACTGGAACTTTCAAACGTTTGGTGGGTAATGGAACTGGACCGTTTATCTTGACTCCTGTTTTCTGGGCGATGACTTTCAGTTCACCACACACTTCCTCCAGTTTTGTGTAGTCCGTACTCGTCAAGCGTATTCGTGCTTTCCTAACCATCGCCCATCATTCCTGACGCTTCTACTTCTAAACAGATTTATTAGGTATCTACCTTAGACAACTAGCCGTAAATAAAAACTTATCGACGTAGTTTTTGACTGTATTTACAGTACCTTGATGATTTGGGCTATTTCCCTTTTCTGAAGATTTTGCCGCCATCGCCGTATTCTCCTGTGATGTATTCGAAGCCTGCTTCTGTGAGGGTGCAGGCCTCTTTCACGTCGGTTGCGACTCTAACGGTCCATTGGTCATCAAGCGCGCGCCGTGCGCGCTGCTGCAGAGTAAAGAAGTACAAGAGATTGACTTTCTGCATGATTCTTCCATCACTTTCAACTAGCTCACTTACGACACACTTCAATGCCTTTTCTAACGCGCTCTTTTTCTACTATATTGTGCAGAGGGCGCATGGTATAGAAATTGATATATATAGAAACTTCTATACTTAGCTCTTGGCCTCGAATATGACTGTGGGAAAGCCTCGTAAGGAGATTACAAACAGGGAAGAGGAAGTCACAAGGCTTGTGGGCAGTCTCTCAAATCCATTAAAGGACGTTAACTATGCCTTGATAGGTCCGAGGAGAATTGGAAAAACAACTATACTCCTGAAAGTCAGGGAGGAGCTGCAGAGAAAGGGAATAATAACTGTGTACGTTGACCTTTCGGTTTACAGGTTCTCACCCTATGATTTTGCGCAGAACGTGATGTCGCAGATAACGAACGCCTATGCCAAAGATCTTGGTAAGATTGAAAAGGCCCAAGTCACCGTCAGCAACCTCATAAGAACACTGAAGAAACTCAAGAAACTAAGCTTCACCATCGAGCCATCGGTAGATGAAAAGGGACAGTTCTCAGTCCAGATTCACCCTGAATTGAAAGAGACCGAAGATTACCGCAGCCTCTTTCTGCTAGCTTTCGGCTACGCCAACGAAGTGTCAGAAAAGAGCGGCAGAAGAATCGTAATAATCATAGACGAGTTTCCAAGCCTCATCGAATTTAAACGGTATTCCAAGCTTGAAGCGATAACTGAACTGTTCAGAAGCGTGCTTGAGAACCGAGAAAACGTCGAATACGTCGTAAGCGGGTCAAGGGTACACTTCATGAGAGACGTGCTGGGAAAAGGTGAAAGCCCGCTGTTCGGACACTTCGTCATTATGGAGATAAGCCCGCTGTCTGAAAAATACGCCGTTGAGCTGTTCATGCAGACCGCCGAATGCAGCAAGAAAGAGGCAGAGAGCGCATGGCAACTCGTGGGCGGTCATCCCTACTATCTCATAATGCTGGCAGAAAACTGGAAACCCGGAGAAACCCTGAGACAAACGTATGAGAGGATTCTTACAAGCACCTCGGGCGCACTCAACCTGTACGTCAACTACATTCTGAAGGAAGACTTGGGCTCATCAACAAAAGAGGCAAGACTGAAGCGGATCCTCCAAGCAATTTCGCAAGGAAACAATACAGCCTCCCAGATATCAAAACAGATAAAACTGAAACTGTCCAGCCTTCCCTTCTACCTTCAAGAACTGGAAAAATACGATCTAATCGAGAAGAACGAGGGAAAATACTCAATCACCGACAAAATTGTCAATAACTACTTTCTGACGCAAAAAGAATAGAAACGTCTATACATAGAAACTTCTATACAAGGCTACAAATTTCTGGAGCTGTCTTCAAGGGGGGCTTCACGCCTGCTGAGAGCAGCGGACAACAATCCCCTTCTTCTCGTCCCGTAGGAGGCTGGCCTGGTATTCCTTGGGTGTGAAGCCGAAGAGTACTTGAACAAACTGAACGGGGTCTTCAGGCAGTGCTAGGTTTGGAGTTGTCCCCTGGCTTCTGGTCTCCTGGAATTCCTGCTTGAGCCCCCTTAGCCTTGATTTGTTTCTTGATCTCATCCACAAGCCGTTCCAGTTCAGCTAAATCCTCGTCCACCTGCCTCTCGTCATAGCCGTTTGCGAGGTTACCCATAATCTGCCCAATGTAGGCAGCCACATGCGCCCACATCTGCCGCTGCTTCAACGTTATCGGCCGCTCCTCACCCTCAACCCTCTGCCACTTCATCTGCCCACTCGCAATCAACGTGGCAAAAGCAAAAAGCTGATCCAACCGCTCAATCGTCCTCGTCCTCAAACGCTGCGTATCAAGCCTAACGCTTCGTCGAAGTTGAAAAATACGACGGGCCACCAGAACGTTGTAAGGCACACGAGCCCGCAACGTTCCATAGACCCCCTCGTTTTTCACCGCTGAAAACTTCCCTGGCCACGACTATCAACCAAGACCTCGCCTTTCACGACGTCTAGAACATTGTTCACGCTGATAGATACACCTGGCGGGATGACGACCGCACGCAAGATTTCCGCACGTGTAGAAAGGTGATATTGAACCGCAAGAATTTTTACTTCCACGAGCCCCAGCCAAGAACAGCACCTAAACCGTTACGCAGTTCCCTTCTTGCCTTCGAACCCTTCGAAGTTTCCACAGGTTGAGCTCTGTGTGCCCCATTTCCACCAACCCAAAACATTTAAGAGACATGCTCACCAAAAAAGAAAAAAGGGGATTGCGCGGGAGATATCTCCAAGACGCAGCGAATAAAAACTTATCGAAACGAGCAGTAAGACCGAATCCAGCCTGTTTGAGGATGAAACATGCAGAACCCAAAGTTGAAAGTGAAGGCGATAATCTTTGATCTGGACGGGACATTGGTGGATTCGAGAGGAGCATACTCTGAAGCAGCTGAAACCGCTTTTGCCTCAACAGGACAAAGGATGGTTGACGAAAGAATTGTGACGGAGATTCCCCGGAGACTTGAGCAGGACTTGCCCATAGATGATCTGATAATTGGAGTTGACGTGAAGAGGTTCAAGGAAATCTACCTCGGGGCATATTATCAAGCCACAATCAAGAAAAACAAACCATTTCCAAACATTGCAGACACACTTGAGAAACTCTCATCCAAGGCAAAGTTGGCTGTGACCACAAGGCGCAACATCCCTGAGACAGAAGTGAAGAGAGAGTTGACAAAGTTTGGCTTAGCAAAACACATCCAGAAGATTGTAACATCTCAGGACACGTTGAAACCAAAACCCTCTCCAGAAGCACTCATCAAATGCGCAGAACATTTGGATGTGAAAATACGTGATTGTGCAGTCGTAGGCGACTCTGTCATTGACATAAGAGCTGGAAAGAATGCTGGAGCCCGCACAGTGGCGGTCTTGTCAGGAATATTCTCGCGCGAAGAGTTGGCGAGGGAGAAACCTGACTTGATCTTGCAGAACGTTAACGAACTCACGATATATGTCGAATAGGTCGTTGAAGGGGCATTAGAATATTTCTAGAGGGGAAATATAGCTGAAAACTACTGAGGAATGTTATAGAGGCCACTACGAATAAAGCTTATTAAAAGCGCAAATGTCTAGGTTAGGATGGAGAAGGCTTCGAGACGGGAGTACCATGAACTTCATAGAAATATTGCTATCAGAAAAACTCAAAGACAAGAACCCAATGTTAGATGTCTTAGGCTCTGACCGCAAGGTACTCCAAATTGCATGTCAGGACCTGACAAACTATCTCAAAGTCCACTGGGATCTTGTAGGAAAAGAAGCAAATGAATGCGAAATCGTAGAAAGGCTTGAAAAGTTCTTCAACGAAAACGCAAGCGAGCTGGAAGAGTTCCTAGGAGTCTGGACTGGAATCTGGCTTACCAAGTGGAAGGAACGAGTAAAGCTGCTAATCGGCAATGAGAACTCTAAGAAATGGAACCACGCGACAAAGATTCTGAGCAACGGCGAAGCAGCGTGGGGAAGCCTTTCGAATCGTCATGAAATCGAAGATGTCCTCATATCTACCCTCGTCAAGAACGGCGAGATCTGCGGCACATCAATCCTGGCAGAGAACCTCATCAAAATGGAGCTGGGAGACGAAAAGAAAGACTACGAAAGCGATGAAGAACGAATACTGAACGTCGTAAACGACACTTTGAGAAAGGCGCGAGAACTGGCCCAAAGCAAGGGTCCGTTAATCTTCGTTAAAGTCGATAAAGGCTACTACCAATCATCATAATAGCGCTTGCATACGTACGGATTCCTCTCAACAATGCGCGCTATCTTTTTGAGTAAACGCGCATTTTCTGTGTGCACAGGACAGATTTTATTTGGTTCTATCTTACTGATGAGACTTCCTATCTGCTCTTTGTTCATATGTCCAGAAGCGTGTATCTGGTGAAACCGTATCCCAAAATGGTCAAGCCAGTGTGCAAACCTCGTCTTCAGCATCCTCTCGCGCGCACACAGCAAAGGAGTTAGATGGATACGCGCGCCTATCTCGCAACTATTCTGTTTATGAGTTGATAGATTCTGCAAGTTCTGCATTTTTCATATTCCTTCTGGTCACAGCGATTGCATATTATCCGGCTTAATTCCGTAACCTCTGAATTCATTTGTTTCGTCTCTCCCTTTGCGATAACCAGGGGGCGAGTATTATCGCTTATGAAACGCTGATATTTCAAACTCAGAGTCAGAACTGCCGTTGCACTCAAAGGATGTGGAAGCGCTATCAGGTTAGCGCGCGCTCTATATGCTGTTGTTGTTACTGTGCTCATGCTTTCTCAGCCCTTTGTTTTCGGGCGCACACATGACCATCAAGCACATATCGTAGGTCAACGCCCGCCGTTGGTTCGGCGGGTTCCCTTCCAATCCTTACTGTCTTAACCGACATAACATAAGGAGGGTTGCCACAAAGAACAAGATGACGTCTTACGAACTGCGTCTTCCAACTACAACCTATCATCGCAGTTGAGATTAGTGTGCTCTTTTTCTGCTTCATTCCATCGTTCCTCAGTGTGAGAAACGCGTGGCATTCGAAGCCTCTAGATATAATCATTATTCAGCACTCCGAATCTGAGCACTAGCAGACCTTATCTTCTGTGCGTGCATTTCAATTTGTAACAAGTGCTGGGCTTCTCAAAACTCTTCAACGCGTGGTTGCTCAGGGAGAAAACTAAAGCAGGGCTAATGGACTGAAAGTCATCTTAAGCGAACTTGCGTAAGAGATCACCGACTTGATGGGCCCGTATCTCATAGTGAGATATGCACAAAGTCGCGCGCGAAGAATTTGTCATGTTATTGACCAGAAACGACGAATCAAGAAAACAGAATCTGTCTCAAATCTTCAAGAATAAGCCAATCAAGAAACAGACAAATAGAAAAACGCAGCAGTCTAAAACCAAGATCCTAGCGCAAGCTAATGTGACACTGATGTTTCATGAAACCCTCGTGCTAAGCATCTTTTCCTGGAGAACGCTTTGCCTTGACTAACTTGATTTCTAAGATACCGTTCCTGAACTTTGATTCAACAGGGTCTTTCTTGACAGATGTCGGAAGTTTTACTTCTTTATAGTATTTCCTTGCAGAAGTGTCACTCCTTATCGTTAAGACATCGTTCTCTACTTCCAGTTTTACCTTGCTTTCTTCTACACCAAGCAGCTCAGCCATGACATTTACGAAATCTCCATCTTCGAAGACATCAACTATTGGTTCTCTCTCCTTTATTGGCCCTGCAGGAATCTTTGTCGGAGCAGGAGAAACCTTGTTCTGAGGCTTACTCATCTTTATTCTGTCTGCCATATTTGCCGCAGGCCCTCTTATCGGACGAGAAGTCACGCGGAAGTTGACTTCCCCCGTTTTTCCAAGCTCAACTCTCTTTTGATATGTCTGAGATTTCTCCGTCAGTTTGCTTAAATCATCGATTAATCCAATCAATCCTTGACCTTTCGATTTTCCGCCTTGGCTCTTCTCCGACGTGCCAAAAATGCCGAAACCAACGTCAAGCAGACCTGAGACATTCTCGATCATCTTGCCCAGCTCTGGTTCACCAGTTTTCTCTTGTTTCTCTTTTTCTTGGATTTGAACCCCCATCTTTTCCACTTTTTCTTTCAACTGTTCAATTTCCTCTTCTTTTTGCTTAATTTCGGTCCTGAGTGTTTCCAAGTCTTTTTTCGCTTTTTTAGTCGTTTTTTCACCTCCTCTGTTCACTAGCTACTTGCAGTTCTTCCAGCAGGGCTACGTACTCTTCCGGAGCAGCAAAATACTTGGCCTCAAGCGGGGGGCTCTTTTCCAGAGCAGCTTTCACACCCTCAATCGAGTACTTCTCTAAAACAGCCTTTGCTAGTGGGTAACCTAAATAATACGAGAGCCCCTTAATCACCTGGGAATCCCGGAAAAACTCTTTGGCCAGATTCTCCGCGTTTATCTCTTGACCTTGGCCCCCTTCGCGTTGCAGGTGCACTTCGGCTTTTCTTGCCCTTTCTGCACTCCTTATGCTTTCAAGAGAAAAGAGAAGTTTTACACATTTTGAATGACCTATCAACAACTCTTTTTCCAGCGACGCCGTCTCAACTCCATATTCTGTGTCGCGCAAGGTTCGAAGAGCCAATGCCTCGCAACACCCTTCTTTGAAAACACTCTTGAAAACCGTATCTATGTACATGTCCAAATACTCATAAAACTTCCTTATGCTGTTAGTTCTCTTAGCTTCAACATATTTCCTGATAAGAACTTGGGTGGGCGCTTTAAGGGACTTCGAAAGATAAGTGGACAGAAGCTTCTCCGACAGCTCGTGTGCGCATATAGGAATCACTCTTTTTGGGTGGTTTGTTATGACATTTTCATTTATGTACAGAATTTCATCTTTCGGGTTATAGAAAGCGAAGTTTTCGAAGAATCCTTCCACTTGGTTCTTTGAAAGGCTGTCGAGGATTTGTTTCATATGGTCGTTGCTACATACTACGCCGCTTTCCTTGAGATCGCTCCACATGCGTTTGGCCAATTGCTTGAGAAGTTCGGGTTGCTTGATTATGTTGATGTCTCTAAAGTACGTGAAATCGATGTTGAATAATTCTACCATTTTTTTATGGATTTTCCGGAGTGTCTGATTGATCAATTTTTTAGTAGATTCTATGTCTCCTTGAAAGTTCAGACTTTGAATTCCGTTGGCCGTCAGTTTTCTCATAGGATAGGTTCTTCCTGATTGGTGTCAACTGATTTTTTGCGTTCCTTCATTTTCTTGATTGCTTCTTGGAAGTCTTCCATGGTCACTTCAAGCTTGGAGTGTTTTCGTCTGTTTTCGTCTTGTTTTGTGCTTTTGCCTATATATCTTCTGATGGCTAGCATCACAGCCTCTCTGCAGATCCCTTCTATGTCAGCCCCCGTGTATCCTTCAGTTTCTGCAACCAACTTCTTGAGGGAAACACTTTTGGCTAGAGAACTCTTCTTGGTGCGAATCCTGAAAATTTCTGCTCTCCCTTTTTCGTCTGGTGCCGGAATGGAAAGAAGATAGTCGAATCTTCCGGGTCTCAGTAGTGCCGGGTCAATCAGATCTATTCGATTTGTTGCGGCTAGAATGATGACTCCCTGAAGTTCCTCCAGCCCGTCCATTTCGGTAAGAAGTTGGCTTATCACTCTTTCTGAAACATGCGAGTCTGTAATTCCGCTTCCGCGCCTAGGCGTCATAGAATCTATCTCATCAAAGAAGATTATGCACGGCGCAGTTTGCTTTGCTTTCCTGAAGGTTTCTCTTATGCCTTTCTCCGATTCGCCCACGAACTTGCTCATGAGAGATGGCCCTTTAACGTGAATGAAATTTGCCTCGCCTTCCTTAGCCACAGCTTTGGCTAACAGAGTTTTGCCAGTTCCGGGAGGCCCGTATAGCAATATGCCTTTCGGAGGCTTCGCCCCCATTCTTTCAAAGATGTCGGGGTATTTCAATGGCCATTCAATGGCTTCCATCAGGGCCTGTTTCACTTCTTCCAGCCCCCCAATGTCGCTCCAACCGACATTAGGTGTTTCGATCAACACTTCCCTTAAGGCGGAAGGTTCTACAAAACGCAAGGCATCCACAAAATCTTCCATCGTTACTACAAGTTTGTTAAGAACTTCTGCTGGGATATACTCTGCTTCGAAGTCAATCTCAGGCAGAACTCTCCGCAAGGCTTTCATAGATGCCTCTTTGCATAATCCCGACATATCAGCACCAGTGAAGCCATGAGTCAAGTCACCAAGTCTTCGCAAGTTTACATTTTGGGTCAACGGCATACCTCGCGTGTGAATTTGAAGAATCTCGAATCGCCCTTCCCTGTTGGGTATCCCTATTTCAATTTCCCGGTCGAACCTCCCTGATCTTCTAAGAGCCGGGTCAATGGCATTAGGCCGATTTGTCGCTCCAATGATCATCACTTGTCCTCTAGGTTCCAATCCATCCATCAGAGCTAGCAGTTGGGAAACTACTCTCTTTTCAACTTCTCCCGTAACCTCTTCTCTCTTGGGTGCTATGGCATCGATTTCGTCGATGAATATGATGCACGGTTTATTTTGTGCGGCTTGATTGAAGATTTCTCTTAGATGAGCCTCTGATTCTCCGTAATATTTGCCGTGGATTTCGGCGCCGCTGAGACTGATAAAAGTCGCGAAAGTTTCGTTCGCGACGGCTTTTGCAATGAGGGTTTTTCCTGTGCCTGGTGGACCGTGCAGCAAGACACCTTTAGGCGGTTCTATACCTAGCCGGTCAAAGACCTCTGGATGTCGAAGTGGAAGCTCTATCATCTCTCTTATTCTCTGAGTCTGTTCGCGGAGCCCACCAATGTCTTCGTACGTGACGCCTACTGTTCTTCCCGTTTCCACGGCCTTTTCTTGTATCATTATTCTTGTGCTGGGATAAACTATAACAGCCATACTCTTCGGCTTCAATTGCGCTACGACAAAGGAGGCACTTGTCCCAAGAAAGCTAAACCTGACTTGGTCTCCTTCAGTCAGTGGCAAACCTTCCAAAAGCTTCTTCGCATGGTCTTCGTATGTTTTCTCTCTAAGCCAAGACTGGGTCTTGTCCAAAGGCGCGAGAACAACGGTTTCGGCTTTTTCAGCAGTAACTCGCTCGATGTGAACCTTGTCGTCAATTCCGACAAGTGCATTGTTCCTGGTTATCCCGTCGATCTGGATGATGCCTTTGCCACGGTTTTCTGGGTATGCTGGCATAACCTTCGCAGCAGTTCTCTTCTTCCCAGTAATTATGATAACGTCGCCGGTTTCCGCACTGATTTTTCCCAGGTCTTCGGGGTCGACTCTAGCTACGCCCCTGCCAAAGTCTCTTTGCGAGGCTTCAGCCACACGAAGTGTCAAGATATTCGATTTTTGTGTATGCTCCAGCACACGTCCACCTTTCCTAACCTGCAGGTCACTATGCGCGCGCTCAAACATCGGAACTGAAAAACAGAAAGGAGATGTCCTTCTGCAAGCGGTTATTCTTCCTCTTCTTTCTTAACGACATCTCTTACCCATAAGGCGCGAATCGCTTGTGGACGCATGGCGATAGATAAGTGTTGCAGTTTTTCCATTTCTTGCATATACCACTTTTGCTTTCTTTCTCTTTCTTGAGCGCGCAAATGGGTTTTCGGTCTCATAATAGTGATTTTTGCCACCTCCAAACTATAAGTCTAACATGAGCTTAAGAAATCGAAAAAAGGGGGTATTTACCCGTAAAAGTCCTTTACGTACCCTGCGTTTTCCATTATCTTGCCTTCGATACTTGACCGCATAGCTTCTATGCCTGCTTGGATTTCTCGTGCGCCAGAATAGATAGTTGCGGCAGCTTTTTCGTTTTCCTTCGACTGCGCAAGAATAGAGTTATTGAAGTCTCCAACACTTGCATGAAAGACGGCGATCGCATCTTTGTATTTATCGATCTGTTTGTTTATGCTTACTTCCATAGCTCGTATGCCAGTGTGAATTTCAGCAGCGCCTTCTTCAATAGCCGCTCTTTTGATTTGAATTGCTTTTATTTCTCTTTGGATTGCTTCAATCTTGCCTCTGACTGTTGAATGAGGGGTCTCTTCTGGCTTTTTCACTGGCATGGCGGCCCTTTGACCGTGCTTTTTCACAGGTGCCTTTTTTGCAGTGTTGGCAACCGTTTGCGCATGTTTTGCCGCTTTTCCCTGTTTTTCAGACGTTTTTTCATCTCCTATATGGGCCGCTTGCTGTCCTTGGTCTTATGCGGTAGCGGGTACTCCGATGGCTGCTTGTTCTATCTTCGTGATCTCTTCGGCGTAGTGCAGGAAGGTGTCTACTGAGGCGACAACGACTCTAGCCTCTATGGTCAAGAGTTCGATGCCGACTGGTGAGACTCTGGCCCAAAGGTCAACGACGATTCCTTTGTCAAGCACTCTGTCAAGAACTTCAGCCAAACTAGTCGAGTTAGGAGTTTGTCCAACCATTTTTTTCACCTTTTTATGTTATACGATGACTCACGTAGTGAATAGTACTATTTAAGATATATTCAATGGAACGTAACCGACTTCGTATCGAACATCGACACAACAGTGCACTATACCCCACGGAATATTCCAAATTGCGAAATATGGCTTATGCACGCTCTTCTGAATATCCATATCCATCGTGTGTGAACGTTGAATGTGGCTGATTTGTGGAGCAACTTTCGGAAGAGGAAAAAACAAACTCTTAGTTAGAGGTATCGCGGGAGCTGAATGGGTTTTCTGTCCCTCGATCAGAAGCACTCAAAGAGACAGAGTCAGCATAGACCATTGCCGAGGTTGCAGACACATCGTTCGCTTTGAACAAACCTATGTCCCACAAACGCACGCAACAAGGAAAGCAGTTACCTCCAATACGATGACATTGAAAGACTCCTTTAATGTCGTAAGAAGATTAAGAAGACCAGGAGCAACACGAAGTTTCGAATTACTCCATCATATACCCAGTTTGATGAACGAGAGACAGCCACCAATCGACGTTTTTGAAGAAGAAAACTACTTGGTAGTTTTAACAGAGCTGCCGGGCATAGACGAGAAAGACGTGAAGGTAAAAGCAGATGAAAACTCTGTAACCATAACGGCGGAAAATACAGAGAAGAAGTATTTTAAGATGGTCAGGCTTCCAACTCGCATCAACAAAGACACAACAGATTTGACCTATAGAAACAATATTCTACAACTTAGATTGAAAAAACTATGCGAAAAAGCGTAACCAAAACAATTCCAATGTTTATACATTGGCAGTAATCCGCTGCAATCTGATTTATTGTCTCTGTTAGCTTGAAGAGGCCAGCTTCCATGTCTCCCTTTGATACATGCAATGTTATTTGAATAGCTTCTTCTTTTCTCAATAAAGCGACTCTATGGCATCTCCGCAGCTCCAATCTCCTTTCTTGTACTCTGTACGTGACAAAAGAGAATCAGCTGCCCCGATTAATTAGCGCGAGCGCTTACGATTTCTGACACAAAATTCGTATCAATCTCTTGAATATTACTTAAGTAAACATACCTCAAATTCTTCTTCAACAAGAGTGTGGTTTTAGAATATGAAATACACATCTGCACATAAAAGAGAAGTTAGAGGAACGAGAATTCATGAGACAGCGCAAGAGAGACTTTCAAAACAGGAAAATGAAGAATATGCCGTAGAACTTTTGGTCAGAAGCGTGAAGACAGAATTTCTAGTGCCGACGGTTAAGAATTTTGTTGAAACCGAGCATGTTAAGAAGCTGAAGGACAGAGTCAAACTTTGGGTCAATGCAGGATGCCCCCTTCAGATTGTAGGACCAACAGGTTGCGGAAAAACAACACTGGCAATGGAAGTCGCAAAGGATTTGGGAAGACCCACTGTGTGGATCAACGGCGACGAACAAATGACAACAACAGATTTAATCGGAGGATACTCAGAAATGGAAGCCGAAAGCGTGAGAGACAAATATATTCACAACGTCATGAAAGCAAGAGATAGGACCAAGTTCTCATGGGTAGACAACCCCCTGACCCTAGCGTGTAAGTACGGCTACACACTGGTCTACAATGAGTTCGCCAGATCCAAACCGGAAGCTAACAACGTCCTTCTCTCTGTGCTAGAAGAGAAGATTCTCGAACTCCCGACAATGTTTGGAGATAATAGATACATCAAGGTCCATCCAGATTTCGCGATAATCTTAACAAGCAACTCCATAGAATATGCAGGAATACACAAACCTCAGGACGCCTTGCTTGACAGGATGATAAACATTTACATGGACTACTACGACTATGGCACTGAACTAAAGATCGCTCAAGCTCACACTCAATTGCCATTTGGTGAAGCAGAAAAAGTAGTACAAGTCATTAGAACAATCAGGGAAAAGATGCCTGAACCTTCCAAGCCAAGTACTAGAGCAGAAATAATGATCTGCCAAGGACTGAAAGCATTGGGACGCAACCGCTCAAAAGAAGACATTGAACAAATATACATGGATGTTCTTGCAACAAAAATAGGCGACCAAAAAGAACTATTGAAGAAAAGTGACCTCATACAGACTGTAATCAAAGAAGCCTATGGAGATTCTCAAAATGAAAACACGTAATGACACGGTTCAGAATGGAGATAAACAATTTTCAGGCTTGGGAATTAATTCCACATTCTTATCCCTTGGGGGAAATATGGAATGATGGCAGAGAAAACTAGCGTGTCAATAGAAGAGGTCACCGATCGGGCATTTGCCATTGCAAAGAAGTACATACGTAAAGAACCAGAAGCCATCTTAAGTGTCGAACAACTAGAGGGAGAATGGAGAATAACTGTTGAAGTGTTGGAGAGAAGGTCCATACCGGACTCGCAGGATCTTCTGGGAAGATACGAGATTAGACTCAACAAGAACGGCGCGTTAATCGGCTGGACACAGAAGGTCATTAGAAGACGATGTGACAAGGTATCGCCCTCTGAAACCGAGACAGAAACTAGCTAAGGGACGTAATTATGGGAAGACGAAGCTCGTGGCAGAGAAGTCTAAATAGCTACTTTCACTTGATGGGAGCAAAATCCTCCCGTGACCTGGAATCAAGACGAAGAATGGAGGGAAGTATGAGACTTCAAAAGGATCACGCCATGCAGCATTCCAAAACAAACTCCGAAACAGTAATTGAAACGATAAGAAGCGTGGATTTGCTAGAGAGAAGAAGAGCATGTAAAGACTTAGCACGGAAGGCGAAATGGGGCACAAGAACAGCGAAACTTAACAGAAAAGCAGAGAGATACAGGTAACTACTCTGGATCACACAATTGTTATTGATAAGATGAGAGGGTATGGAGTCGGTCAATTTGAAGCCACGGTCCAATACAAGTCTTGAAGGCTTAGACCATACCCTCCACCTATACACGTCGAAAGTGGATAAATACGAAATTCAAAGAGCTTTTTTGGTTTTTATGAGAAAAGATGAAAGGGCAGTATATGTAACTAGAGACGATCCCGCATCACTTATCAAAGAATTCAAGTTCATGAACGTTGAGTTAGGAATCATCAAACCAGAAGAACTTAGAGACCTTGAAAACAAGGGAAACTGCAAGCTACGCGTAATCATAGACGCTGGATCGATGCTTGACCAAGAAGACCAAGAAATCACAGAAAGGGAACACTACATAAACGAGCTGGGCAAGAAGCAGCCTCTACGCTGTCTGTGCACATATGAGGTTACTAGACTTGATTCCGACACAATTAGACGATTTGCAGCATACCACAATCACCTTCAACTAACAACAAGCGACATAACAATGCTATCTGGAAATTTCATTGACAAATCTAGGTTATCATGCGACTCCGTCGAAGAAATGGTGAAAGATAATCTTGAGACCATAATTCTTGCCCTGCTTCAAAGGAAAAACATGTGTGGAACTGAAATAATAGGAACTATACATCTGGAATTCAACGTGCTACTTAGCCCAGGAACAATCTATCCTCTCCTTCAGTCATTAAGAGATAGGGGTTTGTTAACTTCTGGCAAGGATGGCAAAGCAAAAAGGTATGCCCCTGCAAGAGACGCAGAATTGAAAATAAAAAACATAATTGAGGAGCGCATTCAAGCTCGTAAGCTACTGGCCAACTACCTAATGGCGGAACAAATCGTCAAGGAGACAGATTGAAGTGACAAGCGAAGAATGCGCAGAGCTTGCCAAGAGGTCCGAGCGAAAAGAGGGGAGAGGAAACGAACAAGGAAAATATTTCTATGGCGTGATACTGTGTAACGAAGGAAAAAGTTTTGGGCACATAGGAATGAACGGTGACGAGGTCCACGCGATTCCTTATAGAGACATCGCGGCCCTAGTTAGCGATTTGCCTATGAAGGATTATGAGATTACTGAAGACAATACACGGAGGCATATAGAAGTCTTGAGACAGATAATGGAGAGATACACAGTCATACCGGTGGAATATGGAACGACGATAAAAAACGAAAAAATATTGAAACACTTGTTGACAAAGTCTTATGATCCAACTAGAAAATGCCTACAGCTAGTTGATAACATGATTGAGCTAGGGGTGAAGGCTGTTCTAAACTCAGACATCGGGTTTACTGACCCTGAAAAAAGAAAGGAATGCATATCAGACATCTTAGGGACACTAAACACCGTGGCAAAACAATCAGTCGTAGGCAACTTGTTCACCAACAGACTGATTCTAAACACATCTTTTCTGGTCAAGAAAGGAGATATTGATGCATTTTCAGACAAAGTGGCAAGTTTGCAGGAAAAATATCCCATGCTGAAGCTTCTTTATAGCGGCCCCTGGCCCCCACACAATTTCGTTTACATAAAAATCGGAGCCCAAGGCATCGAAATCAACAAAAAACATGTGAACTAATGCCGTTTCTAATAGATGACATTTTGCTTCGAACACTCGGCATATCAGTACCGCCATTTGATACACTCTGGCTGCTGGAAACAATCACGAATTACGTTGAGGATGCAAGATATGAGGAGATCCAACGAAGAATTAACGACAAAGTAAAAGAGAACAGATTGCTCTACGAACTGGGTGAAACAACAAAAGAGGAATACGAAAGCAAAAATAGGGAATTAAACCAGCAACAAAAGATAAGCAATCTTAGGAACAGAAAAGACCTCAAAAAGAAGATGATACCAGAATAGAATAATGAAAACAACTTAGAAGAAGCGAACCAAGTCGTCTCCTCTACAGCATGCTGGGGTACATAATCGCAACGGATGCAAGGGAAGCTGCAACTTTTTCTAAACGAAACGATAGAAGATGCAGAAATGGAGGCTTATCATACGAGCAAAAGATGTGGAGCTTATTGTTGTCACCGTTTTTGAATGGATACCAACGAAGGAGACAATCCGGCAAGAGGTTATCAATTTTCGAAACAAATTTCGTATCGGGTTTTTGAATATTGCTTATGTACATTGAAATCACACAACGTAGAAACCGAGGTTAACGCTATTGTGTACCTTAGGCCAAGCAGAAAAACGCCTAAAATTGATTCAGATCACAGAATTTCAAGAGATATGGAGACCCATGCTATATGGTGAACCTTAGATCCGTCGGGGAAGAAGAGATGACAACATTAACGCCTCAGAAGGAAAATTCTTCTGGAGGTTTGGCAGATGCCATAGACAGGATTCTAGACAAAGGGTTAGTCATCAATGCTGACATCGCCGTATCTGTTGCCGGCGTTGAACTACTTGGAATCAAAATAAGAGCTGCGTTAGCCTCTTTCGAGACTGCAGCAAGATATGGTTTAGAGTTTCCATCTGGCACAAACCTAGAGACAAAAGCGTGGAAAGAAGCCACAAAAGACAACGAACGGTGTCCACAATGCAACAAAATCGTGGAGAAAGAGCAACTCCTCGATGATCAGTGTCCATGGTGTGGATGGAAAAGCGCAAGCGCCATCACGAAAGAAGAAGCATTAGTGAAAGTGAAGCTCACCTAATTGAGGCTCTAGCCAACTGAGGCGACAAGAATGACTTGGAAACCATCAAGTTCACACTTAGACTCGACGAACACGAATCAAGCCATGAACCCGCTAGACCAGAAGAGCGTCCAGATCCTAATTTATCTTCTAAAAGAGAGACATGCAGGGATCAGAAAACTGGCAGATCTTATCAATGCCTCTTCCGACATGGAAGTCTTGGTCAAAATAAGGGAGGTCATTAATCCAAAGGTTCAAGAGACTACGGGGCAGCCTCTCATCATTTTTGAGCCTTCCAAACTTGATCCATTAACAGGCGAAAAAATCACTTTTTCGTGGTGGCTGAACGAAGAACTAACAGAATATATACCCAACGGCAAATCATTCGACCTCCACGACGAAAAGGATACTCTAAGGGTAACAGCTTCAATACCCCTGCAAGAAGAAGACATCAAACTTGAAATCAAAGACAGTTTCCTCATAATAGCTGGAAAAAAATATCATCAAGAAGTCTTGCTTACAAGCGCTGTTGAAGGAAATATGAAAAAGACAGTTAACAACGGCGTTTTAGAAGTTGTACTGAAAAAAGCGGTGAGAAGACATGGTAATCAAGGTTGATGAAGGCAACCTCAAACAAGGCTTGTTAGGGCTCGTAGTTGCTCTAGCTGAAATAATAGAAGAAGCTCTTGAGAGGCAAGCCCTAAGGCGAATTGAGAGTGGTAGGTTGACTGCTGAAGAAGAAGCAAGGCTCAGCGAAGCCCTAGCCGACCTTAACGAGGCATTGAACCACATAAAGAAAGAGAACGACATTCAAGATGTCGTAGATTCTGTAATTGATGGCCTTTCTGAAGTAACCGACGTATTTCTAAACCCAGAAAGATGGGAAAAGGAGATGAAAAAAGCATGAAAGAAACAAAGCTCCTCGGAGAAACTGAGCTTGCAGAAGGAAGATACGTATACTGTGTCGTCAACGGCGCCGCCAAGCTGAGCTTGGGTAACATAGGAATAGCGAAAGCCGAAGTCTACACAGTTCCCCACGAGGATGTTGCAGCAGTAGTGCATGCTTGTCAAAGCCAGCCATACCAGTCAAAGGACGCAAAAAAAGTCATGGAGTGGGTTCTAAGTCACAATGATGTAGTCGATGGAGCCACAGAGCATTTTGGCACTGTAATTCCTTTTTCTTTTGACACCATTGTCAAGGGTAGTGACATTACCGTCAAAGACTGGCTGAGAAGGTGCCATGAGAAATTCAAGCATGAGCTTGAACGGCTCAGCCAAAGAGCAGAATATGTGGTTCAGATCTTCTCCGACGAAGAGAGGCTAGTGGAAAGAGTCTTGGCTGAAGATCAAGCCCTAAGGGAACTGAAAGAGAAAACAAGCAAGATGCCTGAACGAGCTGGATACCTTTTTCGTCGAAAGCTTGAACTAAAACTAAACGATGCTTGTAATGCAACGCGAGCCAAACTGGCCGAAGAGTTCGCTTTCCAGATAGAAGAACACGTTGAAGAAATGGAAATTGAGAGAAGAGTTTCACATTTACCAGAGAACTATAAAGACGAGAAACTAGTTGCAGCGTTTTCCTGCCTGGTCCACGAGGATAACATCAAGGGTCTCGGCCAAGCACTCGGTAAAATAGGTCAAGAAGGTTATGCGGTTCGCTTCACTGGTCCATGGGCACCATTTAGTTTTGTCAAACTTGGGGAAATCTGAGAATGAGACCTAGCCACCGAGAATGTGACATCAACGACATTCTACAGAAATTGTTAGACAATGGGCTAGTCCTGAACGCAGACCTGATCATATCTATTGCAGGCGTTCCACTGTTAGGGGTGAACTTGAAGGCGGCAATCGCAGGTATAGAGACCATGATTGAATATGGGATGATGGAAGCGTGGGACAAGCGCACAAGGGAATGGTATGAGAAAGAATACGCGAAAAAAGTGGCAGTGCCGCTAACCATGGATGAGGAAATAGTAATCAAAGCCTTTGGATCGGTCTGGAGCAATCAAGGCATCGTGAACACGTGGAAGCCAGGCCTATGGTATCTTACGAACAACAGGCTCTTCCTTTGGAGGAAAGAGCCTACCGAGATTGTTTTTGAGGCACCTTTAGATAAGATAGAGGGACTTATTGTGCAAAAGGAAACTCACTTCAAAACAGAGCGTGATGAACTTTATTTTCAGTTCACTGGCGGCGAAGTAGGCCGCGTCTATGTTTCAGAAATCGGAGAGTTCAAGGAAGCAATTGGAAATGCCTTGCTCGCCTCGCTCAATCGCAAGAAAGATTGCAAAAATGAAATGAGGTGAAGAAAAGTATGGATAAGACGAGAAAATATGTCTATGGAATTGTAGGATCAGCAAATGAAGAGAGCTTCGGCTGCATTGGTATTGACAACAGCGAGGTATTTGTAGTTCGATACGAAGATATTGGCACCGCAGTTAGTGATGTCCCTGAAAGTTTCAAGATTGACATAGAAGAAGCTGGGGTCCACGAAAAGGCACTGCAGAAAATTATGGAGACTCACACAGTAATCCCCATTGGTTTCGGCGTTGTAGCCAAAGATGAGACAGAGATAAGAAACGTTTTGAAACGAGCTCGAAAGAAATTCCAGCACATCTTGAAAAACATAGACCACAAAGTTCAGATCAACGTCAAGATTTCATGGAACAAATCGATCCTAGTATCCATTCTGGAAGAAAATGAAGAAATACGAGCATTAAGCAGAGAAATAAAGGAGATTAACGACCAGTCACTGAAGATTGAGCTTGGAAGGAAAGTTAAGTCAGCTCTAGACAGGAAAAAGAATGAATACTTGGAGAATATAGAAATCGCTTTGAAGAATTTGGCGGAAGGGTTTAAAGAAAGCAAAATCCTTGATCAAGACACCTTAATGAGCGCTTCTTTTTTGGTCGACAAGAGACAAGAACAAGAATTTAATGATGGATTAGAGGAATTGGAAAGAAAGTACAAGGGGAAACTTGAATTCATGAGCATCAGTCCTTTGCCGCCATACAATTTCGTAAACATTGAAATGAAAAAGATAGATTTCAAGGCTATAGAAGAAGCACGAAGAATCTTGGATCTTAGTCAGGAAACAAGCATGTCCGAAGTAAACTCAGCATATAATCTACTCGCGCGCGAATGTCACCCAGACCTCCACCCAGACGACCCTCTTGCTGAAGAGAAATTCAAGAAGCTCAAGAACGCACACGAATTGCTGACAAAGTATTGCGAACATTATCTCTGCTCTCTTGACAAATCCAAGGTCGAAGAAGCTCTCCTTATACACGAGAAAGGTTACTGAGCTATCTTCCGGGATGGCAGATCGGAATGGGTCGAACAATAGGAATAGACCTTGGAACTACTAACTCTGCTGCAGCTGTGCTGAAGGATGGTAAAGTAAAGCTTGTTCCAGCATCTGAAGGAGCGACCCCATATGGAAAAATGTTTCCCTCTGTCGTAGCGTTCAAAGAAGATGGCCAAATAGCCATCGGGAAAAACGCTCAGACATACGCTTACATTCATCCTGACAGAACGATACGATGGATCAAGAGAAAAATCGGCACAAACTACACTGTAGAAATAGATGGTCACAAGTACACCTCTCAAGAAATTTCTGCTCTCATAATAAAGAAGATAAAAAAAGATGCTGAAATATACTTGGGAGAGAAAATAGACAAAGCGGTAATCTCAACCCCCGCATATTTCAATAACAACCAAAGAAACGCCACAAAAGAGGCCGGAGAAAAAGCAGGGTTCGAGGTTTTGCGAGTTATCAGCGAACCAACGGCAGCCTCGTTAGCTTACGGTCTAGACAAGATCGGTCAAAACCTGAAAATCGCGGTGTTGGATTTGGGCTCTGGAACCTTTGATGTGACGATCCTGCAAATGAATAACGGAATCTTCAGAGTCCTATCTACAAGCGGAGACACCCATCTCGGCGGTAAAGACATGGACGACAGAATTCTGGATTACCTCGTCAAGGAAGTCGAAGAAAGATACAACGTTGACGTACGAAATGACCAAAGAATATTGAATAAGCTCAGAGACGCTGGTGAACTAGCCAAGATTCACCTGTCCAGTAGGCGTTCAACAACCGTGAAGACTCAGATCAACATAGAAGGGACAGAAATTAACCCGAGCATTGTTCTAGCACGAGACAAGCTAGAGGAACTCATAAAGCCTGAACTGGATAGACTCCAATATCCATTGGGACAAGCCCTGAAAGATTCCGGCCTTAGTTCTCAAGATATAGATAGACTTGTTCTCGTGGGCGGACCAACTAGAATGCCAATAGTCCGAAGATGCTTCAAAGATTTCTTCTCGAGATTGGAACCTGAGAGGGGCATAGATCCGATGGGGATTGTTGCTATTGGGGCTTGTATACAGGCAAGCGTTCTGAAAGGTGAAATGAGAGATATGCTCTTGCTGGATGTTGCTCCTCTGTCTTTAGGCGTCGAGACGTCTGGTGGAATATTTACTAGATTGATCAAGAGGAATACAACAATTCCAACCGAGGCATGTATGGTTTTTGCAACGGAAGAAGATGACCAGACTTCAATGATGATCCACGTTCTACAAGGAGAAAGGGAGATGGCGAAGGACAACATGTCACTGGGTTTGTTTAAGCTAGAAGGGATTTTGCCAGCGCCCAGATATGAACAGAAAGTCGAAGTTACCTTCAAAATTGATGCTGATGGCATACTGGGCGTCTCTGCCGAGATTCTTGAAACTGGGAAAAAAGAAACAATTGAAGTATTAAAGTCGACAGCGCTGTTGGCAGAAGAAATCACCAGGATGATCATCGAAGCAACCAAGTTTAACGATTTAGACGAAAAGAGAAAAGAGAACATCGAAATCCGTTGCCGGGCAAAGAATGTGATTTATGAGGCGAAGAAAGTGATAGAAGAAGTAACCGGGAAAATCACTGAAAAGGAAAAAGGGACTCTGGAAGAAACTATAGGCAGGCTTGAGGGGACGTTGAATAGCAGTAATGCTCACAAAATCAAAGACTACATTGACATGTTGGTAGAGCAGACCAACGGAATGACCATGAAGGTGAAAAGGGTAAGCCAAGCCAGGACATTGGCCTCTGCAGTAGAAAAAGGATTGGGTGACAAAGCATCCAGCGAGGAGAGAAGAGAGATTGCGGAAACAGTAAAGAGACTTGAAGAAACACCGTACAGACATACCGAGAAGGAGATGAACAAACTAAAAGAAATGATAACTCTCTTGGAAGCGAGACAATGAAAAAATAGGTCAAGGTTTATCATAGAATTTGTCTAGAATGCCTACGAATCATTGAGAGAATTTTTCCCGTTTCGTTTTACAAAGCTCTCCAGCTGATTCATTGATACCTTAAACATCGTGAACGCATTTTGGAATCTTGTTCTTCCCTCGTTGGTGGCTTCGTAAACTTTCTTCCCCCCTTCAACACGTGATTCTACCAATTTCTTTTCCTCCAACGAATGAAGAAGAGGGTAAAGAGTACCCGGACTTAGCAAAACGCCGAATTCTGTATGTATGGCTGCCATTATCTTGTAACCGTGCATAGGTTTGTCGTTTAATATTGCCAATACCACCAAATCAAGGGATGTTTTGACATACTTTCCAGAAGTTCTTTCTCTTAGTCCACTGATGCTTACAGCAGGATTGGTCACGCCCATATAACTCCCTTATTTACATTTTCGTGTCGTCTTTTGTCACTGACAACGATTACTATCAATTGTGTTCTTAATGCTTATGAATCTCAATCGTTTCACAGTCGGCTTCTGAACAAGAATATACGCTCGTTTGCTGCTGGAGCCTCAAGGCTTTCGTGGAATTTTGCATCGCCGATGCAGTTCATGTTTTCAGAGACAAAACCAGAATTCCTTTCCGTTTCCACTATTTCCACTGCCTACGGCTGCAGCTTGACTTTCATTTCTAGCGCGCACTAACAGCAAATCATGCAACCTTAGAAAAGCACGGCCTAGAAGTAGGCAACGCAGGCAGCGGTCGCTGAAAAATCATCATGACCGTTTAGACAACGCGTCAACGCGTTCTTTCCCTGTGCAGGGTTTTAGTCCGCCAAGAATACGTTTTCATCACGGGCGTTGCTCCATAGCCGCAGGCGGCACACCGCATCTTAGTCACGTTGTAAGATCTTCTTCCGCATCGTCTGCACTTTATGTGAACCTTTTTACCCTGGCGCTTGCCGAAAGAGGGTGTTCCCTTTCCCAACGGTGTCACCTTGGCGGCGGTGAAATAAGAACCACGTTGTCTCCTCGGACGATTATCTGCCCGAGCTTCCTAACGTTTTCAGAAGTCGTCGTGTCTTCCGTCTCTTCCAGAACGAGATTCAGGTGCTGATCGAACCCTTTAAGTTTTCCACGCAGGCTTTTCCCGCCTTTCAATCTCACGAGCACGATCTTTCCCAAGTTCTGCTCAAGTATCTCAGTCGTCATTTCGCTCATTTTAAACCCTCAAACCCATGAAGTCATGCCTTTTATACCTAAACCTACACATTTAAACCTTATCCAAGAGAGAAGCAGAATGTCTGGAAAACACAGACGATATTTCTTGAAAGCAAGAGAATCAAAGGAGCTCCTGGACAAAGCTTCGAAAAGACTCAGAATCGACCTGGAACAAATATTGAAAGACAGGGTCAACGTTGAAGTCGTTCAAACAGAATCCATTGAAATCTTCCTCATAAACGGGAAACCAGTCCTAGCCAAGACCGGAGAAAACATCTACCCGACACTGACTTTCAAAGAATTCCTCGACCAAGCACCCAAAGTCACCGTTGACATGGGAGCCGTTCCCTACATATGCAAAGGAGCAAACGTGATGGCACCGGGAATCAGACAGTTCCGCGGCGAATTCCAGAAAGGCGACCTCGTCCTCATAACAGACGAGAAACACGGCAAAACAATCGCACTCGGCGAAGCCCTCTACGACACAGAACAAGCAAAAAACACCAAACAAGGCATCATCATCAAAAACACACACTACGTCGGAGACAAAACCTGGAACCAACTAAAACAACTCGCCACCCCAACCTAACAACCCACCGACAACGAACCCAAACAACCCACCCGGCAAACAAAACCCCATGGAGCCTCAAAAAAATCACAGATTGAGTACTCAAACACAAGAACGCCAACTCTAACATGAGAAACTCAACACCCAAAATTTTTGACACTCAAAAACCCCGCGGAATTGAGTAAAAAAAGCACGGAACCAACATGCTTCAACAATGTTTTGAGTCTCAAAGAAATCACGGATTGAGCACTCAAACACAAGGCCTCACACGCCAACATGCACCGTTCATTTGTCAACATTCGGAGCACCAAAAATAGCGCACAGCAAACCATTTTCTTTCCTTCCCATCCATCAAGAACGCCCAAGGTTTACCTTTGCAAACATGGAATTCTAGAACACTTTAATAGTCAATTCACACTAACAGTTCAGACGTTAGACTAGGAAACGCTTAAACTCTTGAAAGCCAAATACAGGATAAGAGAGGAGAAGCTTGCCAGGATTAGGAGGATTACTCCGCAAGTCCAAAAAGGACGAGAAAGAAGCCGACGTCAAAGAGGGTTCTGGCAAAGCCTACCTGAAAGCCATGCCTCTCCGTGAACTGTCTGACATCGACTCGGTGAAGGCCGAGGTGAACTCAGGAAACATTCTCATCCTCAGGATAACTCCTCTTGCGAACAAAAGCATCGACGACGTCAAACGCGCCGTGAACGAGCTAAGCGAGTTCGCTGAATCCGTTGGAGGAGACATCGCAAGACTCGGAGAAGAAAGAGTCGTAATCTGCCCTCCAAACGTGAAAATCTGGCGAGAAAAAACGTCCGTCTCCAACGAGCCTATACCTACAGCAGCCTAAACGTCTCCATCACCGCTGGAACAAGAGTCTGAACTTCACATCTTCTCTCAATGAAATCAGCCATGCTCAAACACTTGGCCCTCTCACCGTGACACACAACCACCCTCTCAGGCTTCGGCTGCAAATGCGTCACGTAATTGAATATCTGCCGCCTGTCACTGTGCCCCGAAAAGCCTTCTATCGACTCCGTACGCAGCCTGACCTTAATAACGTCCATCTTGCCTTCAGCAGTCATCAAAGCCACCTCGTTCAAGCCCTTCTGCACCCTTCTACCCATCGTGCCCTCAATCTGATAACTCACAAAAACTATCGAGTTGTTCTCGTTATCCGCCAAGCTCTTGAAGTATTCAATCACAGGGCCACCCTCAAGCATTCCGGAAGTAGCCATTACTATACACGGCTCGCCCTCGATTATCTCCTGCCTGACGCTCGGATGCTCCACAATCGTGAAGTAATCCGACTGGAAAGGGTTAACGCCATCGTGAAGTATGCTGTTGCGAACCTCTCTGCCCAGATACTCCGGGTAAGCCGTGTGAATCGCCGTGGCCTCAGAAATCATTCCTTCAATGAAAACAGGAGCCTCCTTCATGATTCCGCGCCGCATGTAATCGTCAAGGACGAGCATAATCTCCTGCGCCCTGCCCACAGCCGGCACCGGAATCAAAACCTTGCCCTTGCGGTCCAAAGTCTCGTTCACGACAGCCGCCAACCGCTCTTCAGCCTCAATCCGCGAAGGCATAACATCATCCGGCCCACCGTAGGTGCTCTCGGTAATCACCGTCTCAACCCTCGGAAACTCGGTTGTCGCCCCCTCCAGAAGCATCGTCCGCGAAAACTTGTAATCACCAGTGTAAACAATGTTGTGCAAGCCTTCGCCTATGTGCAGATGAACCATCGCAGAACCCAAGATGTGACCAGCGTTGTGCAAGGTCAACCGAACGTCAGGAGCGATGTCAGTGACAACACCAAACCGCAAAGGAAGCGTGTGCAACACTGACTCACGAACGTCCTTCTGATCATAATAAGGTGTCACACCCTGCTTGCCAGCCACGTCCAAATAATCCAGTTGAAGCAACGTCATCAAGTTCGAAGTCGGCGCTGAACAGTAAATCGGGCCGTCATAGCCATACTTGTACAAGAAAGGTATCAGACCGCAATGGTCCAGATGAGCATGGCTCACGATAACGGCGTCCAGAGACTCAAGCTGAAACGCGGGATTGTCAAGCCTTGGAAAAGCCTCAAACGGTCTCGACGAACCTGGGTTTATTCCGCAGTCCAAGAGTACGCTGCTCTCCCGGGTCTGCACAAGAATCGCAGACCTTCCAACTTCCTGAAAGCCGCCGAGCGCCGTAATCCTGAGGTCCCCCACCTCAAAAGCCTTAGGCCTGAAAATCCTTTCCCCCACAGTGCGCAGTATCCGCTCTCTCTCCTTGCTTTCCGAGTGCAGATAGTGACGCATGTGAGTAACTATCTTGGACTTCAGCGGTGGGCTCCTCAGAACGTGCGGTCGCCACTTAGTCCGCCTGATGATCTCCTGCAGAACCGCCCCGTTCTTGCCTATGACAAGCCCAGGCTTCTTCGCGTCGATTATTATCTCGCCCAGGCTGGGGTCAAAGTTTATGTCCGTCACCTCTGCTTCAGGCGAGATTATGTCCTTCGCGATCTTTTCAGCCTCGGCTTCCTGAAGCCTGACCGAGGGATCAGAACGGATGACTATCCGTTTCCTTATGACGTTAACTATGTTCGCGATGACACTGCTCTGCTCAACGAGCACCTCAGGCCTCTTGGTGTACACGGCAAGCGTTGAGGCTTCGTACTCTATTCTCGTCACCTCAGCTTCTTTCGGAACATGCCCCAGAATGTACTGACTGATTTCTATCTTTTCCCTACCCGAGTCCTGCACCGTTCTAACTTCCTCAATCGGCTAGAAGCTGCTTCTTCTCCTTGTCAGTCAAATCCCTGTAGCCCTTCTCATCAATCACAGCAACGTTGAAACTGTCTCCACTCGCCGAGTCACGCTTCATGGAAGCATTAACAGCCTTGACAATCACGGGCAACATTTCCTTTACAGCCGCGCCCTCCCGGTACTTGTCCTCTAGAATGCCGTAAGCCACTGGCGATCCTGAACCCGTAGAAACGTATTTCTCCTCTGTCAGACTACCGAAGGGATCTATCGCGAACACGTGCGGCCCAGTGTCATCCACACCGCCCACTAGAACCTGTGCCAAGAGAGGCACGTACCTGGCTGAAAACAGGAGATTCGCCAAGAACCTTGCAGCAGAGTTCACGGGCAAAGGCCTGCCCATGTTCATCCTGTAAAGGTGTGCATTAGCAGTGAGTATGTCGACAGCCCTCTGAGCATCGGCAACACTTCCAGCAATCGTCATGGCCAAGTGGTCGTCTATCTGGTAGACTTTTTTCCCGTGTTTGTGAGCCACGTAGAAACCCATGGTTACCCGCGTGTCCGACGCCAATATTACCCCGTCTTTGCAGACGACGCCAATTGTCGTGGTTCCTTTCAACGCTAGCTTGTCTATCACATCATTGTTGTTTGCCATTTTCAATGGTCTCCCCAAAACCTAAATGCGGCACGGAATTACTTCGCAAGGAAGTAGCATCATCTAATCATGATCAAGGTGTTAATTAACATTGCGCTCAAGAACACAGAAACAAAAGCAACCATCGCGAACGAAAATCACCAAGCTCAAGGGGCGCCCGCAGGGCATGAGCAGGTTTCCAGATTGCGACCTCGCCTGTTTCGCCTACGCGTCAAAAGCCAAGCTTTCATCGTGTGCTCAGGCTTTAAGCACGATAGTACCTGACAGATAATTGAATATTCTCTGCCTTCTTTTAGAATGAAGGATCCATCCCAGAATCACGTCCAATGGAAACAGGAAAGCCTTTCCAACGCTTTCTATCGCTGCCTGCGCCATGTCCATGTGTTCACCGTCTAGCCGCGTTACTCTTAATCTCATGAGCATTTTGCCCAACGATCGCCCGTAGATTCCTTCCATCAACAACCAGTACAAGAAATAAACGACGTTGCTGAATCCGAAGTTCACGAACGGAATCCAGAACGGCAAACGTGGCACTATCGCGAAGCCAGGCCATCCTAACCAAGCAAGAACTCCTATCGGTGCCATGATGATCCCGAGAATAACAACGTCCACCAGCCATGCCAAGAACCTCTCGCCCCAGAAGGCCAACCTGAGCTGCCGTGCCGTTTCCACCAGCGTCCCGCATTTCGGACAGTAGGCTGCGCCTTCCGGCAACTCGTTCCCGCAGTTTCTGCAAGATGACATCTTTCTTTCCTCTGTTCCGAACATTGGTCAACCAAGTATTTATCTTTCCCCTCGCCCCAACTGCGCGCATGTGTTTCTATGAGAAGCCTTTTTAAGCTTCGAACGTAAATCGCTATAAAAAGGGCTGCAGATACGTGACTGAGCAGTGATCGTTTTGCCCCTGAAACATCATCGAATGCAGTTTCCAAGGGAGGTAATCGTTGGACACGGGGCGATAGAACGCATAGGCGAGATCTCCCGACGTTTGGGGTTCACAGAATCTGCGCTCATCATAGCTGGTTCAAAAACTCTTGACATCGCGGGTAAAAGGGTGAAGGAGCTTCTTGAGAAGAAGGAAGGAATGGCGGTTCAGACATTCCTCGTTGAAAACGCAACTGCACGCGATGTGAAAGCCGTTGAAGAGAGAATTAAAACCTTGAAGCCGCAAATCGTGTTCGCCGTGGGGGGTGGGACCAAAATTGACGTTGCAAAGTGCAGCTCCGCCAACCAAGGTGTCCCTTTCATCAGTGTGCCCACAACGGCTTCTCATGACGGAATCGCGAGTCCCCTGTCTTCTATCAAGGGTTACGAGAAACCGTACTCGGTTGTGGCTCAAGCTCCGTTAGCTATCGTGGCGGACACGAAAATGATAATGCAAGCGCCTTGGCGCTTTGCCGTAAGCGGCTGTGAAGACGTGATTGCAAAGTTCACGGCGGTCAAAGACTGGAAACTGGCGCATGAGGATAGAAACGAGTATTACGGCGGGTACGCTGCAAGCTTGGCTTTGATGAGTGCGAAGCACGTTATGCGGAACGTGAGGTTGATGATGACCGCGAATGAGGAGGGCTTGCGGATTCTCCTGGAGGCGTTGATAAGCTGTGGAGTGGCGATGAGCATCGCGGGAAGCAGCCGCCCTTGCAGCGGTTCAGAACACCTGTTCAGCCATGCGCTTGATGTCATTAGGCCTAACCATGCCCTGCACGGTGAAAGATGCGGCGTGGGAACGATAATGATGACCTACCTGCACGGGGGAAACTGGAAGCGCGTACGAGACTCCTTGAAGAAGCTCGAAGCCCCCACGAACGCGAGGGAACTCGGGGTGGAAAAGGAGGATGTGCTTAAGGCTTTGAGGATGGCCACTTCCATAAGGCCTGAGAGATACACGATTCTGGACAAGCTGAACCTGAGGCGTGAGTCCTACGAACACCTAGCAAAAGTGACAGGGGTCATCTGAAACGCCGAAGTTGCAAGGAACAGCAGTAACAAGCGAGAGCGGTGCTTTCGACAGCTTTTTTGGAAGACTAGGTTTTGGTTTCGGCTTCCGTCGTCGGCTTTGTCTCAGTTTCCTCTGCAGGCTCTTTTTCTGGTTTAGCCTCTGCCTTCTTAGGCTCAGTTTTAAAGGTTTCAGCGAACTTGACGGTGGCTATGCCTTCAAGGAATCTCTGAATATCCAAGGCTATGCCTCTTTTGGCCAGTTGAATTCCTTCAAGGTAGAAGGCTTCTTCGGGCATGTCGATGTTTACGGTTCTTGACTTTGCAGTGAACTGAAATTTGGCCTGCTCGACAGTCGGTATTCGACGGTGAATGAGTGCGGCGATTTTTTCTTTTGCTGTCTCAAGTTTCTTCTTCACGGTTGTGTCGTAGACGAGTGTCTTTCCAGCGAGTGGAGGGTTGAAGTCGAGGAGAACACGGCCGGCTCCTATGGCGCGGACTGTGGCCGTTTTGCCGCTGTATTCGATGCGCTTTCCCAACGTGGGTGTGATGTCTTTGGCCAGCAGCTGCTTCAGGGGAACACGCTTGACCTTTTCTGGATCTCTTGGGCCGAAGGCTTTGTCGGGCGGGATTTCGACTACGGCAGCTTTGTCCACTTCCATCGTTGCCAAGTTTTCGTCCAGAGCCTTGATGACCCATCCTTCGCCGATGACCACAAGCTTGGGCTCGTAGATGTCGCCTTCTTTGTATAGGTGTTCTTTCTTGGCCGTTTCTTCAAGGGTTGTGTCGAAGACTTCGGCTGTTTCCTTGACTTTGGCAACGTAGTCTACCAGTATGAAATCGCCTTTCTGTAGACTCATAAAGCACCATCTTCAAGCAGTATTGCCAAAGTAAGTTTTGAACTTCAATAAAAGCTTTCGGTTTGTTTCGTAGGCGATGGGTTTTCAATGTTCAAGGTGGCTCTGTGTCGAAGAGTGAATTGACTAGTTACTTGCGGAGTTTCGGTGAGATTGGTCGTGTTCAACTGCATCGACTTGGGAGACTGTCTGGACCGTTTATTGCTGTCCAGCAAGTGTGGTAATAATATAGAATAACATTCCAGAAAGTTTAAAGGTTCCAATTCGTCAGATATTCCATCAGACGTTGTAGAGGGGAAGAGTGGAACATAAGGAGAGAAAAACGTGAAATACAGGTTGAACAAGATTCTGGTTTGTGTTTTGATTGCAATGTTTCTTGCAAGCGCGGCGGGAATCGCTATCCCAGTGCGTGCAGCGGCGGGCGCAACAATTGCCTTAATCAATCCTCTTGATGGGTCAAGCAACTTCAACTTCACACCTGCCCAGAAAATTCTCGGAGACACTTTTGACATAAACGTAACCATCACCAATGCTACGCTGGTGTCGGGCTGGCAAGTGGGCATCACTTGGGATCAAACGCTTCTTGAGGGGGTCAAAATGGTACTTCCTTCGGACAATGTGTTTGCATACGACGGACCAATACCAGCCTTTGATTTGAGTCAGCCGGGGCTTGCTGTTGGTGGCGCAAACGTCGGCGTTGGTGCAGCATCTTTCAACGGCTCAGGAAGGCTTGCAGTGTTGACTTTGAAGATAATTAATGTGGTTGGGCAGGTTTCATGCAATATTGACTTCGAACCTAAACCCCCCACCCCAAATGGAGATACGTACCTGCTGAGGGGGCTGCTCACGATTTTGCCTGATGTGGTCGGTGCTAGTTACAGCTACACTGGGCCATCGGGGCCAAAGCATGATGTCGCCGTGACGAAGATTGTGACTAACGGGACCAGTGTTGTTAACGGCTCTTCGTTGAACGTGAACGTGACGGTGACAAACACTGGGGGCTTCACAGAGACTTTTAACGTGGCGGTCTTCGTTAACTCGGTGCAAGCAGCACCCAACCAGACAGCAACGGCCTTGCCCTCTGGTAACAGTACGACACTGACCTTCATATGGAACACGAATGGATTTGCGTTAGGCGGCTACGCCCTCAATGCGACAGCAGACTTGCCGGGAGATCCCACACCAGCAGACAACAACTTTCCGTTCGGTACAGTCCAAATCATACAAGAAGGGGCTGGGCATGATGTGGCTATTTTGAAGATTGTTCCTTTGAACCCTGCTTCTGTTGGTCAAGGATTTTCGTTGAACGTGAGTGTGACGGTGACTAACGACGGCTCTGGAGGGTTCAGTGAAACCTTTGGCGTCTCAATCTACGCTAACGGAACGCAGGCGGCGCCACTTCAAACTGAAACTGGTCTTAGCCCAAACAACAACGCAACTCTAACGTTCGCGTGGAACACGACTGGATGGGTGATAGGCAACTACACGCTCAGCGCGTTCGCTGATTTGCCGACTGACCCTACGCCTGCAGACAACAACGTAACCTACGGCAACATTTATGTGATGCTGCCTGGAGACGTCCTCAATACTGGTGTCGTTAACTTCAAGGGCATTATGGCTATGCTGCCATCGTTCAATGCCTTCGCCGGAACACCTCGGTACAATCCGTTCATGGACATAAACGCGGACGGCAGAATCGACATGAAAGACATAGTAATCGCCGTCATGAACTTCAACAAACATCTCTAAAACCTCTTCTTTTTTTTTATGACTTAGCCCACGTTGCCAGCCCTGTTCATTGCCTACTATGCGACAGACGGGTATCAAACCTTGCCCGCGCGCAGAAACGGCGTTGCGCCTAGGGCCGTTTTATCCACGCAGACGCAGACATTTTCTTCTCAGGGCCGACGTTGGTGAATTGGTGGACATCTTGGTGAGAAAAGCCTTGCTTTTGAGTACTCAATCCGTGATTTCTTTGAGTGTCAAAACATTGTTGAAGCATGTTGGTTTGAAGCTTTTTTTACTCAATTCTGCGAGGTCTTTGAGTGTCAAAAGTTTCGGGCGTTGAGTTTCTCATGTTAGAGTTGGCATTGTGTTTGAGTACTCAATCCGTGATTTTTCTGAGGCCCAAAACTGGCTTGTTGGGTGTTGTTGTGAGTTGTTAGATTGTTTGTGCAGGTGGTTTCTGGTGGTGGTTTTGGTGTGTTTGAGTTTGGTGGGGTGAGGTTTGGGGCTTTGGAAGGGGGGATTTAGGGTTGTTGCATGGGTGGGAGAACGGTTCTGAGTTGATTTTGTTTTCTGGGAGTGGCGCGCGTTCGCAAGCATAGAACAATGTTCCAAAAAAGCTTAAATCGCGCGCGCGAACAACTTTGCTCAGAACAACATAACTAGCGGCCTAAATCAAATATGCATAGTTGATGTCTTCAGCCAAGGCAACGCGATATACCACAACAACATCATAGGCGACACGCCGCTAGTGCTTGCGGTAAACGCTATGGACACTTGGAACAACGGTACTGCTCCCGAGAGTGGTGGAAACTATTGGAGCGACTACGTCACTGCACAGGGTGGCAAAGACAGCAACGGCGACGTGTTAGGCGATACACCGTACAATGTTACAGCTGACGGACTCAACCAAGACGAATATCCATTAATCAACGCGGTGTCAACGGACCTGTTGACGGCGGACATAAACGGTGACAGAAAAATCGACATGAAAGACATTGCCGCACTCGTAAACGCGTTCAATGGCGTTCCGTTTGAGCCACGCTGGAATCCATACACCGACCTCAACGCCGACCTCAGGACAAACGTGATAGACATCGTCTTGACAGTAATGAAATACAACAAGCACTACCCATAACCGCCTCTTTTTTTTGTCACATTATCGAGCTACCGTTACGCACGTTCTACTCCTTGTGACCACTACTTGTGCAAGACTGAAGAGTTGAATCAAGCATGCGAACAATAGCTGCAGAGACTCATGCCCATGATAGCGTAGCGCATGCGGATCTGTGAGAATGATGGCGACAATTGCTTTTGTTTTTCCCATCTCCCCCTGCTTGGGGTGAGCGTGGTGCCATCACTGAGATGAAGAATCCGCATGCGCCGCCCTAACCTTGGAACGTCACGGCAAATACGTCTTCTGGAACTGTTTTATAGAGGATTGTTCTGTCGGGTTCTACTGTAACTCAAACGATCATGCTATCCTGGTTCTCCTTAGAAGAAAGTAGGCAACTGCGCTTCAAACTCCAGAGCGGAACTGGCGGTTGCCAGAGCGCGTCCTCGCGTTAGCGAATCATGACTAGAAAACGTAATAAGAAGGGGGAGAGGTCATTGACTGTGGTGCTTTCTTGAATGAGTCATGAAGCTGTTTGTTTGGAAAGGAGACTTCTAGTGCCAGATGCCAAGGTTGATGATGTGGCTTTGGCCTGCCAGAAAGCTTTCAAGGAAATGGGCTTGAAGGTCATGAAAACAGAAAGAACCGAAGAGGGAATTACAACAGTGCTTGCCGGAGAAGGCGCGCTAGTGCCCTTGACGTTGAGGGCCCTACTGTATCCGTTCAGTCTGCAACAGTACGTCAAAGCAGCACAACGATCAGGAGTGCACGTGGTGATTTCGCCGTCAGAAGAAGGTACCATAATATACTCATGTGGGCTCGCTCTCGACGAACTAACCGGTAAACCCGCCAAGTACGTTTCTGACGAGGATGTGGAAGAAATAACTGACACGATGGAAGCTCTTGACTTTGAAAACAAATTCATAAAGAAGATAAAGGAACTCTTTCCAAAAACCAAGGAAATAGAATAGCGACAACTGGAATGACAGATAAACGCGCACTACTATGTTGTGGAATGGGTGTTTTCTTCCTCAAGAAAAAAAGGTCTGCGATGCAGTTTGCTGGGGTTTGAAAGAGTAGACTTGACAGGTGTTGGTCGTGTATGATGGGCTAAATTGTGGGGTTAGTCTTGACGGTGTCTTGCGATGGAGTCTGTGTTGGTGTTGCTGATTGTTCTTTTGCGCGCATTGAGTAGTAGTGGACTGTTAGGGTTATGGGCAGTATAGGTGCTATCAAGGCCGATATGATGCTGCTCAAAATCCAACTGTAGCTTCCGAGGGGGCTCGCGATTAAACCTGCAATGTATGAGACTATAGCCAGTATTATGCCTATTATGAGGAGTATAGCGAATGTCTTGAGCCATCCGTGACTCACCAGCGCTCTGCTTCTGGACATTCCTTCGATAGCTCCCACGTTCTCGATCATGATAGCTGAGATCGTCAGCGAGAACATTAGAGCCAGTATTATTCCCGGTATTATCAGGGCGATTAGTCCGACCGCGATTATTATGCCCAGCAAGATTGCCGCTGCCAACAGTGGCAGAAGCTTATCATACGGGCATGGGGCCTAAACCCCGACGAGATTCTGACTCGCGACGCAATGACGCAACCGCACAGAACCGTAATCGAACAGAACCAACCAGAACAGGAACAATTGGCTCAGCTAACCGCCGCCTTGCGACAGCAGATGCTTAAAGAAATCCGTGAAAACCAGCCTCAAAAAAAGTATGAATTGTCGCTTAAGAAGTGGTAGCCCGGGAGAGATTCGAACTCTCGTCGGCGGGTCCAAAGCCCGCTATGCTTGTCCACTACAGTCGGCGGAAAGGTATCCTTCCCTCCACCGGGCTTCTCCGGGCCAATCTGACAAGGTCACGTTGCTGACTCTACTACTAGCTTTGCGTTCGATCCTTCTTGAACTAAGTCTTTAATAAGTGGTTTTTGATTAAACTGGCAGTGTAAACTCAGACACTTACAGTCAATCTTACCACAAAATCGAATAAAAAAAGAGGGGAATTTAAGGTTTCTTCTTAACGACGAGCGCGCCATCTTTGAAATCGATGAGCAGGTCGATATGCGTCTTTAGCGGCCAGCCGATCTTTTCGAGTATTCCATTCTTGATTTTCAAGAAGCCGTAGTCGTTAATGAACGCTGGCTGCGGGAAGTTGATTTCTTTCGGCGTCGTCGTCTTCTTGTCGGTTTTCTTCGTAGTCTTCGGCTTGCTAGCTTTGACTTTCTCGATTTCTGCAGGGGCTTCTTTCGGTTCTTCGTGGGGGAGGGGATTCTTGTCTGGCTCTCTTAAGGGGAGGGGCTTGGCACGTTTGTCAGGCTTTACTTTGCCGCTGTCAAGTTTTCCGTTTATGACTTTTGCATCTAAAGGGGAAGTCAACTCGTAGTCACCTCCGGTAACTTGGCATATTCTTTTTGGACGATTTCGTGTAAAGTTTGTAAAAGTTGCCTCTCGTGCGGGTCTGGGTCGTCTATGTGTGGAGCCTTGTCAGCATCTCGATACCATCTCTCAGAATAGAAATCGGCACGCCAGTTCGTCGGCGTATGCTCTAAATGGTTTCTGACGCAGTAAACGCAAGGCGCAAAGTTTTCGTCATCCGGAATGTGTTTTTTCGTAGTTTCGCAGTCGTCTATGCTCTCTAACCCGCATTCGTGGCAGGTTTTCGTTCTTTCTTCGATTTCTGGCATCTTTTGAGCCTCAAAAGAACGTTTGGCTGCCACTGATTTAAAGCTCAGGCTTGAATTTTTGAGAGCAAGCAAGACGAAAAAGAAAGTTGCAACGCGCGCGCCCATCAATTCAGGCAAACAACGAGTCGAAGCACTCTTTATGATAATATTTGCTCGTGCGTGAACGCGTTTCATCCGTGTCCGTTCCTCATGGCGCATTCGTGGCCGACGGCAGACGCCCAGAGCGTCCGGTGTAAACCAGCGTGAAACATTGTCTCACAAGTCTTAAGTAGGTTGTCGGTTACACTGTTTGATGAGCGCGCGTTAGGGAAGATGGGGGAAGGGTAGGGAAAATGAGGAATAAAGCGGTTGTTAGTTTCGTCTTGGTTTTGTTGTTCTTTGTGTCAGTATTTCCCTTGAGTAGTCTCTCTGGAGCAGCCGATTCTCATGGCAGCCCCAGACTTCTTGGGTCACAGTCCACCGTAGATCCCACGGACTGGTGGACCATGTTCCACCATGACCTGACGCACACCGGCTACTCCACTTCAACGGCGCCGAACACAAACCAAACTCTCTGGATATACACAACCGTCAGTACGGTTAGTTCTTCTCCTGCTGTTGCTGGCGGTGTCCTATACATAGGCTCAAACCGTGACGACGACAAGGTTTATGCTTTGAACGCCACGACGGGACTGCTGATATGGAGCTACACAACGGGCGGTTCGGTGGAGTCTTCTCCTGCTGTTGCTGACGGCGTCGTCTACGTAGGCTCGACCTTTAACGAATCAGGCCAAGTCGACGGTAACGTTTATGCTTTGAACGCCACGACGGGAGAGCTGATATGGAACTACACAACCGGCAGTTCGGGGGTGTATTCTTCTCCTGCTGTTACTGGTGGCGTGGTCTACGTAGGCTCATTCGACGGTAACGTTTATGCTTTGAACGCCACGACGGGACTGCTGATATGGAGTTACACAACCGACGGTGGGGTGTATTCTTCTCCTGCTGTTACTGGTGGCGTGGTCTACGTAGGCTCATTCTATCCGAACGGCGGCACGGTTTATGCTTTGAACGCCACGACGGGACTGCTGATATGGAGCTACACAACCGACGGTGGGGTGTGGTCTTCTCCTGCTGTTACTGGTGGCGTGGTCTACGTAGGCTCATACGACGATAATGTTTATGCTTTGAACGCCACGACGGGAGAGCTGATATGGAACTACACAACCGGCGATTTTGTGGTGTCTTCTCCTGCTGTTGTTGACGGCGTCGTCTACGTAGGCTCAGAAGACAACAAGGTTTATGCTTTGAACCGGCGATGACGTTATGTCTTCTCCTGCTGTTGCTGACGGCGTCGTATACATAGGCTTAACTCTTGACCACGGTAAGTTTGTTGCTTTGAACGCCACGACGGGAGAGCTGATATGGAGCTACGCAACCGAAGGGGGGGTTGGTGGCCCGTATTCTTCTCCTGCTGTTGTTGGCGGCGTGGTATACGAAGGCTCCTCCCAGCATGTTTATGCTTTTGGCGCGAGCGCGCCAGGAGGCGATGATGTAGCCGTCACCAATGTTGCGTCTTCCAAGACTGTTGTCGCTCAAGGCTTCAGTGCGAGCATAAACGTCACGGTAGCAGACCAAGGCAGCTACCAAGAAACCTTCAACGTCACGGTCTACGTCAACGGAACCTCGATAGGAAAGCAAGAAGTCACTGCCCTTCCAAGCGGAAATTCTGCGCAACTTGTTTTCACGTGGAACACAACAGGCTTTGCCCACGGCAACTACACGTTAAGTGCTTACGCTTGGCCTGTTCCGGGAGAAACAGACACGGCGAACAACAATTTCACGTGCAGCGTTCCAGTTCACGTGGGCGTTCCAGGCGACGTGTCCAGCACGACTCCCGGAGTGTACGACGGAATCACGAACATGAAGGACATCGCCTACCTTGTCAGCCTCTTCCAGACCAAGCCGAACAAGTCAAACTGGGACCCGAACGCAGACGTGAACAACGATGGCGTAGTCGACATGAAAGACATAGCAATAGCCGTCTACTACTTCAACCAACACGAGTAGAACTGGTTAGCCAATGAGCATGCTGGGAGCCAGCTGGAAGAGACGAGGGTCGCGCAGAAATTGAAAAACCCGAATGCCCAGCAATTCTCGTTTTTTTTGTTCTAGGCCGTGTTCCATTTCATATGTAACATTGTTTCACAAAGTCTATATCTTCGAAAAACACACTCTTGTCTAGCGAAATTAAGGAGAGAGAAGGAGAATAAACAATGAAGAAACTATTTTTGATTGCGATATTTGCTGTGGCTATAATGTTGCTTCCAATCGTTGCTCCGCAAGCGAAAGTCCATTCTGTCCCTCCTGCCCAGCCGCCGATTAACACAACCACGTACTATGTAGGCGACACCGGTTGGGGTCCGATTGATGCTGACCCAGGCGTCGCTTACGACACCGCCAGTGGAGAACTCCTGTTCAACGTTTACGAGGGCCTAATCGAGTTCGGGACTTTACCGCAAGGAGGGACACAATGGGCGGGCAGTGTTAACCCATTTCCGTCTCTATCACCAAATAACGGAGAACTCTACTTCAACTTCAACCCGGTGCTGGCCACGAACGTTCCAACCAGAAGTTCGTATGTAATGACGGTCACCACCAATAACCTCGCCACAGCATATGGTAATAGTCCGACAGGCGCAACCTTCACCTTCGTCTCTGGAAACTCACCCGAAACCGGTCCATTCCTCGGCACCGGCTGGGTTGACCAGAACGCAGACCTCGTGTTCGACGCGGGCGACAACGTTTACCTAAAAGACTTCGTCGCGAACACATGGCGCACCTGGACCGTTGACGCCATGACCTACGCGTCAGGAACCTACACGTTGACCTTGTGGCGTGGATACTACACGTTCAACATCCGCACAACCCCACCAATATACTTCTACAACTACCAAGGCATCCAACAGGGCCAGTTCTCCATTGCCGATGTCAAGTACAGCTTCAGCTACTATTCAGTTATGGACTGCGCGTTTGCTCCAAACTGGATAATGGACTTGCCACTTTTCAACGACGCAACAAACCACCTTTACTGGGCTAATACTGAATCAGCAAATCCAAGCGCGGCTGGTCACCCGAACCTGATGGACCTGGCTCACCTGATTGACGATGCATATCAAGTCAGCGGCAACAACCTCATCATCAACGTGGGCGACAGATTCCCAGACAACGCCTTCAAGCAAAACCTTGCCAACACGTTCATGGACGTCATAAGCAGCGCCTACGCGATTAACAACCTGGGCGCTTGGAACGGAAACCTGTACGACACGTCAAAGTACATGCAAAGTCCCACCGCAGTCTCGACTCGTATCACAGGACGCAAGGCACCAGCACTGCAATATCCTGGAACGGGATGCTTAGTGTACCCGGACTGGTGGATGGACTGGGCGCGATTCGGTGCGGCCCAGAAGAGCCTAGATCCAGTGGATCAACCTCTTCAGCCGAACAGGTACTGCGGCACAGGTCCGTACTACGTGCAGACGATTAACAGCGTAGCCGGACAAGTGATTCTGCAGAGGAACCCAGGCTACTGGAGAGGATGGCCAGCAACGGATCCCTACGGCAACCCATGCGGCGATCCTGCTAGCCCACCGAACATCCCCACGGCAACCAACGGCTACGTGGACACGGTCAACATAGCGTACATCGCATCTGACGCTACGAGGGCAAGTTTACTTAACTCGGGCGCACTCGACACTGCGATAATCCCGATGTCTGCCCTGCCTCTCATGGTTGGGTCGAACGGACTGCCATTGGTCCCAAGCGTGAAGACTATCCAGCGCGTAGCGCCGGAGCTAATGCTGGATGCGAACATGTTCACCTTCGTTATAAACCCCGCCAGCCCATACATCGGAACTGGGAGTTTGCCCACAGGAATTCCAACCAACTTCTTCAGCAATACGAACGTTAGAAAAGCCTTTGCCTACTCGTTCAGCCAGACGCAGTACATCACTAATGCTTTGTTTGGCGCGGCCCAGGTGAACAGGGTCAACCCGTTCGTAGAAGGCCTGTACCCCGACTACTACAACTGGGCCTCCAGCGGTTACAACATGAACTACCTCGCAGCATTCACCTGCTTGACGAGCGCGACCTTCACGGTAGGCGGCGTGACTAAGAGCTTGTGGCAATGGGGCTTCACATTCACTTTGCCATACAACACCGGAAACAGCGCGCGACAGACCGCATGCACCGAGATACAGACCTTCTTCACAACACTACAGACCATGTTCGGTACTGGACCGTTTGGTCCAGCAGGCACCTTCACCATCAACTTAGCACCAATCAGCTGGAACACGTTCATCACCGACTTTTATGCCCAGAACCTGCCGATGTTCGACGTCCGCTGGCTTGCAGACTTTGCGGATGCCGACGACTTTGTGCGTGCATACATGCATAGTAATGGATTCTTTGCCAGCCTCCAGGGCTACACGGCTGCGAACGGTGGGAGCACTCAGAAAGACGCACTGATAGACCAGGCCCTGTTCACTGACGACAGCGCTGGTCTAGGCTCTCCCGGATACATGGCAAGACAGGCATTGTACAACCAATTGCAGCAGATATACTACAATGATTGTCCAAGCTTCACAGTCGCCACGCCAACAGGCGGACATTGGTGCAACTACTGGGTTAAAGGCTGGTACTATGACGCGCTGTACCCAGGTGAGCATGCGTACACTATCTGGAAGCAAGACACTCCGTGGTACGACGTCAGCGGCTCAACAGTGGGCGTTTCAGACGGAAAAATCAACATGAAAGACATCGCATACCTCGTCGTCCACTTCAACGCCAAAGCACCAACTTCAACCGTCCTAGATCCAAAATGGGTCGGAGTGTACGGTGCAAACGGCTGCGTTGATCCCTACGGAGACCGCGTCAGCAACATGAAAGACATAGCAGGAACAGTAGCGCGCTTCAACATGAACGCACCAGGCAACGACCCATAGGCGGACAGCCTGAGAAACGAAGCTTCCCTTTTTTTCCTTTTCGTTTCACGCCCAAAACGCTTTCAAACGGTAACCGCGGGTTCAAGACAAAACTGTCCAAGCAAAGATTGTTGATAGGCTGTTGTTTGAAGCACGCTGACGTATTCTCCTGTGACAAGCTCCAATTTCTTTGCTCGCGTACATGTTTGTTGAAGGCTCCCCGAGGTCAAGTTAGGTGAAGAAATGCCACGATAACAACTTGACAGTTAGTTCCACACCGCAACGCGAAAGACATAGCCATAGCCATCGCCTACTTCAACCAACACGAATAACCCCCCTTTTTGTTCACCTGTCACTTGTATGCATTGTCCCGAGAGCAGAGGCACTCTTCACAAACGTCAAGGCGCACCAGATTTTGACATAGAGAAAGGGTCAGCTTTCCATCTTATGTCATCCTTGGCATAAGAATCTTAACATTACAGCTTTGCAGCCTGCCATTAAAGATGGTCTCTCATTCTTCAACACTTCCACACGAAACAGGGCTTAAAGCGTGACTCCCATGGGACACGCTCCGAGAGGGTGCGCTCTCCCAAACCCTGAGGCCGCGTAACACCCAGAAAGTGTGTCGCACAGGAGAAACACCACGAGCGCGAAAACAAAAAAACACCTTGATTTACAAAAATCCTCAAAATGAGTTTACCATGGGAAACAGAGCTTGAATTATTGTCCCTATTGTCATCTCGCCGAGAAGAGAAGCCTTACTCTGACCCTGAGGACGCCCTACCCTCTGAAAACGCTGACAATGGGGATAAAAAAGCGAGCACGAAAAAGAAAAAGCAACACGATTCAAAGAAAATCACGTTTCAAGTTGGTTTACCGAAACAGCGCGCGCTACACGACGCGAGCACAATGTATTAAAATTTGGACATTAACCCGTAATAAATCCTTTGCCCACTCCATCCTCAATTAGCCTTTCCAATTCTTCAAGGTATTTTTGACATAGTGTCAGAACGTCCTCATTTCCGTTCCAGTCGTCAAACTCATACTTGACTTGTATTGTTGCCTGATCTTTTGTACCCTCTGATTTCGAATGAAATTCACTAGAATGTTGTTCTTTTATGTTTCCATTTTTATCCCTAAGGGTAACTGAAACCGAATCTGATATACCCAAAGTTTCTTTGAAAGTTGCATCATATTTCGCAATAGGTGAGACAGGTTTAGCATGGATATTGATATCACGTTTATCTTTAAAGAACCTTAATATGGAGCTTGCTGACATATGGGATTCATACCATTTTTGTCCTTCAATGTTTTTTTCCACTTCAGAAAATGCATACTGTAACACTGAGCGAGAAGAAGAAAGAAACGCGCTTAAGTTATGCGAAAAATTGTCTCTATTTCTTTGCTCTTCGACCATTCTAGAATAGAAATATTTTGCCTCTGTTAATTTCTTTCGCTCATTCATCTTTAACCTGCCTCTTTTTTTGCTAATTATTGTTTCATGCAAAAGTTAAAAGCATTGTTGTGTGCACGTTTGCTGTGTGACATAAGTGATTTACATGGTGATAAGCAGTATATTAAAAAGCAGTATTTTAGCGCGCGCTCTCTCTTTCATTGGCAGAAAGACTCAAAAGCGAACCATCAGTATTCTGCAAGTATGAGCGAATTGAGGGAAAGAGTGAGGGGAATTGCGTTAGATGTTGTGCGCCAAGTTAACGGCGAAAACGTTGACAGCATCCTCGCTGGCATATCCTTTGAGCTCCCAATGCGTATCAACGAACGTGACGTTGTGGTGAGGTTTAGATGTTTTCTGTCAGACTTGGAATTTGAACCAGCCGGTGTTTATGATGCCAAAGGTTCAGAATTGACAGAATACGAGAATGATGAGTCGATTACACAACAAGTGAGAAGGCTGAACAATCTTTTCAATAATGGCTTACGGCGTGCAGGATTCCGAAGCAGAGAACTGCTCAGAAGAGAATTGTGAAGAGATTGATCAAGCAATTTTGTAGTTTCCTCTCTCCTTACCGAAAATCTAAGGACAGAAAAACTACTGAATAAAGACTTATCCTCATGAACAAGCAATAAGGCTCTTAGTTCCACAAGATTAATCAACTCATCATTGAGCGCGCGCGCCTTTGACGCCCATACCAACAAGACAAAGGAAGATGAAAACGTGAAGAACAAACCGCTCATAAATTACATCGCTGAAGATGGCAAGCTCAAAGAAGACTCTTTTGGAAACCTTACGATTTGCAACGTTCCAAACAGCCTTCTCAGAGAGTTTATGCGAACAGTCGTTTGGCCCAAATATTCCGGTGGAATAAGCGAAGCGCTTCAGGACCTGATAAGGAAGGAAGTGGAGAAACAGAAGAAACTGGATGCGTTCTGAGAAACGCGCTAGGCTGTCACCCATAGCGTCCATATGCCCAAAGAGTTTCATCAAGCTGCTTGTCGGTACAACCCAGCTTTGCTTTTTGCTCTTTGAAGAAGCTTCGATAACTCTCGTAGCAATCCATTAAGCAATCTCCTTCAATTTGAGTGCCACACAATCTATGGTATGCTTTGTGGACGAACTGGTCGTAGACAGGGAACTCACCCGGGTTGAGAATATGTTTTATGAATGTGCCAAAAATGGGGGCGTCCTCAGGATAGTCAGGGTAGAATTTCCTGACGAAATCATCAAGCCTTGGCTCCTTCGGTCTTTCCTTTCTCAAATCGTTTATCTCTTTTACACTATTCCCGAGTTTATTCTTCATTGTCTTTCTGAACCGGTAACTTTTCCATGACAGAAGTTTTCCCAAGTCGTCAACTGTAAGCTCATCTTTTCTGATTAGATTAGAGTATTCGAGGTCATCATGTTCATAGTATTCTTTTTTCCACTTGGCCAAGAAAGATGAGTCAACGCGGCTCGTCAAACTTCACCTTGAATGCTTAATGTTTCGAGATGTGAGACATAGCAATTATATAGGTTTTAGGGCGCGCGCTTTTTTTCTGATTTTCTCCTCAAGATATTAATGGAGGTTGTTTCGTATCATGCTATGGAAGATGCTCCAGAATGGAACTTACTGAGAAAGAAAGACTGATGCTTGTTTCTAAGAAAGAAGAGATTCTGAAACTCACAAAAGAAATACTCGATGTCTTAAAAGACCCTGCACAAGCAATCGAAGTCAAGAAAAGGATGACAAGCATTCTGTCACTTGTGAGTACCATTGCAAGTTATGCGGAATCTAAAAACTATAACTTGGATGCTCTTATGGGAATCACATCCGTAATATCCCTGCAAATGGACTTGCTGGGGAAGAATTGGACTTCTTTGGGTGCTTGGATAGAAGTGTTCTGCAATGCAGTGAACAGCATACAGTTCAACTTCACCAAAAGAGACATAATAATAAGAATTCCGAAGATTGACCTCTCGATTTTCAAGCAATCCCGAGGATAGAGCAAGGATTTGAATACATCACAGACATGGAAAGAACCAGGCGCGCGCATAATAGAAAAAAGGGAGTTGCGGGAGACATCGCCACTCCTGGCGCTTTCAACATTGCCTTGGATGAAACCCACAAGGATTTTTAAGCGCGCTTGTTTGAACCGTGGAACGCGTTTCATCCGTGTCCGTTCCTCATGGTGCATTCGTGGCCGACGGCAGACGCCCAGAGCGTCCGGCAGAAATCGGACCCGTAACAATGTTTCACAAGCCTTAAGTAGGTTTGCCAGTTACACTGTCTGGTGAGGAAGGAGATGCTTTTATGAATTGGCCGATTCCCATGGCTTTCTGGAAGGCTGCGTGCCGAACTGGCCGAGGCCTAACGTCTCCATGACAACAAAAAGGAGAAAGGAAAAATGGAAAGGAAAATAGTTGTAGTCACAATGCTGATAATGCTGTTAGCAAGTGCGTTAACGGTGGCATTTAACGTCCAACCATTCAGCGTGAAAGCAAGTTTAAGAGAAGAATCTGGGCAAGCAAGGAGTGTTGATTCGTTCGCACCCGCAGATTCAACTAATTTGACTTCGAGTGCGCCAATACATGAATTATCGTGGACCCAGGGAGAACCCTTTCCTGCGGTTAACGGGCGTGTCATATTTCCGACACTGGCTCCGGAGACACCCACTACGGGTTATGATACCCATTGGTATGCTGGGGGCGTACGTCCTTGGTGGGCGTCTACAGAGAATGCGAGTACCATTAACGTGAGTATTACGGTTCCCTCTTCCGCGCCTCGATCAGATGAATTCTATTACGTAATTCTTTCAGCTTGGGATAATAACGGAAGCTACAATCAGATTGGATTTGCTGATGATTATGGCATTTGGGGATTATCCTATTCGTGGACAACTGGTCCGCTAGATAATCTGACCTATAACTATTCACCGAACGCCTTGGCCCTATCCTTGGGAGTCACATATACATTCTACATCACCACCCAAAGTGGTGTCACCAGTTTTGCTGCATATCAGAGCTCCAATCTGGTTTGGTCACTAGACGCACCAACAGGTGGGGACTACTTGGTTTTGTCTTATCTTTATTCGGGGGTCTATGACTATACGGACTATGAAGAAGTCTGGCAGACATCCACCCCTGGAGGCTCTCCCGCTTTCGACTTCTACTTCTACAACAACTACTGGACATCAACCAATGGCACTAGCATCGCTGCAACCTGGACTCCGTTTTATGCAAATGCGCCAGACGAAGTGCCAGACGGCGTAACTGTGGTAATAAGCGGCAACTCTGTACTTGTGAAGAATCCTCGCGAACGGTGGCCGATGTTCCATCATGACCTGTGGCACAACGGATATTCAACTTCAACGGCGCCAAACACAAACCAAACTCTCTGGACCTACACAACCGGCGGCGGCGTATCTTCTTCTCCTGCTGTTGCCGGTGGTTTCGTCTATGTGGGCTCAGCTGACAACAGGACCTACGCTTTGAACGCCACGACGGGCGCACTCATATGGAGCTTCACAACAGGCAGTTGGGTGCGGTCTTCTCCTGCTGTTGCTGGTGGTGTCGTCTATGTGGGCTCATGTGACAACAGGACCTATGCTTTGAACGCCACGACGGGCGCGCAGGTGTGGAGCTTCACAACAGGCAGTTGGGTGGAGTCTTCTCCTGCTGTTGCTGGTGGTGTCGTCTACGTGGGCTCAGATGACGGTAATGTTTACGCTTTGAACGCAACGACGGGCGCACTCATATGGAGCTTCACAACAGGCAGTTACGTGATGTCTTCTCCTGCTGTTGCTGGTGGTGTCGTCTACGTGGGCTCATATTGGGCCGACAATGTTTACGCTTTGAACGCAACGACGGGCGCACTCATATGGAGCTACACAACAGGCAGTTACGTGTATTCTTCTCCTGCTGTTGCCGGTGGTTTCGTCTATGTGGGCTCAGCTGACAACAGGACCTATGCTTTGAACGCCACGACGGGCGCGCAGGTGTGGAGCTTCACAACAGGCAATTCCGTGGTTTCTTCTCCTGCTGTTGCCGGTGGTGTCGTCTACGTGGCCTCATTTGACGGCAAGGTCTACGCTTTGAACGCTACGACGGGCGCACTCATATGGAGCTACACAACAGGCAGTTACGTGTATTCTTCTCCTGCTGTTGCCGGTGGTTTCGTCTATGTGGGCTCAACTAACGGCAATTTTTACGCTTTGAACGCTACGACGGGCGCATATATCTGGAGCTACACGACAGGCGGTGTGGTGGATTCTTCTCCTGCTGTTGCTGGTGGTAAAGTCTACGTGGGCTCAAACGACGGGAATGTTTACGCTTTTGGTGTTCATGATGTAGCCGTCACCAATGTTGCGCCTTCTAAGACTGTGGTTGGTCAAGGCTTCAGCGCCAGCATAAACGTCACAGCGGCAAATCAAGGCAGCTACACAGAAACCTTCAACGTAACCGCCTACTGCAACCTAACTGGCTACACTCAGCCTCCAGGCTTGGTTGGCTACTGGAAGCTTGATGAAGGCTCAGGTACAACAGCCTACGACAGCTCCGGCTACAACAATCACGGAATTATATACGGAGCTTCATGGACGAGCGGGAAAGTAAATAGCGCCTTGAGCTTTGATGGAGTTGATGATTATGTTGATTGCGGGACTGATCCCAGTCTTATGCCAACTACGGCAATCACATTAGAAACATGGTTTAAAGCCAGTGATGTCAATACTTATGCGACTATTGTAAGTACATTTTATTATGAGGGTTATTTTCTGCGCATTAATCCGAATGCGGGTATCGAATTTGCCCCAGGAATATGTTACTCACCTCCTGGAACTATTCAACCAGGCGTATGGTATCATGTTGTTGGAACTTTCGATGGAACTTCAAAAATCTATGTCAATGGAAAGCTTGTAAGTAGCCAAGGAGCAGGTTATCTAGCCTATACCGGTCAATCACTTAGGATTGGTAACAATCCTACAACTGGATTTTGGTTCAATGGCATCATCGACGAAGTTAAAATTTACAATAGAGCTTTGTCTGCTGAGGAGATTTGGGCTGAATACACACGCACAGGAGGACGCTTTTCCATCCAAACACAATCTGTCACTTTGGAAGCTGGCGCTTCTGCACCCGTCACCTTCACGTGGAACACTACTGGCTTTGCCTACGGCAACTACACCATAAGCGCTTACGCATGGCCTGTTCCGGGAGAAACAGACACTGCGGACAACAACTGCACGTGCAGCGTTCCCGTTCACGTGGGCGTCCCGGGCGACGTGTCCGGCACGACTCCAGGAGTGTACGACGGAATCGTCAACATGAAAGATATCGCCTACTTGGTCAGCCTGTTCCAGACCAAGCCTAGCAAGCCACCGTGGTACCCCAACGCAGACGTGAACAACGACGGCGTCGTCGACATGAAAGACATAGCTATAGCCGTCTACTACTTCAACCAACACGAATAGTGTTACTGCTGCGGTAGAGTTTCACACTCAAGGCAAAATGTTCAGAACTCAATGTCATAGACGATTTGCTCATAAGTCTTATCTGTTGCGTGAACCTGTTTGAAACAGGGAGAGAGGAAAATGAAGCTCACGCGAACATTCGTTCTAATACTAGTTGGAATTCTCTGTTTCTCAATGGCAAATCATAAAAGTTGAGATTAGCGAAAGGCTGGTTAAAGAGGAAACGGCATGAAGAGCACTATTCAGATATGTCTTCTGTTTTTGGCGATCTTGTTGTTCGTAAGTGTGCCTGTCGCTAGAGCAGAGAGTGCTTGGTTAAACTGGAGCAGCCCGACGGTGGCTGAGTTGTTGTCGGTATCTTTGGTAAATGCTAATGACGGGTGGGCGGTGGGTCAAGATGGAACGACGATCCACTGGAACGGTTCAGCATGGAATATAGTGGCCAACCCTGTTCCTTATGCTTGGCTTTATTGTGTGTTCATGTCTAGTCCTAATGATGTGTGGGCTGTGGGCGGTTATAATTTGGGATACGGCGATCATGGAACCATAATACATTGGAATGGGACGGAATGGAGCAACGTTACGAATCCAATGACAAAGTTCCTCTATGGCATACACATGATTGATGCCAGTAATGGGTGGGCAGCAGGTCAGGACGGAGCAATAATTCGTTGGAACGGAACACAATGGAGCAACGTAGCGAGCCCGACGCCAATGTCACTTGAATCAATAGACGTGATCGACGCAAGCGACGGGTGGGCAGTAGGTCTTGGAGGAACGGTGATACACTGGAATGGCGTGCAATGGAGTAACGTAACGAGTCCAATAGTATCAGATTTCTTTTCTGTTTCTATGGTCAATTCTAGCGACGGGTGGGCAGTAGGCTTTGGAAGTACGATCCATTGGAACGGCACCGCGTGGAACGCAGTAACGAACCCAGCAACCGGATTTCTTTCTTCAGTATCTACGCTCAACGTCAGTGATGTATGGGCCGTAGGCGAAGGTGGAACCATAATTCATTGGAACGGCACGCAATGGGATAACAAAACAAGCCCTACGGGTAACTGGCTTATTTCGGTATGTATGGTTAGTGCCAGTGATGGTTGGGCTGTGGGAACCGACGGGACCATAGTGCGCTGGACCGGAACTGCATGGATGCCAGAGTTCTCTGCAATCCTTATCCTACCCATGCTAATCGTGGCAACGCTCTTGGCAGCGTTAGCCTTCAAAAAAGAGCGAAAATGGGTCGATGAAATCAAGCGCTAAGAACTGGGTGAAAGCAGCATAGTGAGGGTAACCACGATGACGCCCACACCAAAAATCAAAGGAAGAAAGCAAGAAGGCGAAACCAGTGGCTGACTGTTGCTTGACAAGACTCTGCGACTTATGCGGCAAACGCATTCATGGAGGAAACTATCATTGTCCAAGTTGTAATATTTCCATTTGCTTTGTTTGTGGAGTAAGCATGCTGAGCAAAGAGAATTATCCGCCTAGATGCCCAATGTGCGGCGCTAAACTTCAATAGCGTGCTACTCCTTGAGTAGTCACCCCGTTTAAGGGGCTGTATCCGAACTAAGGATTGTAGCTTCACAAACAAGAAAGGAAAGTGAATACCAAATGCAAGCGCGCGCACACATCCTCAAATAGACAAACTTTTAATTCAACCATGTGAAGATAGATTGGGGAGATAGGAGGATTCTGATTAGCACGGGCGTCCGTCAGATACTCCATCCGACGACGTAGAGCGAGTGGGGTTTGGGGAGAGAGAAACGTGAAGAGCAGATTAGGTAAGGTTTTGGTTTGTGTTCTAGTTGCGATGTTTCTTGCAGGTGCACTGAGAATCGTTATCCCAGTGCGTGCACCGGCGGGCGCAACATTGGCCTTAGTCAATCCTCTTGATGGGTCAAGCAGCTTCAACTTCACGCCTGCACAGAAAAGTCTTGGAGACACTTTTGACATAAACATAACGGTAACCAATGCCATACTGTTGTCGTGCTGGCAAGTGGGCATCACTTGGGATCCGACGCTTCTTCAGTATGTGAATGTGATACTTCCTTCAGACAATGTGTTTGCATACGATTCGCCAATACAAGCTCATGATGATAGCGCACCAGGGATGTTTGTTGGTGGTGCATGCATCGGCCTAGGTCAAACATATTTCAACGGCTCAGGAAGGCTTGCAGTGCTGACTTTGAAGATAATTCAAGCGGCTGGGCAGGTTTCGTGCAATATTGACTTCGAACCTAAACCCTTGACCCGAGATGGAGACACGTTCCTGCTCAATGGGATCGTCACGATTTTGCCCGCCGTGGTCGGTGCTAGTTACAATTACACCAGGGTTATTCGGGTTCCCCAAGATTACAAGTCGATACAGGCGGCAATAGACGCGACCACTCCATGGACAACCATCCTGATAGGCCCAGGCGTATACAACGAGTCCACAGTCGTTAACAAACCTCTTACGATCATCGGCAGGTTGGGAAGCGAGCCCATTTTCAACGGAGGCGGCTCCGGAATTGCCATAACATTGTTGTCCAACGCCTCTGGATCTACCGTTGCAGGAATCGTGATAACCGGGTGGGACCAGGGCATACTCATCAACGGCTCAAGCAGCTGCACGATCTACAACAACATAATGTCTTCGTTGAACAGCAAAGGAATAGTCATTCAAGGAGCCAGCGCCGTCAACAACCAGGTTTACAGCAACATATTCCAGAGCGATTTCATCGCGGTCGACGTGGCGTCCTCATCGATCAGCAACAATGTTTCAAGGAACATCATCTGCTTCAGCACCACCGCCCTCAAGATAGAGAGCAGCCAGAACATCGTGTGCGAAAACATGATACTGAACGATCAGGTCGGACTCAGCATCGTGAGCTCCAACAGCAACATAATCTACCACAACAACTTCGTCAACAATACCGTCCAAGTGTCGGTTTCAGCGTCAACAGGAAACGCATGGGATAACGGTTATCCTTCGGGCGGAAACTACTGGAGCGACCATACCAGCCCAGACGCGTACAGTGGCCCGAGTCAGAATCAGCCTGGTGCCGATGGCATCGTAGACACGCCGTACATTGTCGCTGAAAGCGGAGTTGACACGTACCCGTTGGTGCAGCCTTTCAACGCGCACGACGTTGGAATAACGGATTACCTTATGTCAAAAACCGTTGTCGGAAAGGGTTACAGTCTTAGCTTGGAAGTTAAGGTCGTGAACTACGGCGTGTACGACGAAGACTTTCTTGTAACGGCCTATGCCGACGCGTCCACAGCCACCGCACAAGCGGTCAAGCTGACAAAGAGCAACTACATGATCCTCACGTTAACGTGGAACACGACTGGTTTCGCCTATGGAAACTACACTGTGTGTGCTTGCGCAGGCCCTGTTCAAAACGAGACAAACACGGCAGACAACAACTGGACCTGCAGCACCCCTGTCCACATCGGTGTTCCAGGCGACGTGTCCAGCACGACTCCCGGAGTGTATGATGGGGTAGACAACATGAAGGACATCGCCTACCTGGTCAGCCTGTACCAGACGAAGCCCAACAAGCCAAACTGGAACCCGAACGCAGACGTGAACAACGACGGCGTCGTCGACATGAAGGACATAGCCATAGCCGTCTACTACTTCAACCAGCACGAATAACTCCCCCTTTTTTTTGTTCACCCGTCACTTGGCTGTTCTGTTCAGATAGCAAAGACATTCTTCACAAATATCAACACGCTCTAGGATTTTAACCAAGAAAAAGAGGGGTTGCGCGAGGGAAAAGGTCAGTTGGCAATCTTACATTGGAGACGTCTCCATTTGAGCTGAGAATGAGCTACCTCGGACCATGGGGTCTTACTTTTTCCCGTTTTCTCACATGTTATGATCGATTGATTGGTGGGCACCGAGTGCGAACTCGGTCGTTTAATTTGATTCAATATTACTGGGCATGTAATTTAGACTGTTTCAGCAGAACGGTTGATATGAACGATAATTGTCGATGAGGATGATGATGGAAGATTCTTTCACAATCTTTTTATCGGAACAAGTTGAACTAGAACATAGGAAAGGGGAGTTGCATTGTTTAGGAAACCTGCTTCTATAATCATACTATCCTTACTCGTAGTAAGCGCATTAGCCTTGGCGTATAACGTTCAACCTGTCAAGTCCGATTATGTTTGGACCCAAACCATCTACATACAGGCCGACGGAAGCATACAACCGCCAACAGCACCCATTTCCAGCGTTGACAACGTGACCTACAGGCTAACAGACAACATCACGGGAAACGCTACAGCCTTTTCCAGCGCAATCACCATACAAAGAGACAACATCACAATAGACGGAGCGGGACACACACTACAAAGCACAAACGCTTCAGGCTCTGTAGGAATAGAGTTGATGGGAAGAAGCAACGTGACAATCAAAAACATGAGAATCACATCGTTCGCATATGGCATCTGGCTCGATTCTTCTTCTAATAACCGTGTGAGCGGAAACAACATAACAGCAAACAACTGGGCTGGCATCTTGATCATTTATTCTTCTGGTAACAATGTGAGCGGAAACAACATAACAGCAAACAACTTGTATGGCATCGATCTCGAGTCTTCTTCTAATAACAGCGTGAGCGGAAACAACATAACAGACAGCGGCTATTATGGTCTCTTTCTCGATTCTTCTTCTAGTAACGGTGTGAGCGGAAACAACATAACAGCAAACAACTGGGCTGGCATCTTGTTCTATTCTTCTTCAAATAATAACAACGTGAGCGGAAACTCGTTTGCTAATGACGGCTTATCTGTATCTAATTCTTCTGGGAATGTGGTGACCGGTAACTTGGTGAACGGAAAACCGCTAGTCTATCTTGAGGATGTGTCAGGCTATGTGGTTGGGGACGCTGGGCAAGTTATACTCGTCGCATGCAACAACGTGACCGTGGAAAACCTCAACCTGTCCCACACTTCCATCGGCGTCGAACTATGGGAAACAAACAACACCATAATCTCAGGAAACAACATAACAGCAAACAACTGGGCTGGCATCGAGTTCCTTTCTTCTTCTAATAACGGTGTAAGCAGAAACAACGTTGCAGTAAACAAGATGTATGGCATCTATGTCGAGTCTTCTTCTATTAATAACAACATGAGCGGAAACAACGTTACAGCAAACAAGATGTATGGCATCTATGTCGAGTCTTCTTCTATTAATAACAACATGAGCGGAAACAACGTTACAGCAAACAACTTTGTTGGCATCGAGCTCGATTCTTCTAATAACAGCGTGGGCGGAAACAACATAAAAAACAACACGGCTGGCATCTATCTCGTTTCTTCTTCCAATAACAGCGTGAACGGAAACAACGTAACAGCAAACAGTATTGGCATCTATCTCTATTCTTCTTCCAATAATAACAGCGTGAGCGGAAACTCGTTTGCTAATGACGGGTTATCCGTGTGGGATTCTTATGGGAATGTGGTGACCGGTAACTTGGTGAACGGCAAACCGTTGATCTATCTTGAGGATGTGTCAGGCCGTGTGGTTGGGGACGCTGGGCAAGTTATACTCGTCGCATGCAACAACGTGACCGTGGAAAACCTCAACCTGTCCCACACTTCCATCGGCGTTGAACTACTGGAAACAAACAACACCATAATCTCAGGAAACAACATAACAAACAACTTGTATGGCATCGAGCTCCTTTCTTCCTCTAATAACGGTGTAAGCAGAAACAACGTGACAGCAAACAGTATTGGCATCTATCTCTATTCTTCTTCTAGCAATACAATCTACCATAACAACTTCATAAACAACACCCGCCAAGCTTATTCTTCAAACTCAACTAATGTTTGGGATGATGGTTATCCTTCTGGCGGAAACTTCTGGAGTGACTACAACGGGACAGACGTGCATGGAGGGCCATACCAGAATGAGACGGGCAGCGACGGAATAGGAGACACACCCTACTCCATAGACGTGAATAACAAAGACAACTATCCACTCATGCAACCATGGAGCCCATACTACACACGGTATTCATGGCCCACGTTCCATCACGATATCATTCACTCGGGCTACAGCGAAAGCCCTGCGCCTGGAACAAACAACAAGCTCTGGAACTACACGACAGGCAACGAGGTGCTCTCTTCTCCTGCAGTTGTTGCTGGTAGGGTTTACGTGGGTTCGTACGATAATAGGACTTACTGTCTTGACGCTTCGACCGGGGCACAGGTGTGGAACTACACGACAGGCAGCTTTGTGTTTTCTTCTCCTGCAGTTGTTGCTGGTAGGGTCTACGTGGGCTCGTTCGATAAGAGAGTTTACTGTCTTGACGCTTCAACTGGAGCACAGTTATGGAACTACACGACAGGCAACGAGGTGCTCTCTTCTCCTGCAGTTGTTGATGGTAGGGTTTATGTTGGCTCGTTCGATAAGAGAGTTTACTGTCTTGACGCTTTAACGGGAGCGCAGGTGTGGAACTACACGACAGGCGGCACGGTGTATTCTTCTCCTGCAGTTGTTGGCGGTAGAGTCTACGTGGGCTCATGGGATAATAGGACTTACTGTCTTGACGCTTTGACAGGAGCACAGTTATGGAACTACACGACAGGCGACAAGGTGTATTCTTCTCCTGCAGTTGTTGCTGGCAGGGTTTACGTGGGTTCGTACGATAATAGGACTTACTGTCTTGACGCTTCGACCGGGGCACAGGTGTGGAACTACACGGTAGGCAACTGGGTATATTCTTCTCCTGCTGTTGCTGATGGTAGAGTCTACGTGGGCTCATGGGATAATAGGACTTACTGTCTTGACGCTTTAACGGGAGCGCAGGTGTGGAACTACACGACAGGCAGCTATGTGTTTTCCTCTCCTGCAGTTGTTGGCGGTAGAGTCTACGTGGGCTCGAATGATGGCAGGGTTTACTGCCTCAATGCTTCGACTGGAGCGCAGGTGTGGAACTACACGGCAGGCAGCATCGTGTTTTCCTCTCCTGCTGTTGCTGATGGCGTGCTTTACGTGGGCTCTGAAGATGGTTCTGTATACGCGTTTGGGACCGTTCTCAGGGTTCCGGAAGATTATCCCACGATACAGGCTGCCATAAATGCAGCTGCTCCAGGAGCCACAATATGGATTGCCCCGGGCGTCTACCACGAGTCTCTGGTCATTAACAAGACGATAACGCTTATCGGCGAACCGGGAAGCGAACCGGTCTTCAACGGCGGCGGAAGCGGAATCGCCATAACAATAGTGTCCAGCGGCTCTGGATCGATAATTGCCGGCATAACGATAACCAGTTGGGATCAAGGTATACTCGTTCAGGGCGCAAGCGGCTGCAAAATCTATGATAACATAATGTCCCTTATCAACAACAACGGCGTCGTCCTTCAAGGAACCAGCGCGGTCAGCAACCAGGTTTCGGGCAACATGTTCGAGCAAGACTCTGTTGCCGTCGACGTGACCTCTTCGTCGAGCAGCAACGTCATCTCGCAGAACATCATCAGCCTCAGCTCCATAGGCCTACAGATAGAAACGAGCGGAAACACGATATGCGAAAACATGATAACCGAGAACCAACTGGGAATCACCATCGTCAACTCCAACAACAACGCCATCTACCACAACAACTTCATGGACAACACCATCCCGTTCCAGCTGTCCAATTCAACGTCGCCCGGGAACACGTGGGACAACGGCTATCCTTCTGGCGGTAACTATTGGAGCACGTGGACAGGCCCGGATAAGAACAGCGGCCCCAACCAGAATATTCCGGGCAGCGACGGCATAGTCGACACGCCCTACGCTATCGCCGTCAACAACAAGGACAACTATCCCCTCGCCCAACCGTTCCAACTGCACAACGTCGGCATCGCCACCGCAGCCCTGGGCAAAACCGTCGTCGGTAGAGGCTACTGCTGCAACATCACCCTCATAATCCTGGACTACGGCATGTACGGCGAAACCTTCAACGTGGCAGTCTGGGCCAACCAGTCAAGGGTTGACCTGCAACCAGTCGTTCTGGCGGAGAGGAGTTCCACCGAGATCAACTTCACCTGGGACACCACAGGACTTCTTTACGACAACTACACTGTAGACTCTGTGGCAGACGTTGTCCCAGACGAAACCCTGGCGACCGACAACAACTACGTGTTCAACGTTCCGGTTCATGTTGGTGTTCCGGGCGACGTTTCCGGCACGGTGCCGGGCGTCTATGACGGCGTTACAAACATGAAGGACATAGCCTACCTGGTCAGCTTGTTCAACACCAAGCCGAGTTCATCGAACTGGCAGCCCAACGCAGACGTAAACAACGACGGCATCGTCAACATGAAAGACATAGCCATAGCCGTCTATTACTTCAACCAACACGAATAGAACTGCTTAGCCAATGAGCAAGCTAGGAGCCTGCTGAAAGAGACGAGAGTCGCGCAGAAGTTGATAGATTCAATTGTTCAGAGCGCGCGCGAATTTCGCATCGTCTAGCGCGCTTCCAAATAAATAAAAAAAGAAAGTAGCCCCTATTGACGTTAGGCCGTCAGTTATACTGTCGGCCTAGAGATAATAGAAGCTCAGTTCGAAAGTTTTTCAATGTTACTCCTTCCCGCGCCTATGTTGATGACTAGGCCTTTCAGAGCTGCACAGTCTAGCCTTCCGGTAGTGGAAGTTGAGTGCCGGAGAACACGCACAAAACTTCAACAAAAATCATAAATCTGGATAGGAACAGAAGACAAACTAGAGGTTCAAAAATGAGTGTAAAGAAAAAACTACTAACGATCAAACCATCATTGATTGTGTACGGCGTTCTAGGTATTGTTCTCAATTTCGCTCCTGAACCTTTATTGCATTATCTGATTTACAACGATTTCAGTTCGGAATTAGCTGTAATTCTCGTCTGTCTTATCGTAATACTAATTGTACCGCTTATTCTAGAGAAGCGTTTCCTTGGTACCACAAGAAAAAAGGATTATACAAAGGCCTACAAATGGTTCTTTATAGGGATATCGCTATCTTCGTTCTTCCTCGCGTTAATTACATTCCTCAGGTATCCAAGCACGATTGCTTCCAACAGCTATAGCTGGCTGGTTGGGGGTAATTGGATTATTAGTGGTGTTTCTAGTGCGTTGGGTTCAGTAGTGTTTTTCGTGGCTTCGATTCTATGGGATACACTAATAGGTTTAGCCTTCGCAATTCTGGAACGCCTGCTAACGTAGCGCGCGCGCTAGATTAGACAAAGGTTAAGCGCGCGAGGTGCAAAAAAAAAGAAGCTAAGCCTCGTCGTTCGAAACGACGACTTTACCGCTTTGGAGAACTGCTATAACGTGGTATCCGTTCGTTAGAAAGTCTTCGAGCTGTGTCTCTTCTACGACTGACTGGCATTTACCTTTTTCTTTGCACTTCTCAGGTTCTGGCTTCTTTCCCCTCTGACGAAATATGCCGTACTCAGCCTTAAGTTTTCGCTGCGCTTCTTCTAAAGCTGCAAGTTTCTCTTGAACGTCTTTGGGTAGCGTTGGCGTTTCTGACGTAAATTCGAGCTGGGAAACTGCTTCTTTGAACTTGGCGCGTAGTTGGTCAATGAGCGGCTGCGAGTAGGGGGCTTCTTCCCCTCTGACTTTTCTGCCCCGGATTTTCCTCGCCCAGTTCGGACTGATGCCGATGCTCTCTAACGCCGTGTTTACCCATCTTCTGCCGTCGTGTAGGCTGAAGGGGATTTTCGCTTTGTGCGCTAAGATGTTGATTTGGTTGCCGAGCATTTGGTAGCTGAGGCGCTCGTAAGGTTTATACGTTGAAAGCCAGATATTGTCTTGTGCCGTAAGGTTTCTGCCGATCTTATCTTGTATCCAATCGCGGTAAACTATGAGATCGCGTTTGGCTTCTCCCGTCAAGAAGGTGATTTGCCTGACGTTTTGGTATTTTCCCATGCCATGCCCTTTGAGAAGCTGGGGGCCGATATTTACGCAGGGGAGTTCTTTCGTTTCCCAGCCTTCTTCTAGATGCCCCCAAGTCAATTTCGTTAAAGTTTCTTTTGCGATTCCGGTGGATGTTACGAAGCTGACTAACGATCTGTCTCGTGGGTTTAAAGCCAGTTGCCAAAGTTTTCTGAGGCCTTCTTTGCTTAACGCGTTGTATGGCTTGCCTTTTTGGAAAGTTATGACGCCTGATGCCTTTGCTAAGTCTCTATAGTTGTGTTTAAAGAAGCTCTTAACGGCAATCGCTGTGTTGTACTTTTCTGAGTGCGTAAAATCTGCCAAGTTCGTTCCGCAGAAGTCATCTAGCAGCTTTTCGGCGTTGTTGGCTGAGGGGTCTTTTTCTTTTAAGGCTAGAAGCTCAGGTGGCGTCTTATGCGCCCATTGGCAAAAGTGGTAGAGCCAGAGGGCGCTATCCGCTTTCTTCTGCACTTTCGTGAGCCATCTCGTTACTTCGGAGTATTTGTTGGCCCAGACTTCTATGACGTTTCTTCGCGTAATCTTTTCTTCCATCTTACTCACCACTAACCTGTCGGCACTGCCATATTTAAAGTATACGTATTTAGAGGTATCTTTTGATTAAAAGTTTCCTATCTCTTCGTAATCTGAGCATTGCTTCTCGTGTCTTACCTATTTCTTTGATTGCGGCGACTCTGTCGGATGTACCTAGTCCAAAAAAGTCTGCTATATTTCTGTAGTTTGTTGAGTTTTCTCCCTCCAAACCCTCTATTGAACGGATCAGCGTTGTATAGTCTATTTTGACCTTGTCAATGGAAGATTTCAACCAAGCGTAGTTTTCAACAATGTCGAGGAGGATGTTGTTAAGGTAATGTGACGCTTCAATCGTCCTTTCGGCTTCAACCATGGCGGTTGCCCGTATCACGACACCTTGCAAAAAGGCGGCGTTCAAGTAGTAGTTCAGCCGAGTCTTGACTCTGAAGTGGGTGGATTCAAGTGTTGAAAGATTTTGTTTGGCTACAGTGTTGATATCGTCCCAGATTGTTTTGAAGAGTCTCAGTCTGTCTTTGGCGTGTGTGCTGTCGACTCTGCTGAAGCCTGTCAGCTCAACATACTCGTCAAAAAGACTACGCGTTCCCAGGTTTGCAGCGCAGCTCTCAGCTGTTTCCATGAATCGGCTGTTCGAAAAAGGTTGCAAGGCTATTTCAACCAGAACCTTCAGAGTATTCTCCAAGGCCACCGTGGCAAACAGATGTGAACTTCTGAAGTCCTGCCGCGAAAAGGCTGAGGTCGCACGGCTCAAGTATATGTCGGATTCCACCACGTGAGCTTCTGTTCGGATATCAACCCTCTCGGGTGAACAGTAGGACTTGGCCATCAAAAGTTTCGTGTTGGTTAACGTCCAATCCCTGTCATATAGTATATGCATTTCATACAGTTTCTGATCTACCTCCGGAGGGATCTGGCCTTGAATCCACTGTTTCGGAACATGATCCAAATCGATAAGGAAGCCGCCCTGCTCGACCCTTTCAACGTACTCGTATACAAAGTCGTCATTGTCGAGTATGAACAAGTCAACATCGCTTGAGGTTGCAGCGTCGCCTCGGCTCCAGCTCCCGAAAACGCCTACACCATAAACATTCCTCTTGGCCGCCAGCTCTTTCACGGTTTTCTCCAATGCTTTTCGAAGTTTTTCCGGTAGCGTCATCACATGAATCAACTTTACACTGGGAAATCAATAGTACGCGTGAGTATTCAAGACTTGCGAACAGTATATTCCCAATCAAACCCGTAGACTATTGATGTTACTAGTAGAAACGCCATTTCAATTAATACAAGAGAACCGTAAAGCTTATATATTAAGACATGGCACGTGCATAGTTACGCGGAACCGAACGCACTGCTTTCTGAAAAATGATGAAGAATCACGACGGTTCTACGAAAAAAATAGTCGAGGCGAAAAGAGTTGAGTAAAAAAGAACCCGGGGTTCGCCAGCGCCTAGTTGACAAGTGCCCAGAATGCGGTAGTTCAAACCTCGTTCATGATTATGACACTGGCGAAACCGTTTGCGGCGACTGTGGACTCGTGGTGTACGAGCAGATGATGGATAAGGGACCAGAATGGCGCGCTTTCACCCAAGAAGAGAAAGCCTCAAGAAGCCGCGTTGGAGTACCAACGTCTTATTCTGTTCATGATAAAGGCTTGTCAACAGCCATAAGCCAAGTTGACCGTGACGCCTTCGGAAGAAAACTCCCACTCTCGACACGTCTGCAAATGTGGCGTCTAAGAAAATGGCAGATACGCTCAAGAGTGCACTCTTCAATCGACAGAAACCTAGCCCAGGCCATGGCTGAACTCGACCGTCTGTCAGACAAAGTTTACATTCCACCACCAATCAAAGAGAAAGCGGCAGTCACCTACCGCAAAGCCTTGGACAAAGGCCTAGTTCGCGGCAGATCCATCGCGGCCATCGCTGCCGCAGCGCTCTATGCAGCCTGCCGCGGAAGCGGAACACCGAGAACCCTCCGCGAAATTGCCGAAGCAAGCTTGGTCGACAAGAAAGATGTTGCTCGTTGCTACAGGCTACTGCTGCGTGAACTTGACGTACACATGCCGATTGCCGACCCTCTCACGTACGTTTCAAAAATAGCTGAGAGAACAGGAATTTCAGGCAGAACCCAAGGAGTCGCCATACAGATTCTAAGAGAAGCCAGAAACAAACGGGCTGCCGCAGGAAAAGACCCCATGGGACTCGCGGCTGCAGCACTATACATCGCTTGCTTGCAGAACAACGAGAAGAAAACGCAGAAGGACATAGCTGAAGCAGCAGGCGTTACCGAAGTCACGGTGAGAAACCGTTACAAAACCCTGAAGAAGCAACTTAAACTAGAGGTTCCTGATTGACCAAGACGGTCAGGCGCTGCTAACCTTCCTCTTTTTCAAGTTCCATAATAATTGGACCGTGGTATCCACAGTTCTTGCACACGTATTTCAGAGGCGTCAGCCAATAGTCCGTGCCACTGGACAAATGAATGTCAGGGCTTCCGCATTTCGGGCAGTATTTCTTTGACGGTTTTTCCCGTTTGAGCATTTTCAATACTTCACGCATGTCTTGCAGCCGTTTCATCTTAGGCCCGCACCACCCACGGGGCAATTACTGAAGCTCTATGTTCTCGTCTGGATATCCAAGTTTTACCAAAAACTGGCGAACTCTTTCGCGATGATCTCCCTGAAGCATTATCTGACCGCTCTTTGCCGTTCCTCCGCAGGCACAGAATCCCTTCAGTTTTTGAGCAATTCCAGCTAGGTTCGTGTTCTTCTCGTCTATGCCATCTACTATTGTAGTAGGTTTGCCCCATTTGCGTGTTTCAAGCCGTATGCGAATCCGCTGTTGTTCTTTTTCTATCTCGCCACAAGCACATATATCCTTGGGAAGTCCGCATGTTGGACAGATCTCAGCCATGATACTCAAATGTAAAATCACTATTGGGGTATATAAAACTTTCAAATCCATTATCTGTAACAAAGCTCCACATTGTAACATTGTTTCCCCCATGAAGAAATTCTGCGAGTTCCTTGAGAGCGCGATCTGTCTTGTGACTGAGCTTGGGAAAACCTTTAATGAAAACCCTCTCTGAATGTAGGAACATGAAAGTGATAGTGCTGGGCTGCGGAAACATAGGCTCTGTTGCAACGGAAGACTTGGCCAACAGTCTGAGTTCGACCGAAGTCGTTGTCGCCGACAAGAATGAAGGAAGAGCGAAAGATGTTGTCAAGAGAATAGGCTTGAGCAATGTTACATGGATTCAATTAGACGTTGCAGACCGTGAAGAACTGGTAGACACTCTGAGAGGGTTTGACCTAACCATGGGATTCCTGCCAGGCAACCTAGGATACCGGCTAGCTGAAGCATGTATTGAGGCCCGCAAGGATTTGGTTGACGTTTCCTACATGCCTGAAAACCCCATGCATTTGAACGAGACGGCGACACACGCAGGTTCAACGATTGTCCCAGACTGCGGATTAGCCCCCGGAATCAGCAACGTTCTAGTCGGACATTCTGCGGCAAGCCTTGACAAGGTCGAAGCCGTTCACATAATGGTTGGCGGGCTTCCCGAAAAACCCGTTCCCCCGCTGGGCTATGTCGTCACATGGTCTCCTGAAAGCCTCATAGACGAGTACACGAGAAAGGCAGTAATAGTCAGAAAGGGCCATGTAGTTGAAGTTGAAGCATTAAGCGGAGTGGAGGAAATTGAATTCCCAAACGTTGGAAAACTTGAAGCCTTTTACACCGACGGACTCAGAACCTTGCCGTGCACGTTGAAAAATGTCGACGACATGTGGGAGAAAACCCTCAGATATCCAGGACACGCCGAGAAGGTGAAATTGCTCAAGACCCTCGGGTTTTTCAGCGAAACAAACGTCAACGTCGGAGGAGCCAATGTACAGCCCAGAAAGCTCACCGCCAGAATTTTTGAACAAAGATTGTCAAACAGAAGACAAAAAGACATCGTTGCACTGAAAGTTGAGACTCGTGGCGTCAAAAACAAAAAGAAAACAACGTACACCCACAGCTTGTTGGACTTCTATGACACAACCCGACGTGTAACCGCCATGGCTAGAACAACAGCCTATCCAGCGTCGATAGTTGCACAGTTGATCTTGAAGAAAGCTCTGAAGGAAAAGGGCGTGGTTCCTCCTGAGAGAATAGGCATGGACAACAGGCTCTTCAGACTATTTTCAGAAAATCTAGAGAGCCACGGAATAAACATCAATGAAGAAAAAAAAGTCCCCCAAGTTGGCGCGCGCTGAAATGGCAAACGCTTAAAAGTCGCATGTTAAAGGGATATTTGCTGATTGATAGGTGTAATTTGATGCCAATTCGCCCGGCAATAGTTGCTGTTGGAAGAACAAGGTTTGGAGAACATTACGAAAAAGAGCCTGAAAAACTGATTGAAGAGGCATGGCTCAAAGCTTCAATGGAAGCCAACTTGGAACGCAAGGACTTGGAAGCCTGTTACCTTTCAGACTATTTTCTCCCCATCACAAACAAGCTTGGACTGGAAGAAGGTTTCCTTTCAGAACTGACGGAGCTTCACGCCCCTATGGAAGTAACACGTTCATTCAGTTCAGCCCTGTCAAACGCCTGCAACGCCATTCAAGCCGGAAGATACAACATAGTTCTCGTCGGCGGAATAGAAAAAATGACCGACAGATGGGACAAGATACGCGACGACTTGATGCTTCTTGAAGACCCATGGAGCTACTACGCGGGGTGTACGCCTGAAGCAAACCATGAACTTATGCTCCGGGCCTACATCAAAAAATACGGCTTGACCGGAGAGAACCTGGAAACACTGAACACTGCTTTAGCTCAAATCTCAGTCAAAAATCACCTGCATGGAACGAAAAACGAGTATGCGCAGTACCAAAGGGAAATAACTGTTGAGCAAGTTCTAGATGCAAGAAAAGAAGTACACAGGCCGCTGGGACTCTACGATTACGCCCCAATTTCTGACGGCGCGGCGATCCTAATTCTCACCAGCGAAGAAGTGGCTAGAAAATTTACGAACAAGCCCGTATATGTCTTGGGCGTATCCTCAGCAACAGACTACTTGACGTATCCGGCAAGAGAGGACATGACACACTTTCTGGTAAGCGAGATTTCAATGAAGAATGCTCTAAAGATGGCAGGAAAGAGTCTGAGGGACATACAACTCGTCGAACTCTATGATCAATCCACAGTCATGGAGATGGTTTCGCTTGAGGATATGGGCTTTTGCAAGCGTGGAACAGCATGGCGCAGCATAAATCAAAGTTGCCAGGATTACAAGGGCTATTACGAGATGGACGGAAACAAGCTATTCGTAAACATGAGTGGCGGATTGAAAGCTGATGGAAACCCATTGGGAGCAACGGGTGGCGCACAGATTTTTGAAGTCGTCAAGCAGTTAAAGAATGAAGCCTGCGAGCGCCAAGTCAAATCCGACGAGGAGCTTGAGTGTGGATGTGTGCTTGAGCTTGAAGGCTTTGGAACCAAAGGCTACGTTTACATTTTAGGGAGAGAATGAAGATGAGCAGCGAACCGATAGAAAGAAGAGTCTCTTACCTAGGCGACAGGCTACGAGGTAACCGCTGCCTGATCTGCGGGAAAGAGTATTTCGAGATAAGGGACTACTGCGGAAATTGCGGAAGAAAAAGCTTTGGAAAAATGGTTAGCACCGACCTCTTCTACGAAAAGGGCAAACTTGAACTGTGCACGCTGATTAACGAACCGACAAACAAGTTCACCAAGCTTGGCAGTTACATTTACGGCACAGTCTCCTTCCATGACTGCAGAATACGCGTTCCAGGAAGACTCACAGATAGAACAGCAGTATGCAACGAAGAAGTTGACTTCTCAAGCCTCGAAGGAAGAGACGTTGTTCCGAGGTTTCGAAGACGTTACTCTGTGGACAAAAGCGATGTCATTCCGACAATCTCTTTAGCTTTCACCTTTGCAGACGAATACTACCCGCACCAAGAATACAAAATCATCAAACCCAAGAAAGAGTACGATTTGCCTGGGATTGTTGGCTACGGAGTTTACACTTCAAGGTTCAGGATTAAGGAAGGAAGCATCGAACGTTCCGTTCCATTCATCGACGAGGATAGCATAACTGCCGCTGTTGAGGCTGGAAAACTCGCGCTGATCTACTCGGGAGTTGACAATTCGCAAATAGGAAAGATTTATGTTGGGTCAGAATCGAACCCTTACGCTGTCAAGCCTATAGCCTCGAAAGTGGCGCAGGTTCTGAAACTCGGCGAAGAAAACGAAGACGTTCAGGGCGTTGACGCTGTAGACACAGAGTTCGCGTGCAAGGCCGCTACAAGCATGTTCAAGGATGCCGCGTCGTTGGTTAACTATCCAAAATCAAACATCAAGTACGCAATGGTCATAGGAACCGACAATTCACAGGCAGCTCCGAGAGACTGTCCCGGCGGAGAATTAGACTTGTTCGTTGGATACGGTGCGGCGGCCTTCATCCTCGGGAAACAGGACGTTATCGCGGAAATTGAAGGATGGTACTCGTGCACCTCTGACACTCCTGACTTCTGGAGAAGGGACGGCGAACCGCATCCGATGCACGGCGGACGCTTCACCGGAGACCCCGCATACTTTAAACACGTCAGAATGTCGGCTAGGAAGCTGATGGAACGGCTTAACCTCCAAGTCGGAGACGTGGACTATTTCGTCGCTCATCAGCCCAACGTTCAGTTCCCGGTGCGAATAGCAAAAGAGCTTGGATTCAAAGAGGAGCAGTATACACCCATGCTTCAAGTAGCCAAGTTTGGCAACACGTACTCGGGCGCCTCACCGGTCGGGCTGGCAGCGGTTTTGGACATAGCCAAGCCGGGCGACCGCATTCTGCTCGCGAGCTACGGCTCAGGAGCCGGAAGTGACGCATACTCACTCGTGACAACAAGCCAGATACGTGACAAGCGGCGCAACCAGAAACTAACAATTGCTTATCAAGCGCAAAACCCCTTCTTAGAACACGTAGACTACACGACTTACAGACGTCTGAAGTTAGGGATGTAGAAAACAATTAATAATCCAACAACAACTTATGAACGGAGCCTGGATTATTGTACGTATCCAAAGTGCTGAAGGTTTTGTACGCCCCACGCAGAACACTGAAGGAGGTTATTGAAAGCCCAAAGTACATCGGACCGATTGTAGTGATGATACTCCTTATCGTAGCTACCTTGGGAACCACCTATATCACATTGTCCAAGAATTATTACGAACAGACTCTGCCAACCGGAGAAAGATACGATGAGTGGACTGAAAACAGCACATTTTGGACGTCAAATGCTGTAGTCACAGAAAGCAGTGACCACATCAACCAAACCTACTATTACGGAATTTATTACTACGGAAACGCGAGCATAGAATTCTCAATCGTGAATAGTTCACAGGTCTGGATGCAGCTAGGCGGAATAGGATCGGTGGATTGTTCCAGCCCCAACGTTTACCATCTCTTGTCACTCAGGACAAAATGGACCAGCCCTGATGCGACACCAGAAAATGTGACACTTCAAATGTTTTCAGCCAACACTTCAGACTACTTCTACACGAATTTGAACGACATGTTCCAAAACGTCAGCCCTGACATCTGGAACAACCTCACAGTCGACACTCTCGCGTCTAGCGCGCGCGAATGGTTTAAGACTAGTAGCAATGCAGACTGGAGCAAAATCACAGGACTGGAACTCAACTTCACTTGGAGTACGAGTTCGAACATGACTTTACTCGTCGACGGCTTATTTTTCCATGGCCCGTTCCAGTCCGAACTTGAAGCTGGGGGCTCAGGTTACTTAGTGTCTAATGGCGTTGCAGCCGCCTTGCAGTTTGCCGTCACATGGGTTCTGCTCAGCGGCCTAGCTTACATACTCGTCAGAGCTCTCAGAGGCAAGTCCACATGGAGACCCATGCTAATTGCAGTCGGATTCATCCTCATGATCATGTTTGTACAAACCCTAATAAACGCCATAGGATATCTGACCTGGCCAGTAGCTCATATACCCTTTGAACTATTGGGAGGCGTAAACGGAGAAGGGGACGCTGCACTAAAAACGATCACGGACCAAAGGTCGCTTGGTTCTCAGATCACCACGTTCGCTGGAATATTAGCGGCAGTGTGGACCATTGCGTTAGTTGCGGTTGCCGTTCGTCTGCTTGCTGAATTCTCATGGGTCAAGAGCATCATAGTTGGAATAATGGCCTACATAGTCACCGTAATAGTGTCAAGCTTCCTAGTCTAATGGCCACTCCAGCATATAGATTTATAAGAAAAAGAAACGTGCACAGCTCCGTTTCGAAAAAACTGACTGGTGAAATGACTGCGGTCCTTGAAGCGTGAAACGTAAAAAAGCTATCGCTTGGACAAGGCCTTTGTCCCTGCCTTGCAGGGAGTGAGTTTTGAAGTCAAAGAAAACGAGTTCTGACTATTTTCGGTCTTTCAGGCAGTGGGAAGTCAACCCTGCTTCACCTGCTTAGAGGTTTAGACCGGCCGGACGAAGGAGACGTTTTGATGAATGAAACGAATATTTTCAAATTGGACGATGCCAATCTTGCTGAACTTCGGCTGGCCGAAACAGGCTTTGTTTTTTGGTTTCTCAACCTGCTGCCGAGGCTGACAGCCTTGAGGAATGTGGAGTTACCTTTGACGATTGCAGGAAAACCAGACAAGGAAACTTCTGAACGGGCGAAAGAGATGCTGAGAGAGAGCGGGCTTTCCTATGGACTGGCTTACATATTGTAAAATCTCATTCAACTTCAGCAGCAGCAGAACATGATTTTTCAAAACCCCAAGAGGCAGTCAATTGCTATTACTCCAGTTTTTGTCTGAGTGGACGATGATTGTTTTCATTTTGGGTGTCGTAGTCTGCACAATCTTCAGTCTGTATCCAGCGAGAAAGACTTCAAAATTGAACCCTGTTGAAGCGTTACGCCATAAATAGCAGTCTAGCAAAATTTATATTGCTGAAGGACTTTTCTGCATGTAACTAGCCTATCCCAAGGCTCAAGTGTCAAGTGTTCGGCACATGGGTTTTCACGGGAAAAGGCTGGCTCCGCGACAGGGACGAAAAACACAACATGTCAAGAAGGCTACCGGAAAAAACAGAGAACGCACCGAGAAAACCAAGAAGATTTGGAAGCCAAACCAGATTCCGTCCGAGCAGACCGTTCTTGCAGTTGAGGCCCGTGAAGGAAAACCAAGAAATAGAAGTTGCCATTGATGACGTCGGGAGCAGAGGCGACGGCGTCGCAAGCATTCAAGGCTCTATTTGTTCCTCGCAGCAAGATAGGAGAACGAGTCAGAGTCAGAATTCGAAACGTGAGCGGAAAATTCGCGCTCGCGGAAAGAGTTGTCCAGATTGAAGGGATAAGGATGAAGATTAACGAGTTACGAGAAGGGATGAAACGCATAAATGTGACAGCAAAGGTCACTGAGAAATCTGACACACGTGAAGTCACGTCCAGATTCAAAGATCAAACCCTTAAGGTTGCAACCGCCATGATAGCTGACGAGACGGGCACGATAAAACTGACACTTTGGAACGAGCAGATAAGTCAAGTTAACGTCAACGACACTGTTAAGATACAGAACGGTTACATCACAAGTTTCAGAGACGAAATCCAGCTGAACATCGGAAGATACGGAACGTTAACGGTTGAGTGAATTGGAAGCAAGCAAGCGGGAAGGAGTCTTTTATAACCAAGAGTGAGAGGTGAAATGCATGGAAGGAAGACGAGGCTTCGGCCAAAGAAGGGGAGGATTCAGAGGACGTGGAGATACGGGAGGATTCGCTGCGAAACCAGTGGAAGTTGGAAAAGAATACGAAGCTGACATTGAAGAAGTGAGCCGCAGAGGAGAAGGCATAGCCAGGATACAAGGCCTAGTGATATTCGTACCGAACGCAAAGCAAGGCCAACACGTCAAAATCAAGGTAACAAGGATAAGCAGAAGATTCGCAGAGGCTGAAGTTGTTGGAGAAGGAGAGCCGCAAAGCGGGGAAGAGAAGGCAGAATAGCCCTCCAACAAACCCAAAAAAGTACCAAATCTCAAGATTGGCCGCAGGTCTGAGACTGATATCATTTCTTCTTGAAGAAGAGCCAATTCTTTTTGTTCTTAAGTCTAACAAGAACGTATGAGCCTCTTAGCTTTTCGCCATCTATTTCCACCACGAGTTTGTCTTCTTTTCTATCCACCATCTTGTAGGTGCCCTTGTCCCATATTTCCACGGTGCCCGCTCCATATTCGCCTTCTGGAATCGTGCCTTCAAAAGTTGCATAAGCCACCGGATGATCCTCCACCTGAACAGCAAGCCGTCTAACCCCAAACTCGACCGGCGGTTCCTTAGGAACTGCCCAGCTCTTCAAAACACCGTCCATTTCCAACCGCAAGTCATAATGCAGATTGGTGGCAGCATGCTTCTGAATGACATAAATGCCACCGTTACTTCCCTCAAGTTCGTCTTTGGGCTCAGTCGTCTTTTCGAAGTTCCTCTTGCTTCCATATTCTCTCAGGCTCAATCTTCAAACATCTCCTTATCGCCAGGGCTTGTTAAGCGCTCGACCGTTAGGACATTTTCCAATGTCATTCTCGAGTCTTCTTCTGGCGTTTAGCTTGTTCTTAAGTCGTCGAAGAACTCGGTCAGATCGGCCGTTGAGTCACCGTCGTCGTCGCTGATTCTCTGTTTTGCGGGCGGGTTGGTTCGGTAGAAAGGTATCCTGCTTGTGATGCGATCTACGAAGGTTGGTTGAAGCTCGTTTCTGTAGAAGACGCCGATGGGGATTCTGTCTCCCCATTCACGGGCCTTGCCCATGGCCGCCATTTTCTTTTCAAACTCTTCTGCCAAGCTGTGCACAACCGGGTCGTAGCCAGTTTCTTCCAGCTTGTAAAGCCTAGACTGAGGCTTCCCGGTTTTCGGGTCTTTTCTGTCTTCTCCTCCGTACCACTCTCTGGTGTTTATGTCATTGTACGTTGGACACGGCTGCAAAGCGTCTATGAACGCCAAACCCTTGTGCTGGATTGCCTGTTTGATTATTTCTTTCAGGTGCTTGACGTCATAGGCATATGACCTTGCAACGAACGTGTAGCCGACTACGAGCGCTAAGGCAAGGGGGTTCACCGCCTCGTTGATGTTCGGTTTCGGAATGGCCTTCGTTTTCAAGCCGAGCTTAAGCGTCGGTGATGCTTGACCCTTGGTTAAACCGTAAACGCCGTTGTTGTGTATGATGTAGGTGATGTCCAGGTTTCTTCTTCCAGTGTTCACAAAGTGGCCAGCGCCTATTCCAAGACCATCACCGTCTCCTCCGATGGCCAAAACGACAAGTTCAGGGTTGGCCACCTTTATGCCAGTTGCGAACGGTAAGGTCCTGCCGTGAAGAGTGTGAACGCCGTATGCCTTCACGTTGTGAGGCTCCTTGCCCGAGCATCCTATCCCGGAGACCATCACAACCTGGTGAGGTTCTAACCCGAGTTCTGCGAAAGCCATCTGCAAAGCGGTCATTATGCCGAAGTCTCCGCATCCCGGACACCAGTCCGCGAAAACGTCTGTCTTGAAATCTGATGGTTTAAGACCCATAGGTTAACACCTGTCCTTAGCCTTAGTAATGATGAGTCCTTATTTTCTTTTTCTTTTGGTTCTGGGTTGGGGAGATTTTCCATTTTTCATTTCACCTCCTTCGAGTCAGGTATGTATTGCACATGACTTCCTGATTTTATGCGTTTTTTGACGAGGAGACAATATGCCTTTTCACGTTTCCTGAGGGAAGGCTCCGAAGGAGAAAGGCTTATGTCTCCGAGGAGATTTTCTGATGAGTGTTGAGCAATTACTGAATACATCGTGCATGTATCAAGGAAGCCATGGCTGGGCTTCCGTTATGCGAGTTTTAGAGATTAGCGTGTGGTTTTCTGTGTGGCGTTGGTTTTGTTTTTGTGTCTCAGCGTTGTGTTTGTTCATCTCCTAGCGTTTCCGTTGCTTCCTGCATTGTTAGAAGTGCGGGTCTTCTTGGGCGACGTTTCTAACTATGTGTTGTTGCTTAATCGCGTGTGAATGGTTCTTTGTGTTTTAGCTCGCATTAGAGCATATCGGATACTTCTGACAAATTCTTGCGAGCTTGCTCGATGGAATCCACAGTTCGTTTATGTTGTGCGGGATACTTTTTGAGCACTGCAATGAATTGTTTTATTACTTCGGGAGAAAGCTTCTTCTGCATCTGGGCTGCGAGAATGGAATCCACGTCGGTCTGTTCTATCTGTCCGTTGGTCGAAGCTGCGAGATATAATACATCGAAGGCGTTTTTTCCAAGAATAGGCACAGCTTCTATGACGAACTGTAAGCCTTTGTCTTCAGGATATATTTCAAGTGTCCTTCTGAGAATAGTCTGTGGTCTTGCTCCTTGGCACAAGGCAAGGAATATGCCTCGGTCTGTGAGCCATAATTGCGGGTATTCTCTGCCCCGATAGGGTTTCGACGTTACTTCTTTGATTAGACCCTTCTTTTTCAACGTTTGGAAGGCAATATGGGAAGACTTGTAGTCTCCCGAGATTCCTTTGTTTGTTTCATTGATAGTTTGAGGCCCGTTTTCTGCCAGATGCAGAATTATTCGTTTCTGTAATGGAGGAAAGCTATTCCCTTTGCCTTGTAGTTTTGACATATGTTCCTCTGATTCTAGGTATGTCATATCATATGTTATATAAAACTTGCTATCTGTCCTATAGCAGGCGAAAGAAATGGGTGCTGGAAAAAACGAAAAAGTGCGCGCGGTTTCGAAGCATGTGAGGCGTAGGTGAATGCGTTGAGTGAGGATGTTTGTGTTATTTTATCGTTAGTTTCAGAAGAGGGTCGGTGCTTCGGCTTTGATGATGTTTCTCGATTGTATTGTTGTGCGGATGGTTTGCCATGTCGAGATTTCGTTCACTGTATATGGTTTCGAGATTTGAATAGTTGTATTGTTCTTGTTTGGCGGTGCCCGCGTTTTAAAGGCGTGCGTCGTAAGTGAGGTGGTCTTCTGCCTGATGATACGAAGTTTTTGCGTGTTGTGGGTTTTGGTAAGGATGAAGCTTTATGGATTAGTCAGTACGATTCGTGGTCTGTGCGTGGTGGTTTTCGTAGTGAGTACACTCTTGTTGGTCGTGGTGGTGTGACTTCTGATTATTGTGGTAAGCATAGATGTTACTATAAGTGTGGTGCTGTTGAGTTGCATGATGGTGTGTTTATGGGGAAGGATATTTGGCATAATGTTGTTATGAATTGTCATCGTCCTTGTTGTTCGCGTTGTTGGAAGTATGGTTGGGCTGTTCGGGAAGCTAATAGTATTAATTCTCGTTTTCTTACGGCTGAGAGTGTTTTGGGTTTGCGTTATTTGGATGTCGAGCATCTTAGTGCGTCTGTTCCGAAGAGGGATTATGGTTTGTCGTATGAGGTTTTGTCGAGGAATGCGATTTTGGCTTTGAAGGCTAGCGGTGTTATCGGTGGATGTATAATTCTGCATGGTCATCGCAAGGATTATGCTCGGCGTGATTTATTTTGGAGCCCACACTTCCATTGCCTTGGTTATATTGAGGGTGGTTATGACCGTTGTAGGAATTGTGTTAAGGTCGGGCATTGTTGGGATTGTGATGGTTTTGAGGGTCGGACGCGAAGGGCTCATGTTAACGATGGTTGGATTGTTAGTTTGGCTAAGAATGAGAAGGGTGTTGTTGAGAAGCGTGAAAATGTGTTTGGTACTGCTTGGTATCAACTTGAGCACGCGTCTTTGAAGGTTGGTGTTAAACGGTTTCAGATTGTTAAGTGGTTTGGTGTTGTTGGTAATCGTAAGTTGAAGACGGTTGTTAGACCTGTTGAGCACAAGTGTGTCGTGTGTCACAGTCCGATGGAGTTGGGGTATCCTTATGGTGCTGAGCCGATTGTTTCTAATAGAGGTGAGCGTGGTTTTTTGAAAGATTTTATGATTGACCATGTTGAAGATGAGGGTGGTTATTAATGTCTGGCTCTGAGTCGGGTGGTTCTCCTGTTGGTGTTGCCGTCTTCTTCTAGACTCTAGCGCGCGCGGTTATAGGATACTGTTAAGTTATTTGTGGTGGCTAAGAACCTTCGTAAGCAAGGTTTTCCTCTTATTTTGGAGAAAGTGGCCATGTTTCAACTGCTAAGTCAGCAAGTTTTCTTTGTCTTTCGTTTATATCATTTGGTCCCCAGAGAGTATGTTCATTTGTCAGGTCATAGACCATTTGAGTTATCATTAGTGGTGATTTCTGAAATTCAGTTCGTTTAGTCTGAAATGGAGCATTTCCAAAATCAGCATTGAGTTTTGACTTTAACAGTGTAAGATTTCCAATCCTCTTAGTGTAAGCGTCTGCCGTTTCAGAGTCAATATGCGACCAATTAGCAGAGCGTTCTTGAGGCAAGATATGTTCCAAATTAAGAAAATTCGTGTCTTGCTCAGGAACCACTTCTGGTTGAACATCCTTCATGACATAGCGTTCTATAGCGCGCAAGTAATATCGAGCAAGATTATGCTGTGATACTCTTGCAGTAGCAAAAGCTGATTTGAATTCGCCGTCAGAAGGAATTACTTCTATCAGGCTGCTAAGGAGTTCCTTAGTGTTCTTAAATTTGCCTATGGAAACATCATGTGCTTTATCTCCATATGCGTCTTCTAATTGTCCACCTCTCATACCGCCAGCGATTAAGAACCTGACAGTCCAACAAATAAACGAACGAAAGGCATTGAGGGTTTCTATCTGATCAAAGCGTTTTGCAACCGCGAGCATTAACGGACGTATTTGCTGTACTTTCAAATCCCTAAGATTCGCAATAGTCTCAGGCATTTGAGGCAAATAATCGTTCCATTTTGCATGTGTCGGAGTGAGTATCGCAGCATAACTATCTGCGTAATCAGCGAGGTTATCTAAGAACGTGATTGCTTGACCTCTTCCTTGTACCTTTTTCTGAATCTTCTCGAATATCTCTTTCTCACGTGTTGGTCCATACAATGCTATTACTAAGTGTCGCAGATATGTCATGACTATTTCTTCAATTCCCAAAGTTTCCAGAATCGCAATCATTTTAGACCATCTTTGTTGAGCCTCCTGTATTCGGTCATCTGCTTCATGAAAAAGAAAATTCTTAACTAAATCAGCTTGAGATGTTTTAAGTCCACGGTCATTCAGGGTTTCAAACATCATGAAAGCATTCACTTCATCAGGAACAGTCAATTGAATAATAGTAGCCTTCGATTCAACGAAGTCAATCCATTCGTTTAGAATATCTTTGACATTCCTAAAATCAGTCTGATCCTTCACTAGGTTCTGGATCAAAGCTTCTGCTTTATTAGCTGCAAAATCAATCCTTTTATGAGATTCTTTCTTTGGTTCTGTCGATAATCGTTCTTTGCTGTTTGGCAAAGCAATTATTCGGTTCTTGAAGTATTCATTGTCATCGGTATTCAATGATAACTTTGGCACAGTATCCACTTGTTCACGGTCAATTTTGAATAGATATTCAGTGTCAATGGCATTCTGCAAAGTCTTTTGTTCTTTCAAGTAGAAATAATCCCTGATTGCAGCTAGCAAAATTGTCGTTGTTGCTAGCCTCTGTTGTCCATCCACGACTTCTGGAACGTTTTTTGAACCTTTTGAGACTACGATTGTTCCTAAGAAATAAATAGACTGCTTGGTTCTTATTGCCTTTTGAAAATCTTGGAATAGATCGCTGATATGTTTGTCTTCCCATGAATATTCACGCTGGTTAGGCGGAACCTTCAATCGTCCAGACTTCAGTAGTGTGCCAATTCCTTTAAACTCGAAGAGAGACTGAGTCGTTATTTCTGTCATTGACTATTCCCACTTTAATTTCTTGAAAAACTAGCGCGCGCGCTTAGTTAAATTGGTTTCTATTTAAAGCGCGTGCTATTCTTCATGTCTACGTTTTTATATCTTTTAGCGCGCACGGCGAAAGGAGCGAAGCGACTTGAGCCGTTAGGTCTGTTGACGATAGAAAAAAGAGGGTTATTTGCGCGCGCGCTGCACGTTTGTGCAAGGTTGAGCGTTTGAAGTTGTGTGTGGTTTAGGTTTTTGTTTTGGTTTTTGTCGGGTGACGAGGCGTTAGCCGAGGAACTGGACAGAAGTACACTCCTATTATGATAGAAGCGCGCGCTTTTTGAATGGAAGGGATGATCCTATGGCTCTTCATGTCAAGAGTACTTCAGGCTATGCTCTGCCTTTTCTTCTTCCTTCTCTTTATCAAGAGCGGTTCGATTGTTTCTCTGGGGGCTTCTTCTGTCTCCTTTTCCTTTCCATGCTCTTCCAAAAGTTCTTGCATTGGAATTCTCTCTTGTATGATGCAGTCTATTCCATTAGAAATTCCGTTGTATGTGTCGTTTATTTGTAACTGCAATTTCTTTCTCTCTCTCCATAATCTTCCATGTGCTTTTTCTTCACTATCCTGTATGTCAGCCATTTTTTGGTAGATGTCATGCAATTTCTTCACAGTTCCTGCGAATTCTTGGCTTCTTATGTAGTCATACAATTTCGACTCTTTGGTCTCACGGTCTATCCGACTTTCTGATTGTTTGGAAATTTCGATGATGGCTCTTCGTATTTGTTTGGCAATATCAACCACTATGGTTGGATGGCAGAGCAAAATCCCGTCTCTTTCACCGAACAATCCATTTTTAACATCCTTTTTTGGCAAGTTGCTTGAAACTATAATAACATAATCCGTTGCATGAACGTCCTTGTATCCCTTGGCTTTCTCTATGTCTTTGCTAGTAACGTTGTCGGATTGTTTGTTGTCATACACAATTGGTGTTTCCAGTGTCGTTGTGGCAGTCCTGATTCGTTGGATAATGTCTCCCATAGCTTTGCCCCTTTTCTGCCGAGTGAAAAAGTCTTGTTGAAATTCCTGAGTGAGTCTAGAGTAAAGGTCGATTTCTCCAGCCTCGCCTTTCAATTCTGCCTGGCTTTGCGATAACTGCCTTCTCAGTTCATCAGCCTCGCGCCTGAATCGTTCTATCTGTATGTCTCGTTCTGTAAGGTCATTCCTTAACTTTGCTGTTTCAAGCTCAGCTCTTGATTTGCCTTCATTAAAAGCGAGTTTTTTCAAACGATTTTGCTCTCTTCTAAGCTCTTTAAGCTGCTTTTCCTTTTCTTGAAGTTCCTTTTTCCCTTCAGTTTTGAGTTTCTTTTCTAGAACCTCGAAATGTCTTTTGTTGTCTTTGTTGATTTTGTCATAGGTCTTCTTAAACTCTGCAAGTTGTTGCCTATATGTGTCCTCCATTTCTTGCTTCAGTGTCTTTTTTGTTTCCTCGTATGCTCGCTTTAGGTCAGCAACTTCATTTTTATGACCTTGGCTTATTTGCTGAAGCTTCTGTTCATATTCCTGTTTAGCCTTTTTGTGTTCTTCACCGTAAGTCTCTGAAATTTTCTTCTTGAGTTCCTCAATTGCTCGATAATAATCAGCGCTTGCTAGAGAGGAGTGACAAAGCGGACATTTGAACTCTATTGGCTCAACAGTCAAATTCCTCGAATCCTCTTTACGTTCTACAGTTTGCCTGATGCACTGAATTGAAATCTGTTCTAATAGCAAATAAAGTTTGTGAATTTGAAGTGTGCTTAGAATTGTAGAATCAATTTAAGATTCAAAGAACAGCGCGCGTTAGAAAGGGGGGTTATTTGCGTTTTCGGTATAGTTTGATTCCGTCTATGTCTTGTATGTACTCGAATCCTGTTTCTATTAGTGCGGTTGCTTCGGTTACGTTGGTGGCTGTTTTGCATGTCCATTCGTCTTCGTTGTAGTTTTGGAGTTGTGTGTATATCATGGTGGTTTCTATTCGTTTGTGACCCATTTGTTGTTTAACTAGGAGTATATCTTTGGTTTTGGCGTATAGTGTGGTTGCGAAGTAGTGTCTGAATGCGTAGAGGCTGATGGTTTGTATTGATGGGTCGTGTAGTTTTCGGGCTAGTCGGTTTCTCATTTCTCGGTAGTTGTTTCCGTATTGGGTTGGTGTTCCTTTGAACAGTTTGTCATTCAGGTTTAGTTTGTTTTTGTTGATGTGGTTTTGGATTGTGTCTCGTAGGCTGTTGGATATTTTTAATGTTCGGCTTGCTCCGTGTTTGGCTGTGGTTGGATAGATTGTTCGTTGTTCTAGGTCTATGTCTTTAACTTTTAAGTTGCATAGTTCTATTGGTCTTAGTCCTGTTTCCATGCTGATTTGAAGTTTGATTGATAGGATTGTTCCTGCGGTGGCTATCAGCATTTCGAGTTTTTCTTTTGTTGGTATTTTTATTATTTTGGTGTCTGGTGTGTATTTTGGTTTTGTCCATTTGATTTCGTAGTGTCTGCAATATTTTAGATAGGTTTTGCATAGGTTGTTTTTGTAGGTGTTGGTTCGTTGTAAGTTGGCTATGAATTGTTGTACTGTTTCGGGGTTGTTTAGGTCGGCGTGTTTGCTGATGATTTTTAGGATGTTGTTGACTGTTTTGATGCTTGTGTCGGCTTGTCCGTTGTTCTTCATTTTAATGAGTAGGTTTAGGATTTTGGGTTCGGGTGTTAACCGCGAATTTCGAGTTATGAGCCATAGGTTAACACCTGCCTTTCGGCGGCTTGTCCACTCAGGACATTCTTCAGCGCAGCGTAGACTTCAGTCGTTGTTATCGGTCTGCCCGTGTACTTTAAGACATAGAAGTTCACCTGAACCCCTGTCTCTTCCTTCAGCATCCCTCCGAGCTGCCCCAGGTAGTTCCCCTCAACGTCAATCACTTTCCGCGCCTTTTTCAGAGTGCTGGCTACATACTCTTTCGGAAGCGGGTGCAACATTCGCAACTGCATGAAACCTAGACTGAAGCCCTCGGCCTTCAACGCTTCCATGGCTTCAAGAATAGCTCCTTTCGGAGATCCCCAACTGACAACCATGTTTTCAGAGCCTCTGTCCCCGAAAAAGTTGACTTTTTCTTCAACGGGAACTTCCTTATTAATCAATTCGAGTTTTTTCATCCTCTTTTCAACCATCTTGACCCTGTTGAAGGGTTCTTCGCTGATGTGTCCGAACTCGTTGTGTTCGTCTCCTGTGCACCAGTGAACGCCGTTTCTTGTGCCCAGCACGACTCTTGGAGACACGCCTGTGTCCGTAAAACTGAACCGTTTATACGGTTGATCTTGAAGCTTGGTTTCGTCAAGAATGTCACCTCTTTGAATCTTGAAGTGACTAGTGTCAAAGAGAGGGTAGGTTTGGGAACAGTTAGCCATGGCTTTGTCGATCAAATGGATAACGGGCAGCTGGAACCGTTCTGCATAATTGAACGCGCGTGCAGCGTCGTAGAAGCATTCTCTGATGTCGCCGGACGCAAGGATTATGCGTGGGAATTCTCCGTGACCAGCGTGAACGGCAAACCTCAGGTCAGCCTGCCCGTGGCGCGTCGGCAAACCAGTAGCGGGAGCTCCCCGCTGATAATAAGTTATAACCAAGGGCACTTCTGAGTTGCCAGCCCAGCTTAGGCCCTCAACCATAAGCGAAAACCCGGGTCCTGAAGTTGAGGTTGCGGCTCGGGCACCTGCCAATGCAGCTCCTGAGGCCGAGTTCACGGCGGCAATTTCGTCTTCTGTCTGAAGAACAACTATTCCTCCCTCTCCGGCTTTAGTCTTCAGAATCTCGTGAGCCTCGAGGTACTCGCTTTCATCCGCGGCTGGCGTTATGGGATAGTAGGTTTGGACGCGACATCCGCCGAGAACTTTGCCCATTGCGACAGCTTCATTTCCTGAAACGAAGATTCTCTCTTCCTTCGCATCGGCATTCACAAGCCTGTAAGGAAAAGCATCAATGAACGTCCGCTTCGTGTAATCGTACGCTTCTCGCAAAGCCATGATGTTCATTTCCACGACCTTCGGCTTATCCGAAAAAACGGCTGTGACAGCCTTCTCAACCAAGCCACGCTCATAGTCAAGCAATGCAAAAGAAACTCCCATCGTCAGAACGTTTATCATGCGGGTGACCTTGCTTAATTGCTCTATTCCAAGCCTTGCCGCGATTGTTTTGAGCAGTTCCATGTATGGAATTTCGAAAACGTGCACCCCCGTTTTCTTCGCATCGTCGAGAAAGTCGCTCAGACTTTCCCCTAAACCTTTCTGACCTATGTACTTGCTAACTTCATCCCTGAACTCAGGCGGCAACGTAGGTATCCCTAGGACGCGTGTGCCGACTTGCTCCTTGTCCACGATTATGCCGCCGCCAGAAACTACCTCGCCTACGTGCCTGACCACTGTTTCAGCGTCGAAAGCAGCCAGCAAATCCACATCGTTCACGTTGGCCAAGACCTCCCGTTGCGAAGCACGCAAGTGAAAATAGCTGTGCAAGCCTTTGATGTTTGAGTGATACTCTCTTCTTCCAAAAACGTAAAGGCCGCCGTAGCCGCATGCTCTGCCAAAAATGTTTGCGGCAGAGTCGACTCCTGCTCCTTGAGGCCCACCTGCCATCCAGTTGATTTCTTCCATCTTTCTTCTCCCCTGTCGAATTCATAGGAGGTTTGTCAGTGAGCAGCCGGTGTCTCAGCCGCCAGTAACCACATCAGTACCTATGCAACACTCGCAGCCAGAAGATTCACCGCAGTACGGACAAACACACTTGCACTCATCAATGGGATAACCGCACTTTTCACACAAAGGTACGCTTTCGCTAGATTTCATTCTTCTCATCCATTTGATTTTAGTAATTGTTTTAAGAGATTAAGCTTTTGGCAAGTGCAAAAACTCAAGGGAAGAAGCAAAATCAGAAAAAGGGGAGGATTACTCAATAGGCTGATGCGTTGATGCCGCAGTCTTACACTTGCTCAAGCAGAGTGGTGAAAGTGTCGTGATGGCCTTCTTCGTCCTTCAGTATCTCCATGAAAAGGAAAGCGGTTGTCACATCGCCCTCTTTCTGGGCAACCGCAATTATCTCTTTGTACATAGCGCGCGCGGGGGTAAACTTTACCCCAACCCAACCAACCAACTTACGTGGCGCACCCGATGACGGCGTACACGCTCGGTTATCACGGTTAGAGTGGTTCCTATAGCGATGAGCGGGGCACCCGCATAGATTAATTCGGTGGGCTGAGAAGCTTTCTCTCTAAGCTCTGAAACGTCCACGTGTGCACTTGCATCCGGAGTTTCGACTACTCGGCTATTATTATCACCAAAATGCCACCAGACTACTCTCTGAGTTGTTGTATTGAAGCCCGCCTGCCAATAAAACATGTAAGGAGGTGATATGACATTGTTGCGTGGGTCAGCATAAAGCGTGTCGTTTGAAACGGACATCCAGTGAATGTACGGTGAAGGGTATGTCCAATTCAATGTTTTGACTTCGAATCGATAGCTCTTGTTTCCTTCAAATGTCCAATAAAACTCCAACGGTTGACCAGCCGAAAACGACTTGGTATCTACCAAAGCATAATATTCCGTCTTGAAGGTCATCTGCGAAACCAGTACGAAGATTATCCCAAGGGCTAATATCACGAACCCCAGAGCCGTGCACTTGACCACCATAGGCTATTCCAACTGAAATACTCAACATTCTTATATTTGGATTAGTTGGTTTTGGGGTAAAGTTTTATCCACCAACCAAGGATTATGCTTAACGTAGCCAGTTGGGGACCTTGAATTTGTCGGCAATAATGAATTTTCCTTTGACACATTCTGGATACGGCTTGATATCGAGGACTGGGGTACCGTCAAGGGCGTCAAGACCGCGCACCCAGATAGTATTCCTCTCATGCTTGACAAGTTCAACCATGCTCAAACCAATAGGATTTGGGCGGATTGGCATTCTCGTGGCGAAGACTCCTACCTGCTGTGCGAGTTTCTGACTTCCTGCAGGGACAACCAGACGCTTCTTAGAGTCGGGTATTCTGTCCAGCCAGTATATAATGAAAACATGAGAGAATTCCTCAATACCTTTCAATCCATCCGCAAATTCATTTTTGAGCACTATTCTGGAAACAAGACTTCTATCGAACTCATCTTCCTCAGGTGAATCTCGATTAACAACACCTATTTGGACGACTTCAATCTTGTCCAAGGGCGGCAACACTCCAACCATAATGCAAAACGAAAGACACTTAAGATTTTGGTTGGTGGTTGGTTGGGGTAAACTTTACCCTAAACCCAAACAGTGACTACGACGGTGACGACGACTAATATTCAGCGCGCGCTAAAAAATCTTATATCTAAGTAATTGATCCTTTCTGAATAGAAGTTGTGATTATTCATGGCTGTTAAAACAACAACAGGATATATAGACTTGCTAAACAAAGCGGTTGAACGTGAAATTGCTGTTTCACTCCAGTATATACTTCAACATGCAAAAATGGAAAAGCTCGTGCGCAGAACAATCCCTGA
>JBEKSS010000010.1:0-118370 GCA_049516875.1 Bathyarchaeia archaeon | reverse complement strand
GTCAAAGCCACGAAAATGAGCGATTTTGTGAAGTTCCGTTTCGAGTTCATCCCAGAAGAGGAACGTATCCTTCACTACGCAGCATGCGACGTCGCAGTTTTCCCAAGCTTCTATGAACCCTTCGGAATAGTGGTTCTCGAGGCAATGAGTATGGAGCGGCCGGTTGTCATCGGTGCAGCTGGCATCAGCGGTATGCGGGAGATAGTCGTGTATCGCGGCGAGGAACAGTGCGGTTATCACGTAGATCCAAGCAACCCGTCAGACATAGCTTGGGGCATAAACTGCGTCTTGGAAAACGATGAGAAAAGAAAGTGGCTGGGCAAAAACGGGAGACGCAGAGTCCTGAACGAGTTCACGTGGGAAAACATAGCTGAAAAAACACTGGGGCTTTATGAACACATCATCAAACGCTAAGCTTGGCGCGCATGTGTGTTCCTAAATTGGCCAAAATTGGCTTTTATTCTTTGCTTCTTGGGATTTGTGGGCAGTTTCCTGGGTCACACTTGTTTCTGGCTTGTTTGCAGTATCCGCCTTTCTCGAACCTGCAGAGGTATTTTAGGCGGCTGAACGGTAGGGTCACAATCGTTATTGCCGGGTCTGAGAGGGCAGCGGAGACTTGCCGTCGGGCTCTTGGCGATGTGTAATAGGTGTATTTTGGTCTTCCTCGTCCATTTGAAACCGTTTTTTCCTTCACCACCAAGCTCTGAGCTGTTAGGCGCTTGAGGTGCAGCTTCAGCGTGTTGCGACTGAAACCCACCTCGTCTAGAAGTTGGGTGAAAAATCTAGGCTTGCCGTCGTTGAGCACAGTCAAAATACGCTCGTCAAACAAATCCATAATCTAACTGTACGAAAACGGATTTAAAACCATTTTTGGCCATTTTCGGAACAGGCATGCGCGCTAGTCCGACGCCTAGCCCCCGAGTTTTTCGGTGAAATCGTGACAGTCGATTCTATCAGTTCACAAAAAGAGTTGCGAGAGAAGCGGCCAATCTGCTTTATTATGGAGATGAGAAGGAGTACAAACAAGCCAAGTTGAAGGCTGCAAAAACATTTAGGCTTCATTTTATGCCAACAAACCTTGAAGTCGATCGATCGTTCGGGTGACTCTTGCTTCAACATGGAACCTTTCTTGGGTTTTAGGATCTTAGCGCGCGCTAGGCGATTAACGTATGAAGCTTTTATTCGTAGAATATGAGGTTTTGTTCCTCCAATCTTTCGTGAAGCTTATGCACCGCGTCATAAACGTCCTGTTCTTTCTTAGCTCCTGTGCAAACAAGATTCCCGGTTGCGAATATCAGTATGACCACCTTAGGCTCGTCCATCCTATAGATCAATCCTGGAAACTGCTCCGGCTCATACATGGTTTTTCCAAGCGTGGAAACTGCTTCCAAATCTATTTTTCCGCCTAAGCTTGCAGAAGCAACGATGTTCACGACCTTCAAGTCCGGCTTGCTGATGATGATTATTCCGCCTTTTTTCAGTTCACCATTTTTCCAGAGTTGAAAATCAGCGTGGCTGTCTTCGGTCTCTTAAGCCTAAATACTAGTCCGGGAAACTGTTCCGGTCGATACTCGACACCTGGATAACTCTTCACAACTGCGTTCAGGTCAACTCTTTGGTTGAGAGTGGCAGTGGCAACAACGTTTTGAATGTGTATTATGGCTTTGGTCTTCGGCATTAAACACCGCTTCTTATAGCGTAGCGGATGCTTAAATACCCTTTATAAGAGCCTTATGTTGCCAGTGTACAGAGGCCTCCTGCACATTCCCTTTTTTTCTGTGAGCGCGCACTATGATTTAGAATGGTTCTCTCCGCCAAACATTGTATGGGCATTGGTTCCAACAGTAGCTACCGCCCCTTAAAACACAGTTTCGGCATTCAGGCTCATCAAAAAACCTGGGCTTACTCCCAACCCTTCCACAGTACGGATAGCGCGCTCGGGCCAAATTTTTTTGACTGCAGTTCTTAAATCTCTGTGGGCAATATTATTACATTGAGCGTTCAATTCATGACTTTCACCCCAAGTCCTCAAAAATTCAAGCCTATCAAGCCTCGTTTTTGGGAACGAGAATTTGGCAGTGAGTTCAATCGATGGGAAATGCAACTCTTGCGGGACTTTGCGCAGGCGAAAAGAGCCGTTCAAACTGTTATCTTTGGAACTGTCGTTGCGGACCGAAAGTTGGGAAGAGGACAATTCATACTCATTCCTGCACCATACCTAACTCAAGATTACGTCCTTTGCGTCTGTCCTTCAGGACTTCCAGCGCCAGCAAACTGGTCGTATGTAAAAGTGTCTGGTAGAAGACGCTGTTTTGGGAATCGCTATGAAATATTTGTAGAAAGCATATCACCCGCGAAAATGAAAATGCCCCTAAAACCTGAGATAGATTTCAAGGACTTTCAAGACTTGCTCCTAATACAATGGGCAGGGATAAACTCGCCGCTCAGAGAGTTACTAGCGTTTGAAATGGTGAGCTCCCCGCCTCTTTTCGCCCTGGGTCAAGTCGGCGGGCTCAATGTCTCTTTGTACGACGGAACGGAATCGAGACTCAGCAAGAAATTGCTCCAGAATCTTGGCAATATAATCCCAACAGCGCTAGGACGCGGGAAATCTTGCTCGCTCTATGTGCCAGAAATGCAGATACGCACAAGTCTCCCACCCTATTCGTGGGCGTTCAAGTCAGCTGATGCTGATAAGCCACTTGATGAGTCTATGAAAAAGCTTCTTCAATACCGTAAATCTGATAAGTTTTCCGAGATTTCCATAGGCTTAGGTAGTGATAAAAACGCGCCTCCAACACTTTATGACCCCCTAATTGGAATGGTTGATCAACCGACATTACTATTGTCAAGTGCAGAAATGCGAAAAATAAACGCCGATCCACCACTCGATGTGACGAAATATCTTACAACTACACAAATGCTCTATCCAACGGTCGGCAAGACGGAACAAGATTCCATGAAAATTCTAAACGAGGCAAGCTCTAGAATCGTTGAAGTAGCCAAGAGTTATGACCTTACACCAGAGGTCCGAAGACATGGCATTTTTGACCCAAACTCGTACGGAAAACCCCAGTCCATTTTGCGACTTGCCTTGGCGGGGGCAAGAGCATCATCTCGTACTGAGGTCGACAACACCTCTGCAATGAAAGCATTCAACGACTACTATCTGGAGAATTTCAAGATACTCTACGAGGAATGGCCCAATCTCTTCACTTCTAAAGGAATTGAAATAGCAACCTTGAAAAATGAATTAGATAAGCAGATTCTCAGATTCATAACAGATAACGAGACAAAAGAAGTAGGTGTTGACTACCACTTGATAGAAGAGCATTTCTTCAATCAAGACACATTCAAACTCATGGAATCTATAGACCGTCTACTTGACATGGGAAAGATACGTGAAGAAAAATGGAATGTATACAGAAGTGTACCTTTGGATTAATGGACACGTGTAATTAGCGCGCACTTTTCTAGCTTTCTCCCTCTTTTTCTGTTTTTTGCAAGAGGGCTAGAATTTTCTTCTAAAACTAGGCAAGTTTATGCCCTGAAGCCGGGGTGGAGTTGAACCCTAGACCAGTGGCGACATCTCCCGCAAACTCCCTCTTTTTCTATTCTTGAAGCTCTTTCAACGGCCTAAACTTCGTTTCAGAAAACTTAAATGACATTATTGGGCTAAGTATTGGCGAATGCAGAGGCTTGTTTTCACTTAACTTGACTGGCGCGCGCTGCTCTATCGCATTCGTTCAGTCATTTTTTGGGTTTGGGATAAAACCTCCCTTTCACACAACCCCAACCCAAGAAAGTCTTTGGTGTTATATTATTCCACATTTATTTTAATGCAGTAGAATAGCGTTTATCTTAAGATTCATCGATGGAAGACAACATGTTTAAGCATTGCGCATGAGTTAGGAATGATTTAGGGATGATTGGGAAGCTGAGTGCATGGAGACCTTAACGATGGTTATTAGCAGTTCTCCTTATGGAGATGAGAGAATCTGGAATGCTTTGAGATTGGCAGAAGCATTATGTTGTTCCAGTGTAAAGATGAAAGTGAACATTTTCCTGATTGGAGATGCTGTAAACGCAGCCAAGAAGGGACAGAAACCTGCTAAAGGCTTCTATAACATAGAAAAAATGCTTGCAGACCTTGTCAGGGTAGGCGTGTGCGTCAGTGTTTGCCACACGAGTATGAACCTGAGAGGATTAACAGAGCAAGACTTGGTCGAAGGAACAAGGATGGGCACGATAACAGGGCTTTCCAAGTGGATAGAAGTAAGCCAAAAAGTTCTATCTTTCTAAGAGTCCTTGACATTCGTCGCGCGCTTTGGAACGTCTGGGTTTGAATGAAACGTCAAGTATTAGCGTACTCTACGATATTGTCTTTCATGCTTTGAATCATGGGTCTGCAACGCTACCTTTAACCTCATAATGGGTTCGATTTCCTTCTTTGTTAGCATACGGTATAGTGCCAAGATTTACACTCTGTGTTACACTATGCGGGTATTGGTTTTGCGGAGGTGGCGCTTTGCTTGCATTTTGGGCTTGTGAAGACAGGAAGAATATTGATACTCTGTGGAAAGCTGTGTTTGAATCGCAAGAACGTTTCGGGTTGAGGTTTTATTCCCAAACTTGATTTTGTTCTTGTTCAGATTCTGCTTCTGTCTCGCACAGTGTGCCACTAAGTAGCGTTCGTTCATAAACGACTTATCTATGGTCCCTGTAGTTAGACTCCCTGTGAATTGGGCTTACTCTCGAGTACGCCTGGTGCAGAGTACATGAATCAAGTAGACAGCAGGCGAGACAATGGGAATGCGGAAGAGAACATTGACCATGATTGGCATCTTAGCCATCAGCATGATGGTAACAGTGTACTTCTTTTCTCAATCTCTATTGCTGAATAGCTTTAAAGAACTAGAAATAACCAATGTTCACCAAAACGTCGGTAGATTTCAAAGCGCCCTAGCCGATGATGTCTCTGACTTGCACAGCAAATCGGGTGATTGGGCAGTATGGGACGACACGTATGCATTCATTGTTGCGCCGAACGCAAACTACATTAACTCAAACCTCGGGGATACAGCTTTCACTGCTTTGAAGATCAACATTCTGCTGTTTGTGAACCTCTCGGGTCAGATTGTATGCGGCAGGGCCTACGACTTGCATAACATGACGGAAGTGCCAGTTCCAGAGACCATAGAAAATGAACTCTCTTCTCATGACGTTCTTTGGCGTAACCTCACAACCGACAGTAGTACAAACGGGATCATTCTTCTGCCAGAGAATCCGTTGCTGATTTGCTCGAGGCCCATTTTGACAAGTCAGGGTGAAGGTCCTGTTCATGGAGCACTGATTATGGCACGCTACCTTGACTCTGATGAAATCGGACAATTGGCTCGAATGACGGACTTGTCTATCACCTTGCAGCGTTACAATGATTCGCCTGTGCTTCCAGATTTTCAAAACGCTCTTTTGTCATTTTCGAATAACGAAACAGTCTTCGTCCAACCCTTGAACGCAGATGATGTTGCTGGATATGCTTTGATAAAGGATGTTTATGGAAATCCAATCCTCGTGTCAAGGATTGACATGCCCAGAGACATTTACAAACAAGGACTAAGTACAATCAACTACTTCCTCTTGTCGCTCCTTGGTCTGACGGTGATGTTTGTAGCAGCCATCATGTTACTTATGGAAAGAACAGTTTTGTATCGAGTAGTCAAGCTTACTAGGGCCGTGCGGAGCATAGGAAGAAACAGAGATCTCAAAACACGTGTGCCAACCGATGGAAATGACGAATTATCAGGCCTAGGGAAGTCGATAAACGAAATGTTGACTGATATCGAGGATAAAACTGCAAGATTGCGAAAAGCAGAGCATCTTGCAGCCATCGGTCAGTTGGCAGCGATGGTTGGACACGATTTGCGAAATCCCCTGACAGGAATCGCTGGGGCCACATACTACTTGAAAACAAAGTTGGAAGCAAAAATGGATACCCGAGCAAAGGAAATGGTCTCAACCATTGAGGGGGCAATCGCTCACTCGGATAAAATCATAACTGACCTCTTGAAATACGCAGAGGAGATGAAGCTTGACATATCCGAAACCGAACCAAGATATATCCTGAGTGAAGTCTTGTCCCATGTGAAGGTTCCAAACAACGTTAGAATATTGGACAAGACTCGAGAAACACAAAGGATCAAATGTGATCAAGAAAAAATGAAAGTCGCCTTCGCCAAACTAGTAGAAAACGCGTTTGACGCGATGCCCAACGGCGGAATGCTCAAAGTGGAGAGCACAAAAGTGAAAGAAGGTGTTGCGATCAGTTTCTCTGACACGGGAGTCGGAATGCCCAGCGAGGTCATGACAAAACTTTGGTCACCCCTTTTCACAACCAAGGCTAAGGGAATGGGCCTCGGGCTGACAATCTGCAAGCGCATAGTAGAAGCGCATGGAGGCACAATCTCGGCGGAAAGCTCCGTAGGAAAAGGCTCCACATTCACCGTTACAATCCCAACCGATCCAAGAACCAAACAAGGAGATCCCGAAATCTTCATGGCTATTCCAGAACATCCACTATCAACGCTGGAAAAACAGAGGAACAATGAGCGAGTCTTGAAAGAATTGTAGAGCACGCTTGAGTTGCTGCTTTTTTTGAAAGTTTTTTTGGGTTCGGGGATGAGGCCTTGTTATGCGCCCAATCGTTCGCATAAGTTCATTTTCCTTCAGATTTTTTAAACTGGCGCACGCCAGGTTGGCTGAGGCGTTGTCAAGCTCCGGTCAGGGCATAAGAGTGAACATTTTCCTGATTGGAGACGCTGTGACGCAGCCAAGAAGGGATAGAAGCCGGCGAAGGGTTTCTACAACATTGAAAGAATGCTGGAGGACCTTGTCAAGGCGGGCGTGTGCATCAATGTTTGTCACACGAGTATGAACCTGAGAGGGTTGAGGGAGCAGGACCTGGTCAAAGGAACGGAAATGGGCACGATAACGGGGCTTTCCAAGTGGATAATCGAAAGTCAAAAAGTCGTGTCTTTCTAGCCGCGCAAAACTATGGCAACATTTACATAACCAAAAATCCTCGCGCAATGGTGAAGAAAGCGAGTCATGAAAAACCTTTTCAGAGACTTGGTGATATTTCCTAGTGGTATGCTTGTATGTCGGAGTCGTCGGATGCAGAATCAATTCTCAGTCGTGCAGCGAAACAGGAAGAGGATTATGATTGGTTAGGAGCTGCTGACTCCTACGGTAAGGCTTCAGAATTGTTTTCAGAGCTGGACTACTTGAAGAGGGGCGAGCTGCACGAGAGGATTGGTCACATTTTCTTCAGAGCTGCTTTTCAGGCAGAGACGGCAGAAGAGTTTGAAAAGCGTATGCAGCTATCGGCTCAGTCTTACCAACGGGCTGCGGAACTATTGGAAAAGACTAGCTCGGCGAGAGGCTTGTATTGCAGGGCTATGGCTAGTTACTCTGATTCTTGGTCCGAAGAAGATTCCACACAGAAAAAGAAGTTGTTAGATGAATGTTCAAAGTTGCTGAAAGAGGTTCTTGAGGTTTCTGAGGGCACAGGAGATTACTTGGGCTACTGGAAAGCCTTTCACGGGCTGTCGTTCTGTCTCATGGACAAGGATGTTTTGGAGGGAGACTGGCATGAGCGCAAACGCATCGCTGAAGAAGTGATAGGTTATGGGCAGAACATTATCACCAAGTTCTCGAATGATTTGAGCCCGAGCGAGCTGGCATGGACCTACGCTTTAGTGTCATATTTCATGGTCTTTTGGTTAGATTTATTTGAAGAAAGAAGAACAGAATTTGTCTCGCTGATTTCGAGTTATCTGGGAAAAGCCTCAAAACTTGTGGAGAAAACAGGAGACGCGTATCTTCTTTTCTTCGTTTATATGACACTTGGCGGAAACAGTTTTTTGGTTACGGGAGATTGGCAGGGGGTATCAAAGTACGTTGAAGAGGTCATTCAGCAAAGCAAGAAGTCAAAGGACCGCTTCTTGGCAGAAACGGCGTATGCCGTAAAGTCTACCATGATAAGCTGGGAAGCGACCACAGAAGAGGATCCGGACAGACTGAAAGAAAAGTATAAGCTGGCAATACGATTCGACGAGCAGTGTATCCCGTTAGACCTGACGATTCATCGTTACGACAGGGTTGCCAATTCGCACCAATCGCTCGTTGAAAACTGTATCAGGCTTGCAGAACTTGAAACTGGGCACGAAAAAAAGCATGCTTTTCTGGAACAAGCAGTCAAAGTGGGCCTCAAAGGTTCCGAATACGCCAGACTTTCCGGTTCTGCAGGATCCATCGTAGGTATTTCTCATTCGCTCAGCAAGGCTGAGTTGTTTCTCTCCGAAATCGAGGGGGACATCAACGAAAAAAAGAGACTGCTTGAAGAAGCGCTACATCTCAGAGAGATAACAATCAGGATATCTGATCAGCTGATTCGTCCTGGTGAGTGGGATTGCGGCGTTTACCAGAACTATTTGGCTCTGATATACGCTGATTTGGCTGAAATCGAAGAGAACGTGGGTCGGAAAAGGCATCTTCTTGAAGAAGCCGTTCAACGCATGGAAAAGTGTATTGGAATATGCACGGCATGGCTGCAAAAAGATGTTGCTCGTTTGCCAAGGAACTATGCAGTTTTAGGATGGTACTATGACTGGTTCGGCCGCATCCTTGGCCAACTGTATTCACTTTCAAAAGACGAAAGAGTCACTCGAAAGGCGGTAGAAGTGCATGAGGGTGCGGCCCACGTCTATATAAAGGCGGGAATGCCAAGCCGGGTAGCTGAGGCCTACTGGAAAGCTGCAAAACTCCTCGACCAACGTGGTGAGCACGCTAAGGCCGCAGAACACTTTGAGCTTGCCTCAAAAAACTATGAACTTGTTGCGGAGAAGATTCCTCAGTTCAAGGATCTCTTCCAAGATTACCGGCTTTACATGCAGGCTTGGAGCGAGATTGAAAAAGCAAGAAACCATCATGGAAAACAGGAATACGGCTCAGCAAAAGATCACTTCGAAAAAGCCGCCAACATACACAGGTCGCTTAAGCACTGGAGTTATCTTGCACCTAACTACTTCGCATGGGCGCAGGTTGAAAACGGAGAAGAACTGAGCAGAAACGAGGAGAGTGAAGAAGCAATCACACTATTCCAACAGGCGGCTAGGCTCTTCAACGAAAGCAGAGAACTACTTCAGACACAGCTAGCCAACATTGAAAACCCAGAGGAGAAGCTAATGGCCAGTGGCATGATCAAGGCAACTGACACTAGAGAGAAGTATTGCATGGCCAGAGTTGCGGTCGAAGAGGCAAGGATCCTCGACAAGAAAGGCGATCACTACTCCAGCTCCGAGGAATACGGGTCAGCAGCTGAAAGCTTTGAGAAAATAAGCCAAACACTGGACACGGAACAAGAACGCAGGGAGTTCAAACTCATTATCGGGCTTTCCAGAGCATGGCAAAAAATGACCTACGCTGAGGCAGGGGCCTCACCTGAATCGTACGCGGAGGCTTCCAGAATTTTCGAGGAAACCAAGGAGTCTAGCCCGAATGAGAAAACGAAGATGTTAGTCTTGGGCCACAGCCGTTTCTGTAAAGCACTGGAAGCGGGAACGGAATTCGTTGATTCTAGGAACAGGGAGATGCACTCTGAGGCAATAAAATGCTTGGAAAGCGCTTCTAACTACTACATAAGGGCGGGCTTCCCGAAGGCCTCGGAATACTGTGAGGCCACGAAGCTGCTTCTTGATGCTTACCTGCAAATGGATAACGCAGCAAGAGAAGATGATCCTGAGAAGAAGGCTAGGCTTTATGCAGCGGCTGAGAAGGTTTTGCAGACATCGGCTGGCTCTTTCATGAAAGCGGAGCATCCTGAGAAGAGAGAGCAGGTGCTGGGATTGCTGGAAAAGACAAGAAAGGAACGGGAACTCGCATTGTCCATCACTGAGGTTTTGCATGCTCCGACCATCGTTTCTGCTACAAGTTCCTTCACTACGCCAACACCAACCCGCGAAGAGGCCGTTGGGTCAGAAAGGTTCGAGCACGCAGACATACAAGCAAACCTGATAGTGCACCAGAAAGAGCTGAGGGTCGGTGAAAACCTCGACATGGAAATAGAACTCGTGAATGCCGGAAAAGGTCCTGCCTTGCTTATCAAGGTGACGGGCGTAGTGTCGAAAGACTTTGAAGTGGCTGAAAAACCGGAAATCTACCGCGTGGAGGACAGCTTCATCAACATGAAGGGAAAACGTCTCGACCCTCTAAAGACGGAGGAGATCAGACTCATCCTCAGGCCGAAGGTTCAAGGCGTTTTTCCGCTGAAACCGACGATACTGTATCTCGACGAGAACGGCAAGTACAAGTCACACGAAGCCGAACCGGTAACAGTGACCGTTAAGGAACTGGGAATCAAAGGCTGGCTCAAAGGAGAAAGATGAACGCGTAAGCCTGTTTTGAGACTTGATACGATAATTGTAGGATTTGGCCTCGCGGAGTGCAAGTCCCACCCGTCCACTACAGACGAACTCGGCCTGCACGCGCGTTTAACTGATGATTGTTTTAATCGCCATGAGTTCCGCGTAGGCTTGGTCTAGAAGTTGATAGGAGAAACTTCTCGAACCCTTCGCTAGAATACCGTGCCTGAGGATGTCTATTCTGAGCGAAGGGGGAAGGTTCGAGAGTTCTGAAATGTCAACTGGGATGCCTATGTCGAGTTCTACACGTGCATTGATGTCCAAGAGTTCCTTGAAGTCCATGATAGGAACAGAGTAGATGCAGACGTCTACGTCTCTTACAGAATGCCTTGTTGTCAAACTGCCAAAGACTAATCCGAGCTTGATCTTTTCTTCTCTGGCAAGATCTTCCTTTAGTCTTCTGATGATACTCTTCCTTCTCTCAGAATCGAGCTTGTAGAATCGTATTGTGTCATAGGACAATCGCATATCGTTGCTTCACATTCTTGGTGAATTCATCAACACTCTTGAAGTCATCCCTGATAGACTCGTACACCTGCTTGTCATCTATGGTCCAGTAATGGTGAGTCAGCAGGTTTCTCAGTCTTGTTATTACTGTAAGATCCTTGGCGCACTCATGCACTCGCCTCTCTTCTAGAAGCTTGAAGCACTCGGAATAAGACTTGGGTTCAAGCTTGAAGTCTTCAGTTGCCACTTGTACACATATGCTTCCCAAACCCTCAGCCAGCACTATGATCTGGTACCTAACCGCGTATTTCTCTTCCAGACTCAGCTTTGAGAAGGGCTTTGAGGTGAGTCTTACCAGTTCTGATTTCGCCTCAAGAATTTCACTGATTCTTTGCTTAAGATGCTCTGTGTTTACGGGCATTCTTACCAGTAGTACGTATTCATCAACGTGCGATAATAACAGTTGCCCTTCGACCTGAAGACAAGAATCAAACGCGTAACTGGCATATTGCAGGACATCATAGCAGTTTCTGACACGCAGCATGAGCAATGGCCCCATAGCATCAAATCCTACGCCCCCACGCCAACTGACCACTCCTTAGACAACTACGTTTTGAAAGATTTCAGTTGTTAAATGATTTTTTCTGCGCGCGCTAACCGAGCTGTTGGACATGTCAGGTCTGTAGTCAAGTGTATACGAATAGACCTGAAGAGTCTTCGGGCGTTCTACGCCTTTTTCTTGTGTTCTCTGCCGATGAGTTCCAGCCAGATGCCGTTGGGATCCTTGACGAAGGCTAGAACCCAAGAACCTTGGTTGAATGGCTCTACTGCGGGTTGGCATCCAAGTTCGATTAACCTTTTGTATTGTTCTCTAACGTTGCTCACGTACAACCCGATGTGGTCTAGCTCCGAGCCGTTCACATAGTCTTCGTAGAACTTGCTCGTCTTCGGATAATAGTTCAGTTCAAGAATCTGCTTGCCGGTTGGAGTCCTCATGTGGACGTATGTCCCTTCGTGAGCGACCATCCTGCCTTTCAACACGATGTGGAATCCGAGCGCTTCCCTGTAGAACCTGATCGATTCCTCGAGGTCTTTCACGCGGATGCCAGTGTACCAGAAGCGGACACCGAGTACGTTAGATTTCCTTCCTGAGCCTTCCCTCATGATCGCAAACTCCTTTCTCAACATGAACCCATGTTTAGATAAGACTTTGCCTTTCGTCACGAATTCGTCATCCCAAGAATGGCCGCCAGATATTCTTCGATCTCGCAGGGTCAGCTTACGTTAGCCGTCAATCATAAACACTGCAGAAAATCTTTCCCACGCTCGGAGTCGAGATTGAATGACCACGTGGCACAAGTCAAATATGAGACTTCCAATGCAGATTGATTGATGAACGCGTGCTCCCAGAGGATGTGGGTATGCCTGAAGCAACTGCAATTCTGGAATTTGAAACGCAGCATTTCACAGTAAGGCTTGATGAGAATCAGCTCAAGATAGACTTGAAGGGGAGCTTGAAGAACGACATTGAGGAAGCGCTTGAAAACAAGCCGATTCTCAAAGAAACCATCGGCGGCATTCTCAGCGTGTTTGTTCCTTTGCACATACGCCTCACCGACATAGAGAAGGTTCGTGTGAATGAAACAGGAAAAGTCAAGATAAGCCTTCTACATCGTCGCGACATCCTCATTCCGCTTGAACTCAAAGACGCAGAGAAGCTTGCGGACAAACTGAACGAGTTGATCCCAAATTCAAAGAAAAAAGAATGGGAACGCATCATCAAAAAGCGCACGGTCAAACTCCAAGAAAGAGCCAGAAAACACGGCAGGCATATTCCACCAAGCTCTTACGTCACGATGCCCTGGTATTTCCCAACAGAACAGGTTGACAACGTTCCTAAGCTGCAACGCAGAAGAAAGAGGAAGAGGCCCACGCGCTAAGGTTGAAGCATCTTGGAGAGACAGAAGAGTTAATATTTCCAGGTTTTTACTCTAGCTTGGGTGAATCAGTTTGCCGATAGATCCCGATTTTCAGAAGAAACGAAAGGTTGAAGGTCAACACAATGGGCACAATGTCTGGGGACCTGTTGAACCACCTAAGAAGCTGGGCATTTTGCCCCGTGACGCTGTTTGAATGGGGAGATTCTCCTGGCCACCCGAACTCGGAGAAGAAGTCTGATCCTGCCAGAGAGCAAGACTGCATAAAATGCCTTGCCTGCGAGACTCAGTGCCCCGCGCAAGCCATCAAGATAACATAGACGAATTGTACGGCGTTACAGACTCAGTAACTTATTTATTCCCCTTTTTGGACTGTTGATGAGAGGATATATCATGAAGGTTAAGCCTGACAGAACGTTGGACTGCCTGGGCTTGTACTGTCCTGAACCCGTTTTCAAGACAAGATTAGAGCTGGATGAGCTGAAGGTTGGCGAGACTTTGGAGGTTCTGGCGGACGATCCTGCGGCGGAATCCGATATACGTAGCCTCGTGAAGAACCTGGAGCAAGAATTGGTGAGCGTTAGCAAGGAGGGTAATGCGGTTCGTATATTAGTAAGGAAGGTTAGATGAGGATTATCAGGAAGTGAAATGAAATGAGTGCTAAGAAGATGCTGTACGTGCAAACTAGCGGCGTTGACACCCCTGAAAGAGCCTATGCACCGTTCATTCTGGCTACCACAGCTGCGATGATGAACGTTGACGCCACCGTCTACTTTGTAATCAAGGGTATCACGCTTGTCAAGAAAGGGGAAGCTGAGAAAATCAAGGTTGGCAGTTTTCCGTCGCTTAAAGAGGTAATGGATCAGGCAGTGAAAGCTGGAGTCAAGCTTGTCGTATGCGAGCAGAGCTGTGGGTTAATGGGCATTCCGCGGGGCGACTTCACGAAAGAGGCGCAGATTGTGGGCGCGGCAACCCTTAATGATTTGGCCCTTAATGCTGACGGTGTTCTCTGTTTCTAAGTGAGCAGGCCTTGTCCGCAACAAAGCGAATCTATATGGATCATGCGGCGGGCAGACCCGTGGAATCTCGCGTGATAGAAGCCATGCTGCCTTACATGAAATCGTCCTATGGAAACCCATCATCACTACACGTGTTTGGCCAAGAAGCAAAGCGTGCAGTCGAAGAAGCAAGAGCAAAGGTTGCAGGATTAATTAACGCTGAGAAAAAAGAATCGATAATCTTCACTTCAGGAGCAACAGAGAGCAACAACTTGGCCATCAAAGGCGTGGTCAACCGCAACAAGGATCGAGGGAATCGTGTCCTTACCTCCAGTGTGGAGCACATGTCCGTCGTTAACCCATGCAAGTTCTTGACTACAAAAGGGTTTGAAGTCGTTTTTGTTCCAGTTGACAAGTATGGCTTCTTGAACCTTGAGAGCTTGCAGAAAGAATTAACCGACAAAACGGTCCTCGTGTCCATAGTGTACGCAAACGGGGAAATAGGAACAATCGAACCCATAAAAGAAATCAGCAAAATAGTGCACGCCAAGAACGCTTATCTACACGTTGATGCCACGGCCGCTTGTGGCCAGATCCCAGTGGACGTCAAGAATGAAGGCATAGACCTGCTAACAATCTCTTCGAACGACATGTACGGCCCAAGGGGCCTAGGCGCGCTCTACATAAAAGAAGGGGTGCGCTTCGAACCTCTGTTGCACGGTGGCGGCCAGGAAAGAGGTCTCAGATCAGGGACAGAGAACGTGGCGGCCATCGTAGGGTTTGGAGAGGCTGCGGAAATAGCCAAGAAGGAAATGCAGACTGAGAGTGCGCGGCTCACCAGACTGAGAGACATGTTCATCGACGGTTTGCTGAAGCCGATTCCGTATTCTTTCTTGAACGGGCATCCGACCACACGTCTGCCCGACAACGTCTCCGTAAGATACAGCTTCATAGAAGGAGAGTCTATGCTGCTCAGCCTAGACATGATGGGCGTGTACGCATCATCTGGTTCCGCCTGCACGGCCAAGACCCTAGAACCGTCACACGTGCTCTTGGCAATCGGACTGAAGCACGAGGAGGCTCATGGCTCCCTGATGTTTACTCTGGGCAGGAACAACACGGAAGAAGATGTTGACTACGCAGCAAGCTTAATGCCAGACATCGTTAAGAGACTAAGAGGTATGTCACCTCTGACACCAAAGGAGTTGAAAACATAATGTACACCGAAAAGGTCATGGAACACTTCAAAAACCCTCGCAACGTCGGCGAAATCCCGGATGCTGACGGCGTCGGCACGGTGGGAAACCCCGTGTGTGGTGACTTGATGACAATTTACATTAAAGTCAAAGACAACCGTTTGGTCGACATCAAGTTCAAAACGTTTGGCTGTGGCTCAGCAATCGCGACGAGCAGCATGATTACCGAACTGGCCAAGGGAAAAACGTTGGAAGAAGGCTTGAAAATCACGCGGGCAAACGTTGCAGATGAGCTGGGCGGACTTCCTGCCATCAAGATGCACTGCTCCAACCTTGCCGCAGACGCGTTGCACGCCGCAATTGAAGATTATTATAAGAAGCATGGAAAAGGGGGAGATGTCAAAAAATGAAGCCACAGTTTGTCCGTTGTGAATTCTGCAAAGCAGAAATGCCGCAGGAAGCATGCAAACTCGCCTCTCACCGCACGGTGATTGAGGGCAAAGAATACGTTTTCTGCTGCGCAAAATGTGCCGAGCGATACGGACAGACAAAGAAAAAGTGACGCAAACGTTCAGAAGATTTTCCTTTTTTCTTTCCATTCTTCTTGACAATGCCAGATTTGAAGATTTGACAATCTTTATAAGCCAAACAGGAAAAAGCGTATTCGGTGCTAGGAATGACTTGTTGGAAATGGTTTGACGGGATGTTGAAAGAAGCCGGAGTAAAGGTAACCGACAAAAACAAAGACAAAGTTGACAAGGTCATCCACTGCTATGTTGGCGAACAATCGAGCTACGGACGCTGCTCAGCAGACTGGCGTAAGGCTCGAAAAGAGATTCAAGACGATGATGCGATGAAGAAGGAGCTCATCGAGCAACTCCAAACTGCGATATGACATTCTTTCCAAACATCATGTGCTCAGGAGACGTTCCAGAAAACGCTCACTGCACGGTAGGCTTTAAATACGGTGAGTTGATGATTTCTCACAAATGTGAGGCTTGACCGTGGAGAAATGGGAATGCTCAGTTTGCGGTTACATTTACGATTCAGCAATGGGAGATCCCGAGCACGGCATGAAAGCTGGAACGCCGTTTGAGGCTCTGCCCGATGACTGGGTCTGTCCAGTCTGCGGAGTTTCGAAGGACCAGTTTGTCAAAAAAGAATGAAAAAACGTAACTCTTTTTTGCTGAAATTTTTCTTATAAACCTTATATTCCAACGGCAGCAAGTTTGAGTTGATAAAGCATGCCCATTTTGAAGATTACAAAAAGGGACGGGAGAGTCGTTGATTTTGAGCCACGGAGAATCAGAGATGCAGTATACAAGGCTTTCATCGCTGTGGAACTTCACGATGGGGAGAAAGCTGAAAGCATTACGATTGAGGTTGTCAAGCTTCTAGAGCAGAAGTTCGAGGGAAAGGTTCCCTCTGTCGAGGATGCACAGGACGCTGTTGTAAGGGTTTTGAAGGAGAAAGGGTGCGGAAAAGTTGCTGAAAGCTATCAGGCCTACAGGGAGAAAAAGCAGGAAATCAGGAAGTTAAGACAAAAGCTGGAATTTGAGGAGCCCAAGCTAACTGTAAACGCGCTTGAAGTCTTAAGGCAGAGATACCTTCTGAGGGATGAAGATGAAAGAATCGTAGAGTCCCCGGCTGAACTGTTCAAGAGAGTAGCTCGGGCAGTAGCAGCTGCAGACAGTAACTACGGTGCGAACCCGAACGAAATTGAAAAAGTGTTCTACGGGATGATGTCAAGGCTTGAGTTCATCCCTAACACACCGACTCTGTTCAACGCTGGCACGCGGCTTGGTCAGCTGTCAGCGTGTTTTGTCCTGCCGGTTGAGGACTCGCTCGGTGGCATCTTCACTTCAGCAAAGAATATGGCCTTGATAGAGCAGAGTGGTGGAGGCGTCGGCTTCGATTTTTCGAGGCTGAGGCCTAAAGGCGACATAGTCAAGTCAACCAAGGGAGTAGCGTCTGGACCAGTCAGTTTCATGAGGATTTTTGACACTGGCACAGAAATCATAAAGGCTGGCGGAAAACGCAGGGGAGCGATGATGGCAGTCTTGAGAGTCGACCACCCGGACGTTGTCGAGTTCATAACCTCCAAACAGCAGCCTGGGTTTCTCTCAAACTTCAACATTTCAGTCGCGGTGACTGATGACTTTATGAAGGCCGTTGAGGAAAACGGCGAGTACTGGCTTGTGAACCCGCGGAACAAGGAGAAGACCAAGAAGCTCAACGCGAAAGAGGTTTGGGATTTGATGGCAAAGTCAGCCTGGATGAGCGGCGACCCAGGCGTCATATTCATCGACGAAATCAACAGACACAATCCCACTCCACAAGTGGGAAGAATAGAGTCCACGAATCCTTGCGGGGAGCAGCCGTTGCTTCCTTACGAGTCTTGCAACTTGGGTTCTATCAACTTGTCCCAGATGGTCGTGGACGGGAAGATAGATTGGAGGAAGCTCGGGGAGACTGTTAGGAACGCGGTGCATTTTCTTGACAATGTGATTGACGCGAACAGGTATCCCTTGAAGGAGATCGAGGAGATTACGTTGGCTAATAGGAAGATAGGTTTGGGCGTGATGGGTTTCGCGGACATGCTTGTCAAGCTTGGAATTCCGTACGATTCTGAGCAGGCTTTGAGGCAGGGCGATGAGATAATGAAGTTCATCGAGGAGGAGGGGCACAAGCGGTCTGAGGAGTTGGGTCAGGAACGGGGTTCTTTCCCTAACTTTGAAGGCAGCATCTGGAAAGACAGGCATTCTGCACTCAGAAACTCCACGGTCACAACCGTTGCACCCACAGGAACCATAAGCATAATTGCCGGCTGTTCTTCGGGCATAGAGCCTATCTTCGCGATATCCTTCATAAGGAACGTTCTAAGCGGGACGAGGCTGTTTGAAACGAATCCGTTGTTTGAGGTGATGTCTAAGGAGCGCGGGTTCTACAGCGCAAAACTGCTTGAAGAGATAGCCCACACGGGTTCTGTGCAGAAGATTGAAGGGGTTCCTGAGGAAGTGATGAGGCTCTTCGCTACGGCTTTAGACATCGCGCCCGAATGGCACGTGCGAATGCAGGCTGTTTTCCAGAAGTACACTGACAACGCTGTTTCAAAGACCGTTAACTTGCCTTCGGAAGCCAAGGTTGAAGATGTTAGGAAAATCTATGAGCTGGCCTGGAAGCTGAAATGCAAAGGCGTCACCGTGTTCAGGTACGGCAGCAAACCTGAGCAAGTGTTGTACATTGGAGAGATAAAAACTGACAAGGGCAAGTTCGTGTCCCTCGAACCGGAATATTCAGGCGGGTGTCCCACGTTGAACTGTCCTTTCCCTAGCTAGCCTCAATGCTTGGTCCTCCTTCGCGCACCGCTTCTTATGACTGCTAAACTTGCGGGCGTTGTCAAGTGTTTATGCGCGCATAAAGGATTGGACAAAACTGCGTTGTTAGGTCATCTTTCTCCTTTGAGCCATCCCTTGATTCCGAGCTCTTTGACCACTATCGTCACGGGTTCCGGTTCGTGTGACTTGTACTTCCCCCTCTCGTCTAGGTACAGTACTGTCGGTTTGAATGAAAACATGCCTTGTAATGTGGGCTTAAGAACGAGTTTCACTTCTTCTGTTTTGAGCGGGTCAAGTCGTTTTCCTTTCATGTTGAGGTAGCTATCTTCTACTCGGTAGGCTTCGGGTTTTTCTGTCAGCTCGAAACCATTGGGGATAATGTCAGTGACTTTAGTCAGAAGCGCAGGCCCCTTTCCAGCGTTCACGAGTTCCAACTCTATGTCAAGGCTTTCGCCAACTTTCAAATCCTTTTGACGGATTATCAGGTTTGCCTGTACGTCTGCATGCTCAAATCTTTCTGAGCCGACGGCTTCTTCGCTGGTTGGAGTCGGGGCAACAAAAGATGTCGTTGTTGAAATGACAGTTGGGGCGTGCAAGACCTCAGCAATTGATACAGCCAATTCTCTTTCCTCCCTTACCTTGTCGAGCAGTCTCATCACTTGTTCCCTTTTCTCTGGGTGCTCTGCCTTCATGTAGAAACCAGCGGATGTTTGCAGAACTTTTTCAGCAATCGTGTAGAGTTTAGCCTTTTTTTCCGGGTCTTCTTCCCTCTTAGCGTTATCCATGTGCACATAAGCATCAAAGAGCAGTCCTGTCGCTTTAGCGTATTCTGAAGCGCTCTGGAAGCCAGCTTTCACATAGTATTTGGCGGCACTTTCTAAGTGCTGTATAGCAACCTTGTGCAACACCGCGTCTCCTGTGTCCGCAAATTTCGTTCCCGCCTCAAGAGCTCTGCAGAAACGACTGTGCCCCAACGCAAGGAGACCTGTCATTTCGTTGTTACTCTCTTTGCTCGCCTGTTCAAAGAGTGCAGATGCCTCCAAGTACAACTCTGGTGAAGCTTTGGCGTCGGCCAACATCATTTTCTGCCAAGCTCGGGAAAGATTAATGATGAATTTGAATTCCTTTCGCTCCTGTTCTGACTCCAAATTCTGACCTATTTTCTCAAAAGTCTCGGCTGCGAAGCCATATTTCCCAGAGCTAGCGAAGTGCTCACCTTTCTTGTCGAGAATTTTCGCTTCTTCAAGGGCAATTCTAGCGTCGCAGTATTCCTGTCTCAAATCTGAGGCTTTGATCATACTGGTCGCCATCTGCCTTTCATCCTCGTCTTCAATCTTGCTGAGCTGTGTTTGTAGCGATTTCTTGCTCTCGCTGAATAGCGTTGCAGCTTGTTTAAATGCTTCGATTGCTTCCTCGCTCTGCTCTTTCCTGCTCAGTTCTTCTCCGTTTTCGACTTGAGCCCAAGCAGAATAGTTGGGCTCTAGATAGCCCCACCGTTTCAACGACTTGTGTAGTTCAGCAGCCTTTTCAAAATGTTCCTTTGCTGAACCATACTCTTGTCTGTCATGATGATGTCTTGCCTTCTCGATTTCGCTCCAAGCCTGCATGTAAAGGGCGTGGTCTTGGTAGAAGGATTTGAGTTGAGGAATCTTTTCGGCGGCACTCGTGTAGTTGTTTGAGGCCAAGTTGAAGTTTTTAGCAGCGTTTAGATGTTCGCCGAGAGCGCCATAGCCTCTCGCAGTTTTCCAGCAGCACTCAGCCACACGGCTTAACAGATTTGCTTTTTGATATGATTCGGCGGCCTCCTCGAAGGTCTTTATTGCCTTTCTCTGATACCCGTTGCTGTTGGTTAACCCGTAAAGACGGTTAAGCAACTCTCCATAAGAATACTGGAAAAACGCAAGAGTAGTGGAAAGTGATAGGTCACCTCTCCTTTCAAACTGCAAACTCTCCTTGATGCACAGCTGCAGGGCACGCTCTTTGTCTGAGATAGCTTCTTCAAGCATGTTCCTTTTTTTCCCAGAGTCTTTTTCTGAATTCGACATTTCAGCCTTCAAATTAGCGAAGAAGAACAGTCTAAAGCCTCGGTTCCAGTAAAGGAAGGGATACTGTTGCTCCACGATTTTTTCAGTCTTCGTCCCGTGTTCCATAGCTTTTTCCAAGAGGCTCTTTTTCTCTTCAAGGCTCGGTTCAATTTCTGCCAAACGCCCCAGCGCCACGCTCAATATTTGATACGCATGCGCTGTGATTCCAGGGTAGCCTGTGCTCTCGGCCAATCTTATCGTGGGGGCACCATCTATCACTGCCTTTTCCAGCAAATCGCGTTTTTTCCTCGAATCAGTCTCAAAGAGAGCCTTTTGCATGTAGAGCTGGGCGTGAGGTGCTTCCGTCCACAATACGTCACCACGTGGGCTCACGAATGAGATTGACGAGAACTGATGTTTGGCGTCTTCAGCGTACTGCAGAGCTCTTTGCCCAGCCTCCAACCTTTTGTCCGGGTCTTCGATTAGCATGGATTTCCACCCAGCAGCATATGTTAGCCAGTCGAGTGCGGTTCCGATCAGATATTTGTCTTTGGTTTTCTTTGCGTAGCCTAATGCTTTCTCAAAGTGCACGAGCATGTCATCAATGCTCAAGCCTGTTTCATCGCCAGTGACGCCAGGTGTGCCCGCCAGCGCAAGCAACGCTGTTTCTTCCGAAAGCTCGATGGCTTTCTGCAGATAACCTTGACCCTTTTGGCGAAGTCTTTCCCTCTCATCCAAGTCAGGAACGAAATAAAGGCTGAACGTAGTTAGGTAAAAGGCTGCTTTTACGTATGCTCTTGCAAGTTCGTAAGGGTCACCGACGCTGGACAGCAAAGTGACTGCTCGCTCTCCGAGCTCCATCGCCTCTCTAATTATCTTCTCACCGACTTGAAAATTCCATTCAAGGACATAGGCTAAAAAAGCGCTTGAGGCGAGTTGGTTGTACGTTTTCCCATATTCCAAAGCATCCTCCACCTCCTCAAAGGCTTTCAAAGCATCCTTTGTCAATCTCCAACATTCATCAAGCAGCCTCTTCTTTTCACCTGCTTCGACTGCGAGCCAATGGTTCAGATATGTGATTAAGCCGTCGCAACGCAACATCCTCGGCATCTTCACGGACTCATTTAACCTTCCATAAAGTTCCTTACTCTTCTCATAGCTCAGAATAGACTGATGCAATCTTTGCCTGAACTCGTCATTGCTTTCAGCCTGAAACGCAAAACGGTGAAGAGCATAGCCCAACCGCTCGTGAACCTCACTCATCCTCAAAGAATCTTGCTCGGGCACCAAGCCCAAGGCGTTCTTGTAAGACTCAGCTGCCCCCAACCAATCGTACTCTTTCTCCTTTCCTTCAGCACTACTCAGAATTGCCTCTAGACTTGACATATCTGACATACCGGCAAACCACTAACAAGTTATCAGCAAGTCTCTGAAAAGGCTTTTCATGATTCGCTTGCCCCACCCTTAGCGCGCGCTTCACTAGTTCACAATGAACACATAAAAGTTATGTCATAGTCAATTGATTCTGTAGCGCGCTGCGGGAAATATCGCCACTAGATTTGAGCTCGCGCTACTTTCACAATCCGTCCTTATAGGTAGCTGTCTTGCCGTGAAAGTGGCGCGGGTCTCTCTGGATTATCTGCACTAATGCTCGCGCAGCTGTTTCGGGAGTTAGGAGGGTTCCTCGCTCCTTCAACTCTCCGAAGACTCGGTGTAACACCTTAGCCCCGCTGCCTTTTGCTTCCCGACCACTCTTCTGCATCTCAGTCTCGACAGCCCCAGGTCGATACACGAAACAAGTGATTTCTGGGACCTCGGCGGCGAGTTGTCTCGCCAAATGTTCTTCCGCTGCCTTGGACAGGCAGTAGGCTCCGATGCCTTCTACGTTCATCTCTGCGGCTCCCGACCCAAAGAAGACCGCTAGGCTACTCTTCCTTTGGCGCAGCTCTGGATAGGAGAAGCGCACTATCTGGTAACCAGCTAACACGTTGGATCGCCAGACATCCTCGAACGTGGCTTCAGGTAGTTCGTACAAGAATGGACCTGGATGAGCGGTTCCCGCGTTGTGAATGAAACCAATGAATTCGCCAATGCCAACCGCGGCTTTCACCATCTCCCGGGCGTTGCGGGCTAACGCGGCATCGCCCACTACTGTCAATGCGTTCACACCTTTCCCTCGGGCAGCAATAGCCACTTCCTCGAGGGGTGCTTCGCTTCGGGCGTTCAAGACAAGGTTGACACCATTTTGAGCCAGTTCTGAAGCTAGAGCTCGGCCTATTCCCCTTGAAGCTCCTGTTACTATAAGCGTTTTTCCTCTAAGGTCCAATCCGCCTGCCCCCTTCATCACGCGCGCCAGAAACAGTCTGTATGTCAACCACCATTGACACCCAAAAGATAAGATTAGGTGAATTAGTATTAAAGACTGCATCATGAAAAGAATATCAGATAGAAAAGAAGCTCAAGTCTAACAGACAGCAACTTTGACACATAGAAAAATGTCAGCAGAGTTATGCTGTTCATTGATGTGCTTTCAGCTTAGTACTTTTCCCATGTACATCTGTTCTACTCTGAAACTCATCTTGTTGTATAGTCCTATGGCATTCGCATTATTCACAGATACTATGAGCAGAATTCTTGAATAACCTTTTTCTCGACAATAGCTCTGGGCTTTCTCAAGAAGTGTTCGCGCGCGCTATTCATGCACGCACAAAGGATTTGGCAAAACATCCTTGCTTGGTCATCTTTCTCCTTTGAGCCAGCCCTTGATTCCGAGTTCTTTGACTGTTATGTTTATCGGTTCTGGTTCATGAGACTTGTATTTGCCGTTCTCATCGAGATACAAAATCGTGGGTTTCAGAGTGAACGTGCCCTGAACCTTCGGTTTGAGAATCAGTTTCAGCTCTTCAGTCTTCAAGGGATCAAGCCGTTTTCCCTTCATGTTGATGAAGCTGTCTTCTACTCGGCAATTTTCCGGTTTTTCGATCAGTTCGAAACCTTCAGGGATGGCTTCATTGATCTTGATCAGAAGAGCAGGGCCTTTTCCAGCGTTGACAAGTTCTATTTCTAGGCTGAGGGGTTCGCCGATCTTCAGTTCCTTTTGTCTGACTATCAGGTTTGCTTGTACATCGGCGTTTTCAAACCTTTCTGAGCCGACCGCTTCTTCACTGGTCGGGGTTGGAATGGTGAAAGCCTTCGTTGTCGAGAGGATCGGCGGAGCGTGCAACACTTCAGTCAGTGAAGTTGCGAGTTCTCGTTCTTCTTTTGTCTTTTCCAGCAGTTTCGAGACTTGCTCCATCTTCTCAGGATGCTCTGCTTTCATGTATGAGCCGGCTGACGTTTGCAGGACCTTCTCGGCCATCACGTAGAGTTTGGCTTTCTTCTCAGGGTCGCTTTCCTTTCCAGCATTGTCCATGTAGAGATAAGCATCGAAGAGCAGTTTAGTAGCTCTGGCATATTCAGAAGCGTTCTGGAATTCCGCCCTCACATAGTACTTGGCAGCACTTTCCAGTTGCTGGATGGCGGTCGCATGCAACGTTGCATCCGCCGTGTCGGCAAATCTCGTTCCCGCCTCAAGTGCCCTACAGAATCTGCTGTGTCCTAAGACCAGCATTTTCGTCTTCTCGTTTGGGCTAAAATCCTTCGCCTGCTCAAAAAGCTGAGAGGCTTCTAAAAACAGCGCCGGTGCCGATTCTGCTTCGGCCAACGTCATTTTCTGCCAAGCCCGAGAGAGATTGATAATAAATCTGAATTCCCTTCGCTCCTGTTCTGACTCCAAGGCTTGGCCAATTTTCTCGAAAGCTTCGGCTGCTGAACCATATTTTTCTGAGCTGGAATAGTGGTTGCCTTTCTTGTCCAGGATTTTCGCCTCTTCAAGGGCTATCCTGACGTCGCAGTAATCCTGTCTCAGGCCTGAGGCCTTTATCATGCTGGAGACCATTTGCTTTTCATCCGTATCCTCAATCTTGCTAAGCTGTGTTTGCAGCGAGTCTCTAGTTTCCCCGAAGAGCGTTGCTGCGTCCTCAAACGCTTTGATTGCCTCTTCACTCTGTTCTTTCCTGCTAAGCTCTTCTGCATTTTCGACCCTTGCCCAAGCGGAATAGTTGGGCACCAGATAGTTCCATTTTTTCAGCGGCTTGTGGAGTTCGGCAGCTTTCTGAAAATGCTCTTTTGCCATAGCGTATTCTTGTCGTTCATGATGATGTCTTGCTTCTTCGATTTCGCTCCAAGCCTGCATATAGAGGGCCTGGTCGTGGTAAAGATCTTTCAACTGAGGAATCTTGTCTGCGGCGTTCCTGAAGTTGCTCGCGGCAAGGATGAATCTTTTTGCCGCCTCTGGATGCTCGCCCAGATCATCATAGGCTTGAGCCGCTTTCCAGTAGCACCAAGCCATACCGCTTTCCATTTTTGCCTTCTGACTGGTTTCAGCTGCGTTCTCAAAGGCTCCTATGGCATTTCTCAGATCCTCATTGTTGTGAGTTAACTGATAAAGACGCTTCAGCCACGTGCCACATTCAATCTGCCAAAACGCTATGTTCCACAATTGCGCGGATGGGCCTTTTCCTCCAAAGAATGCCACTCCCTTAATGCAGAGTTTCAAGGAGTTTTCCTTGTCAAGTATAGCCTCTTGTAACATGCTCTTTTTCGTCTCATTGTCCTTAGACAAGTCGGCTAGCCCAGATTTTATCTCAGCGAGGTAGCTCTGCATAACCCCCCGATTCCAATAGTCGAACGGTCCGAGTAATTCGGTGAATTCAATAGATTCCTTCCTGTGCATTAGAGCTTTTTCCAAGAGCCTTTTTTTCTCATCGGAGTCAGTTTCCGTTAGGGCCAAAGATGCCAGTACTTTGGCGAATACATGATGCGCATAAAGCATGTTTTGTGGGATTCCAGAATTTTCAGCTCGCCTCAACGTGTCAGGGGCGGTCTCGAGTGCTTTTTCCAAAAGTTGTCGTCTCTTGGCCAGATTCGTCTCCGCCCCGGCCGATGCCCAATAGTACTCAGTGTAAGGTGCCTCTACCCAGAGCACATCACCAAGTGGACTTATGAAAGAAACTAAAGAATAGTGACGTTTCGCGTCTTCAGCATACTGTAAAGCCCTCTTTCCGAGTTCCATCCGTTCATCTGGATCTTCACTAAGACTAGTCTTCCAAAAAGTATTAAGTGATAGCCACTCAAGCGCGCACCCAACGATGAACCTGTCTTTCGTTTTGCTAGCGTACTCTAACGCTTTGTGAAAAATCGTCAAAGTCTCATCTGTACCAACACCCCAACTCAGACCAAGCGGCGCCAGAATACACAATAATTCAATCATGGCTGTCATTTCAGAAAGTTCTTTGGCTCTCTGCCAGCAGCTTTTGGCTCTTTCAGAATACCTCTCCCGCTCATCTGAGTCAAGGAAATAGTAGCCAAACAGTTCAAGGAAACCAGCCGTCCTGACAAGAGCTTTCGCAAGTTCATGAGAGTCCTCTAACTTGGAAAGGAACTGGATTGCCCTTTCTCCTCGTTCTATAGCCTCTTTCACGACTTTTTCTCGGGGTTGAAGATCTCGTTCAAAGAAGAATCCAAAACAAGCGCTCGCTGAAAGTTGGTTGTACGTTTTTCCATATTCCAAAGTGGCGCCAGCTTCCTCGAAGGTCTTTAGTGACTCCTTCGTCAGTCTCCAACACTCGTTGATCAGCCTCTTCTTCTCAGGCACTTCGGATGCAAGCCAATAACTCATGTAGGCGGTCATCGCATTGCAACGCAATATTCTGGGCGTCTTTACCAACCCATTCAATCTTCCATAGAATTTTCTGGCATTCTCATAAGCTGCGACAGCCTGACGCATCCTTTCCATAAACTCATTATTGCTTTCAACTTGAAAGGCGGCACGATAGAACGCATAACCCAACCGCTCCTGAGTCTCGCTCATCCTTGAGAAGTCTTCGGCAGACATCAAGCCTATCGCTTTCTCATAGCACTTGGCAGCTCCACACCAATCGTACTCTTTTTCCAGTTCTTCAGCCTGATGCAGAGTTTCTTCCACACTTGATGCCTTCGACAACCTACAAACCACTAGAGAGTTACCAACAAGTCTCTGAAAAGCCTTTTCATGGCTCGCTTGCGACGCTCGGCTGTAGAGAATTCTAGTTCCACGAAGGGTTTTGCAGCATTGACTATCGCGACGGTAAAAGAACAACTCTACGCTAATCGCGTGAACTACTGGGGCGATTGTAACAAACTGTCTTCGACACTTATGTTTGCGGTAGTGTGTATAGTAGTGATTAACAGGTCTGTGGTTGCTTTTTGCGAGTCATTTTGAGCATTAGAGCGTAGCCGATGGATGTGGCAAACCCTATGATTCCCAAGATTCCCCACGTGAGCTGCTTGTCAGTCAGTGCTCCGAAGATGCTGAAGGCGATTTGTGAACCCGCTGAGCTTCCGATGCCGAAGAACAGTCCTGCCATAGCCATGTATCTTCCTCTCATATCTGCAGGTGCGATGTTCGCGACGAAGGCCGAGCTTGCAGGGACGAATACTATTTCGCCCAGTGTCAGAACGACTACGCCTGCCAAAAACTGCTGGAAGCTCGTGGCAAACATGAAGGATGTAAAGCCCACAGCGTAGAGTGTTTGGGCAATAATGAACGCTTTGGTGGCACCGATTCTCATCGTTCCCAACCTCAGTGGGATCTGCAGAAGAACCACCATCAGCCCGTTGACTGAGAAGAAGATGCCGAAAACGTAGGGTTCAAAGCCGATGTACTGCGTGTACACGGAAAGCAGCCCGTATAGTTGGCTGTAGACAAGGCTTGTCATGGCGCCCAAGAAGCAGAAGAAAATGAATATCCTGTCCTTGAAGATTCCCGCGAACTGAGAGAAGGACGCGTAGCAGGCGTCTTTGGGCTGTGTTTCCTTGACCAGAAGCGTAACCGTTACTGCGGCTCCAGCGGCAAAGAAGGCCGCGTAGAGAAACAACACGGAGTAGCCGTTCATGCTCGCGATTATACCGCCAATTGGCGGGCCGATCATCGTGCCGACGTTGCCTATCATGTAACTCAAACCGTAGACCTGTTCTCTTCTTTCAGGTTGTACAAGGTCTGCTACCATGGCGCTGTAAGCCGGATCGTAGAAAGCTCCAATCACTCCCGTTGCAGCGTAAAGCAGCAGGAATTCAGTATAAGCATGAGAATATGCGAAGCCAGCTGTCAGTATGGTCTGCGGGATTATCGAGAATATCATCATTCTTTTTCTTCCAAACCTGTCGCACAGGCTTCCCGTCACCAGCAACGCGAGAGTAGAGCTCAGCCCTCCAATCATTATCATGAAGCCCACGAGCGACGAGTCAAACCCCAGTCCTCCGTCCTGAGTTTTTCCGTTGAGAAACATGGCAAGATACGGAAAAGCGATGTTTCTTCCAAACGAGAAGAGGAGGCTTGCAGTCAGCATGACGTATATCTGAAACGGGTGGCCTGAGAGTCCAAGCTTAGAGGAGACGCGGCGCAACCGCTGACTTATCGCTATTTTGAACTTCGAGCTTTTCGTTTGAACATCCATTACGCCACACATATCTCCATACTACGCAGACCGCAATACAGGGCATAAGCACAGACAAATCTTGAAGGACTGTTAAGAGTCTTTCGCCCATTTATTAGGGCTTAAGGAGAAACTTTCGCAGGCTTCGTCATTCTTGCTCAAGCAGAGATGAAATCTTTGGGGCAATCTGTTTTCTAGTATTGTTCGCTCCTGATTTCGTGAATTACTGCAGAGCACGCTACAGCAACTAGCGCGCGCGCTCCAATTTGCCTTTCGCCACTAATCGTAATTCGTCTGTTTTCATTGTCGCCGCTACCAAGAACTCAAGCAAGAGATGTTCCAAAAAGAAAATATCGCGCTACTGCTTTTCTATTTTGATGTTGTACTTTATTTTGACTCCGGCCTTTTCAAAGATTTTTCCAACTGGGCAGCCTTTTACTGTTAATTCATGTAGTCTGTGTACTCTGTCTTCTGGCATGTCTGCTTTTATTGTAATGTCAAATTTTGTTTCTATTATGGTTCCTGCCTCTTCGGACTTGACTGCTTCCGCCTTTACCTCCAAGTCCTTTATGGTCTTCCGCATCTTGTTTGCTGTGAGCATGAATATTGCTGCATAGCATCCCGCAAAGCTCATCAATGCTAGTTCAAGAGCTGAAGGTCCCATGTCAGTTCCTCCATCGTCCTGTTCAAGATCAAGACATATTGCGTGAGCCCTGCCGTCGTCAACATCTATCCTGTAATTCTTGACCAGCCTTGCGGTTGCATTCAACTTCGTCAAAACCTATCACCTCCCGCAAGCCATTTGGTCAAGGAAAAGGGGGAATTTCCATGAGAGTCTCTCTCTGCACAGCGTGCGATATTTGCATTGGATAGGCCAGTTTTTGTTTCCATTCTTGACACCTTTTTTCTCATTCTTGGACAAAATCCTTTCATTTTGGTACTGTCTTATATTTCTTCGCAACGTTGGAGCGGAGTTCGACCCCCCGAACCTGCTTGAAGCGGCTCAGAGACTCTGTGAATTAGACTAGGCAAGATGTGTTGCCACTTTAGGCGGAGAGCGTGTGGTGATGACTGAAACATGGACGCATGACGGACGGGGACTGACAAGGCTAATATTATCGGAGAGAATTGAATCTATGGAAGGAGTGAAAGGAATCTGTCCCGCATTGCTTCAGGAAAAGCTGAAAAGACCAGTTATGAAGTGAATGAAAGATGAGTTTGATACCTGACGAACAGAGAGAGCGTATCAGAAGTGAACTTGTGGAAAAACTGGTTGGTCCAGTGAGAGTCATAATGTTCACACAGGTGATGGAATGCAAGTTCTGCGCGGACACCAAACAACTGATTTATGAACTGGCAGAATTAAACGAGAAGATTCAAGCTGAAGTTCATGATTTTGTGGCTGACACTCAACTGGCTCAACAGTACGGCGTTGACAAGATTCCAGCAATCGTCATCAGAAGCGAAAAAGATTATGGAATAAGGTTCTACGGGTTCCCATACGGCTACGAGTTCCAAACATTGATGGAGGCGTTGGCTTCAGTTTCCAGAGGCCAAACTAACCTTTCAGAACAAACAAAGCAGAAGCTGCGAGAAATCAAAATTCCAATCAATATAAAGGTTTTCACGACCCTGACGTGCCCACACTGCCCAACGGCTGCAACCATGGCTCACAAGTTTGCCATAGAAAACAGCCTCATAACTGCCGAAGTGATCGATGCTAACGAATTTTCAGATATGGCCATAAAGTATGGCGTCATGGGCGTCCCAAAAATAGTGGTCAACGAAAAAATCGAATTCGTGGGAGCGGTTCCAGAGGACATGTTTCTGGAGCAAGTGTTGAAGGCCACTATTTGAGCTCGAATGAATCTGGAGCGTTAAGGTTGACGTGAGATGAAAGAAAGAGAAGTCGTTCTCCAAATCCTGGGCATGAGTTGTCCATCCTGTTCGGAAGGAATTCAGACAGGCTTAGCCAGAATGGACGGTGTCATAGAGGCAAAGGTGAATTTCGCTTCAAAAGAAGCCATTGTCAGGTTTGATGAAGACAAGATAGGCTTGGACAAGATCAAGGCGGTGATAAAGAGAGGCGGGTACGAAGCTGTTGAGCAGGTTGAGGACACGACTGAAAAACGCCGAAAACATGTCAGGAACAGGATGCTGCTTTTCTTGCTGGGCCTCGCCCTGACAATTCCCATCGTGCTAATTTCTTATCTTCTTGATTTTCCAGGAAAGAGCTACGTTCTGCTGGCTTTGGCGACCCCAGTTCAGTTTGTCGTGGGCTGGCACTTCTATCGAGGCGCGTACTCTTCGATCAGAAACAGGTTTGCCGACATGAACGTGCTGGTAGCTCTAAGCGCTACGGCAGCATATGTCTACTCTGTTTATTCGATCTTCATCCTGCAGGGCATGGTGTTCTTTGATGCTTCAGCCGTCGTTATCACGACAATAACGTTGGGCATGTTGTTGGAAGACATGGCTGTCGAACGGACGGGTGAGACGATAAAGAAGCTCATGGCTCTTCAACCCAAAACAGCATTCGTTGTCCGTGACAGCGAAGAAAAGGAAATTCCAGTCGACGAAGTTCAGGTTGGCGACACAGTCATCGTAAAACCCGGCGAAAGAATTCCTGTTGACGGGGCAGTTTTTGAAGGTCGCACGTTTATAGATGAGTCGATGATCACCGGCGAGTCAGTTCCAGTTGAAAAAGTTTTGGGAGACACGGTTTTCAGCGGTACGATAAACAAAACCGGCACCTTGAAGTTCACGGCAGAAAAGGTGGGACTCGAAACCACTTTGGCTCAAATAGTCAGACTGGCAAGAGAAGTCCAGGCGAGCAAAGCGCCAATCCAAAGAATCGCAGACAAGGTTGTCAACATATTCGTCCCAGTCGTTGTCTCAATTGCAGTAGCCGTTTTTCTCATATGGCATTTCGTCGTAGACGACGCGCTGGCTTTGACAACCATGGTTTCCGTCCTCGCCATCTCGTGTCCATGTGCTCTGGGGATAGCAACTCCAGCGGCCATCATGATTGGAGTAGGCAACGGTGCTGAAAACGGAATTCTCATCAAGAATAACGCCATCTTGGAGGTTGTTAGAAATCTGGACACGGTGGTTTTTGACAAGACCGGTACGTTGACTAGGGGCAAACTGGAAGTCACCGACATCGTTGCAGGAGACAAGAACTTCATCCTGCAGGTTGCAGGCGCCGCGGAAAAATGGTCTGAACACCCAATAGGTCAGGCCATAGTCAAAAAGGCTGAAGCTGAAAAAATCAGTTTCGGCGAACCGGAGTCTTTTGAAGCTTTACCAGGCTTCGGCGTAGTAGCTGAGGTTGAAGGCAAGAAGGTTCTGATAGGGAACCGCGCCTTGATGAAGAACAACGGAATTCCGATCGAACGCTTTGAAAGCGATGTTCAGAGATTGGAAGGCGAAGGCAAAACGGTGCTTGTAGTGGCCGTAGCCAGTAATGCTGTGGGGTTGTTAGCTGTTTCTGACACGCTTAAGGAGCATTCGAAAGAGGCAGTTGAAACACTCCATAAGATGGGCTTGAAAGTTGTAATGCTCAGCGGTGATACCAAAAGAACGGCAGAGGCGATTGCCGGACAGCTAGGCATAACCGAAGTCTTGGCCGAAGTGGTTCCAGCCCAGAAGGTTGAAGAGATAAAGAAGCTGCAAAGCCAAGGCCGATTCGTCGCCATGGTCGGAGACGGAATAAACGATGCACCAGCAATAACGCAAGCCAACGTGGGCATAGCCATCGGAAGCGGAACCGACGTAGCAATCGAAGCAGGAGACATAGTCTTAATCAAAGATGACCCAAGAGATGTGGCCACCAGCATCGACCTCAGCAAGAAAACGCTGAGCAAAATCAAACAAAACCTGTTCTGGGCCTTCTTCTACAACGTCATAATGATTCCCTTGGCCGCAGGCCTGCTCTATTTGCCACTTCACATTCTAATCCCACCCGAAGCTGCGGCAACCTCGATGATACTCAGCGACCTCACAGTCGTCGGAAACTCCATGCTCCTGAGAAGATGGAAACCGTAGCACATAGATAACGAAGCACGCAAAACTCTTTTATGTATGCTACACTAGACCAACATTTATGGGAAAAAAGTGCGTTTTTCAGTTGTCTCTGTCCACTATACTTCTTGTATCAATGTTGATATTATCAAACATGAGAACAGACGGCTTCACATTTGCGGCGACTTATACAAACGTCACAGTGCACTTCATCGATGTGGGGCAGGGCGACTCGATTTTGATTGACACATCGGGCGTGGACGTACTGATAGACGGTGGAACAGAAGCGGCAGGAGCAACAGTGCTAAACTACGTGAGCGGCTTAAACATTACACGTATTGGTCTGATGGTGGCAACCCACATGCACGAAGACCACATTGGCGGGCTAATCACTATTTTGAGTTCGACTGTTCAGGTGGACGAAATACTGGTCAACAATCAACCCGACAGCACGCTCGTGTACACGAACTTCATGAACCTCGCCAAAAGTCACACAGTTCTCGCGGCTCAGCGAGGGCAAGTCTACAATCTTACTGCAACAGCAAGCCTCACTATACTGAATCCAGTTCAACCAATCGAATTCACTGATCAAAATGAAAACAGTATCGTGATGAGGCTACAGGTGGGTGAGACAAGCTTCTTGCTGGAAGGCGATGCAGAGGCAAATGCCGAGCAGAGCATGCTCAACTGTGGACTGGACCTGAAGAGCAATGTCTTGAAAGTCGGGCATCATGGAAGCCGTTACGCTACGACAGATGAATATCTAGACAGGGTCAAGCCAACGTATGGAATCATAAGCGCAGGAAAAGACAATCCTTACGGACACCCCCACCCGGAGACAGTGCAAAGGCTCCTAGCTCATGGAGTAACAATATACGGCACTTTCAAGTCAGGAACAATAATAGCGTCAACGGACGGCACATCGATGACTTTTCAAAACAGCCCACAGGCTATTCCAGAATTTCCATCGATCCTTATCCCTTCAATGTTCATTCTTACGCTCCTGTGCGCACTAATTGCCTGCAGAAAAGAATGGTCTGTTTCTTTTCAAGAATTACCATATTATCTATTGGATTAAGCCAGTTTCGATTTTGCGGAAAAGTTGTAGCCGAACCAACTCAATCATTTTGGACTGGTGCAGGTATTTGCTTGAAGGTAAAAATGTGAATTTGAGGGCTGATGAGAAAGAGGACTTGCCGCTGGTTGTGGAATGGCTGAATACTCCAGATGTTTTGGGTGAACATGAAGGATTTACGCAAATTTCAAGGTCAGAGTTGGAGAAACGTTACGGCGAAGCCCATCCAGAACAGCAGACTTTTGTTATCGAAAAGAAGGATGGAAGCAAGATTGGACTCATTTCTCATTTCCTTATTGATAGGGTGCCAACTTTGGGCACTTTCTTGATTCCAAGCGAGAGAAGAAAAGGATACTGCACTGAGGCGGCACAAATCCTTGTAGATTTTCTGTTTCTGTCTAAAGACATAGTTCGCATCCAAGCAATAATAAACATTGAGAACAAGTCATCCCAGAAGGTTGTGGAGAAAGTTGGTTTCCTGAGAGAGGGAACTTTGAGAAAATACTCGTTCATAAGGGGAAAATGGACGATTGCTCATATGTACAGTATTCTCAGAGAAGAATGGAAAGAACCAAAGATACTGACAAAAACTGCTTAGCACGAAAACTGACACTAAAACCTCTAACTCAACTGGAAGACACTTCTAATACTCTTTTTAAGGCACTCTGACCCGTTGCCTACTTTTTCTTTTGGAAACATTCCATACAGATAGCAACTATTTTGACGTTTTGAATAGGTTGCTGAAACGATGTTAGACCTTTTGCTAACACAGTCACATAGCCCAAAGGTTTTCCGCATTTTTGGCATCTTACCGGTCGAGCGTCACTCATTTTTTCACCATAGAACAATTCTCCATCACTCTTTTTAAGATGGTTTGACCCGTCTCTTCTTGGCGCTATCTATGTCAAACGGGAATACGGGAGATATCGCCGGAGAGGAGTCAGTCCATGCTATTCTTGGACACACTTTTCGAAGAGGCGGTTTAGTTCTCTTGCCTTTAGCGCAATCTCTTGACTTTCAAAGTGTTTGATTTCGAAAAGTTTGGGCAATTGCCTGTAGAGCTCTGGCATGCCGAGTATCTCTTCAATCTGTTCTCTGATCCACTTGTCATATGCAATGGGGTAGGTTCGGCGCGCGATGAATAGAGCCTGAAGGAATTCTTGAAATGCATTGTACAAGCGGTCGAAGGCTTGAAAATATAGACCTCTGTCCACATACAGAGGAACATGATCAAGGTTATTGAGGCAGAACTGACGTACAGTTGCTAATCTTTCTTGTCGAAGTTTCTCGTCATAATAGGGTAGCCACTTGGTCTTAAGACGCCTAAAGCAGTCACCGCGCTCCCAGAGTGGTACGCTGTACACCAGTAAGTTGCCTATTTCCAGCTCAAACTCATCCGGTCCAGAGGTCCAGCCGCGCGTCTTGGGCACAAGACAGCCGTCAACAAAATCCAAATCCACATGCGAGTACCTGCCGACTCTTCGCAATTTGTCAAAAACAGCACTATTTTCATAGAAGTCGCTCCACCCACGTTCCAACTTGGACCTTTTGCTCATTGACGCTTTCGGAGGCAAGAGGACCATTATGTCCAAACAACTGTCTTTTGTGGCTTTCCCACGTGCACAAGAACCAGTGAGTATCACAGCTTCGACATCTGGAGCCTTGGAGAAAAAGTTCACAATGGCCTTTGAAGCTCGTTCATGCTCAACGGTCGGATACCCTGCCCCTATTTTCACGTCTCCCACCTTAATAGCGTCTGGTCTAACAATTCTCAAAAGCGCAAGCCGATATAAAACATTGAAACATCAACTTGAAAAAAAGGAAACACAGTTGAAACATCCTAGCTCTGAAGGCATGGGTCTCTTCAATCTAGGAATGCCCCATGTGACCTGAAGGCTGCGTTTGGCCACTGGCGTACTCGGCAGGGCTCTTGTCAAACGTTGTCTTGCACATCTGCGTGCAGAAGTAGTAGATTTTGCCCTTGTACTCCGTCTTGTGTTTCGCCGTCTTCTCATTCACTTCCATTCCACAAATCGGATCTTTCGCCAAATTTCAACCTCCTTCACTGTCTTGACTCTCGATTCATGCTCTTGTTTGTTGAGGGAAGTATGTAAACATATCTTCTCAGCGCTCGCAAGACATCAGGATTGCCTAAGCACGTGTCTGGCATACTGTTTTGACATCAATTCTGGGGTCAAACCTGTTTCTTCTCTTATCTTGGGCAGAACTTCACGCCAAAGTTCTCCAGTTGCCCTTAGCCTTCGGTCCAAGTCGCTCTTTGACAGGTTCTTAACGGTCAAGGCTTCGCTGATACGTTTCTTGTAATTCGAGGGCAGCCACTTTAAATTGCAAGAGTAGAAGAATTCCCATTTGGGAGGAGGCAGAAACTCCCTGTTCAAGGCGAATATTATCCTGATCAGGAGGCCCAAAGCATAGTCCAGACAGTAATGGGCAGAGATCAAGTCACCTCTATCGACCCATGCATCAACGATAGTTCCCACATTATCCTGAGGCGGGAAACAATACCACTTAAGGTATTCTCCATAAATGACAATCCGCTTCAGCCAAAAACTCTTGGAAACTCTCAACTTCTTCTTGAACAGCTTCCGCACCTTTCCTTCAAGATCAAAGACTATCTCCGAATGCGAAAAATCCCACCTAGCCATCTCATCCCATTTCCGGGTCCTGAAGTCTTCAAGAAAGTGAACTTCCAAATCCACGTCAACGCCCGAGCGTCTCTGTTCTTCCTTCCCAATCTTTCGAACCTTCTTCCTCAAGTCCTTGTCCTTCTCGCCTAACAAGACAATAATGTCCACATCAGAATACTTGTCAGCAAAACGTCTAATCAAACCGCCAGCACAAACAATGCCAGAAACACCTTCATACGAGGCAATCTTTGATTTGAGCAACTCTGCAATTTTCCTGAATTCTTCAATTCGATTTTCCCCGTGCAGTTTCTCCATGAGATCAACCATCGCCGAGATTTACACTCAATGTCTTTCTCATAAGCTATATTAACGCAACGAAGCGCGCTAGTCGTCATGCGCGCGGGCATCATAGAGAGATTTCGTCAAAGGCACGCGCGGCGATCCAAGATTCTCAAGTCTTCAAGAGAGCATCAGAATGACGCATGTTAGGAGACCCAGCCAAGGAATTATTGCACAGAAAGGAACATGAAAAACCAGTGCGCTACATTGTGCGCACAGCCAAGCTCCAGAAACTTGCGGTGCCCCGTATGGCGTCCTGAACGGTTCTATCCCGCAGTCTTTTGCAGTGTCGCGCGCCCGAGAGTAGCAAGCATTAAATTGGGAAAGACAAAAGCTCTAAATATCTGTACGCAGACGCAGGCATAATGGTGGAGGATTCAAGTGAAGTTCAAGGCGTTTATCATGATGAACGTGAATCTGGGTTGTGAAACTGGCGTCTTAAAAGCTCTAAAGAAGGTTCAAGGCTTTGACGAAGCCTTCTATGTTCTTGGGGATTACGACATAATAGCAAAGGTGACCGCGAACACGATTGATGAGCTTAACCAGATTGTGTCCCATATTAGAAAACTTGGAAATGTTAGGACAACAGCGACAATGATTGAACGCGAGCTATAGGGCACGCTCTTATGTCCACGAATATTTCCCTTTTCAACAGTGCGCGTGTTGCGCTGATTTTACCCCAAGCAAAAACGGCACTCGTTCTCTATGCAAGAGATGCTATAAATGATCAACTGCATGTCTAGATGGATTCGTGTTTTTCCAGAGTGTGATGCCCTACGTCCAAACCTTCTTTCTCACAGAACTCCAGCACCTTTGAAACGGCTCTCAAGTCAATCTCCTTTATCTTCTCTTCTTCAGGCCCAACCACTTCGATGATTAAGCCCAGTCCTCCAACTCCGCAGCACGTGTAAACATTCTTGTAGATCCTCACATCATACTCTGGAGGAAGCTTCATTCCTTCCACAGCTTCCTTGACCTTGTCAATCAAGAAATCAACTTGGCTCGGCTGCGTTGCCTTGATAAAATGGACTTCTCTGCAACCCATCCTAGGCATCTATATCCCTTTGAAAGCTATCAATGTTGCAGTTTCCTTTATCCCGCGGATCCTTCGGATGCCCTCAAAAATGAACTTGTCAAGATCTTCCATCTTGTCAAACGAAACTTCAACATGCAAGTCATACACACCGTAAGTTGGAGTCGCTTGCTTGACTCCGGCTATTTTCTTGACTTCCATGAGGACTTCCTGATCTAGTCCTGCTTCGACTTTTGCCAACACGTATGCAACTGTCAAATCTTAAACCCCTTCTATACTCTAGATTTCTGGTTAATCAGCTTTTCGAACGTCTAGTTCCTACACGTTAGACTCATCCAGCTTCAATCAAATTCTGGAATGGACTTCTCTTCTTCAACGCATCTTAAAGCAATTCTCCCTTATAATAAACGGTGGCAGGACAGCCTAGACATCTATCACTTGCGTACAACGTGCAACTGCCACAATCTGCGTTACAGGGCGTTGTCTTCTTCTTTTCCACACTGGATCTTATCGGTATTATGAAAGGCCGAACAGGCGTTATTATCAAGTCGAGTTCCGTGTCCTTTACTAGAGGATTCTGCCTCAAGTGTGAATCTACACAGGACATTATGGATCTGATGTTTTCGCCTACCAGCAACACAGTCAGGTTGTTTTTTCCAGATGTCAAAAAGCTGTTAAGGTATAAAGGACACCCATCAAGAGACTTCAAAAATTGTTCAACGTGATTTGTTGCAACGTCAAGGTTGGCGAGGAAGAGCTGAGCCTTCTTAACGTCAGTGCCTACCATGTAAGCTAACGCTCCTTTTTCCTCGAGCTTGCGTATTCTGGCACTCACAGCCGGTTGTGAAATCTTCAACTGTTTCGCAAGTTCACCTTGAGAAACATCTGGATCCTGAGATAGCAAAGACATAATCTTCTTGTCCATATCATCCAACTTACCTGTCAAAGTCTTTTCCCCTTTCAGGTGCGGCAACAGTGTCATAATAGAGTACAGGGTAGTATATATGAGTGGCTTCTGAAATATAAGCGACACGACCATGACGGCTTATAATCGAGAAGAGAAAGGCTTATAACAGTATTTCGACGCTAATATATGTGTAGCTTCTTAAGGGGCTGAATGGTAATGAACGAGAATGAGTCTTGGGAAAGCAAGTGTTGCCGTTGTGAAGGAGACACTAACCTAAATCTGACTCCGGGAAAAAGAGCATGTCATTTGACGTGCGGTCCTTGCCTCTATCCAGAGGATTGGGGAAAATGCGCTTCATGCGAAATCGTTGGACACTGCACATATGCCCTGGATCATCTGAAAAGCTTGAAGGGCATCGAGAAAGGTTGTTATTTTGGCCAGCAGTTAACGGGAGAAGAATCGATCTACCACACAATGAACTTTGTAAACGGGCAACAGCAAATCATGAAAGCAACTGGTGAAAAAGCATACCTGGAGAGCCTGAAAAAAGCAAACTCCAGAAGCACTTGTCTGCAGAGACTTTAACTTTCGCTTTTCGCTGCAAAGCTTCCTCACTGACTTTGCCGTATGCAAAGCTGAGCTAACAACGCATAGCATTCTTCATTTTCGAATTGTAGATATACATGTACGGCACATGCAAATTGATTAGACCGAATATCTCGGAGGCTGTTTTTCCGAAAAACCTGCGCCCGCAGCTCTTTTCATTTGGTCACAAGTATCGGTAATCGGGTTAACAGGTTTAATAGCAGAGTCAGTTCACTATGCTAAAGGGAATATCATCGTTCAGCAGTAAAACATCGACGTGACGTGAATGTGGGAAATACTGCTGCCGTTCCTGGGGTTCTTGATAGGAACAGTCGCAGCCTTGACCGGAATCGGAGGAGGCGTTTTCATAGTTCCTCTACTAACTCTATTCTACGCCTTTTCACCTGCAAATGCCGCAGGAACTAGTCTCACGGTAATAGTCTTCACAGCCTTAGCTTCCACTTTAAACTATTCAAAACAAAGACGAATATCTTACAGAACTGGCGCGCTGCTTGCCGTAGCAACAGCACCAGGAGGGATCCTAGGAGTATACTTGACCACGGTGATCTCTGCAAAACTGTTAGGCGCCTTCTTCGGATTCTTTGTGATTATCTTTGTTGCTCTGCCGATGTCTATTGACCCAAACTCCATCAGACTGAAACATTCGTCCACCTCTGGAGCTGGCAAGCCCGCTACAAAATCTGATAGTGCCTCGTTTAGTTCCTTACGGAAGATGCTACTTTGCGCAATCTTGAGCTTTCTAGGCGGAATTGCTTCAGGGCTGTTGGGAATTGGAGGTGGCGTGCTAATAGTGCCAATTTTAACTCTTGTCGTAGGCATGCCGATACATTTTGCCACTGCAACTTCCATGTTTACAATGACTTTTACCTCAACCTCCGAAGCAATACAACACTACTTCGCAAAACAAACAAACTTCGAATACGCACTGCTGCTAGCGTTAGGAACCGTCCTCGGCGCTCAGGTTGGAGCCTACCTTTCCAAGAAGACTTCAGGTAAGAACCTTCGTCGAATCTTCGGCCTAGTCATAGTCATCGTAGGCGTTCAAATGATACTGAAATACATTTAAGCAACTTGAGGCAACGAAAGACTTTCTCCGTTCCTTCCTCTTCAGCGCGTAGGAGAACCTCAACTGGCAGGCTCATAGAAGATGCTTCTATAACATTCTTCTAGAACTTCCATTGGAATGATCTATCGCGCCTATTTTTTCTCGATCAGTTCTATCAGAATTCCATCAGGGTCTTCAATGAACGCTATGAGTGGACCTGCAGGCCCCAGCCTGAAAGGTTCATCGGTAACCGTGATTTTCTCACTTCGCAACTTGGAGATGGTTTTGTCCATGTCTTTAATCTCAAAAGCGAGGTGATCGAACAATCGCTCTTCATAGTCTGCCTGGATGAACTTCTTCTGGTTTCTGTAGTAGGTCAGCTCAAGTTTGGCACCTTTTTCTTCAGGATCCTGCAGAAACGCTATTTCAGCGTTGTTCTGCTTTATCTCACGTCGACTCTGAAGCTTCAAACCCATCAATCTTGTGTAGAAGTCAATAGACCTGTCCATGTTCGACGTCCTAATACTCGTATGGGCAAACATTCCTATCCGCGATCCTCACTAGCGCCTATTGGCGTTCTTAGCATAAAGGATTAACCTTTTGCAGTCATGATGCTTTTTTCAACCTTCAACCCGCTCTGGGCCTTCGCGTTTCTCGGAAGAAACCGTAGTATCAATACATAAAGCTTTAATTTTTCCACCCCTGACTCAACTCGTACACTAGGAAGGTTACAGTCTTGGTTACCTTGAATCTTGACAAGATTTTCAACCCGAAAAGCGTCGCCGTCATAGGAGCAAGCGATGAAGAGGGTTCAGTCGGCTGCGCGTTGATCAAGAATTTCACAGAATCAGATTTCGCAGGCCATGTTTTCCCGGTCAACCTCAAGAAGACTGAGGTCTTCGGCTTAACGGCATATCAGAGTGTGGAACAAATCCCCGAACCCATAGACCTTGCCGTGATTGCCACACCCGCGAGAACAGTGCCCGACGTGCTTGAACAGTGCGGAAAAGCCAGCATAAACGGCATAATCATAATCTCCGCAGGCTTCAAAGAAATCGGGCCTGAAGGCAGAGCGCTAGAGGAAAAGATAACTGAAATCAAAAAGAAATACAGCATGCGAATCGTTGGACCAAACTGCCTGGGGGTAATTCGCCCAATCATGCGCTTAAACGCGACTTTCATAAGCAAGATGCCGAAGCCAGGCAACATAGCATTCATTTCTCAAAGTGGCGCTTTAGGCTCAGCAATCCTCGACTGGGCAATGCACGAAAACATAGGGTTCAGCAACTTCGTATCCCTAGGCTCAATGATCGACGTGGACTTCGGCGACCTCATCGACTACTTCGGCACTGATCCGAAAACAAAAAGCATACTCATGTATATTGAAGGAATAACTGACGCCAGAAAATTCATGAGCGCTGCAAGACACTTCGCAAGAACAAAACCGATAATCGTCGTAAAGGCTGGAAAATTCAGCGAAAGCGCAAAAGCCGCTGCCTCTCACACTGGCTCGCTCACCGGCGAGGACATGATTTACGACAAGGCATTCAAAAGAGCAGGCATGGTTAGAGTAGAAGAAATCGCCGACCTTTTCAACAGCGCGGCAGTCCTGGGCATGCAGCCCATACCAAGAGGTCCCAACCTTGCCATAATCACCAACGCTGGCGGCCCAGGAGTCATGGCGACCGACGCCTTAATCGCACAGGGAGGAACGCTTGCAAAGCTCAGTGAAAAAACAATGGATACGCTTAACAGCATTCTGCCCCATTTCTGGAGCAGAGGAAACCCTATTGACATCCTCGGGGACGCCAAGGCCGACAGGTACAGGGTAGTAGTTGAAGCCTGCCTCAACGACGATAACGTCGACGGCATAGTAATAATATACACTCCCCAAGCTGTAGCAGAACCCGTGGAAGTTGCCAAGAGCCTCGCTGAACTGATAAGAAGCCGAACTTATCACAACAAGACGATACTGACTTCGTTCATGGGCTATGGAGCAGTGGAAGAAGCTAACCGGATATTCATCGAGAACAACATTCCAACGTACTCAACGCCTGAACAGGCAATAAAGACATATCAATACATGTACCAGTACAAACGCAACCTCGAACTGCTCTATGAAACGCCGGAAGAACTTCCGGTAGACGTGGTACCGCCAAAACGACCACTCCTAACCATAATGAGAAGCGTCGCATCTGAAAACCGTGAAATACTCACCGAAGCTGAAGCCAAAACATTCCTGGAATACTACAACTTTCCCGTTGTAAAAACGAAAGCTGCACAAACGGAAAACGAAGCAGTTCAGCTGGCTTCGCAGATGGGTTATCCGGTCGTTCTGAAGATTTTGTCTCCCCAAATAGCACACAAGACCGAAGCAAGTGGCATCATGTTGAACATAGCAAACGAAGCTGAGGTTCGAGAGGCATTCAACCGGATAACGCAGAAAGCAAAGGAATACAACCCGGACGCTGAGATTCTGGGTGTGACTGTCCAGCCCATGATAAAGGGGCAGGGCTACGAACTAATCATCGGAGCCAAAGCTGACTCACTCTTCGGTCCGGTCATGCTGTTTGGGATGGGAGGAGTCGGAGTAGAGCTTTTCAAAGACTTCGCCATAGGAATTCCACCGTTAAACCAAACTCTCGTCAGAAGAATGATGGAAGAAACCAAGGTTTATCAGCTTCTTAAAGGCTACCGAAACGTGCCTCCAGCCAACATCAAACTCCTTGAAGAGATACTGGTTCGCTTCAGCCAAATGCTCGTTGATTTTCCGCAGCTCAAAGAAGTTGACATCAACCCACTTTTCATAAATGAAAAAGAGGCCTTCGCCTTAGATGCACGCATGGTGATTGACGCAAAAAAGGTGTTCACCAAGTTTGAACTTCACCAGCATCTTGTCATATCACCATATCCGACAAAATACGAAACCATGTGGAAACTCCGAGACGGCCGAACAGTCATACTGAGACCGATAAAGCCTGAAGACGAGCCATTGTGGTTGGAAATGTTCCAGAACTTCTCAGAAGAGTCAATACGCTACAGATTCTTCCAGATACTCAAAGACACACCGCACGAAACCAGAGTTCGCTACTGCAACATAGACTACGACCGAGAAATCGCCATAGTCGCAGAACTAACTGAGGAAGGACGCAAAAGAATCCTCGGCGTATCGCGGGTGAGCATAGAACCCGACGGAAAAACAGGTGAAATCGCCTTCATCGTCGCCGACCCATGGCAAGGCCTAGGACTGGGCACCAAAATGGTAGATTACGTGCTGGAAATCTGCGCAGACATGAAACTCGAAACAATCTACGCCATAATGCTTGCCGACAATTACAGGGCAATCGGCCTCATGAAGAAAATGGGTTTCACCGTCAAATATATGGACGACGGAACCGTGAAAGGAACACTGAACATCAGAGAAGAAGAAGCAAAGTGCACAGAACCGAAGATGATCGAGGAAACACAGGCTAAGAACCAGACAGAAACGCAACTGGAACCAAAAGGACAGAAAAAAACAGAACCCATGCCAAGCTAACCTATTACCGTTGACAACTGTTCTGAAGACTCAGTTAGCCATGCTTTTCGAAGCATCCACATCGACTTTTAAGCCATGTTTTCAACCGCACTCCGTGTTGAAAGTCGCCAGTTTGCCCATTTTGATTTGTGTCTAGACTATGGACTGTTTCCTAAGCAGTCAAGGAAAACCCTAAATAACTCAAGTTTAATGCACACCTAACTCAAAGCTTAGGGAGGGCTGATGAATGTCTGAGTGGAAAACAATCAGCATCAGACAGGAACTCATAAAAGAAATCGAAAAAATCATTAAAACAGGTCGTTACCGAAGCATTTCAGAATTTGTGTCAGAAGCCATTCGCCTGCGTCTGGAAGAGCTCACGCGCACGGAAGGATTCTCTTCAGGCAAGAGCCAAGAAATGCCTTCCACGCCTGATCAGTTGTTGTATACGCCGAAACACACGTGGGCTCAAACGACAACGGAAGGAAACGTGCGCGTCGGCATATCTGACTATGCACAAAGACGACTCAGAGGTCTGGCTCAAGTCAGAACAGAACCGGTTGGAAAAGAATTCAACAAAATGGATCCATTCGGAGTCGCTGAAACATGGATGCTGCTGTTTGACCTCTATTCACCGATCAGCGGCCAAATAGTCAAAATCAACGAAAAACTCAAAGAAAAGCCCACCATGGTCAACGAAGACCCGTACGGGCAAGGATGGATCGTGGAAATCAAACCGAACAATTCCTTGACCTTGAAGCAAGAGCTTGACAGCCTGATGGGTGCGCGTGAATACAACAAATGGGTCGATAAGCTGGAGGAAAGATCACATGAGTAATCTCGATTTTAAGATGACGTATCAAATAAGCACGTTTGACATATGCCACGCATGCGCCAAGCGTGGCTTAGGTGCTTTAATAAGTTCGCCTTGGAAACAATACTTGATGATTAAAGCGGGGTTCAAGAATGGCAACTGAGACTGTGACAAGCGTAAAAAGAAAGCTACCGCCATGCCGCTCTGCATGCCCAGCACACGTCAACGTTCAAGCATACGTCTCTCTGATTCAAAGAGGAAAGTACAAAGAAGCGGTTGACATCATACGCAACGACATGCCCTTCCCAGCAATCTGTGGAAGAGTATGCTTCAGCCCGTGTGAGGACGAGTGTGCAAGAACCGATGTCGACCAAGCTGTAGCCATACGCGCATTAAAGAAATTCGTCGCCGACATTGAACGCCAACAAAGAAAGGTCAAACCCAAACCCATACCCAAAAGGCACACCGAGCAAGTCGCCATCATCGGAGCAGGTCCAGCAGGCCTAACGGCAGCATACGAACTCGCAAAACTCGGTTACCCCGTGACAGTTTTTGAACGCATGTCCGAGCCCGGAGGAATGATGCGCTACTGCATACCCGATTTCCGCCTTGAAAAATTCGTTGTTGAAAACGAAGCAAACTACATCAGAGATCTAGGCGTGCAAATCAAAACAGGCGTAGAATTCGGAAAAGACATCACAATTGAGAGCCTACGCCAAGAAGGCTACAAGGCTATTTTTGTGGCCATCGGCACCCAGAAAGGCATGATGCTCAACGTTCCAGGTGAAGACCTGAAAGGCGTGGTAAACGCCGTTGACTTCCTGAGGGACATAGCCCTTGGAAAACAAGTGGAAGTCGGACAAAGAGTAGCCGTCGTCGGAGGCGGGAACAGCGCGATAGACGCTGCCAGAACAGCCAAAAGACAGGGTGCAAAAGAAGTCACCCTTCTGTACAGACGTTCCCGCGAGGAAATGCCTGCCTTACCCAGCGAAGTGGCAGAAGCCGAAAAAGACGGTGTCAAGATAGAGATTCTGGTCGCACCAAAACAGATTATCGGGCAAAACGGCGAAGTCACAGCTATAGACTGCTTGAGGATGAAGCTGGGTGAACCTGACGAAAGCGGCAGAAGGCGCCCAGTGCCAATCCCAGGTTCTGAGTATAAGTACGAGGTGGACATGGTCATCCCTGCCCTGGGCCAACTGGCAGAGACCTCATGCATCCCGAAGACCCTGCAGGATGAGAAAGCAAGGGTTCCAACGATAACCACGGATCCATTAACACTCGAGACCAAAGTTCCCGGCGTCTTCGCAGGCGGCGACATAGCCACTGGACCTGCAAGCATAATCGAAGCCGTGGGACAAGGAAAACGAGCAGCCGCGTCAATTCACCTCTACCTTAGCGGACAAGACATGCACAAAGGAAGAGAAGAAAACATCGAAGAAACAAGCTGGGCCAAAAACCGGAAGCAAATAACGAAAAAAGAACGCCGGTACAATCCTCTCCCAGAGAAATCTCACGCCACTTTTGAAGAAGTGCAAGACTTTCTGGAAAAGCTGGAGAGAGACGCCAAGTTTGAAGCTTACCGCTGCCTAGGCTGCGGACCTTGCGCAGAATGCCTCGGAACCACAGACCTGTGCGAGGGCGACAAAGCAGTTGTCGACGAAGCACTCTGCATAGGCTGCAACGTGTGCGCGGTCGTCTGCCCATTCGGAGCAGCTGTAAAAGACGAGAACAACATCGCACGAATAGATGAAGACCTGTGCAAGGGCTGTGGAATCTGTGCAGCAAGATGTCCAACAAGGGCGATAACGATGAAGAAAGTGACCAACGAGCGCATAGTAAGCTTCGCCATGGCAACAGCCAAGGAGTAGATGAACATGACAGACAAAGAACCCAGAATTGTTTGTTTGATGTGCAATTTCGCTTTTTGCAACAGCGAGAACCCGGTACCCTCCAACGTTAACGTAACACGCGTAAACTGCATCGGAGAAATAGACCCGACGATAGTTCTCGAAATGTTCAAAAAAGGCGCCGACGCCGTGATGCTGGCAGGCTGCAAACCTCCAGACTGCCACTTCGTTGAAGGCAACCTGCAAGCAGAACGCGCCGTCAAAATGCTGAAGAAGCTCTTGGCACTGGCAGGCTTGGAATCTGAACGCTTAAACCTGCTCTGGTACTCGCCCTTAGAAGAAACGAGTTTTACACGCTCAGCGAAAGAGTTCTCCAGGGAAATAGGAAAACTGGGAGCTTCCCCGCTGAAAGATGCAGACAGCGAATCTATGCCAATGGTGAATCTCCTAGCTGCCAAGAACGCTGCCAGCGAGTTTCGCCTGAGAGTCTTGCTGGGAAGAGAGAAAGAGCTCACAGAAGGTGTGAACGTTTACGGCGACAAACTCACACGCGAAGAGTTCGACACGTTGATGGATGATGTTGTTGAAGATGAATTCATCAGATACAAAATTCACGTTCTCACAAAAACCAAACCGCTTTCAGTTAAAGCCTTAGCAGAAGTAACCGAAATGAAGCCAGCAGCAGTTCTCAAACAGATCGTGAACATGCGCAGAAAAAATATGATAGCTCTAGACAGTATTGAAGGAACAACACCCCTTTACAAGGCGTTGGAGGTTGAGTAGAATGGAAAACCAGAAAGTTGGAGCAGTAATGGTTGTCGGCGGAGGGGTCGCTGGCATACAAGCATCCCTAGACCTAGCCGACTCCGGATTCAAAGTGTACCTAGTTGACAAGGGACCAAGCATAGGCGGGGTGATGGCTCAACTCGACAAGACATTTCCAACAAACGATTGTTCAATGTGCATCCTCTCACCCAAACTTGTTGCAACCGGAAGACACCCGAACATCACGATTCTTACAAACACGGACATCACAGGACTGAACGGTGAAGCTGGAAACTTCGAAGTAAAGATTCGAAAAAACAGCCGCTACATAATTGAAGAAAAGTGCAACGGCTGCGGCATCTGCGCGCAGAAATGTCCAATCGAAGCTGTTGACATGTTTAACGAAGGCCTCGCGAACAGAGGCGCAGTCTACGTAGAGTATCCACAGGCAGTCCCGCTGAAGTACAAGATTGACCGCGAAAAATGCATAGGCTGCGGAACGTGCTACGAAATCTGCAAAGCAAGAGCAATCGCGTACGACCAGAAAGAGAGCGAAACAACCCTGAAAGTCGGCTCAATAATCCTCGCTCCCGGATTCGAACCCTTCGATGCAAGACTCAAAAGCGAATACGGTTACGGACGCTTCCAAAACGTCGTCACAAGCATCGAATTCGAACGCATCCTGAGTGCTTCCGGCCCCTACGGTGGACTTGTCCTGCGATCATCAGACGGCGAAATACCCAAACGGGTAGCCTTCATCCAATGCGTCGGCTCAAGAGACTACCAGCTCGGAAACAACTACTGCTCTGCAGCCTGCTGCATGTACGGCATGAAAGAAGCCGTCATAGCAAAAGAGCACACACCCATCCAGATGGACGCATCAATCTTCTACATGGACATGCGTTCCTACGGAAAGGAATTCGACGCCTATCGCAACCGCGCCGAAGAAGAGTACGGCATAAGATTCACACGATCACGCGTCGCCGGAGTGACCGAAGATCCGTTGACGGGCAATCTATTCGTGCATTACGTACAGGACGAAACGCCCAAGACGGAAGAGTTCGACATGGTCGTTCTTTCAATCGGAATGAAGCCGCCGAAAGACGTTGAAGAACTGGCCAAAAACCTGGGAATCAAGCTTAACAAGTACAATTTCTGTGAAACGCAGACTTTTTCTCCAATGGACACTTCGAAACCGGGCATCTTCGTCTGCGGCGCCTTCTCAGCACCGAAAGACATACCTGAAAGCGTAGCCCAAGCGAGCGGTGCAGCGGCAAGAGCCATGGGCATAATAGCAGACGCAAGAGGAACTCAAGTCGGTGCAAGAGAATATCCGCCTGAGAGAGACGTGAGCAAGGAAGAGCCTCGCATCGGCGTCTTCGTCTGTCACTGCGGAATCAACATCGGCGGAGTCGTAAACGTGCCACAAGTCGTGGAGTATGCGAAGACCCTGCCAAACGTGGTCTATGCGGAGGCAAACGTTTACACCTGCTCACAGGACACACAGAAGCTTATCCGTGAAAAAATCCAGCAGAACAAGCTGAACCGCGTCATAGTTGCTTCGTGCACGCCGAGGACGCATGAACCCTTGTTCAAAGAAACCCTCCAGGAAGCAGGACTGAACCCGTACCTGTTCGAAATGACAAACATCCGAGACCAGTGCAGCTGGGTGCACATGCACGAGCCGAAAGAGGCCACGAAAAAAGCCAAAGATCTCGTTAGATCAATAGTCGCCAAATCCGCCCTGTTGAAACCATTGAAGAAACCAGTGATAAACGTCACCCAAGTCGGACTCGTCATAGGAGGCGGAGTCTCAGGCATGACCGCAGCCCTGGAGCTCGCAAAACAGGGGTTCGAAGTTCACTTGGTTGAAAAAGAGAAAGAACTGGGCGGTCATCTTCGCACCATCTACTACCTGCTCGGAGAAAAAGAAGACCCGAAAGAAAAACTGAACGCCCTCGTCAGCGAGGTCATGAAAAACGACAAGATACACGTTTACACCGGAGCAGAAGTTACCGACATCTATGGTTTCGTGGGCAACTACAAGTCAAAGATGCGCCAGCAGAGCGGCAGTGAAAAAGAAGTTGAGCACGGCATAGTAATAGTTGCTACCGGCGCGGTGGAATACAGACCCACAGAGTACTTCTACGACAAGGACCCGAGGGTCGTGACGCAGCATGAGTTGGAAGAAGACCTTGCCAACGGAGAGTTCAACGCCAAAAACGTCGTCATGGTCCAATGCATCGGCGCGAGGACAAAGGAAAGACCCAACTGCTCAAGAATATGCTGTGGACAAGCCATAAAGAACGCGCTGAAAATCAAGCAGGTAAGCCCGCAGACCGAAGTCTACGTGCTGTTCAAGGACATCAGATCCTACGGGTTCAAGGAAGACTACTACCGGGACGCAGCAATGAAAGGGGTCACGTTCATAAATTATGACGATGAACGCAAGCCGGAGCTCACCAAGGAAGGAAACGAACTCAAGATGACTTTCTGGGAGTCCGTGCTGAAACAGCAGGTCGAGATTGAACCCGACCTCGTGGTCCTAAGCGCCGCCACAATTCCAAACCCTGAGAACAAGCACATAGCAGAAATGCTCAAGGTACCACTGACAAAGGACGGCTCATTCCTCGAAGCACACATGAAACTCCGTCCAGTGGACTTCGCGACGGACGGCGTTTTCCTGTGCGGAATGGCTCACTCGCCAAAGTACATCGAAGAAAGCATCGCACAAGCATGCGCAGCCGCCTCAAGGGCAACAACGATACTCTCCAAGAATACGCTTGAGATGGAAGGAATCATCGCAAACGTTGACGAAGATTTATGTAGTGGCTGCAGAATCTGTGAGTATCTATGCCCATATGGTGCACTCGAAATGAAGGATAAGGACGGAAAACCAATTGCGCACGTGATTGAAGCCCTGTGCAAAGGTTGCGGCGCATGCGGTACGGCCTGTCCAACCAAAGCCATCACGATGGGACACTTCACCAACCAGGAAATACTTGCTCAAGTCAAAGCAGCTCTAGTGGAGGCAGAATAATGAACAAGAACAACGGGTTTGAACCGAAAATAATCGGTTTTCTATGCAACTGGTGCGCCTACGCAGGCGCAGACCTGGCAGGCGTAAGCAGAATTCAGTATCCTCCAAACATCAGAATCATACGTGTGATGTGCAGCGGCAGAATAGACCCCGCGTTCGTGTTAGAAGCATTCAAAGACGGCGCGGACGGCGTGCTCGTCGCAGGTTGCCACTTACCATCAGACTGTCACTACATCAGCGGGAACTTCAAGGCCATGAGAAGAATAAACCTGTTGAAGAGAGTCTTGAAAGACTTCGGAATTGAACCTGAGCGTTTACGGTTAGAATGGATCTCGGCAAGTGAAGGAGACAAATGGGCAGCCGTGGTCAGAAGCATGGTGGAAGACTTGAAGAAGCTTGGTCCAAGCCCGGTGAAAGCTATGGAAGCTGAAGCCTAATGGCAGAAACAGCTGAAAAGCCGATAAAGGCTTCAGAAATCGACCCCAAATTCAAGTACGAAATCTCAAAGATGCGCGGCGGAGAAAAAGTGATGCGCTGCTTCCAGTGTGGAACATGCACATCAGACTGTCCGGTTGCAAGGTTCAGCGAAACTTACAGGCCGAGACAGATAATCCGCATGGCACAGCTCGGACTTAGAAACAGAGTGCTGAACAGCGACACACTGTGGCTTTGTGCAGCTTGCTTCACATGTACAGACCGGTGTCCACAAGATGTCGAAGTAGCCAGCGTCATACGCGTTCTGAGAAATCTAGCAGCTGAGAAGGGCATCGTGCCTCAAGTGTTCAAAGAGGAAGCATCAAGCATACTCGAGTCAGGATACGCCTACCGAATTCCAGAGTTAAGATTAAAGAAAAGAGAAACCCTAGGCCTGCCGCCACTGCCGAAAGGCAACCCCGAAAGCATAGGCAAAACACTGCGCGAAATAGGTTTCCTCAAATGCGTTGAAAAGAAGGGAGGCTAGAGTGGCCGAACGCAAATATCTCATGTTTCTGGGATGCGCAATTCCATACCGTGTGGCTGCGTACGAGATTTCAGCACGGAAAATCCTCAAAAGACTCGGCGTGGAAATAGTTGAAATGCCCGAATTCAACTGTTGTGGTCTCCCCTTAGATCCTGTAAGCCACGAAACGATGCTTATCTTGGCAGCCAGAAACCTCGCTATGGCAGAGCAGAAGGGATTAGACATCGTGGCCCTGTGCCCAGGCTGTGCTGGAACTCTGAAGAAAGTCAGCAAGATGTTGAAAGAAGACGAGCAAATGCGTGAAGAGATAAACAAGCATTTGAAGGAAGCTGGACTTGAGTTCAAGGGAACAGTTACAGCCAAGCACTTGTTGCAGGTCCTGGTTGAAGACGTTGGGTTGGAGAAGATAAAAGAAACGATTGTTAAGCCGCTTACAAACGTGAAAGTCGCTGAGCACAACGGTTGCCACATTTTGAGGCCTAAAGAATACATCGGTTTTGACGATCCTGAAGATCCTAAAACACTCAAAACTCTGATCGAAACAACTGGAGCAACATGTTTGGATTACTTGGACGAGACAGAATGTTGCGGCGCTCCTAGCGTTGGAGTAAACGACAAGATCGCCCTGCAGCTTGCAAGGGACAAGCTGAACCACATCAAAACTGTGGATGCACAGGCGATGATAACTATCTGCCCGTTCTGTCACATCATGTACGACACGAACGAGCTGCGTATAGAAAAGATGTTCAACGAGGTTTACGGTATTCCGATTCTGCATTATCCCCAACTGCTGGGTTTGGCAATGGGGATGTCGCCTGGTGAACTGGCTTTCAATGAGCTTCGCGTTGACTGTTCAAAAATATTGGGACAAGTGTGTGAAGGTGGAAAATAGATGGCTGAAAAATTGAAACTGGGTTTCTACTGGGCTGCAAGCTGTGGCGGATGCGAAATCGCAGTGTTGGACATAAACGAGAAAATACTGGACGTGGTAAAGATTGCGGACATAGTGTTCTGGCCTGTTGCTATGGACGTCAAATACAAAGACGTTGAAGCCATGCCCGACAAGTACATGGACATATGCTTCTTTAATGGCTCAGTCAGGAGCGAAGAGCAGGAACACATGGCCAAACTCTTGAGACAAAAGGCCAAGGTGCTCGTTGCATTCGGCTCTTGCGCCCAAGAAGGATGCATACCTGGCCTAGCGAATCTCCATGATCGGAAAGAGATTTTCAGCAAGGTCTACCTTGAAAGCAAGTCAATCGCAAATCCAAAAAGAGTCGAACCCAAAACCAGGTTTGAAGCAAAAGAAGGCGTCCTGAAGCTCCCAGAGTTCTATGACACCGTCAAAACCCTAGATCAGACAGTTGAAGTTGACTATTACCTACCAGGTTGCCCACCTCCAGTCAAACTCATCCTAAACGCCGTTGACGCCATAGCAAAGAACGAACTTCCCCCCAAAGGTTCCGTACTCGCACCGTTAAAATCTGTCTGCGATGAATGCCCAAGAAAGAAGGAGAACAAGAGAATCTCAAAGATATACCGAGTCCATGAGAAGGTCCCCGAACCGGAGAAGTGCTTGCTCGAACAGGGGATAATATGCATGGGACCAGCAACTCGCAGTGGATGCGGGGCTCAATGCCTCACGGTTGACATGCCCTGCACGGGATGCGGTGGGCCCTGTCCCAACTCGCCGGAACAAGGAGCAGCCATGATAGGCGCGTTAGCTTCAATACTTGGGTTAGAGGGAGAGACAGAACACTACACTCAGGAGGATGTTGACAATCTGATGAACCAAATCAAAGATCCTCTCGGAACGTTCTACATGTACTCTTTACCGTCATCAATTCTCAGGAGGAAAGTGATGGGACAATGAAGGAAATAGTGATAGATCCAATAACAAGACTGGAAGGCCATGGAAACGTTTCGATATTCCTGAACAACGAGGGCGAAGTTGAAAACGCCTATCTCAAGATACCTGAACTCAGGGGGTTCGAGAAGTTCTGCGTCGGCAGAAGGGCTGAACTCATGCCGATTCTGACGACCAGAATCTGCGGAGTCTGCCCAGTCGCTCACCATTTTGCGGCAACGAAAGCCTTGGACGCGGCGTTCAACGTTGAACCTCCATCAGCCGCCAAGAAGCTCAGAGAACTCATGTACGCTGGATACATTATCTATGACCACACACTGCACTTCTACTATCTGGGTGGACCGGACTTCATCGTTGGGCCCGACGCTCCGCCTGAGAAAAGGAACATTCTAGGAGTCATTGAAAAAGTCGGAATGGACGTAGCCAAAGAAGTCATTAAGCACCGAGCCTACGGACAAAAGATAACTGAGATTCTGGGCGGAAAAGCGACGCATCCAGTGTGCGGGTTGCCCGGCGGCATCTCGAAGCCGTTGAGCGAAGAGAACAGGCAGGAAATCGAGAAGATGGCAGCGTCGTCCTTGGAGTTCGCAAAGCTCACCCTGAAGATATTCCATGACATTGTTCTTGGAAACCCGAAGTACGTTGACATGATCAAGAGCGACGCGTACACGATGAACACCTACTACATGGGTCTGGTTGATGAACACAACAAGGTCAACTTTTACGACGGCAAAATCAGAGTTGTCTATCCCAGCGGCGGCGAATTCCTGAAGTTTGAACCCAAAGACTACCTGACCTATATCGGCGAGCACGTGGAAGAGTGGACCTACTCAAAGTTCCCGTTCTTGAAGAAGGTAGGCTGGAAAGGCCAAGTCTACGGCCCGGACAGCGGAGTCTACCGTGTCGGTCCGCTTGGAAGACTCAACGCTTCGGACGGCATGGCAACGCCGCTTGCACAGGAAGAGTATGAGGTAATGTACAAGACTCTGGGCGGAAAACCAGTGCATGGAACTTTGGCTTTCCACTGGGCAAGGCTGATAGAGCTGCTTTACGCCACTGAACGAGCGCTTGAGCTTGTCAGAGATCCAGAGATAACCAGCACGGACGTGCGGAACAAGCCGGGCGAGCCAGGCGAGGGCGTGGGAGTGGTCGAGGCAGCAAGAGGCACGCTTTATCACCACTACGTGCTGGACAAGGACGCGCTTATCAAGGATGTTAACCTGATTGTGGCGACAACCAACAACTATCCTGCGATCTGCATGTCCATCCGTGATGCGGCAAAAGGTCTGATACATGACGGGAAAGTGAATCAGGGCTTGCTTAACATGGTTGAAATGGCTTTCAGGGCTTACGACCCGTGCTTCGGGTGCGCCACGCATTACGCTGTGGGACAAATGCCTTTAACTGTAGAAATCTACGATGCAGACAGAAAAGTTTTAAGAAAAGTTCAGAGATAAGCCCTATTTCTTTCTGTAATACTCTAATGGAGATTTCCAGTGGTTGCAAGAAAGTCCAGTGCACAAAAACAGCTTGAGAGATGGTTTTCAAAGGCGGAAAGAGTCGCTCTTGCTGGTGTTGGAAATCCCATTCGCATGGACGACTATGTTGGAGTCAGAGTAGTCCAAGATTTGCAGGGAAGGGTTTCTGAAAAGGTCTGCCTTATGGAATGCGAAACGGTTCCTGAAGATTTCATGCCACAAATCATAGATTTCAGTCCAACGCATGTCCTTCTGATAGACGCTGCACTTCTAGGTTTGAAGCCTGGCAGTTTCAAGCTTGTTGAACCTAAACGATTAACAATGTCTCCTGTTTTTTCGACACACATGCTTCCACTGCGGATATTCTGTGAGCATGTTACGGAGACGACGCAAGCAAAAATCGCCCTGTTATTGGTGGAACCTGAAAAAAGTGATTTTGGAGAGGGTCTGACCCCCAGTGTTCAAGCGTCTGAGAAGGAAATCGTCCAGACATTGCTTGAACTGCTTCCGCGATAGTCACAGTAGTGCGCGTTGACCTCTGATTCCGATCACAACTACCATGGCAATGTTGGATTCACATGCGATCCCAACTGAAAACTTATATTATGGGGCTCAGTATCGGATTCGATGTGTGATTATATGTCGGACAAGAAAGCCGACCTCGCAGGCCCCGGTATCGGCAGCTACGAGGAGCTGGAGAAGATTCTGCCAAAAGACTACTACTCTATTTTGAATCCGAAAGACACACAGAAAGCGATCTCTGCAGTGAAGACCTACATCGAGGAAAACCTGTGCAAAGAGCTCAATCTGATAATGGTCCAGGTTCCCCTCATCGTGGACGTCGAGAGCGGCGTCAACGACCTTTTGGATCGTGATGGCTCGCGTACACCCATTCAGTTCCACATTTCAAACGATTATGACAAGCATCCGGTCGACGCTCAAATCGTCCAGGCTGCGACCAAGTGGAAGCGGATGGCCCTGAAAGAATTCGGGATGAAGCCGGGCGAGGGTCTGTGCACTGACATGCGTGCCGTGCGCAAGGACTATTTCCTCGACCATGACCACAGTGCCTACGTTGACCAGTGGGACTGGGAAAAGGCGATAACCGAGAAGGAGCGTAACCTCAAGTACCTCACCGAAACCGTGGAGAGAATCTGGAAGGTCATCAAGGGCGCCGAGAAACACGTACAGAAACTCTGTCCTCAATTGAAGACAGACAAGTATCCCGACCTCCCAGACAAGCTTACATTCCTTCACGCCGAGGAGATCCTTGACAAATACCCCAACTTACCCCGCAAGCAGCGCGAGACGAGAATTCTGCAGGAGTACCCCGGAATATTCATTTATGGAATCGGCTGGCCCCTCAAAGACGGTTATCCACATGAAATGAGGGCGGCAGACTATGATGACTGGGTAACGGAGACGAAGTCAAAGGACGGAAAACCGATGCACGGTCTCAACGGCGACATCCTCGTCTGGAACCCTGTCACGAAGCGCCGCCACGAACTGTCATCGATGGGCATACGAGTCAACGCAGACACTCTTAAGAAGCAACTAGAGATGTCTGGCCAGCTCGACTTTCTCAAGTACCCGTACCACCAGGCCATAATGAAAAACGAGATTCCGCTAAGCATCGGAGGCGGCATAGGGCAGTCCCGCACCCAAATGGCAATACTTAAGAAAGCACACCTCGGCGAGGTCAGCGTCACCGTGTGGCCGAAAATACTGAAGGAAATGGGCCGCACGAGGAACATCTTCGTCCTCGAGTGAACACTACAGACTGGCACATCAGCTGTCCCATCTTTTTTCGGTACTACCAATATTACCTAACATTAGAACCTCTAGAGCACGCGTCCTTAATGAATCGCACGTGCTATGAAAATTGACCCAGAGCTATCCTGGGAAAAAAGGCCTAGGAGGTTTTCTGGGTTTCTTTCACGGCTTCTTGGAACAGTTTTTTCACGGCTGTTATTCTTGCTTTTTGGGCTAGGACGTCGCTTGTGGTTACTTCTAGGGCTTCCTCTGGGCACCATTTGACGCATTGCGGTTCTCCTTTTTCTTTGCACAGGTCACAGACGTAGACGACCTTGTTTTCCGGGTGCAGCATGATTGCTCCATAGTCGCATGCTTCGATGCACCATCCGCATCCGTTGCACTTGTCTTTGTCTACGCTTATCACCCCTGTTTCTTCAGACTGGGTCAATGCTTCTCTTGGGCAGGCAGCAACGCAGGGCGGGTCTTCGCACAGTCTGCATGTAACAGCCATGTTTATCAGCTGGTTTATTCTGACGACTCGTATTCTCGATTTCAGCGGGTTGAACGCCTTGTCTTTAGTTAATGAGCAGATGTATTCGCAGACTTGGCATCCTACGCACTTGTCTGGGTCTGCTGAAACGAATTTTTTCTCATGAATCTTCACCATTTTCTTTTCCTCCATTATTTGTGGATGACGTGAATCAGGTCGTCAATTCCTAACTCCTTGAGCTTTTCCACGGTTGGTACTCCTTCTTTTGTCCATCCTCGGGACTCATAATAATCGTCTAGAAGCAGGTCCAGTTCTTGCTGTGTAACCATGGCTCCTTTGGATGGGCCTTCGTCTGGAATTGGTTCGTGCATGACCTTGTATGGCAACGTGTCGTCTTTCCTTCCTAATCCTTCTCTGATGTTGATTAGTTTGGCAATGTTTTGTATTCTTTCGCCTGTTTTCTTCAGTTCTTCAGGTGTCATTTCGAATCCGGTTACCAAAGTGTAAAGCTTTGCCATATCCGGCAGTTCTTTGTAGTATGTGCCTCTTGAAAACTTGCAGACGATGAATGAGTCGATGAGGTTGTAGACATCTTCCATGTCTTTGACAAGCTTGCCTCTGCCTTTTTCAGCTATAAGCCTGTTGACTTTTCCTTTTACGTCAAAAGCGTAGGCTCCATGCCTGTTGTGGTCAGCTCCCCGGAATGAAACAGCAAAACCTAACGCGGCTGTCTTGAGGCATCTCAAGTCATAACCTGTGATTTCAACCCCTTTTATGGTTGCCGCCAACTTGTAGGAATCCTTGCCTATGCGGTCAGCTGCAAACTTGGCTCCATCCGCCAGCACATCGCCGATGCCTTCACGTTTACCGATTTTCTCAACCAGTTGAACCATTGCTTCGGCGTTGCCGAATTTCGCGTCTATCCCGTCGAGTTCCTTCTGAGTCAATATGCCTCTTTCGTAGCAGTCCATTGCAAAACCGACAGTTACGCCTGCGCTGATTGCATCCATGCCGTAGTAGTTCGTAAGTTCCATTCCTTTTATGATGGCGTCAAGTCTATCTACCCCACAGTAGGGACCAAGCGCCCACAACGTTTCATACTCCATCCGTGTCATCGTGTTCTTGTATGGTCCCTCTGGGACTACACACATGTGTTCACACCGCATCGCGCAAGAACTGCATCCGATGATTTTTGCGACGTATTTCTCGTTTAGACATTCACCGCTGACCTTCTCCGCACCTTCAAATCTTGAGTTATTATAGTTTCTTGTAGGCATACAAGACAGTGAATTGTGCACAAGGACGTTTTCAGACGTGCCGAGCGTTCTGTATTTCTGCGTGGCAGGGCCTTTCATTCTTTCATGAAATTCCTTCACGTACTCCATGAATTCATCGAGTTTTGCAACCGTGACATCGTGTGTTCCACGCACAGCAACCGCCTTGAGATTCTTTGAACCCATAACCGCGCCTAAGCCGGTTCTTCCAGCCGCGCGGGTCTTGTCGTTGATTATACATGCCATTCGAGAAAGCTTTTCGCCAGCCACACCTATGGAGGCAACGCGGATGTAGTAGTCGCCCAGCTCTTCTCTTATGGCATCTTCAGTCTCCCCGGGCGATTTTCCCATCAAGCCTGAAGCATCCAAAAGCTGAACTGAATCATCATCAATCCAGACGTAAACTGGTTTTTCGGCTTTGCCCTTGAACACTACAGCGTCATATCCTGCTCTTTTCAATTCCGTTCCAAAAGTGCCGTGAGCTTTGGCTTCACCTATTCCAAAGGACTGCGGGGACTTGGAAACAAAAGCGTGTCCATTTCCGCCTGTAGGCCACATCGTGCCCGATATCGGGCCATTTGCAATGACCAGCGGGTTTTCCGGGTCGAACGGGTCTATCTTGGGTTTAGAATTGTCTAGCCACAGTCGCATGCCCAAGCCTATTCCACCTATGTATTTCTTGGCATACTCTTCGTTCAGGGGTTCGGTGTGAGTTTTTCCTGATGTTAAATCAACATAAAGTACACGCCCTGCATAACCAAACAATACTGTTCCCTCTACACCATTCTTGTTCTTAACGAACCTGCATGTTTAATATTAATTTATCGTTTAAAAATCTGATTTCTGAACGAAGATAAATCAACGTTCTGCTGATGGATTCTTCGCCGAAAAAAGGAATAGGATACAGGTATTCTTGGGGATTACAGTGCTTCTTTAATGAGCTCCAGAATGTCCTTTACCGAAATCTTGTTTTCTACGTCTAGCACTTTTACCGCATCTTCTAAGGTGGTGACGCAGTATGGGCAGGCCACAGCTACAGTGTCAGCGTTGAGGCTGAGTGCCTCTTGAAGTCGGTTTGTGCTGGGTCTCTTTTCAGGCAACGCGTCTTCTGTCCACACCCTTCCAGCGCCTCCGCCGCAGCAGAAGCTGCTCTGTTTTGTCCTTCTCATTTCGATAAGTTCTACGCCTTTTATTGACTGCAAGATCTGTCGTGGTGCGTCAAATACATCGTTGCGTTTGCCTAGGAAGCAGGGGTCATGGTAGACGATTCTTTTCCTTATGGGCTTCGAGAGTTTGATGCTTCCTTTTTCAAGGGCCTCGGCGAGGAATTGGGTGTAGTGTTGGACGTTCAGGCCAGCGTCGCTGTAAGGCTTGTCATTCTTGAACGTGTTGTAACAGTGTGGTGATAACGTTACGATTTTCTTTGGGTTGAATTTCTTGAACATTGAGATGTTGTGTTCGGCGAGTTCTTCGAACAATCCTTTTTCGCCGAGTCTTAGCATGTGGTCTCCGCAGCACCATTCTTCAGTGCCCAGTGTCGCAAAGGAGACCTGCATGTGATTGAATATTGAGGCCATGGTTCTTGCTGCTTCTTGGTTTCTCAGGTCGTAAACATTTGAGCAGCAGGTGAAAAACAGGACATCGGCTTTTGTGGTTGTTGGAAAGGTTTTAACGTTCAGATCTTTTGCCCATTCCATCCTTTTGGCCTGCGTTGTTCCCATGGGGTTGTGGTATTTGTATACGCTTTCAAGCACGTCTTTGACGGTTCTTGGAATGTCTCCGGCTTCGACTAGGAGGCTGTGATCGTCAACTATGGCGTTTGCGCAGGTTAGTTTTTTGGGGCAGAACATCGTGCACGAGTTGCATTGGGTGCAGAGCCAGATGTTGTCGGCCATTGGTTTCAACCGTTGATCCAAGCCTTGATCCCTTGAATCTGTGAGGAATCTGTAAGTAGCCGTTAACGCTGAGGGTCCGAGGAATTTCTCGTCTATGACTGCTGGACAGGCTGAGTTGCAAATGGAGCATTTGATACATAGTGTCAGGTCCCAGTATTTTTTAAGATCCTCGGGACTTTGAGAGAATTCATCAGGTTTCTTGAATTCTTCTTCAGGCTTAATCAGGATCGGTTTGATCCTCTTGTAAGTTTCGAAGAACGGTTGCATGTCGACAACAAGGTCTTTTATCACAGGAGAATTTGAGAGCGGTTCAACGGTCAGAGAGTCTGCGCCGAGGTCGAGCACCTGCGTGTAGCAGGCTAGCATCGGCTTGCCGTTAACGTTGATTGCACAGTCTCCGCAGATGCCCATCCTGCATGACTGTCTAAACGTGAGTGAATCGTCAAAGTGATCTTTGATATAAAGCAGGGCGTCAAGGAGAGTTGTTCCTTGGTGAATGGGGACTTTGAATGTTGATACGTAGTGTCTTTTCTGTTCTGGTTCAAATCGGCTTATGTTGAATTCAACCGTTTTCTCTACTTTGGTGCTCATGTTACTTCATCTTTCTAGTAGGTTCTGGCCACAGGAGGCCATCTGGTTATCGTGACTGGAATGTACTCGAGTCTCGGTCCGTCTTTCGTGTAGTAGGCGAGTGTGTGTTTCAGCCAGTTCTGGTCATCGCGTTTTGGATAGTCGGTTCTTGAATGTGCTCCGCGTGATTCATTACGCGGCAGAGCACCGACCATGGTGACTTCGGCAAGATCCAGCATGAAATTAAGTTGCAGTGCGTTTAACATTCCAGTGTTGAATGGTCGTCCTTTGTCTTGGACTCTTATCTTTTTGAACCTTTGCTTAAGCTGTCTGATTTCCTTCAGGCCGCTTTCAAGCTGGTCTCCTCTTCTGTATATCCATGCCTTCTCGTTCATTATGCGTCTCATTTCATCTCTGATGTCCGGGACCCTTTCGGTGCCTTCGCTTCCCAATGTCTGGTCGAAGACCCGCTTTTCTTCTGCAGCCAATTTTCCCTGTGGGGGTTCATGCAAGCCTGTTGATAACGCGTGCTTGGCAGCTTGTTCGCCTGAGACTGCGCCGAAAACTAGACATTCTGCTGTGGAGTTTGTGCCCAGTCTGTTTGCTCCGTGTAGGCTTAGGCATGAGCATTCTCCTGAGGCGTATAAGCCTGAAATCGGTGTCTCGGTTTTTATGTTGGCCTTGATTCCTCCCATCGAGTAGTGAGCCGCTGGCCTGATCGGTATCGGTTCTTTGACGGGGTCTACTCCGCCGAGTTTTATCGCGACGTCTCTGATGAGCGGTAGCCTTAGGTTTATTTTCTCTTCTCCTAGGTGTCTTAGGTCTATAGCTATGTAAGGTCCGTAGGGTCCCTGCAAGCCCCTTCCTTTCAGTATTTCTGTTTGTTCTGCACGTGAAACCACGTCTCGTGGAGCTAGTTCCATTTTTTCAGGTGCGTATTTTTTCATGAAGCGTTCGCCGTTGGCGTTGATTAGGTAGCCTCCTTCTCCTCTTGCCCCTTCCGTTATCAGTACGCCTGAGGGGACCATGCCTGTTGGGTGGAACTGGACGAACTCCATGTCCTCCAGCGGTGCACCTGCGCGGTAGGCCATTGCCATGCCGTCGCCTGTTGTTGTGTGCGAAAACGTGGTGAACTCGTAGATGCGTTCGTGTCCTCCAGTTGCCATCACAATTGATTTAGCTTGGAGCGCGTACATTCGGCCCGTCCTCATTTCCAAAGCCGTAAGGCCTATGGCTGTTGCGTTTTCTACGACAAGGGAGGTGACGAACCATTCGTCGTAGAATTTTATGTTATGATAAGATGTCGCTTTTCCGTAGACGGCGTGCATTTCATGAAAGCCTGTCATGTCTGCTGCAAAGCATGCTCTTGGAAAAGTGTGCCCGCCGAATGCTCTTTGATCTATTTTTCCGTCAGCCGTTCTGCTCCACGGACATCCCCAGTGTTCTGTGAGGACTATTTCTTTCGGTGCCCCTCTGGCGAAGAATTCCACAACGTCTTGGTCTGCGAGGAAATCCGCGCCCTTCACGGTATCATAGGCATGGAGGTCAAAAGAGTCTTTTTCGTTCATAACGGCTCCTGTTCCGCCCTGTGCACAAACAGAGTGCGATCGTAAAGGATGGTGCTTTGAGATGACGGCTATGTCCAGTTTGCTGTCAACTTCGGCAGCGGCGACCGCACTCCTAAGGCCGGCTAAGCCGGCGCCGACGATTATTATGTCATGAATCAATTTCTCCACTAGACTCGCCTGTTTTGATTTGATTATTGATGGAGACTAGGTAAGTCTGTGACCTGTGTTTTATAGTTTTTCCAGTTTTCTTCTCGATAATGATGTTAGTGTCGTGGCTGAGTGTATTCCTGAAAGTGTTTACAAGACTTTTATACGTGCCCTGTTCAATCCTACCGTGTGGTACCTGCATGTTCAATGCTGCAAAGTTCATAGATGAGGCGGTTAAGGAATTGGCTGAGAGGATAAAGGGTGTTGCTGTCATAGGCGTTTCTGGCGGTGTTGATTCAACTGCAGCAGCGATTTTGGTGAACAAAGCCGTTGGGGAGAACTTGCGCTGTGTTCTGGTGGATACTGGTTACATGAGAAAGAACGAGATAGGGAACAATGAAAAAATGTTGAAAAAACTCGGTTTGAACGTCATCGTTGTGGATGCCAAGGAACGATTCTATGAGAAGCTCCAGGGCGCAGTTGACCCAGAGCAGAAAAGGAAAATCATTGGTGAATTGTTCATTAGAGTTTTTGAGGAAGTTGCCAGAACGGAGAGTGCGAAGTTTTTTGTTCAAGGAACAATCGCTCCAGATTGGATAGAAAGCGGGGGCGGTTTGAGGGACAGAATTAAATCTCATCATAATGTCGGAGGCCTGCCTGAAAAAATCGAATTTGAAATTGTCGAACCGTTAAGAGATTTGTACAAAGATGAAGTGAGAATTGTTGGGAAAGAGTTGGGTCTACCTTCAGAGCTTTATGAGCGTCAGCCTTTTCCGGGCCCCGGCTTGGCTGTGAGGATACTTGGGGAAGCTACTCCAATTAACGTGAGAATCGTTAGAGAGGCATGCGCAATCGTGGAAGAAGAGATCGAAAAAGCTGTAGCTAACAAGGAGATGAGCAGACCATGGCAGTACTTTGCCGTGTTGCTGCCATGCAAAACAGTCGGGGTTCATGGTGATGTGAGAGTCTACGGGAACGTCGTTGCAGTTCGCTCGGTTGAGAGTCTGGATGGAATGAGCGCTGCGTACTCAAAGATTCCTCATACGGTGTTGGAGAGGATATCTGTGAGAATTACGAATACTCTGAAGGATGATGTAAGTAGAGTTGTTTTTGATGTAACGAACAAACCTCCGGGGACGATTGAGTATGAGTAGGCCTGTCAGAGTTCACGTTGTTGACAACGGTGGCCAATGGACTCACAGGATTTGGAGGGTCTTGAAGGAACTCGGTTGCGATTCGAAGATCATAGCTAACACTACGCCTGTAGATGAAATAGAGGCTGAGGCGTTGATTTTGAGTGGGGGAGCACCTAGAATCGCTTGGGAGTCTCCGAAACTGGGCAAGTGTATTGATTACTTGCAGGATTTCAAGGGACCGATTCTGGGCATATGTGTAGGGCTTCAGCTGATGGCTGTGTATTGCGGTGGAAAGGCTGGGCCTTCTGAGGTTCCAGAATACGGGCTGGCAAGGATAACGGTCATTGAAGAGGATGACCTATTCAAGGGGTTGCCTAAAGAGTTTCTTGTTTGGGAGTCGCATAACGACGAGGTGAAGGTTGCAAACGGGTTCGCGGTGCTTGCTGTATCAGAGAATTGCAGTGTCCAAGCTGTGAAGCATATGGAAAAGCCGTATTATGGGGTTCAATTTCACCCTGAAGTGAACAACACTGAGCATGGGGAAGAAATCCTTCGGAATTTCACAAACGTCGCGAAGTCCCGTTGAAACTGCGATTTCTCACCCTTTTGGGAGTCATATTGCCAATCGGGATGTTGATGCTATTCAGTCTAGTCTTTTTATTATGTGATATCCGAATTTTGTTTTCACGATGGGCGAAACTTGTCCTTTCTGAAGCGCGAAGGCGCATGTCTCGAATTCTTTGACCATTTTTCCTCTTGTGAACGTGCCGAGGTCTCCACCGCGCTTTCCAGATGGACAGAGTGACACTTCTTTGGCTATGTTTGCGAATTTTTCACCCTTGTTCAACCGTTGCAAGATGGCTTTGGCTTCCTGTTCCGATTTCACGAGGATGTGGGCACAGTGAACCTTGTCTGGCATGGCTCACTGATATTTTAAGCAATATTTAAAAGTGTTTGCCGATGAAAGCCGATTTGCAGTCTATCAAGTGTGTCTAAGGATTTCCAAGGCTGTTCCAGCACTTGGCATAGAAGTATGAGTTAAGCTTCGGTCTGTTCAACATCTTTTTCATCTGTCTTCTTCTGCTCCACTTCAGGTAGGTGAAGTGTTGGATGATGATGTTGAATTCCTACGAACATTTTCATACGATAGAACTGTTCACTCATTCCGTTCAGCGGTTGAGGAGAAGGAAAACTGAAAATCCTTCTCTTAACCTTGCCGGCCGCAAACTGCACCACGAACACAGTGGCAGCAAACAGGATACCTGTGCAGATAAGTACAAAGGGAGGGAAAAACCAGAAAGCTGCGCTTGCCGCGAATATCACGCCTGCCCATTGAGCAAAGGCCAGCACAAAGATGTTCACGACGGATGGCACTGCTAGAGAGGTTGCAAAGAATGCGATTGCAACCGAAAGATGGTAGTGACTTAGTCTTGGCAAGGTCTGTCTCAGAAAGTCCAGTGCTTCCAAATCACCTTTGCCGAAGCTTACTTCATTCTTGAAGGCTTTCAAAAAGATGTTGGCGTTCTTGTGAACCTCCAGAGTCTCGTCAAGCAAAAGGAAACCGAGACAAACTATCAACACCATGAAGCCCAGCAAGAATCCAACTTGAAGCATCGCCAATATCGCAAAACCAATGCCGATAAAAGATCCGTAAATAGCGAGTAGAATGAGCAGTTGAAGGTGTTCATGAATAACCTTCCGTTGTTCTGAATACGGGTCGAAAACATTGAAGGTTTTCTTGAATATTTTGATTTGCGGGCTTTTTGGAAATTTCTGAAGAGCACGCGATTTTTTCCGCAAGATCAGAGAAAAAGCTAAGGCTACGCAGCCCATTGCAATTAGAACCATGGACGCCATTAGAAAGGGCAGGTCAAACCCGAATATACTGAATACGTTACCACCCGCCTTTCATGTCAATATAGATAGAAGTTAAGCTTAAATCCTTGCCGACGTCTGCATGTTTTGGCGTCACTGTAAAAAACCGGTGAGTACATTGATTAACGGATTGGATCATATCGGAGTTGCGGTGAAGAGTCTGGATGAGGCAATCGGTTTCTATCGTGATGTCTTGGGTCTAAAGCTTGAGGGTGTTCACGTTTTGAATGATCGAAAGCTCAGAGTAGCGTTTTTCTCAAGCGGCAACGAGACAAACATTGAACTTTTGGAACCGCTTGATAATGAAAGCACCATCGCGAAGTTTCTTGCAAGCCGCGGGGAAGGCATTCACCATATAGCGTTGAAAGTCAAGAACATTGAAGCGGTGCTTGAGAAGTTCAAACAGAAGGGCCTGACGTTGATTGACGAGAAGCCGAGGGCGGGCGCACAGGGAAAGAAAATTGCCTTCGTCCATCCGAAAAGCACCAAGGGTGTTCTTCTGGAACTCTGTGAAGCACCCTGATGGCGGGCCCTACGTGTCAGCAAAAATAAACCTAGAAAGACTTCAGGAAAGTCTACTCACTAAACGTTTTGGGAAACGCGTCTTTTTCAGTCGCGAAGTCAACTCGACGAGCGATTGGGCCAAGGAACTTGCCAAGATCGGTGCAGAAGAGGGGACAGTCACAGTGGCCCAGACTCAGATGGCTGGACGAGGAAGACTTGGGCGAGAGTGGATCTCGCCGAGAGGCGGATTATGGTTTTCAATTGTTCTGCGGCCCGACCAGAAAGCCAACGAAGCTGTGAAGCTGGTGTTTGTGGGCAGTTTGGCTGTGGCTGAAGTCTTGCATGAGAAGTACGGAATGAGAACCGAAACTAAATGGCCTAACGATGTGCTCGTGAACGGCAAGAAGATCTGCGGCATACTGGCCGAAATGAACACGAAATGCGAAAACGTCAACTATGCTATCTTGGGCGTCGGGATAAACGCAAACTTCTGTGCGGAGGACGTTTTGTCGGAATCGGTGAAAACTACCGCGACTTCCATTCAGAACGAGCTTGGCAGAAAAATCCGTTTGGAAAGCTTGCTTAAGGCGTTGCTTGAGAAGATGGAGAGGATCTACGACACGTACGTGGGAGGCGGCTTTGCTTCTCTGCTAGAAAGGTGGAAAAGGTACGCAGGGTTTCTAGGACATAAGGTAGTAGTTACAGATCAAGATGAAGAATTGAACGGTCTGGCGTTGAACGTTGATCTTGAAGGTGCGCTGATTCTCAAGCTTGAAGACGGAACAACAAGACGAATTCTTGTGGGCGACCTTGTCTTCGGGAAGTGTTAGGTGTACCAAATTGAGTAACTTGTCAGCGCGTCCAATGTACTTGCGCTTGGTTGAAGGTATAACGTGTAGACGCCTTTGCCGTGTGCGTCGAGAGCTGGAGAAATGTCGAACAGTATTTGTAGTGCTTGGCCAGTTTGAGTCCATGTTTGTGCTGCAATCGTAACGCCATTGGGTGACCTGTACCCTGCCGGAAGAGCCATGCCTACAAAGCCGCCCGCGCTATAGCCATCACTGTGCGGAGGCTGTTCTAGTTGCTCGGATGTCAGGTTTATGGGTAGGCTATCGTAGAAGATGCTCATCTGTTTCACTGACAGACTTTTTCCTTGCAGCATCCCTATCATTGTCACTTCATTGTCTGTGGAAACATTGAAAGTCGACCATTGTACGTAGTCGTTTTCAAAGTCTTGGACCAAGTATAGGTTGTTCCTGTCGAGGGCTATTCCAACATTGACCCTGTTGTGTGAAGTGCTCAGAATGTTGAACATGTGACCATTACTAGATCCAGAGTCGTTGTACATCATCTGCCATTCCAAATCTTTCAACACTTCTTTTGCATCAAAAGAACCACTGCTATGGTACCATGCGATGTTTTCTTCCACGGAGCCTCTTCCTTCGGCCAACGTGTACCTCATGTATGGTTTGTAGCCATTCACGTCCCAATGGCTGAAGTAGTGGTGTTCAAGCATGTCGTCGGCATGCTGTTGGCCTGAGCTAACCGAACTGAGGCTTACGTTTGATTGGCCGTTTTGGGATCTGTCAGAATTGACGAGGGACAATGCATAATTCACCAGTTCGTCATGGCTGTAGGTTGGATATCTGTGCAATCCAAACATTCTCTGAAAAATCTGCAATGGGGATGGAGCGTTCAACAGAAGAAAACCAAGAATTACTGCAACTAGCAGAATAGCCACAATTTTCTTGACAGGTGATGAAGGGCCCGTGGGATGTGTCATCGAATCTGCAGTGACTGTTCTACGCAAGACAGGGCACACGTCTCCAAAGAGAAGTGGTGTTCAATACGCATATGTCTTTCCTGTTGAGCGCGCGCTGTCAGATTTGGAGGCTAAATCAGTCTTCCGCAAAAGCTTGGGGCGCATTTCCAAGAATCTCCATATGTTCTAAATACTTAATAGGACAATATTACTGCCAAAACTGAGGGAATAATGTATGACCGCAACAAAAGAACCTTCAGCCGATGAGAAGATCAAACAGTTGGACGGTTTAAGAGAGCAGGCCAAACTGGGTGGTGGAAAGAAAAGAATCGAAGAACAGCATGCTAAAGGCAAGTTATCGGCTAGAGAACGCATCGAACTCTTGCTTGACCAAGGCAGCTTCAACGAGATTGACCAGTTTGTTGTCCACCACTGCATAGAATTTGGCATGTCCGACCGAAAATTCCTCGGCGACGGCGTGGTAACAGGCTACGGGACGATAGACGGTAGACTCGTCTATGTCTTCTCGCAGGACTTCACGGTCTTCGGAGGTTCTTTGGGCGAGATGTTTGCAAAGAAAGTCTGCAAACTAATGGATTTGGCTTTGAAAACAGGCGCACCAGTCATAGGCTTGAACGACTCTGGCGGAGCTAGGATTCAAGAAGGTGTGGCAAGCCTCGCAGGGTACGGTGACATCTTTTTCAGAAACGTGATAAGCTCAGGGGTAGTGCCACAGATTTCTGCCGTAATGGGGCCTTGTGCCGGGGGGGCTGTCTATTCACCAGCCTTAACTGACTTCATAATCATGGTGGATAAGACAAGCCACATGTTTATCACAGGCCCAGACGTGGTAAGAACGGTGCTAGGGCAAGAAGTGTCTTTCGAAGACCTTGGTGGGGCCATGGTTCACAGTCAAACCAGCGGCGTTGCCCACTTCATCGCAAAAGACGAACAGCAGTGCATCCAAATCATCAAGAAGATTCTAAGCTACTTGCCCAGCAACTACTTGGAGGATCCTCCTGTTGTTGAAACTGGAGACGATCCGAACCGCGTCGATGAAGGCTTGGTCAAGGTGCTTCCAGACGACCCTGACAAACCTTATGACGTGAAAGAAATCATCTTTCGGGTAGTAGACAACGGTGAATTCTTCGAAATTCAACCTCTGTGGGCACAGAACATTGTGATAGGCTTCGCGCGTCTAAACAGGAAAGCCATAGGAATAGTAGCTAATCAACCTGCGCACTACGCTGGGGCATTAGACATTAGCAGTTCAATGAAAGCAGGCAGGTTCGTCCGTTTCTGCGACGCCTTCAATATCCCAATAATAACATTCGTAGACGTGCCCGGCTTCTTGCCTGGTATTGAACAAGAGCATGGCGGAATAATCAAACACGGCTCCAAACTTCTGTACGCTTATTGTGAAGCCACAGTGCCAAAGATAACGGTTATCCTCAGAAAAGACTACGGTGGAGCTTATGACGTGATGGGAAGCAAACACTCAGGCGCCGACATCAACTATGCTTGGCCGACAGCCGAAATCGCGGTCATGGGTCCTCACGGGGCCATCAACATAATTTTCAGAAAGGAAATTGCAGAAGCCAAAGACCCTCAACAGAAACACAACGAGCTTGTGAGTGAGTACCGCCAGAAATTTGCAAGCCCATATATTGCCGCGCAGAAAGGGTACATAGACGAGGTCATCATACCCTCGGAAACCCGAATGAAGCTCATCAGCGCCCTCGAAAGTCTAGCTACAAAACGCGAATCTCGTCCATCCAGAAAACACTCAAACGTACCATTATAAATTAATAGAGCTTCAACTCATTTTTCACATCCAAAATAAAGACAATGACAGGAAGCAAATCAGCTTGGCCTCGAAACCTGTTAAAATCACCGACACGACATTCCGAGACGCGCATCAAAGCCTGCTAGCCACGAGAATGCGAACCGAAACAATGCTTCCAATAGCTGAAAAAATGGATCAAGTCGGCTTTTTCTCGCTTGAGGCATGGGGAGGTGCAACCTTCGACGTTGCAATACGTTTTCTAAATGAAGACCCTTGGGAACGCATACGAAAGCTGAGACAGCATGTCAAACGAACACCTCTACAAATGCTGTTGCGCGGACAAAATGTTGTCGGTTATCGCAACTACCCCGATGATGTTGTCATAAAGTTCGTGGAAAAGGCTGCTGAAAATGGTGTTGAGATTTTCAGAATATTCGATGCCTTGAACGACGTTAGAAACATGGAAGTCGCCATTAAAACAGTCAAGAGAGTCGGTAAACATGTTCAAGGAACAATCAGTTACACAATAAGTCCAGTCCACACTGTCGAACACTTTGTAGAATTCGCGAGAAAACTGGCTGAGTTAGACTGTGACTCCATCTGCATAAAAGACATGGCCGGTATGCTCGCGCCGCAGCCTGCATACGACCTTATCAGGGCTTTGAAAAGGGAAGTAGGCTTGCCCGTGCACTTGCACAGCCACAGCACAAGCGGAATGGTCATGATGACCTACCTGCGCTCATGTGAAGCAGGCGTAGACATCCTCGACACCGCTTTCTCGCCACTGGCGTGGGGCACATCCCAGCCGCCTGTTGAGTCTGTTGTGGCAGCGCTTAAGGGAACCCCGTATGACACAGGCTTAGACAATGAACTTCTGGACGAAATAGCACAGTATTTCCGAGAACTGCGCGAAAAATACTACGATCCATTAAGACTGATCGATCCAAAAGCTGAACGAGTCGATGCATCAATAATCGTTCATCAGATTCCTGGCGGAATGTTTTCTAACTTGCTGGAGCAACTACGCGAGCAAAAAGCACTCGACAGACTTAACGAAGTGCTTGAAGAAGTGCCTAGAGTCAGAAAAGAACTTGGATATCCGCCGCTCGTAACGCCGACCAGCCAGCTTGTAGGGATACAAGCTGTTCTAAATGTCATTTCAGGTAAACGCTACGGCATTGTCCCAAAAGAAATAAAAGACTATGTCCGAGGCCTGTATGGAAAACCTCCAGCACCGATTGACCCCCACGTCAAGAAGAAAATCATCGGTGACGAAGAACCCATAACGGGCCGTCCAGCCGACCTGCTGGAGCCTGCACTAGACAAGATCCCGGGTGATGTGAAGCCCTACTTAGAGACCGAGGAAGACAAGATTACCTATGCACTCTTTCCGCAAACAGCATTGGAATTCTTCAAAAGGAGAAAAGCCAAACGCGAAGAGATCAAGACAACAATCCCGCCTGAAAGGCTTGCCGAGCTTGAAGAAGTTGCAGCACTGTCGGCCACAATCGCCACCTTCACCACACGCAACTCGAGCTTGCAGGCACTAGTACAACGGCGGCCCAAAGGCGTGATATCGCCTTGGGTACTCGCTGGTCGCCAAAACCTGACGGAAAGAGGCGCCTAGCATGCCTGATTACGAAGCCGTCATAGACGGCAAGCCACGGAGAATCGAACTGACAAGAACATCCCCGAACTCTTACGCAGCCAAGATAGACGGCAAACCTCGGGAAATCAAGCTTCAAGAAAATGGAATCGTATCAGAGAAAGCATTTACCATAGAAATAGATGGCAAAACCTACAAGGTCGAACTGCCTAAAGTCGAAGGAAAAAAGATTCCGGTCAAGGTTGAAGACACCGGGTTTGAAGTGGAAGTGAAGATTGCCAGCAGGAGACAGGCATTGATAGGTTTTGAACCAACATCACAAGCGGCAATGAAGAAAACTGGCACGAATAGGAAGATCGCTGTTGAAGGTGCAGTGACCGCGCCTATGACAGGCAAGATTGTTCAAGTTAAAGTGAAGAAGGGTGACCAAGTTAAGGCTGGTCAAGTCTTATGCGTGATTGAAGCCATGAAAATGGAGAACGAAATCTCGGCACCAAAGGCAGGAATCGTCCAAGAGGTAAACGTTGCTGAAGGGACGCCTGTGAACGAAAGCGAAACGCTTTTCGTAATAAACTAAAATATAGAAGGCGGTTTGTACTCACCAAAAACCTGACGCAAAGTGCCGCAGATCTCGCCTAAGGTTGCATATCCCTTTGCGGCTTCGAGTATGAAAGGCATCAGGTTCACATTTTCTTGTTCAGTCGCACCTCGAAGCTTAAGTAAGGCTTCCTGTGTCTTGGTTTCGTTTCTTCGCTGTTTAACCAGCTTCAATTGTTCAACAAGCCTTTTTTCAATCGTTGGGTCAATCTGTAACAGTTTCATCGGAACCTTCTCTTCGCTGAGGAAGTCGTTCACACCTACCACGATTCGCTTCTTGGTTTCAACCTCCTTCTGGAAACGGTAGGCGCTCTCGGTGATTTCACGCTGCATAAATCCTTTCTCGATAGCTGCAACTGCTCCGCCCATGCCGTCGATGTGTTCAATGTATTTCTGAGCTCTTTCCTCAATCTCATTGGTCAAAGACTCAATGTAGTAGGAACCTGCCAGTGGATCTGCAGTCTCTATCACGTCGCTCTCGTGAGCGATTATCTGCTGTGTTCTTAGAGCAACGGTGACTGCTTGTTCACTTGGCAGCGCATAAGCTTCATCAAAAGAGTTCGTATGTAGAGACTGCGTTCCGCCCAGGACGGCTGATAACGCCTGTAGCGCGACGCGTACAATGTTGTTGTGGGGCTGTTGGGCCGTCAGTGATACACCTGAAGTCTGGGTGTGGAACCGCAGCATCCAGGAATTTGGGTTCTTGGCTCCGAAGCGATCCCTCATAATTCGCGCCCATAGGCGACGTGCAGCCCTGAACTTCGCAATTTCTTCGAGGAAGTTGCTGTGTGCTGCGAAAAAGAATGACAGCCTGCCGGCGAACCTGTCTAAATCCAGCCCCTTGTCAATGGCGGCCTGTACGTACGCTATGGCGTTGGCAAGGGTGAATGCGACTTCCTGAACTGCTGTGGAACCTGCCTCCCGAATGTGGTACCCGCTTATGCTGATAGTGTTCCACTGGGGCATGTTCTGGGAGCAGTACTCGAAAATGTCTGTTACCATACGCATCGAGGGCTTAGGCGGGAAAATGTACATGCCTCTAGCAACGTATTCTTTTAGAACGTCATTCTGAACCGTCCCCCCGAGCCGGGCTCCCTCAACCCCCTGCTTCTGCCCTACTATAGCGTACATTGCAAGTAGAACGTTTGCCGGAGCGTTAATGGTCATTGAAGTAGTAACCTTGTCAAGAGGAATTCCGTCAAACAGGACTTCCATGTCCCGTAACGTGCTTGCACTGACACCTACCTTACCGACCTCGCCGAGCGCCATCGGATGGTCACAGTCGTAGCCAACCTGCGTTGGAAAATCAAAAGCCACGCTCAATCCCGTTTGCCCATGGCTCAGCAAGTACTTGAAGCGTTGATTTGTCTGCTCCGCGGTGCCGAAGCCTGCATACTGCCGCATGGTCCATAGTCTCGCTCGGTACATCGTTGGATAGACGCCTCGGGTGAATGGAAACTCTCCTGGAAACCCCAAGTCACGCAAGTAATCGACGTCTGCGACGTCGATCGGAGAGTAAACTCGACTTACAGGTATGTGAGAGGTCGTTGAAAACTCGCCTCTCTCTGGAAGCTTGTCAAAGCTTTTTTGAACTGTCTCTGTTTCCCATTTTTCCTTGCGCTGAGAGATTTCATCCAGTTTTTGCTTATCGTATGTCAATGAGAGCACCTCAAATCTAGACTGTCTGGGAAGCATAAAAGAATTATCCGAACGCTACGCTGTTCAAAAACTGAGAGCGGCACTGAAACAGATATATATCGACCTCAAATCTAGATATTAACGGCGTTCTGGTGCCTGGTTTGAGAGTTAAAGTCGAGTACCTGGGTCACATCAAGAACATACTAGAGAGCAGACGAGAGGAGGAGATTGACATAGAAGATGACTCCTCAATCAGCGACTTGCTTGTTGTGCTCTCTGAGAGACATGGGGAATCGTTCAAGAAGGCTGTTTATGAAGCTGGTGGCAAAGACATAAAGTCGAATTTCATAGCCACTGTTAACGGTTACCTGCTTAATCAGTTGAATGGGGTTGAAACGAAACTCAAGAATGGAGATCACGTGGTCTTAATGCCGATTGTAAGCGGCGGATAAAAAAGGGCAAAGCATTTTAGCCTAGAATGCTAAACGACTTCTTTCCTAACGGTGAAAAACGATGGATAGAGTAGATGTTCTCAGGGAATTGGCTTTCGAAGAGAAGGGGTTTGGCGCATTTTTGGTTGGCAACGAAAAAAATCTGTTATATTTGACTGGAACCCCGGGAGCCTTCTGCCTGCTGATTCCAAGGAAAGGCGAAAGCACCGTCTACGCATACGGTGTCAATTACGAACAGACAAAGGCGGAAGCAAGAGGTTTCAAAGTTGAACTTCTCAAAGCGGGCGAAAAACTGACTGAAAGACTTGCTCCAATGCTCAAGGCTTTCAAGATCGAGAAACTCGCGATAGACACCTTGAGCTACGATTACTATCGCCTACTCGCCAAAGGTCTCCGCGGGCGCGCCAGATTGAAGGTGGAAGGCGGTCTCATCTGGAAGCTGCGCAAAGTGAAAGATGAGAAAGAACTCCCACTTATGCGAAAAGCCGGAAAAATAACTAGTGTGGGCATGCAGGCAGCGTATAAGACCATAAAACCGGGAGTGACCGAAATTGAAGTTGCAGCGGAAATCGAGTATGCGATGCGCAAGGAGGGAGGTTGGGGAACAGGATTCGACACCATCGTCGCTTCAGGTATCCGTTCAGCGTATCCTCACGGCGGATGCGCGAACCGAAAAATTGGCAAAGGCGATCTTGTCGTCGTGGATATAGGCGCCATCTATGAACATTACTGTTCCGACATGACAAGAACCATGGTGGCTGGAAAGCCCTCCGAGAAGCAAGAAAGAATGTACGAAACTGTCAAGACAGCCCAGGAAAAAGCCTATCAAGCCATAAAGGCCAAAGCGAAAGCCAAAGACATAGATCAAATAGCCAGGAAAACGATACAAGATGCAGGATACGTACCGTATGACCACGGCCTAGGTCACGGCGTAGGATTGGAAATTCATGAACCTCCCACGCTCTCAGCTACGAGTAAGGACAGATTAGTTGCCGGAAACGTTGTGACAAATGAGCCTGGCATATACATTCCGAACTTAGGAGGCATTCGCATAGAAGACACTGTTCTCGTGCAAGAAGAGAAAGCCGAGAAGCTCACAAAAGGCCCGTATACTCTGGAAGCTGAAAAGTAATATACCATAAACTTTTTTTCATGCTTCGCAACAGAGTCTACCAAGGATCTGAATCTTTGAACAACCAAGCTGTGATTGTTCTTGACATGCTAAACGACTTCGTCACCGGAGGTTTGAAGTGTGAAAGGGCCAAGCACATCATTCCAAACCTGAAAAAGTTGGTAGTAGCCGCTCACAAACACAGAGTGCCCGTCATTTACAGCAACGATGCACACCTTCCCGTTGATGAAGAAGTCGTTGAAAGATGGGGAAAACACGCGATAAAGGGCACAAAAGGAGCAGAAGTCATCCCTGAGCTCAGACCTCAAAAAAAAGATTACATTGTTGAAAAGCGAACGTACAGTGGCTTTCACGAAACAGGCTTGGACATGCTGCTTAGGAGTCTGTACCGTGGGGAAGGCGTTAAAACAGTCATCCTGACCGGGTTACACACTAACATATGCGTCAGGCACACGGCTGCCGATGCGTTCTTCAGGGGCTATGGGATAATAGTGGCGAAGGACGGCGTGGAAGCTTTCACGCAAGAGGACCACGAACAAGGATTGAAATATTTAAAAAACATCTACAACGCGAAGATACTGACGGTTGACGATATCATCAAGGGAATCTTTCAGAATCAAACTAGAACGATCTTAACATAGTGAATCTAGGTCGATAGACGCGCTTTTCATGAAAACAGAGAAATCCAAAGAAGAAAATAGGCGCGCAGCAGCCAAAAGAACTTTATGTTTTAGTTTTGTGTAGATTCGATTCAAAAATCGAAGAAAAACTTAAAAGCAACCTACGTGTGAATAATGGAACTTGAATGAGGGAAATGGTAGTTAATTTTTGCTCCCTTCTCTCCTTTCTCCCCTCGTGAGTAAAGCTACCATCTCCCTCATCTTCATTTTAAAGCGACTCTTTGACACTTATAGCTTGTGGAACAATGTTCTATTCAGCCAAAAAAGCCCATCAGAGCATAGTTACTCAAGATTTAAAACATGATTCAAACATAAGAACTCAAGCTGTGAGGCAAGATGGCAAGAGTTTTAGTTGTGTATGATTCCGAGGGTGGGAACACTGAGAAAATGGCGTTTGCAGTTGCAGAGGGCGTTAAGCAGATTAAGAATGTTGAGGTGACCGTGAAAAAGGTTGAACAGGCAAGCTTGGATGACCTGTGCAGCTCCGGCGGGATCATAATGGGTTCACCGACATACTATGGGCAAATGTCTGGTAAACTCAAGGCTTTTATCGACAGTTCGGTCAAAATACACGGGAAGCTTGAAGGAAAAGTCGGGGCGGCTTTCACAAGCTCAGGTGGGACGGCAACGGGGGCAGAAACCACACTCCTCGCCATTCTTGAAACCATGCTAGTCCACGGCATGATTATTCAGGGCAGATCGGATGACAAGCATTTTGGCTCGGCAGCCGTAGGCGCCCCGCACGCAAAAGAGATTGAATACTGCAGAGAACTCGGGAGAAGAGTTGCACATCTTGTTCTGAAGCTTGAAGAATAGCGTTTCGTTATGGGGCTCTATCAGAAAAGTGCGCAATGTGAACATAACCGTTCTTCTGATTCTTGGAGATGTGGGCCCGCCCGGATTTGAACCGGGGATCAACAGGTTTCTGAACGCTTCGTGCGCTTATGAGCCTGGCGCTCTACCTAGCTGAGCTACGGGCCCGCGTTTGCCTGTTTTCTCTTATTATGCTGTTTTTAAGTTAATTTAAACGTTTTCCGGGTTTAGATTATTTAAGGCTTGAAGAGTCTATCGTTCCTCTTGAATGCAAGGTTTTATCGGGTTGAAAAAAAACAAGTGTTGGGTAAGTTTCTGGCACGCGTGTGAAATCCCAAACTAGTGTTGCATGCGTTCATAATGATACAGGTACTCTTGCGCGTATCCTGCATAGCTGCCGAAGTATTCTCTTCCGAAGGAGCTCAATTTCTCATACTCGGAACTGCTTAGCGATTCTTGGGCAGAAATCTTCTTGACGAATTCGTCTGGAAAGTGCCTTGCATAGTACTTCAGAATAACTCGTCTTATCCACACATCGACGGGAAAAGCCTCAAGTTTTTCCAAAGAAAACAGTAAGACGCAATCTGCCACCTTTGGTCCTACGCCTGGAAGATTCATCAATTCTTCTTTGACTTTTTCATAAGTTGTTTTTTTCAAGCGTTCAAGGTCGAAAGTGTCTTCATAGATGAGCTTTGCTGTTTCAGAGACGTACTTGGCTCGGTAGCCCAGACCGCAAGCCGCCAGCTCCTTCACGCTTGCTCTTGCAAGCTCTGCTGGTTTTGGAAAAGTGTAAAAGTCATGGCTGTTTAGGCAGATTTCTTCTCCAAATCTTTTGGAAAGATCAGCCAACATGCGCTTTATTGCTGAGATGCTCTTGTACGTCGCACAGATGTATGAAATCAGGCATTCCCAAGGTTCTTGACGGAGGATGCGCAAACCTCTGAACTCGCTTATGGCTGCTTCAATGTTCTTGTCCTTGTTGATACGCGAGAGTATTTTTGGCAAATCATCGTGTAAGCGAAAGTAGTTTTCGACAAAACTCGCGTTTACACGTTCAAACTCTAACGTTTCAAACTTCTGACGTATTTTACACACTTCTTCTCCAACGACGCCGTACCACCACTCCCCATGCTTGTCCCATCTGAACGTCTGTCCGCAGCAAAGAGTAAAATCGAGGTTGAACAGACATGAAGAACTTAACTGAATTGTCATTGCTCTCACTTCCGTGCAGTCAAGCTTCATCCACGAACATTTGTGGTGTAGGAATCTCTTCGGGTAATCCTCTTCTCTCGCGAAGTTTTCTGATTACTTTACTTGCAAGGTTCCTTGGAACCTTGTTCCAATGATCGAAGGCGAACTGCCAAAAGGCGTAGCCTGAGGTTGCGGAGCGCATTTCGGCAGACAAGCCGAAGGTTTCTGCGACTGGGATGTAGCCGATGATTGTCATTAGAAAGCCTTTCTGTTCGGTGGTGACTATTTTCCCTCGCTTGCGGGATATAATGTTGGTACATGTGCCGAACCATTGAGCTTGAACAGACACCTCGATTTTGTATATTGGTTCGAGAAGGATTGGTTTCGCCGTCAAGCATGAACCTAGAATTGCACGGCTTACGCCTCGTGTTATCTGCGTCGTCTCGCGCAGGCATGGATCTGGGTCAAGTTGCGTTTTCATCAGCTTGACTTTTATTCCTCTCAGAGGTTCCATGCATAAAGCTCCGGTTCTGCATGCCCAATGGAACCCTGTTATGATGTTGGCTTTTGCGTCTTGAAGGTATTGGGCGTCTTCAGTCAAGTCGACGAGCACGTTTTTGTTTTTGTCAACGGCCCAGATGTTACCGGCCTCTTTCCACTGCAAGTCGGCGGGTTGCTCTTCCATCATTTGTTCCGAAAACCTGCTGTTTTCTATCATTTCCAAGAACGTGCTTTCTAAGGGTTCTACTTCTATCCAGAATTTGTTGCGCTTGTTTGGGCTTTTGGCCATTACAGTTCTGCCTGGTCTTGAAACAGTTTCTCTGTAGGATGCGTTCGGGCTGGACGCAGTAAGCTCCACCTCGCCGACGTACTGTCTCAAGAAATTCATGGCAATCTCCAGGTGAAGCTCTCCTATGCCGCTTATCAGGTACTGGCCTGTTTCTTTGTCAATGGTGGTTAGGAGGTTAGGATCTTCTATCGAAATTCTGTTCATGGCTTCCATTACTTTTGGCAAGTCGCTCGGTTTTTTTGGCTCTATCGTTATGGTCATTACGGGCTCCGCAACGTATTTTACACGTTCGAACGGAACCATGGTTTCTCTGTGCTTGTAATCGACGAGCGTGTGTCCGGCCCTTGCCAGACCGAGGTCAGATAATCCGGCAATGTTGCCTGCACTGATTTTGTTGACGGCTTCTCTGAAGGCTCCCATGTACATGGAAACCTGCTGGACGCGGTATTCCTTATCTGCCTCAACCAAGTAGATTTGGTCTCCTTCTCTTATGGAGCCTGAGAACAGTCTGCCAGTCGCCACCAAACCTGTTCCCGGAACCGTTTGGGCCATGGTTACGCACATCACTGTTGGTCCTTCGTCGTCACAGTTTAACATCGCTTGGCCGATTTCAGACCTAGTTTCACCCTTCCAGATTTTCGGCACGCGGTATTTTTGACTTTCAATGGGACTTGGAAGATTCTTGACAACCATGTCCAGGATGGCTGTGGGGAGCGGGATCAGCCTTGAAAGTGCCCGATGTTTGCCTTTTCCGTAGGCTTCCATAATGTCTCTGTCGCCGAATTTTATGCCTTTTTCACCGGCTGTCTTGAGGGTGAATCCCCACTTATGGAGAGCGGAGCCGAAAACGACGCTTTCTTGTTCAGGGTCAACTTTCCATTTCTTTCTGAATTCTGGTTCAGCATAATTCTCTATCAGATTGTTGAAGTCGGCGATTATGCGGGTCAGCTTACTCTGAATTTCCACGGGGGCCAGTTTCATTTCTTCTATCAAGCGATCAAGCTTGTTTATGAAAAGGACTGGTTTGACTCTCTCTTCAAGAGCTTGACGGGTCACAGTTACCGTTTGCGCCATAACTTCTTCCACAGCGTCAATGACGACAACCGCGCCGTCTATCGCCCGTAAAGCCCTTGTCACCTTGCCAGTGAAGTCCACGTGGCCTGGAGTGTCAACGAGGTTGATCAGGTAAGGATGACCACCCGTCTCGTGCAGGAGTGAAATGTTCGCGGTTTTTATTGTGATTCCACGCCTTTGCTCTTCTTCCAGGTAGTCCAGAACTCTGGCTGAGCCTGCCACTTGCGGAGATAACAAACCGGCTTCAACGAGGAGTGAATCGGTCATCGTCGTTTTTCCGTGGTCAATGTGCGCAATTATGCCCACGTTGCGTATAGCCTCTTTTCTACCCATCAGTTTCAGTATTTCCGCCGTCTGTTTAAACCTCGGCATAGCAGTTTCTCCCTGCAACTGTTTTTTTCTATATTCCCTCTTGCTTTTAAACTTCCACGACGGATGGGAATGAGCATTCTAGGCCAAGCAATATTCAGGTTTTTCCTTGGAGCTTGTTTTGGAACATATTGAACGTTCTACCAACCTTCTTCCAAACGGGCAAAGTTCCGCTAGCTTTTATTCGGATTGGCTAGAAATAAAGCGATGAGAGTGTCAAGGTTTGAAGAAACCGCTCATGGTGCCGTTAGAAAGACTGACATACGACACGCCATATGCAATAATGCTGAGTTATCCCAAACCTGGAAAGGCGGAACTGAAGAGGCGATTAAAGGAACTGCAGAAGCTAGGGGTCAAAGCCTTGGAATTCAGGGGAGACAAGCAAGTCTCTAATTTGAATGTCTTGGGCAAAGGTTGTGTTGGAATTGTTCTAATAGCTTATGTAGACAAAAAGAAGGTGGCTTTGAAGGTTCGAAGGTTGGATGCTGACCGGTTGAGGATGCGACGTGAAGCGGAAATGCTTGAAAAGGCTAATTCCGTCAAAGTCGGGCCTCGACTGCTAGGGTTTACCAGCAACTTGCTTTTGATGCAATTTATTGACGGCTGTCTTCTTCCGGTATGGCTTGAAAAACGTGTTGGAAAGTTGCGGGTTAAGAAGGTCTTGCGCGAGGTTTTGGAGCAGTGTTGGCTTTTGGACGGCATTAGCTTGGATCATGGAGAGTTGAGCCATGCGCCAAAACACATAATCATTGACAGGAAAGATAGACCGTTTATCGTTGATTTCGAAACAGCCAGTGTGAACCGGGCGACAGCTAACGTAACCTCAATCTGTCAGTTCCTGTTCATCAGTGGCATTGCGGGAAAAGTCGCTGAAAAAATCGGTGAGAAAGATAAGAAGGCGATAATTGAAGCATTGAGATTTTACAAGAAATGTGGGACCCGCGAGAGTTTTGAGACGGTTTTGAAGGCTTGTGACCTTCATACAACGTAGTCTATTACTTGTTGTGGGCTTTTCTTGTCAGTGTCTTCGTCTTTCAGTTCCTTTAAAAGTTGGGTGAGGTCGAGCCAGGTTTCCACCTTAAGCTGTCTTGCAACCTTTTCCTTGTCATAGAGCAATGGCACGTTTTCAACGAACAGCCAGCTGCAAGATTCAGCCATTCTTCCCCTCTCCGTCTGAAAAATGGCGCTGCTTTTCTTATAACTACACCTGTAAGAACAAAATAGAACAGAACTCTAGAAGACTCTTCGAAATCTGGAGTTGTCGAAAACCTTGAGAGAGAATTCTGGGAATGTCCCAGGTGGAATGGTGGGTCTGCCAACGTTTTTGTAGCTATGTGTGGAAAGATTTAAAAAATGTTTGAATGTTTAGCTTGCATAGTCTAGCAGGTGTTACTTGTGGTCATAAAAAGGGAAGAGATGCAGGATATAGTTAAGAAGTATAGGGAACCAATCGGGTTGAACTTGGGCTCTCACTCGGCCTTGGATGCTTGGCAGGGTCAGCGCAACTACGGTGTGAGAAGCATAATCTACACCACGCCGAGCAGGGCAAGGATTTACCTTCAAAACCCCATGGTCGGCAAACCTGAAGAGATTGTGGAGGATTTGCCAGGCTTGGTGAAGCGAGACCTCCGCGTTGTGAACGACCCTAAGGACATAAAGAAGAGGGGTGGCTGGAGAACCATTATACTAATTCTTGAGAAATATTCCGACATAGTCAAGTACGTTGACGAGCTTGTCAATTTGGAATGCATGCAGATCACGAACAGGGCCTTTGCGGTTTATGTTGGCGGAGACGAACGTTGCAGTGTGATTGAAGACAAGTATGCCGTTCCGATACTCGGTTCAAGGAATCTCTTAAAAATCGAGAACAGGGGCGAAATTGAAAAAGACTATTACTGGTTTGCAGACAAGGCTAACATACCTTCGCCCAAGTCTTACGCTTACGAGGTCCACAAAGGTGGCATAAAATTCAAAAAACCAGTGGGCGAACCCATGATTCTGAAGGCTGAGCACGCTCACAGAGCCTTTGAAAGAGAGTTCATCTTTGCCGCGGACTCGGATGACTTGGAAGAAAAAGTTGAGAGGGAGGTTCAGGCTGGAAACCTGAGCAAGGAAGCGCTTGAGAAGGGACGGGTTGAACAGATAGTCCTCGGTCCGCACGCGAACTTCAACTTCTTCTTCTCGCCATTGGATGCGAAAAGCGAGTGGGGAGACGCTGACAATTGGTTTGCGAAGCTTTACAACGTGGACATGGAAGAGGCAAGAGTCTGCTTGGCCAATCAGTTCCTGTCCATCGATGAGCGAAGAGAGACGATACTTGACGGTATAAAGAGGCTTCCAACGGACGTTCAACAAAAAATAAGGAAAGTCCCATCATTCGAGGTCACGGCGCACGCAATACTGAGCTTAAGAGAATCCTTGTTAAAAGACATTCATCGGTACGCTGACCGCTTCCTGCTCGCCTGCCGAGAATACTCGTCTCCAGGAATCATCGGCGCATGGTGCCTGCAAACCCTCATCACGTGGGACCGCGTTTCCAAGTACGAACTGAAACCGGCATGCAAGTTGGACTACACAGGTGGCGGCGAAGCCAAATCCGCGATAGATTACGGTCTTTACGATGTGCCAGGAGAACGAGACCCATACATGCACATCCCAGTCACACAGGACGTTGCCCTCAGACATGGAGGCGGCACAAACGTTCACATGGGCCTTGGTTCACAATACGCAAACGCGAAATACAAAAAACCGCTAAGCACAGGCGACCGAATAGCCCTAGAGATCAAAAGAGCAATGAAAGCAAACAAGCTGCACGAACTAGTCACCTAAACACCTGGCCCAGACTCCTTTACGTTTCCCTTACGCCACACGAGCCCATCCTTCGTAAAAAAACCCCCAAGCCTCCACAGTCTGAGCACCTATCCGTTTACGTATTCAAGACAATGACTGGCCTCCAATGCAAGACTGTTTTGCCCCATTCTTCAATATGTGGGAGACGTGATGGGGGCCGTTTCAAACGTGGTTCGCCATGGTCAGCTAGGGTTCTCGGTGTGAGAAATTGCGAGGCTTATGGTCTCCTTAGTCTTCTCATCATGTTCAACCTGTGTGAGGAGCCACTCTGTCAGTTTTTCGCATTCGTTAGGGTTGCAGCGTAGATGACTCTCCTTTATCGGTTCAGCATAGAGACACTTGAAACAAGGAATTTCAATCAGAACATCTATGGTTTTCATGTTCACGTTCTCGGATATGAGAAATTGCTAGTTTAACATATAATTTATGAATTGGGAGCAATGACAGGACCTAATGATTGTGATTTCTAATTTAAACTCGTAAAATGGTTGTGTTTTGCTGCCACCGTGTCCCTTCTGTTCTTTCGTGTATGTGATGAGGAAGGTTTTCGGCAGGAATCATCGTAGAGTCTTAGCTTCTGTAGCGTTCGACTATTTCCGCAAGGCTTGGAACATCGAATATTCTTGTTTCTGTCAGTTCATCTGCGACGGCCATGTACATTTCGCTGATTGCCTTTTTCAAGCTTGGGTCAAGCTTGGGCGGTTTGGATGTGCAAAGCTTCTTCCAGTCTTTGACTCCTTCTCTTTCTGCTCTTTTCTTTGCTTCTTCCACATCCTTGTACCAATCTGTTTTTCGGTAGAACTGTCTGGCGGTCTCTTTGCTGACGTGCAGACCGTCGTAGGTGAATCTGCACTCGTCAAGTGTTCCCACAACGTCAACTACCATGAGCTTTCTTTCAGGGTCAAACGCCAGCTCTATTTTTCCATCCTCATTTTCCAAATCGGCCTTCAATGCTATCTGTGTTATCATTTTGTTGACTCTTAGAAGCAAAGCCTTAACGTCTTCAACCTCTTCAACCGTCAACCCTGCGATTTCTCTTGCCTCGTCACAGGTCAAGTATCTGTCCGCCTCTTCCAGCTTCGTGCTTACGTCAAAAATCGGCTTCGAAAGTCTCTCTCCCGGCATGGGATAATGATCTAAACCCAACGTTTCAATAGTGATTACACCTTCTTCTAGCCGTTTGAAAACTGACGAGCCTTCGGGCAACCCGTTTCTGTAGATAATTTCGAGTGGTATCAGAAAGTTTCTCAGGTTGGGCGTGTACATGCGATAGTTATAATGGAGTCTTCCGTCTTTCATAACTGCTTTAGGTCTGAACACGTTGACCAAGTCTATTTCCATGATGCTCGTTGGCTGCTTTAACTCCTCAACGGTGACAGCCTTCCCTCTCTTATCAACCAGGCCCCTGTAATGAGTTTTGATGCCTCTCTCCTGCAGCTTCTCGAAGCAATAGGCTCCCACGATGCACAAAGCCGCTCCCTTGTTCTCAATTTGGTCAGGCATTTCTCCCCAGTCAAAAACTGAGTATCGATCTGAAAAGTGGAACCTGCCGACGCCCAAAGCGTTTTTTGTCGGCTTCTTGACCGTTTCAAGGTCTTTTACGCTGCCCATAATCGCACACTACTTTAGTTTCCTAACAGACTCGTCGGCTTTCTCGATCTCCCTCTTTTTCGCGTTTTGATAGTCTCGCACTTTCTTTTCCAGAGCACGGTCTTCAGCAGCAAAGATTTTCGCCGCGGCGAGTGCGGCTCCTTCAGGCTCAATCGTCAAGAGTGAGGCTACACCGCTTGGAACTCGAAGAGACGAGTATATGTCTGCTCCGCCGAATTTTTCGGAATAGGGTGGGCAGGCGATCACTGGTTTCGCGGTGTTCGCATCGACAAAAGCGCTCAGAGCATTTGATCTGCCGGCGACGGTGACGTAGACAATCTTCTGCTGTTCAAACTCTCTGAGGATTCCCAAGACTTTTTCAGGGGTCTTGTGGGCAGAGGCAACACGAAACTCGTACTCCAAACCAAAAGCTTCCACGTGCCTAGCTATTTCACGGCACAACTCCAAATCTCGCTCTGACCCCATCAAGATCACAACTTTACCTGTCACTTTTTCACCCAACAGTTGTTTTGCAAGAAGGCTCTGCGCCCTAATTAATCTTTAATCTTCCTGCCTTTGCCGCTTTTTTCCGGTTTTAGCCCCGAGCCGAGTTTAGTGGGGGCTATAGCCATCCCGTTTGCCTCCGAAACATCGCCCTGTGAGGTATGGTTAGTCGTCAGCTTCCTTGGACGAAAGTGGTTGCAGGAAAGATGGAACCGCGAGGGCACACCCACAGAGATGAATCCAGTGTTAACTGTCTCGGCTTGTTCCGAAAATCATATTTGCTGCTTGAATCATTTAAATTACGAGAAGCGAAGTTGCGAAAGAGAACAGTTTCCAGAATGATGCTCGTTCTGCTCTTTCTGAGCTTGTTCGTTCCTTCAATGAACTCTGGGTCTTTAAAGGGAGCAGTTTCTAGGTCGATTATAATTACGGACTTCACAACAGGTTCGAGCAACATAACCCTCGGAAACGAGACTCAAGAGCTGCCTCCTAGAGGCATCCCCTTCACCTTGAACGTCTCGTTAAGGGGACATACAAGCAACCTCGCGACTTGGGAGGTTGGAATAACATTTGACAACAACACTTTGAACTGCACGAATGTTTGGATACCCTCTTCGGATCCTTCCTATGTCTTTCATGGAAAAAGCGAGATTTCAGCCGTAGACTTGCCCCATGTCAACTATCAACCTCCAGAAGTGGTGGCTGGATCCACTCTGTCGAACCCAAACGACGCCGTGACGGTTGACAACGCATTACTGTGCATGATCAACTTCACGGCTTTCAAGGTTGGAGAAAAAAGCGAGACAAACATCTCCTTCATGAAAGAGCACATCACGCAGGAAACGTTTCTGTTGGACAGCAACGGTGTCAATATACCTTTTCTGAACCAGACTTTTTCAGTTAACATTTTAGAGGGTACGATAGTGCCGGACGTTTTTCCGACAATACAGGAAGCGATTAACAGTGTGAACAGTGGAGATTCGATATTAGTCAGGAAAGGAACTTATTACGAGAACGTGGTCGCTAACAAGACGGTGGCGTTGTTGGGAGAGGACAGGGATGCGACGATTATCGATGGTAGCGGCTCAGGTTATGTTGTGGGAATAAAGGGTGCTGACAACGTTTCCCTCTGCAACTTTACAATTCAGGACGGTCAGACAGGCGTCTACGCGGGTGACTGGGGCGCAGGTATTCAAAGCTCTCGCGGGGTAATACTGCACAACCTTGTTGAGTACAATTCGGAAAGCGGAATCTGCATTGGTCAAGGTGATTATTGGATTTCCGACAATCAGGTCACGAGCAACGGGATAGGAATCAATATTTATGGTGAAGGAGCAGTTAACGGCACTTTTAGGAATAATGAGATGGAAAACAACAGCCGATATAATTTTGCGTTGGGTTCGACCGTGTATGACCAGCTTGACATGGACCCGTCAAACATGGTAAATGGAAAACCAGTTTACTATTGGATCGGCCACCTTGATGAAACGGTTCCTTCGAATGCGGGACAAGTGACCTTGGTTGACTGTTCAAACATGATTGTGGAGAGTCTCGAGTTGATGAAAAACTCGGTCAATGTTCAACTCGTCAATTGCGTCAACTGCACCTTAGAGAACACGAACTCCTCTCTCGCGAACGTTGGAGTTTCACTCATAAACTCAAGAGCTTGCAACGTAGAGAACAACGCGTTGCGTTCCTGCAACACAACCATCCAAGTGCTGGGAAGTAGTTACAACAACATCGCGGATAACTATCTTCAGGTGAACGGTTTCTGCGGAATTGATTTTGATGACAGCTCGAACAATTCCTTCTATCATAACACTGTGAACGGCGTGGGAGCAACTCACATTGTGTATCGCGCAGGACGAAACATCTGGGACAACGGGTATCCCTCGGGCGGCAATCACTGGAGCGATTATACTGGTACTGACTTGGAGAGTGGCCCTAACCAGGATCTTCCGGGCAGCGACGGCATCGGCGACACGCCCTACGTCATAGACGCAAACAATACAGATCACTATCCGCTAGTCCTGAGGCACAGCCTTTCTCCCGTGCACAACGTCAACACTGGGTTGGACTACGCTACTATTCAGGCGGCAATAGATGCGCCAGAGACATTAAACGGACACGGAATCCTCGTTGATGCTGGAACGTATTACGAGCACGTAGTTGTGAACAAGTCAGTGTCGTTAGTGGGAGAGAATAGCAGAACCACGATAATTGACGGCTCCTCAACCGGAGCCGTTGTAAACATAACGGCCAACAACGTCAACCTCACCGGCTTCACGATACGGAGCAGCGGGTATACATATCAAAGCTGCGGCATTCTAGTGCGCTCAAGCTACAGCACGATTAGCCACAATAATGTCGCAGACAACAACGGAGACGGCATCTATCTACTGCCTTCTTCATCCAGTAATAACATCTACGGAAACACCGTGCTGAACAACACTGGCACAGGCATTTTTCTATCTTCTAACAACAACAATCTAGATGAAAACAACATCGTAGGCAATCATCATTATGGTGTCTTGCTTCATTCTTGTTCTAACAACAACCTAAGTGGGAACAACATAACAAGCAATTATGAAGGAGTCGTCCTGTGGTTTTCTTCCAGCAACAACAGTCTGAACGCAAATAACATAGTCTCCAATCCCTATCATGGTGTTTGGCTCGATTATTCGTCTAACAACAGCTTAGCTGGAAACTGCATAACAGACAACGATTATGGTGTTTGGCTCCAGGACTACTCATCAGACAACAGTCTGGTCGGAAACAACATAACAAACAACCACAGTTATGGCCTTGGACTCGACAGTTCTTCAAACAACAAAATCTATCACAACAACTTTGTGAACAGTGCGAACACTGTTGGCACGCTTGGTTTGGCGAATTTCTGGGACAATGGCTACCCTTCCGGAGGAAACTACTGGAGCGACTATAATGGAAGCGACGTGTTCAGAGGCGCTTACCAGAACGAAACAGGATGCGACGGCATAATAGACGCGGCCCCCGTCATAGACGCGAACAACACCGACCGGTTTCCCCTCACAAAGCCCTACGCAGGTCCACACGACATTGGAGTAGTGATGATAGACACGTCCAAACACACGGTTGGCCACATTCACATGTGGATAAGCGTAGAAATCATAAACTACGGTGAACAGATAGAAACCTTCAACATGTCCATCTGGGCGAACTCGACAAGGATACAGACGCAGACAATAACACTAATCAGTAGAAACTCAACCACGGTCACGTTCGTCTGGAACACCACCCGAGTCACTATCGGCAACTACTCAATAACAGCCCTCGCAGACACCCTTCCAGGAGAGGTTGACACAATAGACAACAACTGCTCATCAAGTGGCTTGGTGTTCGTCACTGTTCCAGGAGACGTTACAGGCCCCGGTGGCCGCCCTAACGGGGTTGTTGACAGGCAAGACATATACGCCCTCATCGGGAAATTCAACACAAGACCTGCGAGTCAGCAGTGGAACCCTGACATGGACATAAACGACGATGGCGTCTGCAACATGAGAGACATAGCAATAGCCGTCTTCAACTGCAGCAAATTCTAACGTACGGGCCTTCATTTTATTATCTGATGCGAGCAGTCTGCTGACTCGATGTCGAATATTTTTCCCGACGCAGCATTTATCCGCGCGCGCTGCGTGTTAAGAAAGAACCCGCTAGACGAAGGTTCGTTGTCTCAGTCTTGTAAGAGGACTCTCAGTTATTTTACTTTCATAAGTTGACGCTGCCTCAAGTTGCCTCAGGTAGGTTTTGCCTTTCCTTGTGAGTTTGAACGTTACTCCAACGCCTTTGGATCCCCAAGTTTCACTCAGCAATCCTTTCTCTACAAGTCTTGTTATTGTTTGTCTGGACACGTAAAACCGGTAGTGTAGATCGAGAAAAGGCAAAGATCTGTCCAACAACGCCTTAAACAGGCGGGTTCTGTCCACGTACAGAAAAGGCTTGGACTTGCTGTTTGAATAATGTCTTGACGGTGGCACACGGTCCAATTTTGTGTTGTTTGCAGATGTTGCGTTTGTAGGAGACATATCTAACTTTGGTATTGAAGGCCAATTGGCGATTGGCTCTGTTGCGCGGTTTTGTGCTCTCATTTTCTCAGTGTACGCGAAGCTTGGCAATTCATGCTTTAAGGGTGATTTTCGGAATAATGTATGAGGTTCTGGAATTAAGCTTGTCCGTGAAGTCTTGCCTCGAACTGAAACAGAATTGTCGGTTTTGGGCAGAACTGGTCTTGCGTCCTTTTCAATGAGAATTGGTCTTCTTTGGTAGATGCATACAAAACCTATGAGCTTTCTTAAGTTGCCACTGGAGTCTTTGATGATCCGAAACGCGGGGGCTTCACTGACTAGCACCTGGCCAGATTTTACGGCTTTTTGAAGATGAAAGACTGCGGTCTTCTTTGAAACCCCATAGTGCTCTGCTATCTCGTGCAAAAACCTTGGTTTTGACAAGAATTCTTTAAGGTTAAAATTGCAGCGTCTCCCCATGCCGAACCACATACAAATAGTTATTTAAGTGTTATAAATCTATCTAAATAATAATTACTAGTACCACAACATGGAAAATAGCATAAATATCTCACTGGTCATATTTCAATTGATTTGGGAGAGAAGTTGGAGTCTTGAGTAAAGAGTCATCATCTAAGACGGACTTGATGTACGAGATTAATTACAATCCAGAATTTGTACCAGTCCCTTCTTCGAAAGTCAGTGTCAAGACCAACATGGTAGTGGATGGTAAAACCTCCTACGTCATGAAGAACCACACCACCGGATTGTACTATGAATCAGACGAATTAACAAACCTAATCTGGACTTTGACCGATGGAAAAAGAACTGTGAAAGAAATCGTTGCAGAAGCTCAAAACCGGAACCCCAAAGTCAAAGAAGATGATGTCATGGGCTTGCTACTGTTTTTCGCCGACGCCAACCTGTTGGTATCGAGTCTCGGACCAATGAAGAAGAAAAGGTTCAAAGTGATGTCGAGCTTTCAGATTGACTACACATTGATCGAGCAGAGTAACAAATTTCTTCAATCAATCCACGATAAGCTTCATCCAATCTTCAAGAAACCTTTGCTGTGGGCGACAGTTATTTTTATAATTATGGGCGCTGTGCTGTTTGCAGGCAGATTCGTCTCCATCTTCGGCAACAAATCAAACTTCCAGATCCTTGGATCATCTGTTGTAGGCTTCTTCTTCTATTATTTCGTAGCACTCGCACCTGTTATTGCAATCCACGAAATCTCCCACGGGCTGGCTCTCGTTCATTATGGCGGAGAGCCTGGAGAAATGGGTACAGGGCTCTTCTATTTTGGTCCCATGTTCTACACAGAAGTTACAGATGTTTGCACTCTCAAGAAAAGACAGAGATTAATGGTTAGCTTGGCGGGCAACATAAGTACCCTTCTTATAGGATCTATTGTTGTTTTCATTCTCCTGTTTGTAACATTTCCACAACCCGCTGCGCTGATTGTGACGATGGTTGCCTTCTACTGCTTCGACATGGCCTTGTTCAACTTCGCCCCGCCATTCGAAACGGACGGATACGGAGTCCTGTCAGACGCGCTGAACATGCCGAACTTGCGCCCCGAGTCCTACGAATACGTGGGTTCGCTCATTAAGCGAGTTTTCGGAGCAAAGAAGTTGAAAGCCACTGGAATGACAAGGCGCAAAAAAAACATTATGGTTGGTTACACAATGCTGTCCGTAGGTTGGATAATATACATCGTGTTTCAGACAGCACTTTTCCTCATTTATATGAGCCAAGACTTCACAGTTTCTCTTGCCAAAATTCTTCATGCCGTTTGGACGTCTCAGGCGCTTTCTGCAGCAGCAGTGGTGATCGCTCTGGTATCTGTGGTTTACTTTGGAATGCAAGTTCTCGGGTACGGCTCGTTTTTCTTGATGGCCGCCAAAAAAGCAGCCAAGAAGCCTCTTCGAATCGAGGCAATACATAACCGCACCCTTTCTGTTTTCGCATATTTACCGCCACAGGCTCCTGAATCGCTTGCTAACAACCTGAGAAGCAGGATGGAAAAAACCGCGAAAAAGTTCACGCATGACTTTGAAATAAGACAAGCAGGACGTTCATGTGTTGCAGTCTTGAGAATGGGTGGGGCGAGCTTAGCCTTCACTCAGATTAGAGATAGCCTTAAACGTGTGGAAGACGAGTTCAGCGCAGCTTATATGAAGCTAATTTTGGATCATAAAGATGGACTACAAAAGTCAATAGGGATTAATTCTCCCGCGAAGATGAAGTTGACAAGACTGCTCGAGCAGGTAGCGGCTGAGTCTGCCAGTTCAGGCAATTCTGGAGCTCTTGCAGTCGTTAAAGCTTGTGAGGAGAAGCAGAAAGACGCTATTTTGTACTTGCTCACTTCGGCGTTTGGAACAGTGTGGACGATAGAGGTGCAGCCTGCCCATGAATATGAGATTCAGAGGGAAATAGTGCCAGCCATGCTTCTAGAGGATTTGACGTTGACAGATCTTCATGGCGACTGCGAAAACTTCAAAAAACGCAACGTCTACGGTTTTGACTCGCTGGCCGAACTGGCGGAGGAGACTGAGATGGGGTTGAAGGAAAGTCTTGCTCAACCTCAAGAATACCAGGTAGTCGCGGTCTTTCAACCCATCAAAAGCCGCATCACGTTTGTGGGAAGAACGGAGCAGTTAGAAAAGAAACTTCACATATTCGCGCCTTACTTTGTGGCCGAAACCTGGTCTGGCTACCTGGACAATCTGCTCACAGAAACGTGTTACACGCTTTATGCATTGAACAAGGTACGTCTTCCAGAGGCCAGAGAAATGAAGGAGATGAGCACTGGCGAGTTGACGGTCTTGGCCAATGATCTTTCAGAATTTGGGGAAAACCAAGAATTGGTCGAAAAGTATATTCAAGGATCTGAAAACACCCTTTCGAGGTTGAATCAGAGCCTCCGAGAAGTGCGTGACGCGATAAAACCGTCTGACAATTTTGAGATCGGATTGCTGGATGCGACGTTCAACGTCAACCTTGAAAACCTTGAAGCATTGCCTAGCAGGATAAAAGATTTTCGAAAAGGATGTAAAGCCGTGTGCAAAGAAGTTGATAGAATCAGAAAGCACGTCGAAGATGAGCTTGGGAAAAGAAAGGCTGAAACCGACCAGAAGAAGCACAAAATGCTCAAGGTTTACCCGGCCATAATTGCCATTTCGGTCTTGCTTGCTGCTTTCGGTTTTCTGTTGCCTCTTGCGACACTGTGGATTCCGATGCTTTCAATTGCGTTGATCGCACAAGCGCTTTACTGGTTCACATTTTATCGTATGTGGAGATCATTTCGCAGAGTTTCAAAATATCCCAGCGAAGCTTTTGATCGAATTCATCTGCTCACACTAGCCTGGACAGAAGCAATTTATGGGTATGTCACTACAGGGGATATTTTGGCCCCCTCGTGAATATACAAAAAGAGGAGAAGGCCCTTAAAAGGGCAGGTGACATGCAATCCTCACTGGAATTATGGTGTTTATTAGGCTGTCTTGGTGGGGGCTTCATGGTGGGCTTCATTGTCGGCTTCATGGTGGGCTTCATTGTCGGCTTCATGGTGGGCTTCATTGTCGGCTTCATGGTGGGCTTCATTGTCGGCTTCATGGTGGGCTTCATTGTCGGATGTATGGCCGGCGCGCGCGCGAACGTTGGCTCTCTGAGTTTGGGAAAAACTCTAACTACTTTTTCTTCGGGCTTAACATCCTTTTTTTCTTCCATTCACTTTCACCTCCAAGGAAACAATTTTGACATGCTTCATATATGTTTCAGTTTCATTTAAGAGATTGTTTGAAGATCAAGGCATAGACGCGACAGTAAGATTTTTCTTACCGATATCCGATATATAACAAATAGATGTGCAGGAGGTTGTTATCCGAAAATGAAGCGGGATACCAAAACCGAGGCGGAAGAAACTGTGGAAGCAGTTTTTCGAGGTCAATCTAAAATGACGGCTCGGGGTCAGATAACTGTGCCAACAGAGGTTAGAAGGAAGTTTGGGCTTAAGCCGGGGGATGTTCTATGTTTTTTGGAGATTGAGGGTACAGTGATTCTTAAGCTTGGTCCGCTTGTACTTACCCAGTGAGCTTATGGTTTTCAGCGTAATTTGGCTTGATGGTACGAGTTTTGAGTTTATAGTCTAGCGCGTGCGGGTGCCAGATGCAAATCCTACCCTATCGCTTGCAGCTTACATTGGAGAACACAATTCAAAGGCGCTCCGAAACATTGCCACAAACTATTCTTTTATTCTTTCCCCTTGGCACGCTTTTCCCCGGATATACGTTTGTCTTCTTGTTTTTCCGCGAGCTCATTTACGTATTTGTCTATTCTGTTGTCCAGAATCGCGTAGTTATCCTCAGTCATTTTGCCTTCGGTTAACCCTTCCAAGATAGTGTTTCGTAGCGTGTAGAGTTCTTCCTCACACTTCTTTGGATCTGTCCTAAGCCTTGAGTAAACATCGTCGATCTCAGCTAGGAATGCTTTGACGATGTCTCTTCTTTTGCGGGACCTGAACCATGCGCCTCCAACCAAGCCGACGGTTACTACGGTGCCAAGAAGCCCGAGGATTGCTGATATTACGTCTGTACGGACTAAGATCTGCCACCAAGCCTGCGCGCGAACATAGTGAGCTGTGAGGTCGGAGGGTTCGTCCATTGTGATGTTTATAGGGTTGACTCCTACGTCCCAGCTTGCGCCCTCAGTGGACCATTGCTGAAACGCGTACCCGTTTATCTGCTGTGCTGTGAGGGTAACTTTGGTGTCGTTGTCGTACCAGGATCCTGCGGGAGAGATGCTTGGCTGTGGGTTCAGTCCATTTGGATCCGTGTGCACTGTCAAGAGATATTGAGTTTTCCAATTCCACTGTATGCTTGATGACGTGTTCAGGATGAAGCTGGTCGCTGCAGAAGTTCCAGAAGCTGGAATGCTTCCGTTTCCAATCCATCCGGTGCATACATATTGAGTGCTACTTAGTTCTGAAATGGGTGAGGCTACCGATTCCGTGATGGTTTTTCCAGCTTCAAACCATCCGCTGGGTGGATCAGGATTGCCATATGAAGAAGTGACTGTTAGAGAATATTTGTGGTTCCATTCGGCGGTCACGTTGACGGGCCTATCCACGAGAATTGAAATTGGATTGTCTGTGTTCGGGTTTCCAGAATCCGTTTGTGCCCATCCAACCCAGTCATATTTCTCCCCTGATGTAGTGCTGGGGGGTGTTGCGGTGATTTTCTCGGTATAAGTGGCGTTGCACCAGTATCTGCCTTGAGGTGGATCTGTTGTACCGAAGTTTTTCTCGATTATCAGTAGGTATTGTGTTTCATATTCAGCTTCTACCGTCATTGTTCCGTCTAGCGAAAAAGTTCTCACATTTGACGTGTTGCCATTATCTTTCCATTGGACAAACACTACTTGCGAATCAGGTTCAGGTAAAAAGACTGCAGTGACATTAACTGTGTGCGTGCCGGGTTGGAGGAACACAGGAATTTCTCCTTCAGCCGTGGTGTTATAAACGTCTTCGTCAACCTTGACTGGCATGTCTGGATAACCTGTCTGTACGGTTAAGACGAACCCAGACAGGTGGTACTTCACAAGCTCATCCCACGGCGTTTCCAATGCGAATGCCATATCCCCGTAAAGAGCTGCAAAAGAGACATACTTTCCTTTTTCATCAGGGAAAAACACTGCCAGACCATTAGTTCCTGGATCGTTCACGTCGATCTCCTTGATTACTGCGTTCTTTATTGCTGTCATCACTTTGTCAGAAGCGTTCTTGAGCTCTTGGTCCGGCACATTTCCATATATCTGCCATGTGAAGTTGTAAAGATCAATGAAGTATCCGGTTTGGTATGTTCCGTTAGAGTAAGCGTAGGGTCCTGGGCATCCTTCAGTCATGCTCCTAGCCGAGCTTATCTGCTCATGGTAGAGGGTTTCTTTTTCCTTCAAGGTTGTAGCGAAATCGTCGACTGTTGCTGTGAGACTGGTCATCTTGGTCAGGTCTGTCGCTGTCATTGTTGCATTCTGGATCTCGGGGGTTCTGTAACACCAATGCAAGTAGTCTGTGACTATTTCTTGGGCAAATGCGTTGGGTGACATGGATGTGTTGTTTGACAGGCTGTTAAGATAATCATTGTAAGGTGCTGGGGCGTAGCCGAGTCCTTCGGGACCGATTAGGATGTTCGCGGAATCTTTAATCTGGTAAGCCACCTCTAGCATGCTCATGTCGCAGGCGTCTATGAGCACGTCGTCTATGATTGCTGGGATTCCTGTAAAGGCTTCGGTGATTTTTGGGAGGGACAAATAGTCGCCTCCACTCGTTACATCGTAGCAAACACCCATGCAGCCACTTCCATGATCCCAGAGAACCAAGAACAAGTGTTCCGATGGGTAGTTGTTAATCGTCCAGTTGACAAAATCCTTCAGCGCATTTGGGTCTCCCATGTCGACATCCCCTAAATCTTGGACCGCGTTTTCAGGGGTTGGCGTCATGCCATTCTTGATGTTGAAGCGTTTGCATCCGGTCCAGTTGCCGTATCTCACGTCTGAACTGGGCCCCCTATCCAGCTGAACGACTATGTTAATGTCAGATGAGGAGTTCACGCTCGCCAAATCCAGGAAAACGTCAACACCGAGATCATGGACTTGTGGTGGATAGCCTACAGTGACGTTTGCCAGGCTGTTGTCTGAGTCAAGATAGACCATGAACGTCCAGTGTGGGACGGACAGGTTTCCAATGATGAAAGGCGTGGTTGCGATGGGTCCGTATGGTGTCCATGTATCATTGAGGTAGCTGTCCATGTAGACTTCGACTCTCCAGTTTCCAACAGGAGTGCTTGAGTCGATTGGGATGGAATCGTCACGAATTAACGCGTAATTCCAGTAATTCCTGTTGATATCCGTGACTTTGTAGTCTGGGAAGACGCACGAATGAGTCTTGTAGATTGTGCCGTCTGGTTGAATCCACACGGTTGTGAAGTTGTGACTGTTTCCAGTCTCTTCGTTGAAGTATGCCACGTTGTCAAACCTCAAGTAGTCACAGACTTGTGTGTCAACGCCTACGGTGAACCGTGATTTCGTGTTCACAGCGGTTCCGTTTGCATCAACACTTTCACACACGCGAGGGCTGTCTACCCCGCCGTTGGTTACCTCAAAAAACTCTGAAAATGAGAAAGAATTGTTCAAACAGTAGAAATCAACTCTGTATGCTCTAGGGTAGTATACCCCTGGCCAGTATCCTGCTATGTCGAGATGTCCCTCGACCGCCCAATCACCATCGCTTGGTGCAGTATAGTGTCTTTCGTCATAGGGAAGGGAGCAGTTGACCCAGCCTTTCGATGAATCATTTCTGTAATACCACTGCCATTCGACTATTTCATTTTCATTTAATGAAACGCTTGTCAAGAATTCCGCCTTAGTATCACTTGGACTAAAAACAGTTGTGGGTTCAATTGGATCATAATCCACGCGCCCTCCATAATAGACGATAGAATGATCCTTGCACATTAGATGTCGACTGAACGCAGGGAGACCGGAAAGAGAGGAAAGACGCATCATCTGGTCCCCCCCTTGAAAATTGCCCGTTGAATTCTCTTGAGAAGACTTGGCAATGGACCGATCAGCTCCAGCATGGGTGGAATTTAGATTGTTGGAAGTTTCACTGACTGGTAATGGGGTTTGTTCGGCGTAGCTGGATCGAGAACTCTCAGAGTGTGTGATGGAAATAGATTGCAGCAGGAATAGGCAAATCAAGAATGAAAGAAAAATTCTCCTCATAGTCTTCAACCAAATTACGGAGGTTTACTGCATAGTATTTCTTTGGTGTGTCTAGAATATAAGAATTCGGAGTTCTAGCCAAACGGGGTTGAACCTCGGTTAGCCTCAAATGAGTTGGAGAAAAGGTGCGAAAGATACAAGTGTGGAATCGAATGCTGAAGTTTTGATTCAATAGAACAATGTTTCTGAAAACTTAATAGTGTGAGTAATGCATTATTAACTAGTTGAAAGGGGAGTAGCATTGAATAGAAGACTGATAGCAGTTGTGATGCTGTCATTGTTGATGTTGAATGTGCTGTTTGCACTTGAGGTTTCGCCAGTTGGAGCAGCCGGTACAATCTACATCAGGGCTGACGGAAGCATAAACCCGCCAACTGCACCCATTTCAACATCCAACGACATAACCTACCTTCTTATGAACAACACGAGTAGCTCGATTGTTATTCAGAGAAACAACATACTCTTCCACGGCAATGGCTTCACAGTTCAAGGTGCAGGAAACGGAACGGGTATCGACTTAAGTGCCGTTTCCAACGTGACCCTGGAAGACACATACATCGTTGATTTTCAATATGGTGTGATGCTGTCTGTGACTTCTCCTAACTTGGTGCTGGAGAATTGCCTGATACACAATCAAATCGGGGTTTGTCTGGGCGGCTCATCCAACAACACTATTTCTGGAAACAACGTGATAAACAGTACCTACGCGGGTATCCTGATGAACTGTTCTTCATATAATGTGATCTCAAAGAACAACATAACGACCAACTACGACGGCATACTAGTCGACGCTTCATTTAACAACACAATAGTCCACAACAACTTCGTTAGAAGCACTAACAGGCAGGTAGACATCGTTTATCCTGGCTCGGGCAACGTTTATGATGAAGGTTATCCTTGGTGTGGAAACTACTGGAGTGATTATAATGGCACCGACGTCAAGAGCGGTCCTTTTCAGAACGAAACAGGTTCAGACGGCGTAGGGGACACGCCCTACGTCATAGACTCCAACAACAAAGACGGTTATCCCCTGATGAGTCCATGGACCGCCAACTTCACAATCTTCAACCATATGGTAGTGGGTTACTCGTCCGGTCCATTGACCTTAGACCCTGCTTGCGCTTATGATACAGCTAGCTTGGGGCTCATCACAAACGTTTATGAAACCTTGATAGCCTTCGATGAGGAAAAAACGGACGAATTCGTTCCGAGACTCGCAACAGACTGGTATATCAGTCCAGATAGCTTAACCTACACTTTCAGGATAAGACAAGGCGTCAAGTTCCACAACGGTGAGAGCCTCACGGTTGAGGATGTGGAATACTCCCTTGAAAGGATACTTGTCATAGACTACTATCTTGGCCCATCTTGGATGCTGTATGAAGCGCTTCTCAACCAGACGGCAAGTCGGGATCGGCCGGGGGAAAACTTCACAGTGACGGGACTACAGATAGACAACGCAGTAACAAGAAATGACACATGCGTTGCACTTCACTTGATAAGACCCTACCCGCCGTTGATGCAAATCCTTGCCTCGCCATGGTCGTCTATCGTTTGCAAGAAGTGGTGTACGCAGATTGGAGATTGGCCTGGAACATGGAACAACTGGACACTCTACAACCTGCAATACTCTTATCCAGCCAAGACTGCAATTGACTTGGAGAATACGAATCCCCCAGGCCCGCATACGAATGCGATGTGTGGAACTGGGCCTTTCATGTTTGATTATTATGAAGCCGGGGTCGAGTGGCAACTTGTCAGGTTCGACGGTTACTGGGGCGGATGGCCGGCGAGTGGCTCGGCTGGCTCTCTGAAGCGCGTGACTGGAAAGATAGTGAGTGACTGGGAAACCCGAAAAAACATGTTTCTGGACGGTGAACTGGATACTCTTCAGGTTCCACAGACAGGGTTTGATGAGGTCTATGGGCAACCTGGGGTACAGTGCATTTATCCGCTACAATGTTTCTTATGTGATGCACTGTTTTTCACTTTTAACATTTCGACCTCAAGTCCGTTCATGGGTGTTCCTGGCGGCTTACCACCTGGAACATTGAATGAAAGCGGCATATCACCAGACTTCTTCACCGATATCAACGTAAGAAAAGGTTTTGCCTACGCGTTCAACTACACCGAGTTGATAGCAGAAGCACTCGGCGGCGAAGCGTCCCAGCCAGCGACACCCATTATTCCTGGATTGCCTTACTACAACTCGGCGCAGGAGAAATACACGTGCAATTTGACGAAAGCTATTCAGTACTTCTCCAGCGCTTGGAGCGGACAGCTCTGGTCTCACGGCTTTAACTTCACAATGTGCTACAATGCGTACAATGTGCTTGCCCAGGTTGGCAGCGCCGTTCGGCAAAAAGCTTGTGAAATCATGAAGGCGGAAGTTGAATCACTGAATCCCAAATTCCATATTCAAATACAGCCCTTGGATTGGCCTGATTATAGAAACAACGCGGTGAATTCGCGCCTTCCTATTTTTGATATAGGGTGGTTGGCTGACTTTCCAGATCCTGACGATTTCGCGGAGGGATTCATGTACTCTGTGAGTCCTTATGGGACCTTTGCTCCTATGCAATCGTATTCCAACAGTACGATTGATTCGCTGGTTGAGCAGGGAATTAGCACGATGAATGAGACTGCAAGAAGACAGATATACTATCAATTGCAGAGCGTTTACCATGACGATTGTCCCAGTGTTCCAACGTATCAACCCTTGGGGTACAGGTTCCAAAGGGACTGGGTGCAAGGCTGGCACTCCAACACGCTGAACGACGAATGGTTCTCCATAGACTACTTCTACAGTGAATGGAAAGGCAACACTTCTGTTTCTTCGAGGTTTTCTTGGGACATGTTCCACCACGATGTCACTCACACGGGATGTGGTGATGGGCCAGCTCCAGAGACGAACAGAACGCAGTGGGACTTCACTACTGGAGACGCCGTGGCTTCCTCCCCTGCAGTTGTAGATGGCAGAGTGTACGTCGGATCGAATGATCACAGAGTTTACTGCTTCGACGCCAACAACGGGACGCTTTTGTGGAACTACACGACCGGGTATTTGGTTACATCTTCTCCAGCTGTCTGTAATGGCAAGGTCTACGTTGGGTCTCAAGACGGTTTATTCTACTGCCTTGATGCTCTGTCAGGCGCCCAGGTTTGGAACTTCACCGCGGCAGGAGGATCTATCATTTCTTCCCCAACAGTATCGGACAATAGGGTATACTTCGGGTCAACGGACGACGACGACAGAATGTACTGTCTAGACGCGTCGACAGGACTGCAAATTTGGAACTTTACTCGGGGACGGAGTTTTAATTCTTCTCCGGCAATCTATAGTGGTAATGTTTACTGTACATCCGGGGACGGCAATATCTTCTGTCTGGACGCGTTATCCGGATCGCTAGTGTGGAACCGTACGATAGGAGCCTATGTTGACTCTTCTCCCGCCGCTGTTAATGGCAAAGTCTACGTTGGATCGGACGATGGCAAGCTCTACTGCATGAATGCCTACAATGGATCGGTTTCATGGACCTATGCGACAGGTCATGTAACATCCTCGCCCGCCGTTGCTGATGGCAAGGTCTACGTTGCATCACTTAGCGGAAGACTGTACTGTTTGGACGCCATGTCTGGAGCACACGTGTGGGATTACCACGCAGTGTGCAATTTCACGTCTTCACCAGCTGTCGCTGATGGCAAGGTCTATGTGGGAGATTGGAATGGGAGTATGAGTCTAGTCCACTGTTTTAACGCCTCAACCGGTTCTCAAGTTTGGAGTTACGGGACTGGAGAAAATGTGCAATCTTCTCCGGCGGTCGCCGACGGCTTGGTTTTCATAGGCTCAGACAATGGCAAGATGTATGCGTTTGGAAACGTCATTCGTGTCCCGGAAGACTACGGCACTGTACAGGCAGCGATAAATGCGGCAGCTCCAGGAGCTACGATATGGATTGCCCCGGGCGTCTACCACGAGTCCATTATAATCAACAAGACGATAACGCTTATCGGAAAGCCTGGAAGTGAACCAATCTTCAACGGCGGCGGAAGCGGAATCGCTATAACAATAGTGTCCAGTGGCTCTGGGTCGATAATTGCCGGGATAACGATAACCAGTTGGGATCAAGGTATAATCGTTCAGGATGCTGCCAGCTGCCAAATCTATGATAACATAATGTCTCTTATCAACAACAACGGCGTTGTCCTTCAGGGAACCGGCGCCGTCAGCAACCAGGTTTGCGGCAACATGTTCGAACAAGACGCTGTTGCCGTCGACGTGACCTCTTCGTCGAGCAGCAACGTCATCTCGCAGAACATCATCAGCCTCAGCTCCATAGGCCTAAGAATAGAGACGAGCGGAAACACGATATGTGAAAACATGATAACCGAGAATCAGCTGGGCATTACCATCGTGAATTCCAACAACAACGCCATCTACCACAACGACTTCATGGATAACACCATCGCCTTCCAACTCTCAGCTTCAACGTCACCCGGGAACACGTGGGACAACGGCTATCCCTCAGGCGGAAACTATTGGAGCACGTGGACTGGCCCGGACAAGAACAGTGGCCCCAACCAGAACATTTTGGGCGTCAGCGACGGCATAGTCGACACGCCGTACACTGTTGCCGTCAACAACAAGGACAATTATCCGCTAGCGAAACCGTTCCAACTGCACAACGTCGGCATCGCTTATGTAGCCTTGGGCAAGACCGTCGTCGGCAGAGGCTACTGCTGCAACATCACCCTGATAATCGTGGATTACGGCTTGTGCGGTGAAACCTTCAACATGGCAATCTGGGTCAGCCAGTTAAGGATTGACTTGCAACAAGTTGTTCTTGCGGACAGGAGTTCCACTGAGATCAACTTTACTTGGGACACCACAGGACTTCTCTACGGCAACTACACTGTAGACTCTGTGGCAGACGTTGTTCCAGACGAAACCCTGACGGCGGACAATAACTACGTGTTCAATGTTCCAGTTCACGTGGGCGTCCCAGGCGACGTTTCTGGCACGACTCCTGGAGTGTACGACGGAATCACGAACATGAAGGACGTCGCCTACCTGGTCAGCTTGTTCAACACTAAGCCGAGTTCGCCGAATTGGATGCCCAACGCGGATGTAAACAACGATGGCCTCTGCAACATGAAGGACATAGCAGTAGCCGTCTACTTCTTCAACCAACGCGAATAACCCTTTTTTCGAACACCCCCGCCTCTGGTTCTTAGTCTCAGCCTCCAGGCAAGCAACCACTCAAACATCAGCCTCGTGGCAAAAGATGAATCTTATATTAGTCAGACCAGAGTATCTGCGCTGGAGAGAACGTTCAGAACCTGTTGCACGTGCCAAAGAGTGCTGGAGGTGATAATGCTGGAAGTGTACTGGTACTTCAAGCTGTTTAACAGCATAAAGGAAAAACATGAGACCACGTTCGCCCAGCTGGAACTGACCAGTCTATTCGCGAATGTCAGTCCAGTAAAGAATTTCTCCGACGTTTTGGATACTACCCCTTTCAACAATTTCAGAAGCGGCGACGCGAGAGTGCAAGATTTCTTCGCGCATGAGCTTCCGTACGGGGAATGTCAGGGATTTCTCGCAAGAACAGATGGAATACGCGATGTATCAAACTTGGTCATGCGTTTGGCCTACACCAGGGAATTCTTCGCGGTCACTGAATCCAGTAATCCACAGGTTGTTTTGCAACGAATGCTTCCCGGGGGAGTGGAAAGGAAGAACGTTGAGTATTTCGGCAGCAACGGTTATGTTTTGCTGAGATTTATCACCAATCAGTACTTTCTTGAAAAATCCCAGTACATCTCCAAGCTCAGTAGAAATGAGGAAGAAGCCTCAAACAATGTTGAATCTCTCTTCTCATTCTTGACTGAAAAACTCCACAGAATCCCCGCGACGGAAACGATGCAAATAGGAAAGAGGTTGGAAGATTATTTCACAATCAGAGAGGAACCATCATTATATTTGACTCACTACATGCACCCGTACAAAGGCAAATTTCATCCGAAGATGGTCAGGGCCCTTCTAAATTACGCTTTCCCTCAACCGACGGGAAAGGTTATGGACAATTTTGCGGGATGTGGAACTCTTCTGGTTGAAGCTACTTTGATGGGGCTTGACAGCACGGGAATTGAGATTAATCCTCTTTCCGCGCTAATGTGCAACGTCAAATGTGGTTCACTCAATATCGCTGTGGACGAATTGAAGAAAGGCATTGACAGCTATTTGCAGGATCTTCGCAGCAATCTTATGCGCTATGAAACTCAATCATCAAGTCCCGCATTGCTTGTTCCCTCAAACTACGACAAGGAGACCCTTGAAAGGAGAAAGCACAGCATACCAGCCAGAGTCATGTCTCTCTTCAGCGAACCCAAAACAGTCGATCACGTTATCCTTGCGCATGAACTCGTTAAGAAAGTGAAGAATGAGAAAATCCGCGACTTCCTTCTACTGGCGCTCAGTGGAGCAATATCAGATTTGGCGAGAAGACGCAACGGCAAGTTTCTGGACGTGCTTCAAGACAGACTGAAGAACCTTTACTTGAGACTCTATATCTTCGACAAACTAAACGATGTAATGAGGATAAGATTAGGAAAATCTACAACTCATGCTGACGACACAAGAGATATGAGAATGGTTGAAAGCGAAAGCATCGATGCCATAGTGAACTCCCCTCCGTATAGCACGGCATTAGACTATGTCATGAACGATTATCCACAGCTTACGTTACTAGAACTGGCAGACATTCCTCAGCTAGAAGCAAACATGATTGGCAACCCGCGGTTCAAGGTCTACTCGCGATCTCTTCCGAACGAAATAAGAGACAATAGCCCCGAATATGCGAATCTGCCTCAAGATGCTAAAGACACGATATCCACTATGATTAGGTATGGACGGACGAAGGAAGCTCTGAGGACCTACAAATTCTTCAAGGATATGTGTGTTGCCTTGAAGGAAATGTACCGTGTACTCAAACGCTCTTCCAAATGCGTGATCATAATAGGCAACAATCATTACAAACTTGACGGAAACTATGCAGTTGTCAAGAATGATGAACTCTTGAAGGAAATGGCTTTGATGCTAGGTTTCAAAGAGGACAGGACTATCATTAGAGAGCTTGAAAAAAGTCAGACAGGCATGATACGGTATGAATCTGTCCTGATTCTGGAAAAACCATCCGTTTGAGGAGCCTGCTGAACAGACTCATTCTGCGTCAAACATGTGTTGCCATTAAGAGGTTCACTTTGCTCGCGCCAATGCATCGGTGGCCTCTTCTATGGTTTTGATTACTGCTGTTTGCTTAGTCTTGACTATAGAGCGGAGCGTGCGCACAGTCTCTGTGACTGTTAGAACCTTTCATGTTAGCCATGAAGTCAGCTAATTCTAGCGGGTTGTCCAAACTTCAATCCTTTGCTAGGAAAGACAGAGGCCAAGAAATGATTTCAGTGCACTCTCCGCAAGTCCAGAACCTTTAAGTTTGATTAGCGTAGTAATAATTTCGCCTTCGTCAGATGGTCGTAAACTAGTAATGTGGGGTCGTCGTATAGCTTGGTTTAGTATACCAGCCTCTACGTCTTAGTAATTTCTTATTATCTTGTATGCTTGTTTCTTGCTTGCTTTCGGTTATAGCTGTTTGTTTTAGGCTTTGTTTTGTGTTTTGGTTTTGCATTTTTTCACCTCCTATTTCTAATCATCGAACTTCATAATTTCGTCGTTTTGTGGACGAGGAGACAATATGCCTTTTCACGTTTCCTGAAGGAAGGCTCCGAAGGAGAAAGGCTTATGTCTCCGAGGATTTTGTTTTGCTTATTCCATGCTGGAGCTTGTGGCTGAATACATCGTGTATGTATCAAGGATGCCCTAGCGGGTTCATCCGTTCTGCGTTGTCGTCTTCACTTAGTGTTGAGTTCTAAGTGTGGTGCGCGCTGGATGTTGTTAAAGACGGTATTGGTTTATGCTACCCTTGACTGAAACCTAATACATTACTGAAAGTGTTATTTAGTGTGGCTTTTTCCGAATTAGCGAAACTCTTACTTTGAATCATCGAGCTTCGAAAACTATTACCGCGAGTCCTAGAAAAAGCGCGCGCGCTAAGAGGTAAGCGTGGAATTATGGAGTGTTAGTGCAAATTGGTGTTGTTATCCAGTTTACAATCCCATCTGAACAATTTATTGTTGTATCTATTGGCATTTGTCCATTAACATAAATTACGCTTTGAGTTCCCAATCCAATGTTGATATAAGTATCTAAAGCAACAACTCCACCCTCGTAATAGCCGACTACGTGAACTTGACAATTATAAGCGGTTTCAGTTCCAATGTTCCATGCGGTTCCAAAAATGACAACTTGTGCGGGTACAAAACCCGTAACTTTGTAATAGCCGCCATACCATTCCCATGTAGTCGCATTATAGTAAGGCGGTATCCATGTGGTTACGTTATGTGAAGGTGTGTATAATTCACTTAGAGGTTGCATCTGAACATTAAGTAGAGTTGAAGCCATATTGCTCTTTGATAATTTGTTCATTGTAGGAATAACACCGATTATTAAGATTACTACGATAGCAACGATAGTGATTACTACTCCGAGTCCTATGGCAACGCTTCGTCTTACAAACTTCTTTGGCTTCGTTTCGTTTGGTTTTGTTTCATCGACTTTTGTTTCACTCATTTTTGAACCCCTAGTTTGTCTTCTGTTGCTCTGCACATTTAAGATTTGTCTCGGTCTTACCATTACGTACTTGTCATTAATGAAATGCTTTTTGTCGATTTTCTCTGTTTTTCTGTTGTACGCTTTTGCATATTCTTTTTAAGAATCGATCAACATCCAGTTAGTTACTCGGATGTGAGATTTTGAGCATCGAAGTGGACGACGCACAGAAGGTACTATTGAAACAGCACTATCATGAATTGATAGAGGCTAAAAACAAAGAAATCATAGAAAGCGAAAAGGAACAGGAACGCTTGCGAAAAGAACTGAACGTGGTTCGCGCGCTTAAATAATTCACTTTTCGGACTTAAATATTTCAAGCTAAACAAACGAAAAAGCTTGTTAATTCACGGATTGCAGTATTATGAGTACCGTTTGTGTGCAATAGATTAAGTGTGTTTCTATGGTTTTCCCATGGAGTAGGCCTTGTCACGTATGGGAATGGATAGAAAAAGAGGGAAGAAATAGCTAGTCATTGTCTAACTAGCTATCAACATTATGTCGAAAGAGTAGCACAAGAATACAACTGCAAACGATAGTGCAAAAAGCTAAGGTGTGGGAGATTTCTCCCGAATTCCGTCTTCACATGGCCGTTTTCTTCTAATGAATAGACAAGTCAAACTGGCTCAAAAGGACTGATAGAAGTGTCTTCTATTCTACATGATGCCATCCGTATTCTTCGTAGGTCTTCGTGCCTTTCTCTTTCTCGATAGGTGAAACATTCTTCACCAAACGGATAAGTAATTAGCATGTGTTCTAATTAGTATTGACTGCGAATGCATGGAAACAACAGTTGGGACTATCAAATTCAAAGGGCAATGTCGCATCCTGTGAATAGGAAAATCATAGAATGTTTGCACGATGAGAACTTGCCGTTTACGGAACTGTTGAACAAGGTTGGTGGTGATGGTAATCATGGCAAATTTGGTTATCATCTCAGAACGCTGAGCAAATTCGTTGAGCTTGAGCCTGCAACAAAGAAATATCGCCTAACGGATAGAGGAAAATTGTTAGCTGATGTGATTCATGATTTTCGCTTTCTGACTTCAAGAGGAGAGGAAGCATCGAGATATGCCGAACGCCTGACAATTGGGGCCCATGCTGTAGCCTTGTATGACAATGAAGGTTTCAAACGCGAAATATCGTTTCCGTTCTTAAAAGCTGGACTATCAAGGGGTGAGGCGGCTGTATATTTCGTCTCCGAAGATAAACTGGATTCGGAAATTCGAGAAATCCAAAAGTATGGCATAGACCTTGACAGCCTACGCAAGGAAGCATTTACAATCATGTCTGCTAATGAATGGTATCTAAGAAAAGGAGGAGCCAAAGCCAAAACAATCGCAATGAATGGGCAGATGTTTATTCACGAGAAGAAGAAGGCTGGATTTACGGGAGTGCATGTTGCTGGTGAAGTAACTGACTTCATCAATGCTGGATTAAGTGAAGCGTTATTGAAATACGATGAATCGTTAGGCAGACAACTTGTTTCTGACGTTTGTGGGCTATGCCTCTACGATAAGAACTTGCTTGAAGAAAGATACCTCGCCCGAGTCTTCCATTGTCACGGTCACATAATTTCTAAAGACCTACTCGGAAAAACAGTAGCGTGAACGGAAGGTAGCCCAAACGCACCAAGATTGCTTCGATTCAGCTATAACTTTTCCGCAAAACCTCAAAGACAGAAATCCTAAGCGCGCGAGATGTTGTTTGTTTGCCGTGTAATTGGGTTGTTGCTGGTTTCTGTGGTATTGATGCGCGTTTGTGTAAGATTGAGCGTTTGAAGTTGTGTGTTTTAAGTGTTTGGTTAATTTTGTGTGTTTGTCTATTTTTTCTTGTGCTAAGTTTTAGCTCATCGAGTTATGGAACGTTGCATTTTGTGACGTGCGAATGAGCCGTGAGGCTCACGAGCTTAGCGCGCGCTAGAGCGCGAGCATCATGCGAGCGCGGCGTAATGGTTAAGCATGACTTCGCGCGGCGCGCGCTAATTACTACTTCTTCTCGGCATAATTCTTTAACTGTTCTTGCAACTCGTTGAGACCTAGTTGTATTCTTTTGATTTCGTTAGGGCGTAGCAGGTTGTTATGGGCAATAATATTTCTTGAGGGTTTCAGTTTTCTTAGTTCCGCCTCGATTTCCATGTCTGCGAAGACTTTTTTGAATTCTCTAGGATTTGCCGCAATGATTTTGCTAAGGTCGGCAAAATCTGTATAAAAAATCTCATGAGAACCCCTTTTCGCAACCCATCTATTTTCTCCCTCAAATTGCTTACGACCTTCGACTTTATCAGCGATTTTCTTTGATACAACAGAACGATTTTTCCACCACTCATTACCATGTTTTTTGCTCAAGATGGTCATTACCACATGTCTGACCAAATTCTCCAATAGATACAAGTCTTGGTAGATGCCAGCCATTCTATTTGCATCATTTACTAGATTAGATGGAAGACTGAATTCATCAACAACTTTCTTGCGAATTTTACGGATTTTAGTTTCTTTTCTTTCTTGTTTGAATTCTTGCGCAAATGGTTTGGCTCTATTGTCTAGCCACTCTTGCAGTTCTTCCTTTTCTTCCTCGTTCAACCCAAGTTTTTGAACGTTGATGCCCATGGCACCATAAGCATATGCGTTTTGTGCTAGTGTCGTTGTGAGTATATCGTGTTTTCTCTGAAACGTCTCAATTCTCTTGTAAATTGTTCTATCTTTTATGTTCGGCTCAGTTTTCCGTGTCTTCTTGCAGATTTCTTTGAATATTCTGTTCAATTGTCGCTAGACTTCTCTGATTTTTCCTATTTGGGAGTCTCTGTCTTCGTATCGATTTTCGCTTTCTCTGGAGCGGTCTTCTGTTTGGGTTTTTTTTGGCTTACTGTGACGCTAACAGTTAGCGGTGTTGTCACAACCATTGATGCAATGATGTTGCGTGGCAGTCCCAACTCAGACAGAAATGCGATTTGGTCTTTCTGTTTCTTCTCTTTAAACAATATTTCCTTTCCAACGTTGACGGCAATGACTTTCGTAAGAATTTCAATGTTTTTGTTTAGTGAATCAAGTCTTTTAAGAAGTTCTTTCTGGTCTTTGCTCATGGAGTAACCTTCTGTTCTGGTTTGGGTTGTTTCTCTTTGCGAGTCTTTTTGACTTTCATTTCACTTGCTCTAACGCCTATTACATCTGGGGTCGTGTCTATTATGAGTGCGATTACTTCATTTGGCAATTTCCATTTTTTGAGAGTCTGGATTTGTTCTTTTTGAGTCTTCTTCCCTTCAAGAATTTTCTTAGTATGCTCTTTGAGCAGTATTACAGTCGTTAAGACGTTAAGCTTTTCAGCCAAAAGGTCTAGCTTCTTCAGTAAAGGGTCTTCTTGTTTGCTCATTGAGAATCCCTTATTGGTTGGAGTAATTTGAGGGTTTGTATATAAAAGTCTAACCCAAAAGTCAATATCGGGTATTTTTTTTCTTTTTTTTAAGCGCGCGCTACAAGTTAGCATAATTCTGGCTGGTGCGCGGCAAAAAGAAGACTATGAAGGAAATCTGCAACGAATGAACAGGATTACTTCTGACAAGTTGGACAGAATCTTTTCCATGAAGTCAGCTATAGAATCCACTTTGTTTATTCCCAAAAATGGAGTATTTCGGTCGCTGGAGCCTTGAATGATAAATCCGAACTTACCATCTCCTGTAACGGTGTACCATCGTGGATTTCCGAGATAGTGTTCGATTTCATCACGAGTCTCTATGAAATCAGTCATCCATGACATTTTGCTTTTGAATTCTTCGGCAAAGTCTGGGTCAAGAGCCAAGAATTCTTCGTTTTTCAATAGCTTTCTCATTCTCCAAGGTAGATTTTTCCCTTTTTCACCAAAGCGTAATTTTACTATTCTTGCGAGTGTATCAATGAATATCCGTGTGAAAATGAAAAACGACTTTACATCTAATCGTATTAATGAATGATAATTAAGAAAAGCATCCAACAAACCGTTTGGTTCTTCTTCTTTTTCTATCATTCCTGAGACTTCTCTGAACATCTTCATGTGTACTTGAGTTTCTTCCTCAATTCTCTCAACAATGATTTTCACTTCATCTCTATAGCCAAGGTAACCTTCGTAAATGTTGTGTTCGTCTACATTCTCAGAGTTCCCTATGAGGTCTCTCAAAACATTTTTCAGCTGTGTGTAATTCTCATCGAAATCGCTCCAATCCATAATGTAATACTCCATTTGGAAGATTGGTCGATGAAGAGTTAAAAGAAAAAGAGGGGTTATTTGCGTTTTCTGTATAGTTTGATGCCGTCGATTTCCTGTACGTATGTGAATCCGTGTTCTAGGAGTTCGGTGGCTTCTTTGATGTTGGTTGCCGTTTTGACTGTGTATTCTTCTTCTCCGTTGAGTACGATTGCTCTTAGGTAGTGCATGGTTGTTTCTAGTCTTTTGTGTCTTAGGTGTCGCATTACTCCGATTGGGTCGGGGAATTTGTAGTAAAATTGCGCACCAGAGTAGTTTCTGAGGTTCTTCATGGGTATTGTTTTGAGGCTTGGGTCGTTGTGGTTCTTTGAGGCTGTTTCTCGCGCTCGTCGCCACATTGTTGACATTATATATGGTCTTGGGAATGGGTAGTCTTGTGGGTTTTTGGCTAGGTATTCTCGTAGCATTTCGGCTGTTTGACTTTTGAGTTTGTAGTTGGCTGAACCGTGTCCTTTGAGTCCTTTTATGCTTATGATTCCTTGCGTTGTCTCGAATTGGTTGCGGTGTGTCTGGTGTAGTTCTTCGCCTCCTACTCCGATTTCTGCCATTAGTTTGAATATGGTAGCGAATCTTAGCGTTGTGGCTGAGATTATTTTGTTTACTTGGTCGGTGGTTGGCATAATTGGAGTGGGTAAGTTCCATTTGAAGCGTGGTTTTTCCCATTGTAGCCCGTTGGCTCTGGTGAACCATTCATAAGCTAGTGCGAATGAGCATTTGCTAGAGTTTGAGAGTTTTGAGTATCCTATTGCTTGTTTTACGTCTTCGGGGTTCATCAGGTCTGCGAATCTGCTTAGTTCTCTTAGCCTGTGTTTGAAGGATTTGATTGTGTTTTTTGCTTTTCCTTCGATTGTGGCTTTGGCGATTGTTTTATCTATTTGTTCTTGGTATCGTGTTTCTGGTTGGGGTCGTCGTATAGCTAGTGACGGCGACAGTATAGTATACTGGTCTACCGTTACCTTGAGTGGTTTAGTATACCAGCCTGGGGCGTTGGCGATCCTGGGTTCAAATCCCAGCGACCCCACCAATTATGTTCTTGGCACAATCTTCCTTCGTTTATTGCGCTTTCTGAACCTTAGCTTCATCAACGAGCGCTAACTGTGCAACAACCATCAATCATAATGTTTGTAGGGTTAAAGCAAGCACTCATTCATGAAGGCAGGTTCATTGAGGTGTTTGGCTTTTTCCTAGAGCATATTTTGATCATATTTGATTCATATACTGAACCCGGGGGAGGGCAGGTGCGCACACACGTTCAAGAATTGCTAGAAGATGAACATTCAGCCAAGCGATTACTTGTAGTTGTCTGTGGCTTAGCGGTAGCTATTAGGAGTTCCAGGCGCGCGTTATATATTAAAAAAGCCATCATCATTTAGCCAGAACCAAAAATGAGGTTGCAATGTTGACTGTCCAACGATATTTTCAACTTAAACCTGTGACGTGGCGTCAACATTTCCTTTTCAATTTGCTCAATTTTCTCTATTTCAGAAAAAGAGACTATAGAGAAGGTTTCTCGATTGAAAGCAATCCGCTGTTTGTGTTCACAGTTATTCCTTATATCGTGTTCTCGGAAGTCTATTTCTTCAGGCAGAGAAGGTACTTTGTCACTGTTAAGCAGCAAATAGTCGGAGTGTTTGCGCTCGAAGAAAGAACACGAGTACTTTACATCAGCAACGTGGCTATTTCTCCATTCTACCGAAGGATAGGTGTCGCCACCTACTTGTTGGACCATGCCGCTGCTTTGGCAAGGCAACTCGACAAGAGCATTCTCGAACTCTCAGTCAACAAGGTAAACACCCCTGCACTTAAACTGTACCGAAAGTACGGTTTCACAAAGAAAAAGGCAAGAATCAACTCTTACATTCTGAGAAAAGATGTCGGGAGCGCTCTGTGATTCTTTGGTTGGAGGGACAAAGAACAGGCTCTCTAATTCTCGATAGTGTGACGAAAGACCTTGTAATAATTGAGTGCTTCTTCAGCCAAGTCTTTGGCAGAGCCCCTGAACAATAGTGAATAAGGTGTCGTGCAACCGGCAAGGCAGGGCGTGCAGTGTTTTCTTGCTTCCCGAACTTGACGGAAACGACCTGTACCCATAAGTTCTGTCAGCGGAGAGGTCACAAGTGAACCGATTTGCCAGTCAGGAGAATTTGGTCCAATCGGGCATACGCGAAGTTCGCCAGTGGGAGACACACCCAGGTACAGGCGTCCCGCATCGCAAATATGCGGCATTTTGCCCTTAACGAATTTGGGAATGAGTTCAATGACTTTTTCTGAAGGTCCAAGGAAGGAGTTGGTTGCCTTTTCTTTAAGAACATTACAGACGAACTCATCAACCTCGCTGCAGGGAATAGAGTAGTCTGTGATAAAGTTGTCTTCTCCGGCGACGGGGAAAAACGTGACGAGCACACGTAGGCTCTTAATCCAGTTGCAGAATGGAATGAATTCTTTGTAGTTCATGTTGTTCAAAACGAAGTTCACGCCGACGGTGCAATCGTGCTTCACGGCAATAAGGTTCTTCAGTCCAGCCAGAGCTTCTCTGAACGTTCCTTCTTCTCCTCGAATCGCATCGTGCGTTTTTTCAAACCCATCCAGAGAAACGAAAACCGTGTCAAACACTCCTGATATGGATTTCGCCCTTTTTGGAGTCAGTAGCGTACCGTTTGTGTTGACTCCGACGATAAGTCCTTTGCGTCTAGCGTACGCGGCTATTTCTTCTAAGTCTCTTCTAATCAACGGTTCGCCACCGGTTATGCCTAGGGCATTGACGCCGGAATCCCCGAGTTCACCGACGACTTTCTTTGCTTGTCTTGTGTCTAATTCTCTGAAAGTCTTCAGCTTCCATGCACTGCAGAATACACATCTTCGGTTACATCGAAGAGTTATTTGATAACTGACAAAAAAGGGTCTTGGAGATCCTACCTTGTACCTCACCAGACTACTGGCGATTTTGAAGGCTTGCGCCATTCTATTCATACTCATCCCCAAACTCGAAGACCAGACTGAAGACGAAGCGCGTGCTACAACATAATTGAGGAGAGACTGCACTTTATTCCTACTTTCTTGACCACCTTGTCTACAACTGTTGACTAACCATTTGGCCTTGGTCAAGAATGCAAGAACTATCCACGAGTTTTCATAGGAGCATCTTGAGAACTCCGTTCATTCCGTGCGCTCCACGTTTTCTTGCTTGGCTTGGGAAATTAATCTTTGAGACAGGTGTCTGCGGCTTGCTTTAAGTTGGCCCGCGCTTGGTGTGTATCAACAGTCGCAACGCTTATGTCTGACAAGCTGCATTGTGCGAATCAGAGTTGAGGGCGTCTCTTCGACAAGAGGGTTGATGAGGATATGGGCTCCGAAGAATCCGTTCAAGGCAGAGTCAAGGTTGGAGACACTGCTCCGGACTTTACGCTTCCAAACCAGTCCGGTGAGATGGTCAGCCTGAAAGATCTCGTTGGCAAGAAGATCATCGTGTTGTACTTCTATCCCAGAGATTTTTCGCTTGGGTGCACCGCTGAAGCTTGTGCTTTCAGGGACAGCTACGAGGTGTTCAAGGAAGCGGGCGCGGAGGTGGTAGGGGTGAGTTCGCAATCTGTGGATTCACACAAGAGATTCGCCTCAGCCAACGTGCTCCCTTTCATTCTCCTGAGCGACGAAGACAGTAAAGTCAGGAAGCTTTACGGTGCATCTTCAGCGTTCGGACTTGTTGCGGGGAGAGTAACATACGTCATCGATAAGAAGGGAATCGCCAGGCAGGTGTTTTCTTCGCAGCTGAATCCGACGAAGCACATCGAAGAAGCCTTGCGAATAATAAAAGAGATTAGCAAAGACTAGTTTCAACAAGCATTAAGTGCGCACACAAGTTTTTACTCTGTCGTAATCTGCGTGGACGTGCTCAGCGTTCACTACTGTTTTGAAGTTGACTGCGGTAAGGCAACGTCTTCAAATGCGCCGTGCGATTTCATTTTTGCTTGCGGGCTGAGCTTTATTTTGTGCTGAACAGTGGGGCTTCTTTGAGTGCGTTCAACAGGTCTTGGGTTTGGAAGTGAGAGAGCTTGCATGTGTTTATGTCCTTCAAGAAAGGAAACTTGTCCTGAGCATCTTTCATCTCATGCAATTCTTCCCGCTCAACCCTGATGCTGGCCTTGTTCTGCGTGTCAGTAACTTCTCTCCAGCCTCCTGGCTCCAGCCCAGTTCTGGCTGAACCTGTTGCCGTGAATGGTCCAACGAGCGTGTTTGAATCCATGTTTAGAAGAAAAACGATGGAACCTACTTCCATTTCCCGTACAATCTGAACGTTCTCGCCTGAGCAAGTGAAAAGCTTGTGTTTTAGACAATCCTTCAGCGATTCTGATGCACAAAGGAAAACGTAGCCAGTATACATACACTATAACCTGCTCTTTGCACTAATAAAAATAGCGCACCCATGAAGTCTGAGGGCAAGTCATTACTCTGTTTTGGGCACGGTTGAAGGGATTTGATGCTTCTGAATCCGAAAGCTCTGCGCCTGGCCAACCTTGATTCAGTTTTCCACAAAGCCAAGTTTAAGTTCTTCTCCAAGAAAGAGTAGGCATGGTTGACTAGAGAGTGCAGCCCATGTCCTATCGGAAACGTAACAGGCTGATATTCGAGAAGAGTCCTTACTTGCTGCAACACGCTCACAATCCTGTGGACTGGTATCCTTGGGGGCCTGAAGCTTTCAGAAGAGCGGAGAACGAAAACAAGCCTGTTTTCGTTTCCATCGGTTACTCAACTTGTCACTGGTGCCACGTGATGGAGAAAGAGTCGTTTGAGGATGCTGAAGTGGCCAAGCTGCTGAACGATGCGTTTGTGTGCATTAAGGTTGATCGCGAAGAGAGACCGGACTTGGACAGTGTTTACATGAAAGTCTGTCAGTCATTGACTGGCAGTGGCGGATGGCCGCTTCATATAATCATGACGCCTGACAAGAAGCCGTTCTTCGCGGCAACTTACATACCGAAGGAAAGCAGGTTTGGACAAGTCGGCATGAAAGAGCTCATCCCGAGGGTCAAAAGCCTCTGGGCATCACACAAAGACGAGCTGATTGAGTCAGCTTTGAATGTCACCGAACTTCTTGAGGAAACCGAAACGGGGTCACACCGAGCGTCCGTTGCTGAAGAGCTTGGAGCCTCAACGATGGACGAGGCGTACTCTCGGCTTTCGGAAAGCTTCGATGGCAGCAACGGCGGTTTTGGAAACGCGCCGAAATTTCCTTCCCCTCACAATCTCACCTTTCTGCTTCGTTACTGGACGCGAACCTCTGACAGAAAAGCTCTTCAAATGGTTGAGAAAACCCTGAGAGCAATGCGGCTGGGGGGAATATACGATCAGTTAGGGTTCGGTTTTCACAGGTACTCCACGGACGCAGGATGGCTTGTACCGCACTTTGAAAAGATGCTTTACGACCAAGCCATGCTGACAATGGCTTACACAGAAGCGTATCAAGCCACTGGAAATGAGGAATTCGGACAAACCGGCCGTGAAATAATCGCTTACGTCTTGCGAGACATGACCGACTCGGCAGGCGGATTCTATTCGGCAGAGGACGCCGACAGCGAAGGAGAGGAAGGGAAATTCTACATGTGGACCGAAGAAGAAATCAGGCAACTGTTACCCACAGATGAAGCAGATTTCGCGACAGAGATTTTTAACGTTGAGAAGGACGGCAACTTCGAAGAGACCATCACAGGTAAGAAAACGGGAAAGAACATACTCCATCTTGAGAAGTCGCCGACGCAGATTGCCTCAGACCTGAACACTTCTCTGCAGGACGTTCAGAAACGTCTAGACCGAATCCGACAGAGGCTTTTTGATGTGCGCCAGAAACGTGTTCGCCCCAGCAAGGATGATACAATCTTGGCAGACTGGAACGGGCTGATGATAGCGGCTCTGTCGAAAGCAGCACAGGTCTTCGATGAGCCCGAATACGCGAACGCGGCGAAAAAAGCCTCAGACTTCATACTCAGGGACATGCGTGACTCCCAGAACCGGCTTTTCCATCGTTACCGTGATGGAGAGGCCAAGGTGACTGGTTTCTTGAGCGATTATGCATTCTTTGTCTGGGGACTGGTGGAACTATACGAAACAGTCTTTGACACGGCATACTTGCAGCGTGCAGTCGAGCTCACCGAAAGTATGATTGAACACTTTTGGGATGAACAGCAAGGAGGCTTCTATTTCACAGCCGATGATGCCGATGCTACTGTCGTCAGAAACAAGGAAATATTTGACAGCGCTCTGCCCTCAGGCAACTCGGTTGCAGCTCTGAACCTCATTCGCCTTGCACACATGACTGGAGAGATCCGATACGAGCAAAAGGCTGCACAACTGATGAATTCATTCTTCAGTACAGTTTCGAGGGCCCCCTCTGCCTGCACTCAGCTGATGATCGCGCTTGACTTCGCAATCGGCCCCTCTTGCGAAGTGGTTATTGTCGGCGGTTCAGATGATGCTGGCACAAAACGCATGCTGGAGACTCTCCGAAGCAGGTTTGCACCAAGAAAAGTAGTGCTTCTCCAATCGCCTCAGGGTCAGACCCAAGGAATGCCGTACCCAGAAGCATTCGCTGGGGGCCTCCGAAGTGAAGAGGGAAAGGCCACAGCGTACGTCTGCTGCAACCATGTATGCAACCCTCCAACCACTGATCCAAACAAAATCCTAGAGCTAATAGACACGAAGCAGTCATGAAAGTTTTTTTCTCTGAAGCCGCGAGCATCAGCGCCTCTTCTAGGGCCCGCTTGCACGTAAGATGGGCAGTTAGAAATCTATTTAAAGAATTGTCGACTAGACCAATCCGACGCCTATCAATCTTTGCTGGAGGCATGGCCAATTTGAAGTTTGAAACGAAGGTTGCAGACATTATCCCAAGAACCTATAACGTAAAGAGTTTTCGATTTCCGAGGGCGAGTTCATTGAACTACAAAGCTGGGCAGTACATGATTGTCACCCTCAAAATAGGCGGCCAGGAGACGCGTAAGCCTTTCAGCATCTCAAGTAGCCCGACTGAGAAGGACTACATCGAATTCACGAAGAAGCTCACCGGACACCCTTTCTCCAACGGATTGGAAACGTTGAAAGTGGGCGATGCAGTAACAATCGACGCACCTTACGGCAACTTCACGTTTGAAGGAGAACATGAAAGAATCGGCCTATTTTCGGGGGGAGTCGGCATCACTCCGCTGAGAAGCATATGCAAATTCTGCACGGAGATGAAACTGAACACGAAAGTCACCTTGCTCTACGGGAATAGAACTGAGGCAGACATCGTTTTCAGGCAGGAGCTTGAGCAGATGCAGAGGCAGAACAACAGCCTCAAGGTAGTGCTTACCCTAGCTGAGCCGGAGGCAAAGTGGGAAGGGCACACAGGTAACATCGATGCTGAAATGATCAAGAAAGAAATTCCAGAATACCCTGAAACAGTGTTCTACGTGTGCGGTCCTCCTGCCATGGTCCAGGCCATGGAAAACCTGCTCAAAGCTCTTGATGTTCCTGCAAAGAACCTTAGAAAAGAGAATTTCGCTGGCTACTAAATACAGACAGACAAAAAAAGGGTTGGCATCCCGCGTGCTCAGGCCACTCTGAAGAACTTTGATTTCGGGTTTCCGCAGATTGGGCATCTTTCGGGCGCTTCGTTTTCCACGGTATTTCCGCAAACGCTGCAAACGTAATAGTCGACTTTAGGCAGTTCTTTACCCGTTTTCAAGGCCTTGACAGCCTTTGTGAACAAGTTAGCGTGCGCCTGCTCAACTTGATTGGCCACGTTGAAGCTCCAAGTTGCCTGCGTGTTTTTTTCCTTCTTGGCCGTTTTCACGTATTCCGGGTACATTTTCTTGTATTCAAAAGTCTCTCCGGTGACGGCAGCATCCAAGTTTTCAGCTGTGGCTTTCACTTCTCCCTTTATCCTGATGTGATTCAACGCGTGAACAGTCTCAGCCTCTGCGGTTGCCCTGAACAACTTTGCAACCTGAGAAAAACCTTCCTCCTCAGCCTTCTGAGCAAAAGCCAAGTAACGCCGATTTGCTTGCGACTCGCCTGCAAAAGCATTTTTCAAGTTCTCAACTGTTTTTTCCATCTTGCAATCCACCTTGTTTTCAATTACGAGGCTCAGCCGTTATAAGTCTAATGTTGGCTTCCGTCTTTTTTCTAATTAGCTTATGCACAACACGACGTTGGGTTTTTGATTTGAAAAGACAAGGTTTACGGGTTGACTTCTTCGCAGATGGACTGGTTTGTTGCTACGCTTTGTTTTCTAATCCTTCATAAGCGCGCGCGAGCTCTGCAAATCCAAGCTCAGCACACGTGTTGAATGGATCTATGAATGACCTGCGCGCTCAAATCATATTTGGCTCATATCATTGACCGGGGGGAGGGGTCGTCATCACACACCTAGCGAATGCACAAGCCTGCCTAAGGGCGAAATCCCAAACATGTGTGCGCACTGTATTACAGCTAGAAACCGAATTTGAAAACACGCATGGGCGCTAGATGGAGATTTTAGGGAGTCCTTGAACGTTTTAGCGCGCGCGATGTACTCCAACCAACCTACGAGCTCTTCTCGTATGCCGGCAAACTCCTTTGGGGGCAGTCTCTCAGGGTAGCGCGCGCCTAGAATTTTCGATATAAAAAAAAGAATTATTGGTTTTATCTAACGAAGTCATCGAATGTCCAGAAGTGATCTTCTTCTTGAATTATTATGTCTTCGAACATGCGTCTTGTTGTTGTGTCGCCGCATTTGAGTGCTTCAGCGATGATTTGGCGGTACAGTGATATTGCGCTACTTTCCAATGCATGATCCAATGTTAGGAAATCCATAGCTGTGTTGCCGACAACTGGAAGCGGATCTGGATTGGTTGTTGCTTCGCCTTCAAGCAAATAGATTCTTTCGCTGATTTTTTCTAAGTGATCCATTTCTTGCATGAAGATTTCTTTCAGTATCTTGCTTACTACGTTGGCTTTGTTGGTTTCAGTTATGGTTTCTAGCGGTGTGTTCTTCATTCGAAGTTCAAGAAAAACCGCCTTTTCATGTTGATTTGTGTATTGGACTATTCCGGTGATTTCCGCTGCAACAGCCTTGTTTAAGAGGGCAAAGTAATCGTCTGTGTATATTTTGCGCCATTTAGGCAAAGGCACTTTGCTTGGCTCTTCTTTCTCGTTTTGGAATTTGGTGTATTCTTGGAATTTGAATAAGTGTCCTTCTTCTTCACCGTAGATTTTCTCGAAGAGTTCGCGTGTTTCCCAATCGCCCATTTTCCCGGAAGTCTCGATGATTTGGCGGTAAAGCGTTAACGCTTCTTCTTCAGCTTTTACGCCTAGTTTGGCAAATTCGCTTATGCTGTCGCCAATGCTAGGTTTGCCGGATTTAGTGGTTGCTTTCCCTCCAAGATAGTATATACGCGCTATTATGCTTGCGGCATGTTTCATTTCTTGGATGGCAATTTCTCTTAGGAATTTTCCAACGGCGTCATAGGTGGTTTTGTCCAGAAGGATGTTTTCAGGGATTGTTCTGCGCACGAGCTTTTCCATTTTTGCATGTTGAAGTATATACTGGAGTGAAACAGCAATTTCACGTTCAACCGCTTTGTTTAGCAAGTCTATATATCCTGTTGTTGTTTT
>JBEKSS010000009.1:0-126832 GCA_049516875.1 Bathyarchaeia archaeon | reverse complement strand
CTTGGTATGCGAGCACGCTGTTTCTGCTCGTGGTAACATCCGAGCAGCAGCGTAGAGAAGGCTTAGCAGTAAGCTTTAGCACTATGATCAGTACTCTATAGTGCAACTGGTACGTAGTAGTAGTCGGGAGCTAAGAACCCTAAGAACCCTAAGGTAATGTTGGATCTATATAGAGTAGGAGGGTAGGCTGAAAAGATAGGAAAAGGCTGGATTTCGGAAAAGAGGCTTCAAAACGGCTTTCAAGGTCGAAGTTTTTTATTCCTTAGCGTTCTTGGCGAGTCTTAGAAGGCATTTTCCTACGCAAGTGCCAAAAACGAGTTTAATGGAGTATATCTCTAGGTATATCGGAAGGGCTTATTAGTTAGTATCCCCCTCTGTAGTATAGAGACTCGCTCGGCGAGAAAGAAGCCGAGCCTAAAAGTTTCTAAGGGGGAGACCCTGAATCGCAGGGAGAATTTTTCGGAGGTTTTGAAAAATGAAAAAACGGTTCATTCGTGAGGAAAATCCAGTAGACATAAAGATACCGATTAGTGTGGCTATGAGCCTTAGAGAATTGAGGGCTGTAGATAGAGTCAAGAAGAGAAGAGGATTCTTGTCTCGGTCTAGCTACATTATGGACGTAGTCTCAAAAGACGTAAAGCGGAACGGTATTGACATCAGATAATATTGCAGATTTTGTAATACTTGACTTAAGTCTCTTCACAAAAGAATAAGGTAGTGACAAATTTGGAATCATTTGATCATAATCAGCCTATCAAATCGCAGAGATTTCTGGTAAAGGATATAATACCAGCGGATTCTCTTACTGCATTTATTTCAAAAGAAGGTGTTGGAAAGTCTTTCTTGGCAGAGTATCTTGCAGAGTGCATTATTCGCGGCTCTAACTTTATGGGAAGGAAAACTCTATTGTCAAACGTATTGCTCATAGACCAAGACACTCCAGACAGAACCTTGATCGTAAGGCTCAAGGCTTTAGACAAAGGGTTGATTAAGATACCGAAAATATGCAACCTATACATTGAACCGACTAAGCGGTGTTATCTTGACGACGGTTCTCTTGTCCGTGCGATAAACAAGTGTGAAAAGGCTAAAGTCATAATCATAGATTGCTTGCATAGAGTATGCGGAGACTTGAATCCAAATGCAACAGAAGATATGAACGTACTGTCGAAATTTAAAGAGCAAGTCATACGTAACGGAAGGACGGTAATTCTTCTTCATCACGTATCGTCAAAGTCTATAGTAGGCGTTGACGAAATGATGTCAACTGAGAACATTGGAAATTTGAGCATGGGAAGTTCCGCGATACTTCAACAGGTTGATACTTACTTTGTATTAGGATCGAAAGCTAAGTCCAATCTTGAGAGATTGTATATCCGACCTGTGCAAAGGAGGATTCCTTTGGACATAGAGCCTTTTACTGCAAAACTTGAAGATAACGGAAATGCAATGAAATTCATATTTGAACACACGTATAAGAAGAAAGAGATTCAGTTATGTGAGATTGATAAAGACATCATACGTGTTCTTTTCAGTAGGCAGGAGTTGAGAGAACCATCAATATACGTTTCAGAAATGATGAAGGAATGGCATGGAAGATATTGGGAAGGAACTGTAAGGGAGAGTATCTCAAGGTTGATAAAAATTGGTGCTATAATAGAGATACGGAAAACTCCTCACCGTTGGTTTAAGTACAAGCTTAATCCTGACTATAAAATCCCATTTAAAATTTGAAGGTGAACACTTGTGAAAAAGCGAGTTGTGATAGCGGAAGCTCTGAAGGAATGGAAAGAAAAAAAGGTGAGGTGATAAACATGCGAATAAATGGAGCATCATACAAAATAGTGAAAGTTGACCCACCAGAAGAAAAGGAAGAGGAAGAGTCGATTAGCAATTGCAACTGGGTTACTATAACTGCCAAGAAGAGGATTGGATGTGATAAGCTTGGAAGAAAAGTGATAGTAGAAATAAGCGAATACTTGCTCGCTGACATCAACAAAGCTATGGGTCTACGCACTGTTTTGAATATTTCGAGAAAGAACAAAAAGGAGTGATGAAAAATGAGCTTACCAGATAGTATTCCGCTTCATCATAGTGAAGCTGAAAAAGAGCAGAAAGAACGTAGTAGAGTGATAATGCTTCGTTGTCATAAGAGACATGATCTTCGTATGAGACTAGAGCATACAAAGTCTCCAGAAGAACGTAGAGAAATTCTAGCCAAATTACAAGAGTTAGATGATGAGGCTGATCCTAATAGAAGAACAGGAGTATTGCAACTTAAACAGAAATTCTCCAAGCCTGTGAAGAAGGCTCTAGAAGAGGATATGGCTTCTGCTAAGGATAAGGACGTAGTGGAAGTCCTTTACGAAATTCTCCATGAAGAGAAACGTCAGACAAAGCTGTTAGAAGCTTTGAGTGGGGGGGTTGAGTATGCGAGGAAGAAACATTCCAGAGTTTAAACCACTTCCTCTCCGCAGGAGAATTAAAGTCAAGACTTCTCGAAGGTACGTTAGGTTCTACGGAAGATACAGAGATGCAAACGGTGGATTAAGAGGCTTCGAGTACAAAGTGAAGATTAGTGAAAAGCTGTGGCGTGACCGTAAGCTTCTTGCTACATACATAAGAATAGTCTGTTCAAAAATGAAAGAAGATCATCAAATGCCTGTCCACGTAAAAGGCGAGGCTTATCCAGACTTTGCAGTTCTTCTTGGAGGAACTGATTGGGTTAGGATCAGAAGAGTAGAGAATTATGATGTTAGCGTACCTTCTTGAGGGGGTGGGGTGAATGAACGAAGGATATCCGATTGTAGGCTGGAGCACAGACAGATTCCTCATGTTGGATAGTGACTTGGCGTTACCGTCCTATCTTGTAGAATATTGCAAAAAATACTCAAGATTTTACAATATCGGGAGCGTTCTGATAATGAAAAGTAGCGAGCCTTATCAACTTGACCTAGATGGAAACCGTCTAGCCAATTTTACAAGCATATTCGGAAAGCATCTCTCTTGGCAAGAGATTCTCTGCCATCTGGAAAACGTTCTAAAAGCTGGACTCGTGAACAAGAAATTCGTTTGGATGCGGAAGTACGGAACGATAGAGGAAAGGATTAACCTGAAGAACCGCAAAAAGAGCTATCCAGTCTTTTACAAGTACATTCCTAATGGCGATAGTGAAGGCTGTTGGGAATATGCTACATTTTGGGCGGATAATCGGAGACTTGGATCGGAAGGAGGTGCGTAAAATGGTTGCTGAAAATGAAAAGAAAGGTGAACGAGTCGAACTGAACGAATTGCAATCTCGGAATACCGAACATAACCAACCACCACCTACGGAAATGGTTGCTGTTTTTGCAATCATAAAGATAAAGGTTAGACGTATTCCTGAGCTTGACACTAATTTCGTAGGCTTTCGTGCTTACTGGCAAGAAGAAATACGCAGAGTTCTCGCTATAGTTGGCGACGTAAAAGTGGTAAACGTAATCACCTAGACAAAGGAGTGTTTTCTAAATGCACAAACGAAAGACTGTAGCGGAGCGTCTAGCTCAGCTAGAACGAGATTCAAAAAGAGTGGATAAAGTGCTGGTTGTGTTATCTCGTGAAGTCGGACATTTGCAAGAGAAAGAGAATGAACCACCTAACATTAAGGTCGCTTTTGCTCAACTTGAAACGGACGATAAAATGCATAAAGAAAGGCGTAGGCTAGAACGCACGAGAATAAAGAACAAGGAGAACATGAAGTATGTCTCATAAACGGAAATGGAGAAAGCGAACGCATGGAACTTCCCGCCAGATTGGAAAATCTTTCATAATTGACGACGAAAGCCAACAATACCGTAAAGCGAAATTGCCGAGAGCGAGTAGCGGAGTGCGAGCTTCCAGAGAAATGCTTGACTTGAAAGAGAAGTACGAACAGGAAGAGAGAAACAAGCATAGGTCAAGAAAAGAGATTCTGGAAGACGAGGTGCGTCAAGAAATGGAAGATAAGAAGCATCAGCCTAAGAAGAGCACGACTGAAAAAATACGGAACGCTGTGAAAGCGATTCAGCCAAAACCTGAGCCACCAACAAGAACAATAATGGGCGTAGCAGTGCCTGATAAAAAAGAGGAATTTACTCTTGAGGATGTACCAGACGAACTACGCGAGGAAATCCGTCCAGTTATGGCGGAAGCAAAGAGCGATGGTCGTGCGATTTCTAATTACTTAAAAAATTCAAGAATTGAAAGGTTCTTTGAAAAGAGAGCCATGATTCGAAAGATCAAGAAGGAGAAAGAGAAGGAATCACAGAATCAAAGTAACCACGAATAGTGCGCGCACTCTAACGTTTAATGAATACTGGCGCGCGCTGGACTTCGGCAATATCACCCTTGGCACGACCAAGAGCCTTAACGACGGCTGGTATGCCGATAACTTTCTCCCGACCGTCACATTAATCGACGCTTTTGGATTCGAATAAGCGCGCGCTAGCAATTATTCAGCATGTGCCAGCACAAGTCTAAATAAGCAAGATTCAAACTACAGATATGAAGGGCGTTTGCAAAATAGGTTTATTCAGCGCAATTCCAGCAAGATAGTATCGTTCCTGACAGAAACAAGAATCAGAAGTGATAAAATTTGAAAGATAAGAATAAAGACGACATGGACAGCATCAAAGAGGAAGTGAAGATTCTTAAAGAAGAGAAAATTAATCTAGAGGAAAAACTGCAATTGCAAAAGTCAAACTGGCTTTTCTCGCACCATCGCTTATTTTCTATCAGTTTTGGCTTAGCATATGGACTGGCGATTGCGTGCCTAATTTATTTCCTTGCATACATCTTCAGCTCAACTTCGCTGTCCTTTGGAGAAACTGGCATATCTACGCTTTTTGTCATTCCGCTCATCTCCGCTTTTCCTCCAGCTTTGTGGATTAGAGCCCCGCGCTTTACAATCGATGGCTTGCGCATTTACGTTTTTTCTTTCATGTTCTTTGAAACCATGATTCTTTACTTCGACCCAACGCACACAGCATTTACAACTTATCAAAGCAATGAGAGGATAAGCTCCGCACTAGGAGTTTCAGTTTTCTTAGGCTTCCTTGTCGCATTTTCTGTTGCCCTCGCTATTCCAATTGTCAAAAAGTGTGGGTACCGACTTGTGCTGAACGGTTCTGCGATGAGTTTTACTGCAAATGCTGATGTGAACATAGTAATGGAGCAACTGAAGAAGCTCGAAGAAGATTTTAACCTAACACTAAGCAGAAAAACGTCAAATAGCCTATACTTTGTCAAAACCTACGGAAACAAGAAATCTGTCCTGCAATTCCTCCTCCGACCAGCAGATGGTAGAACAGATGGAGTCTTGGTCATGCATTCGGTAGTAAATGATATTCCAATGAGACCGGATCCTAAGGAAATCAAGACAATTGGCGAGACTTTGCTGAAGTGGTTTGTAGCCAGCACTGGCCTTGAAGTTGCCACCACAGAGAACAGACCCCTCATAGATGAGTCCATTCAAGAGTCCAAGAGAAGTTTCTACCGCCAAGCAATCGCATTGCCCTCCAAGAAATCCGCAAGGAAATTCCTAGACGAACACTGGAAAGACATTGCCTTGATTGTGAGTGTTGTAGTTGCGGTCGTGGCTTACCTCTTTCCACGCAAAGGTTAAACGGATGTGAACAGCCAGTCTCCAAGCGCGCGCTATTGAAGTTTCTCGTCGCACATTGGGCATTTAAGCGGATAATTCTCTTTGCTCTGCATTCTCACTCCACAACCGAAGCAAATGCAAATATCGCATTTTGGGCAATGGTAGTTTGCTCCCTGAATGTATTTGCCGCACATGTCACAGAGTCTTGTCAAGCAACAATCGGACAAAGGGTTCGCCATTCTTGTTCGCCACAAAATAGGCGGCTGTTATGAAAGGTTAAAAAGAGTTTGTCAATACAACATTCCAGAGGAATAGAGAGAGTCTGAGGTTAAAGTGAATCTGGTCCTTTGTCTTTCACGGTCTTTTCTCAGACAATAGTCCTCAGCGCGCGAAGTCTTTTATGGATAGTTTCACCAATAACTTCGGGGAATAATCGCTATGGAAGTCCCTAAGAGTAAGTTGAAGAAAGGAGTAGAGTTGTGTTTTGATAACGTCAATAAGCTTATCGAAGATGCCGAAATATTGTTTCGTCGAAGGAGTTATGGGCACTCAGTATTCCTAGCTTATTCTGCAATTGAGGAAACAAGCAAAGCCTTCATGTATGCTCTGTCCAGAATCGAGTCTTCGAAACCTGACGAGCTTAACCGTGTGAATCAGCATAGCGCAAAGCTTGACGCGTTTATGGGTGTGCAGATTATGGAGTTCATTGGAAGGGCAATAGAAAAAGGACCTCAGAAACCCGATAGACCTCTAGATGTCAAAGACTTCGAGGAAATGGAGAGAGATGTCGATTCCCTTGCTGGAGAGATATGGAACCTAAGACTGCAAGGTCTATATGTTGACTATCGAAAGGGAAGATGGTTGTCTCCATCTGACATGAAGCGTAAGGATGCCAAGTACTGGCTCGAATACGCTGAAGGGTATAAAAAGAAAATAGAGCCTGTGTGTCGAACTATCGTAGATGTCCCTAAAAAAATATTGAAACAAGCTCAAGATTCCGTGATTCCTGTACTTGAAAACCTGTCAAAGGCATTTTCGGAACATCTTCCTGAGAACGCCAAACTGGCTTACGAAAACGGGATAATTACAAAAGAGCTTTACAAGCAAATAATGAGCAAGAAAGGGTGAAATAAGAAGCGCGCGAGAGAGATATGGCGCGCGCGCTCTCTTTTTTTGTTTCGCATCTCATCGTTCAATCCAAGCGATATCTTTTCCGCCTGGCCAATTGTCGTGCCGATGGATTATTTCGGTTTTCGCAAACATCGTAGTTTGATTGCCTGTCCAAATAACCTTGACCGATGTGTCATCGATTGAGACGACTGGAACAATATGCCAGTCTCCTCCCACTGGTGTTTTTGCCACTGATAACAAACAAGGAACAGCATTGCTGACTAAGGTGGCAATAAATTCGAGCTTCTCCTTGCCAATATCGAAGGATTTGATACTGATGTTAACATCGGGATATGTTGTTTTCACCTTTCGTGCCACATCTTGAAAATTGTTCTTACCTTCGCCAGAGTATTGAAGGTCGAAATCCTCCTGAAAAGTATCGAAGTTTACGCCTTTGGTGCCTAAATACCGCAACATCCATTCATAACCAGTTGGCACGCATCCTGTGCCATGACGTTGAGGCACGACTATTTTCTCCCAGTTGGGCAACTCGACCATACTTCCACCCACTTCCCATTAGGTGCGAAACTCAATTTAAAATTTTCCAGAAAGCGTGCGCGCGCGCTCGTTTATCAGCGTCTCTAATTCTTGTTCTCCTTAGCCTCTAGCCTTTCTTGCAAAATTGCAAGAATACGCGCTAGCTTGTTTTTCTTCTTCTCTTGAAGATGTTTCAAGACCTTTCGCGTTTACGATGTGATGGTAAAGTTCATGCAGAACGTAACGTTTGGTCAAGCCTCTCTTCTTAAAGTAAGCGGTATGCTGGTCGTAGTAGTAACAGGCTAACCAACTCTTCTTGTGCACTTTCTTGCCGTCTAGTACGATCTTCATCCTTCTTATTCCGTAGTGCCGAGTTAGAAAGTCTACAGCCTTCTGGCAACCTTTAAAGTCGTAGGTAATCCAGAACTTCTCACAGACTTTTCTGGAAGGAACTAGCCTCATAGTTCCACTGTCCGAGGAATCCACGTCTGTTTTTCATTCCTCAGATAGCTAGCGAACAGCAGAGCCTCTTCGTTTATCAGCGTCTCCAGTTCTTGTTTCTTGCCTATTCTAACTCTAGGAACCTCAACTTCAGAAAGAAAGCAGTCATCAAGCATTTTCATAAAGCCTCTAGTCTTAAGGTCGTTGATGTATTCTCGCTTTCCCTTGCGGTTCGCATATTCTTCTGTCTTCAAGATAAAGTCTCTGGGCCCCAGTTTCTTAGCGTACTGGATAACGAAGTCGTCCATCAAGTACCGATAAAGCTCTTTGAAATCGCACACAAGAGAAGGCTTACTCCAAGCCAGACTGTGCAAGTAGCCTAGAAATGGTTCTAGTCTCGCTTTAAGGAGAGCAAGATGAACCTTCCAAGAGAGAACCTCGTATGCCAAGTTGAAGAGGTTGTTTATTCCATCGTAGGCTTTGAATGCTTTTCTACCGCTAGGTCTCAACAACTCTGAGAACATTCCGAACACTTGGTTGAAATAGAGCCTTGAACAATGGCTTTCTATATTTGTAAGCTTGACTCTTAACGCTCGAATATCGCTCTCCTGAATACTCTTGATCTTCTCGATGTGAGAATAGTCTAATCGTCTAAGACCGTACTTCTTCAGAAGCTCATTCTGTCCTTCTATTTTTGATAAGACGAATTGCTTGGCTATATCCGAAAACTTGCCGTTCTTTAAGGACTCGTACTGGGCTATTCTAGTCGAAACGTGACTGTCGTCATCTAGAGACCTGAGGATCGCTATCGGACGACCTCTACCGCTCAGGAGCAGACAATCTATCTGCCAGAACCCGATACTTGCTAACGCTCCTGCACTTACGGTATTACCGCTCCTGATACGCACTTCTCCTATCTCACTCTCAAACAATGGATACCTCTCTTCTTTTCCGTCCTTGTCTCGGACTACGAAAGAGCCTCTTTGCATTCCCAAGTACGATCCGAAGCCTTCTAGGGCTATCTTCGTGGTTTTACTCTTCATTCTAGCCTCCTCCTAGCTAATAAAGGCTATTGGACTACTTTAACCTTATTCCGTGCCTTAGGAAGGCTCCGTTTCTGAATTATGACTAGAAATAGAAAAATATTAGACCTTTGTTTTTCTCATCTTGCGTTTCAATAGTAAGAGATAATACGTAATTCAGCATTAGGTTCTCCTGACTCAATATGCCTAAAAACAGCCTAAAAGAAATCTTGCTTTTCTCGTTGGGTGTGGTGTTAGGTATTTTAGGCAACTACTGGACGGATTGCTACGAAGCCTATATTTATCCAAAAGGAATTCCTCAAGACCAAGCACTTGGCGGCACTATAGTCTTAGGTTTGTTCATTGCCATGTACGTTGTTCTTGTCATATTTATCGTAAGAAAAGACTAGCCACTTCACCCTTCTTTTCAGCCTTCAGCTAGCCTTCGGCAGTACCCTATATACGTACTTACCGTTCTTAGCGTTCTTACGGTACTACTACGTACCAGTTGCACTATAGATGTTACCACGAGCAGAAACAGCGTGCTCGCATACCAAGCTGACTTCTGCTCTTCTATCGCGAGCACGCGTCACCCCCAAGCTCAGAGCTCCACGAATCAAGCTCAGGTTTTCTTGGGGGGGGTAAAGTTATATCCAAACCAACCAACCTTGACGACGACGGGAGCTGTGGTGGAAAAAACAGTTACTTTCAGGGCTGAATAGTGGGTTCAGGCCATAGCAGGAAGTAACGTAATGCTTCTATTGCCTGCTAAGGTTGATGAGCTTTTGTCAAGAAAAGAAAAGAAAGCTGCAGGTTTAGAGCAGCATAAAAAATTACAGCGAGAGAAAGAACTGAAAAGAAAAGAGAAAAAGCAGGTTTCGCTTCCAGCAAAACATTCGAAAGATAAAAAATAGTTGCGGTTGCGTTGAGAGGGGTAAAAGGATATCTCGTAAGTTCTATGAATGATGAAAAAAAGGCTAGTTGGTCAGCTGAAGAAACTAGTCTTGTGTACTTTGCTTTATGCTTGCTAAGTTCGTCGAATTGCCCAATAGCTGAAGTTGTCGCCTTTCGTCCATTTACCACCTAAACTTCTCACAGTATCGTTAATTTCATCCCACTCATTCTTCAAGTATTGGTTTGGCTTTATTGTGACGTATTCTCCGTCTACTGTGAAACTCAGCAAATTGCGCTGCTCTGGGCTGAATTCTTTTTCTATTGCGCTTGTGTCTTGACTTGGCTGAACCGGCGTTTTCTCTGTGGGCTTAAATTCAGGTTTGGAGTTTGTTGTGGGCTGAGATTCGGCTTTGGGGTTTGTCGTATAGATGACATTGAATTCTGGAGGTGGATAGGATTCTACAACGTCTTCAAAACTGTCGCTTCTTATGATTGCTGATACTTGCTTGGAAAAAAAGTCGTACTTAATATCTAATAGTTCAATATTGTCTGGCAGGTTGGAAGTGAAAGATGCTTTTCCCTGCAATGTTTCTATGAGGAATTCAGGGCGTAGTTTTATCATTCTCATTTTCATGGTTTCAACAACTCGGAATTGCTTTCTTAATTAGCATCAAATAACTTAAAAGTGTTGTTTATCACGCGCGCGCTTAGCGCGATCGCAGAGTGTGAAGGAATAGCGCGCCCTCAGATTCCGCAAAACTAGTTTTCGGTCATCTTTCTCCTTTGAGCCAGCCCTTGATTCCAAGCTCCGTGACCGTTAAAGTCAGCGGCTCAGGCTGATTTGACTTGTACTGTCCATTTTCGTCGAGATACAGTACCGTGGGTTTGAGTGAGAACTCGCCTTGAACTTTCGGCTTGAGCTTAAGCTTCACTTCTACGGTCTTCAAGGGGTCAACTCGTTTTCCCTTCATGTTCAAGTAGCTGTCCTCCACTCTGTAGGCTTCGGGATTTTCAGCCAATTCGAAGCCTTTCGGAATGAGCTCGGTGATTTTGATCAACAGCGCAGGCCCTTTTCCTGCATTGACGAGCTCTATCTCTAAGTCCAAATTTTCACCCACGTTTAGCTGTTTTTGGCGGGAAATAATGTTTGCCTGTATGTTGGCGTTCTCAAACTTCTCAATACCCACTGCATTCTCATGATTCGGAGTAGGCGTACTGAATGCGGTTGTTGTAGAGACAATTGCAGGAGTGTGTAATACCTCACTGAGGGACATAGCCAATTCTTGTTCTTCTTTCACTTTGTCAAGGAGTCTCAGAACCTGCTCTCTCTTTTCTGGATGTTCAGCTTTCATGAAAGAGCCCGCGGAAGTTTGTAGGATTTTTTGGGCCATCGCAAACAGTTTTGTTTTTCTTTCAGGGTCAGCTTCTTTCTTTGCGTTGTTGATGTTTGAGTAAGCGTCTAGAAGCAGCTCGGTTGCTTTGGCATATTCCGAAGCGCTCTGAATGCCAGCTTTCACGTAGTATTTTGCAGCGCTTTCCAATTGCTGAACGGCGATATTGTGGAGTTTTTCGTCCGCCGTGTCGGAAAATTCCATTCCAGCTTCAAGTGCTCTGCAGAAGCGACTGTGTCCTAAAGCTAGCGTCTTTGCTTTCTCGTTAGGGCTCAGTTCTTTGGCCTTCTCAAAGAGCTGAGATGCTTCCGCGTACAAACCTGGCGATTCCTCGGCTTCAGCCAACGTCATCTTTGCCCAAGCTTGAGAGAGTGTTGCGATAAGTTTGAACTCCTTTTTGTCCCGCTCTGTTTCTACAGCCTCCTGTATACCCTCAAGGATTTCAGCTGCCGAACTGTACTTCTCGGAGCTTGACAAGTGATCTCCCTTCTTGTCAAAGATCTTGGCTTCTTCAACTGCGACTCGTGCTGCGCAGTATTGATGTCTCAGGCCTGTAGCCTTCAACATTTCTGCTGCCATCTCTTTTTCCTCGGCGTCCTCGATCGTTGGCAACTGGTTCTCCAGAGACTTACTGGTTTCCTCCAAAAGCGCAGAAGCTGTTTCGAAGGCCTGAAGAGCTTCTTCACTGTTCTCTTTTCTGCTCAGTTCTTCTGCTTCGTCAAGCTTTGCCCAAGCGGAATAGTTTGGTGCGAGATAGTTCCATCGTTTCAAAGATTTGTGAAGACCGGCGGCTTTGTCAAAATGCTCTTCTGCCAGGTTATATTCTTGTTTCTGATGGTGAAATCTTGCTTTTTCAATTTCGCTCCAAGCCTGCATGTACAGGGCGTGGTCATTGTAGAAGGCTTTGAGCTGTGGGAACTTCTCTAATGCCGAAGCGTAGCTCCGTGCTGCGCACTCAAAATCCTGAGAGGCTGCCAAATGCTCTCCAAGCTTGTCATATACTTGTGCTCTTCTCCAACAATTCTCCGCTATTCTACTCATCAAGCTGAGCTTTTGATAGGATTCGGTTGAAGCGTCATAACTCTGTACCGCTTTTTTCAAAAGCTCCTTTTCGCCCGTTAACTCGTACAAACGGACAAGGGCGTGTGCATATCCATATTGCAGTGCTCCTACGGTTGCGAAGAGAGAGGTTCCCGAGCCTTTCTTCGTCATGTACGTCAATTCTCTGATGCACAATTCTATGGCTTTCTGCTTGTCGGCCAGTGCGGCTCTAAGCAAAGCCTTCTTTTTCTCCGAGTCCTCGGTCACTTCAGCGAGTTCAGATTCTACGTTTCCCAACGAACTTCGCGAGATACCAATGTTCCAGTATTGAAGGGGGACAAGTCCCTCTTGAATTCCTATGGCTTTATTTATGTAAGCGAGGGCTTCTTCAAGACCTTTTTTTCTATCCGCAGGGTCTGTTTCGAATTTGGCGAGCCTTTGGCGAAGCATGGCTGCCCCACCATACCAACTCATCATGATTTCCGGATAACCAGATTCTTCCCACATTTTTCGATTGCGCAGACCCCACTGGAAAGCCTCTTCATCTAAGACTCTTTTTTTCTTCAGATCAGTCTCAACGTCATGTTGAAGAAGGAGACGCATGGTTTCAATTGATTTGGTCCAGGCAAGATCGCCGCGGGGGCTTACGAAGGGCACCTTGCTGAGCTCGCACAGTGATTCCTCTGCATATTTCAGACACCTTTCAATGGCGCGTTCTTTCTCAACTGGATCATCGGTTCCCGGAAGCTTCCAGGCAGTGTGGTAGACGAGCCAATCTAATGCGCAACCGATAATGAACTTGTCATTCATCTTTCTGCCGTACTCTAATGCTTTCGTACAGTTTTCAAACGCTTCGTCGGCGCCTTCCAAGCCGAAGAAAACTTGGCCTCCAAAAACAGGGTACACAGACTCGGTCATCGCTATTTCTTCAGAAAGCTGCTTGGCCTTGCCCCAATAGTTGAGGCCTTCCTGTCGATATTTCTCCCTTTCATTAATGTCTCTGAAGTTATAGCTGAAAACTCCTAGAAAAACAACGGTTCGCGCGTAAGCCATCGCAAGTTGGCAAGCATCTCCCGAAGTTGAGAGGAATTCTATTGCCTTCTCGCCTGACTCCACTGCCTCTTGTATTACCTTTTCGCGGGATTTGAAATCGGGTTCGCGAGTAAACAGAAAAATCGCTGCGTCTGAAAGTTGGACGTATGTTTTCACAAATTCACTTCGTTCCTCTCCCTTTTCGAATGTTCGCATACTCCCAGTTGCGAGCTTCCAACATTCATCCAACCATTTCTTCTTTTCAAAACTGTCAGACGCCAACCAATGCTCAACGTAAGCTTTGGCAGCATCACATCGAAGACCTTTGGCGTTCGCCGTCTCAGAGTCACTGATCCTTTCATAAGCCTCAAGAGCCTTACCATAGTGAACAGCAGCCTTGTTCATACTGTTCTTGAACTCGTTCACATCTTCGGCCTGCATCGCTGCTTTGCGAAAGGCATAGCCTAAACGCTCGTGAAGATCGCCTGAGCTTGAGAAGTTCTGTGCTGATATTGAGTCCAATCCTTTCGCGTAAGTCTCAGCCGCGCCTAGCCAATTATACTCTTTTTCTTTTATGTTAGCCTCAGTCAGGATTGCATCGACGCTAGATGTGTTTGACATGCTATCAGACTGAAATCTAAGTACCATTAAGTATCTGAAAAGCCTTTTCATGAATAACGTTTTCAATGATTGCATGCAGATTCTTGGTACTGCGGAGGTTTTTGCAACATCCATCGACGAACGTACATCAACAGACGAAATGAGGATAACAGCTCTAATGCTCTGCTCTCCACTAAAACAATGTAGGTATTAGCTCTCACACCTACATTGTTTGTCAGCGCCACGTCAAATTTGGTTGGTTGGATAAAACTTTACCCCCAAACCCACGGCGTGAGTGTGTGAGTGAAGGGCGCGCGCTCGAAATACGGAAAAAAATTAGCCTTGTTTTCTGTTGCTGTGCGGATTAAAGATTTTTTTGTCTTCTGAGCGTTTCCTCTAGGTTCTGTCTAACTTTGGCTTGTTCTCACGCCTTTCTTTTTGTAAACCATGACCGCTAGTAGTGTTGCTATCATGAACAATGGCAGAATAAGAAATGATGGAAACTCTGGCACAACCCCACTCCAATGGACAGTTAGTGTAGGAGCATAATCTGAGATGGAAAATTCCTTAGAATTGAACGAAATTGATGAGACGAGGCCAGAAGGAGAGGGATCAAGCAAGATCATTGTTACTGTTCTGGCGGTGCTATTCAAAGCGTCTCTGACGGCGTCAACTACGCTCCAATTATACCATTGATTATTGGTTGCAACTAATACTGAGTCCATTGATGTCGTGTTGTAGCTAGGCATGTTGGAATATGTCAATGTCAATTCTGTCCAAGAAACAACAGCAGACGCATTCAGGAAATCAGAGCCTGAATAAGCATTAACACTGAATGATCCAGTAATGCTGGATGTGCGCAGCTGAAGTATTGCCCCATCAATCACTGCCCCGTCTGGAACAGAAGACAAATTGAATTTCAGCCATACTATGCTCGCGTAGGCACTGTTGATTCCACTATTGTAATTCGTGATTTGAAGATAGTTCCGCTCGCCATAGCTTGAGTTTGGGTTGCCAGAATCAACATAGGCATCGTCTGTCGGCTTGAGCGCAACCTCACCAACTTGAGCACTGACGGATTTGGCACTCAAAGAGAATAACAATACGGCTAGGCCTAGTACAATCAGAAGCTTCCCACTAACATCAAACTTCTTTTCACTCATTCTTAAACCCCAAATTCATCTTCTCTTATGTTAAACAATGCATCCGTTGGATTTTATCCTAAGCTTTAGTACATCATGTTCCAGAATCTAGTACCGCTTCACAGACCACATACAGAGCACACGTTCAAAAGCATTCGTTGCGTGTAGCGCGCATGCTTGTTCCGAAATTGGCCTAAAATGGTTTTTATTCGCCCTTCATGATCTAGGGACGGCTTTGGGCTTCGTGTCTGTTCTTGATTTCTTTGAGTAACTGTCTTAAGCACTGGCAGAAATGTGAAAAACGGAATTATGGCCATTTTTGACCATTTTAGGAACACGCATACGCGCTAAGCTGCCGAGAGTGCCGGATGCGAAACGTGAAGCGGCCGCCTGAGCGCGCGTTAGGTTTGACCTTGTAGGCGTGTTATGTTCTGAACAAATAGTGTGGCAGGGTGCAGAAGTTCGCTACTATCAGCGTGTTAACTATTGTTTGTTCCTTATACGTAATGAACCTGAAATCACGTTAATCGTGAAAATTCGAAGAACATGGTCGGAGCGTGCAATTCGGGACATAGAACCGCGACTTGTCGGTTAGAGTGTTGTCCAAAATATGCGATATTTGGATAGTTGACTATCCAAGATGTGCGTAGTCGCTTGCTTTTCACGAATTTAATGTTGTATGCCCATTAATGGGTAACTACGTTAAATTTCTGTGTAGCTGCTGGCTTAGCAAGCTTTAAATATTTTTAATGCAGTATGCCATAAAATGGGTAACCACGTTAAAAAAGCGAAAAGGCTATGGTGAACAAAACTGAAGCGCTCTACAAAGCTCTTCTCCCCATGAAAATAGCAAGCTTTGACGAAATTGTACAAGCATCATCAAGCGTAATCGAAGGACCTGCAAACCGCAAATACATCTATCGAAAATATGTCAAAAGATTGATCGAAGCTCACAAACTCCTGGCAATCCGGAAGGGGTTGTATGCTGTTCTATCTCCGCTTGAAAAAACAGAAAAGTACGAACCAGATAAACTTCTAATCGCCTCCAAAATCAGAAAAGAATACTACTTGGGCTTCCACACCGCTTTGGAATACTACGGCTGCGCCTACTCTGCTTTCAACGAAGCCTACGTATGCGTCAACTCGAAAGACAGGTTCGATCCATTCGGTTACAAACGGTTCATCTTCAGACCATTATTCGTCAAAGACACGACATCACAGGTAGTAGAGAAACCCTATGGAAGCAGCCTTTTGAGAGTGAGTAGCAAAGAAAGGACGTTCATTGAATGCATCGACAGAGTTCAATATGCCGGAGGATGGGAAGAATGCATAAAAAGTCTAGAAAATCTCCACGGACTCGACGTTGAAAAACTGATTAGCCTAACCCTTCAGCAACAGAAGAGGAGTCTTCCTAGGCGAATCGGCTTCATCGTGGACCTTTTGAGAGAGAGATCACCGTTCTATGAACACATTACCGACACTGCGCTGAGCAAAATCGAGATTGAAATCAGAGGTCCACCACAATACTTGGTCCATGGAAAAAAAGGCAGCCTCAACAGAAGATGGAACCTGTACATTCCAGAAGCCTTCGAGGAACAACTGAGAGGCATCTGAGTGAAGAAGAAATACGATTTTGATGCGTTGACGCTGCAATACGGGTTCAGCCCCAAAGAAATAGAAAAGGCATGCCGAATCTCGGATCTGCTAGAGGACATCTCGGCTGTGAAATACCTTTCAGACCGCCTATCACTTTACGGCGGAACAGCTCTCACATTCATCTACTCACCAGAAGTACTGCGATTGTCCATAGACCTCGACTTCAACTACCGACATACAAACAATGCAGACTGGGGAGAGATACGAAAGGAAATCGACGAACGGCTGAAAGATCTAATCTACAGACAAGAATACGACCAGACGGACATCGCCATAAACGCAAGCTATCCGCTCACACGATTCACTGTCAGGTACGTCAATGCTCATGGCTCTGAAGACAACTTCAAAATAGAAATAGGATACCTCCGCCGAACCCCAATTCTCAAAACCGACATCTCAGCAGATTTCAAACACATAGGAACACATGAAACATTCAAGACGAGAACTCCAATGAGAGAAGAACTGTTCGCAAACAAATGGTGTACTCTGCTCTATAGAACAACACCTCGAGACCTTTTCGACACGTATCAAATAACCAAAATGAAATTCGACCACAACATCTTCCGCAAATGTGCAATCGTTGAAAGTCTAACCCATAAAAAACCAAGAATGCACGAAATCAACCCCGAACTGGCTGCGCAGATTCCAATAGACTCCAGCCTGAGAAACCTACTGCAAACAGAGAAACTCTCACAATACGATTTTGCCAAAATAACAAGAGAAGTTCAGAAGTTCACTAAAGTGCATCTGGCCAGCATCAAGAAAAGTGAAATCGAAGCAATAGACAAGTTCTACGATGAGAAAATCTTCAAACCAAACATTATTGACAACGCTGGACTATTCCATGAACAACTAGCGGAATATCCTGCAGTTCTGTGGACACTTCAACAAATCAAAGAAAGAAAAGAGGAAGATTTGCACAACGCAGAGCGTTCTCAGCATGAAAACCGATGATAGCAGTTGGCACAGATATCGTTGCACTGTTCTCCACTAAAGCAATGTAGGCATAAGCCCTCAGACGCATCGCTATCCATGCAATCACCGATGCTAATCCCAAATAGACAAACCCATAAACAAAGAAAAGAAGCGTTGGCACCATCGTCGCCAGACTTGCAACCAAAAACGTCAAGTAATTTGCAATCATGGCAAATCCTGTGAGGGGCGGAATGGCTGCATAAAGGGTTGAATGCACTGTGTACCATTGTGCCAAGAAGTAGGACAGTTCGACTAGGATATTCATTAGAAAGAGCGTGATCTGAAAGAAGAGGCTTGTCTGGGTCTGAAAAGTGAGTAGCAGGGTTATGGCGGTGAAAGTGAAACCAGCAGCAAAATACAAACCACCAACCAGATTTGACAAAATCCCAGTATAATGTGAATAGTCATTGCGCTCTCCAGTCACGAAATGTGCACCTTCATCATTATGTCTTCCACTGAATTCTTATCACTTGCGGAGAGCAGGTTTGGTTTGGTTGGGGTAAAGTTTTATCCCAAACCCAAACACACAAACAAAAAAAGCGCGCATGCCTGTTTCTAAATTCGTTTGCGAGATAGCTTATGCTTCTGGCTTTGCTTCGTCTATGGGTGGCGAAATGTCTTGGGGCACGGGGGGCACGGTTCGGAAGGCGCGACAGAACTCTATCACAGTTGAAAAGGGAATTTAGGAACACACCTGCGCGCTACTTCGTACCGACACTCACAAGGAGAGATTGGAGAGTCAGCTGAATGGTTTCGACATCATCGGACGGTTCCTTAAAGGACTGATAATGCACTCAGTGAACGCTAGTGTGTGTCAATCGGTTGTGCAGAGCGTGTTCGCTCCAGAATCGACGACAATTTCTCTTCTGTGATGTTCTCGACAATTCTTCTATTCCCAACGATCACTGTCGGTGTTTTGCTAACATGTGCAAGTCGCGCTCTCAGGCTGCCTCTTCTCGAGGATACGTCGCAGATCTGAAGCCTCATTCCTTTTTCTTCAGCCACTTTTCTTGCGGTACTTACCATCTGCCTGTGGGATTCTGGCAAGACATGCTCCTTCTTGTATACGAGCGCAGATTTCGTGCCAGAACATGAATGCCCAGACTTAGCATAGACGAGAGCGTTCTCAGCAGTTGGCTTCTGTTCCCCTTTCACATAGACCCAAATTGTCCCAGCCATATCCTTCCCAAAGACCTATGATGCGCACCCTTCTTTTAGCCTTGACGCACTAGAACTTGTGCGATCAAATTTGCCGTCCCTCAAGCAAGAGAAGCGCGCGCTAAGCGCGCTTAGTTCCAAATTTCTTTAAATCTTTAAATCGGCACAACAACAGAAGACAAACTAGGGATTATGTTGGATTTAAAGAAGTACATGAGGTAAGGAAGAAACTTCTTGAGTGCCATCTTAAAGATAAGAATGGAAATGAAATCAAGCGATTAACTATCCCAAATCCAGATGATAATAAGTATGAAGGCTGTGCATTAAAGATTAAGAGAACCAGACTCGATGAAGCCTCTTTTTGTCTTTTAGAAAGCATTCGTAAGGAACATAAGTTACAAAGGAAAGACTTTGAAAAAAATGGATATTGGACAATTTACACGCCGAAAAAACCCAGCAAACCATGACTCAAAGAGGAATACGAGAAAAAAGTGACTTTTTGTCTGTTTTTCCGAACGGACTTGCCATTTATCAAATCTATCCATAGGCATCAAAAGAAAAATCTGTTATGGGCTCGAAACGGAAAATTCAGAAAGTGCGTATGGCTCGTTCGGAATTGTTGAGATGCGTCATGCAAACAAAAGTTGTATGCAAATTAACGGGGAAAGGACTGCGCATGACGCACCTTACCTTTATTGAGTGATACAAGACGATATAAAACTTACATTCAAAGTTTTCTTTCGGTATCTAGCGAACATACATGTGCTCTTGGATTTTTTACGTTTGAATCAAAATCAGCTGCCCGCGCGCCTAACGCAATTTCCTGCACGCGAGAAAAATCAGATTGAGAGAGACAATTTTGAAATACGTAAAGTATTCTACTAATGTTTGGAGGAAGAAGTTTATGATTCATTGGACAGAAGATCTTTTCGTGAATCATCCTGAACTCTTTGTTAAAGCCCTAGAAGAACGCGTTTCGATTGCAGGCGACGAGGTTGACCTTTTTCTGAAATATCTTGGTGAGGAAGGATTCAAGCCCCAAAGAATCTTGGACCTAAACTGTGGCATCGGTAGACATTCAATCGAGCTTGGAAAAAGAGGCATAAGCGTCGTAGGAACGGACCTGTCGCCCTACTACATCCAACTCGCCAAAAAAAGGGCCAAAAGCCATCAAGTCGCTGACAAAGTGCGTTTCAAAGTAGCGGACATGCGCAGAATCGGTGCAGTGCTTGCCAGAGAGAAATTCGACGGTATCATTAATCTCGAGACTTCTTTTGGATATTATGATGACGAGACTAATGCTGACATTCTACGTCAGTGTTGCAGTCTTGTTCGGTCTAAAGGATTTTTTGCCTTGGAGATCGCGAATAGAGATTGGATTGTTAGGAATTTTCAGTCGCGCGGATTTTCTCGCTACGAGAATCTGATAGTCTTGGAAGACAGGACATTTGATGCAAAAACTTCACGCGTAGGAACCACTTGGACCTATTTAGTTCAAAAAGATGACAAAAACTTCGTCCTAGAAAAGCAAGTCACATCCGACACTCGTCTCTGGAGCCTTCACGAACTGATTGACATTTTCGAGAAAACCGGTTGGAGCTTCAAGGCAGTATATCCTGGATTTGGGCGACAACAAGGAGACGTCCCACCAACGGAAGTGCAGCGTCTATTCTTCATCGCCATGAAGCCCGCACTTGGGAAGAAACGTGTTGCATAGAAACACTGGGACACGTGCGCATGGTAACTGTTAACTCCTTGTGGGATTTGCCTTCTTGTTAACTGTCGTGGGATAGCTGGCTTGAAATCTTCATTCTTGATGAATATTTCGTATTCACAAAGTTTAATGCTAGTTGACTATGCTTGTGCTTCGCTGAGAATGAAGGTGGTGAATAACTATGATAGAAGAAGCTGAAAATTGGGATGAAGAAACAGAATCCGATGATGAAGATTGGGACGAAGAAACAGAATAAGCACGCCGTTCAGAAGGTTTTATGACCAGATTAGGTAACTTAACTTAGCGCGCACGCACTTATCTGAAAAGCAATATCAGTGCAATGAAATACAAAAACAGAGTTCCAGACTAAGAGAGCTTCTATGGTTTTTCCCCTTCGCCACAGCAACACCGTGGCTATCAGAAATGCCAATATCGAGATTACAAACAGAGGAAAAAAAAATCGCAATCATCTGCACTTCTTGAACACCTATCTAGTGAGACATTCGAAGAACCTAATAAGTTCTACTTGCTGCGCGCGTCTGTAAAGGTGTTTTTTGTTTGTTTGTTTTTGCTTGTTTTTGTTTGTTTTTGCTTGTTTATATGTGGGTAGTAAGAGAAAGAAAGAGAGAATAAGAAATAGAAAGAAGTAGATGGGTTTTGGGATAAAACTTTACCCCCAAACCCTAAACCCATAATTCTGGGACAAGGTATAATGTAAGATAGAATACAGAATCTGATGTCCATTGGGGTGGAAATCTTGGTGTGGGGAAACGTAGTTGCTGATTTCATTGCATTCTTTGTTCGTCTTCTCAAGCAAGAGTATGATGGAGAAGAGGACCTCAATTGGAGGCGCAACGCACGTTCCGTTTGGAACGAGATGCGCTGCACGCTGAGAGAGCACGTTCGAAGGGAAAAGGACACCTAGTTACTGCAGACAAGCTATGACAAGTATATTAGAGCGCGTGCTCCAGTCAACCAAACTAGCGCGCATGCTTGTTCCGAAATTGGCCTAAAATGGTTTTTATTCGCCTTTCATGATTTAAGGAAGGTTGTGGGCTTCGTATCTGTTCTTGATTTCTTTGAGTAACTGTCTTAAGCACTGGCAGAAATGTGAAAAACGGAATTATGGCCATTTTTGACCATTTTAGGAACACGCATGCGCGCTATTCTTTGCCTTTGGTGTATTCTGCAGGGAGTTGAGTGTTTCGTTTCTCTTTCCTTTTCAGTTCCTTTTCTCTCTGCAATTTCATGTGCTGTTTATGATCTGTAGCTTTCTGTTTCTTACCTTTTGGCACAATTCATCCTCCTCAACGCGTTAGACTTTGTACTTACGTCTATAAAAAATGCGCGCGCCTATGCTTGGATGGTTCTCTGCTCCTGAATTGCCGACGTTTCTTGTCGGATTCCTCCAGAAGCTTTTTGGGATTGTTGAGATCTCTGTGCGTGTGGGATAAAACTTTGCCCCAACCAACCACCAACCAACCAATTTCACGGTCACTCACTCTGCCAATCACTCAAACTCTCGGTCACTGCCACTGCCAACTCCTACCCTTACCTACCTATACCTACCCACACACACCACACACGCACACGGAGTGTGAGTGTGACAAGGACGAGTGCGCGCTGTCAAAATACGGTTTCGAAATACATATTTGCAATAACTATTCCAAGTTCAGGTTGTCCAGGGGTTCAGTATGAACAGAAACATGTTGCAAAGATGCGATGAAAACTTCTGTTGGCGCGGCAATATGTGATTATGAACCATAGTTTCTGATTCATAAACGGTTTATACCCCTTGTTCCAACTTGTGGAAGACACATACGCGAAGGGTAGAATTATGAGACGTTCCAAACTCGAGATGTATGTAGACATTCTTCAAGTGCTATCCCGTCGTGGACCATTGAAACTGACGCATGTAATGTATAAAGCGAACGTCAACTGCAAAGTCCTGAAAGAATACTTGGACTTTCTGACTAAGCAAAACCTGATTGAGGAAAGGACCGTTGGAAAAAGCAGAACAGTATTCGCCATAACTCCAAGAGGCATAACCGTGCTCAAGTACTTCAGAGAACTGAAACAAGTGCTCCCGATAGTTGAGGAAGCAAGAAACGGCATGCCTATGCCAATCCCTCTTTGATTTCACAGCATGCGCGACCCATTTTCCAAACCGCGCGCGATTTATTAACGCACTAACAAATGCCTAAAATCCTAGTTCATGTGCAGTCATACGTGGTCTCTATGAGCAGCTTCATCATTAGAGAAGCAGCCTTCTCCGATATCAACCGAATCACTGAGCTTAGACTAATGGCCCAGCAACATTTCGAGAAATCTAACCCTTCAATATGGCGAATGACCAAAGAGGGAGAAAGACTCCTCAAACAAAAAGTGGAGAACGACCTCACGGACGATAACGTCCAAGTAGCGCGCATGCTTGTTCCGAAATTGGCCTAAAATGGTTTTTATTCGCCCTTCATGATCTAGGGACGGCTTTGGGCTTCGTGTCTGTTCTTGATTTCTTTGAGTAACTGTCTTCTTAAGCACTGGCAGAAATGTGAAAAACGGAATTATGGCCATTTTTGACCATTTTAGGAACACGCATGCGCGCTAAAGACGGAAACTCGGAGGATAGCACTCTAGAGAATATTCAAGTACTGTGTTCTAACTCCGTACGCACTTTCAATATTGGGGTATGGTTTAGCGATGGTTGAAGAAAATCGAGCGTTCAGAGAAGACTTGCCTGACTGGCGTTCCTTCAATTTGTTATTCCAAGTATTAGTGCGCGCGCCAAGGTTTGTGAAACAAAAGGTAGGCAAAGCGCATGCTATTCTCCTTGAAAGGAATTTGAAACCTTCTGCCGCACCGCCTCTATGAAGATCTTGTGGTCGTAAACCCACGCGTCTTCCTTGAAGAGTGAAGGTGAAATTGTCTGTCGGCATCTTATCCTCAAGTCTTGTATTGCATAATTGTAACCTTTCACGAGCTTCATTCTTGTCAGGGTTGACAGGATTTCAATGAATCTTCTGAACTCTTCAGGTGGAAGAAAGACCTCCACTATGAGACAGTTTTCTCCAAGGTTTTTTCCCATTGTGAGTACGAAAAACTTGTCTAGAAGAGATCTGGCAAATTTGGCAAATGTTTCGTAGCTGTGGAAAGTTATCGCGAAGTAGACCATGACCGAAGGAGAGCTGCCGTAACGCATGACGAACACTTCATAACCCTCGATTAGGTTTCTTCCTAAGAGGTGCTCTTTATAATGAAAGCGTGCCAGTTGACGACTAATCCCGAGATCCCTCGCTATTTCAGTTAAGTTTCTGGTTGCATCATATTCTAGGTTTTCAAGCATCTTGATGTCGATTTCATCTCCACGGTTAACATAGGATTTGGACTCTACTAACGTGTAGGGCAGATCTGTCTTCTGTGTTTGAACTTCCTTTACCCATTCATCCCAAGTAAACGCCCATCTACCCGACTTATTGTCAAACCAGTTCAGCGTTATCCTTCCACCCTGAAAACATGTGGACCAATAAATGTGAACGTCCCTGGCCACATCTAAGCGTTTCAATTCATAAATGAACTCTTCAAGTTCATGGCAATGCTCCGCCGGCACTGCATAGACTGCTGTGCAGCCTTCACCTATTCCGTAAGATCGGCAAACATAGAGCCAAAATTCATTAAAGGCTAGGCAATCGAAAAGAAGCTGCTCCATTCCAGGATTTGCTTCTAGGAAAACCACAGCCTTTCTCAAACCAATGTTTGTGTGATAGACCGATGCGTGCATTCTCAGAAAAAAAACGGGGTCCGCCTTCATGTTTTCTATTCGCGACTCCAGCGTTCTGCGGTGGACCCCTACGGTTCGTGCGACTCTTGAAAGGTTTCTTGGACCAATCTCCCACAGTGCGCGTAAGATTTTGATGTCAAGAGTTGTTAGCTCTTTGTGCATAGCATTCTCCTTCGTTCTGTACCAGTTCTGCTCTAGATTCTATCCGCTTCTGTTCTTATTACTTATGTAGGCCCGCCAGGTGTATCAATAGGTCTATTGGGCGTGACTATTGTTTCATTATCTACAAGAACCAATGGAGGAGAAGCGATGACGTCAGTTTTCTGTTCAGTTGCTTGAGAGCGTGTCACCATAACTGCGAAACAGGTTGCGAACATTGCAGAAAAAACCAATAGGACCAGTGCCAGAGCTTTCAGTTTCATTAGATCGCCTCCTTTTACATTTAGTCAAAATTCTTGTTGTTTTTCTCCAATAAGAAAATTCATGCGTAATGAAGAGAGACACACGATTTTGCAATTGGTCACAAAATCGAAAAATAGTTGCCGAAAGTGAAATAAACGAGTGGCGCTTGTAGGAAGTATCATTTATCAGAAAGAGGCACAGAGGTTGGACAAATTCGATGGCTTACTATTGCGGGTCGTTGACAAAAATATCGGATACATTTTCGGAGATATAAACACAGGTATCATCTACGACTATCTGGGAAAGAAAGGATGCGCCTTTCAAGAAATCCCTGCAAAGCCAAACACGTTCTCAATGGCGCTTAGAAACATGCTAGGCCCGAAGCGCGCGCTCGTGGCCATACGCTCGTGTTATGATTAGGAGTCAGATAGTCGTGCGGCTAGATTCAAGAGAAAAGTCTGCCATGAAGGCATCAACTAAAGTGGAAGTGATACAGGTCTTGCATGTTGATGATGACACTGGTTTTTTAAAGGTCGCGAAACAATGTTTGGAATTGCACGGCAACTTCGTGGTGGAGACTGCTTCTTCTGTTGATGTAGTCAAACGTAAGATGAAGATGAAAGCATACGATGTGATTGTTTCAGACTATATGATGCCTGGAAAAGACGGTTTACAGTTTTTCAAAGAACTAAGGCAGAAAGGTGACAAAATTCCTTTTATTATATTTACTGGAAAAGGCAGAGAAGAATTAGCTATCAAAGCATTGAACCTTGGTGCCGATGGATACTTCAACAAGCTAGGTGAGCCAGAAACAGTCTATGGCGAACTAGCGCATGGTATATGCCAAGCTGTGAAAATTAGAAAAGCAGAAGAAGCTTTGCGAGAAAGTGAGGAACGCTATCGGCTTCTCTTTGAACAGAGCCCCATTGGTATTGGCATATTATCTCTCGACGGAGTCGTGGTTGACACCAATAGAGCTATGCGAACCCTTACTAGATACTCCAAAGTAGAGCTTGAAAAGATCAACCTAACCGAGTTATGCGCAAATCCTAAACAGAGGAAGGAGTTAATTGAAGACCTCAGACGACATGCTACTGTAGTTGATTTTTTGGTGCGATTGAAACGCAAAGATGGCACCTTATATAACGGTAGTTTGACTGCGACGCGTATTCGCATTGGGGACAAAGATTTTCTCCAAACAACATTGCAAGGGACCATAGAACACAAACGAACTGCAGAAAACGACAAAACGCTAGGAAAGTCGAAAGTTCTCAATGTCACGAGTGAGCTGACCAGGGACAGGACGTGACGTTCGAAACAAGCTCTCCATAGCTGCAAACAATATTTTCCTAGCTAAGCATAAGCTTGTGGTGGCTGTGAAGTCTTGCAGGATTTAAACGCGGACTTTGATGCATGCGCTGTCCAATGCGTGAAGGTGAGCTTTGATCTCTTCTTTCGTGTAGCGGTCCCATTTTAGGTAATCAACGAGGAGAGCCGGCAACGTTACGTCTTGCCGCGCAACGTACGCTAAGAATTCGAATGTTTCATCTGAGATTTTAATGGTTTTCATTCCTACTATTCCTGAAAAAAAGTATTGCACCCTGTAAAAATGTTTTGTTTCGCAAACGGAGCGCGCGCGAAGCAGGTGAGTAGAATTGACGCCATCGTTCTTGTTCTGCTGTTTCCCATGTTTTTCACTGTTCACAGCCTTTACGAGTGTAGTTTTTATAAGACTTATGTAGACTTGGCACGGAAGAAGGGCTCTCAGGCTTGGGGTTCGCCGGATCTGGGGATACCCGGATATAGATGTGCGCACAAGATCAAACACGCGCCATGGTATCTTTTACGTTTTACCGTGCATTGTTCCTGCCTTCTTCTCTCTTCAGCACGTATATGGTCCAGGGGGCTATCTTCGTTTCGTTGACCCATTTGTATGGTTCATTCTTCTTTGCAAGTGGTTTGTAGGTCTTGATGAGTTGTAGTCTGGCTGTTTCGTAGGTTTCTTTGTAGGATTCGTTTGTCCAGACGATGTCTTCTACTGGTCTCTTGTCTTCTGTGTCTGTCTGGATTATTTTTACGGTGTCTCCGCTTTTTGCGTGTTTGTTCTCTGGAAAATCCTTGGTTGAGAAAGATGCCCATTCATGCACGTATATTTCTGGTGAGGAGACTACGCTGATGATTCTTCCCTGGTTTCTCAGCAAACGTCCAAGTTGCGTGAATATTCTGACCTTGTTCTGCATCGTGGGAATGTTGTCAAACGTAAAAACCGATAACACGAGGTCGTAGGCTTGTCTCTCGAACTGGCTGAAGTCATCGTCCTTCGTGAGTCGATAGTCTCCTTTGGGGTCGAGTTCTCTTGCCTTTTTCAGCATGTCTTCTGACACATCAACGCCGAAAACATCAAACCCCAGCTTCTCCAGAAACCTCGTGGAACGTCCGGTGCCGCATCCAAAATCAATGGCTTTTCTTCCCCTGACGTACCGACGAATGATTTTGGGCAGATCCCTGTAGGCTAAGTAGTAGGTGCCTGGAAACTCCAGCTTAGAATACGCTTCTGCGCGCTTAGCATCCTCGTAAACGTTGGAGAAACCCACAGTCTCCTATCCTCGCTATCATTGTCAACTTTCTCCCATTAGAGGGCCATTATATACTTTCCTAAGCTCTCGTCACTGTTCAGCAAGAGCAGCTCCCTCTGAAATGAGAGTCTGTTAGCGCGCCCATTTAGTTATTCTTACTCTCTTCCGCTATTAGCTTCTGGACCCGTCGCTCAATGTCATCTCTGATCTCTCTTGCTTTCTCGATTGGCTTTCCCTTCGGGTCTTCAAGTTTCCAATCAATTGTTGGTTTGAAGAATGGCCCGGGGCAAATTCCATTGTCATTGCAGCCCATGGTAACAATCAAATCAGCGTCTTGGGCCATCTGGAAAGTGAGCAGCTTTGGTTTATTCATTGATATGTCGATGCCCTTCTCTTTCAAGGCTTCCACTACTATGGGGTTGACTTTGTCTGCTGGCTTGTTGCCGGCGCTAGAAACGATAAATTTGTCCTTTCCGTATTTGTTGGTGAAGGCCTCTGCCATCTGGCTTCTGCCAGCATTCTCAACACAAACAAAAAGTATTCGCTTCAACTTGGTCCCTTAACAAGGGAACAAAAAAACATATTTAAATACGTTGCTATTATTGGTTATTTGAAAAGATATGGCTGCATCAAAAATAGGTGAGAGATTACAACGGTTAGCCGAATCAGGAATTTGCTCTTGCGAAACTGCCTCAGAATACGCTGACGAATTAAAGGAACTAGCCAATAAAGGCATAAGTTCGGAAAACAGTGAAGCTAAGAGCAAGGTCTTGAAAGCTCTTGCAGACTCCATTAGGCTTAGAATTTTAGGCTTGCTATCATCCCGTGAGATGTGTGTCTGTGAAGTCATGGTTGCGCTTGATTTAACTCAGCCTACCGCTTCACATCATCTGAGGATTCTAGAGAATGTTGGGTTGGTGAAGGACAGGAAAGAAGGAAAATGGGTTTTCTATAGCATAGCTAATCCTGAACTTTTTGAAGGCATGCGTAAACTAAACATCTTTTGATTTTTTAAGGGCATACTTGTGCGAAACACGGGGATTATAACAATAGATTTAAATTCTTGAATATGACTACCTGTTTTTGGTGAGCCAATGAATATTGAGAAAGTTATCCTGAACGCCTCAAAAAGAGATTGTACTGGATGCCGCACATGTGCAACTGATTATGAAGCAGATAATCTCAGACATGCAATAGCCAGGCTAAACGGAATCTCAAAAGTTAAAGTTGACGAGATAACAGGTAAGGTCACAATAGAATACGACGCACAAAAAATCAGTCTCTCCAAGATCACTGAACGCATTGAAAAGCTCGGCTACCAAATTGAGATAGTATCAAGAGAGGAAATCCAATGAGAGAACACATCAAAGGCGTAATTCTAGTAATTCTACTTGGACTATTCGCTTTAGCAGGCGCCCTAATATCTGGAACTCAAGTAACTTATGCGCATGAAATTAGCATTGCTTTGACTTTGATCGCCGTTGCCTTAGGCTACCGCATCTATTTGCACGGCATTCGATCCCTGCGGCATGGGAATGTCACTGCCCAATTGTTTGCAACTATTGCCATCTTTATTTCTGTAGTAGCTGGTCTCGTCCTACCCTCAGCATCAGCCACTGGCACAGCAGAAGCAGTTGGTTACCTCACAGCATCAGCAATAGTGGCGTTCATAATACTCGCAGGTATGACCCTTGAAGACTACATCATCCATAGAACAAGAGGTGCGCTTGAGAATCTCATGAAGATGAGCCCCACCACAGCTCGCATACGTCGAGACGGCGCAGAAGCTGAAATACCCATAGACGAGGTCAAGATAGGCGAAATCGTCTTAGTCAAACCAGGCGACAAAATACCCGTTGACGGAACAGTAATTTCCGGACACAGCACAGTCAACCAAGCAACCATAACTGGCGAATCAATTCCAGCAGAAAAGACAGTAGGGGACCGCACATTTGCTGGCACACTCAATGAACATGGAGCATTAGAAATCAAAGTTGGAAAAACCGCTGAGGACACTACACTTGCCCACCTCATTCAACTAGTCGAAGAAGCTCAAGAGAAAAAAGCACCCATACAGAACGTTGCAGACCGATTTACCACTTACTTCTTGCCAATCATGGCAGTTTTGGCATCTGTTGTATTTGCCGCCAGCTATTTCACAATTGGGTTTGAGGTGGCACTGGCAAGAACCGTAACTGTTCTATTAGTCGCATGTCCTTGCGCGCTTTCAATAGCTGTTCCTGTCGCTGTAGCTGCAACCATCGGTAATGCCAGCATGAACGGCATAATAATCAAGGGTGGCACACACATCGAAAAGCTAAAGGACGTTAAGCTGGTCGCATTCGACAAGACTGGCACGTTAACCATCGGCGAACCCAAGGTTGTTGAGATAAAAACCTTCGGTAATTACTCTGAAGCGGACGTAATTAAGTATACAGCAATTGCTGAGAAATTCTCAGAACAACCTCTATCCAAAGCCATCATCGCTAAGGCAACTGAGATGAGCATGACAATTCCTGACCCCACAGACTTCAAAACTATTCCAGGGCATGGCGTGGACGCCCATTACGGAAACAAGCATATCCTAATTGGAACTAAGATGATAGAAACGGAGATTTCAGAAGAAGCGAATCAATTGATGAATCGAGTTGAAAGCGAGGGGAAAACAGCCATTCCCGTAGCACTAGACAAACATGTTATCGGCATAATCGTTGTGGCTGACACAGTTAGGGAGAATTCTTTGGAAGCTATACAGAGGCTTAAGCGCTTAGGAGTCAAAACCGTTATGATAACTGGCGATAACATGCGGACTGCCAAATCTATCGCTGAGCAGATCGGGGTTGATGAGTACCATGCTGAGCTTTTACCTGAACAGAAAGTTGCGGTCATTGGGGAACTGAAAAAAGGCAATGTTGTTGCGATGGTTGGTGACGGTGTGAATGATGCTCCTGCGTTGGCTAATTCTGATGTTGGGTTTGCGATGGGTGCGGCTGGCAGCGATGTGGCTGTTGAGACTGCTGACGTGGCTCTGCTTGGAGACGACTTGACAAAGGTTGAATATGCGATTAGCCTGAGTCGGAAGGCGTTTAACAGAATGAAGGGAAACATAGTTTACGCCTTTATCTGGAACATAGTCGCATTGAGTTTAGCCGCTTTTGGCATCTTAAATCCAGTACTAGCCGTTGTTCTTGCAGAAGCCGGATGCATATCAGTGGTAATCAATTCCGCTTTACTGTTGCTGAGTAAGTCAAAGCCTCTAGCCAAGATTAAAGGATAAGCATCGCGCGCTAAGAGCAATACTGACCCCGCGAAATTCTTTTGACGACCGGACTGTAACAAATTGTGATATCGAGCAGTTTTGCAGAATGTTGAAAGAACCATCAATTGTAACAAATTGAAATGCGCGCGCTAACAATGTCGCACTTACAACCAAAGCTTTTCTTGCGCGCTAAGCGTGACTTCATTTCTTTCGTGTTTTGCTCTAATTGCGCGTACCAGTCTTCCGAGCAGGGTGCTGGCGTGAGGTCAAGAGAAGCGTTGCAATTCCAGAGATGGTTGCGGAGTATGCAAGCCAATAGTTTGAACCCATGCGATCAAGAGCATCTACAGTGGCTTCGTTGATAGCTAGGATTATGGTCGCGAGGCCTATGGCGAAAAGGAAAATGTCCAATGCCAGGTGGAATTTGCTTCCAAACTTCATTATCAACTTTCTCCTTCGTAATAGTGCAAATATGGCATTTATCGCCTGTCCTTCACATATTCTTAAGGCAATCGTAATTTAAGTCTGTCTAGACGCGTGAGAAAATCAAAAACGTGAAATACCATTCTTGACGCGTGCCATGCATAAACCAAAAGTTGGGGGGTTTGGGGGTAAAGTCTTATCCAAACCAGCTATTCACAGATGTGCACGCGCTTCTATGTGAAGCAGGCTGTGGCTTCGATTTCTATGAGCAATTCCGGCACGGCTAGCTGTGCTTGAACCGTGGTTCGAGCCGGAAGGTCCTTCATAAAATACGTGCAGCACACGTCGTTCATCTTCTTGAAATCCTTCATATCCTTCAAGAAAACCGTCACCTTGACCACCTTCTCAAGAGACGAACCAGCAGCCTCAACTATCGCTTTGACGTTCTCCAAAGCCTGTCTCGCCTGAGCCTCAATGCCACCCTCAACCAGCTTCTTGGTCTTAGGATCCAAAGGCACCTGGCCAGCAACGAAAAGCAAGTCACCCGCCCTCACAGCCTGAGAATAACACGCAACCGGCGAAGGTGCCCTATCAGTCTTAACATACTCCATCTGCACCACCAACTTCCATTCTAATTGACTAGGCCTTTAAAGACTTTCCAGTCTGTGTTCACGCTGATCGAAAAACCCCAAATCCCAATTCAATCTATATTCCACACCACGCTAAGATCTCTGACCTAATCTTGCGCCATTCCTGATGTGTCTGTTTGGGGCGGGCCAGCAGATTCTCGAATCGATTCCGTGCCAGCTTGCTTGCTGTTCCTTATCTTTTGTAATAGGTCGGGTGCAGTTCAGGCGGGTTCCTCGCGGCCTTTGGGTTTCTCAGGAAAGTGCCTCGGTCGAGTTCGCTGAACGCAGTTCTCAGCTCTTCCTGGGTGTTCATAACGATGGGCCCAAGCCAAGCTACCGGTTCACCTACAGGCTTTCCCGATATCATGAGGCACCGCAGACTATTGTCCCCTGTGCTAATCTTGACTTTTTCGCCTCCGCTGAAGACGACGACCTGTTCTGCGTCGATTGGGTTTGATCTCTGTTGATCGAAGTAGCCTCTTCCACCGATTACGTAAGCAAAGGCTCCGTGTCCCTTCTTAGTGGAGTGTTCGAGTTGAGCGTTCGGTTCCAACATCACGTCCAAGTATTCACAGTCCACCGTGAGACCTTGAACGGGCCCCCTGTTTCCCTTCAATTCGCCGCAGATTACCTTGACTCTGACGCCTGGATTAACCTCGACCTCAGGGATCTCGCCTCTCGTTATGCCCCTGTACGTCGGGTCGTCCATCTTGTGCGACGCGGGCAGGTTCACCCAAAGCTGGAAGCCCCACATCAGCCCACCCTCGGAACCCTTCGGCATTTCCTGATGGATGATGCCGTTGCCCGCTGTCATCCACTGCACATCGCCCGAACGTATCACGCCCCTGTTTCCCATGCTGTCTCCGTGCTCAACCATGCCCTCAAGCACGTAGGTCACTGTTTCTATACCTCGATGGGGATGCCAAGGAAAACCCGCCAAATAGTCGTCCGGGTTATTGGAGTGAAAATCGTCAAGAAGCAAAAACGGGTCCAGCAAAGGAACTTCATGAGGACCAAATGCACGTTTTAGCTTGACGCCTGCGCCTTCAAGAGTCGACTTGCCTTTCAAGATTCTATCGATTCTTCTGAAACCTGCCATTCTAATCAATCAGAGATACCGTTCTGCAGACTATTAAGCAGTGCGAGAGCCCGTTTCACGGGAACAAAGCAAACATCGCCCGCGCGTTACAATTCACGAGAAAAGCTAGAAGCGGTCAATCTTAAGTATGCAGAACTTAGAGACAAAGCGGAATCCACAGAGAAGTTAGTAACAGAAAGACATTTTCCAACCAAAGATATCGTTTTCTTGGTGGCGCTACTCGTACTAGTAATTGTCTTCTGGTTCTTCAACGATAATTTCTTATTTTCAAAAGGATTTGGTCATATACAGATGCCTGACTCGCAGGGCGTGCTATTGAGCGGTAACACGCACAAATATCCGGACGAAGAGATACATATTCAACTCAGAGGGTGAGTCTGCCTGGAGAAGTTGACTAGGGTAGAGTTCACGAACTTGGACAAAATACTTTATCCAGAGGTAATAGTGACGAAAGCGCAGGTGATCCAACACTACATCAGAATGGCCTCCAGAATGTTAGGCATCCTTGCCAACAGGCCGACAGTTCTGACGCGGTTTCCCAACGGCGTCGACAAGGAGGGCTTCTACGAAAAGGACATGCCTCAGGGCACTCCTGCTTGGGTGAAGACGTTCAAGAAACATTCCGAAGCAGCCGAGCGGGAAATAAACTACGTTGTGTGCAATGACCTAGACACACTTGTTTGGCTTGCCAACCTCGCGGCCCTAGAGCTTCACATGACACTCTCAAAAATAGACGCCTTCGAGAAGCCCGACCTTATGGTCTTTGACATCGATCCGGAGCCGCCGGCGAGCATGAACGACACTGTCGCCGTGACGTTGACGCTGAAGGAGAAGCTTGACGGCTTGGGTCTTAGATCTTACGTGAAGACTTCTGGAAAAAAGGGATTGCACATTCTTGTTCCCATAGTTCGAGAGTACACCTTTGCTCAGACAAGGGAATACGTGCACCAAGTCGGAAAGTACTTGGCCCGAGAGTCTCCAGCCGTTGTCTCGGAAGTTTCCCAGTCCAAAGAGCCCGGAACTGTTTACATTGATTACAGGCAGAATTCTCATGGTAGAACTATGATCTGTCCGTACAGTCTGAGGGCTACTCCTCAAGCAACCGTTTCTATGCCATTAGACTGGAGCGAAGTCAAAAAAGGATTAAAGCCAGAGAGTTTCACTTTGTTCACTATTGCCAAGTCTGAGAGCAACCCTTGGAAGGGAATGCTTGACGGTAGGCAGAGACTTGAGAAGAGTGTGAATTGATGGAAGAACCAATTGAAGAACCAAATGTTCGAATTCCGAAAAGGCCGTTTTGGAGTGGAGCCGTGACAATCGGGCTGGTCAACGTGCCGGTTAAGCTTTACACGATGACGTTTGACAAGGCTTTTTCTTTCAGGTTCCTTCACAAACAAGATGGACAACCGTTGAGGTATCAGAAGGTTTGCGTCAAGGATAACATGGTGGTTCCTTGGGAAGACACTGTGAGAGGCTACGAGGTAAGCAAGAACCGCTTCATAGTGTTCCAGAAAGGGGAGCTTGACGCGGCGAGGCCACAGTCCAGCCAAAAAATCCGCATCGACAAGTTTGTGGACTACCTCTCTATCGACCCGATATACTTCGAAAGATCCTATGTGCTCACGCCCGACAAGAGTGATGAAGCCTACAGCTTACTCTTGACAGCCCTGCAGAAAACGCACAAGGCCGGCGCGGGAAGAATCACTCTGAGAACGAAAGAGTATCCTGTCTTGTTGCACGCCTACAAGGGAGCGCTAGTCTTGACCACGCTTCGATACGCGTACGAGATTTCAGATCCGAACAACTCCGAAGAGCTGAAACGACTCAAGGAACCCGAGAAGAAAGAACTGGACCTTGCCGTGAAGATAATAAACGATCTTTCAGGCGAATTCGACATAACGGAATATGAGGACACTTACGAGGAGAGGATTCGAAAGCTCATTGCAAAGAAGCTCAAGGGTGAAACAATAGTCGCTGAAAAACCCGTGAAAGAGGAAGCCAAAGAGCTCATGGCAGCCCTGCAGGAAACGCTCAATCAGCTGAAGAAACAATGAGACAACACTACAGGCCGATGCTTGCCCAGCACACTGAAAAACCTTTCAATTCAGAAGACTGGATATTCGAAGTCAAATGGGACGGCATAAGGGCCATAAGCTACGTTAACGGTGGACTCAGCATAAGAAGCAGAAACGACAGAGAACTGCGATACAATTTTCCAGAGCTAGAAGAGCTGAAAAGCCTAACAGAGAACTCGGTGATCGACGGCGAAATAGTCGTCATAAAGGGAGGCAAGGCTGACTTTCAAGCGCTCTCGGAGAGAAGCAAGACCTCTTCCATTGAAAACGTCAAGTACTTGCGGCTAACGTCACCCGCAACCTACATAGTTTTCGACATACTCGAGAAAGACGGGAACCCTCTTGTTCAGCTTCCACTGATCGAGAGAAAAGGGCTTTTGAAAGAGTACGTGCGCGAAGGAAGCTACGTTGTGTTGTCCGCATACGTGGAAACAGAGGGAGAGGCATACTACAAGGCTGCCTTGGCGAAGGGCATGGAAGGCGTGATGGCCAAGAAAAAGGACAGCACGTACGAACCTGGAGCCAGAAGCACGAACTGGTTGAAAATCAAACCAATCCTGACGTGCGACTGCGTCATTTTTGGCTACACAATCGGCAAAGGAGCGAGAGAGTCGACGTTTGGGGCACTGGTTTTGGGACTGTTTGGCAAGGCGGGACCCGTCTACGTGGGTAAGGTGGGAACTGGCTTCAGTCAAAAAAACATGGAATCGCTGTTGAAAACGTTTGAACCTCTCAGAGTCGAGGATAAGACTCTCGAGGGGGTCGATGCTCAAGAAGAGATAGTCTGGTTGAAGCCTGAGACCGTTTGCCAAGTGGCTTATCAAAACGTTACCAAAGATGGCAGACTGCGCATGGCTAGGTTTCTTGGAATTAGGGATGACAAGCTTCCTTCCGAGTGCACGTTGGATCAGATAATGCAGGGTAGCCTGCAACCGTACGTTTCAAGAAGGGACTTTGCGGTCACACCGGAACCATCAGGGACGGTTAGCAACGAGGGGGGACGAACTTTTGTTGTTCAGGAGCATCACGCGAGAAGGCTTCATTACGATTTGCGACTGGAGAAGAACGGGGTGTTGAAAAGCTGGGCTGTTCCGAGGGGAATGCCTGAGCAGCCGGGGGAGAAGAGGCTTGCCGTGGAAACGGAGGATCACCCGCTGGAATATCGGAGTTTTGAGGGAACAATACCGGAAGGGCAGTATGGAGCTGGAACGGTGAAGATATTTGACAGTGGGACGTACGAGACGAAGGTTTGGAGTGATAACCTGGTGGAGTTCACTCTGCACGGCCAGAGATTACGCGGCAGGTATGTGTTGGCGCGGTTTAAGAAGGCGGGGGAGAAACAGTGGCTAGTTCTGAGGGCAAAAGAGGCAGAATAGGAAAATTACACATTGGCACGATGGGCTGGAGCTACTGGTTCTGGGTCGGCGACTTCTATCCACGTGGCCTCAAGCCCGCAGCGTTTCTGGCCGAATATGCGAAACACTTTGACTCTGTGGAATTAGACAACACGTTCTACAGGATTCCCTCGGCAAGCACGGTGAAGGCTTGGAGAAAACAGACGCCTGAGGGTTTCTTGTTCTCAGCAAAGTTTCCCAGAATCATAACTCACGTCAAAATGCTGCGGGATTGTGAAAGAGAGGTGGACACCTTCATTTCCAGAATGTCCCATTTGCAGAACAAGCTCGGACCGCTCCTGCTCCAGTTCCCCCGCTCATTTGGACCCAAGCATTTTCCAACTCTGCGAGAGTTTTTATCCACCTTGCCGAAAGGCTTTCGCTACGCCGTTGAAGTGAGAAACAAAGGCTTGCTGGGAGAAAAGTTGAACTCTCTTCTCAGAGAGAACGGTGTGGCTCTGGTTTTAGTTGGTCAGCCTGTCCCTGAGGAGGAGGTAGCGACCGATTTTGTCTACGTGAGGTTGAAAGGAGATAGAAGAAAGGTGAATGGAACTTTGTGTAAGGTCGAAGTTGACAGAACAGAAGACATTAGAAAGTGGGCAGTTCAGGTGAAGAGTTTCTTGGATAGGCAATTGGAGGTTTTTGGATATTTCAGCAAGTACTATTCAGGCTACCCTCCAAAGGATGCAGAGCAACTTCTAAACCTATTGCGCTGAAGCAGGCGCACTTGCTTTTTGAAACAGTCCATGCGCACGCACCAACAAATCCGAATGCGCGCGCCTTTTCACTCTTTAGCGCGTGACATGCTAGGAGCTGTGAAAAAACTGATAATTAACCATATCAAAGGAAACGCCCAGGTACGCATAATGCGCAGGATACTGAATCTGAGGCTCATCGATGAAATGCCTAAAATATAATGCCATTGCCGTGTGATTTCCCTCTAGGATCGTGAATGGCCCACCTTGACGACAGCTCATCAGAATTAACCTTAGATTGTGACCTGTGGCCGCGGCTTGGCTTCTAAATTCGGATAAACTCTGCACCAATCTATCGGAATATTGCTGCCGCGTTAGCCCGTCAGTTATGACCCCCCGCGGGAGCGGCAACTTGACCCTGCTATGAATCTCCACATTGCGCGCGGCTATTGGTATGTCTCCAGTGGAGAATGAAAGATCAATCCACGAAATCTCATTGATAAGCCTCAATGAGGGCAAGTCTTCCTTCTCGACTCTACCCTCGACCAAGTTGTATCTACGGGAAGCCTGTTGATTAATGGCATACGGTTAAGCAAGATTTGATACTCATCACATCCCTCTCGGTTTGCCCATCGGATATGACTTCTTTGAGACCGGTCCGGCGGATGAAGTTCAGAGTTCCACTCTTCACTAGAATTGTGCTTTACCAATTACTAATACTCTTCTAGGCCCCCGCGTTTTAGCCTGCCCTTCCTTCACACTCACGCCGTGTGCGTGTGTGGTGTGGTGGTATAGGTATAGGTAGGTGTAGGAGTAGAGGAGCAGGTTGGCAAAGCGAGTGATTGAGAGCTTGAGTGACTGGCAGAGCGAGTGACCGTGAAATTGGTTGGTTGGGGTAAAGTTTTATCTTTCTCTCTTTCTCTCTCTCTCTCATACTCTTACTCTAATACTCTTACTCTCTCTCCTCACACACATAACTAAAACATGCACACATAACAAACACACACACGACGATTAAAGAAAACTTCAGACTTCATCAAATGATTTTGAAGTCTTGCAGTATTTAAACGCGGACTTTGTTGCATGTGCTGTCCAATACGTGAAGATGGGCTTTGACCTCTTCTTTTGTGTAACGGTCCCATTTTAGGTAATCAACGAGAAGAGGCGGTAACGTTACGTCTTGCCGCGCAACGTACGCTAAGAATTCGAATGTTTCATTTGGGATTTTAATGGTTTTCATTCCTACTCCTACACAATGTGCCTCGAAGATTGGACTATAAACTTTTTACAGAATTCTACCAAAATTCGCGCGCGCTCAAAGCAAGATCCATTTGCAGTTTCAAGTGGACCGGTGGGTGTCCGCATAGAAGTTTATTCTAAATGGGTTTGTTTTGAACGCAGGCCAAGAAGCAATTGGCTTTTTAGCGCGTGCTAAAATGAGACTTAATGATTTGGTTTACAAAAACAGCTATTAGACGGATTCACGAATTTATTATGCCAGTTTGAAGATTGCGGAGTGGTGCCGATTCAGTGGTTAGCCTTGTCTCGGTCTGTGGAAGAAAACTGTTTAGTTTGGTCTTGACTTTCAATTGCCTTCTGTGCATAGTGTATGCAATCGGACTCTTGGCGGGTTTTTATGAGGCTAATTGGAAGCTTTATCCGCCGTATCTGGTTGATGGTTCCCTTTTCTGGGTGATAATTCTAGCTTCAATTGTAAACATTTTTCCGGCCATGAGCGTTGGTAGAATGAAAACTGGAAGGTTATGGTTTCATCACTACGTTTATGGGTTCGTGGTCTTGGTTTTATCCGCTATTATGCTAAAGATGTCCACATCCGTTCCTCTAGTCAGTCTATTCACGGCACGCAACGCTAGCCTAGCGACTAATGTTGGACGATTCTTTGTTTTAGGCGGTTTGACTCTTATCTTAGATGATCTTTCCGATATCTCCAAACGGTTGAGATCCGTTCTAAGTGTCTTGAAATCAAAGGCTTATCAAGCACGAAAAATCATCCACGCGACTCAATGCCTCACGGGTCTTTTGTCTTTCTACATTTTTGTATGTGTCAGCCTCTATATTGCACAAAACCCTGCATCTGCCACCTTGGGAAATCTCATCCTGGCGGGCACTTTGCTTGTCACAAGCCTCACCTCCTTTGGAGGTCTAAAACGAAAGATATGGCTAAACATCACACCTGAAAAAGTTTGAAGCTGCACAAGCGAATAGCACGTGCGCTGAGTGATTCCTCCTGCAGATATGAAAGTGCGCGCGCGTCGTCGGTTGTTGGTTGGGGTAAAGTTTTATCCCCAAACCCAAACCTCTATCTCTGCTTCTTTCACCTATATACTACCTCTCTCTGAGAGACACAGACAGACATCGAGTTCAACCCATTCTGCGCGCGCTTGACCTGTGGACGGGTGAACATTGACGAAAAATCGGCATTATTGCGTTTCCAGCGCACGTGGTGCGTCCAAAAGTTTAAATTCCGTGAGACGTCTCTGAAAAAGTGAAGAGAATGAGCTTCAGACTCAGCCTTCTGGTGTTTAGTGCGTCTGTCTGCATCTTGACGGGTGCAAGTCTTGCAATGACAGTTTATCAAGAAGTAAATCTCTATCAAGAAATGCAGTACGTATGGGCGTATCCTATTCTAGCGTTTGCTTGGATTTTCACTTTCGTTTTTGCTTTAGATCATCTGCTAAGTAATCAAAGGCTCAGCTGGAGAAAGTTTCTTGTTCTCATTTTCGGTTTGATAATCGCGTCTTCAGGAGCCACCCACGCAGCCTGGGTCATTGGCACCCCGAAATGGTCTTTCACAGTCTCAACAGACAAGTCTATTTACGCGCTGACCGAAGACGTCCACATCACAGTGACCTTGACAAACCTAGGCTACATACCCCACTCCTTCTCTTCTATCGTAGATCCTCCCGTCATAGTCGAAGTGTGGAATACATATTATATCGCTGATAGTCCTGAAGAGGGCCTCGAAATGTGGTATACTGTTCCACTTAACCAAAGTCAGACGACGCTCACAATTCCCCCCGGCCAAAGCCTAACAAGAACATTCGTGTGGAACCAGACAGTCATTTATCCAGAATCTTCTTTACGTGTTACTCCGGGCACATACGTTGTAGACGCCTTCGTACCGGACCCTCGTTTCTACCCTAGCTTGTCCTCTTACCTTCCTCCATTTTGGGCTGAAACCTACATCAATGTCACGGCAACCAGCTAAATCGCGGGAATAATCCGGCGAAACATACTCCGTGGTTGTGATGAGAGAGAGAAAGGGTAAAGTCTTATCCCAAACACACACTTCTTTCTACTTCTCATTCTCTCTTTCTTTCTCTCAGCCCCCATGCAAACAAACAAAAACAATAAAAGGAATGACTTACTTAGCGCGCGCTATGCCGAATATCGCCAATGCGAGCGCTTCCAGCGATGCTTGCACAAGACCAAAGACTTTTCTGTTCCTCAAACAATCTTGATTGCTGGGAAAAGGGTTGCCTAGCGCAGTAATCATCGTTGATTATGATCCGCAGTGGCGGACACTTTACGAGAAGGAGAAAGCGTTTGTTCGCAGAGTTCTTGAGCACAGAATCTGCGCGTTCGAACATGTCGGCAGTACGGCAGTGCCTAAATTAGGTGGGAAGAACATCATCGACATAATGGCGGGTGTCAACAGCGTTGATGAAGCGAATCAATGCATCTCGCCATTGGAAAGCGTCGGCTACAAAGATGTCACGCCGCAACCAGATAACACAGAATGGTATTACTGTTTGGGAAAGGGCTCACACAGTGTCGGATACCATCTGCACCTTGTCAAGTTCAATAGTGAACACTGGAAAAAACACATAGTGTTCCGCGATTTTCTTAGGAAAAACCCTCAGATAGCTCAAGCGTACTTCAATCTGAAGAAGAGATTGGCTATAAAGTACGGGACAGATCGTTTAGGTTACACAGAAGCAAAATCAGCCTTCATAGAATCCATCCTCACAGCAAGCAATCGAGTTATCCAACACTAAGAACTTGATCGGCGCGCGCCTCGCAGAAAAGAGCTCGTTGACGCGTCGTCTAAACTATCATGATGATTTTTCACCGACTGTTGCCTGCGCTGCCCACTTCCGGATCATGCCTTTCTCAGCGCACACCATACTGCTTCAGTTGATTCTTGGAAGAAAACGTTAAAACAGTGAAACAATGATACAACAACTATTCGTAAACCGTAAAGATTAAAGAAGAAAGTAGAATGAGGAAAAGAATAGTAGTTACATCTTTGCTGATCCTTTTCATTTTCTCTGCTTTAATGTACTTTGCAACGCGCGCGCAGGGAACGTGGACGTTGACGGTTTCTTCCGACTACGACAATCCGAACCCTCCTGTTGGGCCTAACACGTACAATGATAATGACTCTGTTACTTGCAGTGTTACGTCTCCAACGCCCGGTCCTTTAGGAATCCAGTACGTTTGCACGGGCTGGTCTGGAAGTGGCAGTGTTCCTCCTTCTGGCACGGATTCATCCGTCACGTTCACTATAACGATGGATTCGAGTATAACTTGGAACTGGAAGACCCAGTATTACCTGACCGTCACTTCCCCGTACGATTCGCCTTCTCCTGCGAGTGGCTGGTATGACTCTGGTTCTGGCATTACCGAGTCTGTTACTTCTCCGGTTTCTGGCGGTTCTGGCACTCAGTACGTCTGCACGGGCTGGACAGGTACCGGGGATGTTCCACCCTCTGGAATTGTGACATCCGTAGACTTTACGATAACACAGCCCTCAAGTATGACTTGGAACTGGAAGACCCAGTACTTGTTGATTAAAGGGAGAAGGAGTCAAGAAAAGAAATGAAACACAGAAGGTTCTACGCATTTCTTTTTGTCTCGCTAGTTCTCTTCACACTGTTGATGTTAACGACTCTAAGAGAAGCGCGCACGCAGGCCCCCTACCAGGTGACTTTCACGGCAACTGGGTTAGACAGCGATGCTGGTAGCAACACTGTTCTCACGTTAGGAGGAACAAACTATGCTTGGAACACTTTGCCTGTTAACTTTGAGGTTGACAGCGAGGGAACCACCTTCACGTGGGCATCCACAGTCTCAGGCGGTTCTGGCAAGCAGTTCGTCGAGACTGGAGATTCAGGTCTTGCTTCGCCTATAACGGCTTCAGGGACAGACGCAGCCACTTACAAGACTCAATACCAGGTGACTTTCACGGCAACTGGGTTAGACAGCGATGCTGGTAGCAACACTGTTCTCACGTTGGGAGGAACAAACTATGCTTACAATGCTTTGCCGAGTAGCGTTTACGTTGACAGCGGTACGACTTTCAGTTGGACGGCTACTGTTTCAGGCGGTTCAGGTAAGCAGTTCGTTGAGACGGGCAGTTCAGGTGCCTCGCCCATAATGGCTGCGGGAACTTATTCGGCAACCTATAAGACTCAGTGGAGTGTGACTTTCCAGCAGAGTGGGTTGAGCAGTGATGCTTCTGGTACGGTTCTTACGGTGGGCAGCAGCACGTATACTTACAGTACTTTTCCGTCGAGTGCCATCTGGGTTGATGATGGGACAACTTTCTCGTACACCAGCCCTGTTCCGGCGGGCTCGGGTAAGCAGTATGTCTCAACGGGTGTTACAGGTGTGTCTTCGCCTGTTCATTCGTCTGGAACGGTTACTGGCAGCTACGAGACTCAGTATCAGCACACGATTACAAGTTCGCCTGCCACTGGAAGTGGCTACGTTACTGTTGATGGAGGTGCTGTGACAACTCCATACACGACTCCTTGGTGGGACAGTGGCTCATCCCACACGATAGCCGCAAACTCTCCTGTTACCTTAGTATCTGGACAAAGCCAATATATCTATTCAAGCTGGAGCGATTCTGGGGCTCAATCACACTCGGTGTCGCCAACAGCAGTCACGACCTACACCGCCGTCTTCCAGCTTCAATACTACTTCAGCGTTTCATCTACCTATGACAATCCAACTGGAGCAGGATGGTACAATGCTGGGTCTAGTGTATCATCGACTATCACAAGACCAGTTTCTGACGGAACGGGAATCCAATATGAGACAACGGGCTGGACAGGTACGGGAAGCCTAAGCTCTGGAGGCAGTGCAGGCTCAAGCTCCACCGGCTCATCTACGCTTAATGCCTACACAACGTGCACGTGGAACTGGAAGACTCAGTGCTATTTGACCGTCACTTCCCCGTACGATTCGCCCACTCCTGCGAGCGGCTGGTTCGACTCCGGCTCAAGCATAACTGAGTCAGTCACGTCTCCAACGCCCGGTCCTTCAGGAACCCAGTACGTTTGTACGGGCTGGACAGGTACGGGAAGTGTTCCTGCGTCCGGCATTTCTTCGTCTGTCCCTTTTACCATAACCGCAGCCTCAAGTATAACTTGGAACTGGAAGACGCAGTACTATTTGACCGTGACTTCTGCGCATGATTCGCCCACTCCGTTGAGCGGCTGGTTTGACTCTGGGTCGAGCATTACCGAGTCTGTCACGTCTCCGGCGTCCGGTGGCGCTGGAACCCAGTACGCGTGTACGGGTTGGACTGGGACGGGAAGCGTTCCTGTCTCAGGCAGTGGCTCGTCTGTTACCTTCACGATTGGTGCGCCCTCAACCATAACCTGGAACTGGAAGACCCAGTATCAAGTGACGTTCGACCAGACTGGCGTTGGCTCGGACTTTGCGGGCGCGGTAGCAAGCGTTGACAGCGTTAATTATGGTGTAAGCAGTCTCCCTGTTTCCTTATGGTTGGACAGTGGGTCCAGCCACAGTTTCTCGTTTGCGTCACCGCTAATCGTGGGCAGTAAGCAATACGTTTGGAGTTCAACCTCGGGGCTGTCACCTCTCCAAAGCGGAACACTAACAGTGACAGCTTCGGGAAACGTCGTCGGAAACTATATAATTCAGAATCAAGTCACGTTTGATAAAGTGGGAGTTAGCTCTGACTTTACGGGAACCGTGGTTATCATCGACTCGGTCAGCTACTCTAGACTGCAACTACCCGTGTCATTCTCTTGGAGCGTGGGCTCGACCCACAGTTTCGCTTTCCAATCACCCCTCGTCGTAGGCTCAACCACCAAGCAGTACCTTTGGACAAGCACAAGCGGCTTATCCTCTGTCCAAAGCGGCTCCATAACAATCACAACCTACGGAAACATAATCAGCAACTACAAAACCCAATACTACCTCACTGTCTCCTCTCCGCACGATTCGCCTTCTCCTGTGAGCAGTTGGTTTGACTCGGGTTCAAGCATTACCGAGTCTGTTACTTCTCCGGTTTCTGGCGGTTCTGGCACTCAGTACGTTTGCACTGGCTGGACTGGAACAGGAAGTGTTCCTGCATCCGGAACCGCTTCATCCATAACCTTCACTATAGCTACGCCATCGAGCATCACTTGGAACTGGAAGACCCAGTATTACCTCACTGTTTCTTCTCCTTACGACTCGCCAACTCCCTTGAGCGGGTGGTTTGACTCTGGTTCTAGCATAACCGATTCAGTGACATCTCCTGTGTCCGGTGGTTCTGGCATTCAGTTCGTTTGCACGGGTTGGTCTGGTGCGGGAAGTGTTCCTGCTTCTGGTTCTGCGACGTCTGTGACGTTCACGATTGTTGCGCCGTCAAGCATATCTTGGAACTGGAAGACCCAGTATTACCTCACTGTTTCTTCTCCTTACGACTCGCCAACTCCCTTGAGCTGGTGGTTTGACTCCGGCTCAAGCATAATCGAGTCTGTCACTTCTCCTGTGTCGGACGGGTCTGGTACTCACTACATTTGCACTGGCTGGACTGGAACAGGAAGCGTTCCATCCTCCGGCAGTTCATCGTCTGTCACCTTCACGATAACGGGGACCTCGAGCATAACTTGGAACTGGCAGGTTGTTCAGCGCAGGTTAACCGTTTCTTCTGCTCATGACAGCCCCAACCCCGGCAACGGACTCCACATTATCAATGATGGGACGTCGGTTACTTGTGGTGTTTCTAGTCCGGTGACTGAGAGTGGTACCGTTTGGACCTGTACTGGTTGGACGGGTACGGGTTCTGTTCCGTCCAGTGGTTCTGACTCTTCCGTGACTTTCACAGTAACTCAGGATTCAACTATCACTTGGAATTGGCATGGTAACGCTGTTCAGCATACGTTGACCGTTTTTTCTGCTCATGACAATCCCAGTCCGGCTGTTGGCGATCACCTCTATGATGAAGGTGACTCTGTTACATGCAGTGTAACCAGTCCGGTGACCGAAGGCGGTGTTGCTTACGTTTGTACTGGTTGGACGGGTACGGGTTCTGTTCCGTCCAGTGGTTCTGACTCTTCCGTGACCTTCACGATTTCTCAGGATTCGAGCATAACTTGGAATTGGCAGATTGTTCTATGGAACTTGACTGTTTCTTCTGCCCATGGCAGTCCGAGTCCGGCTGTTGGCGATTACCTTGTCCCCTCTAGCGGTAGTGACACTTCTACGACTTTTACCATAACCGAGAACTCAACCATAACTTGGAGCTGGGTTGTGACTCCGCCTGTTCAGTGGAACTTGACTGTTTCTTCTGCCCATGGCAGTCCGAGTCCGGCTGTTGGCGATTACCTGTATAATGATAGTGCTTCGGTTACTTGTAGTGTTTCTAGTCCTGTGGTTGAGGCTGGTGTTTCCTACACCTGCACTGGGTGGGTTGGTTCTGGTTCTGTTCCTTCTAGCGGTAGCGGTGTTTCTGTGACGTTCTCGATAACTCAGAATTCGAGTATAACTTGGAGCTGGGTTGTGACTCCGCCTGTTCAGTGGAACTTAGGTGTTGTGTCTGCTCATGGCAGTCCTAGTCCGGGTGTTGGCGATCGCTTCTATGTCCCCTCTAGCGGTAGTGACACTTCTACGACTTTTACCATAACCGAGAACTCAACCATAACTTGGAGCTGGGTTGTGACTCCGCCTGTTCAGTGGAACTTGACTGTTTCTTCTGCCCATGATAGTCCGAGTCCGGGTGTTGGTAATAACCCCTACGGCGATGGTAGCTCGGTTACTTGTAGTGTTACGAGTCCAGTGACTGAAGCAGGTCAGGTTTGGACTTGTACTGGGTGGGTTGGTTCTGGTTCTGTTCCGTCTAGCGGCAGTGGCTCTTTTGTGACTTTTACCATAACCGAGAACTCAACCATAACCTGGAACTGGCAGGTTCGGGAACGGCCTACCATCGGAAGTTGTGACGGTACAGGTGCGCAGAAAGATGTTTTCAATTCTGACGAAACGGTTTATGTCACTGGAACAGGCTATGCGCCAAACCAGACATACAACATTTACGTCGTGAATGACACAGCATGGGTTGACGGTATGACAATCCCCGCTAGGATTCAAGGCACCGTGACCTCTGTGTCTTCGGACTCTTCGGGAAACATTAATCTGACCGCTGTATGGAACAAGTCTTTGACTCCTGGAAAGTATGATATTCTGGTCGACGTTAATGGCAACGGCAAGTACGATGCCGACGTTGACGCTTTGTACAACAACAAGATCGTGACTACGGCAGGATTCTCCCTGATCCCAGAATACCTGTTTGGAACAATCTTAGGCTTGGCTGGTTGTTTCGCAGCACTAGGCGCTTTTCGAATGTACAAACGCAAACGTCGATAAAACACCCCGCACCCTTTTTCTGCGTCTGTTCACTTAGAAAGTTTCAGTTGGCCTCTCCATACTTGTGTTGGCTCGTCCTGGACATTGGCTATGTCGCCTTCTATTATGCCTGTTCTTTCTGCATGGTAGAGCCCTTGTAGCATTTCTTCATCTTTGAGCGGTTCGCCTGTCTTCTTTTGGTATGTGGCGGCGATTGCGCGCAAGGTGGGTATCGTGGTTTTTTCTGTTTCTAAGACCGTGTCGATGACTTGCCTATTTCGCGTTGACAGCTTTTGATAGAATCGGGCATCTGCTTTATTCTGTTCTCTCTTTTCAATAATGTATAAAATTGCGACGCTCGGAAGCAATGCACATATTGTCGCTGCAACGTACAAGCTGTGCTGAGACAGGACCAGAACTGCTTGCGACGATGTTACAATCGGCCCCATTAATAGAACTGGGACAGTAATTATTGCAGCTATTTTCACCACGTCGGTTTTGTGGAATTCGGCAGTTGCAGGTTTCAGGATTCTGCCGCAGGAAAAGCAGAAGGTTCGGTCGGCTATGAGCGGTATGCTGCATGCTAAGCACTCTTGCGATGGTCTGGAGAATATCTGGGTGTGGAAGACTCTATCTGAGAGAACGAGCAACAGGAGGGTTCCGAGGAATATGAGAATCAATCCGCCCAGCGGGAGGAAAAGCCCTATTGCCACGTCTCTCCCGAAGTTGTAGCCTATCAGGAGAATCGTGGCTATTCTCGCTATGCTCAGCACATAAATAAGTGGAAACCCAATGAGAAACAGCGCAAGTTTCTTCCACGGTTTGTCCCGGATGATGTAACCGATAAAAACCACAAAGACCAGAAATCCTAGCAGGCTGCCGATGCCCGAGGAAGCTACGTCGACGGCGAAGCCCAGCGTCTGGCCGCCCGACCTGGCCAACTGGATTACCGGGTTGCCATACTCACTCGTGAGAGTTGACGGTATGCCTACAAACCGTATGAAGGCATAAGAGGCTTCTGAGCTTATCACTGAAAAAGCTGGACCAACATTGCTGAGTATTTCTGATGGCGGCGTCAAGAGTATTAGGAAAGCCAAGGGGAACGCTAATTCTCTGAGTGTTTGTGTGTTGAAAAGGATTAGGGTTAGGCCAGCGGCGAAGATTGGCAGGGTCAACATGTGATATTCCAGAGGCGTGAACGTGTATGAACCAAACCAATAGAACAGCAATGCTATTGAGGCGAGAAGCACTCCGACGATCGTCGCGAAGAATCCGAAGACTTTTGGCTGAGCCTGACTCTCAAGCGGCATCACCGCTCTCAACATTTTTCTTTTACGGTAGATCAGGTAGGCGAAGAGAAAGGGTATAGCCAGCACGTAAGTTGTGGACTCGTTCTGCAAAGCGTCAACTACCACCTTTGCTAAGTCTTGGCGAAAGACAACGAGAACTGCTGCTAAGAATGTGGCGGTTTTCAAACCGAGAATTAAACGGTTCTTGTCGGGACCTCGTATATCCATCGTATAAGTATGCGTGAGCAACTTCAACCAGTTGGACCTGTAAATTGGAGCATTTAAATAGTTTTGGGAGCACCCTAAGATACATGAACACTATGGAATAAAAAACGTAAAGCAGTAAGTGGTTTTAACTGGTACTAAATGATATGGCCCCATATAGCCAAGCATGTGCACGCATGCCATCTGGAAACATATCATTGGATTCATTGGAAGCATCCACCATGCAGATCATGAAAACCCAGTCTGTTTGGAATTTTCCACGCGCGCGATTATTACAAAGGATTTAGCGCGCTTTGGACGAATGTAGCTTGAATAGGCGCGGGCTGTGCTCACTTAGTCAATATCATCTTTACGAGCAGAGGTTCGAGTTGCTCAACCTTGGCATGGGCAAACCTGTTCTTCTTATCTCTGAGAATTGCCTGGGCATTCTCAACTGTGATGGAGTGCCTACTTAACATTCTCACGACTATGGGTGCAACTTTTCTTATGATTGGGTTGTACTTGGTTTTCACCCATGTTTCGCTTTGTGATGTCAGGTCACTGTTTACCTCGTATATCCAGACTTCTCCTCCGCTTTTCAAGACTCTGTGGAGCTCTTCGAACGCCTTGGCTGGTTTTAACCAATGATGGAAGCTCAGCGTTGCCACAGCAAGATCCACAGATTCATTTTGCATGCCGATTTCTGCAACGTCGCCCACGAGAACCTGCACATTGTCCAAGTCTGCCCTCTTTGCATTTGCGCGAGCTATCCTAATCATATCCCGTGAGACATCAAGTCCAACTGCTTCCAAGGATGGATTTCTGATAGCTATCTTGACAAGAAGATGTCCTGGGCCAGTCCCCACATCCAGAACCGTCCCCAATGCGACTTTTTTCAAAATCTCGTCCGCTATTGTGATGTCAAAGTCCCTGAACAAAGAGATCCTTCTCGTTGCAAACGCGTACAAACGCGCTGCAAATCCCTTAAACGCCTCTGGCATAAGCCATCACCGCTAACCATTCCTTTCGTTTCCCAGATGCCTCATGACGTTTGCACACTCTTACAGTTCATTACTCAGACCTGAAGCAAGCCAAGGGCCTCGTGACTACAGTTCAATAGGAACGGAGTAATAAGACTATAACTTCCCAGTTTCTAGTGCGCGCTCGATAAGCTTTAAGCATAACTACAACGGAAACTCTCGTGCCTTTTGCGGTCCAAAATCTCCAAAGTGACCACGGCGCTAGTTCCTTCTAGAAATGTCCAGACAACGAGCGGCCTGTGGCTGCATCCATGCTGATGGTGCGTTTCGTCTTTTTCTTTTTGTGCTGCACTTTCAGGCTCCAGACTGGCAGTAATATCATTTCTGTTGAAACCGGCTTGACGCCTATCTTCAATTCTAGCGTTTGATATGCTCTATCAATGCCAAGTTTTATCTGTGGAAACTTTTCAATTTCGCCGGGCATTTTGGGCACGAACGTGATGTGTTCATCTTCGTCCAGGTTTCTCAGTTTCTCGGTGGCGCTCGTCATCAGCTTGTGAAAGACTATCTCTTTTTTCTCGAGTGATATTATGGCAGCTGTTTGTGCACTCACGTAGTATGTGTGTGTTTCTTCTTTCTTGAGGAGGAGCAGTCTGGTTGCTTCGCGGGTCGCGGTGACTCTCCAGATGGGGATGTACGAGAGCTCGGCATCGTAGATTTCTTCCTCCTTGCGGTACGAGCTGCCCTGAAGCATGGAATTGGCTCTTTTGGAAGCTTCGACCTGAGTGATGCGTGCAGGAATCGTCAGGACTTCTCCGTTGATGTCTCTGGAAGGGTCGAGGTTGAATTCTGAGAGCCAGTACAAGTATTTACTGCGGCCTTTGGTCCGACCTTTTCTTGCGATTCTGGTGTTGACGAGCTTGTGGAGAGTTTTTTCCGTGTCTGCGAGACTTGTCTTCAAGTTTCTGGCGACAGAGTCTGCTGAGACTGCTTTTCTTGCTGAATAGAGAAATCGCCGGGTTCTCTCCTCCAGAGTCGTGGAGGGTGCAAAATGCGCGGCTGCGGTCCACTTCTTAGTGATTTTCGTTTCCAAGTGTTTTTCGAAGAACATCCTTGATTCCGCGGGCACGTATTGTGAGAGGTCTCTTTCGTCCAGTGTCAAGTGTTTGGTCGCCAACCAGCGAACGTTAAAATCGACGACGTCATCGTAGAAGTCGGGGGAGAGCAAGAGGAATTCGCCCGTTCGCAGGCTTGGCAGTTTCCGCAGAACAGTGTCAGCGTGCGCTGGGTCTATTGATTGAATGATTTTCTGGACTCTGGCAATGTCCTGGGTTGTCATCATGCGGCCCAGACACCACGTGTTGACCTGCGCTAAAGCCTTGTAGTCTATGTCTGTGATGTTTTGTGTGGCCGCTACAAGTCCTATACCATATTTTCTTGCTTGTTTGAAGAGAAGGGTGTACGCGTTTTTTGGAGGCGGGTTTCTTGGGTAAGGTGGGATGTAAGGGGAGATTTCGTCAACGTAAAACAGCATCCTCAAATCGTTTGAGGGGTTCTTCAGCATCCAACAATAGAGCTCTTTGAAGAGAGTCGCCAAGAAGAACTGCTTATCATTTTCAGACGCTAATGTATTCAGGTAGATTATGTTCACTGGCACCTTTCCGTCGCTGTTGTCCAAGAACAGACTGATGTCAATCTGAACTCCCATCTGAAACATCAATGATGAAGTTCCAACCGTCAGAAAATGCAGCTTCCGCGCAATCTCTTCCGGTTCTTTTTTGGCCACAAGACTGTTGAGGGTCGCCGCGATTTTTGCTGGGGGGTTTAGGACCAGATGCGCCAGGTGGCTCATGTCGCTGATTCTCTGCCCCTGTTGCCACAGGTGTTCAAGTATGGTGAACATGTACGCTTTGGCGCCTTTTCCAGCGTCCGTGTTCAGATCGTAGCCGAGAAAGCTTGTCAGAGAAGTAGCCGTGAGGTCGATAGCTTGAACGGCTTCTTCGTGAGGAATGTCTTGTGAGGGGGATTTGAACGGGTTGACACTTATGGGGATGGCCTTATTGCTGGCAGGAGTGAAAATCGCTATCCTTGCCCTTGAGAAGAATTCTTCTTGAATCTCCAAGGATGTTCCATGTTCTTCCAGTTCTTCAGGATTGCCCTTTATGGCGAGAGAGGAAATGTCTCCTTGGGGGTCGATTATGAGGACTGGAATGTTGTTCCGCACAGCCTCTTCGATGACGCATTTACACAGCACGGTTTTGCCCGAACCGCTGCCTCCGAGGGCCATGAAGTGACGCTTAAAAGCATGCACTGGCAACTCAACCGGAGAATCATCTTTCCTGGTTCTGCCCAGCAAAAAAGAGCCGTTGGTCTCAATCTTAATTTCATTCGAAGGCGTTTCACTGCTCATTCTCGCTGCATCTCCAGAAGAACCGTTTACTGCTTTCGAAGGTAGATCAGGCATCCCGTAGTTGATTTCTGTCTTATTGCCTATTAACGGTTGCTTTGACAGTCTCATCAATTGTGGTTGGCATGACGCGCGTTTCCTGGGTTAGGACATTACTCTCTTCCGAATTTTACTTGCGAATTCTGCGATAAGGACACCGAGGAAAGAAAGCACCAAACCAAGAAACAAGATTGTTGCCAGACTGGTCTGCATGACAGAGTAGGTGCCGCCGTACGGACCCTGAGTCATCGGACTTGTAGCGCGCGCCGAAGGACGATGTCTTGAGCTGGATTGAGCAGCACTGTCGTGCACGCGTTACTTCGAGAACAGAAATCCCAGTGCGACGCCAATCAAGAATGAAATGGAAGTATAGGGTAGGACGTTGAGCCATCCGTGTCCGACGTCGTAGAGCTTGGGCAAGAACTGCATGGCTTGGGCGAAGAGACCGGTGAAGGTTATGCTCAAGATTCCGGTTGCGACGAGGATGATGATTAGTGCGACTACGAGTATGAGGAGCTTCATGGCTTTCCTGAGCACGGCGCCCACGAGCAGGCCTATGATGAATGGTAGGACAACGGGGATTATCCAGGCGATCTCAGGTGGGATTGACATGTTTTTCCCAGAATCTTGGCTCTTCTCTGTCTGCAAGCAACTTCGGAAACTCTTGTATAAAATACTTGCGGCAGTTTGTGTGCGCCTGTCGACCGATGCACGTTCACAGAGAATTAGGCCTGAGGAACGCGTTCTTTCCTGGGAGGTCACAGAAAAGTTTAAGATAACGGAGTCCATGTCGAAGGCGGGTAATCACTGGAAGTGACAAGTTTGAGCAATGACAGTACTATTCAAGTGGAAGGACTTACCAAACGCTATGGCGACTTAATTGCGGTTAACGGTATTTCTTTTACCGTTGGTCGAGGTGAGATCTTCGCTTTTCTGGGGCCTAACGGTGCGGGTAAGACAACGACGGTGGAGATGTTGGAGTGCCTGCGAAAGCCTACGAGTGGGAAAGCCTTTGTCCTCGGGTTGGACATTGCGAAGGACCAGATGGCGATAAAGAAAAGGACGGGTGTTTTGCCGCAGGACTTCTACACTTATGAAAGGCTCACCGTCAAGGAGACGATTCAGTATTATGCTGGGATGTTTAACAGTCGTCCGGATGTTGACGGTTTGATAAAACTCGTGGATTTGGAAGATAAGCGAAACGTCCTGTTTAAACACTTGTCAGGCGGTTTGAAGCAGCGTTTGGGTATAGCCGTCGCGTTGGTTAATAATCCTGAAGTGCTTTTCTTGGACGAGCCGTCTGCGGGGTTGGATCCGAAGGCGCGACACGGCGTCTGGCATCTTATCGACGGGCTTCACAAGCAGGGAAAGACCGTTTTCTTGACGACGCACTACATGGAGGAGGCTGAGATTCTCGCCAGTCGAGTGGGCATCATTCACAACGGTAGTATCGTTGCGATGGATACGCCTCAGGGGCTTATTTCTGAGTATGGCAAGAGGAACATGCTTATACTGAAGAAGACGAGTCCGAAGGCTGTTCCGAATATAGAGAAGCTGGGTGTAAAAGCGAACTATGACGGGCCAACGGGAGACGTAATCGTTCATCTGAATCATGGTGTGGCAGTCTCGGAAGTGCTGCACAGTCTAAGCAGCAGCGACATTCCGTTCGGCGAACTGCAGCTCAGACGCTCGAGCCTTGAGGACGTGTTTCTGAACCTAACTGGGGAAACTCTGGGAGAGGAGGAGGGCACCATATGAGTCACGTCGTAATTGATTTGAAAGCGAGCATCAGAAGTTTCCTGCGCAACAAAAGCACCATTTTCTGGACGATTGCCTTTCCGTGCGTTCTCATACTCCTGTTCGGAGCTATCTTCAGCCAATCCTCAACGAAGTACGACCTTTACGTTCAGAATCAAGACATAGTCGGCGGAAAAGCAACATACTGGTCTGATAGACTGATAGGTTACCTGAACGCTACAGACGCCCCTTTCAACATACAGATGATTGACTCTTCAGTTAATGCCACAGACTACGCGATAACGAACAGGCTGAGCAGTCTGCTCGTAATCCCGTTTGGGTTCGGCACTAATGCTACATCGGCCTATTTCACCAACGGCACCGCTACTGCTGCCAACGTTACTTTGATATATGATCAATCCACGTCCTCGGGCCCGATAGTGCGCAGCATCGTGATGAGCATCGTTGAAAACATCAACTTCGGCCTCTCAAACGGTGTTAATTTCTTGAATGTTCAGGACTTGACGATAGCGCCGCAGCGTTATGGTTACATTGACTTCTTTTTGCCAGGAGTCATCGGAATGACGGCCATGACTACGAGCATTTTCACTTCGGTTTCGATAAGTGCTCAGTTCAAGCAGAACGGTGTCTTCCACAAGCTGGCAACCACGCCCTTGAAGCGTTATGAGTGGATACTTTCCAGAACCGTGTACAACGTTCTGATAACTTATCTGGGTATGTCCGTTATGCTGATTTTGGGAGTGGCGGTGTTCGGTATGAAGATGACTGTGGATGCCATTTCGTTGTTCATGGTTGCGATGGCTTCTTTGATGTTTACGGGTTTGGGAATGATCATCGCAAGGTTCGTGAAAGACCCTGATGGTGCGGACGCGGCGGCGAACGTGATAACCTTCCCCATGATGTTTCTGTCAGGCACGTTCTTCCCGTTGAGCCAGATGCCACTATTCCCGCAGGCAATCGCGCGGGTGCTTCCGCTCACTTACGTGAGTGACGGACTCAGAGCATCCATGATTTTCGGACAGTCGCAGACTGCAATCATTAACACTGCTATTATCACCGTGCTGGGCGTTGCATGCATTGTTATAGGTTCATGGATAACCAAATGGGAAGAAGACTAGGAATAAGCACGCGAACCAAACCGTGAGCGCAATGCATGCATAATTATTAATTCGTGGACTAGCAGAATCTATCAAAACGGTGGCTGGAGTACGAAGACGCGAGTGACAGAGTTTGAAGTTTTAACGTGGAACCAAATGTATAACGTTCTTCTGAGTCTGGCCAGAAAGATTGTTAGGAGCGGGTTTGTGCCGGATGTGGTAGTCGGTGTTTCGAGGGGAGGCTGGGTTCCTGCTCGCGTGCTGTGTGACCTGTTAAGTGCTCCTGTGCTGGCAAACATCGGAGTCGAATTCTACACAGGTGTCGGCGAGAGGAAGCGTCAACCGAGGCTGACGCAGCCACTGTCAACGGCGGTCTCGGGTAAGAGAGTGCTCGTCGTTGATGAAGTTGTGGACACGGGGAAGAGCCTGAGACTGGCAAAAGCGCACACCATCAGAGAAGGAGCAAGGGAAGTGAGGACTGTGACCATGTACACGAAGCCGTGGAGCGTTGTCGAACCTGACTACCGTGAAAAGAAAACGTCTTGCTGGATAGTTTTTCCTTGGGAAACGAAGGAGACTATTCGGTCAATCGCTGCGGGATCAAAATGGGAGAAGAGAAAAGAGCTAGATGATCTTGAACATGCAAGGCTTTCGGCAAGGCAGGCTCAGAGGTTCTTGAACAAGATTCTTGAGGAGAAATACCGAAACCCCTAAAGCCTGCCACAACGCTGTATGCCGTGCGTAGTCGGTCAGAGCCCGCTATCGTAGCTTGTGCTTGTCTTGTAAAGTTCATATTCACCGTTTTCTGCGTGCGGCCGAGTTTTCTGGCGAAAATCGGATTTTTCGCTGTCGGACATCATCTTGAATTTTGAAGCGGTTTCAAGGTTCTGCTTAAGAAGCTGCATGGAGTCCATTCCGACGACTACAGTCGATACTGGTAGCGACATGGAATATCGGAGGCACTCCTGTGGTGTTAAGCCGCCGATTTCCAGAGCGTCTCCTCCGGCCATGCTTTTCATTCCTATCATTCCGATTTTCTTTTCAAGCAATATGGGCAGGATTTCTTTCGTGAAGCTTCTATAATGATAGTCTAAGACATTCAGTGGCAGTTGAACCGTGTCCCACTTGAAATTCTTTTGCAGCATTTCCAAGAATAGGCTTGGCCATTTGTGGCCTGTGAAGCCTATGAAACGGATTTTCCCTTCCTTCCTGGCTTCTACCGCCGCGTCGATGGCTCCGTCCTTAAAGAGTTTTTCAGGTATGCCTTCCTGGATTATTTCGTGAAATTGAACTACGTCTATGCAGTCGGTTTGGAGCCTGGTTAGGCTCTGCTGCAGTCGCTTCTTGTACGTGTCGTAGTCGCGGCCGTGGTTCTTCGTCATCAAAACCACTTTTTCTCGGTAGCCCTCTCTGAGTGCTCGTCCCATTATTTCTTCGCTTCTCCCGTTGTGGTAACAACATGCGTTGTCGAAGAAATTGACTCCGTTATCGATGGCCGTCCGAATTATCTCAACACCGACTCGAGGGTCAGAGGGTGAGCCTATGTGATAGCCCCCGACGGCCAGCAGAGACACCATTTCGCCTGTTGAACCCAGGGGGCGTTTCGGAACGGGTCTATCGATGAGTTTCTTCTGCTTGCTCAAGCGTCAGATTTCCTCCAACACTGAAAAAGAGTTGGCGCGCAGGTCTTAAAGTTTCTTCGCTGCTAATGATCTCTCGCCTTCAAATCGTAAGCGCGCGCGAAATGGCGCGTGACGGCGCGTTGAAGAGTAAATATAACGTGGAAGGCAGGGCTGAGTTACCTTATGCTGAACGGGTACCTCAAACTTGTGATTGACACCAAACTGCTGGACAGGCATCGTTGGACGAGACAGTTGTGTCCAAGACAACCGACAAGGGGTTAAAATTCCTCTACCACTGCCCTGAAATCATGGAACTGTTGGAGACCGAAGACGATGAGCACAAGCTGTACGGATGGATCCGACTCCTTCCAGCCACTTTTACTCAACATTTGTAAGGCCACCTGCAACCACAAGTGAAGTAAAAAAGATTTGGAAAGGATTTGGACTTAATTCTGAAAAACCCCTTAATAGCTCACGAGCAATGGGAACATCGGAAGCTGAGACGAATCAGCAACGCCCCATCCCTCCAGATGGACTCGTGAAGGCCCGGAGAAGTTGAAAAGCTTTTTCACTCTCCTTTCTCCTCCAAGCCCCTGCTCCGGGCCCTTGCGAGAACTTGAAGGGGGTCTGTACTGAATTTTCTAGGTGGAAAAAGATGCTGTTCAGCTTCTGTTCGGATAGAAACTTATTGTTTGATGTAAGTATTCTTCAAGAATTTGAGAAAGAGAACTGTTTTTGGGCTGTAACAAGGGGCACGAGGGTCGCATATTGGATGCGAAAGGGTTTTTGACAAAAAAAAGGAGAGATTTTATGGTGCGTTGTCCGCGTTCTTGTGGCGTTTCGTTTTGAGCATCAGTTTGCCTGCTACCGCAGCTACGAGTGTCAGTGAGAGCATTGCCATCAATGGGTACTGAAACTCTGGAATCGGGTTTGAAGCTCCTGTAACGGTGCCGGTGATGGTTCCGAAGGTTTGTGCTGGCTGCGCGGTCATCTGGATGTTGATGTTGGGTGTTGTCTGGCCGACTGTGACACTGACGAGAGTTGGATAAGATGCATCATAATAGCCTGATGCCGTTGCAGTGACGTTGTAGTCGTTTCCGTCTCCCAATCCGCTTGAGATGTTGTAGTAGCCGTTGCTGTCGGTATCGCCTGAACCGAAGCCGCCGCTCCCACTGGCCGTGACCGACGCGAATCTAATAGGGTTGTTGCTCTGGTCTGTTACGCGTCCGGTTATCGTGCCCGAAGGTGTCGGAGGCGTCGTGATGGGGGTTAATTCCATGTTTATGCCGCTCGTCTCTTGGCCAGCAGTAACCGCCACAGTGCCAGTGTACGTTGTGAAGTTTCCGTCACCGAAAGCTTCCACGGTGTAGGTGCCTGTTCCCAGTCCTGTGGCAATCCTGTAGTTGCCTGATGAATCCGTTGTGGCAGTACCAAAGTACGTGGTGCCATTAGAAGCTATGACATCAATGTCGAAGAGGCCTGTGCCGTTTGGTGCCGCTACCTTTCCTGAGAGGATTCCCGATCTTGCTAGGGCAAGGTTTACATTCTTGGTTTCAACTCCCGCAACGACGTTTGCCGTCGTCATTTGACGGAAATATCCGTCTGGTGCGATTTCCATTGAGACGTTGTACGTTCCGGTTGGCAGGTTTGTCGCCATGAAGTATTTCCCATCAGTCCCTGTGGTGCCGAAAAATCCAAAGGTTCCAGAACCGTTTGCAAGGTTCGCGAAGATTACAGTGCCGTTGATCGGGCTCTGGCTCACTGCGTCAGTGACTATGCCTGAGATTGCGCCGGAAAGCTGTAGGTCAAAGTTCACGCCTGATGTGGTTTGGCCAACTGTTACGCTTACGGAGTCTACTTCGCTGTCAATGTACCCGTAGGCCAAGGTTGTCAAGTTGTAAGTCCCAGTCATCAGGCCCGTAGTCAGAGTGTAGTGTCCGGAACTGTCGGTTATGGCGGATCCTGAGCCGTTGTCTCCTTCTGCATACACCCGCGCGCCTCCGAGTGGACCGTTGGCGCCGTAGACGATTCCCACGGCATTCTGTTTCGTTGTGGTATTGAAGATGCATATTTGAGCTGCGAAGCTTAAAGCTATGGCAAACATTAGGACATCTGCTAGCAACCACCGCTTAGACAATTTGCTTTTCCTCCTGAAGAACATTTTCTGGGATCTCTGTATTAAAGGCTTATGACCGCTACATTGCAGCTTCAAGGACTGATTTATGATTGTTTGTTTTGCGCGCCCGTTATCGCAAAGATCAAAGCATCAACAAGCAAACAACGCTTAAGCAAAGCGCGCGCCGGCGCCATTGTATCCGCTACTGGTGACAACGGCTCAAGAGGCGCTTTGACGAACAGCTCTGGACATTAAAGTATTTCCGAAGGCCTGAAAACGGGCACGTACAACGTGTCAGCCTTTGCCGTTGGGTATTTGACGAGTGAGACTAGAGTTGGAACTATTAAGAATGCGTGCTAAGATTGCTACTCCTCGTCTGCTGTTGTACGAGCGCGTCTTTCCAGTGAAATCTCTATTCTTTTCAGTTGCTCGAACTGTTCGTTGATTTTCAATTCCAAAGAATGTTTCTTCTGCAAGTTCTCGCTGAGTTCATTCTTCAGCACGGCATGTTTCTCTTCGAGCAGCAATTGTGTGTTCATTTTCTCCACCTCGATGCATCAGCATAACCCACTCCTTCTCGAGTTCTCGCAAGGGCCCAGAGCAGTAGGAGGAGAAAGGAGAGACGAAAAAAGCTTGACTTCTCTGGGCCTTTACGAGCCCTTTTTGAAGGAATAGGTGTTGCCGATTTGTTCTCAACCTCCAAACTCGTCATGGCCTGCGAATTATAAAGGCGTTTTTCAGAATTAGCTCAGAATTAGATCCTATTCTGTTCCAAATCTATTCTTACACTCGTGATAGATCTGAGTGCACGTCTCATGGGGAAATGCGTGGCATGATTGACGCGCACTGTCGGATTCTGGTTGGCTGTTCGGACATAGACAATGGAGGCTTAAACCATTAGTACTGCTTCGAATTATTGCTCAGCGTACAAGAAGAGGAGGTGGGAGGATGGCTACTTTCATGGTGGAAACGTACTTGATAAAACCAGAAAAGCAGGCAGATTTCCCAGCATTCGTCAAGAAATTCTTTGCATGGAAAGAGAAGCGCCCGGAGTTGTTTAAAGAGGTAAAATCGTACAAGATGTTTGCTCAAATGCTGGGCGGCAACTGGGGCGGGTACGTTGAAATGTGGGAGTTTGAGAGCTTGGCGGACGTTGAAAAGTGTTTCAGCAGGGTGATGCAAGACAAGGAATTTATGACGACGATTTACCGAGTTTACGACTTTTGAAGTGCCCGGAACAGACTCGATAAACATATGGAACTCTGTCACATAAACCAAGCATGAAGCCTTGCCAGCTAACACTCAACCCTTTTTCTTTCACTAAGCCCTTAATAGTTAATAGAATCGGTTTTCAGAAAAGAAAGAGCCCCTTTGGTTAATCTATATGACACCCTATTCGCTTGGGACCCAGCTGACAGAACCCCCTATCAGAAAACATAATTTGCGGTCTTGCGTATTGAGTTTGGGGATTTTGATGAGGAAGCGGTTGCAGCCTCACATCATGTGTGGGGTGGGGGATGTTGCTAAGTACGTTTTGATTTCGGGAGATCCAAAGAGAGTTGAGAGAGTTGCGGGTTTTTTTGATCAGAGTGTGAAGGTTGGGGATTATCGGGGGCTTGTGACGTACACGGGCAGCGTTGATGGCATAGGAGTTTCTGCTTGTTCAACGGGAATCGGGTGTCCGTCGGCGGCGATTGTTGTGGAGGAGTTGGCGAGGATTGGGGCTGAAACGTTTATACGGGTTGGAACGACGGGCAGCCTGCAACCCGATGTAGAGGTTGGCGACATCGTTATCGCGTCTGCTGCTGTACGCGGCGACGGAACTTCAAGAAACTACGTGCCAGTTGAGTATCCTGCCGTCGCAGATTTCAACGTGACCACAGCACTGGTTCAAGCAGCACAAGAGTCGAAGCGGAACCTTCATTTCGGTCCTGTCTTAACGTCGGACGCCTTCTATGGTAGCATGGACAGCCTGAAACGCTGGAGCAGGTTTGATGTTTTATCTGTTGAGATGGAGTGCTCCGTGATATTCACGCTTGCAAAGCTTAAGAGGTTGAGGGCTGGAGCCATCTTGGCGGTTGATAGCAAACCCTTAATGGGTGTGGGGAAGGGCGAATTTGAGCCTGGCGAAAAGACCGGAGAGATGGGTGAACGCGTTCAAGAGGCAATCAAGGAAGAGATGCGCATCGCCATAAAGGCAGTAGAAGTCTTGGAGAACCAGTCTAAAAAAAGAAGTCGAACAAAAGCGAATGCAAGAACGGGGCAATAACAAACGTGAAAGCAGGGGTTTCTATGGGCTGTTTGATTGATGTCTTACACATCGCCGGATTCTTTGATCTTTTCGTCCTCGTACGGTGCTGCAACTCTTCTGTAGAATTCGAGCTTGACGCATTCTAGGACGCCTACGGCTTTGTTGATGTGAAAGTATCGAAGGGGATAGATTTCCCTGAGTATCTTCGTCACAACATAGTTTAGCTCTCCATCCACCTCCTCCATGGGCAGAGACTTCAGGGTACCTATGAGTTCATCAAGAACCTTCTCGTACTTCACTCTGTTCTCAGGCTTAACGTAAGGCAACAATCGAACCTCCAACTACAGCTTTAAGATAGAAGCAGGACCACTATTAACACTAATCAAAACCATGAATCCGCCACACTTGCCTCCAAGCGCGCGCTGGGTCTTATGTTCAAAAACAAGCAGCGCGCGTGCTTCAAGAAGACGTTGCAAACAAAATCAGTCAATGTCCATTAAGTTGACAGTTTCCATTGACGAAGCTTTATTTCCAGAAGGGCTTACTATGAGCTTCTAGGTGATGATGTGTCCGCAAACCCTTTGGACGTTTACAGTGAATTTGATCCAAAAGTTATCGAGTCTTACAACAGGCTGCAGGACCTTGTCTTTTCCGAAGGGGTCCTGCCCCAGAAGTTCAAAGTGTTGATAGCCTTGGCCATCGACGTGGAACACGGCGCATTACAAGGCGCCACGGCCCTAGGTCGAAGAGCCCTCAAACTCGGAGCCACAAAAGACGAAATCATCGAAACTATAAGAGTATCATACTACGTCGGAGGCAACCGCGCCCTCTTCACATCCGCACAGGTACTACAGAACCTTTTCAGACAGACCCAGAAACTCTAGCCTGCCTTCAACGTCCCCAGAGATTCACCCTCTCGATCCGAAAAGCAAGACTGCCAGGAAAATAGAACCTTGAACGGAAACGATGTGCTTCCAGAATTCCCCAAGTTCCGAAACCTAACCATAGTGGACAAAGCCCTTCTCGACCCACTCTTCAAAGTGATGCAACCGCAAATGTCGGAGCTTACCTTCACAAACCTCTTCGTGTGGAACGAGGCCGGACCAGTCCAGCTCTCACGCCTAGACAAAACAGTGCTGCTGCAACGCAAGAGAATACGCGACGGCAAAAACGTGCTTCTGCCACCCCTAACAAAAGAACCAATCTCCGCAGTGCTAGAAAGCATGAAAAAGGCGGCAGCCGAGAATCACCCCAAGATGCTCTTCTACAGCATGGAATCAGAACAGGCAAAGCAGCTTAGCCAAAGATTTCGCGTTGAGCCAGACAGGGACGACTGGGACTACGTCTACCTAACCAGCGACCTCGCCGATCTTCCAGGCGACAAGTACCATTCAAAACGCAACTTCATAACCCGCTGCGTTTCCACCTACAAGTGCGAGTACGCGAAGCTCAACGCCACGGTCGTGAACGACTGCCTCCAGCTTCAAACAGAATGGTGCAACCTCCGCAAATGCGACTCCGTCCCAAGCCTTGAAGCAGAAAACAAGGCAATCAAAACAATCTTCGACAACTACGAACTCCTAGCAGTGTCCGGCGGCGCCGCCTACGTCGACGGCAAACTCGAAGCCTTCACAATTGCAGAACCACTCAACAACGACACAGCAGTCATACACTTCGAGAAAGTCAACCCCGAAATCACAGGCCTATACCAACTCATCAACCAATGGTTCTGCCAAAACGCCCTCAGAAGCTTCAAGTTCGTCAACCGCGAACAAGACCTCGGAGTACCAGGCCTAAGAAAAGCAAAGCTCAGCTACCACCCCCACCACATGGTGGAAAAATACCTCGCATCCATAACCTAGTAGCGCGCATGCTTGTTCCTAAATTGGTCTAAAATGGTTTCTATTCTTCTTTTGCCTATCTGCGTTTGATTTGGACTTGCTTGATAGTAGGTCTTGGCTGTGTTGAGACGGACAGTGCAAGTAGGTCAAAAACAGATGCGCGCCTCAAAACTGCCTCCAAAAGCCCTAAAAAGAATAAATACCATTTTTAACCATTTTCGGAACACGCATGCGCGCAGGTTCCCCTTTTTCTTCTGATCAAGAACACGACAAACGCCACCAGGATCACCGCTACGACACCTATGATTATGTAGTGTGATACACCAGCGACCTCTCGCCAGTTAGTACCTACATACACGCCGATGTAAGTTAGAAACGCGTTCCAGACTAGACATCCAGCCAGTGTGAATGCGATAAACCTTGTCAGCGACATTTTTACCGCCCCCGCTGGAAAAGACACCAGCGTCCTGAACCCCGGGATCATGCGGCCCAGAAACACAACGAGGGAGCCGTACTTGCTGAACCACCTCTCGGCCGTTTCCAAACGCGCTTTATTAAGAAGGAGTTTGCCCAGAGCTTTCCGTCGGGTGAGCAGGTTTATTCCCTTCATTCCAACGTAGTAGTCAATCAGCGACCCCGTTATTCCTGCAAGAGTTGAAACCAAAATGGTTAGCCACAAGTTAAGCTGGCCTAGAGAAACGAGGTAGCCGGAGAACGGGAGTACAACCTCGCTTGGAACGGGCAGAGAGCTTGCCTCAAGCAACATCAACAAGAAGATTCCAGCATAGCCCCAAGACGAGACGGCTGCAGTAACGTCTCGCGTAAGCATGATGACAGCGTTCAACAGTATATCAAGAGGTGTGCCTTTGAACGTGCCTCCCTCGATCAAAGTGTCTTCCAAGGTCTCCAACAAGATGATTAGAATTACAATGGCGACGAGGGCTAAAACCAGCAGTTGCGGCGCTTTCCCTTTCAACCTTTCAAGACTTCGTCGAGACGACAACAGACATCCCTTTGTCTAAACTAGAGACCACAATTTTAGCTTATCACAATCTGCCCCGCAAAAAACGAGTTTGCAACGCACACGTAACGCTGCTTTGCAGCAAAAGACCATCAAAAACCGCACGATCCAGTTCAGCACGCTAAGTACGCTCTGCGAGTTTTCCGCTAAACTCTTTCAGACTGCGAACCACAAACTCCCCCGAGTGTCCACCTGTTCTATCGAGGTAGAAGGCCGTCATGCCCATTTTGCTAGGCACGTCAAAATCAAAACACTCATCATCACCCACGTGAACCACTTCGTCAGGAGAGACATTGCAAACGTTGCACACTTTCATGTAAGCGCTAACCGTGTTCTTGACGAGTCCAAAATCAGAAGTTAGAGAAAAAACACGTTCAAAATACTGCATGATCTTCGTCTTTTCAAGCTCCAAATCGACGAACTCCCTATGGGCATTCGTCACCATGATTAGCCTAAATCCTCTATCCCCAAGCTCCTCCAGAACCTCAATTGCATCCGGAAAAATCCTGATTCTGTGTTGATAAGAATTCAAAACCTCTTTGGGAGAAACGTTCAAGCCCAGCCTGGCTATCCAATAACTTATATCATACCATTCAAGCTTCTGTCTGCCGACCTTGTTATATTCGTTCATCACACTGTTTTTTGCATCTTCAAACGCAAGACCATTCTTAAGGGCGTACAAACGAGGTATTCCCTCCAGCCACACGGAATCTGCAAACGAGATGTCGGTTAAAGTTCCGTCCATATCAAAAGACACAACTCTCGCACTTCGCATTCTTCCCTCACAGTCCCATTGCATAGAACTGGATTCTGACTATTTGACTGTTTGGCGTTCTTGCAGCAAACAAGAAAAATGGGGCTGCACGAATAAGACTTACGCGCGCTTTTAATGAGGAAAAAGCGTTTATTTAGTGACCATCTCACTAATATTGTGGCGAGTCTGGTGAAAAAAAGCACTGAAGAGCAGATAAGGGCCCTGCTTGCCAGACACTCGTAGCGCGCGCTGACACACTTTAAACCCGTTGTTTCATCATTCCAACGGACGTGAAGAAAGAATGAAAAGAATCCTTTTCGTCTGCGTTGAGAACGCTGGAAGAAGCCAGATGGCAGAAGCCTTCGCAAGGTTGTATGGTGATGGCAAGATTGAGGCTTCAAGCGCGGGGACGATGCCAGCGAACGAAGTTAACCCCATGGTCGTTCAGGTCATGCGAGAAAAGGGAATAGACCTGTTAGCCAACAAGCCGAAACTTATCACTAACCAGATGGTTCAGGAAGCAGAAACGATAATCGTTATGGGATGCAGCGCCCAAGGATTCTGCCCCGCTCCACTGCTGAACAGAGTGGTAGACTGGGGAATCGATGATCCAAAAGGAAAGTCCATCGAGAGGGTGATGGAGATGAGGGACGAAATAGAGAAGAGAGTCAAGAGACTCATCAACGAAGCCGACTAGCCCAAACCGCGAACAATCTGCAGGATGAAAAGGCTTCCTCAAGGGCGGGAACGAAGCGTGGGAGGCACGGTGCTGGAGGGCTTTCTTCGCCTAATCGTATTTTTCTGAAAAATCCGAAAAACATAAATAATCCGAGAAACACAGCTTTGGGCAGTGAGAGTAATGAACGGTCGTAATGAAGGTTTCAGGGTAGACGCCGTCGTTGCAATTGATTCGAAAGGGCAGATAGTCCTTCCTAAGGACATAAGGGAGAAAGCAAAATTGAAGCCCGGCGACAAGCTCGCCATCGTGGCCTGTGAAAAAGGAGGCGAAGTGTGCTGTCTTCTGATGCTCAAAGCAGAAGGACTGGGAGAAGCAGTGAGCAAAGTACTCAGCCCCGCACTCAAGCTGGTCATCAAGTAGTTGACAAGAATATTGAGGAGGTCTGCTATGGAAAACCGAACCAAATTGTTGATAGCGGTCGGAGCTTCGGTAACGGCAAATTGTCAGCCCTGTCCTGAACACCTCATGAAGGGGGCGAAAGATAGTGGAGCAGAGGAAAAAGAAATCATGGAGGCAATTGCGATAGCAAAGATGGTTAGAAAAGGTGCAATGGCACACATGGACGAGTTTGCGTCAGGTCTAATCGGAGAGGCGAAACCTGTTGCGGAAGATTCAGAGAATGGATGTGGTTGCAGTTGAAACATCGGTCGCTGAGGATTTCACTCAAGATGGTTCCAAACATAGGATTAGGAAGCGTGCGCAAGTCATCAAATCGGAGGTGAACAGTGTGAAAGAAGAAAAAGTGAAGAAGATAGTTCGAGAAGGCTACGCAAAGATCGCCAAGAACGAAAAATCCTGTTGCGGTGCCCCAACCTCCTGTGGTTCCAATACCCCCGATATGAGCGAGAAGATCAGCAGGAGAATAGGCTACAGCGAAGAAGAAATAACATCAGTTCCAGAAGGCGCAAACCTGGGTCTCGGATGCGGCAACCCCGTCGCCTTGGCTTCCCTGAGAAAGGGACAAACAGTCCTGGACCTCGGCTCCGGCGGAGGATTCGACTGCTTTCTAGCGGCAAACAGAGTCGGCAAAAGCGGCAAGATCATCGGCGTGGACATGACACCCGAAATGATTGACAGGGCAAGAGAAAACGCCAGAAAAAGCAAATACAAAAACGTCGAGTTCAGACTCGGAGAAATCGAAAACCTACCCGCAGCGAACAGCACCGTTGACGTCGTAATATCAAACTGCGTAATCAACCTCTCACCAAACAAGAAACGCGTGTTCGAAGAAGCCTTCAGAGTCCTAAAACCGAACGGCAAACTAATGGTCTCAGACATCGTCCTGCTGAAAAAGCTCCCAGAAATCATAAAAAAGAACGTACAAGCATACATCGGATGCCTCTCAGGCGCCGAAATGAAGAGCAAATACCTACAAATGATAAAAGAGGCCGGCTTTCAACAAGTCAAAATCATCGAAGAAAACCACTTCCCAGTCGAAAACATGGCCAACGACCCCACCGCACAAGCAATCGTCAAGACCACAGAAATACCCGTCGAAAAAATCAAGAAAATCGCCAACACCGTCGCAAGCGTGAAGATATCCGGCGTCAAACCCAAGACCTAGCAAGCGCTAAGCATGAACCGTTGCTGCAGGCTGACTGTAGCAATAGTTTATATCAACCGCGTTCGTTTTCGATGCTTGAAACGAAGGTGTAAAAAATGGATCACACGGTTGTTCACTTTGAGATACCCGCAAAGAACGTTGACAAACTGAACAAATTCTATTCAGAACTGTTCGATTGGAAGATTGAGAAAGCCCCCGGAGAGATGGAAATGGACTACTGGATGCTAGGCACCGTACCCATGGATGAGCAGATGAGATCCCTGAGACCCGGAGTGAACGGAGGCATATACCAGAAAACACGCCGAGACGCCAAGCCGATTAACTACATTTCAGTCGAGTCCGCAGAGGAGTACATCAAGAAAATCAAAGCTCTAGGAGGCAAAATCATCGTGCCCAAGCAAGTGGTCCCAGGCGTAGGCTGGACAGCAATAGCCGCCGACCCTGAAGGCAACCAGTTCGCCATACTGCAGCCAATGCATCCCTAACCTAAAACACCGCTCTGAGTATCCCTCTTCCTTCATTTTTCTGCACCATCATCCTCCATCATGCATTCAAGACTCCAATCGTCATACTCAACGGCGTGCCAACGTGCACGTTATGATACCGCATCAGCGTTTCGAACTGGGCGTGTTGATGCTGTAGGTTGGCAGGACAGCTCTCTTCTTGCCATTCTTTGACTTGGACTTCTTCCCAGAACTCATGAGTATCAACAGCATGAGGACTAAGCCCATCGCGACTACCACTACTATAACTACAGCCCAAGTAGCGTATGCGTTGGCAGCTTGTGTTTGAACCGGCTGCACGGTCTGAACGGGTTGTTCTGTCGTTGTAACGTCCTCACTTGTCGGCCACCAAGCCTCCCACCATGGTCTCGGTGCCGGCTCGCCCCACGTTATGTTCAACGGTCCAACGTTATCTTTAATCTTGGTCAGGTTGTGTACGTTGTCAAACACCTTCGAAACGTGGAAGATTCTCGTTCCTGGTGTCGAATAGTTCAAATCATCCTTTCGCCATATCTCCGTGTCGCCTGACCAGTTCAAGGCCGAATCACTGGCACCATCATTCACAAACAACATGCCGTTCGCGCCTTTGAACACTTTGTTTTCTAATTCGTAAATTCCTATGAACCACACTGACTCTGGTTGCCCCACGGGGGTTTGTGAGCGCGATACTCCTCCTGCGATTATCTCTATCTCGTCCCAGATAACGTCGACGCTGTTGCTCTCATAGGCTGTTACGTTAGGATAACTGTAGTCAACGATTGAAGACGTGCTTATCCATGCTTCGTCAACGTGGTCACGGGTTAAACTGTCGTTGAAGAAGACATAGCCCGTGCTCGCGTTGAACGGAGTTTGGTCAAGCTCATAATAGCTGCCGCCCCATGATATGTCGGCGGGGGAGTCAACGTTCACATAGTTGTTGTCCATTGTGAGAACAACCTGTACACGATCCCACGCTATGGTCCGATTTAGCGCCGTTTGCCAAAACGACGTTACGTTGCCAAATACAACCTTCTCAACTCCGAAAGTTATATTTGCTGGCGATGAAGAGCTCACAGAGAACGTGGCCCAGCCCGTAGTGTTTACTGGTTCATAAGTGTCGTTCCCAAAAATCTTCAAGGCGCCGTCTGTGGCGTCTACACAGTTGATGGCCCACTCTGCGTGAAAAGCTACATATTGGGTTGAGTCGACGTTGACTCGGTTCGGCCATTCAGAAGATGCCCATGAGATGTCGATTATTATGTCTCTCACCGTAAAGGTCAAGATCACAGCCCACTGAGGCACCGTCCCGTTTGCATTTACAGAGAGCTTGGCAACATAAAGACCCGGATCTGAGCAGTTGGTGGTGTCAACAGTCACGACCACGTGAATAGTTTGACCACCAGTCAAGGTGCCGTGCGTGATAGAAAGAGGGCGCAACCAAGATCCTCCTTCAACTGTTACTATGTTCCAAAGGAGCACGTCATCATTCGGCTGGACAATGTTAGTGATGTTGAAGCCACCCGTGTACGTCTGATCCCCCGACAGTAAGCCGAGATCGACATCACAAGGGTCGTAAGGGATAGGGTCAGTGGAGTTCACTTTGAGTTGAGCAAGTCTCTTCACATACGTGGAACTGTTACTAGGTGTAGGCGCACCTGGGATGCCCGCCTTATCGACAGCGGTCACCTTGATATTCAACGTAGTACCTCCCCACTGCCGGGGAATCACCGCCGTGTACGTGTCGTCGCCATCCTTCGTCATTTCAGCCGTCCACCAAGTGAAGTTGACCTGGTAAGACGCGTAAACCTTGTCTACACCGCTCGCGTCCGATGGTTCTGTCACCGTTGTTGTTACAGTATACGTTTGATTCTCATCACCTCCCGTTATTGTGAAAGGCGGAATCTTGGGGAAATCAGGTGGCGTCATGTCGTCCACGAGATAGGGAAATGGAATCGGGTAGTTGGTTGAGTTCAGGCTCAAGTTGCTACTTGAACCCCTCCAGTCGACCCCGGACGCAACCACACTGACGTTGTATCTGACCGTTGTATTATAGGGCTGGTGCGGTATCGTACCAGTCAAAATGTTACCAGACACTGTCATTGAGATGCTCCGGTGAGTGGTCACACCCGCGTAGGTATAGTCCACGTAAACGGTTGCTTTGGAAATATTGACGAACCTGAGTGTTGTTGCCGTCACGATAACGTTATCTGTGTATTGGACGCTTTTGTCGAACACCCCAAGGGCACAATTGGCGCGGTTAAGTTTCGGGACCTGGGTTACATTTTGTATCAGGAACAGCGGGTAATGGTCAACGCTGTTGACGTTTATATTGTACGGTTGATCACATATGCCATCTGGCGAAGGCCAGCAACAGTTGGCCTCCTCATCCTGATACTTGCCCGAATACACGTCGGTACAGTTACTGAAGTCACTCCAATAGTTTCCTCCTCCCGCAATGCTATCCGGCGTGGACGTGTACGGGTAACCATCATCCCACGCGTTTGATGTCCCGTAATCGAGCGCCTGCTGATTGTTGGCAACAAATCGATTCGCGTAAATCAGATTGTTGACAGCTTCTTCTCCGCACTGGAGACCCACCATGTTTCCCATTATCGTGTTGTTCATCACCAAGTTGTCTTTGCCCGAATCCAGGCTGATGCCAACCTGGTTTGACTGAATCACGTTGTCAGTTATGTCCGAGTTCGAACCACGAATATATATTCCGTCGCCAAGACCGTTGATTATTATGTTATGAGTGATGACGTTGCCCGAGCTGTACCACAGGATGACTTGTGTGCCGTTTTCATTCGAGCAATTCATCGTGAAGCCGCACACGACGACATCTGAACAGCCATCCAACGCTATCCTGTAGGGATTCGTCTCTGCAAACCTTCCATTGATAATCGTCGTGCTGGCATCTTGCCCGACAAGCCATATGCCGCTCTTCTCCATTGGTATGTAGACGCTTTCGAAGTAGATTCTCTGAGACGTAACGTACACAAGGTCTCCTGGACTGGCCGCGTCTACTCCCGCCTGGATCGTTGGAAAATCAACCGGAATAATGATGCCTTGCCTTCCTTCTACGTCGTCAATGAACCCTATTGGCAACAGTGAACCTGGGGCGTCGGAGGGAGAGAACTCGGTGACAGCTATTCTATGAATCTGGCTGCAAGATCCATTAAACTCTGCGCCTGTCCATTCTAGGTGATCGTCGATGTGGATGTTGTAGACGTTGGCAGGTATGTTCATAATGAATTTGATTCTGTACCATCGGTTGGCAACGTAGTAAGATCTCAGAGCAACGAGCCCTTTGTTTCCGTCATAGTACCATATTGCCCCGTCCTTGAAGACGATGTTCGAACCGTTGAAGCCTCCATCATCAACGCTTACTTCAAGGCCAGTGTGGACGCCCGTAGTGTATGGGAGGCTAACAGAGAAACTGAACATAATCGTGCCATTCTGCTGGGTGAAGCTGCGCGAAGCAACCACCGAGTCTATGGTTGAGTTGTCAACGAACTTCGCATAATTGCCCATATCCCCATCAATGGTGCTACCGTTGACGATGACACTTCCTGCGCCAGGTGGGAACACTGTCCAATTGTCAGCAGGATTGCCCGCCGTTTCGTTCTCAAAATTCTGTAGATAGAATATTCTGGGCAGTCGCTGTTCGATCGCGCGCGCTAATCCGATAGCACTATCATCAGGGCTCACTGACGTCCACGCCGCGGTGGATGCCAGCATCATAACGACTATCAAAACTAGACTAACAACTATGCGTTGGAGGGGCTTGCTTCTCAATACTATCCTCTGGTCCTCAACTCTGCATCGTCTGGATAGTTAACCTTTATGAAACCTTTTTCTAGACAAAAGTTCTTACCCTCCAATGTTCATGGGCGCAAAACGTCAGACTCGCGTACGCTATGTCGCCCGAAAGGCAATAACACAATGCTGATTGGCCCGCGATCCGTCGTGTCGTGCCCAAAACCGAGTGCACTGTCCGTTTCAGTATCCCAGAGTTTTGTCTACGACGTTCATCAGAGGTTGTTTACGGATGAATCGGTGTAGGTTTTCGCAGAATATGTTTGTCAAACGTTCCATGTAGTACGGCGTTAGGCCAGCGACGTGGGGAGTGATTATCACGTTCTTGAAGCCCCAGAGCTCGCTGTCTCCAGGCAACGGCTCGTTCTCAAACGTGTCCAAGCCCGCCCCAGCGATCCATCCCTGCTTCAGCGCTTCGATGAGCTTGTTTTCCTGCACGATTCCTCCCCTGCTCACGTTGATGAGGTAGCCGGTCCGTTTCATGCTCCTCAACTGTGCTTCCCCAATCATTCCCTGCGTCTCCTTGGTCAATGGTAGCGAGAGAACAACGAAGTCCGATTCGGCGAGCAGCTCGTTCAGATCAGCCGGACGGACCAGCCGATCAACACTCGCTGATGCCCTACGAGAAGTATCCCGTTTTGTTGCGATCACTCTCGTTCCAAGGCATCTCGCCTTCTGCGCTATTTCTGCTCCGATTCTGCCCAGCCCCAATATCCCTACGGTCTTGCCTGATAACTCCTCAACCTGTTCCGTGGATATCCATGATTCGTACCTTTCCCATTTTCTCTCTGCCTGATTCCTGATGAAGAGGTGCAGCTTTCGGCAGAGGCAGAGCATCACCCCCACGACGTGCTCCGAAACCGGCGTAGGATGGACACCCCCAGCGTTCGTCACTATCACCCCACTCTTCACCACTTCCGGAAAAAGAAACCTATCGACGCCAGCACCCCACGCTTGGATCCACTTCAGTTTCCTCGAGGCAAGAAACAGCTCTTTCGAGAAGAAACCAGCAAACAGTATGTCTGCATCCTCGACGAGACGCAAAGCCTCTTCCTTGTCTTCACTCTGCACGACCTCAATGCTTGACGAAACACCCCTAATCTTCTCTATATAAACGCTCGGCAAATCAAAAGAAACCAAAACTTCCATCTTGTTCATCCCTGGCACTCCGCACCAGAGTCAACCAGTCACACATACTCAGTCAAACATGGACTACGTAACGCTATTTAAGTCTTGCAAACCCGAAAAAGTCTCGTCGCGTCCTCTCCATCGTCCTCTTGTGTTATGGATTCTTTAATGTATACTCTAATCAGTGAATGTTAAGAAGGAAAGATGATTAGCGCGCGCAACGCCCCCACAGCATCGCGAGAGATTCTACGAGTCATCTGCTAGCTTGCGTAGTTGACTGTGAATGACGAGCCCGTGGAAGCAAGGGCCGAGATACTCACCAGTTCTGTGTTTTGGCGGTCATACATCGTGACTTGGATAGAAGGAAAGCTGCCGACGGTTCCAACTCTGCCGCCTATGGTTGCTGTGCAACCTACAAATGTTATTTCGCCAAAGTCAGCTAGAGTTCTGACACGATTGTTTACCGTCGGTCGCTCTACAATCCAATCAGCAGAAAGCATTGAGGAAACGTAAGTGACACTCTTCTGGAACGATTGAACCTTCGTGACATCGTGAATTTCTATCGACCACGTGTTCGTGGTCAGGTCTAAGACCGATATTGAAGCAGTGATGTTGTCTCCTGGCGATACACTCAGTGAATCGATCGACACTGCTGTGTTAGGCAACAGTTCATACCAAGCCGAGTATGTTCCTCGCCCATTTGTTGAATCCTGTTCGGTTCCTGCCTGGATCAGCGTATCGTCGAATTGTCCACCCACACCAATCCACGCTGCGGAGAAGGAGCCTCCCGTTAGAATGTTGACTGTGGGAACTGTCCAGGACGCGTTGATCTTTGTGACTGAAGGTTGCGGACTATTCAAGTCTGAGGCGACACAGTAGCCCGCCCAGTCGAAGCTTGTCAAGCGTCGATTCGCAGACCGCGTGAGAAGTGGAAAGAAGAAAATCAGGGCAAGAACCAGTAAAGAATCCAACAAAACAATCAGCAGGACCGTGTAGGTTCTTCGCCTCTTCATAGGGGGCTGTTCTGGGAGTGCATACAGCATGTTCATTCACGTCTCTCGACTTAGTTTTCACATTTGCGGCATTGAAGCAGTAGTGACTATTATGCGAAAGTAATAATATACTTAATCCTAGGAGAGTAAACAACCTGCATTGGTGTGAACATTTTGTGTTCTAGCGAGCATAGCGTCCAATCATGTGGTTAGGCAGGCGCGCGCCGACTTTTTTCCTGCCTTCGGTAGACTGCTATAACGGCCTCGGGAAAACTCTGCCCATGTCTCACATAGGCATTGATTTCTTCATCAAGAACCTGAAGCCCTTCCGATGCTCCCAATGCTTCACGTATCTGGTCACGAGCTCGTCATACATCGCCTCAAAGTCAACCCCATCGTACTCAGCAGCCTCAGCCTTCCTTTTCTCCTGCTCAGCCTTCAACTCGTCAATCGTCTTCCCTTCAATTGCTCCCGACTTGCCTGAGAAACCGTAGAATATCGAAACGAGCCCAAACACCAAGAGTATCACTCCGGGCACGGGCACGACAATTGTAAAGAGCGCGCCCATGAGCAACGTGAGAGCTCCAGCGTAGATGTACCCTTGAACCTTCTTGTCGTGCATGGCTTTGAGACAGTCTGGACACGAATACAAGGTAGCACTCGTATCGCGCGTTGCAAGGCGATGGGCATGAAGACAGCTCCCGCAGAAGCTTTGCCCACAGTTATTGCATATTCCAACAGCAACTTTCTCAGGATGGTTGAGACATCTGGAAAGCTCGGCTCCGATGGTTTGGGGAACCTGAAACATTCCTCCACAATACTTGCATTTCACCTGAACAACATCGGCTGCGATAACGTCTGTGTAAGGAGCACCGCAAAAAGGACAATTGATAGGTTCAGCTTCGCTTTTCATGGTTCATCTTGTTTCAATAATGTCTCGGCAAAATCAGACTTTTCTGAACTCAAAACGCACGCGTATACTGATCCATGCTCAAACAGACGCATCAAGATCGAATCATCGTCAACATCATTTTGAATTTCTTCACTGCCCTCAGAGCATGTGGCTTCTTGGCTGGAATGACAACCATTTCGCCCATTTTCACACGCATTGCCCTACCTGAGATGACAATCTCTGCTTCTCCATCAAGAAGGTAAACCAAGGCATCATACGGCGCCGTATGTTCACTCAGTCCCTGTCCCTCATCAAAAGCGAAAAAGGTCACGGTTCCAGTTTTTCTATCAATTATCGTTCGACTTACCACAGAACCTTCTTGATAGTCTGCCAAATCAACCAACCTTGAAGTCTGTGCCTTTGCAACACCCGTTTGCTCCCTATTTTGCTCCAATCTTATCCCCGCACTGGACTATTCAGCCCAGCTTCTTATTGTTATTTCCCTTCTACCTCACGGTATTCGAGACGATAGCAGCACTTGCCCAAGGAATTTGCTGGCTTTTTTGCCAAACCTAAAATATGTACAGAAACAATGGTGCCTGCATGAGGATTCAACTAATAGGCCTAGGTCACGTGGGACAAAACCTAATCCAGCTCATTGACGAAAAGAAGAAACTGCTAAAATTACAGGGATTCGACCCGCGTATAGTTTCTATTTCTGATTCAAAAGGAACTGCCGTCGACAAAAGAGGTCTCGGCCCATCCGAAGTTCTCAAGTATAAAATGCTCGGCTGGAAAGGCTTTGGAAAATACGTGGAAGGCTGCAGCGCGTTAGATGCTATAAGAAGAATTGAAAGCGACACGATAGTAGAGTTGACACCGTCCACGTCGAGTGGCGAGCCTGGGCTTTCAAACATAAGGGTCGCGTTGGCCGCGAAGAAGAATGTTGTCACGTCAAACAAAGGCCCGCTAGTTGTTGCTTACAAGGAGCTCATGAGGATAGCTAAGGAAAACGGTGTCAAGCTGTCTTACGAAGCAACGGTCGGCGCGCACGTTCCAGTGTTCTGTCTATTAGAATCGTGTTTCAAAGCCGATGAGCTTCAAAGCGTCAGGGGAATACTCAACGCCACGACAAACTTCGTCATCGGAGAGATGGAGAAAGGCAAAGGCTTCCAAGAAGCCATCGACGAAGCAGTAAAGGCAGGATGGGCTGAGACAAACTATTCTGACGATGTCGACGGAGTAGACGCGGCAAGAAAACTGGTGATTATGGCGAACGCGCTTTTCGGAGAGGATGCAAGGCTCAAGGACGTCAAAATCGAAGGAATCAGACACGTCGAAACAACCATGAAAGAAGCACGCAAAGAGAACAAAAAAGTCAAACTCATCTGCGAAATCACAAGAAACAAAGACAAACTTGAGATGAACGTTTCCCCAAAAACTATCCCCCTAGACGACGCATTGGCCACAGTGAACCAAGGAAACATGGCCATAAAATACACTTTCAAAACCTCGAAAGAAATCTTCGTCTCAGCACAGTTCCTAGGCCCAAAACAGACAGCCTACGCAGTGCTGAACGACATAGTAAGAACAAACACAAAACCCAGCTGTTAAGACCTTGCCCTATTACCGCGAAGCATTCCACCCAGCCAATCCTCCACGGGGACCTGCGCCTTTTTGTCAAATCATATCTGGATCATACATCGAACCCGGCGGGTAGGCATCTGCGCACACACATGCTGAAAACCACAGAACCTTCAATGGCATGTGTGCTCCCAAATTCCCTTTTTTCAACCGTAGTAGGCTTGAGTCGCGCTCTCCAGAAAGATGCCCTCGCATCCTGAGCCACATCATCGTCCACAGACTAAGCAAAGCCAGAGGGACAAGCCACCTTGTAAACGATTACTGCTATGCTTTTCTTATGTTCTTACTGTGGATTGCAGACGTTCTGGCATGTTCACCCAGACTGTTTGTTGCTCGTCTAAAGTTTTCGGTTCTGTTGGAAGAGTCACCGTGATAGTGGAGCCTTTGCCCGCAACACTTTCCACTGAGATTTTGCCTGCATGCGCCTCCACTATGCGTTTGCAGATTGACAGCCCGAAACCCATGCCTCTTGCCTTTGTTGTGAAAAGCGGTGACCAGAGCTTGGTCATTACCTCTTTCGACATGCCTGTGCCCGTGTCAGAAAAGGTGAATGCAACGTTTTCCCCGTCTTTCTCGCTTTTCACCGTCAGTTTTCCGCCGTCGGGCATAGCGTCGAACGCGTTTTTGATTAGGTTCACGAACACTCTTCGGATCTTTTCCTTGTCAACCTTGACCCGTGGGTCCCCTCGGGTCCGGTTCAGCACGTGAATCTTCTGTGGAACCTCAATCAGTGACAACGCCTCTTTCAAAAGCGATTTCGGCTCTGCTTCTGACAGTTCCAGCCTTATCTCTCTTGAGTACTCGAGGAGGTCGTTGATGATCTTGTTCGAGTACCCGATAGCCTTTTCGACGGTCTCAAGCATCTCTCTTTCTCTTTTGTCCAACTTCTGGCCCAGTTTTGTCTTCAAATAGTACGCAGCCCCTGCTATGCCCGTTAACGGGTTTCGCAGGTCATGCCCAACCATTCCCGCCAGCTCACCTATGGCAGCAAGTCTCTGCGCCTTCAGCAGCTGGTTTTGAGCCTCAACCAGCTCTCTGGTCCTATCTTTCACTTTCACCTCAAGCTGTTCCGCGTACCCTTGAATCTGGTCCTTTGCTTGGTTGAGCTGCTGAATAAGCCTACCGTTTTCTATGGCCACCGCAGCCTGATACAAGAACAGTTCCAACGCCGCCAACGACTCTTTGGTTGGCCTTTTCCCGTCCGCCGGGTCGTCGATGCTTACTATGCCCACATTTCGCCCGTCAGCCAGTCGCAGCGGAGCCAAAAGCAGATCGTTCGGGTCCCAATCCAACATCTGCTCCTGTGACAAATGGCTCAGTACGACGCCGTGGCTGAACCTTTCCCTGACAAAACTGTTGCTCCAAGGCAGATAGTAGAACTCGCCGATTTTGAAACGTTCAAACTGCGGCCCAAAACGTTCCTTCCAGGCACTGCCGGGTTTCCGGTGTTTCCACAGGTAAAGCCTCTCCTCTTCCGTCAAGCCTGAGCCCACGATGTCTTCGGGCTTCGCCATGTCAAAGTTTTCATCCGTCAGCGAAAGCACAACTCTTCCCCACCCCAAGCCTCTGATAGCATCCAGAATCGCCTGAAGACGCTGATGCAAATCAACCGAGTGAATCATCTCAGCAGAGCTCTTCATCAAGGACGCCTGCTGATCAATGCGCTTCTGAATATCATCCCGCCGCTTCAGATTGTTGATAGCCGTCGCGGCGTGCGAAGCCAGAATCTCAAGCAGCATCACATCCTCCTCGTCAAACCTGTTCAGCTCTTCACTCTCCACGTTCAGAACACCCAGCACTTCGCCTTCAGCAATGACGGGAACCACGAGCTCCGAACGCGCTGGCGGCGCCGCAGGATTACCTCTGTGATAAGCCTTGTCCTTCGTGACGTCGGGCACGAGGACGGACTTGCGCATCTGCACCGCCCTCACCGTTATTCCACCTTTCGTCCCGTCCAGAGGCAACTCATAACCGAGACGTGTAGTGTACCCGCGCTGAGAAACAAACCTGAGCCTGTCACCGTCCACCGTCACAAAAGAAGCATGCTCGAAACCCAGAGTACGCTCCATAGCATCCAACGTCAACTCATAAACCTCATCCAGCCTCTTGGCCGCACTCAACCTCCAACCGCAAGAATTCAAAGCGGAAAGCCTCTCCTCATAATGCCTCCGCTCAGCCCCAACCTCCCCACACGAGCCAACGCCAGACGAGACGCACTTCTTCCGCCCCTTCCTCCCGCTCCCAGCCTTCGCCCGTGCGCAAGACTCACAAGGACCCTGATTCTCACCTACACGCAACCAACCGACCCCTACGCAACATCCAACGCCACGATGACCGTACTAATTCCCCGCACAACAATATTAATCGCTTATGAATCCCCCATCTGAATTCCCAAAAACGTCACAACAACCGTTTGAGCCTCAAAAAGAAATCACGGATTGAGTACTCAAACACAAGGGCTCACACGCCAACACGAACTCCGCAAGATCCCAAAGACTCCCACAGGCCCCGAACAAGCGCCCCGCAAACGCGTTACACCCGTGTCACAAGCGCAGAGTCAACATCATAAACTTAAAATAACCCTTTAAACAGTTGAATAAACGAATTCACTAAAATTTAGAGGAAATACTTGAAGAACAGGAGGAAAAAAAGAAAGTGAGCAAAGCAGCTAAGCCACACCTGAACCTAGTCATCATGGGACACGTAGACCACGGCAAATCAACCACCACAGGCCACCTGCTCTACCTCGCAGGAGCCGTCGACGAAAGAACAATCAAAACCTTCGAGGAAGAAGCCAAGAAAGCCGGAAAAGAAAGCTTCAAGTTCGCATGGGTCCTCGACAACCTCAAAGAAGAACGCGAAAGAGGCGTCACCATCGACCTCAGATTCCTAAAGTTCGAGACCAAGAAGTTCTACTTCACCGTCATAGACGCACCCGGACACAGAGACTTCGTCAAAAACATGATCACAGGGGCAAGCCAAGCCGACGGCGCCATACTCTTCTGCTCCAGCAGGAGAGGAGAGTTCGAAGCTGGCATCGGCCCCGGCGGCCAAACACGTGAACACGCGTTCCTAGCTTTCACACTGGGCGTCCGCCAGGTCATCGTAGCCGTCAACAAGATGGACGATGTTTCGGTGAACTGGAGTGAAGAACGGTACAACGAAATCAAGAACGAAGTTGGTCGAATGCTCAAGATGGTGGGCTTCAAACTTGAAAAAATTCCGTTCGTACCCACAAGCGGCTGGACCGGCGACAACCTCGTCAAACCCAGCGAACACATGCCATGGTACAAGGGTCCAACCCTGATTGAAGCTCTGGACACGTTCGAAGTGCCTCCCAAACCCACGGGCAAACCCTTGCGCGTTCCGATCCAGGACGTTTACAGCATAACAGGCGTGGGCACCGTCCCCGTCGGCAGAGTGGAAACCGGCGTCATCAAAGAGAACGACGTGGTCATTTTCATGCCGACCAACAAGCAGGGCGAGGTCAAATCACTGGAGATGCATCATGAACGCATTCCGAAGGCTGAACCGGGCGACAACATAGGCTTCAACATACGCGGCGTAGCCAAAACCGACATCCACCGCGGAGACGTCGCCGGACACGTCAACAACCCGCCGACGGTTGCCAAAGAGTTCATCGGACAAATCATCGTCATCTACCACCCCACAGCCGTTGCAGCCGGCTACACGCCCGTCCTGCACTACCACACCGGACAGGTGGCGTGCCGGTTCACGGAGCTGATACGAAAACTTGATCCGCGCTCGGGACAGGTCACTGAGGAAAAACCGACTTTCCTGAAGACTGGAGACGCTGCCGTCGTGCGGATGGAGCCTCTGCACCCGATTGCCGTCGAAACCTTCGCGGAGTTTGAGGAGCTGGGCCGCTTCGCCGTCAGAGACATGGGCACAACCGTGGCCGCAGGCATCATAAAGGAGATAACTAAGAAAGGGCCATAGCTTCATTTTCTCCCTTTTTTCGTAGCTACCCCGTGCAATTCTGTTGTAAGTTGAGCTGAGCTTCTGTCGTTGGCATGCGCTTTGCGTGTGCGTTTCCTTGTTCAATGGGGTGGATTGGTGGTGTTGGGGTTTGGGTCCTTGTGTTTGAGTACTCAATCCGTGATTTTATTGAGACTCAAACGGACGTGCGGTGTGGCGGGTGTGTTGTTGTTCTTGGGTTTGTTTTTTCAAGTGTGATGGGGTTGGGTAACGCTCTGAGGAGGGTGCTTGGGGTTTCTCAGGAGACGCCGATGTCCGTGGACTGGGTGGAGCCAGGGGCGCAGGCTGCCTCGACGAACGGGTTTAGGAACGGTCGTGTGTGCTGTGGTGTCTGTGTTCGTCTATCGTGAGGAGGACTGATGATGTGAGCGTTGCAGTGAGAATCATGGTGCCTGTGGAGATGCATAGGAAGCCTTGGTTTCTGTAAGGCTGTGTTTCCGCGTGCGAGCCGTATATGGGTGCTTCAACGCTTAGCAGCAACGCCGGGTTGGGGTCGGATGTGTTAGTGAGCACCGAGATTACGATGTCCTTGGGTAAGGGTTGTTCGCTTTTTCCAGTCCTATGGTTGCTGGTAATGATATGAAGCCTGAGAAGATGAGTCCATCGCTGGTTTCTGAGGGCAGAAACTGTCCTGCTGTGTAATTTTGTTCTTTGGGAACGTATCTGTCTTCCATGTGTGAGTATTCTGTGTATCTTAGGCTGATGTTGCAGATTCCTTGTGAAACTTTTTCAATGTGTTTGATTCTTACAGAAATGAGGGTGACCCGTTGGTGACCAGTTCTTCTGTGGGAGGGACGAGGGTGGTGATGCAGGTGTCGTAGATTACTCCGTTGATTGTTGGGGGAGTTCTGCGTGAAAAAGATTCGTATGGCAGACTGTAGGAAGTCCGTATTTCTGAGACAGATGCCAGGTACCATCCGCTTATCAGCAAAGTTATAGCTAAGATTGTGGTTGTTAACTGGAAGAGACTCAGGACACGCCTGCGCCTAGTTGGTGAGACGGTTCTTGACGTTGTTTTTGGAGCCTCTTCCACTCTTTCCATCAGTGCTATGGCACCTTCGCCCGTTGCGGATAGTCTGTATTTTCCGTCTTCAGTCCTAGAAATCAGGTCTCTCAGGGCTTCAAGATGATACGTCAGAACAGGACTATTAACGTTGAAAGAATTCTGCATGTCTGTAAAACTTCGGGAGCCCTCAGAAAGGACCCGCAGTATTTTTCGCCTAATCGGATGCTTCAAAGCCGCAAAAACGGTGGAGTTTGTTTCCTTCTCAAACCCAGCCATAGCAATCCTCCAGTGAACAACGGTTAGAAACAGCGAGAAAAGGCTTTTCGTAAACAAAAACTGACTAAAGAGTCTTTGACGTCCGCGTTGTTTGAACTATCTTCGAAATGGACCTGGCCGAAAAACAGGTCATAGTGCTGTTTATTGGGCACAGCGAGAAAGTTTACGATGACTTATCAAAATGCTCCAGGCCTTCCACAAAAAACAATGGCATCAATTCTCGGTGCAAACATCAAGATTCACTAGTTCTTCTGCTCGTAGGCTTTCTACGAGTGAGTTGCCATCAGAGTGGCAAGCCGCGCGTGCTGTGGTTTCAGGTTAGGAATAGAATGGCAACTCCGATGATGGCAACGATAGCGCCTAGTATGCCGCGCCCGCTGGTTCTTTCTCTGTAGATTATCCATATCACTGGGATGATGAGGACGGGCATCAGGGACATCAGTGTCTGCGCGATGCCTGCTTGAGTGTCGGCTACAGCGACCATGGAGAGTGTCATGCCAACGAACGGGCCAACCAGTGCACCCGCAGCCGTGTACTTGATTCCCTCTTTGTCCTTCATAGCCCGGTGCAGTTCCGGCAGTTTTCCTGCGAAGAGAGCACATGTCCACACGAAAACGCCTGCCAGCATCATCCGTATCAACGCTGCGGACAGCGGATTCATCGCCACGCTCACGCCAAGATACATTCCCTTCTTGGAGAGAACAACGCCGAACCCTTGACCCATCGCTGAAACCAAACCGAAGCACACCCCCCAAGTCTTCCGCTTCTTCGCTGCAAGCCTCTCTTCCGACTTCTCTTCCGGCGTCTCTTCCCTTTCGAGTATGACCACGATAATGCCTAACAATGTGACTGCTATCCCAAGTGCCGCCACTGTCGACAACGGCTCTCCCAGCATGAAGTACGCGGCTAATGATGCAAATATTGGGGCTGAGGCCTGTATGAGGACTGAACGTCGGGGACCGATGGTAACGTACGCTGCAAACAACCCGAAATCACCAATGCCAAGCCCAACGATGCCGCTCAAACCCATCCAGAACCATTGCCCGCTGCTTGCAAGAGGCAGTAGAGTACCCAGCAAAACGACATGCGTACAAGCCAGAAGCCCAATAGCCATTATAGTGCGATACGCATTGACACTGATTGAACCAAACCTTCTGCCAGCCGACGTGAAAAGGATAGAGCTGAACGTCCAGAAGCATGAGGTGAGAATCGCAGCTGACTCTCCCACGAGATTCGAGTCCAAATTCCTCACTGTTAGATTAGAGCAAAACTATCAGGATAACCTTAAACCTTTCCCGCCATACGTGCAATTCATGTTCAGCGAGGGCGCCTATTGTATAGGTTGACATGATAAGTTGACCATCAAAATAGACCATGAGAAACCTAGCGCAAGCATAAACGCACGTTCTTTTGTTATGGAGCGTGGTCTGTGTCGTGCGTGATTAGTTTTAGGCTCTGTTTTGAGGTTGCAGTAAGTGCTTGGCCAGATATGAGAAAGTGAGATAGCGGTGGTGCACTTTGTCGGTGAGATCCAGTAGAAAACTGTCAAGCCTGCGCGCGTTGATGAAGGGCATCTGCGCTATCCATCTTTTAAAGTCAGCATATTCCGAGTAGCTTCTGTGGAAAGAAACTATGATCCCGTCGTATCCCATTCCCGTTCCTCTCTCATCCAGAATTACCTCAAAAGCCGCATGATCGAAACTTTCCACGAATTTTCTTCTCGCCTCGTCTAGCATTTCCGGCTTCCGAAACTCTTCCTTCACGTTGCCAAGCGTTATGGCTACCAGACTGTATCCAAGCTTCTGAAAGTCTGGTATGACAGTGTATTCTTTGAGAAAACCCTCCTTCTCCAATTTCGTGATCATCCTGCTGACGGTGGGCTGAGAGACTCCGATAGCTTTCGCGAGTTCCCTATCGCTTCTTCTGCAGTTCTTCATAAGCTCAGAAACCAGCTTCAACTCAGTCTCTTTCATTCCGCGCTTTCCTCTACCTTTGAATGAAGCAAATAATGGAATTGTCAACTTAAGAAGTTGATGATGGTAGTATGTGCAGCGCACGAGAGGTCTATACCATTTTGAAGCCTTTGTGACAGCGAGAAAAAGTGTAAAGTCCATGCTGTTCGGAAACAGATATTAGCGTTGAGCCTTGAGATTATTGTTTGGATGCGCGGGCTATGCCGACGAATTTGCCTCCTGACGCGAAGAACAAGTGGGAAGAGGTTGAGGCGACGAAGGAGCCGCGTGAGAAGCTTCGCCTGCTGGAAGAGTTTCTGAGCTTGGTCCCGAGGCATCATGGCACGTCGAAATTGGTGGTTCAGACTAAGAAGCAGATTACGAACTTGCGGAAGGAGATTGAGGAGAAGAAGAGGAAGAAGGCGTCGACGGCTAGGAGTGGGCCGAAGTTTTTCATTGAGAAGGAGGGCGCGGCACAAGTAGCCCTCATAAGCCTGACGAAGGCGGGAAAGAGCAGTTTGCTTGCCGCCGTCACGAACGCTAAGGTTGAAGTGTCACCGATCCCGTACACGACGAGAGTGCCTGTGCCCGGGATAATGAATTACCAGGACATTCAGTTCCAGTTGATTGAGGCCCCGGCGTTGATGGAGGGCTCAGCGGACGGGAGAACATGGGGACTGCAAACCTTGGGGATAGCCCGGAACGCTGACGGTCTAATCATCATTGTCGATTTGTCGCAGAACCCTGTTGATGGGTTGTCTCTGGTTTTGGGGGAGATGGAGAAGGCGCGGATATTGGTGAGCCAGCCGCGTGCGCGGGTGGATATAGAGAGGAAGTACATGGGTGCGGGCCTGCGGATAGTCGTTTTCGGAAGACTGGTTGATTGCACGTTCAAGGATGTTGAAGATCTGCTCAAGACCTACCATGTCACGGACGCGTTTGTGAGGATCTCGGGAGACGCCACGTTGGAGGAGGTTGAGGAGGCCGTGTTTGAGAACACGATTTACAAGCCTGCGGTGATTGTTGCGAACAAGGCTGACGTGAAGGGTGCTGAGAGGAACCTGAAGCTGCTCAAAACCTATGTTCGCGGCAAGCTTCCGATCCTCGCGGTCTCGTGCTACCGCAGAATCGGCTTAGAGAAGCTGGGTGAGACTCTGTTTAAGGCGTTGAACCTGATGCGTGTCTACACGAAGGAACCGAAGGAGAGAGGCTTTTCGAGGAACCCGTTCATCCTAAGGAAGGATTCGTCGGTCTACGACTTGGCTAAGAGCATTCACAGCGACTTCAAAGAAAACTTTAAGTATGCAAGAGTGTGGTCCAAACGTCTCGCGTTCAGTCCGCAAAAAGTCGGCGCAACATTCACACTGCAGGATGGAGACGGGGTTGAAATCCGCCTGAAATAGAAGCTTGTAAATGGTTAAGGAAAACGTCGCGCTTGCTATGTGCTTTAAAGCCTCGTTTGCTCATCTGCTTTTCGCATGAAATCCCTAATCATTGGTTGCATGGCTTCAGGATATCGTTTGATGCATGCATCCCCTTCACTTGGACTTGAGAAACATTGCATTAACTTCTTTTGCAGGAGTTCCTGTTGAACTTGCCTTCTAATTTTCCAGCGAAGCTGTATGCTTTCAGCATCTTGAGCTTCGAGCAGTTTAACCTTTTTCCGCTTATTCATACCCATGACGCCCTGTACCCTTACAGTTTTATATCGTAAATCTCAATAAAGCGCTTCTTTCAATTTCCGATATATATCAAAAAGCGGAATATTGTGATTGCCGTGCGCTTGGATTTGCGGGCGTTGGTCGGACAAGGTTGGATGCTGTAGGAATTTAGGTTTGAATACGTTTGCTAGTCTGCAAAGGTGGTTCGATATTTGGCGAGGAGGATTTTTGCGTGTTTCTCTGCTTGGTGTTCCCACATGGGTTTCTTTTCTGTCAGCTGTCGCAGGTGCATTCCTTCATGCGCTGTGACTTTCACTAGTGCTTCTTTCCAGTTGTTCAACATTACCGCGTACTTCTGGCACCGTTTGTTGTTTGGATAGATGGAGAGGTATGGGAAGTGTTTCTTGCTGCCTATTCGGACTACGATTAGGAAGCGTTGGCCGTTGCATCCGCATGTACAATTCTCTGCGCTTGTGAAGATACGTCCGTAGAATGCGTGTTTGCTCCTTCCCACTTGAACTTCTAGTCTATCGGAATGTGGCGAGTTTCTGAGGGCGAATTTGACGAGGTCTTCAACTTTGTCGGAGGGATACCGTGAACTGTTTTTGATAATCAAGCGAATATGCTCCTGGTTGTTGCTGTTCCAAATTCAGCTCCAGTATCGAACGTGGGAGCCTGCGTGTTAATGCTGATTTTTTTTGATAAAGCGTTTATGAACCTGCAATCCTTAGCAGAAATCAGTAATGCAGAACGAAGTCATGTTCTTCTGGCATGCTTCTGTTGAGAGCCGGGAAAGCATGGAGAATCGTTACAGCGCGCGCCCTGACAATAGACAATTTTCTGGTCTGGATGAGTTTCACCCCCTCCTCCTGAACCATTCCCAAAGATTGAAATAGGCTAAGTCTCGCTTGTGACTGTAGAGGAGAATGGATTTTGAAGGATGTTGACAAAGACAACTTGAGAAACCGGGAGGAAACTTGGCCTCAAACCCAAACCAATCGTGCGGGCGCTCACTCGATCAACTTTGTCATTATTACTTCATCTACGTATTGACCATCTTTGAAGTGCTTCTTGGGAACCCTGCCAGTTTGAACAAAACCCACTTTCTCGTAGACATGAACCGCTCGCTTATTCGTGGCGAAAGCCTGCAACGTCAAAACCTTCAAACCCAAAGCCATAGCCTGCTCTACCAATGTCTTCATCATCTCCGTCCCGATGCCCAAATCCCTGAAGCCACTCTTGAGGACTATGCCTAGGACACCGACATGTTTCTCGTTACCGTTTAGAATGTGAATGTCGGATGAGGCGACAACCTTTCTGTCTACTTCTGCAACTAGGAAAAAAAGCTCATCTTTCTCCAGACTTGCGAGCACTTTGGGCAACCATTCAACTTCATCCTCTCTGGTAACTTTGTCAGTGCGCGCAATCTCTGCTTTCTCGTCTACAAGTGAGTTGATGAGTTCCATAAGGTCATCTAGGTCTTCCCATTTGGGTGTTCTCAGAATCACTTCTCGTCCGTCTCTGGCGGAGAATTTTCGAAACACTTTTCCAAGTTGCATAAGCTACGGATAACTGCATGGCCACTTAATACTCTTAGCGCGCGCTATCTATGAACAGGATAGTTTGTGTGCAACTGACCGGTCTTGGCAGAAACTCCAGTGTTGTCTTCCAACATTCAAAGATTCGTGTCAGCCGCGTTCATGTGCAAACTCTTCCAAAAGCCGAGAAAAACCATCTGTGATATGCTTGGCTGCCCTGAGCATTCTCGCGTTCGCGTTGTGAATGAAGACACTGTTGACAGGCGAGCGGCCAATGTAGTTGCGAGACAGACATTTGAGCGTCGTTAATGGCGTTTTGGTTATCAGTATTGACGTCTTCATCAAACGAATATCCCAAACCACGCTGCAGACAATCTTCAGGAGCTTGCGATGGAGAAGTGAACTCAGTTCATGTATCGGCTTGCCCCTCTGCTGCTTCCGCAATCTTGCTTGTAGCCTTGTATTCTTTCCCATGAACAAATATGCGATTTTGGTTTGCATACCCAAGTCTGACGCCTCGCGTTATAAGAAGCTTGTTTAGTCAGAGTAATTAGTGTCAAATCAGAATGGATAATGGACGGCGTTTGCAAGGGAAAGGCGTAGCGCGCGTTGGTGGGGAGTGGGGCGAATCTTTGCAGGGCGAAACATTAATGAAAGTAGATGGGTTGAAAACTGTGAAAGGGTTGACCAAGGCTGTGAGGGACACAGGATGCTGTTTATGGTGATTGAGCGATTCAAGGATGCAAAAGCAGTTTATCAGAGAGTTCGAGAAGAGGGTAGAATACTGCCTGAAGGGTTGAAATACGTTGGAAGTTGGGTGGAGGCTAATTGTAACCGTTGCTTCCAACTTATGGAATTGTGATGATGCAAGCTTGTTCCAGAAGTGGGTGATTCAATGGCAGGACTTGGTTGACTTTGAGATAGTTCCAGTCATCGAATCTAAACAGGCAGCGGAGGCGGTTGACCCTTTTCTTTGAAGCGTCTCTTGTAGCGCGCTTATCATGTTTAAATAGCGATTCTCTTATGAATAAAAACTCAGAGGGAATATGGCCAAGCTTGAAGACGGAATGAAGGGCTTCTTGGAGAATGTTAGGTACGCCTGGCGAGAGAGGAGGACTCCCTATGTGGACAACATAGCACTTAAGAAGCGGTATCTGGAGAGCAGAGAGCTGTATCATCAAAAAGTGAACAGTGCATTCGTACGCAGTTCAGGAAATTTGATTGAAGCCTTTGACGAACTGGCTAGCGCTGTAGACTATAGTGATACTTCAAACCTGTGGCAAAGAAAAGCCAGTTTGGCCAAGAGTATAAACGATAATAGGGATGATCTTAGGGGAGCCCTCATAGGGATGATTAGCGGGTATTCTACATCTGTTGGAGCATTGATTCCCCTCGTCGCTGAAATCTACACAGACGGTTTGAACGTGTTTTCTAGTTTCTTTTTCTGGGCGCTACTCGCCGTTTTTGTGTTTGGAATATACACTGGAAGTTTCAACCAGAACAGATTGAGGAGACTTGTTAAGGAGCATAAGGACTATACGGGAGAATTCGACGAAATCACAGATTTGCTCGACAAGAAAAAAGATGTGCGGATTCGCTGATGATCTGACTATTTTCTCCTCACTTTGGCCACGGCGCACGACGGTCACAGTATGCACTATGATGCGGCTTACTGTTCCTCGTGATAGCCTGCTTAGAGGCCGCTACGTTGGTGGCGGTCTGGTTCCCAGCGTGAGCGGCAATGTCAGAGTCGCGTTGTTTCTTACTACTGCAACACTAATTGTTTGGCCTGGTAGAGTGTATTCTTCGACGTAAGTTGAAAGGTCATCCGAGTTCCTGATTCTCGTGCCGTTGAGGGCTAGTATAATGTCGCCTCCTATCGTCACCGATGTCCCATCAACTTGGACTTGAGTTGTGCCGGCTCGCAAACCGGCTTTGTCCGCTGGTCCTTGGCTTGTGACCTGAGCGATCAGCCAACCGTAGGTGACGCTTGTGTTCATCGCTTGTGCAATGCCCAACGTCATGTCTGTTCCGGACGCTCCCAACCAAGAATGGTTGTTGTATGAGCCGTTTGTGATCAAAGATGCGATCTCTCGCAGTATCGAACTTGAAGGAATCGCGAAGCCCAGCCCTTGGGAGTTGCTTACGATGGCGGCGGTTATGCCTACGACTTCACCTAGATAGTTCAGAAGAGGTCCTCCAGAGTTGCCTGCGTTTATGGGTGTCGTCGTCTGTATGCAATCAGCTATAGCATAAGCGCCCGCCGTGCTCTCCGTAATCGTTCTGCCCAGAGCGCTGACTATTCCTGAGGTCACAGATCCTGCCAGCCCGTAAGGATTGCCGACGGCAAGCACTGGGTCACCGACTCTCAGAGTTGACGAGCTTGTGATTGTCAGTGGCACGTACTCATGCTGTGGCGCGTTTGCAGAAAGCACCGCGAGATCTGCGTAGGGATCTGAACCAGTTACAGTGGCTGAGTAGGCGTCTCCGTCAATAAATGTGACGGTGATGTTGGTTGCGCCGTCAACAACGTGGTAGTTCGTGACTATCACAAACTGCCCCGTCAGGTTAGAGACAAACCCCGAGCCTTGCACTTCTGCGTAGTAAGGCTGCCCGAAGAAGTCGTACTGAACTATTATTCCTTGAACCACGACTACAGAGCTTTTGATCTGCTCATACAACTGAGACAGTGAGAAATTCTCTCCTAGAAAATAGGTGATGTTCTGGTAGGTGACGTTTTGTGTGAATGAGTTGATCGTTGATTGGAGATTTGAAACCTGCTCTTCGAGAACCGAAATGCGACTCTGGAGATCACTGATCTGGCTCGAAACGTTCGCCGTTGATTGTAGAGCCGAAACCTGGTTTTCGAGAACCGACAAGCGGCTCTGAAGATTAATGACTTGAGTCGAAACGTTCGTCGCTGATTGTAGAGTCGAAACGTTGTTTTCGAGAGTTGAAACCTGGTTTTCGAGAGCTGAAATGCGACTCTGGAGATCATTGTTTTGGTTCGAAAGGGTGAAGCTGCTTATCGCGTAGCCGAGTGTTCCCCCTGCCAACAGACAGATGATGACTGCTGCGATCAAAGCTGTGGTTAAGCGCGACACTTTTGGTTTTTGAGGTAATTCCATTTACAATCCTCCTTTCCATGGTTGCAGTCTCTTCCCAAGAAGAATGGAATATTAAACCGTTTCTCAGAATCTGACCCAATTCTATCCCTAATCCAATCATGCGCATGTTGGCCATGACAGCGAGAACCCGAAGGACACATCCATCATCGAAGTTCGAGCGCGCTAAACGAGGATTAACGTGAAAGTCCATGCTTTTGTAACAATTTTGCTGTAACAATTCGTAACAATTCATTTTTTCTAGGAATTCACAAAAAGACAATTGACGCAACATGCTTTTTTGAGTTTTTGTGACACTCTGTTTTTGTGACCAGTTCTTTGCGAATTAAGCTCCTTTTCGCGTTAGCACAATGAACTATTCGCGAGAATGCGTTAACGCGCGTTAACGCCAAGTTTTTGCAACGTGAACCAAAAGTATTTTATTCTCACAGCACGCGCGCTACTCTAGTGTTTGGTGTCGTGACTGTATGGTGCTTCTTTTGTGCTTGTTCTGTCTGGAGCAACAAACGGATATTGCTGACGAAAGCAAGACGCCTAAGGCAGCGCGCTGAAGAATTGATTAGGATAATGAATTCTGGAACTTAAGGTGTTTCAGCATTGTCGCACGCTAATTGCGATTCACCAGAAGCTTTTAGCATGACTGACCTTCACATTAAGCTCAAAGAGAGAAGTCAAGTTGAGCAATTTTAAGGCATCGAACAAGGCTGAGGCAGGTAGACAGCTAGAAAAAGTCAATAACCAACTCAAAGCGGAGTATTCAAAAAACAATCATATTGACACAATACTGCTATTGCTCTGCCTCGAAGATGCAATTAACAATTTGGAGATAAAGTTCCTCAAGTTCAACCTGACGAATGGTTTAGAAAAAGAGGAACATGAAGATTTTGTTCTTTCAATGTTTCAGTTCATGGCCGAATGGTACAACGTAGTAAACACTATTCTTAACACTGTTATCAAAAACGATTCCTTCGTACCACTGAAAATTCGTCAACTTCCCCAATTTATGTTCGGAATCACCCTCCAACAAAATGTCGATGATTACCTAATAGGCCTAGGTAAGGAAGGAGAAATCGGTGAAAAAGATTGGGTGATTAAAAAACCCCGCTATTTCTTAAATCGAATTCCAGGATGGTTTTTCATCGTCATCAAAGGAGGCGAACACAAGTCTGTTGAAAAGAGAATGAAAGCAATTCTCGAACTAAGAGATCTTTGTTACAAACAGGGCCTCTTGGAAACAATGCTCCGTGGGGCACCTGAGGGAACTACAGTTGAATTTGATGATACAACTGGTTTGAGAAAGATCACTCTGCCTGATGGGAGTGCCGTGGAATCGATACTTGAAAGAGAAGGTATTACGCCAAGGATAATAGAGAATAGTGCAACAGTCTTTGATTGGAACTCATTTTTCAGAGAAACTGCAGCCGAGAATTTCAAAATAGTCGATATGGGTAAGGGTAAAGAAAATTTGGAGATCTTGAGAAGAGAAGACAAAGAGATCTACAAGTCTTACAGTTCCATCAAGAATTATTCTTACACATTCAAGCAATCCTTCGGAATTGACTTTCAGATTTTTTTTGAAATAACCTCGGAAATTACATATCTGTGCTACAAAACATCCATACGATAGGAATTTGGAAATACTCCGAACTCATTAGAGAGAGGGAACTTGGTTGCTTTGGCCTCGCTAATATTACAAAAACAATTCAGCTCCTCAAAGGAAAGTTCAAAAGTTCATTTCTCGGTTTCATTGCAGTCGATGACTACATATTCACGAGTTTCAGAAGGCTTACTGGTTCGAGACGGATTTTACTAGAAGAATGTTTTGGAGAATTACTGAATAATGATTTCAAAGGTGATGCCTTTGAGCAAGCATGTAGGCGTGTTATGATAGAGCAAGGACTGCACACGATTCCAAACAGAGTTGAGATTAACGAACCAACAATCCCGCTTGAAGTTGCTCATGGTCTATGGGGAGAACAGAAGAAAAAAACAGATATAGACGTAATATCAAGCAAAAACAACTGCTTGCTCGTCATTGAGTGTAAAGAGATAAAAGACAAAGCACTCGACCGCCACAAACTCAAACATTTTAGACGATTCTGTCTTGAGCATTTTTACAGAGCAATGTGGATAAAGAACAATCCAAGCAGATTCGAAAGTTATGTCGGAAAGGACTTAGGCACTGCACTTGGGGTTGACAAAACAAAACCAGTTTTCATCCTTCCATTTCTCGTCACGAATATCGCAATACAATTCGAAGAGCTCATGGGAACCACATTAATCTCGTTCCTTGAACTAAAAGAAATGGTTTCAAGCCAAGATTTCAGAATAGAAAACTCCGGTCAGGACTCTGGCATCTTAGACATCAATATCAAACAGCGGCAGGTAAGAGTTCCGTGGCTATTAATAAAAGAACTCGAAATTCCTAAGTGTGTGAAACAAAAGCTGACTGTGCCTAAGTATCCCGACCATGATTCGAACCAAAGACCATAGTTCTCGTTGCAAGACGGTATGTGACAAAGTTACTTTGCAACGCGCGCACTCACTTCGTTCGCAAATTGAACCATAACCTTGTCCTTTCTGCGAAAAGCGCTCCTCATAGCTTGCAAGGGGATTGCACTCATCCTTTAGCCCATAAAGCGGCGAGAATCTGCACAACCACGCTAACGACTGGGACCACGTATTTTACGATAGATTTGGAACGCTCTTTTATCCATTCAGTCCTGGATTCAGTCTTCGTCGCTGCTTCAACATCGTTCGATGTCACGCGTTCAGTTTTTGTCATCCGAATAAGGGCGAACAAAAATTCCTTGAAGTTGACTTCGCTTTTTTTCTTTCCTAATGCCTCAAGCATGTCCTTCAGAGCTTCCAATGTTCTTCTTTGGTCTTTTCGCGTGCCACTCAGAACCGCTACGACGGCTGCGTCGTAATATACTTTTACGTTCGTTAAGACTGGACGATTAGGTTGAGAAGACATAAGCTTGCTGTAGACACGCAGACTGTCCATTAACCACACCAAATCAGACAGGGTTTTGCTTTTCTCAACAGGCGTTGAATACTGGGTGAGTTTTTCAAAACCCCCGATTGCGGCTCTCAGGCCCAGTTTGACCTGCTTATAATTGTTGACTATGCCTAACGAGATCGGCAAGAGAAAGAAATAGGACCAAAAGACAAAAGCGTAGAGGTACAAGAGAGGGAGTATTGGTTGTTTCACGCCAAGGTAGCCAAGGAGATAGATTAGAAATGGAAGCGAGAGGAACGCAGCAAATATACAAATTGCGATCCTATTGAGCATTTTTCGCGTCCGAAGGATAAATACTGGGCATCTTTCCTCCTTAACGACCTCGTGAATCATCACCCGGTAGATCAGTATGACGCCCACTTCGGTCAATATCAAGGCGAGGAGCGGCGCAGCTAATATGAATAGAATAGGAACGTAGTAGAGTAATAATACTCCCAGAAAGCCCCCGAGGAGAACTGTCAACACACCAGGTAGCGCAATAATAAATGCTATAGATATGGCCTGGAGATGCCTTTCAAAGAAATTGAAGGCCTTGCTCGGGAAAAGCGCAGCAAGAACAAAAGGAAATGACAACGAACTTATCGTGATGGAAATTAACAGTCCAAAACCTGCAAAGTAAGAAAGCAGAAAAATTGCAAGACCTACGACCGCAACTACTATTAGCTTGGCAAGCACACGTTTTGTTCTTGACATCCTGTGATTACCTACCGCTTGATTGAATTATAACGTTTCCTAACATTGACAACGCACCCGGAATGGGACGAAGACTAACTAACGGGAGGAAGCACTTGGCTCTGAGTCAACTCATCTATAATCACCTTGGCCAGCAACACACCTTCTGGCACTAAAACTTAAAGTAACCAGAATAAAGCTCTCTTTATTGAGGGTCGTGTTTGGGTTATCTTTGGAAAGTTGTCGGTTTGTGGGGCTCGCTCCTTGTGATATCATTAATACTGGCGGCCTCAACTGAATGGAATCAGACCATCGAAGGTCTAACTATTGGCATCGTTGCAGGATTCTTGCCGTCTTTTCTCCTAGCAGTTCTTACCAATGTAAGAGACTGGAACTTGGAGAATGTGGAGAAAATCTATGCCCCTTTGATGAGTGAAATTGAGGGACTTTTTGTTTACTTCTCAGGAAGCAAACAGTTCGATGCCAATACGCTATTTGATTATGGAGAACCAACATGATCGGGTCAAGTTTAATCGACTCAACCAAAATTATGAAGAAATAATCAAGCTTTCGAAATTAATTCTTGAGGAAAGATTCATCCGTAGCGTCCATAAGGGGCGATCACGAGGGTTTAATTTTATTGTCAATATGAATAAGGTATACCAAGATTTCATGACGGAGATAATTCAAGAAATAGTTACCGAAGACCCAGATTTTAAGGGCTATCAAATTGAAAAGCAATCTCGCTTCAATTCCCTTGTAAAAGAAGGAAAAATACGAATCATACCTGACATAGTGGTCAAGACAGTCAACGAAGAATATCCACTCATAATAGATGCCAAATACAAGAGGGATAAATCAAACGCCGACTACTATCAAATAATAGCCTACAGTTTAGCATTGCCAAACTGCAAATCGTTCTTCTTGTCTACCCCAAATCTGAAGAAAGCACATTAATCTCGACCCCTCTAACCCTCCTAAGAAACCTAATCGAAGACAAACCTACTACCGTAAAACTGTATGCTAAGACCATTGATCTGCATCTGGGTAATAAAGAGAACCGGCAGTACGATGAATACATGAGAATAGTTAAACACAATACGAAGACTATGCTGACACAGCTTTTCGTTCAACTTAGCGTGCGGGCAGGAATGGGATCCGTCGCCTTCGCCGTGCAACTCGGCAAGTTATTCATCGGGATGGAAAAATGTAATAAGACATTATTGCGGATATAGTGAGATATGGGCGAAGAAACTCTTCTAGAAGAACTATCAAAGAACCTGAAAAGCCCAACGCACAAGAGATATGTTCATTCATACACGAGAAAGAGAGCAAGTGGACTTTCTGAAAGTTTTGATGAACTTGTGAAGGCTGATTTGAGTGAGACTTAAGGACATAACTGTATGCGGGTTCAGAGGGTTCAAGGACAAACAAACCATGAATCTAGACAGAAACCTAGTTCTTGTAAGGGGGAGGAACGGCTCTGGAAAATCGAGTCTAGTTGAAGCTATTGAATGGCTCTTTTTTGATGAAATATCGCGAAAGAAGAAATCAGCGTGCAAGAGTGAATACTCAGGAGACTTCTTGCGCAATCTTCACTGTGAGAAAAACGAAGAAACCTATGTAGAGCTTCTTGCTGAAATTCACGGCAAGGAAACAAAGCTGAAAAAGAAATTGGTTAGTCCTGAAAAAAAGGAATATTATATCGATGGGAAGGAAGTTGATGATTTTTCTTCCCTTGGAATAAGTTTCGCTGATGTCTTTAAACCAGTTCTTTCACAAATCGAGGTGAAACATTATGTTGAAACTGATCCAAAAGATCGTTGGGAGGAAACCAGCAAGATACTCGGTTTGGGCATCTTGAGCGAACTTCGTACCGACTTGCAAGAGCTTGTAAGCTCCAAAAAAGCTGAGAGTCTATATGTATCTACAAAGAAAGTCTACGACGGAATAGAAAGCGACCTTAAAGGCTTCGCTGAACTCGATAAGTTGCACTCAATACTGGAAAAACGGCCATTCGGTCCTTTGGTTTTTGAAGATCTTTTGGTTAAGGCAATCACAGGAACTTACTCCCTGGCAACCAAATCCGTCGATGAACTAGGCAACACCGTTGACGAGGAGCTAAAGAAGCTGGCGCAGAAGTCCGAAGACTTTGAAATCATGAGTAGGTTAATGGTTCCAGGAACATCTGTCGTAAAGGATCTCTTGAGGCTGACTGAAGAAGTCAAAGAACTTTTTTCAATGGTGAAGCAATTCAGGTCTTTTGACGCCGAGCTCTACAGATTTTTGGAAATCGGCAAGAATCTAATACATGAGCCAACATGCCCGTTTTGTCTAGAAGAAACGCTGACTGCCGAAAAGAGGCATCAAATAGATATCCGTATCAAAGAAAATGAGCAAGCAGGAACGCTGCTTTCAAGCATCAATTCCACAATAGGGAAAGGACGGCAATCAATCGAGGAGTATTGCGCAAAAATTTTATTGTCTGTCAATATAATTGCCCTCGAGAAAATCAGAGAAAGAATTCAATGTAATGCTGAGTATTCAAACGAAGTTAATAGAATAGATTCCCTTGAAAAGCAAATAGACGAACTAAACGAGGCAGGCTCTGCGGTGAAGGCCATGTTGACCGCTCTGGTTGACTATGCTAAGAGCATTTCAGAAGGAAGAACCAAATTTGACGAAAGGAAAACCGAACATAATCTCGCTGAAGTTGAAGTGTCAGTAAGTACCATTGAAACTGTTTTGACTGGACTGCGAGATGATACGCAGTTGTTATGCGCGTCACTAATATCCAAAGCGCCGAGCTTGTCCGCTGAAGAAAAAGCAGAACTGAACAAGGCAATGCTGTTCCGAAAGATGCTTGGCCATTTACAAGACATCAAATATGTCGGCATCTATGAAAGCAATTTGGACACTGTCTCGGCCTTGATAGGGAAAATCGAGGAATTTGAGAAAGAAAAGTCAAAGCAGTTACTCACCGACCTTAACGAGAAAATCAGAAACTTCTATATGAAATTGAATCCAAGAGAAAAGACGCAGTTCTCAGAAATTGCCCCGACAAAAGGCAAGAGCCGTAGAATGCAACTCAAAGCAATTTCCTACGGAAAAAACATGAACCCAGTCAGTTGTTTCAGCGAATCCCACATGAATTGCTTGTGTCTTAGCATATACTTTTCGCAACGAGTCTTGAATAATCCATATTGGGACTTCGTCATCCTTGATGATCCAGTTCAATCTATGGATGAAGACCATGCTAAGAATCTCATAAGGATAATTGATGAAGTTCACATGAAAAAACAGGTCATCGTACTAAGCCACAACGCCAGATTCTGCCAAGACTTCACTGACCTGTTTTATGGACAAGATTATCTATTTTATGAATTCTCGGGAGATTCAAAGGAAGGCCCAAGGATCGATTTGAAGCAGGCACCATTTCAAACGTACATTGCCAATGCCAAAGAGTATTGCGGCGGCAACACTGAGGAAAGAGCAACATCTGGAAACAACCTCAGAAAAGCAATTGAACGTTTCACAGCAGATGTGCTAATACACATAGGAAAAAGGGGTCACGCTAAAGTCTACGAGTTGAGTCTGGATGAACGACTCGACAAAATTGAAACTGCAAAGTTGATGACCCTTAAGGAAATTGGAGAAATCAAGTCTGTGCTAAATGTCTGTGATGCTAGCTGCCACGAACCACCACGAAGGGAAGTGACATCAAGAGAATTGACCGACGGAATTGAAGTAATTGATTCCCTCTTCTCAAAGTACCTGTGCGCCCAAACTTGAGTGTATCCGAACCGCAAGAATACTGCAAACCTTCGTTGGGAAAATTTCAAACGAGAGCGCATGCTATTCAAAAATCAGTTAAGAGTGCTTTTGCCACATTAGAGGGCGCGCGCACTGAGCGCGCCTAATAAAAAATCGTTCTACAAAACCCTTTTATAACTATTTTAGAATTTGGAAAACTTTTGGCCTGGGCTGAAAGAATAGGAAAGTGTGACATGTTGCTTTGCGCGCGAATTAGTAAGAGATTTCACGGGCGTATACCGTTTCTTCATCGACGATGGTCATCTCAACAACGACTTTCTTGATCACGTGTGGCTCAATAAGGAACGGGTCGTCGGAGCACTGGCGTATCCGACTACTTTTTGTTCTTCCTGTATTTCTTTGGGAGCTCGGTTTTTTTGGACTCTTGATTAAACCTTCGCTTGTTCTTCATTTCCCCGTTTCTCCTTGTTGCTTTGAGCCTAATTACTTAGGTCATTTACCATGATGATGTAGAACAACTAGTTAAACAGTATCCCGAAATCAAACTTGAATCTTGTTGAAACTGAACAAATTCGTGTCTGTCGCGCGTCTTTTTCATTCCGGTCATCGTCTCGTTGGCGTGTATCTGTGGAGACGAGGAGGTGAGCGAGCGTTCCCTTGGCTGAGGTTTCCAAAGGGCTTTAGAGCGGGAGAGCTTCGGAAGAGGAGATTTGCAGAGAACAAAGAGGCAGCTGGGAGGCGTTCCCGCGCGTGCAGAGACGGCTGGCTAGTCTTAGAAGCTTTTTAGCTAACACGCGCCCAAAAGCTAAAAGCCAAGTGTTCAGAAAAGAGTAAAAGGTGATTTGGATGCCTATGGCATATTTGTTGATAAATTCAGAAGAATATCACCCACAGTTGATGAAAACATTGAAGGAGATTAAGGGAGTTGAAGAAGCTTATCCTCTCTACGGCGTCTATGACATCATTGTAAGAACAAGAGCGGATACTATGGACAAGCTTAAGGAAATACATGACAAGATAAGGAAATTGGAGAGAGTTAGACAGACACTGACGATGATCGCGCATGAAGGATAGAAAAAGGCTTCTTCTTTTGGCGCGCGCTAGAAAGAGTCTTCACGAGCATAAACCACCTTTCCGTTAACGACGGTCATCTCCACGACAACTTTGTTGATCACGTTTGGTTCAATGTTGAACAAATCGTCCGACAGAACCGTGAAATCCGCCAGCTTTCCGACTTCAATCGTTCCCTTTTTGTCTTCGTCGAAACTGGCGTAGGCCGCGTTCAGTGTGTAGCTCTTCAGAGCCTCCTTCACGGTGAGGCTTTCGTCTGGACTTCTTTTCGCTGCGGCTGCCCAGATGCCGAGTAGGGGGCTGATGTCCTCGATGGGGCAGTCGGAGCCGGAAGCGACGACCACGCCCTTCTTCACGAGCGTTTTGAAGGGGTAGACCCAGCGAGCGCGTTTTCTGCCCACGCGGTCGACGATCCAGGGATCAGATACTACGAAGTGTGGCTGGACGGAGGCGATGAGGCGCAGCTTTTTCATGCGTCTGATGAGTTGGGGGTTGAGGACGGAGCAGTGTTCGATTCTGTGTCTGTGATCCTCCATTGGATACCGCTTTAAGGCCTCTTCGTAAGCGTCTAGAACGTTTTCGATGCCGCGGTCGCCTATGGCGTGCACGCCCACTTGAAACCCGGTCTTGTGGGCTTCTAGGACAAGCTGGCACAGCTTCTTCGAATGAAGCAGTAGCCCAGTTGACTCAGGCTCGTCGGAGTATGGTTCTTTCAAGGCTGCGGTTCGGGAGCCGAGAGAGCCGTCGGCGAAGAGCTTGACAAAACCCATTCTGACCATGCTGTCCATGGCTGCGGTTGAAAGGCCGAGGTTGGCAAGCCTGTCTATGAGCTTCAATGGAACGCCCAGATAGGCTCTTATAGGCAGTTTTCCCTCGGAATCGAGCTTCTTTATTGCCCGAATCTCATCTGTGGTCTCTACTAGCCAATGAACACCGGTGAGTCCAGCTTCCACTGCCTTCTTACACGTCAGGAGGCAGACTTCTTCCAGAACTTCTGAACTTGGTTTGGGAACGACTTTCCAGATGAGACGCATGGCGTTCCCCCTTATGATTCCGCACGGCTGGCCGGAGACTTCATCCAAGTCTATCTTTCCACCCTCGACGACGGTTTCCTTCGTTATGCCCGCCAGTCGGAGGGCTTCGGTGTTCGCGACGCCGATGTGGCCGCAGACGCGGACCAAGAAAACAGGTCTGTCCGATACCGCAGCGTCCAGGTCCCAGCGGGTTGGATACCGCTTTTCGCCGAATTTTTCTTGATCCCATCTTCCTCCCTGAATCCAGCCTTCTCCGCCAGTTTTGGAGGCTTGTTCCCGGAGTTTCTGTTGCATTTCTTTTATGGACCGTGTGTTTCTCAGGTCGGGGGTTTGGAGGAAGAAGCCGAATTCTGTCATGTGGACGTGGCAGTCGACGAGGCCTGGGACGACGGTCTTGTTGTTGGCGTCCATGATCTTTGTGCTTTTGGCTATGTGTTTGCGGATTTCGGCGTTGGAGCCTACGGCGACTATTCGGCTGTTGTGAATGGCTACTGCCGTGGCTTTTGGCTGTTTAGGGTTTAGTGTGATTATGTTGGCGTTCAGTATCACAAGCGAAGCTGACATAACCAGTGATTATTGCCGAACGATAAATTAAGGTTTGAGAAGTTGGTTAGACCCAGTTTTGTCCGGGTTTTCTCTGGAGAATCACGCGTTTCTCGAAGTTGCGTCTGTTGCGATACCTTGGAGTCGGGCTTCTCTTGGGAGTGGACTGTATCTTGGGAGTCTGAGATCTGACTTTCCCAGCCTTTGAAAGTGAACCGTGAGTTGGCAAATCAAATCACCTGTCCTATGCAAAGCTTATAGTAACTCTTAAACCTTTTCACATGCACCAATAACATGCCAGGCGGGGGTCGCCAAGCTTGGCCAAAGGCGTAGAGCCAAAAAAACAAAAAAGAGGCGCGAAAGCTTCAGGAGCCTATCCTGTAGAGGTTCGTGGGTTCAAATCCCACCCCCCGCACCACCTCTTTCTAAAGCTTTTTTCACGCTATTTTCGTGAGAAGGCCACGAAATATGTGTTATCTTCGTCGTGACGAATCCTAGTGCTCTCAAATCGCAATCCGCGCGCGCAAGCCTATCTTGCTGTCTCACTAATAAGCACTTTTCAGGATTTATCAGATGATCTTTGCGTCTAGCTTCAAGTGAACAGGACTTTCTCTTTTTTCTCTTTTTTCCGACCTTTGATGCGCAGACAAAGTTGGACGTATCCATATTGTTCAGAACGATTCTTCCCTAGTATTAGGAGCGTGTGTTCAGAGTTGTTGCGTTACTCATTGGCACGTTTCAAGTTCTCATTATTTTCTTGTGGAATTACCTTGCATTAGATTCATTGAACCTGGCACTGCTTGTGGTATCCTTCGTACTCTTCATTATCAGCCTTTTCTCTCAGATGTGGGACTCAGTATCAGCCAAGAATATAGCGCTGGAAAAATATCGTCACCACCTTAGGCAAAACGGCTTGGGGCACATCATCGAAGAGGACAATCGTTTTGTTAGAGATAACTACAAGTTTGTCCTCTATGCACCCAAGATCATGAAGAAGAAACTGGAAGAGGCACCTCAAATCGCGGTTTTTTCTTCACATATAGAAGATGGACATTTAGTCGTTGAAGACTACGAATGGCCGCTTGCCGAGTATAGAAAACGAATTGCCCAACTGGAAACTGAAGCCCCTTAAGCCTATCACAGAAACTGAATGCTCTCATACTTTCTCAGCAGCGCGCTGTTCAACCGTCAACACTTCTTTTGCAAGTTCAACTTCTGGAAGAGCATCAAGTCCCCCAATCTTTGGTCCAGTTCTCCATGGACTGCTCGTGAAGTAATCAGCGCGCGCGCTCCCTAATATCGGACCAGCGTTGGATTCTGGCATTATCGTCGGTGCAGGTCCATCCAAGTTCTTTTTCCAAGGATTCTCTTATTTTAGTATTTATTTGTTGAGGAGTGTTGCGGACATACATCTCAGCTTTTTTTCGAGAGTTGTCATCGAGCTTTCTTAAATACGCAATAGCGTTTTCAGATGTTAACTCGGTTTTGCATATTTCTTTGAACTTCGGTTTTAGGTCTGTCCATACCACCGCATCCAGTCCCTTTTCCTTTGCCCACGCTTCTATCCTGAGGACCGAATCCTTCAGACGGCCTTTTTTCCTTCTGTCGGGAACAGAGATGAATCCTATGTTCTCGCTAACAGTGTCTTCGCGGCAAGCAAGATTTCTAACTGCTTCATCTAAAGTGCTGCAATCAGCGGGTGTCCACAATGTCTTTACTTTTCGTGCTCCGCTACAGATTACAAGTGTAAGTCTTCCATCTTTCGAAACTCGAGCAAATTCGATCGGCAATTCCGGACCATCATTTCTCCAAGTCCCACCCGTCCTCAGGTTGCGTGGATCCCATACAAGTGATCCCCATCCGAGGAAAGCAATGTTCATGGATGAGCATCTCTTTCAGACAGTTTGCGAGACTTCAGCGGGCATTTCTAAATTAACGCGAGAAAGGTGTCTGTTGTTCTTTTTTGCGGTAGATCTCATCCAACTCTGCTCTTTTGATTTGCCTGTCTGAAGCCCCTCTTCTGACAAATAGTCCACTGTTGCTCAGAACGTATGGTTTGTTCGTTCCTTCTACAACGTCAATGATAGTGATAGGTAACTTGTTGAGTTCTTGTTGCCGAATTTGGACCTTGATTGATGGATCGCAACGAGCTGCAATCATGTCCACAATTTTGGCATCGACGTTCTCCTTGAAACCCGTGATTCGGCAATTGTCATCTATTCCGATAAAAACCGTTCCACCAGATGTGTTGGCAAACGCAACTATTGACTTCAACAGCTCAAGCGCCTGCTTCTTTGCATCGAGTTCCCTTTTGAATTCTACGGTTTCGTTCTCTCCCCTGCTAATCATGTCAAATAGTTGTGCGTCGCTGTTTTCTATCACCACTCCTTCTTGCTGCGAGGTATAGCGATAATCGAAATTCCTACTGTCAATGCTGTCGCCTTCTAAGGTCGAGATGATGTGGGCTTCGACTGAGAATGGCTCTTCATCGCTTGAAAAGCTTGCACACCCATTCTCAAGAGGGACATCGTCGGAACAGTAACTCCTTTTTTCGGTCCTGCAGAAGAATTTCGCTCGCAAGTTTGTTTCAGCTATTTCTTTGTTTTCCACTTCTATGGTCGTTTCTTTTCCTGTTAGCCTTAGGTTCTTGATTCTGGCCCGGTAGTCTGGCAAGAACAGACTGAAGCGATTGTCCAGAGTATACCAGTCTTTTGGCAGGTTCAGTTCAAAAAAGACGTTTGTTGCCTCTGTACTATTCGGAAATAACGGCAATCCAAGCCTTGACAATGAACCTTGGGGGAAAGTTCCTTTTGTTGTATCATCAATCATACCGTATGCATATAGCGTTGGCCATTCATCTGATGCGTATCCATAACGGCTTCGGCTTTGAAGAAATCTTGTTTCAGTCATTTGTATCTTGAGGGGGATTTCGGGCCAATCGTCAATCTTCAGGGCTTGTTTCTCAAAGATAGAACTCATAATATCCAGAACTTCTTTCACTTCTGTAGATTTCCTGATAAGGTCAAAGTTTCCATAATCGTATTGCATTCCCTTGGCGCGAGCGTCTTTTCCGAGGAACCTTATTTGGCCAAAACAGAGTCTGCCCTCGCCTTTTTCATTCTTTGAAAGGGCAAGACTTACCACAGCCTCTCCATAGGTTGCCTCACGTTTCTTGATAACCCGGAATAGTTCATCCAAAATTCTCCGATTTCGCTCATCGACAGTCATCACGTCACCTGCTGTGTGATCTGTCATTTGCCCTTCGCCTTATAAAGTGGAGCGTACGCTAAGTTCATCTGAAAACGGTATCAGCGGTGTGATCAACGATGTCAAGAAATCTCTGTGACTTCTCAAACACTCACAGCATTTACCCTTTAGATTACAGTTGTAAGTGCAAGGGCACTTTTCCAGGTTGATTTTTAGGTTCTGGCACTCACGCAAATCCTCCACTCCCAACTCGCACACAACCTTCAGGCCTTCGGTATTTACGTATTTACGTTCAAAATCATGTTTCAAATAGCGCGGGCGTAGCCTTTGGCGCGCGCTAATCAGACTCTCGCCATTTAGGTATTTGTGTCCTTCTCTTTTCTCCTATTTGTCCTTTATTTGGCACGAATTACTGTCCAGTGATGGAACTTTGTTTCAAAAAACAGATAAGCATCTTGTTGGCTGTTCCTAATTGGATGGTTATTTGAAAACTGGGGGAAGGTGTTCTCAGGTGGAATCTATAGGTTCTAATTTTGTTGCTTTCTCAAAAAAAATGCCGAAAAAAATGCTTGTCTGTCTATTGGTCATGCTGATTTCTTTACCGTGCTGCTCGCAGTTGCTGGGAAAGGCTTTTGCATATCCAAACTCAAACGAATCTACTTCAAGCCTTCTCGGAGGATTCGATCTCTCTGATTCTACGGGCTCTCTTTATGTAGTGGTTTTAGATTCTTCTGGTTTGCCTCTGCATCCTGAAACGATAATTTTGTACGACTCATCTTATACGGAGATAAGCCGGGTAACACCTCTACTCAACTTCTACACTTTCAACTTTCTCTCGGCTGGAACTTACAACGTCGAAGTCTACATTGATGACATGTTCATAGGAGCCGCAGGAAACGTTGCTGTCCAAGCGGGTCAAACTACTTCTCAAACTATCCAAGCCTCATGGTCAAAAAAGACGTTGACTGTGACCGTATGTTACAGCGACGGCTTAACAATTCTGCCGGGTGCAACTGTTGAAGTTTACAGCTGGGATGGTTATCATAAGCAGTACAACCTGAGAACATTTTCTGTGACAGACCTTAATGGAATGGCCAGTTTTGATCTGTGGCCGACTACGATTGCTGCAGAGCATTATAGGCTGGAGGTTTCCTATTTGCTGTCCGGAAATATCGGAGAGGAAGATAATGTAAAAGTGGACAAATACAACGGCGGAAGTGCAACAATAACAACGACGTTGGCAACTTCGGGCTATGGCTCCATATCCGTGACAACCCTGAATCATGATGGTAGCTCTCTAACTCCTGACACTCTGATTCTATACAATTCCTCCTACAAAGAAGTAAGCAGAGCACACCCCCTTCTCAACACCTACACTTTTGACTCTCTGTCACCCGGGACCTACAACGTCGACGCATACGCTGATGACATGTTCTTCGGTGCAGCAGGCAATATTATTGTTTCAGCGGGTCAAACTACTTCTCAAACTATCCAAGCCTCATGGTCAAAGAAGACATTCACTGTCACCGTTTGCTATAATGATGGCGCAACAGTGTTGCCAGGAGCATCAGTCCAAGTTTTCAGTTGGGACGGGCACAATCAAATCTATAACCTCCGGCTAACCCAGCTGACAGACACCACTGGGAAAGCAAGTTTTCTTCTATGGCCCACTACTATCGCAGCTGAACATTACCAGATCAAGGTTGAATACCTTCTATCAGGCACCATCGGCGAAAATGACAATGTCAAAGTCGACCAATACAACGGAGGACAGGAAACAATGACCACAACGCTTGCTCCTTCAAGCCTGAGTTCGGGTTCCATCTCGATCACAATCCTTGACTCCTCTGGGAATGCTCTCACTCCAGAAACCTTGATCCTATACAACTCATCTTACCAGGAGATAAATCGCGCCACCCCCTTGCTCAATACTTACACTTTCAGCTCTCTGTCACCCGGGACCTACAGCGTCGAAGCATACGCTGATGACATGTTCATTGGTGCAGCAAGCAACGTGCACGTTCAAACGGGCCAGATCGCGTCTTGCACAATTCAAACCTCTTGGTCCAAACAGACCCTAACGGTAACTACCTACTACAGTGACGGAGCTACCCCGTTATCCGGCGTCACAATAGAAGTGTTCAGCTGGGATGGATACCACCAACGTTATGACCAACGAAGCTCAGCCGTAACCGATGGCACGGGGAAAGCAAGTTTTCTCTTGTGGCCAACCACGATAACCGCTGAACACTACAAGCTGGAAGTAACGTACTCTTCATCACAAATCGGAGAGGAAGACAACGTGAAGGTCGACCAGCACAATGGAGCAAGCGAAACGATCACGACCACGCTGGTTTCATCAGCTCCTTCTTCCACCCGCTTCTCTCCAACCGTCAACGGTTATCACTTCGACAACACCATTCCAAAAGAAACTGTGAGTTTCTCAGATGCCAGCAACGCTCTGAGTTCTTGCGCTTGGTCATCGTCCATCCCAGTTGAAGCGCGACCCTTAATAGCCATGTTTGCGGTTGACGTCAACCAGCTGCAGTTTGGCAACTGTTTCGGCATGTGCTACACGGCAAAATACTATTATGAGAATCCTTCATCCTTTGCTTCAAAGTATTCTGGTTCTGGAGATATGTATGGCGTCAGTGAAACCGCAGCCTCACCTGAAATATTAGTCAACCAGTTTCCAGGTCAAGAGATCATGCAGCCCCATTTGTTTAACCTTGCACTCACATACCTCGGGCTTAATTCCTTAAATGATGAAGCTCAATGGATAATGAGTGAATGTGATAACTACCGACCGGTTCAACTCTACTTGACAGCGCTACAAAACAATCCATTCTTCATGCACTCAGTAATTGTTTACGACTACAAATTGAACGGAAACCAACTAACCCTGTACATCTATGACCCAAACCACAGCGGCACAACCTGCTACATTACATTGTCAAAAGGTCAAAATGGCAACTTTGCTCTAACACGTACAAACAACTCAGGGGACCTCGTGTCTGAATATGGCTTGACCAATATTGGCACCGGCGAGCGTACTGCAGTAGATTGGAATCTTTTATCCGCTCACATGAACGAACTGATGCAAGCGGTATGGGAGCTTGCGCCCAAGACAGTTGAGAGCTTCTTAGGGACCGAAGCTAATTGTCCAGTTAACATGTTGATCAGAGCCTCAAATGGCTCAAGAGTAGGATATGACTGGACGACTGGAAAAACAGTGAATGAACTGAATGGCGTGTTCTATTCTGGAAACGCAACGGAGCCACAAGTAATAATGATACCCGACCCAGACAACGGTCCGTATACGATTATGCTCTCAGGCACTGCAATAGGGAACTACACATTGACTGTTGAGCGCTACGATCAAGGACAATTGATCGGTTCACCATCAACAGTGAACGGGGAAATCGAAACAGGTCAGCTGAAGGAATACACACTCCAACTTGCTGGAAACGCACCATCCATACAAGAAACGCCCGAGGGAATCAACATCTGGTGGGTCGGCACCGCTGTCGCTTTGATAATTGCGTGTACTCTATTCGCAGTCTACTATCGAAAGTACAGGACTTCGCGCTGGAAAACAAAGAAGTGACCTGAGATGACCCAGAAATCTGCCATCTTGATTGTTACCGTTTTCATAGTTTTAATGACCATTACTTTCTATCACGTCGCACCAGCAAATGCTATTATCTGGATTGGAGGAAACATAACTTCTGATACTACTTGGACTCCTGTAGACACGTATCGTATGATTAATAATACATATGTTGACTCGGGCGTGACGTTGACCATACTTCCAGGTGTGAACGTCCAGATAGCTGATGGCTTTTCACTCATTGTTCAAGGAAGCTTGAATGCAACTGGAACCGATGCTAACCCAATAGTGTTCACATCCAGTCGTGCTAATCCAAGCGCTGGTGCGTGGAATACCATAGATTTCAACGGAGCTTCAAACTGCTCTTTCACCCTTGACCACGCCACCATAGAGTTTGCAGTCAACGGGATAACCATCGAAAGCCAAGGATATGCGACAATTGCGAGAAGCGAACTCTTCAACTGCTCCCGAAGTGGGATAATGATTAATGGCATAAGCAACGTAGCCATTGAAGAGAATACAATTCGCTACAATCAGAATGGGATTGCAACTGACTCTCACGATCATGCAGGTATAGTAATTGGAGGAAACATTATTTCGTCTAACACGCAAAACGGAATATACTTATACGCTTTAGAGTACTCTATTTATAATGTGACTTTTTCTTCTAACACCGTCTCGTCTAACGCGCAAAACGGAATATACATATACGCCTCTACTTCAAACGGCGTTTGGGGGTACTCCGGTATTTATAATGTGACTTTTTCTTCTAACACCGTCTCGTCTAACGCGCAAAACGGAATATACTTGAACGGATACGTCCCTGGCGCAGGAGGTTGGGGCTATATGCGCTATATCTATAATGTGACTTTTTCTTCTAACACCGTCTCGTCTAACGCGCAAAACGGAATATACGTTCACGGGGGACCTTTGTCGCCGCCCGACGTGACAGCATCAAACAACAGAATTGCTGGCAACCAAATAGGAATGTATTTTTGGAATTCTCAGTCGAACATTACTGAGAATTCTGTCCTGTATAGTCAATGCGGAGTTCTGTATCAAAGCACAACTCGCAATCTTGCCACCCGCAATGACATTTATTCGAACACTTATGGAATGAATGTGACTCAAGGGGCAACTGTGAACGCTGAATATAATTATTGGGGCGACTCAACAGGACCATATCAGTTATCCGTTAATCCAGAAGGAAAAGGCAACCCTGTTAATGGAAATGGAGTGGACTTGGACTTCATTCCTTTTCTGACTTCACCGCAGGGACAGATTCGTCAACGTCCAGTTGCTGCGCTTTCAGCTAACGAGATAACTCTCGGCATAAATGAAACCGTGACATACAGTGCCATTTACTCGACCAGCGATGGTCGAATAGATTCCTATTTCTTCGATTTTGGTGATGGAACCAACAGCAGTTGGACAACGCTGCCTGAAGTTTTGCATCAATATGGTTCTGCAGGAACTTACTATGCAAACCTCACGGTTATGGACGATTATGGAGTGACAAGTAACAACACGGCGATCCAGGCAATCACTGTAAGCACTCAAATCCCGGAGTTTCCATCGTTTCTTATTCTACCATCATTCATGATAGCAGCACTATTGGTAATCTTAGTAGACAAAAGGAAACATACATCAAAAGTAAATGGAAGATAGTTACATACTGATTTATCAAGTTCCAGCTCAAGGTATCGTTGTACTCGGATAGAAATCTATACAAATCACCTCAGACCCGCCATAGTGATGGTGTTTTTACCGGTAAAGTCGGGCGGGGGTCCCACCCCCCGCACCAATACGTTGAAAGATGACTGGGGTTCCTGAAATCAACGTTTACTGATCGGAAGCCAAATGATATTTGGGTTTTGCGGAGATTTGCCGCCGTCAGCGCATTCACCCGTATGGTACTTCCATCCATCTTCGATGAGAGCGCAGGCTTCGTTGACGTTATGAACTACCTTTGCAGCGTATTCTTGTTCGTTTTTGAATAGCGCACGCGTCTGTTGCATCAAAACTCATAAATAGAAAAGGTGGCGAGCTTAGGTTTTGTTTGAGGTTGTTATCTTATGTCTGTTGCGTTTCATGGTGCAGGTTTCTGTTGGATGAACGGTGAGGTCATCGGGACGGAAAGGGCGCTTGTCTCTGCTATGGAGCCCATCCATCTTGGCATTTTCGAGGGAATAAAGGCTTACGTGGAAAATGATGTCAACGGCAGTGGAAGTTTGAACGTTTTTCAATGGAAGCCTCACGTTGATCGGCTGCGGCGCTCTGCGGCAGTCTGTGGGATGAAAATACCTTACACTGACGAGGAGTTATTGGAGGCTACAAGGAAGACTATCAGGGCAAACGGTTTCAAAACGAACGTTTACATTCAACCCAGAATTTGGCCAAAGGCTGGAGCACCAGGAGAGGTTCACGTTGTCATCCCCGTCTGGACATTCGAGACGGTGCTGGGCAAAGATAATCTACAGTTTTCTAAGAACCGCAGGTTCATGATTAGCAGTTGGAGACGCATCGCTTCCGACGCACTTCCTGCGCAGGCGAAGACCTGGGCGAATTACGGCAATTCTGCCTTAGCCCTGCGAGAAGCCACAAGGATGGGTTATGACGGCGCAATATTTCTGGATAACAGGGGTTTTGTCAGCGAAAGAACAGGTGCCTGCATTATGGTGGTGAGAAATGGAAAAGTGATAACCCCACCGGTGACCGCGTCAATTCTCGAGAGCATCACGAGAGAGACGCTTCTCAAGATAACACCAGAAGATCTCGGCATTCCAGTTGAAGTGAGGGATATTGCACGCGTTGAGCTTTATGCTTCTGATGAAGCATTATTATGCGGAACCGGTGGGGAAATCACGCCAATAACCAGCATAGATGACTTGCCCCTGGGCAAAGAGTATCCAGGGTCCGTGACGAAGCGAATAGCAGGATACTACGCGGACATAGTCGCTGGAAAAGCGGAGAAACACAAGGAATGGCTAACTCCAGCGTAAGCAAGCAGCGCGCACCATGGTCGACAAGGAGATCCCTCTTGAAACAAAGTGGAAAGGCAATATGCTGACGCACAACATCCACAGCGCGCGCGCTCGCTTGAAGACGACGCTCAGCAAGGCGCCTGAAACTATCAGCAGTACCCAGCTTATCGTGAGCATAGTCACCTCAAGAGTGACAATGTCATGCTCTAGCAAGCGCGCGTAGGCTAATAGAAGGTGTTCGACGTTTGGATGCTAATAGTTGATTTTGTATATTTTGGCTCTGCCGTTATCGTATAGTTTCGTGAAGTGTTGAGGGGGGAAGGTGTTGTCGAATAGGAGACGTAGCAAGGTAGTTTGCTGAGCGAGTGCGGTAGGTGTGTACGTGCCTGTGTCTTTGTTGTATGTTAGGTATTCGGTGGCGTTGTATCCTGCTATTTTGGCGATCCAGACAAATTTTTGCAGGTCGTCAGGTGTGAAGACCAAGGCATAGGTTGCGTTGTATTTCTCTAAAATTGGAAAAGCCTGATCTTCAGGTAGCATGAAGATGTTTGCCAAGTCATGGATTTTTTCGGATGATCCCCACGTTCCGAAGAGTTGAGCCTCAAGGTTTCCCCAGAAAGTGCTAGTAGCGCCAACACTGTATGCTATGTCTCTTGATGGATAAGCTTCTATTACTTCTCTGTGGCTCCACTGTTGAACCGCTCGACCATAGTCCCACCAACAGAGTACGACTGAGCCACCTGGAGTGATTTGCTCTAACGTGGCGAAGGCGTCTGGCATTCCAGGCTGTTTTGCAAAATACTGCATGACAGCATCGTTTTCATGCTCGTAGTTAATTTTCAAAGTAAACAAGAAGAGAGAAGAAACGAACACGATTATGATGAGTATTACGAAAACGAGGAACCATTTCTTACGCCAGAACCTTGAACCCATGAATGAAGAATTTCCCATAATTGAATTAAGTCTTGCGATACATCACCTTACAAACATTGCACTATTTGTTGGGAACTCGGTCTCAACTGAAAAGCATATTGCTCCATAGAAGAGTTGACAGTTTCAAACGACAGCATAAACCTCACCCCACGCACCACAGACAAATCCAGCGCGCGCCCCTCTAGACATAAGCGAACATCTAGCCAAGCGCTCTGCGAAATCATAGAACAGTATAACTATTGACCAGCCCAGTTTTCAGTAAAAAGAATGGAGGCTCACCGACCACATCAAATAGATTTCGTTTCTCTTTTCTCTTGCGTCGAACGCGATCAGCATCAGCGATCAGAGAAATCTGCGCCTCAAGTAGCGCGCTATTCCAACTTTCAAACATGTTATGTTGAACTTGCCCTTTTCCACGATGTAGTTTGTGAGCGACAGGAGAAACTTCACGCACTTTGCAGCGTGATTTGGTGCTTATCTCGACGACCGCGGAGTCGTGAAATAATATTGGAAAGTGAGTGTTTGCGTCTTTCATGTTCTTCTTTGCGTTTCAATTCTTTGAATATTGCCTCAAAGATCGTGCCTGCAGGAGGATGGAACTCCTCGCTCCCAAGTGTTGCATTCCTGGTTTCGCGGTCGAACATAGCATCTTCGATGCCCTTGAAGTGTGTTTCAAGTTTCTTGTCGAATTCGACCAGCGTCTTCTGAGGATGCTTCTTTCTGCGATGTTCTTCTGAACTAAGGCCTTTCATTTTTCGTCTCCTCTGTGCGCGCGCCAATTTTCAGGATTCTGGTACTTGATGGGAGCTGTGCCTTCCCATATAAGGTCGTAGAGTTCTAGGAAGTCTTTGCTTGGCAACTTTTTTTTCCGATATAGGCTAAGGAACAATTCTCTAGTAGACATTCGCCTTCTCCTTTCTCCCTTCTCCAGGTGTCTCAAGAGCAGTTAACTCGGGACATAATATAAATGAAATTGTGACGATGGTTGTATGTCAAAAATAGGAACATCTAACTCCGTGCAAGAGGTAGAAAGGCTCGGATTGGCCGTCACAATGGAGTACCCCGAAGACTAGAACTGCTCCACGTGATGCGGTTCCTGGGCCACAGGAACATCAAAACCACGCTCATGGACACCCAACTGATCGGATTTGCACGTGACGAATAGACCTGCGGAGTAGCCACGAACGTCGAAGAAGCAAAGCTCTGTTCCTCCAGCATTCTCTATTCTTGCCTAAAACAGGTAGCGCGCGTCAGTCTGGAGGGACCATACCCCATTTGGCACGCACCTTCACAAGAACTTCAGAAGCTCTTCAGCTGTTACGTCCACTCCGTTAACTGGCAAATTGACTCCTCGCGCTGTGTGGGGAGATTTGAGCGCGTCCTGGTAGGCTGTTGCAAGGTTCTGTGGGGTCAGCTCTTCGAAACTCATCCGTCTTCCGATTTCCAATCGTTCCAGTCTCGGCGCAACCTCCAACTCCTGTTCAACATGCCCCGACAACGGCACGTACACGAACGGAGTTCCAACTGCCGCCAACTCCACCGCAGAAGTAAGCCCACCCTCAACCACAGCAAAATCAGCCGCCGCGAAGTGCTCGTACAGACGTGGCACGTAGCCCCGCACAGCCACATTCTTCGAAGTCACATGAAGACTTTCAGGCGAAGGACGAGGTCCAGACACTAGCACTATCTCCAGTTTTCCCTCAGTGACCGCAGTCAACTCTGAAGCAGCATGGTCCACACGCTCCAACAGCTCCCGTCCGATGCCCGTTCCGCCGATTGATGCAACGATAAGCTTCCCGTCAGGCGAATAGCCCAACCGAGACTTCAACCGAGCTTTCCCCTCCCTGCGAAGGGCCGCGCCGTCAAACGGAAGTATGTAGCCCACAGCCCTGAAGTGCTCATGGAAAAACGTTCTGAACCCAGGCAAACCCTCCCCCATCGACCTGTCCGGCACATCCTCCTCCGTCCCAACGTACAGCATGGCATAAGGGTCAAAAACACCCGCACGCTTGAAAGTCTGCAGAGACTCAACATACTGCCGAATCGTCCCCACATCAGCAGCCGCAGGAAGCAACGCATCCGTAAGCATCACCAAAGGCCACTGCTTCAACCTCGGATACTTCAACAGAAGAAACAACACCTCCATAGCCTCATCCCCAAAAACCAGGTCCGGCCTACCCTCAACAAGCACCTTCGCCAAAACCTCAGCGTTCCGCATCTGCAAAGCCTGAACCTGCTCGTACGCTCTTCGACTGTCATACCTGAAACCCGGCTGAGCAAGCCTCTCCGCCACATCACTCTGCGACCACATACTGCCCGACGCAGGATGCAACACCTCCCCAGCCTCCTGCAGAAAAACAGTGTTCGGAGGAGCAGTCAACCACACAACCTGAACGTCCGGAACACGCTTGCGCAGCTCCTGCACCACCGCAACATCCCGCGTAACATGCCCCAACCCCATCGAACTACTCAGACAAAGCACCCTCTTCCCCGTCAAAGCAACCATCCACCCTCAGTCTCTGTGGGGGCATTTGTGGCATATTACATGTATATAAGTCAGCACACGCTTTTCCGAAAGAAGAAAAAATGGAGTTTATGTTGGGTTTGTTGTAGGTTGTTTTGGCGGTAGCGGCGGTGTTCTTCTTCTTGCCAAGTAGATAAGCACTCCGATGCTCATGATTAGGAAGCCCACTGCGAAGATGAGCCAAGCGTATCCCTGCATCGTGAGCAAGTTGCCGCCTCCCTGCAGTATGCTCGCAATAGCGTCTTCAAACGTCGACCACTTAGCCGTTTCATTCGACCAAGCCTGCTGTATAGAGTCCAACGAGCTCTTGTAGTCGGCAGCGGCCGTGCTGAAATCTCCTCGCATATAACTATCGCTTGCCAGCGTTTTGGCAACGTTTGACTGTTGCAGCAGCTGCCTCGCGTTCGCCGTCAGAAACGGGATGCCGTTGAGATTGCTCGTCGGGTACGCATCGACTTCTTTTTTGTATTGATTTGCGGCCGCTTGATCTGTGGAAAACACGGCGAAACCGCTGCCGTTCAGAGTCCAACTGATTGCCATCCCTTTGGGTCCGGTCGTACTGTTCACGCTCTCCACGTAGATTGTGTAGCTGTGTGTCACTAGGTTCGACGCGAACAACGCAGACGGAACCTTGAAGTTTATAGTGAAGACGTGTGACTGAGGACTGGCGATGCCAAACGGGTTATCGATGTTGCACTCAGTTGAACTGTAGTTTATGCCCCAATCGAAGCCCACCTTCACAGCAGAAACGTTCAGTTGACCAACATAATAGTCGTTCGAGACGCTTACCACCAAGAACGCTGAAGTGTTTTCTTCGTACGCTGTAACTATTGAGCCGTAAAAGTTGTCATACGTGTTTCGAACAGCCGTGGAGATCCAGTTGTAATTGTTGATCGAAGCTCTTGCCACGGGCATGCTTAACGCAGCGACCAAAACAACAGCGCATAGGATGATACACATTGTAGCGGATGTCTTCATTTTTTTCACTTTCTGTTTACATATGATTGTAACCCAAGTTATACCTCAAGGTTATTATAACTTTCCCAAGCACACTGCACACGGGCTCAACAGAAAAAACCCGTTGCTTTTAGATGCAAGCTAATCGGGTTAGTGGATATCTACTCAACATAAATTCGTCAAACCCAAGGTTGAACCAGTTCAAGAAAAAAAGGGGCCTATCTTCTACGCCTATTCAGCACGCACGAACAGCCAAACAAACGTGAGCGTAGCTAACGCGCACTATGCGTCCTTTATCATCTTCTTAAAATCTTCCTTACTGTGCTTCAGCAGCTCAGGATGATGGTTCTTCGCGTGTAGCATCACGTGGTCCACTACGTCATTTTCTCCCCAAGGCGACTTGACAGCCCACCCGCACTCTGGGCACGTCGTCATCTTCATCTTACCCTTACTCATAACACTCACCTCCCCCTTGCTTCACGCTCAATTTTCCACTAAGAATCTTCACCTGACAGCAATTTCAACTGAGAGCCTATTAAGCCCATCGGGCTGGTAGCTCGACAGAAACAGCGCAGACTGCAGAACAGAAGTGGCACGCGCGCTACGTCTCTTTTTTCTCAGCCCACTATTCTACTAGCAGGAAGGCGTACCTGTTCATAGTCTGTGAATAGTCCCGCAAAACTTCGATAGGATAGCCAAGCTGTTTCACAGTAGAGAAAATATCAACCGCCATAGCCTCGGGGGGCGGACGCGCGGACCTCTTGTTCCTGCACAGGACCCTTTCTGCCGCACAGTCCCTGCACAGGCTGCAAGAATCCATGAAGAGCAGGAACGTCTTCGGATAACCCGCCAAGAACACCTCCCGCTCCAACCTGAGAAGCCTCTCGTTGACGTCCCTCGCCCACTCGTGCAGATCCTCCGGCTTCTTAACCCTCTTCTCAAAATGAAACACAACACCCTCACTGTACTCGCCAAAAAAACTCTTGCACTCATCAACCGCCGGCGTGTTCGGAGGACAGCATGCGACTTTCCCATATTCCACGCATCCGAACATGCACTTCATCCTAACCCACCGAGAAACCACGATGCTCCTGGGTCAATCCACCTGAAATCCTTGAACCGGCTTTTGAAGAAAAGTTCTTCCAGTTGCCTTCGACCGTTCAACCACATCAACTCCGAAACACAAACACACAACTACGTTTTCAGTGTTCAAATAACTTTGCGCGACTAAAAGCAGCGATGCAACACAAGCCAAAACTGCCCGCACGTGTATTGTTCTTATAGACGCCGAACTAGTCTGTAGCCTACCGGTGTGACAGGAGTTGGCGGGACTTCTTGATCCTTTGAAAGTGAAGGACCTGACTCTCAAAAATCGCATAGTCATGCCTCCCATGCAGACGAGTCGAGCCACGGTTAAAGGCGCCGTCACGGACAGACTGATCGGCTTCTATGTGAGGCGTTCGACGGCTCTGGGCCTGCTGATTGTTGAACACTCTTACGTTTCTGCGGCTGGAAAGTTGAGCCCAAAACAGTTAGGCATCTATGATGACGAGTTGATCCACGGGTTGAAGAGGCTCGCGAGCCGCATCCACGCGGTCGGCACTCCTGTCGTCTTGCAGATCACGCATGCCGGAGGCATTGCGAACAAGAAAATCATCGGCGCCGAGCCTGCTGGTCCTTCTGCTACAAGGAAAACTCGTGAGCTGACAAGAAGCGAGATTGAAGCGTTAGTCGAAGAGTTCGCCATGGCTGCCGAGCGTGCGACTAAAGCGGGTTTTGACGGCGTCGAACTTCACGGAGCGCACGGGTTCCTGCTCAACCAGTTCTTCTCGCCTCTGCTTAACAAGCGCGGGGACGAGTACGGTGGTCCTCTGGAGAACAGGATGCGTTTCCCCCTCATGGTCGTCAAGAAGGTCCGAGAGAGCGTAAGGGGCAGGCTTCTGCTCTACCGGCTGGGCGCGGACGACCTAGCCCCGAACGGAACGCACGTAGATGACTCGGCCGCCTTTGCTGTGAAGCTTGAGCAGTATGGCGTTGACGTTGTTGACGTATCGGGCGGCCTGTGCGGAAGCGAGCCTAAGCAGCTTCGAAGTGTCAAGGGCTACTTCATTCCTCAAGCTTACGAGATAAAGAAAGCCGTTAGAACTCCCATCATCGGCGTGGGAGGAATCACCGAGGCCGAGTATGCCGACAAGCTGGTTCGAGAAGGCAAGGTTGACCTAGTGGCCGTGGGCAGAGCCCTTTGGAAGGATCCAAAATGGGCGGAAAAAGCCGTTGAAACCTTGAAAACCTAACGAGCGCGATCTTCCATAAACCATAAGACCAAGACAGACAACAACATAAATGAAGTAGAAAACAAGTGTTTGAATCACATTGAGGTAGAGAAAGAATGTTTCCTTTGTTATGGTGGCTGACATGGATAATAGTGTTCGTGTTCCCTGTGAGCGAGCACTATATCAAAAACGTGTGGCGATACGTGCTGCTCGGCCTCTTCGGCGCACTGTTCGGATTCATCGCCATTGCAGCCGTCACGATAGACGTGTACATGGTTCTCTGGCTCATATTCTTCAAACTGTTCATCACGGCGGCAGAGTGGATGTTCGCGTACATGAACATCTACAGATTAAACGAGTCCGAGAAACGACCAAGATACGAGAAATACGAGAACAGAAGAATCGGGCCGATGTTCGGCCGAGGGAACGGAAAGGAAGCGTACAAGTGGCTGGCCGCCTCTGCGTTGGTGGCCATAATCGTCTTTTCAGGCCTAATGCTTTGGCAAACCCAAGCCGTATCGACAGTCAACAACGCAAGCGCTTTCAACCAGATGCTAACGTTCGAACCCGCCGGAACCCCCCTGTTCCAGCACGAAATTCCAGACAGCATGCTACGCTTGACGACCGAAGAACTGGCGAAGAGCATAGCGTTGAGAAGCGCCGCACACTTCGGAAGCGTGCAGGTCGGATCCGCACACATTACTATATACAACGGGCGCCTCGTCTGGGTCGTGACGATGATCCCGCCGAACCTGTGGGGCGACAACACCATAAAGGGACTAGTAATCGTCGACGCGAACAACCCGGAACTCGACGTAGAAATAATCGACAAACCCTTCAAAGTTGGTGAAGGACTCATGTACTTCCCAGGCCTCTACACCGGAAACATACAGGGAAACGCCTACTGGGGACAAAGCACCGCCGACGCCTACGGCAGAGCCACCCTGACACCCGACGACAACGGCGACTGGAAATACGTGCTAACCGCCACCCAAGTTCAGCAATGGTCGTTCGTTGCACAGCCCAAAGGAGTCTACGTGTACAACGAACTCGGCCAAGTCCAAAACTTTTACAACATGAACCAGATACCCGACTGGGTCACCCAGCGCTACGACGAAGGCTGGCTCAAAAGCATGATCAACGCGTGGGGCGGCACCAGAAGAGGAAACGGCTTCGACATCTTCGCACGCGGCTTCGCCTGGATACCCGCATCAACCAACAGGGTGGAAATCTCCGACGACGTCCGATGGATCGTTGACCCAGACACAAACAGGATAACCGCGCTCGTCCCCGTCGACTTCGTCGGCGAAGCACAGACGATGGCGGGAATGTTCAAAACAACCGACAGCGGAATAGAGTACTACGACACGAGAGGCCTAGACATCAAAAGCGGCCTTCAGGCACAGAACGTCATCGAATCCCACATTCTAATGCCCACCACGGGCGCGTACGAAGCAGAAATGCCCTTGATATACCCGATAAACGGCGAAAACGCCTGGTTCGTCCCAGTATACTGGCGCACAGCACAGGGCCAATCCACATCAGCACAAGAAACCATCAAGCTGGCCGGCCTCGGAATCGTCGACGCCGTAAACCTAGACCACTACACAATCGTCATGACCGGCGAAGGATACCAAGGCGCGGCCCTCGTCGCAGAGGCCAAACGCAGGTTTGAAGCAGGAGCAGTTCAGCCTTCGAACGAGAAGACGATAACCGGAACGCTGAACGACAGATTCTCATACGTCAACAACGGCAACACCATCTACGTTCTAACAATCAACCAAACCGACTATGCAGTGTATACTCAAACCTTGGATTTCACGACAGTCAGCAGGATCGAAAAACTGCAGATAGGCTACACAGTAACGATAATAGTCAACTCGAACAACGAATTCATACGATTCCCAAGTTAGCCCAAAAACAAAAAAAGCGCGCGCTAGCAGAATCGCAGGCAGACGAACAACGCTAACTCCCTCGCTTCTAATGGCTCTCAACAGTTCAATCAGCCAAAGTACGGTGAACACAACTTCTATCGGAATCGCAAACTCGGACAGAACCCGCACTTTGGCCGCTGGGGCCACGCCGCTCGTCAAAGAACCACTATAATCGACATTCACGAAATCTGAACCATGACTAGAAATGACATGGGTCACGTTGACTATTCTGGCAGGAACGGAATCATAATCAATCGTCGCGCGCAAACAAAATGTGACTGCTGCAAAAATACCGTTTTGGGCCAAGGCATCTTTGACAGAACAAGGAGTCCAATATGATTGCATATTAGAGGTAAGACTTAGCCCCCCTTTCATTCACACTAGCGAAACAACGAAAGATGTTTTAAGCACGTTTGAAAGCGCGACATATACGCGCGCTATGCTTCATTTCTTCTCCTTCCACTTTGCGTATTCTTCCTGCAATTCACGGTTTCTAGCAGGGTCTCGATTGATCTCGCTTTTCATTTCAAAGATTTGTTGCCCAGTCATGTTCTTAACGTGTCTCAGCCACATTTCAAAAGTCAAAGTGCGTTCTCTTATTCCTTTTTTCATTTCCTCCTCATAGCTCATTCCTTCTGACTCCTGCGCACTTCAACATGTTATATTCAACTACGAAGTATATTAGCAATGTCATATTAGCACTCTGTTCAGGAAGCCTATGTTTCCTTGGCTGAAAGATCTGCCCCTAACCAAGAAAAGAGGCATCTACTACAGGGCAGGCGTAACGCGCGCGAGATCATCGAAGGGCGCCATTATGGACAGGAAAGTAGCGACCCTTGACCTGCGTAGGTTTGGAAGTGACATCATGGAAAACATCGTGCGGAAGGCATCTTGTCAGTTCCATCGCGCGGTCTAACAACAAAAAACGGGGAACAGTGTTTAACCTACGTTGAACTTTGTTTGCCCAGTTTCGGTCGGGTACCCTGTATAAGACGCTGTTGCAACGACCTTGTAGGCTCCTTTCGGAGGGTTCCAGCCTACCCTGTAATTAAATCGAACCGTACCGCTCGAGCCTGTCGTGCCAAGGCCAGTCCACACAGCCGAACCGCTGGGGTAGTAAACCGTGACCTTAACCGACGCTCCTTGTATCGGCTTTCCAGTGGCACTGTCTTTAACGGTCACTGTTATGGAAACGTATGACCACCGTGAATACGTCGCTTTATCCGTTCCGACAGCAACACTCAGAGTCTTCACGCTAGGTGCAGACGGCGTTGCATTTGCCTCGTTTGATGGACCCGACTCACCGACGGAATTAGTCGCAGTGACTTTATAATAGTAGGTTTGCCCGTTCGCGACCGCCGTGTCAGTGTAAGTTAACGCATTGGCTATCGCTATATACAGCGTCTCTGCGCCCGACGCGGTCCCCTTGTAGATGTTGTAGCTTGTAATCGCAGAACCGCCATCGGACAGTGGTGCAGACCAAGACAGCGTAACTTGGGCACTGCCTGCAGTTGCTTTAAGGTTCTGTGGAGCAGAGGGCGCCTGGGCCTTTACAGGTTGACCGTTGACGCTCGTGATTTGATTCCAGTCGCTCGAGAATTGAACGTCATAAACACCGTTAGCTTGAAAGGTGTAGCTCACAGGTGCCGACCCGTAAATGAAGGTCAGTTGACCCGCGTTCACCGGGATTCTGATCTTATGGCCGTTGTAATCAAACTGAAACTCTGACGCGAGGAAAGACGTTCTGTGATCGCCATAGTTTTCTTCGCGCATCGGGATTGCCAGGTTTCCCGTGACAGGCACGATGCCGTCGAGAAACAGAATTGCCGCCGCGCAAACAGTCGCATCGTTCGACGGTTGACTACCGCTTTCTCCTATGAAGTGTCCTCCGCTGTTCAAGTTACTCGACATCAAACCTTGCCACGCTTTAGCTGAGCCCATCAGAAGGTTGTCGAAACTCGTTTTCATGCTCGACGTGAAATAGGGAAAAAGTTCTTGTAACGCCGTCATCGCTCCCATCGTTTCCCAGAGCCTGGTCTGAGGGTTAACTCCCTGAGCATGAATGATGACGCCTGGAGCCGCCCATCCTGGTGAACTCCACCCGTTCGCCAACAGCTTGTAGTTCAAGTCTTGAATAACCCTGTCCCAGTTTGTAATGTTTCCGCCACTTTGCTGCATATACTCAGCGACAACCTGTGCAAAGTTGCCCATCTCACACTCAACAGTCGAGGTGCCCGTGTAACCGTAGTACTGACCGTTCCAATGGCTCTGCACGCCGTTCCACGCCTTGTCAGCATAGGCCATAGCTCCCGGAACACCCATTTCAGCGAACTTCAAGAAAACACTCAAAGTCTCAGCGTGCTCATCATAATACCTGCTCGAATAAGAGTCAGCCCAATTCTCTTGCGGATCACACCACAACATCTCGCCCGCAGTGCTTCCGACTGGTGGCTTGTCAAACATCCTCGCGAAATCCGCGAACGCCTTGTTCTTATCCCACTTACCCGTCAAGCCAAACTGCTCAGCATACTCGTATCCCCATAAAAGAAACCGGCTGTAAACCAAAAAACAACCCTGATTCAAAACATCCGGATCACCGTAGCTATGAGCGTTAGCGTTTATCGGCAGACTCCCACACATAGCCATTTGCTGAAGCGCTGTTTGAGTAGATTCAGAGATTGTCGTTGAATTGTACCCGTTGATATCTGCAAGTCGAGCAACGTACAAAGCGTCAACGTAATTACCGCTGCTGATATCCTGGCTTATAGCACTGTCAAAAGCGGACAAGTTCATGTTCGCAAGTATGGTGCCCCAAGTTGACGTCCATGAATCTGCACTACCCCAATTAACGTTGTTGATAACAGAGTACAAAGTATCAGCAAGTGTTACAGGTTGCGCTGTCACTACTGACGTAGAACTCAAGAGGCTAGCAGCAAGAATTAGGACAATTAGAACAATACCTATACCAACGTTACTTCTCATTATAACCTTCTCCAATCCAATCACAAAACCGTTTCTAGAATATAAATTTTCAGAGAAGACCGTATCATACGCTCGTCCCTGGTTAACAGTTATCGTTATCAGTTCTGCTTTGTGAAATCGATCGTGCGCCTCTTGTTCTTACTGGCCGAAGCGCATAAAAACTGGCTTCCACATCGAAAATTAAAGCTTAGTCGTGTATTATCGAAATTCGCTCTAGCTACGGGTTGCCTTTGTTTGTCATTAAGGCTTAAATATGACGTATGTCATAATCCCTTATGAGTGTGCCCTTATGAGTGTGAGTATCAAAAATATTAAAGAAAACGAGACTTACATCATAGATCTGGACAAGATCAAGGGAAAAGGCGAGTTCGAGTGCCCGAAATGCGGCACCAAGATATCTCCTGACGACACATCTGAAACCGCGTACAAAATCGTGGAGACAAGAGTGAAAGAAGACTGCCTTGAAAAAGTGATCCTTCAGTGCAACAAGTGCGGAAGCAAGCTACAGCTAGTCGGGTTCCAAGCCCTAGAACACTTGGCCTAGGCGTGTTTTAGACATGCCGAGATTATACGGACAGGTCTGCGATTGCCAAGCTGATTGATTGCGGATCCGTCACTATGCAGATTGATTTAGATGGAACCCGTGTCTCGTCCACTTTGGTTCTTGTCACTCTGCATCCATCACCTTTGTGGCTAGAGAAACAGCGTTTTCAATATTCCTCATTATCGTGTCCGCCACCGTCACTTTTGTGCCGAGCCTTTCTATTCGCGTCCTTTGGCATGCGTCAGCATTATCTATGACTATGTGGTCAAGAAAATCTTCGTAGAATTTAGCCACACCATAGGCAGAAGGCTCAAGCCCAAGACTGGACATGATTCTGTCAGCCGGCCCCTTAACCGCCTTCCCACCGACGATCGGACTGACACCAACGACGTAAGCCCTCGTGCTCTTCAACCCATCCTTGATCGCCGGAATCGAGAGGATGGGATCAATACTCAGGACAGGGTTGCTGGGACATATGACCACGCGTTCAGCACCGTCTATCGCCTCGATGATGCCTGGAGCAGGCTTTGCATCGTCACATCCTTCAAACAACACGCCTGAAACCTGATCCCTAGCTCCCCTCTTCACAAAGTACTCTTGAAAACCCAAGCGCATACGGCCTGACAAGACCACGGTCCGCACAGGATCGTTACTCATCGGCACGAGCCTAGCCTTCACTCCTAACATCTGACAAAGCTCAGCAACCGCCTCGGACAGAGCCCCACCACTTTTCAACAGTCTGGTTCTAACAATTTGAACCGCAAGATCCCCATCGCCCAGCCTAAACCAAGTCTCAAAACCAAGCTTCTCCAACATTCCGAGACAACTGAACGTGTCGTCTGCGACACCCCACCCCTTCGCCTCATCAACAATCCCTGCCAACGTGTACATGACTATATCCAGATCTGGACAAACATGAAGCCCATAGAACTCAAAATCGTCACCAGTGTTTCCGACTATCACAAGATCATCGCACGAGACGACTCGAACAAGCCCCCTCAACAACCTAGCAGCGCCTACCCCGCCAGCAAGAGCCACCACAAGTCCCATGAACATCACAAACGAACACTATGACCTCAAACACTCATAAGACTAACTCATAAGCTCTCCCTTCAACACTCTGAAGCACGAGACAATACACGCACCGCTAAACAACCTTCTTCTCCAGTGAAACCGCAAAACTCGCTTTGCCACTCATCAATTCTCCTCTTGGAAAACCACCGAGCTATAAGCTTAAGTTTTGCGCCAAAATAGGTAATGTCCACACACTCATGACCGAGATGTTTCTCATGAACACAATCCAGATAATCGCGGTTGAAGGCTTGCCGATCATAAAGAAGGGAGACCGGTTGGGCGAACTAGTCTGCAACGCAACGAAAAAACAGGGCACCCCTATTCAGGACGGGGATATACTCGTGGTCACCCACGTCGTCGTTTCACGTGCAGAAGGAAACATCGTGAACCTTGACAAGGTTCAGCCATCCGAATTCGCCATGAAAATTGCCGAAGAGTACCAGAAGGATCCTGCCTTGGTCGAAGTTGTCCTCCGAGAATCAAAACGTATCGTGCGCATGGGCAATGGCAACCTCATAACAGAAACCAAGCATGGCTTTGTCTGCGCAAACGCAGGTGTTGACAGATCCAACGTGCAGGGAGAACGGAACGCGGCCCTGCTACCGAAAGACCCCGACCGTTCCGCAGAGACGATCAGACAAGAAATCAAAAAGCTCACCGGACGCAGAGTAGCAGTAATCGTCTCCGACACTCACGGACGACCATTGAGGATGGGCGAAATAAACGTGGCAATAGGCGTTGCAGGAATGAAACCCATAAGAGACAGAAGAGGCGAAAAAGACCTCTTCGGACGCGTCCTACGAATAAAACAAACCGCAATCGTCGACGAACTGTCTTCCGCGGCAGAACTCGCGATAGGACAAGCAAACGAAGGAATCCCAGCGGCCATAATCAGAGGATACAACTATCCAAAAGCCGAAGGCGCAAAAGCAGCAGAACTCGTCAGGCCAAGAGAAAAAGACCTGTTCATATAAAAGACCAAACAGGCTCCAACGTGACACGACTCATTACAAACGTATTTAACCTCCCCGCGCTCCACATAAGTAAAAGTTGTCCAGCCTAGCAGGTGAAAGGAACATGGAAGTGAAAACGCCTGAAGAATTCTTTGAAAAAGTTCTGCCGACCAAGTTCAAACCCGACAAGGCCAAAGATTTTGAAGCAGTCGCCCAAGTAGACATCGCTGGCACCAACGGCGGCCACTGGATCATAACCATAAAAAACCAGAAGATCGACACAAAAGAGGGAGTTGCCCCCTCGCCTGCCATCACGCTCAAAATGATGGACACGGACTTCGTAGACCTGGTCAACGGCAGACTGAATGCTGTCAACGCCTTCATGACCGGAAAACTCGAATTCAACGGCAGCATCGCCACCGGCCTGAAACTGCTCGACATTGGGTTCATGTAAGAGCACAGACAGAAGAAACGCGCGAACTGCTCCTCACCTTTTCTATTTGGCGCACATAAAACAGCAAAGCAAGGCTTTTTGGACATAAAAGGTGTTAATAGCTTATCAGCAAGCTATTCTTCTGTTTATGAACGTAAGACGGGAGGCGAGGAAAAGCTTGAATAGCCTAGCGGCAGGCGAACTCTTTGGCGGAGTGCTGTTTCTTATTGGCGTTGCGTTGGCAACATGGTCCTACACCAAGAACCAACCGATGGGCCAGCTCTTCGGCGGAGCGTTAATTCTTATCGGCATTGTATTAGCTGCATTGGCTTACAACAAGAGAAAACGCTTTGTCGGAACACATGGAAGAAGCTCTCCTGAGGCAGTGAGGCCTGCATGAGTTAAGCCAAGCCAGCCTTTTTGTGTTTTCATGGGTTAATGTGTGCTAGCAAAGAGGGTGGGTCGGTAGGCCCGCGTAGATTACATGAACATGAAACCGCGTTTCAGCCTATATCATGATTATGAAAGTAGAAAAACTGAGGTGTCTTATTCCGATTAGGGTTCAGACTAAGAGGTTAGCTCTCTATACGTTTCTCTTCATCCCTTTCCACTTTGCGTATTCTTCCTGCAATTCACGTTCTTTGATAAGGTCAGGATTGAAATTCATTTGAAAGATTGTCTGCCCCGTTAAGTTCTTAACGTGTCTCAACCACATTTCAAAATCCAATGTGCCTTCTTCTCTTCTTTTTTCCATGTCTTTCTGATAGCTTTCTTGCGACGTGGGCTTGGTTTCAATAATAATTATGCCTTTTTGTGGGTCAACGATTATGAGAGACTCAGTCATCGTGCGGAAAAGCTCTGCCATCTCCTCGTCCGATAAGTCAACCTTTGCCGTGTCAAAAATCTTCTGCAAGGTGTCATTCAGGTCTTTCATGAGGTTTGGATTGCTCTTCAGAGTCTTCAAAACAATCTCAACATTCTTGGAAACCATGTTTCAAATCCTACAGGTCTCTACTCCTGCCATCTACAGTATAGTTCACTAGCTATTTAATTCTTAGCTTAGAACAGAGCTGCAAGAAGCGCGCATATCAACTTGTAACAATAGCACACGCGAAAGAGGCTAGTTTATAGCCAATCGGCTGGGACCGGCTAGAATCGCTTTGGTTTTGGTCTGGTGTAGATTTCGATCACATAGTTATCCGGGTCACAGAATGACACAGCATAATATCCTGGCTCAAACTGCGGATGCTCTTCACACGGGAAAAGGGCTTCAAACCCTTTCTTCTTCATTCTTCTCTCAACAGCATCAACAGTTCCCTTGTCCTGAACAAGAATCGCCAGATGATCCGCCACCACGAACTCCTCTCCAGTCGGAGCCTCACGCCTAACCCTCGACTCCCGCAACTCACCCACCCAAACCTGAAACCTCTGATTAGAGAATCCTACCCCATCCTCAGAGTCCATTATCATCTTAAAGCCAAGCCCACCCAACAAAGCCTCATAAAACTTCCTCGAACGACTCAAACTGGAAACTTCAATTCCAACATGACCAACAACCGCTTGAACCTGCTTATTTGAAACCATAACGCCACACCACGATAACCACTCACTCGTTCTTCCACCTAAAAAACCTTCACGCCAACGAAGTCCCCTGCTCGCACGAACAGTGCAAGCACAGGCAAAACGCGCAAAAAACGAACCCAACACAACTGCAACACAACTCTCCAACGGAAGCCCAACAAAAACCGCCGTTTCCAACAATGTACGCCCCATCAACCTTTTGAGCCTCAAAAAAATCGCGGATCGAGTACTCAAACACAAGGGCTCAAATCTCAACATTAACCGCCAAAGCCAGAGCCAAACAACATCCCAAAAAACCAGACAAAACCACACTCTAAGCAATACTCAATACACGCAAAACAGAAAAAAAGGGAGAAAATCAAAGCTTTTCTTGTCTCATCCTAGTGTGCACGAAGAGCGCAATGTATGCTATGGTTGCAGCAGCCCACAAAATGACGATGCACTGGATCATCAACGGAGAAGTAAGAACCCAGAAAATCGTCGCGCCCAGCGGCAATGGCACCAAAAGTGCCAGAACAACCAGTGCCTCTATGAGCCACTGGTTATGAACAATCCGCCTGCTTCCACGAACCCACGCCTCCGCTTCAGCTTCCCTCGTCATAGTCCCTCAGCCCTAAACGTCTAATCTTCCGCCGCCCCAATGCCAAACACACATGGCGATGGCTACAGCTAAGATTGCCGGCATCCACTTCATTAACCGTAGCCTCCAAGCTACGTCCAAGCATATCCCTCCTGTTGGTGCGCTGGAATTACCTTGGATCCCACTCAAGAAGCAATTCCAACTGATCAAGCAAGTTTAACGGCGTATACTAAAAACACTTATGAATTCAAAATCCACATCCAACAACCACAAACATCACAACCTAGAAACTACATAGAAAGAGACCTGAAAAAACCACAAGCCCGAACCAGCTAGGAAAACCCTTCGTCCAACAACCATGAACCATCGCACACCGCAGTGTTCAAACTGCTCAAACCTTCCCTACACGTGCCAAACCTCATTCCACACTTCCTAGCCAAGTCGCCCACTCTCTCCATCAACCAAAGCCTCAACTCTCCCGGCAAGTAACGGTAGCCAGCCTTCACTTCACCCTTTTCAAAGTACAAGGGCCTCAGTTTCTCCGCAACCTCAGGCAACTCTGCGCTAAACCTCCGCCAAGCGTCCGGCCTAACCTTGAACGTCGAACTCGTAACGTGCCTCACGCCAACAGAAGCCAGCGTCCTCACCAAGCTTTCCGGATTATCGTTCACGAACGGAACAACCGGGTCTACGCGCACAGACACGGGTATGCCCTCATCAACCAAGGTTTCGACCGCCCTCAAACGTGCCGAAGGCGACGGAGCACGCGGCTCGATTAGCCTAGCGGTGCTGTCGTCGTCCGTCGTGACAGTCAAAGAAACCATCGAAGGAATCCTTCTCAGGAGGTCGATGTCCCTTGTCACCAACGGAGACTTTGTGATTATCTGAACCTTACATTTGTGTTGGGACAATATTCCCAAGCAATCTCGCATCAACCCCATCTTGCCTTCCAGAAAAGGATACGGATCCGAAGAATTAGAGATAGACAATATCTCACCGTTCAGTCTACGGGCTTCCTTCCTCAACCTCTGCATTAAGTCCTTCTTAGGCCTGCAAACAGAAAACTTCGGCACGTAACTTGAAGCATAACAGTACGTGCAGCCGTGATCGCAACCAGTGTAAGGATTGAAAGTCAACTTGAAAGGACAGGTGCACAAACATGAACGCCAAGGATCAAACCTTGAAATCAGATTCACACGGCTTCACTAACATTACTCATGGATTCAGCACCCTCAAAAACGTTCGCTCCAACCTTGAAAGAAGCGATAACCACCATGCATAAACCCGTTTTCGCCCGCACCTGAAGCTTCACCGACCATATCGTCCAGACACTACCTATAGCCCGACACCTTAGGCGGTTGGAGACCGCGGGCTGAGCTGGTCGGCCGAAGCCTTCCAGCTTACACCCCGGTTCCATCAAACCCATCTTTTATGGGAGCCCTCGTCCCCCTTCAGGGGAATGGCTGCCTATTTTCAGGAGAGACTTCGGGCTTAGATGCTTTCAGCCCTTATTCTCAGCGGCGTGGCTGCCCGGCGTTTGCCCTGTCGGACAACCGGTTAACTAGTGGCCACAGCGTCCCGTTCCTCTCGTACTGGGGACCCTTTCCCCTCAGGCAGCCTGCACTCCCAGCAGATAAAGTCCGACCTGTCTCACGACGGTCTAAACCCAGCTCACGTTCCCT
>JBEKSS010000008.1:0-98432 GCA_049516875.1 Bathyarchaeia archaeon | reverse complement strand
CAGGACGTTTATGACGCAGTGCATAAGCTTCACAGAAGCTTGGAGGAACAAAACCTCATATTCTACGAATAAAAGCTTCACACGTTAACCGCCTATCGCCTTCGGTTGAACATTCCTCATCGGCGCGCACGAGAAAACAAAACTGTCAAAAAACTTGTTTTCCAAAACATTTGGAGACGCAAAAAAAACGCGGTGTCTTAATGTTTACTTTTCACGCGTGTTTCGCAAGGTTTTCCTACTCTTTTGCAAGGATTATTTCCAATGTTGAAACCATCCGTGCTCTGCTTTCGCCTTCTCTTGCGGGCATCTCCTCTGTTCCGATGGCGATCTTGCTGACTTTTAGGTCTTTTAGGAAGCGGCTTCTGGTTATTTCAGCTGCGTCAACAGCTGTCGTAATTGCTCGTCCTCTGGCCTTCAAGGTTATTTCTTTAGCATTGCTCGCGGATAGGCTTGTAATAATCGCTAGAACATAGCTCATTGCAGGTTTACTTCCAATGAAAACAATTCCCGATTTTTCCGACATTTTCCATCACTCCTTTCGTCATTGATTGTTACATGTAACGTTACTGTGTTCTTCTCGTCCTTCAGCGACAGAACGCTACTGCCCTATACTACGCATACTTCCTTATAAAGCGACCAAACAACAGAGCAGCCTGAGGATATTTTCACGCGACTCCCTTATTCAAGATTCCGATTTTAGACACAGCATTCACTTCGCATTTAGGTGATAGGTTGCAATCCTTGTTTATTGTCACTATGTAATTCTAGGAAGGAAGATTTAGCTTGAAACGATCTAGGAAGAAGAGAGGAAAAGAAAACGATTTTTGAAAAGAATGAAAAGTCACGCAAAATGGAAACATGGAAAGAGGAATCTTGAGAAAGTGAGGAGAAAAGAAGAATGTTGCCAGATTTGAAAAATCAGAGGCAGAAACACATAGAACTTGTGCCATTCATCATGTCTAGCGCGCGAGTTAGATGGGAGGACATCTATCAATTCATCCTTGACAGCAAGCTGAGAACTTCAGATAGAAGCATGTTGATCGAATATTTCAGGAAGAAAACCACAGGCTATAAGAATGGCATACTCCAAAAAGCCTTTTCAATCTCGCACTGACGTCCACCACGTGCACACGAGCCCACTTCTTTCAAACTTCCCAGTTCTCACCTGCCTAGCGCGTGCGAAAATTCAATTCCCTATTCTGAGTATTTTACCGCGGTGATTGTGTTGAGCATGGGAAGTGCTAAGAAGAAACCAATGACTAAGAAGGAAAGAGAAGAGAAAAGAAGAAAGCATAAGGAGAAACGCTTAAAGAAGTAGTCTCAATCGTTGCGCGCGCATTAAGCCAATCTCTCTTCAGCCTCTTAGTTCCCTCAGGTCTCTCCCAAAATGTGAGTAACAGTTATTTGAAATTGGAAGCAACAACTGTTTGAAGGGTGTTTATGTCTCTTGTTGACGTTGTTCTCAGCAGAAGAAGCATAAGACGTTATGAGCAAAAAGAGATTCCTAGAGATGTTTTAGACAAGATTCTTGAGGCTGGCAGACAGGCTCCATCAGCGGCCAATAAGCAACCTTGGCACTTCATCGTGTTGACTGATTCTGAAATCAAGAAGAAATTGTCTAATGGGGCGTTTAGCAGATTCATCAAGGATGCTCCAGTTTGCATTGTGGGATGTGCTCATAAGGATCTTATTGCTGGAAAATGGTCAATTGTCAGCACTACTATCGCATTGGAGAACATGGTTATTGCTGCTTGGGCTTTGGGAATAGGTTCGTGTTGGATAGGAGACTTCAGTGAAGAAAAAGTCAAGAAACTCCTCAGCATCCCCGAAAGCTGGAACGTTGTAGCTCTTATATCATTTGGATATCCCGCTGAAAAACCGCAGCCCAGAAAAAGGAAGCGTGTTGAAGAAATAGTAGGCTTCAACAAGTTTGGAGAAGACTAAGTTCTAAACAAATGAATAACGTACACTCCCTGCACGTCCATCTCTTTCTATCATTAGCGACCGCTCTGACGGCCGCAACATTTCTCCATATTCCGCTAGCAGCAATTTTCAGTAGAAAAAGATAGTCTAGACATCATAGCTAGTGTTGTCTGAGAGTTGTACACTTTGCCAGGAACGTTTATTAAGTCTCAGGATGCAAGTTAACGCTTGCTCTTGATGGTGAATTTGATGAAAAAAAACACGTCCTCCAAAAACAAGAAAACAAAAGACAACAACAATCTAGAGGTCGATATAGAAACTGTAAAGATTCTGAGAACGGTAGGAGACAGAGAAGCCTTCTATTTTTATGAATCTATTGGAAAACCAACGGGTGAAATTGCGAGAAACCTTCCTGACTTTCTCGGCAAGGTGAAATCTGTCAACTCGGAAAGCCTAGTGTTCCATCTTCAGAGAAATGACTTTCAAAACTGGGTGGAGAAAGTCCTTGGTGATTCCAAACTTGCCGCAAAACTAGGAAGAATCTCTTCCTCAAACAATAATAATATCCGAATGAGCATTTGCACAACTGTCGACAACCGCATCAAAGAATTAAGAGAATCATCCGTAACGATGCTGGTTCGCGAGAACTCAACTGTTCTACTGCCTTCCTCTTAGAGTCAATGTCTTTGTGGCGCTCTCCGATCGGTTCTTGCCCTTCTATTCTGACAATTAGTCTTGCCATAACTTCCCTTATTTGGTCAGCTATTTTAGCGCCCGCAAAAGTCATTCATTTGCCTCCAAATGGCGAAAAGAGAATTGTTTTATGAAAAGTTCTGGCCTATTCACGCATATCATGAAGCTCTGCATGTCCTTGAGGTTTGGCTGCCAATCTTGCCTCAGCTGGGTAACCAGCCTTGAGAAGCTAGCATAGTCTTTGTGTGCTGACACCATAACACTGTTCATGCCCATACCTGCGCCATCCGCCGCAAATATCAAAGATGGCTGTTTCTTTGCCCATTCTTTTGCTCTTTCCATTAGCTCTGGTCTTGGCGGCTGGTTAAAGCTCAGAAAAGTAAATGCTAATATTTGATAACCCATTTTTTCGAGGTCCGGTATAACAGTATACTCTCGTATCAAACCTTCTCTTTCCAGAATCGTCCTCTTTCGAGTTACGGTTGGCTGTGAGATTTTCATGACTCTTGCAAGATCTCTATCGCTTCTTCTTGCGCCTTTAATTAACTCGAAAAGAAGCTTGCTCTGTGCTTCTTCTCTCTTACTCAAACCCGGTAACTCCGTTCTTAAATTTCATTCTTGATGCTAATAAATCTTGCATACAAGCCAATATCCTGCAGTCCCCCCCATCCCACTTACTCTGCAGCTCGGAGTCACCTATTGAAATTATCAAAGGCCTTTTTGTTTGCTGCTAATGGTTCTTTCAGCCAAAGTGGACTCACTAGTCTTCTTGGCCACGCGGATCTTGCGCGCGCGCTAGGCTACGGGCTTTACCTAATAAAGAAGATGATGGAAGTCTACGGCTGGACCATACAGGAAGTTGGCGAACCCAGAAAAGGAGCCGTGTTCACGATTAAGATGCCCAAAGTAAAATGAGAGCGGAAAAGCAAACTACAGACTGTCCTGAATCTGCACGCGCTTCAGGTTTGGAATTGAGGGCATCATTAATTGAAATCGCGAGTCGGGGTACGACAGATCGCCCAAAGGTTTGTTCATACAGTCTTTCATACAATGTATGCTGGTCTCAGTTCGGTGCTTTGACTGAGGCATTGCCGATATCTTCCAAGTATATCATTCAGTCCCCTCTCCAAGTCTTCCTTGGACGCAAAGCCGACGATCTGGCCTACAGGTCTCCCTTTGCATAGGAAAAGCAGGGTGGGAGTGCTCATAAGTCCAAAGTTGCTTGCTAACTCCTGGTTAGCCGGGTTTTCAAGCACGTTTAGCCTGAGAAATCTGATTTTTCCTCTAAACTCCTTTGTGATTTCGCCGAAGATGGGATTAAGTCTGAGACACCAAGGGCATTGGGTATGCCAAAAATAGATGACCGTCAGGACCGTAGGCTTGGAAACCTCTTCTGCCCAATCACTCGCATTTACATCGGACACGTTCTCCACGGTCAAACACGCCTCTCAAACGATTGTTAAACGAAAAGTATTAAACTTTTGGCAGAGTTTAGACTCCCTTAACGATTCAAGCGACACTTTCACTCTTTATCTTACTAATTGGTTTGGCAGAATTTTGCTTGCCAACTGCAACCTGAGTCTTCTTAGTGTCTTGTACCAACTCGCCGACCGATGTATGCAACAATGATGATGAAAGCAATTACAGCCGTCACGCTTGAAACGCTGGATATGAAGAAGTTGCTGGTTGTTATGAACGCAATTGAAACGCCAGCGAGGATGACGCCGAAGTAAAAGCTCGCTTTGCTTCTTGTAAACCCTTTAATCTCAGCCAAAACTGCTTTTGAGTATCTCTTAAACAGGATGAAAGTGGAAACAAAAGCAAGAAAAACAACGACTGTCGTGTAGGTTAGTCCTGTCCAATAGTTTCCAAAGGTGAGCAGAAGACCAACTTCGTCCCCGATGAGCCCGCCGCCAGCGCCGTAAATAACCGCTGCCAGCCTGTCGATTCGCTCTTCATTGTAGTTGATCCCCAGCCAACCACCAATTGCCAGCATTATTATACCATACCAGAAGTGGTGAATGTGAAAACCATTTCCTACCAGAACTGCGTCCGGACTGATAGTCGTAAATGTCCTTGCGATCAGGAAGGAAGCAATGAAGGAAATCAAGGCCAGCAAAGAAAGATTTACTCGCCTCGCCGGCTTTTCTTCACAGGTCATTTTCAACGCACACTCCATTGGCTCTTTGAAGCAGCTCCGGGATTGCTGAAACAGGGACGGATTATCGATTACATCATATGAACGTCTAGGCGAATCCAGGCTAGAAGGTTTTGAACTTGTCTCTCGCAGCACCACATATCGGGCACTTGTCTGGTGCGTCTCCTTCAACTGTGTACCCGCAAGTACTGCATATTTGAACCGGCCCCAAAGCAACGTCTTTGCCTTGGTCCACGGCTTGTTTGGCTTTCTTGTACAGACTGAGGTGGATTCTCTCAGCCTCTAGTGCCCACGTAAAGGTTGTTTCAGCAGCTCTTTCTCCTTGAAATTGGGCCACAGCCTTGTAGGCTGGGTACATCTCGTTTATCTCGAAGGTTTCTCCGTCGATGCATGCTTGAAGATCTTCTGACGTGTTTCTGGGGCCAAAAACCGCGGCTGACACCGTTTGAAACCCCCCTTTGCTTAGTATGTTTCTGAAATGGTTCCCTGCATGGATTCTCTCAGCAAGGGATATTGCATTGAACAGCCTGGCCACGTTAGGCCAGCCTGACTTTTCAGCTCTTTCCGCAAAGATCTTGTACCTGATGTGCGCTTGGCTTTCACCAGCAAACGCGCTTCGAAGATTTGTTTCAGTCATCTCCTTAACCATTCACCATCACACCTTGACTTCATCGGACATCAACTTCAGGTTTGGTCAATCGCATATATCTTTGTTTTGCACGTTCTGACGCATCCCTGGACAGTTCAAAACGCATGTCCTGAGGCATGCTGCTCAGAGTCACTTCAAAAAACTGTTCAAAGCCCCTGCGAAAGACGGTGACATTTACTTTTTCTCCAACCTTTCTTTGATGGATCTGCCTCAGCAGGTCTTCAATGCTTTCGATGTCGGTGTTGTCGATTCGCAGGATTATGTCTCCCATGATTATTCCCGCGCGTTGTGCTGGGCTTCCATCTGTGACTTTTGTTATGAGAACTCCCCGTTCCAGTGGCAAATCGTAGTAGCGAGAAACCTCTTCAGTTAGCCCTAGACCAATTATTCCAAGCCAAGGTCTGACAGAGATTCTCTCTGGTATCATTTCGCTCGTGCATTTCTTTGCAGAGTTTATTGGAATTGCAAAACCTATTCCTTGGGCATACGGGATTATCGCCGTGTTTATGGCAACGACTTTCCCTTCAAGATCAACCAACGGGCCTCCACTGTTTCCAGGATTTATCGCCGCATCAGTCTGGACGAGGTTCTCCACCAGTCCCCTTTGAGACTCTATCGTCCTGTTCGTCGCGCTTATCACTCCAGAAGTTACTGACGGACCGCCAGCCAACCCGAAAGGATTCCCGATTGCATAGACTCTCTGGCCAACCCTCAACTTGTCCGAATCTCCTAGCTCCGCGGCTGTGAGACCTTGTTTCCTGACTTTCACAATCGCCGTGTCGTGCACGGCGCACGCGCCTACAGTTGCTCCTTCTAGTATCTCACCGTTCCACAATGTCACGGCTATTTTCTCTGCTCCGCCGACTACGTGGTTATTAGTCAAAATGTGGCCTTTGGAGTCAATTATGGTTCCGGAACCCATGCCCTCAACGGGAACTGCCTGATAGAACATGTGCCGGACAAATTTTATGGTGCTTATGTTGACGACACTCTTGTTTGCCTTTTCAAGAATATCAAGCACGGCCTTTTCGTCGAATGAAGACACTTCAATCTACCTCTCATCTTCTTCAGATACTAGGCGTATGCAGAATCTGCATTCTTCTATTTTGATCTTTGGGTCTGACTTTTGACAGAACGTGCACATCAGACTCGTTTTTCGTATGGTTACGCATGCTTGACAGAAAAGATTGAGCAGCTGCGCACTTTGATGTGTTCGATCCAGCAGTAGAATCACCATGCCATTTATGAACGGACGTATCTCTTCTATGTCGTCAACTCTTATTGCGTGTCCTCTGACCTTTCGGGAGTATTTGCTCACCGCGGACTGTGATATGCCGAGAAGTTCTGCCACTTGGTCTTGCTTCAAGCCTTGCTCCTCCATGAGTTGCTTTGCGATTAAGGCTCTTACTGCTGGTATGACGGATCTTACGGCAACCTCGCATGGAAGTATCAAATGGGGTTCACTGTTTGACTTAATCAGGCGGAAAAGTATATAAACATGACGTATGTCATACTGACTATGACGTATGTCATGACAGGCTCAAACTCCCCAAACTGGCTTTTAGGAGTATTTTTGACTCCTTCCTCCGAACCTGTCATGACGTACGGTTGAAGGTTCCCAGAATATGGAAGACGAAGATAATGCAACCTTATTGAATGGAACAGGTAAACAAACAAGTCTAGCAGATTTTGTGAGAACAATGGAGAAGACCTGCAAAAACTGTAAACCATTAACTCCGATAATATGCATATCAGGATGCAAGACTTGGAAGCACAAGAACCAGCTCAGAAAATTGCACGAAAAAACAAAGAACCCCGGCTTCATGACGAACTTACTGAACACACTAAAAAACAGCAGACGACTGCAAGTTCTGGAAATAATCTCAAAGGAGAATCATTCAATAACGCAGCTTCAGCAGGAACTACGAAAACTGGGCTTCAACCACAGCCAGCAAACAATAGTTGAAGAATACGTTAATCCTCTGATAACAGTCGGACTTGCAGACGAACATCAAAACTTGTACCATGCAACCCTATTCGGCCGCAAGATCAGCGATTTGACGGAGGATTTCGATGATCTCGAAGACGTTTTGTCACCACACTCCGAATGTTATGAAGAAATAACTCTCGGTGTACTCATGAAAGGACCAAGAACCTATGAAAAGCTAAAGGGAATAATTCCAGAGAAAAGTGTCGCACGTGTCCTCAGCCGCCTGCAGAAAGCAGCCCTAGCTGAAACCAGCACAGAGAAGGACTACATCTTCTTCTTCACAACAAAAAGGGATCCAAATGAATCAGACTTCTCTCCAACAGAAAAAAGGGTTTACGAAACAATCCCAAAAGAGGGAATTTCTGCCCGAAAACTAGCAAAAGGAGCCGGAATCTCACTCAGAAGGACGTATAAGTACCTGCGCAGACTGAAAGGAAAGAAACTGGTCTTCACCAGAAAGAGACCAGCTTCTTACTCAATTACTGCTAGGGGCGTCAAAATAGGCGCAATGCTAGAAGCCATGCACAACCTAGCTGCTGAAGCCTTGACAGCAACAACGCACCTCGTAGAAGACGAAGAAGCAAGCGAACAGGTAACGCCAGACGTTGAGCTAACGGGAAAGAAAGGGAAGGACGAGCAAATCGTCCCTTTAACAACCATACAACCTATCAGGCAGGACAGTTCCCTCTCTTGAAATTCAGCGATCCCCACGTAAGATGAGAATCGATTAGACGACTAGTGGCGCCTCCCAGGCAACGGCGACCTGCTCAACAATAAGGCTAAGACAGAAAAACTTGAGGAAGTTAGAGGCGTACTGTTCGATCTCTCTCAGCTTGAATCGAGACAACGTAGTCCTTGACAGACGAACGAAGAACGTCATCAGCCTGTCCTCATCTGGGCTTTTTTGGCTTGATGCACAGACTTTGGGTCACCAGCATATTTATTGGACGCATTCAAAAAGACTTTAATCCACGGCCAATAAGACAATGATTCAAGGTAGGAAGTGATGGAAGAAACAAAAACGGATATCTTGAAAAGATTCAACCGTCTGCTTGTGTGGCCGACGTTAGTTTTGTTCATACTCTTGGCAATTTCAGGATATGGCATCGCAAACTCGGGGACAATTAGTGAACTGACCGGAGGTCTTTTTACGCACGACCTTTCATTGCACCTGCACACGGTTCTGGTCCTGCCTACTTTGACGTTGCTCATGATTCACGTCCTGATTGCAATCAGGTCGACCCTGACTCATTGGGGCGTAAGAGAGGGCAAACTTCTGAATACTTTTCTGATTCTTCTAGGAGCCTTCACTGTAGCGTTGATGGTGCTGATGCAGTACCTAGTGGCCTGAGGAGCTGAAAGACATGCGAAAACGCCTGAGAATAGCCTCTCTGATCTTAGTATTAATCTTCGCTCTGGTTCCCTTTCTGCCTGCACTGAAGACAGCCAGTGCGCTCCAAGCTTCTGGTGTACTGAAGATAGATGGTTCGGTGAACACACCTTTGAGCCTGACCTATGCTGAACTGCTTTCTTTTCCGTTGGTTTCAGAGGTAGCAAGAATAAAATGTGTCGCGGGCCCCCCGGATGTCATTTACAACTGGACTGGAATACCACTCTTCTATCTTTTGACCTTGGCTCGGATCAAACCTGAAGCCTACAAGGTTGTCACGCGAGGCTCAGACGGTTTTTCCTCGGACCTTCTCGTCGAAGACGCTTTAAGACCTTCAACAATTCTGGCTTTAAGAGCGAACGGAACAGACCTCCCGGATCTGCCTAACGGCCCCACAGGCCTCTATAGATTGGTCGTCCCCGGCAAGTGGGGTTACAAATGGGTTAGTGACATCATAGAAATAGAAGTCGTCACGACCGACTACTTAGGAACGTACGAGGGCAGCGGAGTATCATCGTGGACCGACGAAGCCACCGTGCCTGATTACGGTCCATTGCCAACGCCTCCTCCTTCACTACAAACGTTCAATTTGCCCTACGGAAACAGAACGTTCGAAGTTGGAGCGTTCACGAACGCTTCTATCACAACCCTTGCTTTTGACCCTTCCCCGAAAGCGTTAAATTTGAACATGACCGTTCCGCAGGGATCATCGGGCTTCGCCGACTTCATACTGCAACAAGACTTTCTCAGAGGACCATACAACGTCACCCTGGACGAAAAGACAATTAGTGCGATTGAAGCTGACACCAACACAAGCTCATATCTATACATAGCTCTTGACGAAGGCTTTCACACTACAAGTATCTCGGGGACAGAATTCTTTGGCCACATTCCTGAAATCATCGTAGATTACAATGCCACGGCCTATGTTGGACAAAACGTGGCTTTGGACGCGAGCAAATCTCTCGACTATGGAAGAATAGTCTCATACGAATGGAGCTTGGGCGACGGCGCAAACGCGACTGGGGCGATAGTGTCACACTCATACGACAAAGAAGGAACATACCAAGCGAAGCTCAACGTGACCAACGATGAGGGCATAAGCAATTCCGAAACGCTGACGATAACTGTTGGAAGCCCACCGGAGTACATCCCCCTCTATGTGAAAATATTCCTAGTGGCAATTCTGGCTTTGCTCATCTTGACGTTCTCAGCTCTCCTGAGAAAAAGAAGAACAGAGCATGCGCCTAACAGCAGCGATTCAGCTCCTGACACCGTGTCAAAAACACTTCTCAGTACTAGCATGAGCGTCATAAAGTTTAAGGCTGAAAGATCTCTCCAACTTGTTCCATGCACATCTTGACGAATCAGCTAACCTGACGATCCTGTTTCACGCTCCAAGACTGAAGCAGCCTCTGATATTCAGGATTGACTTGCTTGTACTTTGACTGAACCAAAGAGCCTATTCTCTGCCAGTCGTCTGCTACTCTCGGCCAAAGGTCACCTCTTATGAGCTTGTCCACGTAGTCCTTCATTGAAGTTTTGCGTTTAATTATTCCTTTACGCCAGTCCACGTCCACTAGCCCCATACGCCGCATGTGATGAAGGTTGCGAGTGACCTGATCGGGTTCAACCGGGTACGCCATGATTGATTTAAGGTCGTCAACCAGCGAATCAATCGAGGTTTCATCCTCACGACGCAGGCATATGACTGCTACCATGTTTTGGGTTAGCCTCACCGTTGGAGTTAAAAGCGGCGGACCCTTTGCAGGAACGAGTATTTGCTCCAAGCTTTGCCCATACCTCTTATAGAACACTCTTTTCATAGATTCAGCCATTGTCAAGTAGACAGCGACGAATGCGGCTAAGAATAGAAAGAAACCCGGTGGCGGAGGTACAAACTGAAAAACACCGCCTAATGGTGTGAACGGAATTAGAATTGCGAAGCCCACTACTGCAAGGCTGCTTATGACCAGAAGTTTGCTGGGCCTGCTTTTGAAGAAGGGCGATTTCCTCGTTCTAATGACGAATATGACCAGTGTTTGTGTGCACAAGGACTCGATGAACCAAGCCGTTTGAAACAGATGGCCGGCCGGCCCTGCGGTGAAAACGTAGAGCATTATGAAGAATGTTAAGAAGTCAAAGAGTGAACTTATCGGCCCAAAATATAGCATGAAATTTCTAATATAACTAACCTGCAACCTCCTGGGCTTCTCAACATAGTCAGGATCAACATTATCCGTGGGAATAGACAGCTCGGACATATCGTACATGAGGTTGTTTAAAAGTATCTGTGTGGATTGCATAGGCAGAAATGCATGCAGAAAAAGAGACGCACCTGCTGCACTGAACATGTTTCCGAAATTTGAGCTGACGCCCATCTCAATGTATTTCATCGTGTTTCCAAAGGTTTTCCTTCCCTCTAGGACGCCTTCTTCAAGCACTGTTAAGTCCTTGTGTAGCAAGATAATATCTGCTGATTCTTTAGCCACATCCACTGCGTTTTCTACTGATATGCTAACGTCTGAAACCCTCATTGAAGGAGCATCATTGATGCCGTCTCCAAGAAACCCAACGACATGTCCATTGCTTTTCAATGCGTTTATAATCCTGTCCTTTTGGGAGGGTGTAACTCTCGCGAAAATGTTGGCTCCCTCAACCACCCTTGCCAACGCGTCGTCATTCATTTTGGCGATGTCGACTCCCAAGACGACTCCCTTGATTTCAAACTCTAGCTGTTCGCAAACTCTTCTTGTCACTAGTTCATTGTCGCCTGTAAGAATCTTGAGCTCTATGTTGCTTTTCTTGAATAATTCCAAGGATTGTTTTGCAGTTTCTTTCGGAGGGTCCAAGAACGCGACAAAACCCAAGAAAACCATTTCGCCCTCATCATTGATGGAATACACGGTCTTCTCTTCCCTGACCTTCTTGTATGCAACGCCTAAGACCCTGTATCCCTCAGCACTCAAGTCATAGTATTTCTGTTCGATCCTTCTTTCGGTTTCCGGTGTTAAATCAAATATCTTTTCGGAAAGTTCATAATACGCGCATACTTTGAAAATCTCTTCTGGCGCTCCTTTGGTTATGAAGAAACGTTCCCTCTGCCACTCAGCGACAACTGAGACTCGCCTTCTCACGAAGTCAAAGGGGACTTCATCTATCTTTTCATAACCTTCCACGTTGACCTCTTCATGTTCGAGAATTGCTCCATCCAGCGGATTCTTAAGCCCAGTCTCATAATGACTGTTTAGAAAAACGTACTTCAAAACCTTCGTGTTGTCGTTTCCTTCCATATCAACATGCAACAAGAGTCTGACCCTGTTCTCGGTTAGCGTTCCCGTCTTATCAGTGCACAAGACATCCATGTTGCCAAAGTTCTGGATTGACGCCAACTCTTTCACTATCACCCCCCTCTTCGACATGGCCAACGCGCCCTTCGATAAATTAACTGAAAGGATGATGGGCAGAAGCTCAGGCGTCAAACCCACAGCTAGCGCCACGGCGAAAAGCAACGATTCTACAACCCCACGAACGTACAAAGCATTTACGAGGAAGACAAAAACAACAAGAAGAAAAGTCACCTGCATGATCAAATATCCGAATCGCCTTAGTCCCCTTTCGAACTCCGTTTCAGGCCTTCTTTCAACCAGTTTCTTGACAATCTTCCCATAATCTGTGAAACCTCCAGTTTTGACCACGACTGCTGTAGCCGAACCGCTCACCACAGAAGTCCCCATGAAAAGGTAATTGTTCCATTCATTGACGCTGCAAGCTTGATGCGCACTCAGCTGTGACGGAATTTTCTCGATGGGAAACGATTCACCAGTCAGCGCTGACTGGTCCACGAAAAAATCTTTTGCACTCAACAACCTTGCGTCTGCCGGAATTATGTCGCCGGCAGAAAGGTTCACTATGTCTCCAGGAACCACGTCTGAGAGCTTGATTTCCTCGACAGCATTGTCTCTGAGGACTGTCGCAGTCGTCGCGACTTTCTCTTTCAGGCTTTCCGCAGCTTTCTCAGCCTTAGACTCCTGAAAGAACATGAGGACCACACTGATCATTATTATTGCAACAATTATCACCGCGCTTTCCAATTCTGTGATGGCGGATATGACCGCTGCAAAAAGCAAAATGAGCACAAGCGGGTTTTTGAAACCTGAGAGAAACTTCACCACGGCGGTGGTTCTTTTTTTCTTGGCCACCTCATTGTAGCCATAGGTTTTCAGGGACTCCAGTGCTTGATCTGACGCGAGGCCTGAACGAGAGGTCTTCAGCCGTGCAAGAACGTCGTCAATGGGTACGCACAGAATATCCTCAGGGCTCGCCGTTTGTGCCCAGCCAACTGGCTCCTGCAAATCTTTCTTTTTGTCTGAACTAACAACCGCCATCTGTCCTCACCGTCCAAAACCCATAGCTCTCCGAAGGCTGGCTTCTTTTTTTGCTTGAAAGCTGAGTGGAGACCTATGTCTTATAATCGTTTCGACGCGCACCCTGTGATAAAAAAGGCTTTGGCACGCAGGTGAGTATGCGCTTTTCCATTCACCCATAATTGGGAAAAGTGAGTGATGTGATAGTTTCTTTTCTTCGGGCGGCCTTCTAGCCTCCTGGTGCGCCGTGGAATGGAACGTCCTTCCAGAGCATGTCCCACCAGTCTGCCTCAGTTATAGTTTCTCCTTTGACAAGGATCTCCAGCACTTTCTTCAAGAGTTCGTGGTGCCTTCTCTCATCTGACAATATCGCTTCCAGAAGAAGCTTAACCTTTTTGTCTTTAACGTTTGGAAGAGTCTTGCTTATTTTCTGGATGAGTTCAGCTTCCATCTGTATGTGTTTTTTCACCAAATCCTCCTGTTTGTCCAAATTCTCCTGCGTCAGAGCCTTCGATACAGTTGTCAACAGCATCACGGCTGAAGAGTACATTTCAGCGTGTTTCACCGAGTCCAAGGATATCCCCTTCAACACGCCCTTGACAGTCGGATTTCCAATCTCCGGCAGGGACTTGTTCAACGATTCCACGATCTTGTTTTCAACTTTGATCTGGTCCTTAAGAAACTGTACCAGTTCATCCTTTGAGCTCAAAATCTTCTCCTCCTTTTCTAATGCACATGTTAGGCCACGTGAATAAGTCTTTCGGCAACTCTTCTTCCAAGTTCTTTGCACTTCTCAAGCCCGGCTTGATCCGGCTCATATCTGATTGGAAGCGGCGGCTCCGTGACGCCCATTTCGAACTTGTTCTTCATGATTTCTATAACCAACTTGGAGGCTTCACCGCTCCAACCGTAAGAGCCAAACGCTGCTCCAACCTTGCCTTTCAAACTGACGTTTTTCACGGCCACCTCTTCGAAGAAACTCTTGAAACTGACGGGCATATCATGATGATAAGTTGCGACGCCCACAAGTATAGCATCAAAACCGCCCAATTCTTCAGGCGAAACATAATAGTTCAGTTCGACCTCGACCCCTTGAGCCGATCTCGCCCCCTCAGCCACCGCTCTGGCCATTTTTTCGGTATTTCCGGTTCGGCTATAGTAAAGAACAAGGATCTTCGACACTTTCTACCGCCATACCAGATTAATAGGGTCAATAAATAAGAGGATTTCCCTCGTTCCTTCTCATATCCCACAAACGCTAGTGTCACAAAAGTGTAGAAGGTTCAATGTTGGAGCCGGGGATGGGAGTTGAACCCATATATAGCGGCTCTGCAGGCCGCCGCCTGAACGGTTCGGCCACCCCGGCAACTTACATATCTTTTGGGACCTCGATAAATAGATTGTCAACCACTTTCAAGTTTCTCTCTGATCTCCCTGTAAACCCTTAGGGCTGACTTTTCATCTTTCACGTTTTTTATCAGCATCCGTCCTCCCTTGAAGAGACTGATTTGAAAGCTTTTGTAGTCAAACACTATTGCGAGGTGGGATTTTATTCGCACCCTGAAGTTGTTTCTGACTGCTTCATGGAGTTCGTTGAAACTTTTTTTCATTGGTTCTTCTGGGTTTATGTTGGCCGTGTCCCGTCCACACAGCCACACGAGCTTCTCTCTAGCCGCGGGAAATGCTCTCCCGCCTCGACACACAGGACAATGGTCGCTCTTGAAAATGTCTATTGTTGTGAAGGACATGTCACTGAAGTCGCACACCATCAGTTTTCCCTTCAAAGGAGAACCCATTCCCGTGAGAACCTTCACGGTTTCCATGGCCTGCATGGTTCCGATGATCCCGGCTGTAGCCCCGAGAACTCCTCTAACGTCGCACGTTGACAAAAAGTCATCCTCAACACCCGGCAGAACGCATGCAAGGCACGGGGTTTCTGGAGAAGAGAAAACCGACAGGTTTCCCTCAAATCCTATGGCCGCGCCGAAAACATAAGGAATCCCACGACTCACGCATGCACTGTTGACCAAATATCTAGTGTGCATGTTGTCCAAGCCGTCGACAACACAGTCCACTCCAGACAGCAACTTTTCAACATTGACTGCATTCAAGTTCTCAGACATAGGCTCAACTTTGACAAAGGGATTAGTTTTCTTCAACCTATTAGCCGATACTTCGACCTTTGGGTAGTGCAAATCATCTGGCGTGTACAAGACTTGCCTGTGAAGGTTGCTCACTTCCACCGTGTCTTGATCAATCAAACGCAGATGCCCAACTCCAGCCAAAGCCAAATAGAGTGCCGAGACGGTGCCTAGACCCCCAAGTCCAACAACTGCAACCTTAGACAGTGCAAGCTTTTTCTGTCCCTTCTCGCCAAGTTCCTTCAAAATGGTCTGGCGGGCATAGTACTCCCCATATTTAATATGGTTCTGCTCTTCAATCATATGACCGCTCTCCCGTCTATTTTGCTGTTAACCAGTCTTATATCTACCTTTTTTCAGAAACTGACTCTCATAAATCTCCCTGACCTTCTGTATCGTGTCGACCTGCTCCGGAGCCTTATCTTCCCTTACACGAGTTATTCTCGCAAACCGCAAAGCCATACCACACTCGTACTTCGGGCTCCTTTGTATCTCATTGTAAGCAACTTCAACAACGACCCTTGGAAGGACAACCACCCTCCCGCGTTCTCGCTTCACTGTCAGTTCTTTGAGGCGCCGTGTCATTTCGATGATTTCCTCATCGGTCAACCCCTTGAAGGTTTTGCCCAACGGCAGAAACTCTCCGCTCTCCGCATCGCGTGCTGCAAGATAATAATCCGACAACCATCCGTGCCTGCGACCGTAACCGTATTCAGCCGCAACGATGGCCAAGTCCAGAGTTTCCAGGATGGGCTTAATCTTGAGCCAACGCTTCCCACGTATTCCAGGCGTGTATCCGCTGTCAACTTTCTTAGCCATAAGCCCCTCATGACCTTCGCTCATTGCCCTTTCGAGAAACAGTCGAGCTTCCTGAACACTATCCGTGACAATTTGCATGGTTAGAGGTATTTGTCCAACGTTTGCGGAGAGTATCTGCCTCCGTTGCAGGTACGGCGTTGAAATCAGACTTTTCCCATCAACATAGAGAATATCGAACAAATAGAGCCTGACAGGTATCCTTTCCGCCATGTCCTCTATGGAATGAACTCTTCTGAACCTGCGCATCAAATGTTGAAAAGGAATCGGAGAACCAGCATGGTCAACGGCTATCACCTCACCTTCAAGAATCGCCTCAGACGTTTTCACGTTCACCTCAACCATCTCCACAACTTCAGGCAGACTGTCAGTAACATCCGTCAACCTTCGACTGAAAATCTTCACCTTTTCTCCCGACTTGTGAATCTGAACCCTCGCTCCGTCATACTTGTACTCAAAGGCTGTCCTACCACCATGCTCGGCCAAAGCTCCCCCAACATCATCCGTCATTTGCGCAAGCATAAGGTTAACTGGCCTAAAAACCTCGAAACCTTTTCTAGCCAAACTCTCCGCGCCTTCGGTCTTGGCAATCGCTGCAACTTCGCCAACGTCACCAACTATCATCGTTGCTTCCTGAACCGTCTTCAACGGAACCTGAAAAGCCTTGGAAACTGCCTGTTCCATCAGCCCCTCATGAAAACCCGTCCGCATCTCACCTATGAGAATCTTCACCAAGTACTTGGCTTCAACAGGCGAACATCGGCCCAGCAAAGCCGTTATCAACCTCTCCTTCCTCTCTCTGGAACCGTAACCAACCGTTCCAGCCACAGCTTCAAGACTGCGCCTAACCTCCAACAACGTTAAATCCTTCTCCAAGAGCACGGTCTGCCGTTTCATCCTGCTCTTCTCAAAGACCTCTTTCGTCGCCGAACCGACATCCCCAGATCCGCGGAAAGCGTCTTCGAAAACAGTCCATTCAACGCCTGTGATGCGCATTATGATCTCGCTGAGCGTGGCCCAGCTCACGTCTAATGTCTGTGGACTCCACTTGGGAAAAGCCCTGCCCAAAAGCATCGAAACCGCTGGTTCCACATCTCCTAACTGGAGACGCTGTAGGAATTCTGCCACGGCATCTATCATGAAAAGACGTTTCTTGGTGCCTTCGAGCCTTTGCCCAAGCTCCGCCAGAGACTCAAAACTAGTGGACATAAACTCAGCCTTGACGCCGGGTCAGCTTCCAAGTTATCAGATTGAAAAGATAAGCCTTAGCCAAGCACGAGCAAAAGAATGATGAGGAGCCAACTCAGAACGAAGTTTCTAGTTTCTCCTTGACTTCTTTTATTTTCTTCTCTAATTCCTTGACTTTGGTTTTGTTGTTCACGGCTTTGTAGCTGTCTCTTGCGTATTCCAGCGCGCTGACTCCGAACCTGTCGAATCCTTTCTGAAAGGACAAGTCGGCGGATTTCATGAAGTGTTCTGCAGCTTTGTCATACTTCTTGAGTGCGTACGCGCACTCTCCTGCTTTGTAAAGCATGGAAGTGGAGTCAAAATAGTTCTGTCCTCTGTGATACAATTCTGCAGTCCGCAAAAAGATTTCTTCAGCCTCTTTGTACTTGCCAGCGTCGTAGAGTGTCCCCGCTTCTTTGTGCAGCTTAACCGGATCTTCTTTAGCTTCACTCATAGTCATCAACCTTCAGCTTTTACCTATCAGCGTAGCACCAAGATTTAGGCTTTCCCATAGCAAAAGTTAAAATGGCATTCTCAACGAATACGCACGTGTAAACGTTCAGAGGATCGCGTTGATGAGAATCTGTGATGCACACGTTCACCTCGGAAAATCTGGGCCGTGGCAAACCTACGCCGATCCCACGATATACGTCGATGACCTCATCCGCCTGTTTGATAAGCACGAAATTGAAAGAGCTATAGTCTTTCCAAACCCAAACGTAGGTGACAAGTACCCACAGATGAACGACTACATCGCCAAATCTGTCCAGAAACACCCAAAACGCCTCGTCGGGTTCGGACGCGTCGACCCTAGAAGAGACGACGCAGTGATGAATTGATCCGGATAAAGACTAAGCTGCGATTAACAGGTCTAAAATTGCATCCGATGGTGGAGTGCTTTAGACCAGACCACCCATTCTTCAGCCCACTCTTTCGAAGAGCAAACGAGCTGAACCTGCCAATCCTGTTTCACACAGGCGACGGATTCTCCTCGCCTGGACTCATTTCAGGAATCGCCAGGAAATATCGAAGGCTCCCGATAATTCTGGGCCATCTGAGAGAGGGAGCCCTGAAAATGATGGAACAATTCAACAATGTCTACGTGGAAACCTCTGGTACGCTTCCTGATTTCATCGAGCGTGCGGTTGAAATAGACGAGGACAGAATACTGTTTGGGTCAGACGCCCCCTATTATCGTTATGCGATACAGATGGCAATCATTAATGCCTCAGAAATCACGCAAGAAGCAAAGCAAAAAGTGTTCTACGAAAACTTTGAAACCTTGTTCCCGAAAGACAGAATAACACATTGAACTCTCATAGATGCAATGGTGTTTGAGATGGACGCGAGGCGAGAAACTGCAAAAAGAACAGTCCAACTTGCGATCGCAGCTGTTTTCGCCGCTATAGTTTGTGTAGTCACACTGATTCTCTACGTGAATATTCCCGCGACCAACGGCTACTTCAACGTAGGCGAGACCATGATTTACGTCGCCGCGTTAGTGTTCGGTCCACTTGTTGGCGCCTTTGCAGGAGGCGTTGGAGCCGCAATCTCTGACATGCTGGTCGCGCCCATTTACGCCCCAGGGACGCTTCTAGTGAAGAGCTGTGAAGGAGCCATCGTGGGATTCTTGAACAGGAAGATTCCCGGGAAGAACGCACCGAACAGATGGAGGATTTACACTGTGTTGCTTGGGGTGCTGGTTGGAATACTGCTGGCCACAATTGGATCCATCTATTTGCAGAGCGTAGACATCTACTTGGGATACCCTTCACCTGCAAATCCGACATTCAGCCTCCAAATATCTGTCTTCGAATGGTACTTTTTCGGTGGAGTTCTGGCTCTAGCCATCGCTCTGATGGGGTTCAAGCTGGAACCAGACTCGGGACGGGCGGTTCTGTCAATACTCGTGGGGGGAATGGAAATGGTTCTCGGATACTTTCTATATGAGCAAATAGTGCTCGGCAAGACTGCTGCCGTAGTAGAGATCGCGGCAAACATTCTCCAGATGCTCGTCGGATTGGCCGTTGCAATACCTATTGCAAGGACGATCACTCGACGCGTTCCGCAATTCAAATCCTGAAAAAACGATCCTTCGATGTGACTGCTATGAAGCTGTCTCCCGGGAAAATACCACCGAATCTCTTGAGAGAAGTCGTGTTCAAGAATCTCGGAGCCGAACGAGCGGAAGTCGTGCTAGGCCCTTCGTTAGGCATTGATGGTGCCGTGATAGAGGTCGGAAGTCACTCTGCAATCGTTTCTATGGATCCAATCACGGGAGCGATGGAGCGAATCGGGTGGCTTGCGGTCAACGTCAACGCAAACGATGTAGCGACCTTCGGCGTTGAGCCTGCCTTCTTCTTCTCATGCATTCTTTTGCCTAAAGACGCAGAGAAGCGAACCGTTGAAAAGATATGCGTTCAGATGAATGATGCTGCAAGAGAACTGGGAATATCTATTGCTGGGGGACACTGCGAAGTGACACCTGATTTGGCAAGCCCGATAGTCGTTGGCTGCATGATGGGTATAACTGAAAGGAAGAAATATGTAACGGCAAGTGGCGCCAAGTCTCGCGACAGGCTGATACTGACAAAGAGTGCGGGAATCGAAGGCACTGCAATTCTCGCGTCAGACAGGGAGAATCAGCTGAAAGAAGTACTGAACGCTGCAACGTTGAAAAGTGCAAAACAATTCTACAAACGAATCAGCATCGTAAAAGATGCTCTAACAGCCTTCAAAACAGGGGGCGTACACGCCATGCATGACCCTACCGAAGGAGGCATCGCAGGAGCTATACACGAGATGGCAGACGCGTCAAAATTAGGCGTGAAAATCCAACGTGAAAAAATCAGAGTAGAACCTGAAACTGTGAAGATATGCGAGTTCTATCGAATAGACCCTCTTCAACTCATAGCCTCAGGCAGCCTACTGGTCGCTTCCGAACCAGCATCCGCTGAAGAGATTGTAAAGACTCTAAGGAAAAAAAGGGTTCACGCAGAGATCATAGGAGAGTTCCTTCCTTCACGAGAAAAGCGACTGATTATACATGAAAATGGCAAGACTGGGGTTCTAGCTAGACCCGTGACTGACCAGCTTTGGCAGGCTTTAGAACACTCGCCGACTCCCTAGCATGATATGCCGTCTTAATCGACCAGCTTGCATTTGTGTGACACGATTTGATATATGACAATACCCGCGTAGAATCCATAAGAAAGCATGAGTGAAGGGTGACGAGCGGCAAACTTAATATCGCTAATTATGAAACTGATGTTCTGCTTCATAGTCCAAACTTTGTTCGGCCGAAAATGAAGGCAATAAGGCTCATAGACCCCGATTACCCTATAGCCTTTTTTACAGATCCATGATTTGATGTAGGCGTCCTCGTAAGTATGCAAGTAACTAGGCACATGGATGTCTTCAATAGCCTTGCGTCGTACCAGCAAGTCGTGTGTTCCGCCTCTTTTTTCAAATATCTTCAACGTGACCCTTTCAAACAGCCTCAGGATCTTCATTTTTCTCAGCACAGACCATATTTCGATTCCCCAAATCGCGCCTATGTCATCTTCTATCAGCTTTTCCGCTTTGGCAAACCAGTTCTCAGATAGGAGGACATCACTATCCACAAACATGAACCAATCACTTGTCACCTTGTTCATTGCCTTCTGTCTGGCACTGCCCCTGGTTCCCTTGTCCTCAACAAAAATGACATTCCCATGCCTCTCCTGAAACTCTTTCACTATCTGCAAAGTTTTATCAGTGGAGCAACCGTCAACAACAATCAGGCTGTTGACGGGGATGTTTCTATAAACTGAATCAATACACTTCCTCAACAGCCTCTCGCTATTCTTCGTGAGTATGACAACGTCCACAGGCTTCATCATAGTCAATCTCTCTCGTTCATCGACGGCATTCTGAGGCCTTCAGTTGAAACAAGCCACTCTGAATCGCTTATAGAATAAATGTTTATCTCAGGCTCATATCCGATCGGTTCCTTAAGCAACAGAGCTTGTCTAGCGCGAGGTTTCACGATTCATCAGAAACTTATATAAAACAAGTTGAAACCATGATTTAATGAACACGGGCGTTCGTTGATGACGACGGTGGAGAAAGCCAGAGGCATTATTGTCCGTTCACTAACTCCCAATAGACCTTATCACGCCCAATGGATGCTTACAAGAAGATGCAACTACCGCTGCAGAGGATGCAGCGTCTGGCAAGAACAGGAAACAAAAGAGCTGTCAACCAGAGAAATCAAGAAAGGATTAGATGCTCTCAAAGAGCTCGGCGTCATAGAAGTTGTGCTTTCTGGCGGAAACCCGCTCTTAAGAGAAGACATCGACAAGATAATAGAGTATTCTTCACGGCTGTTCATCACAACAGTGTACGACAACGGAAGCATGGCTGCCCAGAAAATTGATGCCTTGCGCCACGCGGACCTAGTCGCGATTTCTATAGATAGCTTGGACCCAAGAAAAAACGATTACATTAGAGGCGTTCCAGGCGCATTGAATGAAGCGATGCATGCGGTAGAGAAACTGAGCGAAGAGGGAATTCGCGTAGGTGTAGCACCAACAATTTCACAGCTCAATCTGTACGAAATAACCGACATCACCAACCACTTCCTGGCAAAGAAAATCCCGGTATGGTACAGCCTCTACTCCTTCGATCCTTCGGGAGAACGATGTCAACTCTTCAAGATCGGAAAACAAAACGACGAATTTGTGATAACCGACAGAAAAGCCATGGTTGACCTTTGTGATTCTCTCGCCGCGCTTAAGAGGAAAAGCGGTCAGATTCTCATCACAAACAAAATACTGGAAGCCGTCAAAACCCTTTACTCGGAGAACAAAAGGACATGGAGATGTCACGCACTTCAAAACTTCCTCATGATAGATAATTTAGGTAGGGTCGCAGGCTGTCATCTTCACGATCCAGTGGCATCCATTGATGACCTGCCAGATCTCTGGAACAGCGGAAAATTCAACCGCCTAAGACAAAGCTACAGCAACTGTACACGATGCACGTATCTCTGCTACATTTTCTATTCTCTCCACGGAACAGTCGTCGGCAACCTGCAAGTAGCCCGCGACAGGTGGAGAAGCGCTGCACTGTTCTTGAAGAAAAGACAAGTCTAGGTTTCCAGATTCGGCAGAACGGAAAGGATATTCACAATCCTCTTTATGAGAGCCAGATCTGCCTCAGTCTCCTCAGTTCTTTCTATAGAAGCCAATTGCATTTGATATTTGCTTGACACAACGTTCCCCTCAATTCTTCTAGGCCCCGCATCCTTAGGCTTTCTCAATTCAAGAAATGCTGGCAAAAACATGACCAAAATGAACATCACAACTCCAAAGAAAAGCGTGATGAACGACAGTTGAGTTTGATCACCAAGCATCAATATCTTTTTGGTATTTTGTTTTGATTTGTAATATAACTGTTTCCATTACCAGAATGAATTGTTTTGTCCCAGGGCACACTGTTTCTTCCAGAGGCTTTCGAAATGAGCAGGTCCACAAGAGCTTTGGTACATATGGGAATGTTGTACAAGAAAGTAAAGACAAGCAACGAGACCAACCAATGCGCCCTAGTCCTGCCGTCCAAGTAGGCTCCAATCCCGACCTCAAAGAACGGCGCGAAATTTCCGACAAAACTGTAAATCGAGAACACCCCTGCGGCCCAACCTAGACTCAGCCAGGGAGGAGGCCCGAGAAAGAGCAACGGGATAGATATAAGCCATGAGAACAAAACGAAGACGGGCATAAAATAAACATTCAACAAGAAGAGAGCATCAAGTCTCTCCCTGAATCGCAGATTTTTGCTCTTCAGAACTTGGAACACGTGTTTGAAAGCGCACTGCATGTGACCGCGCGCCCACCTGTATCTTTGCTTCCAGTAAGCTCGCCAGCTTTCAACGGCTTCCTCATAGCATTCCGCCTCGTTTACATAACGGATCTTGTAGCCTGAAAGATAAACTCGAAAGGTGATGTCCGTGTCCTCAGCCAGAATAGACTCATCCCATCCGCCCAAAGATTTCAACAAGTCACGCCTGAAGCCGCCAACTGTTCCTCCAAACTGCGGAATCAATCCCAACCTGTCCCGAGCTTGCTGGTCGATGCGATATCCGCCTATTCTCTCCAACGCGACAAGTCTTGTCACAATATTCTCAGGCTCGTTCAACACTGTGACTCTGCCTTGTACAGCGCCAATCCTTGGGTCTTCGAATTCTTTCGCAAGCTGCTCGACGATGTCTCTTTGCGGATAGTAATCTGCGTCGAAGCAAAGGACGATCTCGCCTTTCACAAAATTCAGTCCGGCATTAAGTGCTGAAGCTTTACCTCGTCTTCCTTCATCTTCGCTTCGATGCAGAACTTCAATTTGACTGTGCAGCTTCGAGAATTCTTCAGCTATTTTGCCCGTGCTGTCTGTCGAAGCATCATCAATGACAAGTATTTGCAGTCTGTCGACGGGATAGGTCAGCTCGCACATTCTTTGAAGAAGTCTTCCAATCACCAGTTCCTCATTGAATGCGGGGATAAGAATGGATAAATGGGGCAGGCCCGCTCTCTTTCCCAATGAGACGGCCTCTTTCTTTTTTCCAGCATCCTTGAGAACAGCTAAAGTGAAAATGTAATGCCGAACAAGATAAGATATCATCAAACCAGTCAAAACCAAAAACAAGGCTTCGAGAATTTCAATTATCAAGTTTCAGTCCCTATTTTCCTGTTTTTGCGTTTGCCAAAACCGTCAAGCTTAACGAAAAGAACGTGACAATCCACACCAAGTTCACGAAAGGACCAAGGATCAAGTACAAAGCATTGAAAGCTGCCCCAAGATAGTTAGCAACAGTACGAATAAACATCGAAAACAGGAGAACCCATAGCACTCCGATAATGTTACCAATCGACAGCAACAATACCTTCGTCGCTAACGACCCGTTTAAGGGAAAGGTTAGTGAGACAAAAAGAAAATTGAAGGCTGTTAGCATGAAAACTGATTCATTACTCACATCATGCAAAAACAAAATAGCACAAGAGAAAAATGCTGCCACTGAAAAACCCAAAACGATGTGACTGGACCGCAATTCAAGTTTTTGATCGCCCATCGCAATTGCTTCATAAGCCAAATCCCCTACACAATCAGGTCTCTCTCTTCTTTTTTCGGACACAAATATCCAACCTTAGACAAGAGAAGAGTGTCGCTCCCAACTGTTTATTTCACTTTCGGTTCTAAGAGTATCTTGTCCCAGGAGCTGAATATAATGCTTGAACTTGTCAATGCAAGTATCTTTTCGTCCAGAAAGTATCTCTTCTTTCCGAAGCTTTCAGTAATCTTACGAACTGAAGGCAACATTGTCAATTACCATGCATACGATCTGAAAAACTTCTTCGCTCTTAAGATTGTCTGTGTCCAAGATAAAATTGAAGGGCGCGAAGTCTTCTCCCAAGTTAAAACCATAAAGTTTTTTGTATATCGCTTTCGTCTGCTCTTCTTTGCGCTTCAACGCATTCAAAGCGTCTTTGAAGCTTATTCTGTCTCTTCCAGCTATTCTCTTTGCCCTTTTTTCAGGAGAGGCCTCTAGCCATATCTTGAAGGCCCTTTCAAGAAGCCAAGGCATTGTCCAGCTGTCTAAGATCACGTTTCCTTTGTGCGCCATCTGCAGAAGCTTTCGGTCGACTGCTTCATCGAACCTGTTATCCTTTTCTCTTTCTTCCAAAAAACGCATTCCTTCCCTGCTTTCCCACCAGCCGCGTCCGAGAGATCTGTAACCTTCCTCTACAGCCAAAGCCCTTAACGCGTCTCCGCCTGAAAGATACCCAAGCTTGTATTTCTCAGCAAGTTTTCTTGCCAAAGTGCTTTTTCCACTGCCGGCCATCCCCCCAATACAGATGACCACTGGTTTTCCAACTTTTCCTTTCGTCCTTTCAGGCGAAAACATCAGGTTGCCTTCGGAAGGATTCTAATTTTACGCTCTAGCAGCTTGTTTAAGGGCTGTTTTGAGACAGTTGTGGCACAGCTGGCCACCGTGCAGCCGCCAGATTCTTCTTTTGCCTCGATTGAGTTTGCCTGTTTTCAATGGTGATGCGTTCGAGACGCCCGTCAACTGTTGGCCACAGAGACTGCAACGTGATAAGGTGGCAGTCTTTCCTCTGAAATCTGTTCTTCTATTTCCACCCGGCAGAGCTTTATTGATGCGCCTTTTGCTCCTAGTGCGTTCACTGGGTCTTGGCATTTTATTCACTTACCTCTATCAGTCTGAAGACATGCTGAAAAACCGTTCCGAAAAGAAGGCTGCACAACAAATACCACCAAAAGAGGGAAGTAAAAGTGATGTTGAGTATTGGCAACACCAGCTTAGGTCCTATTCCTGGGAAATACGCTATTGCCATTGGCCCGTAGAAACCGCCCAAAATCTGCCACATCAGAAGAAGTGGTACCAGAAACAAAAGTGACACTTTCATCGACTGCCACATCATCTTGGACTGAAGCCGCATGATGTACTGTTGTTTCTTCATGACTTTGTCTAAGGTTTTCTTGTCTTTGCTCTTCTGTGCACCTCGAAGATCTCTGTTCCAATCCGAAATCTCCTTTCTCCAAGCTCTTGACTTCTCAGGATCTGTAAAACGCCTGTTAACCAATGTGGTAAGCAAGGAAATTAATACAGCGAGACCGACTATGAAAAACGTCGAATAGGGAATGCTCTTCAGAACTGATAGAATATCAAGCATTATTTGAAACATACCTAGACAACCTCCAAAGCCTTTAAGATCTCTTTTGCGGCGCGCACTCTGGTATTTCCACTTCCTAGAATTCCTGTCACTATCACCATTCTATTCATGGATTATTCTCCAAATATCCGCCTAAACGCTGGATACATTTCAGCCGCTCTTTCCTGCATCAGCGTCTCATAATACTGATAGACTATGCCTACGGAGAGCAGAATACCCATCCCTGAACCGAAAACACCGAAAAAGTCTGTAACACCTGCAACAAGGCCCACGATTATTCCGCCGATGACAGTAACCGCTGGAATATAACGTTTAAGAATTGATTCGATCGCTTTTCCAGACCTTCTGTATCCTGGAATCTCCATGCCTGCATCTACAAGCTGCTGGGCAACTGTTGAAGGCCCTAAGCCTCCGACCTCAAGCCATGTGAGTGAGAATACAACACAGAAAGCGACAAGAATTCCAAGATAAACCAGGGACTTAAGAGGAGCGCTAGCAGCTGATACAAGATTAGTAGGTGCGGTAACAAAATACACTAGGCCTCCTATAGGCTGAACCTGTGCGTTCGCTGTGCCTGGGTTGATGACTTTGAATTGTCCCAAGAGGTCAATCCATGGGTTTATGCCAGGCGCGTTCTGGCCATTTGTACTCCAAATAAGCTGTGAAAAGAAATACACGTTAGCAAAGAGAGCTGATGCAAAAATCACTGGAAGGTTTGACACGTAAAGCAGTTTTATTGGATACCTGCTCCTATATCCCTTGTAACCAGCATAAGATAACGGCAATTCCACTCTTACTCCTTCCAGGTAGATTACGATGAGAAAAGCTGCAACGGTAGCAAAGAATCCAACTATCGAAGGATACTGCCCCCTAACCAAAAGTCCTATCACCTGCTTGCCACTCAGTAATGTTTGAGTAAGTGCAACGAAAATTCCGGAACTCCCAAAACTGTCTACTGACGGGCTGGCGTAGAAACAGTTTAGGAAAATCCTTTGGGCAACACCGGCCATTATGAACAGGCTTACTCCACTACCGAATCCCCATCCCTTCTGAACAAGTTCATCCATAAGTAACACGATGATTCCGGCAGCGATTAGTTGCAGGAAGATGAGTATAGCCGCAGTGCCAGCTAGTGTCCCATACATTCCACCAATTATGTAAGCTGATGCCTGAACACCAGTGAGGATTATGGAGAACACTTTGTTCGCTGTTGTGAACAAGCCTCTATCCTCAGGATTGTTCATGTCGGCTTCTATCATGTTGGATCCTATCAGAAGCTGAAGTATCAATCCACCCGTGACTATTGGACCGATTCCAAGTTCCATGAGGGTGCCGCGGCTTGAAGCAAAAATTATTCTAAGAGCCGCAAGCTGTCCCAACGGACTGCTTCCGATACCGTACAGCGGAACTTCAGACATCACCAAGAAGATTACTAAGACCAGCGCCGTCCAAAAGATTTTCTCGTTGAATCGAACCCTACGTTCCGGTGCCTTTATCTCCGGAACAGCCCTAGCAACGGGCTTAAATAGGCTTAGGAATCTTCCTGCCATGAGTCAACCGCTACTCTCCAGTTTCCCGGATTTCCATTAAGACCTGCCCGCCAGCATTCTTTACCTTTTCAGTTGCAGACTTCGAGCAAGATGCAACTTTTATGATTAACGGCTTTGTGATTTTTCCAGTACCAAGAAGCTTTGTGTAACCTAACGCTTTTAGATCCACGACGGGTTTATCTTCTTGCTTTTCTGTCGATAGTTTGACGGCTATGCCATCCAACGTTCCCACGTTTATTGTCTTTGCTTCGTACCTGAGGCTCTTAGGAGAGGTGAATCCGACTTTGCTAAAATAGTCCGGTTCATATTTTATGACGTACGACCATAATGCTTTGTGCCGTCCAGGGTTCCGCCTGCCTTTTGATCCCGTCCTCCTGTGCTGACCCACTCTGCCCCAGCCTTGAGTTCTTGTACCACGTTTCTTTCTAATCTTTCTGAGTCTATGCGGCATCTTCCTAACCTGCTACCCTATCTATTGACTTTTCTTCAGCTTTTTTCAACCTTATTTCAAGCACGCCATTCTTATATGTTGTGCGTATGGTTCTGGGAATCACTCTTTTTGGGAGATTTAAGCTTTTGCGGTATTTATGATCCAACGCGTCAGCTGAAAGGGTCAACTTGTCACCTTTCACGTGCACTCTTAAGTCTTCTCTGTTGAACCCTGCAAACTCTGCAACAACTATTATTTCATCAGTTCCTTCAAGAACATCGACCAAATGCTTCGGTCCCCGCAACTTTCTTTCTGGAGAAATGCTTCGAACTCTATACCTGTATGAATTCGCCTGTTGCGTGGCACTTGAATTTGTCATTCGAAACCTTTGACCGACATTCTTGTTCTTAACCCTGTTGAAAACCTTAAGAATGTCAAACTTCTTGGAGTTCGCCCTGTTTCTCCGCCACTTCGCGCTCAATATTGCTTCCCCTCAGGATACATGGCATTTAATAAGTGACTATAAAACGTATCGCAAACAAAAATGTGGAAATCGAAGAAGGACACCAAGAGAAAATCTAGAGCATCCGATTCAGAAGCTGATTTATGCTCTCCCCGCGGTATCCCAATTCCCCGCCCGAACCATAACCTTTTTTGATTTTTCCCTTGAAACCCTTGGTCGGCGGGTGCAGTCTGAAAACCGGTTGTATGTCACGTAGTTTCCAATACTCAACTCTACAGCCAGAGACTGCGGCTGCAAGCTCTTCCAGTGACTTGTGCCCAACTTTTTGAGCATACTCATCGGTCAATTTCTTGTTTCCTGCAAGTCTTCCTTTCTCCTTTATCAAGGAAGCAACACTTTCTTCTGAAATTTCTCCGTACGTGATGTAATCTCGCACTGTTCTTATCATTCCAAGGAATGATGGACGATCATCAATCAGCACCGCCTGATTGTTCCTCGTCAGATGAAGCATTCGGAGAGTTTCCCGAGCTTCCCTCGAAGCACTGATTGTTCCTCGAATCCTTATGGCCAGTATGCATTTGCGTTCGTTCATCTGTTCAGCCAATTATCTCACCCAGTCTGTTGGAATTATGAGGCTGTAAGTCTCTTTTAACGCTTCGAAAACCGCGTACGCGAAGGATGGAATCGTTCTTGTTGAACCGTAGCTTCTGGTCCAGCAGTCTTTTATGCCAGCAAGACCGAGAATCACCTTTGACACTTCGCTTGCTACCAAACCTAAACCTCGGGGGCCAGGAACGAAGACCACTCGAACACCACCAGTCTTGCCTTCCACTTGGAAAGGTATTGAGTGAAGTTTTCCGCAATCGCATTCCCAGCTTCCGCACCCTCGTCTCACTGGAATTATCTTGAGGCGAGCATCTGCAGCAGCTTTTTCTATGGCATTCCGCACTTGGCTTGCCTTTCCAGACCCCAAACCTATATAACCATCTTTGTTTCCAACGGCGACTATTGCTTTAAACCTAGACTTCTCGCCGGCGTCTGTTTGCTTTTGAACCAAGTTTATGTTTATGACTTCTTCCTGAAGATCAGGAATCAACGTGTTAACGATTTGGGGTTCCCGAATCTTCAAGCCTGCCACGAAAACTTCTTCGATAGAGGCAATTCTCCCTTCCTGAATCATCTTTCCAAGACGCGTTCTTGGAACCCACTGCTCCAAGTTTTCTGACGACTCACTTCTTCTTCGGTTGTCTCTTCTTTGGCTTCTGCGCGCCAATCTTGCTACCTCCGCTCTTAAATGCTTTCATCATATCGGTTTTGACTTGTGCAACATGTTTGGGAAGGGTTTCTGGGGGAATTTTTTCCTTCAAATAGTTTGAGAATCTTGATTGATATTCTTCAGCGTTAGATGCTAAACCCCGTGCATATTTTGCAATATGTTCGCCTTCTATTCTTTTTTCATCAGGCAGTTTTTCCTCGCTGTGCGGCACATTCACTTCAGCGTCCAAGACTCCCTTCAACACAGCGAAAATCCTTGCTCCCTTCGAAGGTGGATACAATCCTATGTCGAGAATTGCTTCCTCTATTCCATGAGCCTTAGCCTTTAGCCCGCATAGGAAACCTGTCAGATAGGCTGCTGGAACATTTCCTCTCGGAGCTTTCCAATCGTACTTTCTGGCCACCTCTTTGCTTTGAGCTGAAGCTGCAACTTCGTCCCCGTTTGGTTTAGCCACGATTATTTGAGCACTAACATTGTTATTGCTGCAACGTGCTACCAGTCGAGGCTTTCCAGAAAGCAAGAATGCTTTCCTAGCCTTGTAATCTGTTTTTCCTTCTCTTCTTCGACGGAATGGCATGCAATAACGTGCATTCTTCGCCATTAGCGTTTCCTCCAGAGTTCATGCGCCTTCAAGTATCGTTCCAGGTCAGCGACTGATTCAAATTTGCCGCTGCCTGCCATTCTGTAGAGCTTCTGGTACGCGTTTTCGGCAATTATCTTCTTTGTTTTCAACGTGCGAAGTTTTCTCCTTAAAGGTCGAATTTTACTCATCCAAGCCTGTTTCTTTGAGACTCTTGCATGAGTTGACCCCGTTCTGCTGCCAGGTCCGCTTCGTCGCCCCTTCTTTTTCTTTTCGTGCAGAATTCGTGCCCTTCCGCGGCTTATTCCCTTTTCGGGCGACGCTTTGATAGTGCCTTCGTGTATCAGCCTTCTAACCTCGTCCCGAGTCATTGCGGTCTCAACGTCATCTGCCTTCTCAGGATTTATCCAAACACGGTTCTGTCCAATCTTAAGTACTTGTGCAGCAAGACGTCGTTGACTCTTGAGATCTGTCATTTCTTCTCGGTCCTTTTCTTAACTTTGTTGGCTTTCTCTGTCTTCTTTGGCTCTTCTGTCTCAACTTCTTCTGTCTCTGCCTCTTCAGTCGGTTCTTCCTCTTTCTTTGTAGCCTCTTTTGCTTGTCTCAGATTCAGAACCACTATTTTTTTCTTCCTCGCTTCAGTCAGGATTTTGGCTCTCTTCTTCTTGCCCACTGTATGGGCAATTCGTGCTGCTTGAATCTTCGGATCAATTTCCTTGAGACCATCCACGTTGTACACCAAGATATCTTCAAAACCCGATGGGTGAAGTGCCCTAGCAGCTTTCGGTCCTCTGTACCCCGCACTTACACGTGGTGGCCACCCCTTGAACCTTTTTCTCACTTTGTTGTCCAGACCTCGGGGTCTGCGCCAATTCTCTTTCAAGCGTATGTACTTCCAACTTTCTGGCCTGACGAACTTGGGCTTCTTCTCTTTAACACGCTTTCTTAGCTTCAACATCTTTTCAGAGACAGCTGTTCTTGGCACGGTCATCATTCTACCCCCTCACTTCGCTCATAGACGTACAAGCCGTCTAGGAAAATGCGCGGGTCCTTCCTTTTCACCTTGGTTGCTTGTTCAATGTTCGCTGCTGTCTGACTGACTTCTTCCAAATCCATACCTTGAACGAAAATGTCTTCGCTTTGAATCTTAACTTGAACGTCGCCTATTATCTTCGCCTTTCTCGGGTTTCTCTCACCGGTAAAGTTTTCGATGAGAACGGTATTGCCCTTAAGTTTGACTGAAATTGGGAAATGCGAGAAAACTATCTTGACTTTGTACGTAAAACCTTTTCTTACGCCTGTAATCATGTTTTGAACATGAGAACGAAGCGTGCCTACGAGAGAAGCCTCTCTCTTGCGCGGCCATTCAGCCCGGATGCAAATGTTCTTGCCATTGAGTTCAATTGAAATGGGAGCAAAAGAAAAGTCACGAACTAATGTTCCCTTAGGCCCTTTCACTGTAAATCTTTTGCCTTCCAGACTTACCTCTACGTCGTCTGGGACTTGAATGCTCTCAGAGATCTCTATAGCTCGCACTTGAGGGGCACCTTCAATAAATGAATGCTAACAGTCTGCCTCCGATGCGTCTTTCTCTTGCCTCTCTATGGGATAGTACGCCGTTTGGAGTTGAAATGACCAGCAATCCTACTTCTCTCGATGGAAGATACTTCGTCTCCCATTCTTCAAACCTATCCATCTTAACTGAGAAGCGTGGCCTGATGGCACCACACTTGTTGATTCTTCCCATGAGTTGGATCTTGAACTTGCCAGAACGACCATCATCTATAAACTCGAACTCACCGAGGTAACCATTCAGTTGCATAATTCTCAAAACCCTGCCCAGAAGTCTAGAGGCTGGACTGATTATGCATTCGTGCTTGTTTCGCATTTCGTTGTTTACTATGGTGGTTAAACCGTTCGCCAAGGTGTCCATCGTCTTTTTCCCCTTTTTCACTCGTATTTCTTGAATCCGAGTTTTTTCGCTACCTCCCTAAAACAATGCCGACAGAGATATAAATTGTAACGTCGGATAACTGGTCCGTAGGACCCGCACCTACTGCAAGGCCTTGCACCTTTCCCGTATTTTCTATCCTTTTTTGATTTCTGCGTTCCCATTCATTCCACCTATCTCACACGACTTCTACTCCCAGAGTGGCTTTGACAAAAACTATGGCTTCCTCGGGTGTCAAAATGTGGTTTGAACCAATCTTCGACCTTCCATATCTTCGGTTCTTAACGCGGTAACCTGGACGAGTGACAGAGACACAAACATCCATTCCGAATATGCCTACCTCAGGGTCGTATCTTACACCTGGCAGTTCAATGTGCTCTTTTAAGCCGAACGAGAAGTTGCCTTGAGCGTCAAAGCTTCTGGCGGAAATCTTGTTGTCAATAACTGGCAGAGCTTTTTTCAAAAACTCAATCGCTTTTTCCTCTCTAAGTGTGACAATGCAAGCTATAGATTCGCCTTTTCTGATTCCGAAATCTCTTATGCTGTTCTTGGCTTTCCTCTTGCACGGAGTTTGGCCTGTGATTTCTTTCAAGACTTTCGTGGCTTTTTCCAGCGGTTCACCAGACTTTCCAACACTGATGTTGACAACGACTTTTTCAATTCTTGGCCTAAGCATAGGCTGCTGCTCCCACCTCTTGGAGATTCCTTCCTCCGGCAACCTAGACTGCCTCCGCTAATGATATGAGTGAATGCGTTTCGCCTACTGCAAAAACAAAGTTCAAAGTTGTTTGATAGCGGTTTCCTTTTTTATCTTCAATTGTCACGAGTGCGCTTCTGCGTTTCTTTCCCTCTGCCTTCTCAATTTCAACTGTCTTTCCATTTTTGCCGACGTTTTTCCCGCCCGTTATTATTGCAAAGTCTTTTTCTTTCATTTTGATGTGTTCGAGAATCTGTTTTTCTGGAAGACTTATCTTCACAGTGTCCAACGTGTCATAAACGTCTTCCTGTGGATTCTTAAGGTCAGCAATTTTGACGAGGATGTTTGATCCATCGTGAAGATGAAGCTGCACTTGCCCGTCGCTGACAACTGTCTTGTCTTCTATTCTGCAGAGCTTGAATTTCGCATCTTCACTGCTTATCTCTCTAAGAATCAAGCCTTTGTGTGAAGGCAGCACCGAAAAGCTCTTGCCAATGTCCGGTATCGAGATTATGTCCATCAAGCCAATTGGGAAATCGTCCTTCGTTCTAATGTTTCCATCTATGGAGACTCTTCCCTGTGAGACTATCGTCCTGGCTTCTTTCCTTGTCTTAGCCAGCCCTAGAGTGTCGCGCAGAACCAGGGATAAAGGCATGCACTTCTCAAGCGAATGTGGTCCAGAAGTGGGTTTCACGACCCAAGCAAATTCCTTCCTGTGAATCGGCCAGAATCTTGGCGCTGGTTTCCGCTTCAGCCCAGAAGATTGTCCTTTCTTGCCCAAATCTATCCTTCTCCTTCTTCAGTTTTCTTTGTTCCCTTAGGCTTGGTTCTTTTTTTCTCCGCCTGAGGTTTCTTTTCTCCCGGGGCCTCTTCAACTTTAGTCTCCTTCTTCCTTGTGGCCGCCCCCTTTGTTTTCTTTCTCCCCTTTGCGACCTTCTTTTTAGGTGGTTTCTTGATCGCAGCCACCTCCTCTTCCGACGGTTCTTTCAGTTCGGCAGTTTCAGGCAGCTTCTGTATGGTTTCTAACTTCGGCTTCTTTGCGGGTTCTTTCGGCTTCTTTTGTGCCTTTTGTCTTCTTTCCAAAATCTTCTTTCGCCATTTGTCGTCAAGGTTCAACCGTGTGACCATTACCTTGGATGGGTGCACTGGAACAAATACTGTGGTTCCGTCAACCTTCTCTCGCGTTAACCCTTCAACGTAAATTCTATATTTCTTCAGGTCCATCCGTGTAATCTTCCCCTCAAAGCCCTTATGATCCCCTCTCATCACTCGGATTGTATCTCCGCTTCTGACTGGAAAGCTTTTCACTATATGTGTGGCTCTGAGCTCTGGAGAGAGATGTGCCGCAACAAGCCTGTGACGTATGTGGTCAGGTGCTTGGTAAAGCATTTTTCTCTGTTTGGATGGTTTTGTTACTGGTCTTGCGGCTTGCATGCTTTCCTCAACCTATATGATTATACTTGCGGCGCTCGCGATCCTCGGCCATCGTTCCGCCGCCTCTTTTGCCACCGGTCCGCGGATTTCTGAGCCTTTCATTTCTCCTTCAGGAGTTATCACGACTGCTGCGTTGTCCTGAAATTGAACCCAGATGCCATCGACCCTTCTGAAGGGCTTTCTCTGCCTGACTATTACTGCCTGGAAGATTTTCTTTCGCATGTCGGGAGTTCCATGTCTGACAGAAACTGTAATCTTGTCTCCAACTGAGGCACGTGGATATCTCCGCAGCCTTCCTTTGTAACCCATGACCTGAATTAAGCGCAAGTCTCTCGCGCCGGTGTTGTCCGCGCACTTCAAGATTGCGGGCGGCTGCAGTCCCCTTGATATTTTCTGTCCGTGCCCAAGCATTCCCCTTGCCACTAATGCTCGCTGTTTTGCTTTAGCCGCCATTTTACTTTCCCTCCAACTTCTCAACAACGACAAATGACACCGTCTTGCTTATTGGACGGGTTTCAGCTATTATCACACGGTCTCCTTCTCTTGCGTCTATGCAGGATGGGTTGTGGGAAGGTATGCGGCTGTGCCTTCTTTCGTATCTCATGAACTTTGAAATGTATGAAAGGTAGTCGCGTTCTACGACAACCGTTTTGTCCATTTTGGCGCTTACAACAACTCCTTCCAGCACTCGGCCCCTTATTGGAAGTTCCCCGTGAAAGGGACAGTTTGTGTCTTCACAAGTTTTCTTAGGCTTCTTAAAAGTAAGCGACATTACCATAGTCTCCTAACATTCTTCTTGAGTCGATCTTCAGGTCTTCCGGTAAGAAGCCTACCGTTGACTTCGACAATCGTTCTATCTGGAAACTTGAAATGGAAGACAGATGAGTCTTTTGCAACGGTTTTCTTTTTTCCTTCATGCAAAATTGCGAAGGTATTTCGCGTTTCGCCTATTACTTTGCCACAGATTCCAACGTTGCCGTTATGACTGCTCCGAGCAACTCTGACATCAGTTCCTATGAATTCGCAGCGGATTATGTCCGGCGTTATGTTCATGTCTTCTTCCTCTTTCTGGGTTCCGTCTTCTTGGGTTCCGTCTTCTTCGGCTCCTTCTTTGGTTCTGCCTTTCTTATTCCGTGTTTCTCTTCATGCTCTATGGTCAATATCTTTGCTATTGCTTTGCGCAGGGCCTTCATCCTTGCCGGATTCTCTACGGTTCCGCCTGCGCTGATCATGGTCTTCAGTCTGAGCAGCTCTGTCCTGAATTCGTCGAGTTTGTCTGTTCTGTTTTCAGAAGACATGTCACGTATCTCTTTGATTCGCAGTATGGGCATCTAAGCGGTTCCCTCCCTTTCCTCTTCTTTCCCGCCAGTGCCTGCTTCCTCAGCTTTCTCCTCTTCAGCCAATGGCTCTTGCTCGGTTTTTGCCTCTGTCGCTTCTGCCTCTTTCGCTTCTGATTCGGGTGGGAGATTTTCAACTATTTTGATTTTGTCTGGGAATATTGCGTCCGGAGGCATTATCTTGACTCTTACACCAAATATGCCCGGCTTCAGTTGGACGTGAACTTCAGCTCTTTGCATGTATTTTATCGATGGTTCTCCGCATTTCACCAAGTATCCGGCTTTGAACTTTTCATATCTTGCCCTTTCAGTCCTCAGCTTTCCGCTTATGACTATTTCTGCACCCAGGGCTCCGGCCTCCATAACTTGGTTGAGAGACCAGAAACCAGCTCGTCTGAAATGCACGCCTCTCTGCAGTGCACTGGCGACACGTGATGCAACAACGTAGGCGTTCAATTCTGGAATTTCGATTTCAGAAACAGAAATCTGCGGGTTCGAAACTTTGAATTTTTCCTCAAGAATGCTTGCAAGTTCCCTTATTGTTTCGCCACCGCGGCCTATAACCAAGCCCGGACGCATGGCATAGACGACTATGTGAGTACCCAGCGGCGTCTTTGATATGGTTACGCCGCCGTATCCTGCCCTTTCAAGTTTTTTCTGCAAAAACTCGTCAATTTCCGTCTTCTTTATGGATTCTGTTATGAAATGCTTGACGACTGACACTAGGCTGCTTCTCCTTTCTCTGGCTGCTCTTCCAAGGCTATCTCAATGTGGCATAAGATGTTGACACTTGGTGAGCTTCTCCCTTGAGCCCTTGGCATAGAACGCTTAACCTTCATACCCTGACTCGTGGCTGCATGAATGATTTGCAATCTGTCTGTGTCAAGACCCTTATTCTCAGCGTTTGCCTCAGCGCCCTCAAGCAGCTTCAGAATCTTTCCTGCAGCCTTGATTGGATATCTACCCGCGAAAGCCTTTTCCAAACCATGGCGGTGCCCCGATTTCTTTCTGAATCTCTTGAATGGGACAGGTTTCTTCTTGAGCGTGACATCTTTAAGATACTGCTTTGCTTGGGTAAGCATCATGCCCTTAATAGTTTTACATATTTCTCGTGCCGATTTATGGGATACACTAACCTCTCGTGCGCTGGCTTTCACGGTTTTCTCCGGATCCAGCTCTTCTTCTGCTATTGAGTACCCCCATTTTGGCACTTCATATTCGCTCCAGTTGCGCAAATGAACAGCGGTATGGTGATTTATATGGTTTTCCTCTAAAGCAAACGGTTCCGGGGACGATCTACGCTCTCCGAACCCACTAATTTTAATACAAAGACTTGAGCATGCCGAATTTTGTTTACGATGTGTTTATTTTTGACTCTTGAAGTTAGGTATCAAGTTGAAAGGCGGATGTGGTAGATTTGAATGAAGAGAGGGGACACATTACAATGTTGCATGGTGCAGGAGGAACAGTCATGCATGATCTGGTCAAGAATTACGTCGTCAAGCATTTTGGAGGAGCCAGTAACGTCGAAGTGCCGCTTGAAGCCATGGATGATGCTGCCGTCGTTTGCGATGTGGTTTTCAAGAGCGATTCGCACGTTGTGAAGCCCATATTCTTCCCAGGAGGTGACATTGGACGCTTGGCGGTTTCTGGCACAGTCAACGATATCTCGATGCTCGGGGGAGAACCGTATGCTTTGGCTTGCGGCTTCATCTTGGAGGAAGGGTTAGCATTGGATGATTTTGAAAGGATCATAGTAAGCATGCAAGAAACATGTGTTGAAGCAAACGTGAGCATCGTTACTGGAGACACCAAGGTTGTGGAGAAGGGAAGTCTGGGCGGATGTGTAATAAACACGTCGGGGATTGGAAGGCGAACCGCGGCGTTGGAGAGAAACCTTAAGGTTGTGAGGCGATTCAGGAGTGATTTTAAACCTCGCTGGACTTTGGACTCCAATCTCGGCGTCGGAGACAAGATAATCCTGTCCGGAACCGTCGGTGACCACGGTCTAGCCGTCCTGTCCGCGCAGGAAGGGTTGAGTTTTGGAAGCGTCATAAAATCTGATGTTAAACCGTTGAACCGTCTGGTCCAACGTGTGTTAGGTGAAGTCGGCGGCGTCGTAGCCATGAAAGACCCGACGAGAGGCGGTTTGGCCGACGCACTGAACGAGTTGAGCGAAAAATCGCAAGTGGGCATACTGACATCTGAAGACAGGATACCTGTCAGAACCGACGTCCGGGCAGCGTGCGAAATGTTGGGTTTGGACCCGCTCGAAATCGGAAATGAAGGCAAAGTGATAGTGGGCGCCGTGAAAGAAAAGGCCGAAGGAATCTTGGAGCTTCTGAAGACGACACAAGCTGGAAAAGAAGCAGAAATCATCGGTGAAACGACGAAAGATTTCACGGGCGTTGCAATGCAGACTATTATAGGCGGAAAAAGAATAGTTGCCAGACCCATCGGCGACCCGGTACCAAGGATATGTTAGGTTTTGGCGCGGTACTATCCGATCCGTTTGGAAAAGTTGTGGAAGAAACCATGACTGTTGGGAGCGCGTCACCAAGTTATTTTTGCTGTCTTGCCCATATGCGGCAGGTCCCTTCGCTGCCAACCATGCAGGCGCCTACGGGTTTTTGTGGTGTGCAAGCTGTCATGAATAGTGGACACTCCGTGGGTTTTGTTTTGCCGACCACGACTAGATGACATTGACAGCCTGGGTGTATGTCAACGCCATCTTCTACCTTTATGTCATATTTCAGAACGGCATCGGAGGCCTCGTACTCGCTATTGACCTTAAGCCTTGAGGAGGGTATGTTGCCGAGTCCGCGCCATTTTCCGTCAGCGATGTCAAAGACTCTGCGCATCACTTCCTGAGCCTTAACGTTTCCTTCCGAGCGCACGGCGCGTGCGTACTCGTTCTCTAGGCGAGGCTTGCCTTCTTTTATCTGCTTGACGATCATGTAAATGCTGAACAAGACGTCTAGAGGCTCGAAGCCTGCTATTACAGTTGGCATTTTGTAGGTTTTTGGAAAAATCTCGTAGGGTCTAAGTCCAATGATTGTGCTGACGTGACCTGGCGCAATGAAGCCGTCAAGGTTCAAGTCTTTCATTTTCACAAGCAGTTCCATAGCGGGAGGGATAAGCCTGTGGGAAATCAAAAAGCTCAGGTTTTCGGGCGGTCTGCCCATTATTTCCACAGCTGTTGAAGGCGCGGTTGTTTCGAACCCGACGGCAAAAAAGACAAAATCCTTGTCTACTTCGCTCTTGGCCATCTTGACTGCGTCGTCAACACTGTAAACAATGCGTACGTCAGCTCCCTCGGCTTTCGCATCCAGAAGCGACATTTTTGAGCCTGGAACACGCAAGACGTCGCCGAAACAGGTGACGGTCACGTCGTTCATGGCCAGTTGGACGGCTTCATCGATTTCCGAGGCTGGAACGATGCAAACTGGGCAGCCTGGGCCGGCTATTACTTCTATGTTTGAGGGTAGGAGGCTTCGTATGCCATAATGCGTGATGGTCCACTCGTGTGTGCCGCAAACGTGACATATCCTGATTGAGCCTTCGCTTGCCGCGATCCTTTGGATTTTTTGGGCTACGCGTTCCGAGAATTCCTGATCTCTGAACCTTAGATTCGCAACCATTACGATTCATCTGATCTTTTACTGCTGCTCGGGTTCGAGTTCAAGGATTTCGTTCCACAAGCGTAGGGTTTCCTCAGCCTCTTCTTTGTCTAAAACCTGAATGGCATAGCCTGCGTGGACCAAAACGTAGTCACCAATCTTAACGTTCACGAGCGTCACGTTAACTCCTCTCGTTACTCCTCCGCCGAAGTCCACTTGAGCTTCGTCTTTTTCGATGGTTACAACTTTTGCTGGAATCGCGAGGCACATTTCCATCAGAATACTCGAACGTGCTCGGGGCGATAAATTCGTTATGGTCTAGATATGGAAAAACCCAGATGCAACAGCTTGACCGAACGATAAACCACCATCGCCGGGTGGAACAGTTCTATGGACAAGGAACTGAAGCCTTGATGCTGTAACGATTCTTCCCATGTTCAGCGTCAAGATTTCGTTGCACGCGACTCCGCCTGAAAAACCGACCGTTGTCACGTTGTTTTCGCATGCTTTTTCGATCGCCAATGTTGCCAAACCTTTAGCCAAGTACGCGTGTGCAGAGTATGCCAAGTCTGCCTTGGAATGTTTGTCTCTGTTTTCAAAAATGTCCTGAAGCATACGCGTAGTGTTTAGGGTGCCGTCTTCTATGACGGGTTTGAGCTTCAGCACGTCTTTGCCTTTCATTGCGGTCGACTCGAGTTTCATGGATGGTTCGCCCTCGTACGTGCGTTCGTAGCATACGCCCAGGACGGCTGAAACGGCGTCCAACACCCTTCCGCAACTGGTCGTCCCTATTCCGTCTGCTTTTCTACTCAACTGTTGAAGAATTATCTGAACCTCCTGCTCGCCGTGTGGAAAGTGTTGCTTGTGCTTCAGAAGCCAACTTTCCAAGTCAACGTCGCCGTGGAGCATCCCTGCGGCCATTCTCAACGGGTAATAGGCTACTAGGTCGCCTCCTATCAGAGGCTGTTTTTCGAGGTGAGCCACACGCTTGAAACCGAAAGCCTCATCGGTGCACAACAGGATCTCTCCTCCCCAGGCTTCACCGTCCAAGCCGTATCCGTAGCCGTCGCAGCAAACGCCCACCATCTCCCCTACATTGTGTTCAACCATGAGTCCAGCGATGTGCGCGTAGTGGTGCTGTACGCGAATTGCTTGTCGGCCGTTTTCTTCTGCCCAGGATTGGGCCAGTTTTGTCGTGATGAATTTTGGATGCAAGTCACACGCAACGGTTTCTACTTCGCTGTTCGTCAAACGGGCAAGGTGTTTTGTGGCATTTTCCAGAAAAGTTCTCGTTTCGACGTTGTCCACATCGCCTACGTGTTGGGAAATGAAGGCTTTGTTGCCGTTTAGAATGCACGAGGTGTTGTTCAGCTCTCCTCCTAAGCCTAGCACGCAGCTTTTTGCTTTTTTCTTGAGCATTATCGGGGCCGGTGCGTAGCCTCTCGATCGCCTCATGAAAACTGTGTTGCCGTCGTGTGTGCGGGCCACGGAATCGTCGCAACGCTGGGCTATCTGTCGGTTATGGAAGAGATAGAAGTCAACGGTGTCGCTGAGCGTTCTCAAGGCTTCATCGTTGTCTTTTATTATCGGTTGGTTAGGCGGGTTGGCGCTGGTCATGACAAACGCAGAATCTTCCACTTCGTCAAACAGCATGTAGTGCAGACCCGTGTAGGGGAGAATTACGCCGACGTTATGTAGTCTGGGAGCCACTAAATCGGAAAGATAATACTGTCTGCTCTTGTTCAACAGCACTATAGGGCGCGCGTACGAAGTCAGAAGCTCCTCCTGGCTTTTGTTTACCTCTGCAAAGGTTTTTGCAGCTTCTAAGCTTCGAGCCATGACAGCAAAGGGCTTCTGGCTTCGATGTTTGACTTTTCTCAGCTTCGCTAAAGGCTCAGATTTCGTCGTTGATGCAGCAACGTGGAAACCACCGTAGCCTTTAACAGCAAGAACATTGCCCTCTGACAGAAGCTTACCCGCTACTCGAACAGGATCTTTCTCTTTCAGCACTTCGCCTTCTGCATTTGCTAGGTAAACTCGTGGACCGCATTTTGGGCATGCAACCGTCTGTGCGTGAAAACGTCTGTTCTGTGGATCCTCGTATTCGCTCAGGCAGAAGCTGCACATCGGGAAGGCTCGCATCGTCGTGTTCTCGCGGTCGTAGGGCAATTTTTCGATTATGGTGAACCTTGGACCACAGTTTGTACAAGTGATAAAAAAGTACTCGAACCGAGGGTCTTTGGGATTTCGAAGCTCTCTTAAACAGTCGTCACAAATAGCGATGTCAGGCGGGATGACTGAACCTGACAGTTCTGTCTCATTGGAACTCTTCTTGATGACAAATTCTGTGTTCTCAGTCTTTCCCGGAAGCTTGGACGTGATAACATCGTGGATTTGGGCTAAGGGCGGTTTCTTCTTTTTCAGATCTTGCAAAAAGTGTTGGATAGCCTGCTCTTCGCCTTCTAGTAGAATTTCTACTCCTGCGTCGCCCCGGTTCTTAACGTAGCCAGAAAGCCCGTGTTCTATCGCTATCCGATAGACAAACGGACGGAAGCCCACTCCCTGAACTATGCCCGTGACTTGGATTCTCACACGCAATTATGCCATCTCTAAATTTTAGTGACAGCCCGACACTTCATATACGTTTTTGCTGAGCGGTGTTGAGAAGTTCAAGTAACAAGTTGTGATTACGGAGCGTGCGTCTCCCTTTATAAGGCCAGTGTAGTAGGATTCAGCATCAAAGTCTGAGGGATGAGCACTGCAAGCAATGTGTCAACTAGAATGGCATCACAACGGCTGAAGGAGATTGGCGAACTTTGGGAACCAACGGGTTTGACTATAGGTCAAGAGTGTTCTGGGTCTTGTGGATAGTCAATTTTGTATTCACTTTTGCGGTTTCGATAATCTCTACTCCGAGGCCCTATTTGGCGAAAGAATTTGTCAGCGGGGGAGATGTAGAAGCGGCGACGATGGAAGCATACGGAATTATGCTTTCCTTGGGGTTCGTGGCAGTGACCTTGGGCTATTTGCTCGGAGGGTTTGCAGCCGACTGGGTTGGGAGGAAGAGAGTTATTGCTTTGTCCTTCTTCATTCTGGCCTTCGGGTGCGGACTGTTTACAATTGCTCCAAACTTGTCGTTCCTCTTTCTCGCAAGCTTCGTCGAAATGTTCTCCGTAGGCTTCTCAGGGCCCGCCATTTCAGCTTTGGTGGCTGACTACAGCGCACAGTGTTCAAGAGGCAAAGCCTTCGGAATATTCAACCTTTCATGGGTTTCGGCTCAAGTTCCTGCACCCCTGTTAGGCGGGTTTCTAGCGGAGACTGTTAACCTGCGAAGTCCATTCATCATAGCGGTCTTCGTAAGCGTGGTAGGCATGATGTTTTCAATCTTGTTAAAAGGGAAATCTGACAAGAACAAACAAGCATCCGAGGAGCATCAGACGTCATTTGAAGAGCCAGATCCAAAGCCACTCATGCCGCTTCTGCGCGTAATTCTCCTATTCTCCATAGCAAACCTCGCCAACGGCCTGCTGAACGGTTTTGTCGGTCCACTGTTGAGCGGCTTTCTCATTTTCAAACTGAACGCTGATCCAACGATGTATGGATTGATCCTGTCAATTTCCTCCAGCCTTGTTACTGGACTTGTCCAGATTCCGGGCGGAATCCTCACAGACAAGTTCGGAAGGAAACCTCTCGTCCTACTTGGGTTCCTGGGCGTTCCGCTGGTCTTTGCACTGGCTTTCAGTCGAACATTTTTGGAGTTCGGCCTAATAATGAGTGGAATCAGCGCTGTCGGCAACATAAGTTCACCAGCAATATCAGCTTGGCTCATGGACCTTGTTCCACAACACCGACGCGCCAGCGTTAGTGGAATAACCCAGACGCTGAACGGAGTAGGCCTATCAATCGGGCCTACCACCGGAAGTTACGTCTGGAACTTAACCAAACCCGACGCCACAACGCCATGCGGCATCGCCGCCTTAATATTTGCAGTGCAATTACCCTTTTATCTGATGCTCAGGGAGACAAAGAAGGAAGCCCACCAGAGTGAAAAAGCATAACGAAATCTTGCTGTAACCATTGACTATGGAAGATATTCTTGTTGGCCATCAATCATTCCTGCAGGAGGCAGAGCTGTTTTTTCATTCTTTTTTGAGTTTTCGTTTGTGCACCAAGTGTGTAGCCGCTCACTCCATGATTTATTAGCAGCCTTTGTTTCTAGTTAATATTCATAACTTTGGGAAAGTGTTCGAATGTCAAAGCTCCAAGAATCAAAGTTTGAGACTTACTCGATGAGCCTGTGTCCAGATTGTATGAAGAAGATTCCGATGAGGATCTATGAGGACAACGGCGTGATCTATCTAGAGAAGACGTGCCCTGAACATGGGAAGTTTGAGGATGTTTATTGGGGTGATGCTGAACTTTTCAAGTGGTTCAATGATAAGTGGTGTAATGCTCGCTATGTGGGAAGCGGCTTGGAGAATCCGCACACTGCTACTGTTGAGGGTTGTCCGTTTGACTGTGGAATCTGCCCTCAGCACAAGACGCCCACGATTTTAGGGATCATAGATGTTACGAATAGGTGTAACATGGCATGTCCGATTTGTTTTGCTTATGTGGGAGTTGCCAACTATGTCTACGAGCCTTCGTATGAACAAATTGTGGAAATGATGAAGGTGCTTAGGGCCAATAGCCCATGGGCTTGCAACGCGTTGCAGTTTAGTGGAGGCGAACCGACGCTAAGAAACGACCTGCCAGACTTGATTAAGGAGGCTCAGAAAGCGGGGATAACCCATGTGGAGGTTAATACTAACGGTATTCGCGTCGCTGAAGACATTGCGTATTTCAAGAAGTTGCTGGACTCGGGGCTGAGCACGCTTTATCTTCAGTTTGACGGTTTGAGAGAAGAAATCTACAAGAAGACCAGAGCAAGGTCTGATATGATTCCGATAAAGTTGAAGGTCATAGAAAACGCCAGAACAATAGGCTTAGACTCGATTGTTTTGGTTGTCACTTTGGCAAAGGGGGTGAACGATAAGGACTTAGGAGACATAATTGACTTCGCGATCAAAAATCGTGACGTTATCCGATGCATCAACATCCAGCCAATGTCAATGGCTGGAAAAGCCAGGAAAGAGGAAATGCGAAAAATGCGGATAACGATTCCCGACACGATGAAAGAGATAGAGGAGCAAACGAAAGGTGCTGTCGGCCGGTTTGATTGGAGACCAGTCAACTGGCCAGTCCCGATTTCTAAGGGAATGGGCGTCGTGAAGAACAGAATCTATCCAGAGTTCACGATGAGTCCTATGTGCGGCGCAGCAACATTTTTGGTCGTTGACAAGGACGGTTCATACAAGCCTATTATGCGATATGTAGATGTTGACAAATTTGCTGAAGTCTTCTGGGATGTCTATTACTCAGGAGCGAAAGGTAAAAGAACAATGGCAAAGATGAAATTGCTGAAGCTGTTGCCGATGGCAAAATCCGATTTTGTCAGAGGCTTAATCATGAACGTGGTGACTAAGGGAAGCTACGAGGCTCTTGGAGACCTTATGCACCGCATCGTTATGATTGGAATAATGCACTTTCAAGACGTTTGGAACATAGACATTGATCGCGTTCAAAAATGTGCGATTCACTATGCCACACCAGATGGCAAAGTGAGATGCTTCTGCACTTACAATAGCATACATCGGCCTAACGTTGAAAAACAGTTCTCAACCTCGATTGCTGAATGGACGAGGAAGACTGGGAAAAAAATAAACGAACCAGCATAGTTGTTGTCTCTGCAGAGAATCGCTGTCTCTGAGAAGCAGCAGGGTGTACGATTCTTCGCGGTGGGAGCACAGTCAACGATGTTTCAGGTTTTCGCTGTCTTCTGCCTTTCCTCTTCCTGAAGCACTCTTCTCAGGACTTTGCCTACCATAGTCATGGGTAGTTCGGTTCTGAATTCTACCTCTCTTACCGCCTTGTAAGGTGCCAATTTGCTATTCACAAATTCTTTAATCTCTTCTGCCGTTGCGGTTTTCCCCTCTTTCAGCACGACGAAAGCTTTCGGAATCTCACCCGCGATTGGATCGAGTTTGCCGATGACTGCGCAGAGTTTGACGGCTGGATGCTCATAAATCACGTCTTCAATCTCTCTTGGGTAAACGCTGAGGCCCTTGTACTTGATAAGGTCCTTCTTCCTGTCCGTGATGTAGAAGTAGCCGTCTTCATCCACCTTTCCGATGTCTCCCGTGTAGAGCCATCCTTTTCGGAGGACTTCTCTGGATTCCTCATCCATCTTCCAGTAACCCTTCATAACCTGCGGTCCCGCAACCACGAGCTCTCCGTCTTGACCAGCGACAAGCTCGGTTTCTCCGGTTTCCAAGTCCATGATTTTGGCGTCCGTGTCGGGAAAGGGCAGACCGATGGAGCCCACCTTGACGGTTTTCAAAGTCCGATCAAGAGGGTTGCTGTGTGTGACCGGGGAGGATTCTGACAGTCCGTAGCCTTCCACAAGGACGCCTTTCGTTACGTCCATCCATTTTTTCTGAATCTCAGGCGGCAACGGGGCGGAGCCTGAAATGCAGAAGCGAACCGATGAGAGGTCGAAGCTGTTCAAGTTTGGATGAGCGAGAAGCATCGCGTACATGGTTGGTGCCCCACAGAAGACGGTGACCCTGTATTTTTGGATGGCTTTCAAGGTGGCCACCGCGTCGAAACGGAGAAGCATAACAATCTTTCCGGCCAGATATATCGGCGTGTTCATTGCTGTTGTCATGCCGTATATGTGGAACAGTGGCACAACGGCTAGAAACGTTTCCATCAATTGTTTTCCCTTGAGCCATTCTGCGCACATGATTGCGTTTGATAAGAGGTTCATGTGTGTCAGCATCGCTCCTTTCGCGATTCCAGTGGTTCCACCGGTATACTGTAAAGCTGCAAGATCTTGTTCGGGGTCGATGTCGACTCTTGGCGGCTTCGCATCATGCATAGTCAACAGTTCTTTGAAGAAGTAAGTTCCCGCCTTGCGTTCAACTTTGAAGGAGGGAATTTTCCTAGATAATGAGCCTAGGAACGCAGTGGCCGTGGGCATATAGTCCTTCAAGCCTGTCACGATGATCCTCTTGACCTTGGTTGTTCGTAGGATTTTTTCCAGAATCGGATAAAGTACGTCTAAGACGACGATGGTTTCGGCTTCAGAGTCGTTGAGCTGATGCTCAACTTCCCGTTCTTTGTACAATGGGCTTATGGCCGTTACGACGGCACCTATTTTCAGAGTGCCATAGTATGCTATCACGAACTGAGGAATGTTTGGTAGGAAAATCGCCACCCTGTCGCCTTTGTTTACTCCTTGGGCGGCAAGCGCGGCCGCAAACCTGTCGGAAGCCTCATCGAGCTCACCGTAGGTTATTTCTTTGTTGAAATATACCATCGCTACTTGCTTGGGAGTCTTCTCAGCGGTATTTGTCAAGATTTGAGAAAGCGGAATTTGGGGGTATCCGATGTGTCTCGGAACGTCTGAGGGCCAAAACTTGAACCAAGGCTTTTCGGCTGGTTTTTCGACTGAACCTGGTTTCTCGGCTGGGCTTGGTTCTTTTTTGCTTTTTCTCTTAGACATAAACAGCCCTAGTCTTAAATAAAGTCTAAAAACCATTCAAAAATGTCTTTCCATTCAACCATTCTTGAAATGTTCTACACTAAAGGCAAATCAACCAGAAAAAAGATTAATCCTTCCAGTATTTCTAGATTTGCTTATGGTTCTCTAGGATCTTGTGAATCAGTCCGTCAAAAAAGCTCATGTCGAGTCTTTTAGATCGATCGTAAATTGCCAAAGGGTTCATCTTACCGTATCTCGTATAGAAAATCATTGGATTCTCCCAGCCACTTCCAGTGAATCCTATGCCTTCTCCCGTGTTGGCGTCGTATTGACCGATCGCAAGATCGCTTAAGTAAAGGTCTCTTAGCCAACCGCTTGGTGATCTGCGGCAATCATATGGCTCCAGTTTCGTTCCGTTTTTCTCACTTATGTGCTTCCAAAGCTTTCCATAGTGTCCCTTGTCAAATGGTATGATTTTGCCAGAGCGGGGGCATCCCAGCCTTTCCCATCGCTCTCTCAACCCTTTGCTTAATGATCCAAACCAAAGATCAACCGGACAATGTCGCCACCACACTTTGCCCTTGGACTCGTAAACATCAATCGTTGTAATGGAAAACCCGTAGAAATCATCTTCCCATCGGACATTCGACCAATCTAATCCAAACAAAGCCTTATTCCTACACTTCAATGTGATGTGGAGCTTTATTGCAAAGGGGTCGCTCTCATCATTGACAAAATCATGGGCAAAATCCAAGATGTGGGGAACCTGTTGAGGGGTGAATCTATCGCAGGCTCGTTTCCCAGAGTTGTTCGGGGATCGCATATCTTTCGCACTTGCTCTCAACCTTCGATCTTTTAGTAGCTCATGCTTACCAATGCTCTCAAACAGGCGTCGTAAGGCCTGTATGTCTGAGTACACAGAGATCCTTAGCTCTGCTAATTTTGCTATTATGAAATCTATGTGTTCATTGCCCCACAATTGAGGACGTTGAGACTCCACCAGTTCATCTTTGCCTGACTCTCTTATCCACGTCCACATTCGGAAAAGTCTGTTTCTGACACTTCTCTGAATAGGTTTACTGCACCGTTTCAACATTATCATAAGCTTTTGAATTTCAGGGATCTCGTCAAACTCATCAATTGCTGAATAGCTTTGGTTTTTCCTCTTACGATTTTCAACCTCATTCCTCATTCGAACGATTGCCTTTCGGCAAGCTTGACATACGGCTTTATCTTCGTCTTTCTCGTAATGCTGACACAAGAGCGTTGCAATTTCTTTTGGCTCCATCCTTTTTTGCATCTCTTCAAACTGCTGCAGAGAAACCTGCCTACGTAGACTTTTCGCTTTTCTAGCTTTCGTTAGAGGTCTGGATTTGCAATTTTCTGTAGTGACTTCAACTCTCTCCAGCTCTTCCCCCTTTCTCCAGGCCTTTCTGCACTTAGGACACTTGAAAAGAAATATTCGTGTAGTTGTGCCTCCCCGACCCGTTATGACGTAGTTTTTGTAAGAATCCACTTCCGAGCCACATCTCGGACACACCTGTCGCAGGTTATGCGAGTAAAGGTTTTTATCCTCTTTATTCCCATTTGTTTTTGTGGGGCCTGATTCGATCATACCGGGTCAGTTCCACACCAAGGGGTGCGGTCTTGGCGGACTCCCCCTTGGTTTTGCTTTTTCCTTTGCGCTAACTCTACAATACTACATTTCCACAATGCAACATTTGGTCAGCCAAATACTTAAATGTTGCGTCATAGAATTGTGGTATAGTGTCTAACATGGGAATGCTGAATGTAAGGCTCGACGATGAACTTGAGCAAAAATTGAGGTTGGAGGTAGTAAGAAGATTCAGGGGAAAGAAAGGAGCCTTACGGCAGGCCGTCCAAGAAGCCATAAAACTCTGGCTGAAAACGGGTGAGCAATAGATAGATTTTCGGTTTCGTTTAAAGATCACCGAGTAACTTCGAATGAACAAGCAGTCTTGAACGGCGATGCCAAAATTGAAGAGAAAGAGATTTTTGTGATTCAGTTTCCCACCGTTCATGGTCAACTCCTCGAACTAACAATTCTTAGTTTGTGGGTTGAGACCGGCGCGCGCGGACAAAGGTTGATCTTCGATTTTTTTGATGATGTTTTTCCATTTGAGTACATCCTTAGGGTTGCAGAATATGACCGCACTATTCCCGATGCTCGCAAGTTCAATGACTTCCTTTCCTAGCCACAACTGAACGTCTAGCCATTTTTTTGGAAGAGTGACCGCTTTGCTATGTCCAACGGTAATGACCTTCCTGGGTTTAGTTACCACCATCCCCTCTTCAACCATTTCTTTTTTCATATTCAAGCACATTGTTATAACAAAATGTTAGAACGTATTAAAAGCCTTCTCGTTGAATCATTGAATATTCAGCCATTAGAGGAAAAAAGAAGGCGATTTTGAGGCTTTTCACTAGTTTCCCTAAAGAATCTTGGAAAAAAAGAGAGAAATCAATTTTAGCGATATTTCTGGAAGATGAGCCACGGCGCGCGCGGGTGCTTACCGACCTAACCTACAAATCTACAACGCAACATTTATATAATTCTACGAATATCGTTGTATTGCTTAAATGTAGAATTGCATGAAAGAATTTTAAGGGGCTAAAAACATGTCATGGTTGTGGTGGCTGCTTGTACCTCTAGGCGTACTGTCCACGGCGTTGATCGTTTTTTACGCAAGAACAGGAAAACTGAGGTTGTTGTTTTCCATCCGGCGACCAAACACGAACGTATTAACCCAACTAGCGATGCTAGAGGAACGGACGAAATGTCTGCAGGGAATAGAGGAGAGGATAGAACATATCAGGGACAAACAAGACGCGGACTCCAGAGAGTTAAGAGAAAAACTCTATCAGGAATATTCGGAAAGGCTTCATGACGCCGTGAACTTGCTGAAGGACACCTATGGAAAGATGAGCGAAACAACCGCTAACGCGTTCAGAGAGATTACGAATCGAAACTCCGAGGTCTACCGGGAAACCGCAGAGCATCTAGGCAACATCGCCGAGAAACTTGAGTCTGCTTTCCAAATGGTTGAACAAAGAGAACACAGCCAAATGCGAGAGGAAACAAGAGCACTCAAGCGGAAAATCGACGATCTTGAGAGGGACCCACTTAGAGTTCAGCTCGAAGAGCTGGCTGAGGCTCGAACAGCCCAGATGGTTCACGAACAAAGCGTCAAGAAAATTACAACCCTCTTCTGGTCAAACAATGGGGAAATTAAATTCAACGAGAAAATCGGCCAATATGAACCTGATGTTTTCGTTGACAATCACAGAGTGAAGATTGTTGCTGATGAGGTAACCACGGAGGAGTTAAGATCTGTACGAGACAAGATAAGGAAAGTTGCAGATTACATGAAGGGATTGAACGCTAATGTTGGTTATGTCATCATACCCAACGCCGGTATCGATCCTGAGACCCTTCGAGAACTTAAAAGAACTGTGCCTGAACGTGGGCTGTACGTTGTCAGGTTAACAGAGTATGCAATACACTTACAGGTTTGGCATGACATCGCTTCAACCGGAATGATTGACAACAACATCTTGATAGAGAAAGGATGGAGCTTCCTACAAATAATGGAGCCAATATTCGACGAGTTCTTAGCCACGATACAAAGCCTAGAGCAAAAAGATGAGAGAGATTTTACATACCGAAAAAACAGGTACAAAGAGATCAAACACTTCCCAGTGAAACTGCTAGACACGTTAGAAAAAGGAACAGGGAGGTAGCGCGTTTTCAGCATAAGGGCGGAGCGGAGGGACTAGCGCCCAAAAAGGGCGATTCATCAAACAGCTTCAAATCCTTAAATTGAAGAGAAATGCTTATTCAATTGAGAGAAGGAAAAAAGATGGTTCAGAGTCTTGATGTGGACAAACCTCTAAATATTGGTCATACTCGAATCTGTAATTGTCCACCTAATCATATGAATTGTCTTACTGCAAAAGAGTGGATTAAAGACCAAGTGGCTATTTGGGAGTTCTTCTATGAAAAACGGGACATCAGAGATAAGAACATACATCCCGCAGTTTTTCCGATTGGTCTTCCAAAAAAATGCATTGAGTTACTTACTCACAAAGGAGAACTCGTTTTAGACCCTTTCGTTGGAATTGGAACGACCTTGCTAGCCGCTCAAGACGTTCACAGAAATGCTGTTGGTTTTGACTTGAAAGAAGAATATATTAGAACATCAAAATCAAGACTTGCCCAAACTCGGCTCATTCAAGAGACCCAGCAAATTGCAATATGTGAAGAAGCCCATAACATACCGCAATACTTGAAAGAAGAAACTGTTTCTCTCTGTGTGACTTCGCCACCTTATGCGAACATACTCAATAGACCGAGAAAGAACAAGAGCATAAGAGGAAACTTGCGAACGAATGAGCATTATCTAAAGGTTCAACAATATTCGACAGACCCAAGAGATTTAGGCACTATGGACGGACAGAAATACGCTCAGACAATAGGAGAAATCTATCACGGCATTTTACCCTTAATGAGGAAAAAAGGACATTGCGTTATTAATGTCACAGATTTGTGGTGGGAAAACAAACGTGTTCCGATTCACCTTTACCTAATTGAAAACATGCAAAAAGCAGGGTATGAGTTAAGAAACATCATTATTTGGGATAGGAGAAACCTAGTTAATAAAGTCGGAATTTTCGGTTATCCAAATAACTACATTACTCTAGGAACAACATTCGAATATATCCTAGACTTTTGGCGACCAAGCTAAGGCAAATGTCCATTTTGAGTGAAATAGAGCACATCTTGAGCGAATCGTGTATTGGGCCTAAAGCGATTCCCTCTATACTGCATTTGGTCAAGAGTTGAAGGTGGAAGATAGCAATACCCTCTTGTGCTCAAACATTGAGCGTCTATCACTTCAACATTAGACTGAGTAAATTCAGAAGGCGAATCAAAGAACCCAAACATTGAATCGCCATCGAAAGCTAATCCTCTTGTTCCTCTTTCTCTAAGTTTCACATTCTTAACCTCTACTCTATGTCTTCCTCTCTGGTTCTGAAAATTCGGAAAATACACGACAATATCGGTTCTTTCGATTTTTCGCTTATAGTGAACGTTCTCTCTTAGACCGACTCTGTTTAGTTCTCCTTCTGCACACAATTCCGCAATATTCCCGCTCACAACTTGGAACGTTTGACTAACACGTCTCGAAGCCTCTTCCATAAAGTTAGCGTATTCTACTCCATTCGCTTCGAGTGGCGTGACCATTTCTCGTTTAAGCCTTCTCCTCGTTTCACTCGGAATATCCGCTAGGCTCATACGTGAAAGAAAAGCGTCAACCTTCGACTCGTAATATCTCTTCTTATACTCTAGCATTAACCGATAAGTCAAACCGTGTAACTGATTCACATCTGCCGAAGGATTTGAACGACCAGCTTCTTGAACCAAATCTCTCGCAGAAGGAATAGACGTTTCAGTCCCCTTTCACTAATAGGAACGTTCAGTTTATAAAATTTAGTTCTATACGCAATCGTGAGAAAAGAAGAAGCAAACCGCGATGCAACTAGACGCGTTATTTCTGTTTCTTGAAGTCGTCTGCAAACCTGTTGTAGTAGTCTACACCTTCAAAAGCCGGAACATAATTCATTTGACGTTCCAAGCCACAACTACACACCGCAGTGACTTGCTTGTTCTTCTTATCTACCTCGATTCGCAATTTCTCCAATCCGCACTTTGGACAGAAATGTGGCCCGCACAACAGTTTCTTGCGTTTGCTCCTTATTGCATCAGCAATGTAAGTAGGTGTTTGATATCTCGCATTTCGAGGAGACATACGGAGACCTCAACAATGTCTGGAGATGTTCATCCATGCATTTCATTGGATAAGTCTCTTGCGGCACGCGCGCTGAATCAGACCACATATTGAACAACGAAAAACACAAGCTGATAGCTATTCCACGACGATTAACAGGGTCTCGGGTCCAACGAAGATTTAACGAAACCAGAAACAGCAAATGATATCTGGACTCATGCTGATAATGTCAGCATTGTGAACTTGTTCTTGGGATAGTTGAGGGAGGTTCACGGTGGACAGATGGGTCTTTGGGTCTAGGAAAATACCAGAAAGGCGAGAATTGGTCTATACCAGAGACGAATTGGTTCAATGTCTTTCGGAAATACGTGAGAGAGGGTGGATAACTCTTACAAGCCATAGGCAAGATAAAGATGGCGGACTCGGCAATACCCTTGAGGACCTTTTGCATATACCAGAAAATAATATACCGATAGCGGATTACGGCGAATTTGAGCTGAAGACCCACAGGACGACCAGCAACTCGTTGATCAGTCTGTTTCGCTTTGAACCCTATCCAGGAAAAGTAATCCCTAAACTTCTAGTTGACTATGGCTGGCCGATTCCGAAATACGGTCCGATGGAACGAAGCTTGAGAATCGACATTGACGCCGCTGGTTTTTCGGAACGCGGGTTCATTGCTACTATCAATGATGAATTGAAGAGAGTGGAGCTGCACTTTGACAGCGCCAAAGTTCCGGGTAGGATAGAGTATCGCGGTTGGCTTGAGGAAGTTCAAAGGCGTGTGGGATTGGGTGATCTCCGACCCGTGCCATATTGGACGTTTGATGGTTTGGGGAATAAGGTTCGTCAAAAGATAAGAAACATGGTTTACGTTTCAATGGAAACGTTAGCTGAAGGTGTAAAGCAGAAAATGAGAATTGGGAAGACCCAGTTACTTCAAGGTGCAGACTTGTCCAGATTCTTAGCTGGCATCAAAGAAGGATGGCTGCAAATAGAGTTCAATGCTCGCACCCATCACAATCATGGCACAGGATTCAGAACATGGGAGAGATATTGGCCAAATCTGTATACCTCCGCAGAGATACTCTTGGCATGATTTATCAGATATTGGCACGGCAGAAAAGAATCAGAAAATGAAGAGCGCGCCAGTTCAACCCGGTTTCCTGTTGAAACGCCGAGTACATTGAGCGCGCGCTAAGGGCAGCGGTCGTTGATGAATGGCCAATGTTCCAGTAGCAGCGTTCAGACAGTATGTACTGTTATCATTGGATCCCACGTAGACAAGACCACCAACAGCGCGCGCTTACCTTTCAACAAAAGATTGGATCAGAAAGATTATCCGATTTGCCAAAGATTTGGGAATAGATTAAAATTGCTGATGTTAAGTATAGGTGTGGATAAAGTTTGATTCTGAGGCCAGATTTATCTTCACCAAATAATAACAAATTCAAATATATACCCAATCTAAAGAGTTCCTTTGGCAGCGTTGACTGGCACATACCTATTGTTTTGAGAACAATTGGACAAAAAAGAATAAGACGAATAGAAAAAGTCAATAGAGAACTGCCTTCAGCATTCCTTACCTTTCTCAAACAGAATGGAGTGGATGCAAAGATCAGGAATTGGAAAACGCTCGACTATGAAGGACAAACATATGAGAAGAGAAAAGCAAACAAGAAGTATCTTATAACTCAAATTTACGGACTCGCCTTACCTACTTGTATTCAATTTGATCTAGTCTCACAGCAAGACCAATATGAGATGCTCACATTTTTTGGAAGAAAACTACTAAAAATCATAAACGAAGAGCATGTATCTCGGATAAGTCAAAGCAAAAATGCACTGGACTTGTTTAAACGAATAGTCGTAGAGAGAGATATCCGACTTTGGGAAATTCTATCTACTATACAGGAGATTGGTAAAGAAGCTGATATCGACAAACTGACTCAATCGCTACTTAGAAAAGGTGTGAAGATCGAGGTATCAACTAAGGCCGTCCAAAGAATAGCCCGCGAGAAAATTCTTAATGACTTAAAGAAGAAAGGTGTAATAAGAAATTGGACCGACAACCTACGCCTTTCTTCATGGATTGAATCAAAATCCAAGCAAGAGATTAAAAGAACCATTATGGATAATCAGAAAGCAATCGTTAGAAGTTTACTCTCAGTTTTTGTCTCTCTGGGTCTAATTCAGAAAGAAATCGCGAAATATCATATTAATCAGGATGAAGTCGGTCGGGTATTGAATCTTGCCTTTTGGAACGAAGCTAACCTGATTTCAAATAGCAGATTTTTTGAACTATTGAAATCTTCGTGGCTGAAATTTGCTAAGCTTTCAGGAAAACTTGTGTCGATTCCGATAATTCGTGATGAGGTCTGTCTAAGGCTTGATATTCCATGGTACGTTTTCGATAAGAAAATCATTGAAATAGGTTACATGTACGGCGGGTATCGGATATCCTTGTCTCGTGCTATTTTTTCTAAAAAGTGGGGCATCTTTATAGGTAAAACGAACTACTATTACATCTCGATAGTGCAAGAGGGATACTAATTGCCCACATACCATGAGCTGTCATTTAACCCATTCTACGAAAAACACGATCATAAGCTTGTAGGCGAGGCGCGTAAAAAGCAACTGGGCCAAATCCTTGGACAAGTAGAGAAAGCGGTTAATGCAAATGCTTGTTTCATTGTCTTCTTGAGCGGCACCGTTGGTGTTGGGAAATCTTTTACCCTTGACAACCTAACTAATGAACTCATTTCAGGAAAAAACTTTGCAAATCAAAAATCAGTGGTTGCTGTGAAGTTTGATGCGACCATAAGTACCACTGCCTCTAAGTATATTCAGTATGTATGCAATTCTGCATTTCGCGAGATTGGAAAGAACATTTTTTCGATATTAAGAAGCCAATTTGATACATTGATATCTAAAACCAGGAAAAAACCTGAAGAGTTGCTTAGAGATTTCGATAGGGATTTCAAGAATGCGTTTTTGGCACTAAAAGATAACGAGTCACTTGTATGGCTGTGGTTTACGGGAGAAAAAGTAGACTTGAGAGACTTGAAGAAAATCGGTGTGTACAGCAAAATAGACTCACCGATTATCGCTTTAAGAGCAATCAGTAGTTTTTGTCGTTTGCTGAGATTACTGGGATACGCTGGTTTTGTATTGTGTCTAGACGAAGCAGAAGAACTGGCGTTAGCTGGGTCAGGAAAGTTAGTTGAAATGCTAACCATGCTAAAAAAGATATTTGAACAAAATAAGGTTGAGTTAAGTAAGGCTCCTAACGAAACTGTTCCAATTATATTATGCTTAGGATTTACGCCAGAGACATTAGATCTAATAATCGGCCCTGTTTATGAGACTGAAATGAAGAGGACAGGAGCGGCTGGATTGAGTACATTCCTTAGACGGATAGGAGAAACATTCACATTAGAGAGCTTCGTCAATCAGGATGCAGAAAAATTTGTGACAGAAATTCTGAACAAGGCGAGAAAATCACCGTTGAAGTCTTGCAAACCATTTACAAACGATGCTATACAATACATAAACTCAATCTCCAGAGGTATTCCGGGAACCATAATGGAGTTTTGCAGAGAATGTCTTGAAATAGCCGATGAGAATAAGGCTGATATCGACGAAGAAAACGCCAAGAAATGGCTAATTGAGTCAGGCAAAATACCTGAAACAGGCTTACCTGAGGAAGTTGAAGAGGTCGAAGAATCAGAGGCTTAAAAAGTGAATAATTGGCTCACGCCTAATCAAGACGTGATACTTTTTTTTAAATTACAATTTTCTCGCATACCTACGTCGGATATAACTATTAAAGTTGAATTGGTTCCAGAGTTCAGTCAAAAATTGGAAGAAAAGAAACTTTTGCCTGGTGCTCGTTTCTCAGCATTGGACAGAAAAGCTAAATTCAGATTCACAGTCCCCGAAGGCATTTTAAAGGGAGGTCTAAAGAGGAAATCGATACCTTCTCTGGGAAATTTTAGATTATGTCAAAGAGGTAGGCAGATCCATTATGAAGAATTTATTGGCTTTTTAGTTGTTGACAATAGTACTTATTTTGAAAAACGGATCGTACCTGAAATGTTTCAAGACATGGGCTACATAACCGAGGTCATTGGTGGCAAAAATGAGCCAGATACTATCGCTTTTCACCGAGTAATTAATCCTTCCGAGAAAATGGATTTGGAGTCTACTCTTACATCGGATTATGATATAGCTAGATGGGACCACGATTGCAGCAAATTCTCAAGGTATAAACAGATACGAAGATTGACAAGGTTATTGATAGTTACCCACTCCAATACTATATCGGGAGATGTTCTGAGACAGTTAAACCAGACCCGCGATCCCATAAGTTTAATTGAATTTAAGGACCTCAAATCTATTCATTTCAATTTTAAACGTGACGGAGACCATGCTTCGGTAGTATCTAAGCTTTCTTCATCAGGCAAGATAGTTGTTCCTAATAGCTTGTCCGAAGTTAAAGTCTTTCTTCCGAAACAAATCAACATTTCACGTACAATCTGATTGACATTTTCAACTATTTCTCACTTCGACAAAAGAAAATGAACATAACGAATAGAAAAAGCGCGCGCGTGCGCTTGGAGATACTAAAGCGCATTTGTTTAATTTTTGTCGATGCTTTGATGGCTAATGGAACTATGGCTAATGGAACTACTGAACCGGCTCCTGATACAATCGACAGAGATGATTTTCCTTAATCCTTGGGAAATGCGATGCTAAGCGTCTCGGAAGACGGTTTCCACAAGCGACTATTTCTCTTTCTTGAAAAACGCGCGCTAACGATAAGACCATAGAAACACCCTAGAAAAGATGAGTGCAGTTTTACTGCTTCTTAGTGCGGTATTGTTGAGTTAAGTTGCGCGCGCCAACAAGATACCAAAACCATAAATACTCAGACCCCCTAAACATTATAAACTAAAACGTTTACGAAGGAGATGTTATACATGAAGTATAACTACCATGACGTACATACAAGTAAATCAACATCATGGTGAAGGGAAAAAATGGAAATAAACAAACCTAACGTGATGCTATCCTCAGAAGAAATACTGGCACTAAAACCAACTGAAAGAGAAAGCTATGTTAGATCTCTAATCAAGAGCATACTCTCAAGGAATGAGAACGGTATCATGGCATCAGAAATGGCAGACGCAACTAACTTGAATAGAATTACCGTAACAAAACACCTAGAATACCTTGTGGCGATACGTGAAGCCTACAAAAGTGACCGAGGCGCAGGTTCAATATACTACGTAAACGGTCGGCTTATCCACCCAACAGATCGCTTATCGATACCCATTGGAAACAAAATCTACGAGTTTTTTAAACTGGAAAATGCTGAAGGACATTTCGTGTTCATACAAGAAAAGGAGCAAGATGAACTACGCTCAACAACGGTAAGAGGTGGCATAATGATTAGATGTCATGATATCTTTCAGTTCATGGATGGATTACAAAAGTTCATCACAATAGCAGGTACCAAGATGGAGAATAAACCATGAGCGCACCCCAAATCCAAGTTACCCACTACCGTGAAAGAAAATGCAAATTCTCTGAATCAACAGACTTGAAAATAAACGGCAAAACTCTAGTAACTCCGACCTTCGCGCCACGTCTAAAAAGCGATAGTGATTTGAAAGCTTACCATAAAGTTGGACAAGTCTATTCTCCCAGACAACTTTCTGCGTATGTAGTAAGGTTGCTTGATACTGGAAGAACACTCCATTCTTCAATGAAGAAATCAACACTCTCCCTTGTGGTGGACCAATCGACTCTAGATACACAGTTCACGCCACAGTCAGGAGAAGAGATACTTTTTGTTGACCCTGCTCTCGAATACATGTTCTATAGCGTAAACATGGAGCGACTTTCAAACACTCCTTACGTCTCGCGCACTATTCGAGACCACCTTGTGAGATTTTTGGAAAAAAGTAAGAACCTTGAAGAAGAACGATTAAAGGGCAAGTCAAAGGATATCATGAGTGCGAGTGAATTTAGAGATACGCAACATACAAACTTCTGGACATGTGTTTACAAGGACGCGAAAATGAGAATGAAACTCATACGAGACACATTCACTGTCGAACTTAAGGCAAGAACTGACGTATTAATTCCGCCTGTACCACTGATAACATCGCCGCATCTGCTTGAAGTTGCCATTTTCATGAATGAAAAAAGCAGGGCATTTAGCCCATCTCTCAGTCAAGAAAAAAGAGAATGCGCAGATTACTTCATCATAAAACCCCAAATTCTCAGAAACGAACACATGATGTCAACAATAAAGGAATACGTCTCCAATAGCGAAAGCCCATTGACTCTATTCAAATTCAAAAATCTTAACTTGAATGACGAAAATATGGCTCTTGAAAGGATTGCATTCAAAAGTTTCTTAATGGAGCTAAGCCTCGTTTCTCAGCATCTTGAGAACAAGGCTTTTGGATTGCTTGAAGCAGGAAACCAGACATTTCCTGCTGCACTTTCTTCTTTTGCTATAGTATCGACTGGGTTCAACTTAGATCGTGAGGATAGAAGAAAAGACCAAAAGGAAATCAGCCCATTTATGAATCGGTATGACCCGAAAAATATGACCATGCAAAGTAAGGAGACTTTCTTGAAAACAGTTGAGAATAATGATAACCTAATTCCTTGTTACTGCAAATCATGTACAGAAAATCCAACAATTCCTACAAATGATTTTATAGAATACAACAGGAGAGCTAGAGAACACTATTTACTTTGCAGAGAGCATGAAATGAGGGAGATCATCACAGCAATAGAGAAACAAGAATCACAAATGGGTTTTCAGAGATTAGACGGGTCATCATTGAAAAACCTGAAAGACATAGTACCTAGATAAAAGAACTAACAAAGCAGGGCATGGATAGCTTAGTACGGACACAAGCAACCGCCTACTGAGCGATAGTTCGGGGGTTCAAATCCCCTTCCAAAAATGACAAACCTTATGAGCATCCGCGTTCAGCCCTGCCCGCAAACAAAAATCAATGTTAAAACGAAAAATAGTAAGTCTTAACAAAACCAGTTTGAGGTTGTTTAGAATTGTCAGGACAAAATGACAAAGACAAAATGAGAGACTTAGCAAAATTCGTGGATGAAAAGTTCAAACGTTCCACATATGCTGATATTTTTACTGCCTTTCCTCAAATCTTAGTTGTCATAGCACTGTTATTGCTTGTTTCTTTTTTTGCGATCTCTACTTTAAGTTTTGTTCCAATCTCACAATGGACTCCCACATTGATTTCCATTGCTGCTATTTTCATCGCGTGCTATTCTTTCATTATGGCTTCAAGAAAATATGCAAACAAACGCATAGCATATAGAGAAGCAAAAAGACTTGAGAGCCTCTTAACAGATAAGAGCAAAGAGGCTATCTGTCTATTGCCTCCTCTCGTAGCATTGAAAATGGAAAATAACCCAATCAACCTGCAGGACCTCTACGAAGTAAATAAAGAACTTTTCACCGTAAATAAACTGATGGAAAACTACTATCTTGGCTAATATGATTCCAATCGCAAAGAGCAAAAACCATTTCCATGACAGAAAAGTTTACAGTATCGTAGAGATGTTCGACTCAACGAAGCTACTCCTGGAAGGTTACGCAGTTCACTATAATTGCGTGAGACCTCACCAAAGTCTAGGCTGAAAAACTCCCGCGCAAGCCGCAAGAATGGAAGTGCCTAGCAACTGGAAAGGCTTGATAGATCAAGCAATCAAGCAAAAGGAAGAACTTCTTGTTAGAACCGTGAAGCAGAAAGAGGAAAAACAAGAATTGAAGGTGATAAGTAAATGAAGAAAATTCTGGTCAGTCTTCCAATGGAGTAGTTAAGACTCTAGACGATGAATTGATTGGCAGAGTTGGACAAACTCGCTCTGACACTCTCCGCACGATAATCTTGAATTGGATGTCAGAGCAGGGTTACCTTGCAAAAGGGAGAAAACATGAAGAAAAGCAAAGTCAAGCGGGAACCTTCTGAGGAAATAGACCTCTTGGATACTATGCTTGACAGTCTTGTTGAGTTGTTAGAGGAAAAAGGGGTTTTGACGCGAGAGGAATATGAAAAGAGAATCATGGAAAAAGTGAAAGTCAAATAGTTTTTGAGAGTGGTTAATATCTTCTCCTTCTCAATGTGACGTTTACTTGGTTAACTTGCCGTGGAGGTATGAAGTAAACAAGCCTGCATTTTGGACAACCCATTAAGCAGGTGTCTACGACATGATGCCCCGTTGAATTTAGTACGCTTGAATAGCCAATATCTTCAAGTGTTGTGCTACATGCTTTACAAAATGCTTTTTCAGCAACCCATATCTCGTCTAAAGTTCTTGAGTAACATTTAGGGCAGATTGGTGCATCTTCCTCTATACCTGCCCGTTTTTGTTTTATTCTTAATTGGAGTTTCTCAGGAAGTTGATTAAGCTCAACAGAGTTCCCTGTAATACCGTATCTTCCATCGCCGTCATATTTTGCCCAATCTATTGGTTCTCCAACGGAGTAATGAAGGACGGTTGTTCCACATAAGCCGCAATAATCTTTCATTTCGTTCCCCCAATAGTTTGTCTATGGCAGTATCGTATTAAATTTTCGTTAGACAAACCCAAACTAGGCAACAGGTAACTTAAGTTAACAGTATCATATTGGATGTAGATTTATTAGTCACGAAACATCTACTGACGCATTGTGGTGGTGATGGTTTGGCTTTTTCAGTCAAGCCTCACTAACAGTCCCTAGCCAATCAAACAAACAATCTTTCAACCCAAAAATAAGAAAAGGAAAGCTTGGAGAGACGGGATAAAACTGTTGGCGAGGAGGCTGAAAGGGACGCTTTCCTTTGCGGTCTCTCTCCCTTTCAAAAAACAACGAGTTTGGTCAATAATGAACCGAAAGGTTCCTGCAAGCAGAAAAGTTCCTTCCAGTAGAACGGTTCCTTCTAGCAGAACGGTGCCGTCTAGTAGAACCGTCCCGTCTAGTCACAGAGAACAAGTTATTAGATGTCCAAATCCTTCTTGTGGTCATCTACTTCGTTATGAACCTAAAATGGAAGAAGCAACGATCCAGTGCCCTTGGTGCGGGATTCAGTTTACCCTTTCGAAATGTTGACCTTTTCAAAAAGACGAAGTCCAACATGACAACATTCTCATGACAAATAACTTAACAGTATCGCGCATGTGTGTTCCTAAAATGGTCGCAGATTCAATTCCCAGAAGTTAGAAGAAAGTAGCGCGTGGGATTCCGAAGCTACTAAGGATATTATGCGAGGAATAGCCGCTCTGTATTTTGTTCAGTATATTGGAAATGGATTTTTGACTCAGAATTTCAACATCGTCTTCTTTTGCTCTTTTCTTAACGCTTTCGCCAATGTCTTTATCATCTAGGGAAGTGAAGAGCACGGGCTTAACTTCTACGTATTCATTCAAGTCTGAATATGCCCTGACTATTGACTTTGCTCTCTCAGCAATCTTTGTTATTTCATCTGGACTTATGCCTTCTATGGTGCATCCAGCAACCAACAGGTAGCGATTGTCAGAAGTAAAGGCAAGAATGTCAATGAGTCTTCTGCCCAATCCTTCTTCGACACCGCCAACTGGTTCTACATTGAAACCGGCTAAGTGTAACAGCATAGAAATAGCAGGTTCAAAGAGTTTCTTTTTTCTACTCATCAATGCATCCGTAAGTCCTTCGAGGTCCTCATCTAGAACTTCATGTGCAACCAGCCGGAGATTTCCCTTAATGATTGCAGCCTCGCATCTATTCCAGTCGCTGCGTATTTTTCTACCCATGTAAGTGAGGTAGAGCCTCACTTCTCGCATGTCCTTTTTGTTTCTCTTCTCGTCAATGGAACATTCTATAAAGTTCTCACTGGTGCTCTTGACTTCTGAAAAACTCATTCTGAAGTTGTCGATGACTTTCGGACCTGAAGAGTACACTGCACTCAGTTCAAAGTTCAATGGGTCAAAACACTTGTGGCACTTTAGAGAAGCCTTAAGTTCACCGTTTTCCGAAAGATTGATATCATCTAGTTTGTAATAGAGCGGGGCTACAACGTACAAGCAACAGGCATTTCCTGACCCAACCTCCAACCCAACGTATTTTCTACTCAACTGTTCTAAGCTATCGTATGGTTCACTGTGTGTGTTCAGCAATTCAATTAATTCGTTATAATTCTTTAAGAGTTCAGAGGCACTCTTTGCGTGACTCCTTAAAATTAGCGCTGGCCAACCTTCCATGTCACTCAGTTGCTCACGAGTCCATCCCTCTTTTTCTTCTTTTAGGTAGTCGCATGAGGTGAAGCCCTCAAGAACTATGTCCATATCAAGCAGGCGAATAGAACCCTTGCCCAACTTTTCAAGAATTGTTTCAAGCAAACCAAGGTCGATTCTCTGAACTCTATGCAAGACAACTATCTTGTCCGTAATCTTGAACAATTCCCTTTCTTCTGCAGGCTTCTCGTGCGCAGATAACCTCATAATAATACATAAAGCAAGCCATCTTTCATCATTTCTCGCTGCAATGACGGAAGATTCAAGGAAATCCCAAGTCTTCCCATACTCTCTGATCTTATTGACGAAGCTAGGAATAGCTTCAGAAACTCCAGTCATTTTACATACTCACCCTGTCCATCTCTTTTTCGACGAAAGGATTGGATTCTAACCTCTAGATCCGGGAGAAAGGCCTTCTGCAACCGATGTGGAACATCTTTTATGACGCCAACCATAAATATCCACGTAATTGGATTCGCCCTTATCATAGGTGCAACACATTATTTACTCTTGCGAAGAAATCTTGACGTGCGCGTGGATGCTGGGAAGACTCTCATACCCACAACAGATCCTTGCCTTTAGTAAATTTCATGAAGTTATATTCGTCTATTATCTTGGCGAAAGGTTTTTTGCCATCGATATAGAGTCTTCCTCTAAGCTCGGAAGCCGCATTTAGGATATTTTGATGTCCATGCTCCTCGGCATACGACCTTATGACTCTCAGTAGCACTTTCTGGACACGGTTCAGAAAAACAGAATATGTTTCTCCCCATGTTTTCACTTTCTGGGGATCCGAGTCGTCACCACAGCCATAGGCTCTCTCAATAGCATTATCCCATGGAACAAATAAGTCAGGCTTTAGCACGTGAAGTGTTTTTGAAGCTGCAACAGGAGATCCGGCCCCCATTTGAATGGTATCAAAGGCAAGAATGATGTTGTTGCGAATGTTTTCTAGAGGTGCATTCTCAAATGAGTAAGTTGCCAGGGCAAGGAGGGATCCTTCAGCTTTCATCATCGCCTCTCTTATTAGGCGTGCATCGAAGTGTCTGCGCATCTTTCCCCAACTGTTAAGAAAAAGCACAATCGAGTCGGGAGTTGGACTAGAAATGGTTTCAGTGTACCCTCTCTCATAGTGGTCGAGAGGAGTGCTAGGAAATACATTCCCTATTTCATTGTAGAGTGAAACCGCAATTCCCAAATCATTCCAATGCATTGAAGTTCACCAGCTTCATACCACTATGTACTCCACCAGTTGATTTTGAATCTTAAAAGTGTTCTTAGGAAGGGGTTCTGCAAAGTCTTCGGTGAAAACAGCTCAGAATCTGCTTCAATTTCCTAAGACCCCATGCTGCTCTAAACGGAAAAACCCTTACACAGAAAGCAAAGATTGAGTGTGCAACGAACTCCTCCGCGCGCGCTAGAATGCATAGAACGAACTAATGCGTCCTGTTGCTCTTGCGGGCTATTCAATCAAGCTCCCTCATACAATTGCTGGGAGCGAAAAACCATTATTTCAGCCTTTCTATCGGACAAAACGGGATAAATCTCTTCTAATTCTTTGAGGAACCCAGTGCTCTTCATGAATGCAAAATTACTTTGCCGAAATTCCATGGATAATGTATACTCCACTTTGGCGTGAACTACGGAGTACTTGCCCGAACAAGGGTCTAAATCAATCTGCTTACCGAAAAATTCCCTGACAGCGTCAACGTACTTCTTTGGAGTACACCAATCCTTGCTGAAAGTGTTCCTAATCTTTCTTCCAGCAGTCATAGGTTTCCGCTCCAATCCTTTAATGTCAACAGTTGCAATTGATCACGTAAGTTGTACAGTGAGCTATCAGGAGTTATAATGTTGAACCATCTTGCAATCCTGTCGTAATTCCTTTTAAAATATTTCAACAATAATAAGTGCGTTTTATACTCCATCTGAACTTTGGTAAATTGATTTTTGACTTGCCCATAACTCGCAAGAAATACATCCCTTACATGCTCATATTCGTTCTCAGGATGAATTAACAATTCTTCAATGAACTCGCATATTCCAGCATCTGTCAAAAAAACAAGCCAATCATAGGCTTGAGCCAGAACAAGCATTTCCTTGTTGGGGTTATTTGAAGTGAACCAATTTCCATGATTACTCACAACACCAATAGTGAGAATGAAATTGCTGTACAATGCAGGGTCACGGGAATTTAAGAGTTCCACAATCATTTGTTCATATGGTTTTGCGTAGAATGTGCCGTCTGGCATGCAAATTAATCCATACAACTTACCATTGGCACGTCTGATTCTCTGCAAAGATGAAACTGCTTTTGCCACATATGCTCCTTGCTTTGCCTTCTCAATAGTTTGACGACCCTTTCGCATACCTTCTTCAACCCCAACCCTCTTGCATTCAACCATCGCAAATGGTTTAGGGTACTGTTCAGAAATTCTAATCTTTGCAGTCTTTGACCCAAGCTTCTCTATTGCTGCATAATATGAGAATGGTCCTTGTTTACCAATCAAGCAAGAATTTCTCAATATTCCTCTTCTACTTAGCAAAGTATTGTTTTTTACTGTGTATCGATTTCTATTCAATCCATGCAAAAGTCCTGTCAGTTTTGCTGATGTAATTGGCAACGAAATGGGACTCAAAGCAACAGAATAATAATTTCTCACTGGGTGGAGAGTATATTCCACGTTGTGAGCTATCGATGGATTTCCGTATTCAATCAGTCGTGTTTCAATAGCGATGTTCCTCGATAGATCCCATGATTCAAGCAAGTAGAAAGATATTATTTCCACAAAAGTTCCTAATGCTCGTCCTGATGCCTTTTTGGAATCTTTTCTGTCGCCAAAGACCTTCTCAGCGAGCGCATTCTGAAGTTTGTCTATTGAATCGAATGGCATACAAACAACAAGTATCTGGAGTCTCCAAGATTTATATATAGAGGGAAGGATTTGAACCCGACCTGAAGTGGAGACGTATCCCGCAGATCCCCTCATCGGAAGCTATTTACCCTGCCAACTTCTTTTGCAACTCTGAAGTGAAAATATGGGTAAAGGCAAAGGCGGCAAGCCCAGCACAACTGGCAAACCCTCGGGAAAAGGACGCGATAACAACCCTCCGAAGTGAGTTATTCATGGAGAAGTCCATTTCTTCTCTTTCTTTTTTCTAATCCTGGGGGATGCGATGTTATGAACCGCGCGAAGCGCGCACTTCCCAGGTCAGGTTAATCTCATTATGCTTTTTTCACGTTGTCACTCTTGGACAGTTCCTTGAGGGTTTTGCTCATTCCTGAAATGAGAGCCTCCGCCAACTTGCTAAACTGGTCTATTGAGAACCGGGAGTTTGCTTCACTTCTTATTATGAACTTCAAGATAGCATTCCTCATTTTCACCTGCCACTCCTTCAGTGGGTTATGATCCACAAATGCTTCCTGCAATTTCTTTCCAAAATCAGCGATGACAACCTCTTCAGTCTTGTCGATTGGCATCTCATATAGGACACTATGTATCCCAACGTTTTCCGCCATGTCCAAGTAATTTCGCAAGTCCATGTAGTTCAGGCCAAGTTTGAACGCTTCGATCTCCTCATCCAACGTGGTCAAATAGTCCACTATGACCTTGTCTTTGGAAGGCACACTCTTGACCTTCAGCCTGTGCGAAGACAGCCCAGCTCCGAAGATTTTCAACTTGGCAATCGTTTTCGTCACTTCAAAAGCGTAGATCAAATAGGCAACTGCTGTGACGAAATCCTCTCCTTTAAACGATTCTTCGGCCTTTCGGTAAAGAGTCCTCACTGTTTCATCTCTGATCAAGAGAGACAGCGACACGTTCTTCCACTCGTGGCCAAATTCTCTTCTTGAAACCTCATTCAAAGTCTGTTCTGTCAGCGGCATGTACTCGCTCTGAATCGTATCAAGATCAGGAATCAAACCGTGATGTTGAAACCCATTCCTTGCCCTATGGAGTGTCAACAATGACAACTTACGTTTCTTCAGCTCTGCCAAGCTTTTGATATTCAGGACACAAGCCAAAAGTTCCGGGAACTTCGGGTCTTCCTTTACATTCGGCCCGTTCTTGTCCAATGCAATTTTGAAACCCGCTTCTATAGCGTTGTCAAGCAGAACTAACGCTATAGCACCATCCAAGGGTGTTGGATGCTCAAGAAGACGTAAGGCATGGTCATAGATCCCCTTGACGTTAGCCAAACGCAACATTGACAAGTGATCTTCGTTGGTCAAGGCAACCCAGAAAAATGACAACTAAGCTAACCTGATATAAACCTTTGTAAACCAAGGACTACTTTGGGCTTCTCAAAGAGGGGCGACAAGTTATTTTAATTGTTAAACTCTTTCTATGGAATGTGACTCTCCATGGTGAGGCGTGTAGCTAGAAAGTTGGTTCAAGAGTTCGTTAAAGAGACGGAAACGCATAAGATTAGATTGATAGCTGGGATACATCCTGAACCTCCAAAGGCTTCGAACGCCATTTTCTATGTCAGGATGGAGTCTGAGGACAAAGATACCGGTGAACCATGCTCAGTGGAACCTATCTGGCTGACATTGAACGAAATGGTGAAGTTAAGTATCCTAATGACGTTAGCCTCAAAGTTTTGGGTTGAGCGACTGGAGAAAGGTTCAAACGATAGCCAAAAGAGGATAAAAACATTCGTTCATGCGTGGAATCAGATAAGTGATACTATGGATGATTTACTTGAAGAAAGATGCTGAGAAAATGGTTTCAGGAATTGAACATGCTAAAGGGGTTGTTCTTGTTAGGTGTGAAGATGGTAGTGAGAGGATTCTGCCCAAGAATACATATTTGAGGATGAAAAACTCTGGAAGAAAAATAGTGTTATTAAAGGAAGGAAAGCATTGGTGTGATTTAAGATGAGAGTTTTAGGGTTTAGCGCGCGCGCTGATGTGTCACGTGTAGCAATGCAGTAGCCATGATATAGGTATATATTCCTCAGCCAACTGCACGCGCGCTAGAACCGTATGCGGTTCTTTTAACAGTATCAAAATGGAGAGTACCGTATAACTGTGGATTTTGATGGTTTGGCTTGAATTAAGCTAATGATTTCTTCAAGAGATTTCTTTACGCTCTCAGGAGTTACTTCCTTGAGTTCACCGATGTGTTTTTCTAGCTCTTGAATAGTTTCTGGTTTAACAGCATCAGGATCATTGCGAACTACATCTAATAAAGATAGCAGACCCATTTCGATTTTGTTAATATCCTCACTGGAAATCATATCAACAAGGATTCCCACTGCTGCAGGTCTTTTATGAGACAGGACCTTAAGAGCAGCTAGGGCTGGTGAGTAGACATACCAGTCCTCGTCTACAGACGCAAGTCTGCTCAACACGTCCAGGGGAACTTCGCTCGGAGCTACACCAGAGAGCTTAAAGAGACAGACAGCTGCAGACGATCTTACTGAAAATGATCTATCTGCAGCCATGTCCAGAATGATCTGGTGTGGTACCAAGCATGGATCGTAATCAAGTAAATACTCGATTAAAAGTCCTATGACCCATCGTGTTTCCTCGCTTTTGAGCTTGAAACTCTTTACGATTTGGTCTACTATTTCAATCTGTTCATTTTTCGGTCGTGAAAGGATTCTTTTTGCTTCTTCTTCGATAAGCCACGGTTGTTCGACTCGCAATTTCTTCAAATCTATTTTCTCATGTTGCCCTGCCATTTCAAGCTCTAACTCCTGAACCTACTAACAAGCAATCTCACAAGACTTGTTCTTATTTTCCCCTTCAGTTCGATTACATGTTCAAAATCGTTGGTCCATCTTCCTTTCGTCGGATGGCGTATTTCTCGTAATAATGTATTCAAGGAGTTATCTCTGTGTTCGTCCTCCCTCAATTTCTTCATAAAGATTAAACATGGGATGTCTAGTTCAGTAGCTTTGAGGTATTCAGCTTCCGTCGGTCCGCTATACTCCTTATAAAAGATTCCCAGGTAAATATCTGAGTGTTCCACCTCTTCTAAACAAACTGAAAGTGGTGAATTGGGAGAAGCTGGTCTATTTTCTGACATTATAGGTTCAAAACCAAAGGATTCTACCACTTCTTTTGCTATCTGTCTTTCGTCATCAAGCTCGACTTGTTTAGAACTAATAAACACTCCTAATGTTCGGGTTACCATTTCAGTAGGCCAATATCGACCTCAATTGGTATAACGGTTGCCCTCGTCTGTCTCTATCATGGTGCAGTCCAAGAAAAGATGATTTTGGTTGGGATTAAACTTGTCCGGGCTTGAGTTGAGGTCAAACAGACGGACCCAAACTTGCTGAGGCTAGCGCGCCTAGTTCTTGGTGCGACGCGCGTTAGCGCTTGAAGTTAAAGTTTTTATCCATAGGTTTTTCATGTTCTCCGTTTAGAAAATGTCTTGTGACCATGGAATTTCGGCAAAGTAATGTTGCATTCATCCCAGAGAACTAGCTTGCCCAAAAGGAATAAGAGGATTTGTCCCGTTTTGTCCGATAGAAAGGCTGAAATAATGGTTTTCCGGACACATCTACACTATAAATATAAGCGATGATTGGAAGTAATAATATTTTCCATGGATGGAAGGCCAGTGAAAGTCGAGGAAACATGGATACAATGCGAAAACGCGAGGCTTTACGGCGAAATACACGTTCCTGACAACTGTCCGGCGCCTGGAATCCTGATTTGCCATTTTATGGATGTTCGAGGCTACCATGGATTGAAGATATACTCCATGTTGGCTGAAAGAGCCTGTCGAAGCGGGTTTGTTTCCTTGTTGTTCGATTTTCGCGGAGTCGGGAAAAGCACTGGTGAATTTGACTATGGCTTCGGCGAACAACAAGACGTCAGGTGCGCCCTGAACTATTTGGCTTCCAGACCAGAAGTCGAGTCCAACAGCATTTTCATCGTGGGGCACAGTCTGGGCGCTGCCGTGTCGCTCTACGCGGTTCAGAATGAAAAGCGGGTCAGAGGGCTGGTCCTTTGGTCTCCACCCAAGAACCATGACTACAACGTCAAGAAGTTCATCACCCGCACAAGAGGGAGGCTGGGTCTTTACACGTTCTTGATGCTCTCCAGAATGGATAGCTTCTTAAACGTTTCAAGATTGTTCAGGCTTGAAGTCTTCGGGATAAACTTGCGCCTGAAAGACGTGCGACGGAAACTCATGAAGCTGAACGAGTGTGAGGAGATTTCAAAACTGCACAATCTGCCCGTGCTCATCGTAATAGGTGGCTCGGACAACATCCACGGTGAAGACGAGGCGCGCCAAGTTTTCGCCTCAGCGCACGATCCGAAAACTCTCCTAGTACTAGAGTCCGCCGGCCCCACTTACGAAGGAAAGGAAGACGAGTTAATCGCTAAGACGATGGAATGGATAGAAAAATGGAAGTTGGAACCCACCGAAACCCACTATTGCTGAAGACGCACGAACTCGTATGTCGGGTTTCCCTCTATTGAGGTTTTGGCGACCAGTTTTACTTTCATGCCTACCTTGATTTCCGAGAGTTTGAACCCAGTGAGCCAGGCGAGGACTTTTACGCCTTCTTTCAGTTTTCCGATGGCCACAGTGTAGGGCTTGTTCTGCTGGAAAGTCGTTGGTCTGATGACCACGTGTGTGAAGGTTTCGACTTCTGCTTCGCTGCTGAGCTGGACCCACTCCAACTCCGTTGTTAGACAGGCGGGGCAATCAGCGTTTGGTGGAAAATAGAGTTTTCCGCATTCTTTGCATTTGGTGGCGTAGACTTTTCCTTCTTTTAGGCCTTCATAAAACTTCAGGTTCTTGCTTATCGGTATGTCCTGAACAAGCTTTATTTCTCGGGATTTGATGGACGGCATTGACACGTGATTCACCTCCTCAGAATCGTGACGTAGCAGTAGTGTCCGGTTCCTCCGACGTTGTGGGCGAGAGCGATATAGTTTTTCAGTGGCACTTGTCTTGTTTTCTCGACCGCTTCTTCTCTGAGTTGCCGAGTCAGTTCATACATCATCGCGCAGCCTGTTGTGCCAATCGGATGTCCCTTCGCCTTCAGTCCTCCATCCATGTTGACCGGTATCTTTCCCCCAATCTCTGTTTGTCCTTCACGCAAGAGTTTGACGCCTTCACCCTTCTTGCATAGACCGATGTCTTCGTAGGCCATTATCTCTGCTATCGTGAAGCAGTCGTGGACTTCGGCCACTTCAACCTGTTCGGGAGTGATGCCCGCGGCCTTGTAGGCTCTCTGAGAAGCTAGCACACTTGCCTCCAGACCGACGAAGTCTGTTCTCTTGCTCATGTTTGCTGTACCAGAAGAATAGCCTATGCCTGCCACCCAAACGGGAGTGTCAATTTTCAGTTCTTTGACTTTTTCTTCGGATGCGAGAATTAGGGAAGAGGCACCGTCCGTCAGGGGACAGCAGTCGTACAGTTTGAGGGGCGACGCGATGACCATGGAGGACAGCACGTCTTCAACGGTGACTTTGTTTCGAAGATGCGCAATCGGGTTCATCGCCGCGTACTTGTGGTTTTTGACGGCGACCAAGGCCAAGTCTTCTTCGGTCGTGCCATACTTGGCCATGTGTGCGCTGGCGTACAGGGCGTAGTATGCTGGGAACGTGACGCCGAAGTTGTGGAACTCCCACAAGTAGTATCCAGCTCTTCCAATCCACTCCATGGCCAGTGCAGAGTCGATTTCCCTCATCTTCTCCGCTCCCAGTGCCATGGTGATTTCGGCTTGGCCGCTTGCAATGGCTGAATATGCGGTGAAGAAGGCTGCGCTGCCGCTTGCGCATGCTGCCTCGCAGCGAACGAGTCCTGCTTTTGTCATTCCGCAGTATTCTGAGATGACTACGGCTGGAAGGAGTTCTTCGTACCAGGCCCCGGCTCCTACAGATCCGAGGGCGACGAATTCGATGTCCTTCGCGGCGAGGCCAGCGTCTTGAAGAGAAGGCTTGACGGCTTCAAAAGCAAGTTCAGATATGGTGACGTCGTTTCTGACTCCGAACTTCGAGTTGCCAACTCCTATGACTGCAACCTTTCTCACACTAAACACCTTCGTTCATCCTTTGCTTGGATGTTGTAAAGAAAAGGGATGTTGAGGCTACTTGCCTTTGAACTCAGCTTTCCTCCGAGACATCATTGCCTCTACGCCTTCTTTGACGTCTTCCGTGGAAAACGCTAGTCCACTCAGTCCTGCCTCAAGTCTCAGTCCGATTTCCAGAGGAACCTGCGTTCCGTAGTTCAAGGCGTACTTTGCGTACTTTAAGGCTATCGATGGTCCTTCGGAAAGCTTCTTGGCCATTTCTCCGACTTCTTGTCGCAGCTTGTCGTAGTGCACTACCTTGTGCACCAACCCGATTCTGAGGGCTTCGTCTGCTTTGATTCTGTTTCCGAACATTATTAGTTCCTTGGCTCTAGCCAGTCCTATGGTTCTAACGAGTCTTTGAGTGCCTCCCCATGCGGGTATCAGGCCTAGAGTTATTTCGGGATGTCCAAGCTCTGCGTGTTCGGCTGCTACTCTGAAGTCGCATGCCAAGGCCAGTTCCAGGCCGCCGCCGAGTGCATAACCGTTTATTGCCGCTATGACAGGCTTGCTCATCTCTTCTATCTTGCTGAAGGTTTTCTGGCCCCCTCTTGAGCCTTCTTCAGCCTTCACTGGAGTTGTTTTTGGGAACATGGTTACGTCAGCGCCTGCGCTGAAAGACCTGTCTCCGTCGCCGGTGATGACGACGCATTTGACGCTGGGGTCTCTCTCAGCGGTTTCGAGCATGTCGGCGAGCTCTTCGAGCAAGACGTCGTTGAGCGCGTTCAGCCTCTGCGGGCGGTTCAGTATTATCCACAGCGCACTTTGGTCTCTCTCAACCTTGATGGTTTCATACGCTTTACTCACGGATATCACCTAGACTAGAGTTTTTCTGTGTGCATATATGAGTTTTTTCGGATTGATTCTTCTAGTACTTGCTGAGCAGGTACTTGAGAATTTGCAGTCTTTGAATTTCCGAGGTGCCTTCGTAGATTTCGGTTATTTTTGCGTCGCGGTGGTATTTTTCGACGCGGTACTCGCCGAAGTATCCGTATCCTCCTAGTGTTTGGATTGCGGCGTTGGTGACTTCCATTGCCACGTGCGCTGCGTAGTACTTGGCCATCGCGGTGGCCATTGGATCCATCTTCTTGTCGTCAATGAGTTGTGCGGCTTTGTAGGTTAGCAGCCTTGCGGCTTCGATTTTTGTGGCCATTTCTGCCAGCGTCATGCCGATTGCTTCGTGCTGCATTATCGGCGAGCCGAAGGCTTCTCTTTGTTTGGCGTATTTGAAAGCGATTTCCCACGCTCCTTGGGCCATGCCAACGGCCTGGGCTGCCACGCCTACTCTTGTGCTGTCGAAGAATTCCATGGCGTAGTAGAAGCCCTTGTTGAGTTCGCCGACGATGGCCGCGTCTGTGACTTTGACGTTGTCGAAGTTGAGTTCGCCCGTCGTTGAGGCTCTTATTCCCATCTTGTTGTGAAGCTTCGTGGCTTCGAAGCCCGCCGCGCCCTTCTCGACTATGAACAGCGTTTCTCCTCGGTAGGTAGGTCTGACTTTCGGGTCGGTCTGCGTGAGGACTACCACGAAGTCGGCCATAGTAGCGTTTGTTATGAAGGTTTTCTGGCCGTTTATCCACCACTCGTTGCCGTACTTTGTGGCTGTGGTCTCCATCTTGGTTATGTCGCTTCCGCTGACGTTCGGCTCAGTGAACGCCGCCGCAGACAGCCAGTCGCCCCTGCATATCGGCGGGATATACTTCTCTTTCTGTTCTTTGGTTCCGTGTGTCAGGATGAGCTCGCTTCCGAAGCCACCTGCCGAAATTGCCACACCCAGTGAGCTGTCGCCTCGGCAGAGTTCTTCCACAACGAGGCATGTTTCCAAGATTCCGCAGCCCTGGCCGCCGTACTCCTCCGGGATGGCCATACTGGTGAAGCCCAGCTTCGCGGCTGCCTTGTAAAGTTCGAGTGGGTACTCTTCTTTTTTGTCGAGGTCTAAAGCCATTTCGAGCTTGAACTCTTTTGTGCAGAAGTCTCTGACGGCGTTCTTGATGTGAACCTGTTCTTCTGTCAGGTCGAACTTCATTTGTAGAACCCTCTTCCAGCTTTCTTTCCGGTCCAGCCCTTGCTCACGTACTCTTCGAGCAGCGGGCAGGGTTTGTACATTTCCATGTTGTACTTGGCGTACAGCTCTTTAAGCTTGTTGGCTATCACGTCGAGTCCCGTTCGGTCTGCGTGCTCGCATGGACCTTGAGGCCAGAATGTCCCGAGCTTCATTGCCGTGTCGATGTCTTCGGGGTTTGTCGCGTCGTCGCTGATCAGCCATGCGGCTTCGTTCACGGCCACTGCCCACGACCTGTCAACGTCGTACTCGTCCAGCAGGTTGAACGGTATTCTCGGGCGGCCTTTGGTCCAGTCGTAGAAGCCTACGCCTGTTTTTTGTCCGAACTTGTGTTCTTTTATGAGGGGGTCGACTACTTCTGAGCATGGTTTGAACCGTTCTCCGTAGGCTTCGTAAAGTATTCTTCCAACCTCGTAGTCTATGTCGAGTCCGACGAAGTCGGCGAGTTCGAACCATCCCATCGGGAACCCGCCTGTGTACTTGACTGAGGCGTCGATTCCCAGCATGGTTGCTTCTTTTCGTTGGTAGGCCCAGAAGGCCTCGTTGAACGCTGCGCCCAGTATGCGGTTTACTATGAAGCCGCGCACGTCTTTTCTGACGATGACGGGTGTTTTTCCGAGTTTCCGTGCGAGTTCTGCTAGGGCTGTGATGGTTTCTTGGCTCGTGCCGCCTCCCTTGACGACTTCGACGAGCGCCATCTGATGGGGTGGGTTGAAGAAGTGCATTCCGGCTACTTTGTCCGGGCGTTTGGTTGCCTTTCCCATCTCCGTAATGCTCAGCGTAGAAGTGTTAGACGCCAATATCGCGTGCGACGGAGTCACTTGGTCGAGTTTGGCGAACACGTTTTTTTTCAGGTCCATGTTTTCCGGAGCCGCCTCTATCGCGAAGTCGACGTCCTTGCCCGCCTGCTCATAACTGGTCGTCGTGGCCACCCGCGCTAACGCCGCTTCAGCGTCCTCTTGCCTTATACGCCTCTTTTCGACAAACTTGCCCAAGCTCCACTTTATTTTTTCCTTGGCTTTCTGCAGAATCTCGTCATTTATATCCACCATCGTGACTTCATACCCGTTCATCGCCAAAAGCTCAGTTATCCCATGGCCCATCGCACCAGACCCGATAACCGCTGTTTTCCATATTTTCTCGGCCGTCAAAATTTTTCCTCCCATGATACGTCTTAGTGTGAAAGGAAAACCGTAATAAAACTTGTGAATCTGCACTTTGGGAATTTCCACAAAAACATTCGAAGCTCGCACTGACAATGCAACGAAGGGTTAAATAGTAGTTGTAACAAAACACCACTTAGGTTGGGGTAATTAGCAGTGGCAAAATGGGCTGATTTCTTGATTTCTGCTGTTCGATATAATGCTAAGCACACTCATATAGAAAAAGTGAAAGTACACGAAGATTTGGGCGATTCTGTTGGCAATGTTGGGGAATTCACAAGACCCTCTATCGTGGGAAACATCAAGAATGGTAGTAGCTATGTAACCATCTTTAAGACTGCTGATGGAAAATGGAGCAAAGGTCAAGATGTACGTATAGCGCGCGCGAGAGAGAGAGGCTATGTCCTTCTGATCACTGTTGTATTGTCTTTGGTTGTCAGAGTTGGATTAGATTCGCTGAATCAATGCTATAGAAGTTATATAATCGATTCGAGTCCAAGCGTCACCTTTTCAAGGTCAAGAGTACCTTTTTCAGGAAGGCAAAAAACCTCTGGAGAAATTCCTCAATTTGAAGACAGGCGAGAGTTCATGAGAAATCATCCAACTTCTTTTGAGCTACTGGTTTCTGCAATTGCTCAAGCTTCTTTACTTCCTTTTGATATTCAATTACTCTTTTCGTATGCAGGACTTTGGCATAAAAGTCAATCAAATATGATAATGTATCTGCTATGTTTCTCCCTTTGTTTCTGTAGACTATTACGAGTTTCTCCGTTTTGAACCATTTGACCCATTTTGTCCTTTGAAGAAAATCGAGTGCCTCTTCTAGTCTTTTCACATTCAACTGTTTAGCTTCGCCAGAAATCCAAGGTGGAAACAGGGAATTAAAGACACCTAGAATGTCCTTGTATTTCACTTCGAATTCTGGAGCAAAAAACTGTTGGGGTGGTGAGAGTGTCCATAGAACATTGTATATTTCACAAGAGGCATAAGGCAAAGGAGGGTGCGATATGAAGAATTTGTACCTTGAAATTTCCTCAGCCATAGCACATATCAGATTAGGATTGAAAAGTGACAATACCTTGGAATCTTTGATTGACCAAATCATTTGTTTTATGACAACTTCACTGTCTAAAATATATCCCCATGTAATAGGGCAATCCAGCAACTTTCTGAAAGACGCCACGCTTCCTTCTGGAGTCAACATTACAACTTCGGGAGTAAACTCCTTTTCAAAACTCGGTTTACCATTACTGAAGACAAACGTAGAGTTGTATTCTCTCATCTCCTCTAGTTTGCCTGCCAGCGTCTTTTCATTCTCACTTTCAGTATACTTGTGATCAACAATGATGTAATTGTCAGAACAGATCAATAAATCGGGTTTCTTAGGGTTTCCGTTTTTCTTTTCTAGTTTCCTTTCGATGTGACACTCAATCCCCACGCTTCTAATATAATCTTGAAGAGAACTCAATACCGTAATTGCGTCAATATATGCATGAACCTCAGTTGAAACTTCTTTCTTAGCACTCTCCAGTTCTGGATATTTAAGCGAGAGCAAACTGATCTTCACTGTGTCTCTTCTTTGAGTTCTATTAATGGAAACAATTCATATATGCCATGAATCAATCTCATCAGACTCTCGGGTGACCCTCTGTTAAAAGGAATAACTTGAATTTCGGATGGATAACCATGAAGGTCAAAAGAACTCCCATCACCTCGATCTATGATGTTCATTAGTAGCCAAGGGTTACCGCCATGTAGAACGGCAGTGGAGTACTTCATGCTAAGATGTGAACTGAGTCTCTCAAAGTCAGACTTACCCAGATTCCTTGCAGGTTCTAAGTGTATTCTGGATACTTCTGCCCTACCATCAACAATTCGCCTTTCCCGATTTGAGAAGAATTCATGATTCAACAAGGCTGTTTCGTTAAACTTTGATAGTACCAGCCTCTGGAAGTTGGAGAAGCAATACTGCCCTCCTTCATAAAAGACGAAATGTCCATCGGCTTGTATTCTTACATGAAAATATGTTTGCTCAACATGAAAAAGGAAATTCATCGCTTCAAGTAGTTGCCCTTCTCTCCTGACAGTTCGTTCTATTTCACCTCTTGAGTATGGTTTATCACTTTTCCATTTCTTTACAGTTTCATGGCTGTCATGGGCTCTAAGAACATAGCTCCGCATATCAAGCTTGGAGTCCTTGACTTTTGACAAATCATCCATGATGTTCAATAGGTCACTCGATCTTATGTATGAACGGCAGATTGCGGGGTACATCCTTTCTAACCATCGCTCTACAATATTCCCTGCAACTGTCGGTGACTCGACAGTTTTTATCAATATGTTCCAGATTTTTCCATGATCGATTAAGTATCCATATTCATGTTGCCGTTTTCGGGCACTTGTTATGTCAAATCTGTAAATCCCCTGACCTATATTCTCCAGTATCGCATCAACGCCAGCTTCACGTGCGAAACGAGATAGGTCATCAGTGGTTATCTTGGGAAATACAGAAAAAATGTGTAATGGACGAGCCTCTCGAGAGCTATGAAAACGATCAAGCTCAAAGTATACCTGTGCGAGAGTCTCCACTTCCATGTAACCACCTTAAATAATTCTGACCCGTCACCTCACCGAGTTACTATTAACTTATTGGTATGTTGGAAATATAGTTTACGATAAACAAAGAGACGCAGAAGATTGTGGAGACCTTTCTAAAGAAGTTATAAGAAGAAAAAGGTTATAGAAAAAGAGAAAATGATCAGTCCTGAATAGAACTTATTTCTATTGGTCTTTAAATTCCAGAGTCACCAAGATAGTCTTAAGGAGATATCCCGAATGAAAAAGGAGATTGCGGGAGATATCTTCCCTAATAGGGCTTCATCAGCCTCGCTTCACGATTCTAGGAATCCATGAATGCCTTTCGTTTTTCAGGTACTTTGCCAGCAAAAGAGCCTCTTCACTTATCAAAGTGTTGATAGTCTGTTTGCTGCCGTGCCAGATTCTCGGAACCTCAACTTCACTTTCAAAAAACTGGTTCAGACCTTCAGCCAAGTTGTCAGCTTCAAACTCGCAGAGATGAATCCTCTTGCCGCGCGCGGTTGGATTCGCTGCAGCCATAAACGAGACTCAATGGGATGCTATTTTGAATAGTTTCAAAGATTCAGAGTTACTCGTTAAAAGTGATGATGTGGGTTCTAGGCGTGAGCCGCAAGAACCTGAAAACCAAAAGGATGAAACAAAAGGGGTGAAGCCTATGTCTGCGCGCGCGCTCTCGGTTAAACAACGTTGCCGAGGCCTTCGTTGTTTCATTTGAAATCATGAAGATGCGAATCCTTTGAAAGAGCTTGCAGAGCCGATTCAATCCGTTCGAGTTTGCGACAAAGATAAAAGTTGCGATCTCTCTATAGCTTTAAGTGGGGTTATGGTTATGTTGTACCGTGGAGCATTTTCCAGAGTAGCATATCTCACCGTATGCATTTTCTTCTTGCTAGGCATCACCTTAATAGGTTTGTTTGTTTCAGCGACAGGTTCGACGCCAACGACTCAACCGACGCCGACGATTAGCTCAGTGCCAATGACTACCGTGACACCAGCGACTGAGTCGACGCCAGTGACTCAATCAACGCGAACGACTAGCCCAGTGTCGACGACTCAATCGACGCCAGACATTGCTATGCCAGACGCTACCAATGAAACAACGTTTATCGTGCTTCCTCAAGAAGTCGATGTGAATGTCGGTGATACGTTTTTCGTTTCCGTCTTTGCTGAGAACGTCAGAAACATGTATGGTTGGCAGGTCATTCTTTTTTTCGACCCGATAATTGTAGAGTGCCTTAATGTTTCTGTTCCTGGCCAGCAAGTGTTTTCAGACAGATACCCAGTGTCTCAGGCTCTTATAGACTTCAATAGCACAGAATTTACTAAGAGACCATTACAATCTGTTCAAAACGGTAAAGGATTCGTGCTTACTGGCGATTGTCTGTTAGGGCGAAATCAAACGACGTTTTACGGTTCAGGATTTCTATGTCAAGTGACGTTCAAGGCACTTTCTTCAGGCTCATCAAACCTTGCCTTGTCCACGGCTGACGTCCAGCCGTTCAGGACATATTATCTTGACGAAGGATTAGATCTGATAATACCCTCGTTGTCTAACAGTAGTATCACCGTGCTCACTAAATAGCCCGCATGCGTGTTCCGAAATCTGTAAAATAGTCTCTTGGTCTCGTAATTGACAGTGCGCGCGCTGGCTATTGTGTAAATTGGCGGCCATCTTAGATATATTCGAAGTCAGTATTCACTCGTTCTTCGTCTTTCTCCACATTCTTGGAGTGCGCTATTCCATCTTGAGTGAGATGGTGCGCGCTTTCGTGCTGACAGAGCTACTAAGTTAAGACGTAGTACAAAGAGGAGGGCCTTAGCGCTCTTTTGGGTTTTTACACTGAGGATGTGTGTGAAGCAGAGGTTGAGCGCACATATTTTTTAACCAGGTCGCTTTTGTTGACGGCGTTGAGTTGTTTGAAGAGGAAGTCAAACTTGTTTTCGATTTCAGCTGCAATCGCATCGCGCGTCTTTTGCGGCAGACTCATGATGTCTTTCTTGAATGGTCCCAACGCTTTTTTTCTGGTCTTGTAGAGGAATTGTTCCTCGGTCTCTCCTTGCTTAGCCTCACTTGCCGCGTTGACTTTCAGCCATTCATACATTTTCTTCTTTAGATCAGCTGGGAAGTGTTTTGACTCGTAAATCATGTTCTGAAATTCCGTGGCCAAGTGCACTTCAGCTGTCCCGCACTCGACGAATTTGTGGAAAGCCTCAGGAGGCAGGGTTGATGCTCCATGCTGAACGGCTCCCGCCAACCCATACTCTCTGCGGGCAATCTCAGAAAGCGTCTTTAACGTGTTGAAGTCAAGGTTCACCTGCGCAACCGAGCCGTCGGGCAGGACAACACCGCCGTGAGTCGTTCCCGTCTGAACAGAAATCTTGCTGATTCCAACGAATCCCACGGGTAACCTCTCTTTTAGGCCTGCCATAAACCCGTGCAGATCCTCAGGCGTCGAGTTCTGATGCCCAATTTCACCAATCTCTCCGCCCACCGAAACCGTAATCCCTTGCGGCTCAATTCCACGAATGAACCGCGTGAGTTCTGCGCAGACCTCACAGTTCGGGAGCTGCTGTTTCTTCACATCGCGCTGGGATAAGTCCACAAGTGTTGATGAGTCAATGTCGATGTTGTAGAAACCCGACTCGATTGCATCGCGGATCAGAGCCTTCAAGCCTTCCATTTCCTTATCAGAGTTCTCCTTGAACTTGACGGCGTTGACTTGAAAGTGGTCTCCTTGGACAAAAACAGGCCCAGAATAACTCTCCTTCAAAGCAGCCGCCAAAACCACATCAGAATACTCTGCCGGGGACTGACCGGTGTAACCAATCTCGGATCTGGCAATTTCAAAGATGAACGCGCCAGAATTGTTTCGCTTGGCAACTCTGAATATGCTACGGGCCAAGTCGTACGTCATGCTTCTCAGGTTTATCGCAGGAACCGTGAAACCGTCGAACCTGCCCCTGCCACGGGCCACGTAAAACTCATTGATACTACACGGATAAACCCCTTCCTCGCGTGCAACGTCACGAATCCTCTTGGCCAACTGCTTCTTCTTTGACAAATCATCACTGACGACCAGCTCCATCACAGTCCTGTCTAAATCAAGCGATTTTCCTTCTGTCATGCTCTCATTCTCCGAACCGATTCTGATTTGTACACATCCAATTCTCTCATATCAATATTTAACTCGTGTGCAGTTGCCACTGCTAACTTGTGGTTTGAACCACGGGAGCCTCAAACGACACATTCGCAAAACCTCACACGAACATGGAAAATTCAGACTTCCTAGGCAGTTGAATCGTTATGCGCGCGCTATGTACCTTTCATTGAGTCAGAAATTGTGTGCGTAACGATTAAATAACGTCCACTAGGTTCTTACCAGCAGTGATTCGCTCTTGAGCATTGAACTTCCTGAAGCCAGGATTCTTGCGAAACAGATGAACACGGAGCTTCAAGGAAAGCTAGTGAAATCCTGTCATCTGCAGAACTATCAGAAACTCCAGAAGATAGGCTTCGTGAACAAGGACATAACTGCCTTCGACAGACTCTCAAACGGCAAAGTTGAATCTGTAAGTTCCAGAGGCAACGTCATCCGCCTCAAGCTTGACAACAAGATGAACCTGATTCTTGCACCAGAATACGGCGGCAGAGTCCTGTACCACGCCAAAGGAGACACCGTCATCGAAAAGTTTCACCTTAAGCTCAGTTTCAACGACGGCTCGGCCTTGACAGTAGCCTTAACAGGCATGGGCGTCATCCAAGCACTGAAAGACAACGAACTGGAACAGAGCTATGTCTACAAGCGAGACTTCTCCGAAGTCGCCTCCCCTGTGGACGAAGCAGAATTCACGTTCAGAAGCTTTTCAAAGCAGCTGACCGGGAAGAGCGTGAATGTCAAGTCTGTGCTCGTCGGCAAAGACGCCGTCACAGTCGGTTTGAGCAACAGCGCTTTTCAGGATATACTCTACAGGGCCAAGATTCACCCGAAAAGAAAGGCGTCTGAGCTCAACGAAGAAGAAAAGCATGCTCTCTACGACGCAACAAGAACGGTGATTCAACAGAGGATCCGACTAGGCGGAAAAAACCAGTTCATAGACTTCTACGCAAAACGAGGAGGCTACACGCCTGCCATGGGACCAAACATGAAGGACAAGGCCTGCCTTGTATGCAGAACTCCAATAGAGAAACTAAGCTTGGGAGGAGGTCAAGTCTACTTCTGCCCCAAGTGCCAAAAATAGCTCTAGCCAAAAAGTGTGCTATTTTGTTTTCAAGTTCCCTGCACCCTGCAACGTTACGGTTGGCTGCTCCCCACCACTATGCACTCTTTTCGCCAGAAGTTTCGGTAGTTCAACCTCAGCCCACAGCCTGCCGTAACGCACCTCGTCAGCAGGTCGCTTGGACGTAAGTTGACGGCTGTCCACGCTTGGGGCAAACTCGCAGGCGCCGTCCTCGCATCTTCTGGACCTGTTCACTCCTTCAACGCCCTCCTCATCAAATCCTGAATTGCTTCACTCATCCCTCCAGGATAGTTCACAACCACCCTGCGAGCAAACTCTCGCACCAAATCGCCAGGAACACGATACAAAGTAATATTCACAAAAATGCTCTCTCTACCCACGTCGATACCTTCACCTTGAAGGCAAGCCCCAAGGTTCCTCTGCTTAATCACGACCTTAACCTCTCATTGCGCGGGTCAATTTACTGAGCTTGACGAATCGGCCTTTCAAGAGGGAAACTCGAAAGCTTTCTGACCAGAGGACAACAACCTCGCATTGTGAGGGAATTATTTGGGCAACACGCCTGAATATGCTCTGGTGAAAGCACGACTCATCAAGCTCAAACTACACCCCTGTCTTCCTGAGCATAAAAGACCGACGCAGAAACAACACCCTACACACAGGGAGAGTCAGGTTAAAGTGACTCTTAGTCTAGCGCACATGCCCATTCTTAAATCGCCATGAGAAGTGACCTATAATTCAGCTTTTGCCTCGCCTAGCGCGCGCGCTACAATTTTCGATAACAGAAACAAGGCATTCAATAACGAAAAAATAGAGAGACGCACCCCGAGCGCTAAGTGTTTATATGTTGATGTCTTCTTGAACTGAGCTGATCTTGTGCATGTTTGACAGTGCTTCAATGAGATCAATGGTTTTCTTGTCACAGCTTGTCGCGCGAGCTATGTCGGTCAGCGTGACTAGGCCGACCAATCGATTATCCTCTAGTATTGGCAGCTTCTTGATTCCATTTTGAAACATTAGACGCGTGGCTTCTACTAGCTGCATGGTTGGATTCCCGAAAATAATGCTCTGGGTCATAACGTCTGACACCATAGTTGTCTTGGGATCTTTGCCTGCTTCCAAGACTCTGATGAGCATATCCCTTTCTGTCAGGATTCCTTTGACTCCCTCTCTGTCAACGGTCACCAAGCAGCCTATTCTCTTCTTGTTCATGGTTCCCGCAGCCAATTGCACCGTCATGTTTTTGTCCACGGTGATTACGTTCGTTATCATCAGTTCCCGCAAGTTCATAAATAACCACATTCCAACATTCATTGACGCACGCGAAGAGGAAAAACGTTATTAATCTTGGATAAGGATTAGCGCGCTGGCTTGTCCCCAAATTAGTAGAATGCCTTTTTGTTGCTGTGTCTCTGTTTCGGGTTAGAGTCCGCGCGCGTAGGTATTGTTATGACAAATTGGGCTCCTTTGCCTGGTACACCCTTCTCCTCTATTGTCCAGCCATAGACTTCCATCATCCTTCTGATCAGAGTAAGCCCATAACCTGTGGTTCTGGTCTTGCTGTAACCTTTGAAGATTTTCGGTTTTTCATCGTAAGCTATGCCGACGCCGTCATCTTCATAGAACAGCTTCAATCCACTTTTTCCTTCTTTATAGTGAAGCCTGATTCGACTGACCTTTTCACCATGCCTCAACGAATCGTCAATCAGATTGTAGAAGAGCTGCTTCAACAGCGAATCTGCCAAGACGACCAATCCACGGCACTCATTTACCACCTTTACACCATGCAAGTCCGTGGCCAGCGAAACCGCCTCTTCAACAGCTTTGCCCACCTCAACCACATGGGGTTCTTCAACACCTAGTATCTCATAGATTGCTGCAAAATCAAGAATCCTCGTCGATTGTTCGCAAGCAGACTCGATGCGTTTTATGTATGATAACGCTTGGTGGTCGTTTGGCAACGCCTTCTTAGCCAGATAAGCGTTGCCTGTGACTACGGAGAGTTTGTTTCTAACGTCATGCCTGGTCAACTTTCCAACAACCTCCAACTTTTCGTTAAGAACCCTCAACCGCTCCAATGCCTTCTTGCGCTCTGAGATGTCATTAATGAAACCTTCAATCGCCACAATTTCGTTATCGCGCTTAACAGGCTGTATGTTGAAACTGTGGTACTCAATGTCACCTTCACCTGTGAGCCTGCTAAACTCACCTACTATGGTTTCGCCAGCCAATGCTCGTTTGGCGTACTCCTTTGCCTGCTCCACAGAGTCTTCAGTCTGGGTGATTTCGAAAGACTTGCCAACAACCTCCGCAAGTGAGAGCCCATGCATGCGTTCCCACACGGGATTTACATACTGCCAAAGCCCATCCTTCCCCACGCGGTAATAGCCGAAAGGCGCACTCTCAACTATCGCCCGAAATCTTTCCTCACTCTCCTGTAGCGCCACTTTCGCTTTCTTGCGTTCAGTGATGTCCCCGAAAATGCCCAGTACGCCAATTACATTGTCATTTTCGTCTTTGACAGGTGTTTTGGCTGTGTGAACATACACTTTTTGTCCGTTTTGGATATACTCCTCCTCTATATCCTGTGTCTCCTCAGACTCCATAATCCTTTTATCGTCTGCTCTGTATTTTTCAGCCAATTCCTCAGTATAAAAATCATAATCCGTCTTGCCCATAATCTCATTAGACTTGATCTTTAAATCCCGTGCGTAATTCTCATTGCAAGATACATAAACTGAATTTTTATCCTTAATAAATATCTTTTGCGGAATATTTTCGACGAGTACTCTATATTTTCTCTCATTTTCTCGTAAAGTGTTCTCCATCTTCTTGCGCTCGGTGATGTCACGGAAGAAAACCAGGTCAGCGGGGTTGCGCTCCCAAATGGTCCGTGCGCCAGCTATCTCTATTGGAACGCTTCTCCCGTCTTTTGCAATGATGACGGTCTCACAGGGATTCGGGACTGCCCTTCCCTCAATCCTTCTTCGATATCTTTCCAAAATCTTCTCAGACTCGTCAGGATGCACCAGCTCCTTGATCGTGGTCCTAAGCAGTTCGGCGACGGTGTAACCTGTTATCTCAGCAGCCCTTTTGTTCGCATAGGCATGGACTCCTCCTTGGGTCCCTACTAAGAGGCCGTCAAAGGCATTCTCCGCTAGAGACTCAAAGTTCTCTTTACTTTGCTTGAGCGCGTCCTCAACCCTCTTGCGTTCTGTGATGTCTTGTCCTTGAGCAATAGTGGCTACTATTTTGCCTTCTTCGTCTGTTATATTTGCTGAGTTCCAAAGTGCGATTTTCGTTTCTTTGTCCTTACACAGAATGGGTATCTCAACTGATTTCCACTTCTCACCTTTCGTAGCGCCTTCTATAGTTTGCAGAATCTCTTCTTTTTGTAAGGGAGGAAACAAGATATCTATGTTTCTTCCTAGCACAGACTCCTTTTTGCGACCAGTAAGGACCTCGAATGCATTGTTGAATAAGGTGATCCTTTTTGCGTTGTCCCAAACTATGATTGGCGCGTTGGCATAATTCAAAAGATTGTCAAGGTAATTCTTTGTGTTCCTCAGTTCTACCTCAGCTTTCTTCTGCGAGGTGACATCTGTTGAACTGCTTATCAAAGCAACTACCCTATCCTCTTGGAATACAGGTCCAATCCGTACGTCAAAGTATCTCACTTCACCATCCTTAGTTCGGTATTCAGTGTCGTGATGGTCTGTCTTGCCTGTTGCTATGACCCGCTTGAAACAGTCTTTCGCAACTCGATGCCATTCAGGAGGAATGTAGTTAAACGTAGATGTTCCAATTACCTCCTCTCTTTTCAGGTCAGGAACGGTTCGATTGATGTACAAGATATTAAACTTAAGGTCAAGCAGCATGATGTGGTCAGGTGAGCCTTCTGCAAGTGACCGCCATCTTTCCTCACTGTTCCTCAAGTCTTCTTCAGCTTTTTTGCGTTCAGTAGTGTCCATTACGCTTGCAAGTGCCCCGATGTAATTTCTGTTGTCATCGGTGATTGGCGATGTCTCCAGTGTTACATAGACGCGTGTTCCATCTTTTCTGAGAAACTCGAAATCGTGCTGTTCTTTGATACCCTGCTTGCGTCTTTCCAGAAGGCGCTTAGCAATTTCCACTTCACGTTCGTCCATGAATGAGAACAAATGTCTTCCTTTCATTTCCTCTATGTCGTATCCCAGTATCTCTGCCATGCGAGGATTGACAAAGGTTGTGCGAGAATCTTTGTCGATAACCCAGATTCCTTCATGCAGAGTTTCAACCAGTCGTCGGTATTTATCTTCGCTCTTTAAGAACGATTGCTCTAGTCTTCTTTTATCAACGATCTGTCGTATGCCATGTGCCAATTCACCGTATACTGTTTCGGCGTGTCCAGATTTGTTGAAGTATCCGTCGGCACCAAGATTCAATGCTTTAATGGCCACTTCTTCCCTGCCTTTTCCAGTGAAAATAATAAAAGGAATACTGTTTCCTTTCTCTCTTAGTTCCTTGAGAAACTGTAAGCCGTTTTTTCCAGGCATCTGATAGTCGCTGACGACCGTATCGTATTCTTCCTTCCTCATCTTTTCCCATGCTTCTTCAATACATGAGGCAGTGTCCACTTGAAATGTTCCTTGCATTTCCAAGATTGCTTTTGCAGTCTTCAAGAAACACGCATCATCATCCACATGCAAGACTCTTACTGCTGGCGCTTTGGCTGTTTCCAAAGTGCCTTCTTTTGATAGCTCGACAGGTGACTGTTTCATCCAAAATCCTTCTGTTGTAGCTTCTGAATAGCTAGTTTATATGGGCCATCTGTGGATTAAACACTTGTGTAACCACTAGAGGAATAACTGGTATTGCTGGTTCGGATATGGAACTCAGCATAGCGCGCGCTAAAGCACATTCTTTGCTGTTTGCCGTGTTAATCCAAAAAAAAGGTGAGGATGTGTTTAAGGTGTCTATCGTCGCGTGACTGTTACCTTTACACTTACGGTGTGGCTTAACGAGCCGCTTGTGCCCTTCACTGTCACTGTGTACGTTCCAGATCTGATGTTGCTCGCTACTCTTATCGTCAGCGTTGATGTGCCAGATCCCCCAGAAACTTGAGTCGGGTTAAAGGTGGCGGTTAGGCCAGACGGGGCAGACGCGAAGAGCGTGACTGTGCCTGTGAATCCGTTGAAGGACGCTATCGTGATCGTCGAAGTTTTGGAAGATCCTGTCCTGATGCTCAAGCTGGTTGGTATTGCCGACACCGTGAAGTCTGCAGTTGGCGGTGGCGGCGGCGGTGGTGTCGTCGACAGCGTGTAATTCGTCGTGAGTGGGCTGCCCAAACCTGTGACATAATCGTAACCAGGGCCTGCCGAGTACCCGTTTGAGCCGCTTGTGATGTCTCTGAAGTATGAAGCATAAGCCGATGATTTTGCGTCTTGGTAGAAGTTGTTGTTTGATGTGGTGAGCCCTAGAGCTTGGATTGCTGCCCATTGCGGTGCGCCCGCGCTTGTGCCGCCCACTTGGAACCATCCGTACTGGCCAGAATAGCCTAGGCTGTCGTACACCGGAACGCCCGTATTCGGGTCTGCGTCGTAGGAAACGTCAGGCACGGCGCGCATGCTGCTTGAGAGGCCGAAGTTTGTTTGATAGGCTGGTTTGGGCTCGTAGCGGCTTACGCCGCCGCCGCTTCCGCTCCAACCCGTCTCAACTACTGATCCAGAGACAAATTTGAGGGTTGTTCCGCCGACGGCGACTACGTTCGGTGAACTTGAAGGCCATATTACGCCCGCTCCACTGTCTCCAGAGGATGCGAAGAAGGTGATTCCGGAGGAACTGAAGTAGCTGTCATACAAGGTTTCTGTGCTGAACTCTGTTCCGCCCCAGCTCATAGATACTGCTACGACGTTCGGTTGGCTTGTAGCGTAATTAACGGCGGCGAGAAGATCGCCTAGACTGTTTGATCTGGCCTCAACCAGCAGTATGGTCGCGCTTGGCGCTATGGCGTGAGCCCATTGGACATCCAAGGATGTTTCAAGCGCCCAGCCCGTGTCCACGCTAATCGTTGTTGCCATCTTGTGTTCTACAAAACTGATGGGTAATAGACCGTGTTGGGTGCTGAACACGGTCAGGTCGTTCAGGACGTTTGGGTCATCGTAAGCGTCGACGATGGCGATAGTTGTTCCCGCGCCCCCCGCGGAAGGAAGGCCATACGCGCTTCGTATCTGCGTCGGAGTGAGAGCATTCGGAGATGGAGTTGCCGCCATCGGACGAACATGCATCAATGGATGCGCTGACCAGCCGTTTTCAGGTCGCGCTGCCGATACAGTCGATGCAAATCCTGGAAAGCCCACAACGAGAATGAACATCGCAATAACAATGGCAGTACCGATTCTAGTTTTCATCAACTTTGCCAAGAATTATTCAACTCCTTAACTAATTTATTTAACTCTGATTCTATCTGGCTCGCCATTTCTATTTAAGTCTATTTAGAAGATAGTTCTACACTTCTACACACTTCATCAGGTTCACGTCACAGCCAAAATAGCCTCATTATCCAGAACAATTTCTCCCCAAATATGCCGTTCCGCAGGACTTGAACCCTTTTGGATTCTAACCTCTCGGAACTGAACCAGTTCAGGGTACTAGGAAGCGCAAACTCGCAGTAAAGACTTTTTACCGGTAAAGTCGGGTGGGGTCCCACTCCCCTACACCTTAATTTCGGGCTTGTTTCGAGGTTATTTTGGCTAAAGAAATCCCTTTCTCGACGTTGTAAGTGAGGGTCCGTCGGAAATTCATTGAAGAATTCAAACTGAACAAGGCACAGTTCGGGATGCGGTTCATTTCTTGAAGTGTGCTGTGGCTCGCTGTTGGTCTAGTTTTCCGTTTTTAGTGGGCAGCCCGCTCCGCATATTTGGAGGCTTGGGCATTCGTAGCATTTGTCTGGGGCGTATTCTCGTTTTCTGAGCTTCAGGCAGGTGGGGTTTTTCCAGATTTTTTGCCATTTGTCTTTGAGGATGTTTCCGAGTGGGACGAAGTAGCTTTGGCAGGGTATGACTGTTCCGTCTGGTTCGATGGCCATGTTTATGCGGCAGGCGCTGCAGCTTTTTATTCCCAGTTCCAGCTTCAGAGGGTCGGTTTGGCAGTATTGCGTCGGGGTGTACCAAGTGAATTCCATTCCTAGCTTTCTGGTCTGGTCCCTTATTCGGGTCAGGATTGGCTCTAGTGCTGCTTCGTCTAGGGCGAAGGTTTTGGCTATTTCTGGTGCTTTCCCAGAGTAGATCAGGCTGTTGCAGGCGAAGTGTTTGAGTCCGAGGCTGTGGACGAATTCTATCGTGCCGTCTATGTCGTTGACGTTTAGCTGGTTGAGTGTGGTGTTGCTGACCGTGTAGATCTGGGATGCGATGGCGTTCTTGAGTCCTTCGACGGTTTCGTCCCAGCTTCCGTTGACGCTTGTTATTTTGTCGTGGACTTCTGGGTCGTGTGATTCAAGGGTTATCTGCATGTGGTCTAGTCCTGCGTCGATGAGAGTTTTGAGGTATGCGTTGTCTTTGAGTTTTCGTCCGTTCGTGACGAGGCCGCAGACCAGTTCTTTTTCTTGCGTGTGCGCTATCAGCGTTGACAGGTCGTCTCTTAGGGTTGGTTCGCCGCCTGTGAAGACCACTTGAGGGATGCCTAGGGCTTGGAGTCTGTCGATCACGTTCAGCCATTCTCGTGTGGTTAGCTCTTCTGTTTGTTTTGGGCCTCCGGCGTAGCAGTGTATGCACTTGTTGTTGCAGCGGTAGGTGAGGGCTATGTCCATGCGGTAGGGTGCGCTCAGCTCTTTTTGGAAGGGTTCTATCTTTTCTACGCCGAGGTAGGAGACGGGGCACACGTCAGGTGTCTTGGCGAAGGAGTTGATGGTGAACAGTGTGTCTTTGATGTCTTTTCGGGCGGTTTCCGCGTCAACCTTGTAGCGTCTTAGAATTCTCTTTGCTGTTTGTTCCTCGTTTTCTCCTTGCATGAAAGAGTGTACGATTTCGGTGGCTGTCGGGTTTAGGAAGATGACCCTGGAGGCGTTTATGACCAGAACTCCTTCTCCGTTTTTCTCTAACCGTAGATGGAGTCTGAGACCGCGGTATTCGCCCTCTGCGACTTTGAGGTGGTGCAGCACCTCTCTGGGTTTTGCTCTTAACTTGTCAAGTACATTCAACTATCTTGCACCTCCGCCGGCGCAGGCGCAAGCGCAGCCTACACAGGCACAGGCGCATGCGCAGGCGTGGCATGCGCACACGCAGGATGGTTTTCCGCCTACTGGATGCTGGCTTGGGGGAGACTTGAAAGGCACGAGTTTGTTGGCGAAGTCTTGAACGTTTTTGACGATGTTGTTTGAGGCTGTCTGGAGTCCTCGTACGATGTTGTTGGCGAAGTCTTGGCCCGGGATTGGTTTGGCTTGGGCTGGCGGGGCCGTTGGTGTTGTGACTGGCGTTGGGGGTCTTTGTTGTCCCGTCGGTGCGTGTAGGCCGCCCCAGTACCACCACCAAGCTGGGTTTGGATAGATGATTATTCCTGGTGGGAAGGCTGTTCTGAAGCGGTCTTCGAATTTGTCGTCGGCCAGTAGCCACTCGAGGTTCTTGTCCACGGCGTCGCCCTTGAGTTCTGGGGTTCCGGCCTGGGTTACCTGGGTCCAGGCTTTGTCCACTATGGATTTGTAGTAGTTGGTCGTGTCGTCTCTTGAGTAGCCGCGTAGCTTTTGGTCTACCGTATTGGTGAGTTCTACGTAGGTGCTGGCGAGCTTCTGCTCGTCGAGGGTTCCGTCTGGTCTTATGGCGTTCAGATAATCTGTTTCGTAGTATCTCGGTCGTGGAGCCGGCTGGCCTTGGGCTGGTTCGAGTTTGGTGAGTTTTATGAGGGGTTCAGTTTCGGTGACGGCGACCATGCGCTTTAGGAGAAGCCCATAGAGAATCATGGTGAGGACGCGGACGGGCTTTTGATCCAAAACGAGGGCTGCCTCGACGGCCGTGAGTGTTCGGTTGGCGCCCAAGGCTTCAATCGACATGCGGGGCGTGGCGTAGGCCATTCTGGCAACTCTTTTCAAGCCCACGAATATCGCGGCGCCCACTATGAAAAAGACTAGGACCAATAAAACCGTGGTTGCTGCGTCTGGAAATGGCGCAGGGGTCGGGGTCGGCGCGGAGGAAACGTAGGTGGCTGGGAAAGAAACGCCAGAGGTGAACTGTTGGCCTGGCGGCCAGTCTGTTCTCTCCCAGAAGACGGCGGTGTCGTTGTTCGTTTCTGTGAAGACATTGTCGAAGGGTGAGCCTGAGGGGTATTTCACTTCGGTTGTCTGTACGCTTGGTGGGAGGATGATTTCCACGCGTAGGTCTGTTACGGAGCCACTGGCGCTAGTGAACGTTGCTTGGTAGAAGAGCAGGTCGACGTTTCCCGGGTTAGGGGTATCCTCATGGATCATGTCTGGAACTAGAGCGTAAACAACGAATGTGTAGGACTGGTTCACCGCAACGGGTTGTTCGAGGTAAACGTCGATGCCGTAGAAGCTTCCCGATGACGCATCTTGATAATGAAGTGTGGCTCCCAACAGGTCTTGCACATACTGAATCTGGAAGCCTCCTTGGGGCATCCCCACAGTGAATATGCCTTCAGGTGAGCCGGACAGATACGTGAACGTTATGTTGTACAGAATGTATATCGACCTGTCCGTGTTGATCTGGATTTGGGCCCACTCTTGGCTTACGGAGTAGGTTACATCCTGAGCCCTTGCAAGTTGCACCCTTGTCAGCAATGATCCGAGGCACAAGATTAGTACGATGACGGATAAACAGGCGAGCTGCTGTTTCGTCACCATGTTGGTTCCTCTGTGAGTTCGAGCTTGTTCCCGCAGTAGCGGCACGTAGCGAAGGGTTTTCCGTCGATAACTTCAGTCTTGGTCGCGTCGATGAGAGCTCCGCAGTTTGGGCAACGTATTTGTTTAGCCTCTAACGGTCCAGTGACCGTTAGGGTTTGCTTAATCTCTATAGGTTTTTTCTCCCGGCTAAGGAAGAGCAGGAATCCGGCGACTGCGAGGAAGACCAGTCCCACAAGAAAGTAAACAAGGCCAAGGTTAACTGAGACAACGAAGACGAAGCCCAAGAAGATCAGAACTGCCGACGCCAAGTAGATAGCAGCTCTAAGTATCCCCCGAGCCATAGCGCGTTCCTCAAACCTAATTTCGTCTACTGATTTCACCTACCCATAGGCCTAGCTTTTAACGCTTTCCTTCCTTCACTTGCCAGAGGCCGTGGAGCATTTCAAACGCTTGCTTTCGATGCAATTTGGGAGAAGGAGCGTTTTCTGGAGATTTTTGGTAGATAGCTGCTTGGCGCGAGTTTCGCGCGCACGCGCTTGTAAAACAGAAACCAGTGCCATTGCAGAAGAAAATACACCACAACGAATGGCAGCATTAGAGAGTCACAAAACATAGTTCGAAAGATTATTCGACCAGAGTTTCACGGTCCCCGGGAGACGTTCGAACGATCGCCAAGCATGCTTAGTTTGCTCTTTCACCGGTAAACTTGGGCGGGGGTCCCACCCCCCGCATCTGAAATTTGGGAGTATTGCGAGCTTATTTTGTCATAACAAGCTTAATTTAGGGTTTTACGGTCGTGGGTAATATTTGAACACAGGCTTACTGGCAAAAATGCTGGCTCTATAACCGCCTACAGTTTTTTCAGTCAATTGGAACCAACTTTGCCTTTTAAGGACTAAATTATTTCCCATTATTGGGGGCAGACCAAGATTTTACAGAGCGAAAAAGCGAGATTCCCCCTATAGAGATGAGTGGTCAATGAATTAGGTTGCTGATGCTGAAACGTCAGGCTCAGTTTGGAAGAATCTAAAAAGTTGGCGCAACGGCTCTGCTCAGGCTCAAAAAAATATATACAACATTTTTGGTAAATGCTTGTGGGGTGCTGGTATGATTGACGCCGAAAATCTGACAAGGAAATTTGATAATCTCACTGCAGTAGATAATCTCACTTTACATATTGATGAGGGTGAAGTTTTTGGTTTTCTTGGACCTAACGGGGCAGGAAAAACAACCACCGTACGCATGCTTTGTTGCTTGATAGGCAAAACCAGCGGTACCGCCAAGGTAGGGGGTTACGAAATCGGAAATGCGGCGGATATACAGAAAATCAGAAAAATTATAGGTTTGCTGCCTGAAAACGTCGGCTTGTACGAGGACATGAGCGCCTACAAAAACCTCGATTTCTATGGAAAAATCTACAAACTCACCGAAACGCAACGCAGAGAGCGCATCGAACGCTTTCTCAGGATGCTTGGGCTGTGGGAAAAACAAGACCAACCCGCAGGCAGCTTCAGCAAAGGCATGAAGCAGAAGCTCGCCATAGCCCGTGCCCTCATCCACGATCCCAAAGTCCTCTTCCTCGACGAACCTACAGCAAACCTTGACCCTGAAGCCTCCAAAACCGTCCGAGACTTCATCCTCGAACTCAAAAAGGAAAAGCACACCATATTCCTAAACACCCACCTCCTTGATGAGGCAGAACGTATCTGCGACCGCGTCGGTATCCTCAAAACCAAGCTCTTAGCCGTCGACACTCCAGAGAGGCTACGGCAATCGCTTTGGGGAACCAAAACCGTAATCCAACTTGAAAGCGTTAACGATGCGGTTGTGGCGGCGGTGAAAAAGCTCGGCTCATGGCAAACCGAGGTAACGGGCAACAAACTCATCGTGTCCGTCAGCAACCCAGAACACCACATTCCCGACATCGTGGACGCCGTCGGCAAGGCTGGCGGGCGCGTTCAATCCGTCACTCAAATCACCCCAACCTTAGAGGACGTGTACCTAAAACTGGTGAGGAGCTGAAGGCTATGGACTTACAGAACGTTTGGACCATCGCAAGCAAGGATCTGGGTATATTCCTCAAGAAAAAGAGTATTCTCTACTCGACCATCCTCTTCCCCCTCATCGCCGCCATCGGACTCCCCCTCGTCGTCGAATTCGCAGGACAAGCAGTAGGCGGAATCCCAGCCACTGCGCTTCCAGGAGTGATCGACGCTTTTCTGTTCTTCTTCATCATAGGTGCAGCATCCCTCCCAGTCGGCATCGCCTCCTACAGTTTAGTTGGCGAAAAAGTTGAAAAAAGCCTCGAACCGCTTCTGTCAACGCCAATGACAGATGGCGAAATCTTGTTGGGAAAAAGCATAGCAGCGTTCCTTCTGCCCCTGCTGGCAATCTATGCAGGAGCTACAATATTCGCGGCATTCATCGACGCCATAACCCGCGGACAACTAGGCTATTTCTACTTCCCAAACGCTAGCATGGCAGTCATCCTCTTCGTTGTGGTACCTCTGGTGTGCCTCCTAAGTGTCGAAGTGCTCATCCTCGTCTCCGCCAGAGCTAACGATGTCCGCGCCGCCCAACAATTCGGAGGAGTCTTGGTGTTTCCGTTTGTAGTGATCTACGTTGCAGGCGAAATCGGCATCATAAACTTAAACACAACCAACCTGTTGCTCATCTCGGCCGCTATACTGGCAATTGATATACTCCTCTTCTTCCTAAGCAGGGGCACGTTCCAGCGGGAGGAAATCCTAACAAAATGGAAGTAGACAGTCGAATAGCATCTTGTGCAGCCAAGAAGGCACGTGCAAAAAAAGGTGACTAACCATTTATTCTTTCTAAATCACAATTTATTGTCTTCTATAATCTTCAAGCATAACCTAAGCATATTTTTACTGGTAAAATAAGGTGGGGGTCCCACCCCCCGCACTACAATTTCAAGTCCTATTTCGAGCTTATTTCGGTTAGACAAACTCAATTTATGACGTTGTGGTTGGGCGTGTGCGGGGTTAAGATTTGAACACGTGTTTACCGGTAAGAGTATTTAGCTTTCTCCAATGCGGGATAGCTTACAACAAGCGCGGGAAAAAACTTTACCACCCCAACCAAACCAAACTGACGACGAGGGCTGAGCTGCTGTGAAAAAAGAGTTACTGTCAGGGCTGAATACTGGGTTCAGGCTATAGCAGGAAGTAAAAGCATTATATAGGGGGTAGTATACGAATCGAGTATACGCCTCGATTCTACGGAAAAGTCATAGCCAAGTAGAGAGCGATTTTCTATTTTGGCTTGGATATGGAATCGAGTAATTCTTTCTTGACATGGCGATAACCAAGCACTTTTCCATTCAATATGACACAGAACGTGCCATATGGGTCTATTCCGTTTTGCGCTTCCCTGCAGCTTTCAAGGTTTTCAATTCGGCATGGAATGCCAGCTTGTTTGCTGATTTCCGTCACGAGATTTGTGTAGCCATCTGCGTAGGGAACATTGATTCGACTTGAATATCGTAACCCCATTTAAGTATTCTTCTAGTCTCCTTCTTGGAATGGGATTAAACTTAGGTGTAGGGACATCCTCTGACAATCGTTTCGCATAAAGCTCGAAATAGGGAGACATCGAATCGACTTTCTTAAACCCATTCTTGACGAACAAATCCTTCTGGGGTAGCCACGTTTTTTCAGATGTCATCACGACAACGCCGTTCATTCCTCTCGCATCTTTCAAGCACTCTTGTAGCAACTTCGTGCCATATCCGTGTCCCTTGTTCTTGCCTACAACCCAGATACAATGAATGACCATGTATCCATCGGCTTTGATACCACGCCACGCACATTCACTGGGAATATACTCAATAAATCCTCTCGCTCTGAATCCTCGCTTTACTCCTTCATTTATTAGAAGGAGCTTCAAATGCAACCTTCCTTGAAGCGTTCCTTGACCCATTTGAGCTTATCTCTGTAACCTTTCGTGTTCTTCTTAGACTGTAGGCAAAAAGTCCCGTATTCATCAATGTTTGCGTGATTGAGGTCAACTATTTTGTATTTTGACTCTTTCACTACGCACACAGCTGCCTTCAATAGTAGTTTAATCACGTATTCATCTTTGCGAGGATAAAACTTTACCCCAAACCAAACCAACAAATTTGGTTATCTGCGCTGGGGGCTGGGTCGTTCTTATAAACGGATTGTGCTAGAATAATCGAGCTGTTATAATTCATGAAGAATTTGATTTCCGTCTCCACTGCACCTATTGCGGGGTTAGGTGATAAAGAATACTACGACCTTCTCGGCACGATTGAAGTGATGAAAAAAGTCATTGGAGAAGCAGTGGTTGATGGTTTTGAGTTGCAGCTTGAACCAGAATGGGACTGTGAAAACGCACCATTAACCGATACTGACTGGACTGATTGGACCAAGACTCCCAAGTTCAGTGCAGAAGAAGTTGTGGAACTAATCAAGAGTGAGGGTCTGCCCATTCTTTCTGTTCATGCAAGCAGGGATGTTGGAAGTTATCTCTGCTCCGAGAAAGAGCGAGATTGGGAGAAGGGAAAACGTGTCATTTATGAAGCGCTGTCAGTTGCTGAAATGTTCGGGGCGGAGGTCTGTGTATTTCATCTTTGGGACACTTGGAAAGGCAGTTTCGATTTGCACAATGTTGAGAATATTTTTCTGAAGACAGTGGAACGATTTCCAAAGGTCAAACCTTCAGTTGAAAATATCCCAACGCATCTAGATGGCTGTTCTCCATTCATGTTGGTCAGGTCTTTTGAGCATGTGACTTTGGACCTGAGATGGGCATCGATGTACAATGAGCTTGAGGCATTCTCATCCATAGTCGGCAACATCGTCAATGTTCATTTGAGAGGTAGTTTGAAGAAGAATAGGTGGGTTCTGGAGCATTCAAGTTTCAATTTCTATGAATCCTTGGACAAGATTAGAAATGATTGGAAATATTCGGGATTGCTCACGGTTGAGCCTGAAGGCAGGATAGACGAGTCACTGTTCAACAGCTTCCTTCAGGCAATGCATTCTTTGAAGGGATGAGTTAGTTGGATAAAACTTTACCACCCAAACCCAAACATAAAACTTTACCCCAACCAACCAACCCAACCAAGTTGCCACGGCCTGATAACTGGTTCTGGAAAATTAGTGTGGTAGCGTATACTGGATTCAGCATATACAGGGTATCATAATGACATGTAAAAAGAGGCTAATACTAGAAATCAAGGCCATAATAGGGTAATAGTATAGGTATAGTCGGAATCGAGTATACGCTCTTTCAAGGGCGCATTTCGTCACAAGTGATTTAAACTAAGAACAAGATAATACACTTTTTGCGTTTTAGTTTGTAGGGAGGTGAGTTGAATATGACAAAGTTTGCTGTTGTAATAAGCAAAGGGCCTTTCCATGGAGTTGAGGCAGAATGGCCGCTGAGATTTGTTAATCAAGCACTTGAGGATGGCCACAAAGTCCAAGTTTTCCTCGCAGAAGACGCCGTTTGGATCGCAAAAAAAGGGCAGCAATATGACGATCAGCCAAACTTGGAAGAATACATCAAAGACGCAGTCAAAAAAGGTGCAGAAATCAAAGTATGTGAAACATGCAGAAGAAGAAGAAATTTGAGCGAGCAAGATTATCTCCCAGGACTAGCGAAGGGGACAATGAAAGAATTCATAGAGGCAGCAACAAAAGCAGATAAAGTGCTAACATTTTAGTAGGAAAGTTTGGGTTTGGGGTAAAGTTTTATCCCACACACTTCTACTACTCACTCTCTCTACCTATTATCTCTCTACCAATTACACTCTCTCTATTACAGAAAGCGCGCGATAAATTCAAACTGCAAAACGAGGATTTGAACCCTGCCCTGACTAGGGGTTGATGGTAGCCCGGGAGAGATTCGAACTCTCGCCAAGCATATTCAAAGCATATTTTTACCGGTAAAATAGGGTGGGGGTCCCACCCCCCGCACTACAATTTCAAGTCCTATTTCGAGCTTATTTCAGGTAGATAAACTCAATTTATGACGTTGTGCGTGGGCGTGTGCGGGGGTTAAGAATTGAACACATGCTTACCGGTAAAATTGCTTGCCTCCTGTGGGTTCAGCGGGCGCAGAATTCTTTCCACCCAGAACGCCAGTCGCGAAGGGAAAATGAGGCGAGATGTCCTACACGGAAACGCTTGATTCAGTCAAAGCAATTTCCGTAGAACCAGACGCGCGCGCACCTTTTTCTCACCATTCATCTATAGTGAAACTTTAATAAAATTCACTTTAATTGCATATACTGCATTCCTGATTTTTATGTTCCGTCAACGAGCGCGCGCGCTATTGCTGGAGAAATGTGGTTCCGATGCCGAGAAGATGGTCATGTTAACAATC
>JBEKSS010000007.1:0-239535 GCA_049516875.1 Bathyarchaeia archaeon | reverse complement strand
TAATAAAATTCACTTTAATTGCATATACTGCATTCCTGATTTTTATGTTCCGTCAACGAGCGCGCGCGCTATTGCTGGAGAAATGTGGTTCCGATGCCGAGAAGATGGTCATGTTAACAATCTCCGTTTCTTCAACCTTTCGGAAAAAATTCTCCAGCAACGCCCGAAAGGCTTTCTTATTCGCACGTTTATCCAGTTCCAGTGCTTCATATTCATGTTTCTCTATAAAGTCGCTTATCGTCAACGGGTCCTCGTATTCGCGGACGAAAACTGTGGGCATCAAGATCACGAGCCTTCCACTTTCTTTTAGTACTCTGCCCCACTCTCTCAGGGCTGTCTCCACAAGATCGTTTTCGGGAATGTTGGCGACCACTATCAGGTCAGCATAACCATCTTTTAATGGAACTTTCACGTAGCTGCCATCCAAGTAAAACAAGTTGTCCAGACGCCGGTACAACTCCACTGATCTTGGCTTCACCAGGTAAATCTTTCCCCTACGCACTTTACTAATAAGACAGCATATCATTCTCTCGTGCATTGCGGAGTATTCATGGACAATGTACACGATGATGCGTTGGTCCATTAATTCCTCTCCAAGTAGCCTGCAGACGTTATCAAAAACGTTGATCTTTGAGGGAAGACCCAACAAGTATTCACCATAGAAGGCCTCGATGGTCTCGATAGCGTCTAAGAAAATCCTGTTAAGCTCCTCCCTCCCCTTCCCGCTAAGCCTGTAAACCCTCTTCTCGGGTCCAAACTGGCTCTTCTGCCAACGACTCTGAAGCAAGTGCTCTCGCAGCATCTCGTTTAGAATCCTGTACAAACGGCTGATCTCAACCGTAACGCCTTCAGACGCAAGTTTCTTGTGAATTTCGTACCCGTAGAATTCTTTACCTCTAAACATCTTCAGGATATTCTTTTTAAGATCCTGAGATCTCACGGCTGAAGCTTCCATATTAGAATTCGGGCTCTCCATCCGACGTCACCTAGATTCTACATTTTCAATGTTAAAGCCGCCGTTTAAGGACCTATGGAATCGCAACTATAGTACTGAATAGCACATAGGCCAATATTACAGCGAATTTTTTATTGAAAAAATGGGTGAACTATTCGCGGGCCGTCCGCTTAGAAGCCTTAACGTTAGAACCTGAAGCACCTTTTTGCTTGGCGGCTCCTGCTAGTGCTAGTATACAAGTAAACATAATTCACGCTCTTCCACGATTTTGTAAACATTTGCATCTAATAGATCAGTGCGGGACGTTTGACATGCACGCGCGCTATTACTAGACCGTGATTTGCACACGCTACTGAGAACATTGGTCTTGGCAGGTATAGTGAGAAAGTACTCGCTGTAGAACCTGCGGGCTGTCACAATCGCGTCCAAAAGAATCGTTTCACGTCCCTTCTTTCCTTTCTCGCCGATCCTGCACATCCTTTTTCGAGGCCCTTCTCCAACCGAGCCTCAAGCATGCAACATCTCAATAAGAACTTTAAGAACTCTACAAGTGACCGATGTCAACCTTAATCCTTTCTGAAGCAAGCTCCTTGTGAGCCGCATAACCACAAACTCTGCTTCCAAACATCCTCGCGCTAACCTCAGTCGTTCAATTTCGATTTCATAGTGATAAACGGGGAGAGCGAGGTTCTGATGCTAAGAAGAGCACCATGTGAACAATCTTTGTTTCTTCAATCTTTTGGAAAAAATTTTTCAATGATGACCGAAGATATTTCCCATCCGCGTGCTCATTTATCTTCATAGTGTCATGTTCATACTTCTCAATGAAGTTGCCGATTGTCAAAGGGTCTTTATACTCCTCTACGAAAATCGCTGGAATCAAGATTCCCAATTTCCCATCTGCCCGTAACACCCTGCACCACTCTGTTAACGCTGTCTCCAGAAAATCCTTTTGGGGGATGTCTATAACCACCAAGAGATCGACAAAAGAGTTCTTTAATGGGATGTTTTCGTAGGTGCCGTCCATTAAGGTCAGGTTGTCAGGACACGGGTCAACGAGCACCGATCTCGGCTTCACGAAATAGATCTTCCCTTGAGAATCTCTTTTTTGAAGATTGCAGATCATCCTCGCGTGCATCACGGAATAACTTGGGGTAACGTAGGCGATGTTGCCCCGTCCCCTGAGTTGACGGGCAAAGTGCCGCCGGACACTTTCGAAAACGCTGCGCTCAGCTGGAAGATTCAGCAGATACTCTTCGTAAGAGGCATGGATAGTCCTGATGGCGTCTTGAAGAATTCCGTCGAGCTTCTTCCTTCCCTTTTCACCAAGCCTGTACACTCTCTTCTTTGGTCCGAGTTGGCTTTTCTCCCAACGACTCTCAAGCAGTTTCTCTTTAAGCATCTCGTTCAGGATCCTGTAGAGGCGGCTGATTTCAACCTTGACGTCTTGAGACGCGAGCTTTTTGTGAACCTCATACCCGTAGAACTCTCTGCCTCTAAACATCTTCAAGATATTCTTCTTAAGATCGTCCGTTTTCATAGACTTTAAGCCTCGGTATATGTATTCGGGTACTATAGCTAAAAGTCCATAGGACCTTAATACTGTCGCAGCAATTATAAAAAAGTTATGGAGATAAAATAATGAACAACCGAAATCATGCTGCAGTCTTACTTGTCTTCCTTGCAACCATCTTAGTATTGTCCATCGCCAATTTCAACGTCACAACCGTAAAGGCAGCGGGGCCGCCAAGTATCACGCTCCTCCCACCTGCTGGACCTGTCGGAATACCCATTACAGTTAACGGCAACGGTTTCGCGCCTGGAGCCAATATAAGCCTGACTTGGTTCGGAAACATTGTTGATGTTCCAGGCATCGCAGGCCACGTAGCCACGTACACTATAAAGAGCGGAATCACAGCTGATCAAAATGGCGACTTTACCACAACCATCATTTCACCAAGCGACTTCTCCGATATCCCACACCAAGTCAACGCCACCCAAAACGGCATCGGAACAGGAATAACCAACGCAACCTTCACCACTGTACCAACGCTGATTCTGAGCCCTCAACCTGCCAACTACGCCAACGGACAGCAGATTTTCCTTAACATCACTGGAGGACCACTTGGAGCCGCTGCCCTCCCAATAACTGGCGCCAGCTCAGAGACAGTCCTAAAATTCACTTATTGGAGGCAACATATCGATTCGATTCACAGCAGTAGGAGAAGTAGGCACACACTCCATTAGAGCTTATGCAGGTGAAAAGGACACGCCCATATGGCTATCATGTGAAATAGGTGGCCAAGTAAACTTCAACATAACGGGTCCCAGTTCTGACACAGAGACCATTTTGAACAATCTGGCTTCATTGAACTCCACAATTTTGAGCGTTCAGGGAGACACCGCCACAATAAAGACTAATGTAGGCAACGTGACGACCTCGCTGAGCAATATCAATGCCCAAGTTGTGAGCGTTCAGGGAAACGTGGCAACTATCAGCACTAGCCTCGGAACGTTAAGTGGCACTGTTACCAGCGTAAACAATGGAGTCGCAACAATTCAGACCAACCTGGGAACACTGACAACATCAGTTGGCAACTTGCAAGGAACAACCAACAACGAAGCCAACTATAGCTTGGCAGCTCTGGGCCTCTCAGCAATCGATCTGATACTTCTGATTGCCCTCCTTGCCCTTTTTGCACGCAAGAAGACGTAAGCAGCAAAACGAAACCAATCGCACAATTCCTCCCTTTTTTGTTAGAACATAAGCGCGCGCGTTCAAAAGCTAAGCTTGGCGAGAAACGCAATAATCAAGCACACGGGGGCTGCTACTTGTTTCGCATGCTCGCAATGTTGAAATACTGCAAAGAACGAACAATCATCAACGAATGAGGGAGGATGCATTACTTCAAACGAAGACGGAAAACTAGCTGCACCCTGCGGTCTCTACTGTGGCGCTTGCATCGACCACTTGGTCTACAAAAACTGTCATGGCTGCGGCTGCAACTGCGACTCATGCGCTGCTTCACCCCATCACAAGCAATGCGACATCTACAAGTGTTGCGTTGAACAACGAGGTCTTGAAGCCTGCGGCAAGTGCGGAGAGTTTCCCTGCTCTCAGCTCATACAATTCTGCTACAACCCCGTGTGGCAGCATCATTTGACAGCCATCGAAAACCTGAGGAGACGTAGAGCCCTCGGAACAGGAAGATGGCTAGAAGAACAAAAGAAAGCATGGAGCAACGAGTGGCAACGGAAGAAATGGCTCTGGCTCCAGAGAGAATGCGAAGACAGGCTGAAAAAGTCTAAAGAAGAAACAGAACCTTAATGGGAAGAGAATGATAGAAATACCTCTAGCGCGCGCTGGCGTTTGAGGCGTCAAGTGTTCAGATTTTCTGAGTTGCGTCCAGAATCGTTTTCAGAAGTTCTGTTGCATTATCACATACCTTGTAACGAATAGAAAGCTGACCTGCCTTGGTTAATGACGGAACTTTTTCAACAATTCCTGCTTTCAGAAGCACTCTCAAATGCTTCTCGACGGTCGACCTGTGGCGATCAAGTTTCTTGGCGATTTCGCCAGGGTTTGCGACTTCATTCGGTATGCACTCTAAGATTTGCAGTCGTGATTTGTCAGCGAGAGCCTTCAGGAATCTCTCCGTTTTCTCGTAGTCAATCATCATCAACACCTTTTTCGGAGGTCTAGTATATTGCTTTTGAGCAAATAAATTTGCCCTTTGGTAAAAAAAATCGCCGGAGACTCTGGAAACCATTATCTTTGCGACGGGTCACAATGATCGTGAGGGTGGGATGTGATGGCCAGAATGGAAGTGACATTGGATGCTATTCGAGTGATGTGGGTCAAGGCGGAAGGAGGTCTTTCCGGAGTTGGCGAAGCATGGTCCACGCTCGAATCGAAGCTTCCAAGTCTCAAGGGGCGCAAGTTCTATGGCGCCTATCACGATAACGTGTACCGTGCCTGCGTGGCCACTATTGACGAAAAAGAAGCTGAAACCTTTGGACTTCCAACATGGACGATCCCAGGAGGAAAATATGCCCGCGAAAAAGTCGCTGACTACCGAAGTAGGGTGGAAGTCATAGCCGAGACTTTTGAAGCGATGGCAAAAGAATGTGGCGCGGATCGTTCACGTCCAGAGGTCGAATTCTATAAGAGTCAAAGCGAAATCATTTTGCTACTTCCCATTCTGTGAGCGCGCTCGCGAAATCAGATAGCATGCGCGATCAGGATATCCTCGTCCAACAAGAGTCTAGCTTTTTGAAACATTGTCAGCCGTCATATGACTGTAGAACCCTTATCTCGTCGATCACAGTCACTCTGTGTCAATAATGTTGAAAAGGAGGAAGGTGCAAGAACATGTCTGAAATAATTGCCTATTGTGGATTGAACTGCGAAGAGTGTAAGGCGTTCAAGGCGACTCAAACAGGAAATCTTGAATGGAAGAAGCAGATGGCCAAGCACTGGTCTGATCAAGGCGAGATCAAGTTCAAACCAGAAGACGTTGACTGCCACGGGTGCAAGTCAGATTTGATTTCTGGTTTCTGCCGAAAACTCTGCGATATAAGACCATGCGCGATAGAAAAGAAAGTCAAAACCTGCGCCCACTGTGACGATTATCCATGCGAAAAACTGAAAGAATACCTATCAATCAACGATCCTGTCACAACAAGAAATCTTCAAGAGATCCGGAAGACACTGCAAGGCTAGGAAGCGCCAAATCGTGACGTTGACTCAGCGCGCGCAATGGGGGCTTTTGAACCAAACCAGGAAATGACCATATGCTTATCCGCGGACACGCAGGTAAAAATGAGCGGTAACCGTTATGAATGAGCTTGAAAGACTTGCTGAATTACTCACAAAGAAAAGACAAATTGATTCAGATATATCGAGCATCATAAGGCGACCCTCCCTGCCTAGTCATATAGGAGAGTTCATCGCTTCAAGGATCTTTGGAATAAAACTTGAAGTCTCAGCCACCGCAAAGGGAATCGACGGCGTGTTTGTTGAAGGCCCACTGAACGGAAAAACGGCAAACGTTAAGTTATATGGGAAGCAGGAAGGTATCCTCGACGTTACAACGCATAGCCTTGCCGATTACTACTTAGTTCTGACAGGCCCAAAATCGCCTCCCGTAACATCAAGAGGAGCAACTAGACCGTTGGTCATCGATCATGTCTATCTTTTTGAGATGAGAACCTTGGTGAAAAGTCTGACGCGCGCGCTCAAGTACACGCGCACGGTCGTTTTCCATTATGAACTTGTAGGCGTTTTTGGCCACTTTCAAAGGGTCTTGCGCCTTTTCCGTTATTCCACCTCCGTTTCCGCGATAGTCTTGGATTTCCGATTGCATATTTAAACGTGACTGCAACGACACGGGCTTAAGAATCACTTATTCTGGGAGATGAAATTATCAAGAGCATATTCAAGCGCGCGTTGCGATTAACTGCGTATACGCAAAAAGCGCCTCATTTCTTTGAGAACTGGTCGTCTGTCCCTGACAACTGACCCTAAACAGACCATTGCGTATGTTGGAGAATTGACTGTTCTTTGAAAAACCTGATTGTTACACGTTTTGTCAGGTTTTCATGGTAAAAGCCGTGTATTCTGATATTGCGCGCTCACAAACAACAATCTTGCTGAAAAACATTCACAAGAGACCTTGGTTAAGATGATATCACTCAGCCTTGTATCACAGAGTGAAGCAAAGTCTTATACAATCTAGGTCAAAACTTACTGTGTTTGAGTTTGGAGAGTGTGCAAGGTTAGGTATGAGCACAGAGGCAAGGCCTCGAAACCCTTTGCGACTTTCTGGGAATCGCTCACAAGCAAGGAAGGAGCAAGGGAAAGGGCGCACATTGTTCTGGAACCTATAAATGAATACTGCAAGCAGGCAAAGAAGATACTGGAAATAGGTTGTGGAATTGGAGAGGTCTTGGCTAATCTTCCCGAAAGATACGCTATATATGGTTTGGACATTGAAAGAGATTACATTGAGGTTTGCAGAAGGAGGATCCCAAAGGGCAAGTTCTTTGTTTCCAGCATGCACAACTTCAAGATTAACGAAAAGTTCGATGCCATATTCTCCGCCAACGATGCAATCAACTTTCTGAAAGACTTTGCCCAATGGAAATCAACATTCAAGGCAGTGAATGAGCATCTCGACAGAGATGGGCTGTTCATCTTTGACGTGTACACCCCGAAAATGCTGAGAGACACGCTTCACTGGCTGGAAAAATACAACAGATCCACCTCATCAGTCAAAGAATTCCCAAAAGGATACTACTACGACAAAGAGACAGTGAAGGGCAACACAATGACTTGGGACTCCAGAATATTCGAAAAACTCCCAAACGGACTCTACCAACTCAACAAATACAAATTCAAAGAAACAATATACCCAGTCGCAAAGATGAAAATTGCTCTCTATAAACATTTCGAGATCATTGAAGCCAACTTGAGAGAAGAAGGCAGGAAAATTCTGTTCATCTGCAGAAAAAAGTGAAAGACAGAATACTCAGCATGCCGAAACTTACTCAAAAACCTCGCGGAATTGAGTAAAAAAAGCTTCAAACCAACATTGTTCAACAATGTTTTGACACTCAAAGAAATCACGGAGTGAGTGCTCAAACACAAGGGCTCGCACTTCAACATGAACGACTGACTCAAATCAACGTGCACGCGCTACTGTTTAGCCAAGTAGTTGGCTATCGTAAACTTCTGAATCTCACTCGTGCCCTCGTAGATTTCAGTTATCTTCGCGCATCGGTGGAACCTCTCAACATGATAGTCCGCCAAGTAACCGTAGCCCCCGAACACTTGAATAGCATCGTCCGTCACTTCCATGGCAACCCGGCTCGCATAGACCTTGGCCATCGACGTCGCAACAGCGTTCGGCTTCTCCTTGTCATAAAGCCAAGCCGCCTTGTACATCATCAGCCGTGCAGACTCGATTTTAATCAGCATCTCAGCAAGCTTGAAACTCACACCCTCAAACCCCATAATCACCTGCCCAAACTGCTTCCGACTCTTCGCATACGCCAACGCCCGCTCAAACGCTCCCTGCGCCATACCCACAGCCTGAGCCGCCACCGTAATCCTAGTCCCATCAAAAAGCTCCAAAGTGTAATAAAACCCCTTGCCCTGCTCACCCACAAGGTTCGCCTCTGGCACTTTCAAGTCAGCCATGCTCAACGAACCCGTCACACACGGTTTAATCCCCATCTTCCCGTGCAGCTTCGTCGCCTCCAACCCGCACATACCCTTTTCAGCCAAGAACAGGCTCTGCCCCCTGTGCGAAGGCTGAACGTTCGGGTCGCTCTGACAAAGTAGGATAAACGTGTCAGCCGTCGTCGCGTTCGTTATGAACTCTTTCGCCCCGTTAATCGTCCACTCGCCCCCGTTCTTGACGGCAGTCGAGTCCATGCGTGTTATGTCGCTCCCATGCTCGGGCTCCGTGAAGGCTGCCGCAGCGATCTTGTCACCCCTTGCCAACGGCGGAATGTACGTTTTCTTCTGCTCCTCGTTTCCGTGTTTCAGCAGCACGTCTGGAATCATAAGGTTTCCCAGCGACACCGCAACGCCTAATCCTGGATCCGCTCGGCACATCTCCTCGACGACCAAACAGTCCTCCAGCACGCCGTACCCCTGCCCGTCGTACTCCTGCGGAATCCGCATACTCGTGAACCCCAGCTGCGCGGCTTTCTTGTACAGGGCCATCGGAAACTCCTCCTTCTGATCAAGCTCCAAAGCCAGCTCCGGAGTAAACTCCTTCGTGCAGAACTCGTGCACCGCACGCTGAATCTCCTTCTGTTCATCGTTCAGCTTAAAGTCCATCTTCATTCTCTCCTTCGGTTACTTGCAGGTCTTCTGCGTCTTCGATTCATATACTTTGCTTTTCAAAGCAGGAACAACCTTGAACAAATCCTCTACGACAGCGTAATCGGCGAAGCTGAAAATCGGAGCCTTCGGATCCTTGTTCACCGCTATTATAAGATCCGAGCCCTTCATGCCCAGCACGTGCTGGAACGCACCGCTGATTCCCAGGGCAAGGTACAGCTTGGGCTTCACCGTCTTCCCCGACGTGCCAACCTGACGGTCGGTGGGAAGCCAACCCTTGTCCACGATGGGACGCGAACAGGCCAAAACGCCGCCCAAACTCTTAGCCAGCTCATCCACGATGGGCACGTTCGCGACGTCTTTTATCCCGCGACCGACGCCCACGAGCTTATCGGCGACGGTTATGTCAACCCCGCCCGGCGGTGGCAGAACGTACTGTATGAACCGTTTCTCGGTTATCTCCTCCGTCAACGGCGTCTGCGTCTCGACGATTTGTCCATTTGCCGGCGGTGAGGGTTTCTGCGGCGCGAACGTTGCCTGACGCACGGTTGCGATGTACGTCTCGGCTTTTCTGGCAACGGCTTTGACGTTCACCTTTCCACCATACATCTGACGAGTCACCGTAAACGCGCCGTTCTCGAACGACAAGTCTATGCAGTCCGTCGCAAGGGGCAGGTCCAAAGCTGCCGCGAGTCTCGGAGCCAAGTCCACGCCATAAGAAGTGTGTCCCATCATCACCAACACAGGCCTGTGCTGAACGATCAGCGCTGACAGAATTCTCTTGTAAGCTTCAGAATTGAAGTTCTCAAGCTTGCCATCTTCAATCAGTATAACGGTCTTCGCGTATTCCGCCAGCATCTTTGCGTGCTCTTTCACGTCTCTGCCAAGAAGAACCGCCGTCAGTTCTGAGCCTGTTTTCTCGGACATCTCCCGGGCTTTCGTGAGCATCTCGTAGGTTATGTCTCTGATTTGCCCCTGTCTGTGCTCTGCGAGAACGAAGATTTCGGCCATCCTAGATCAGCCCCCTTGACTTGAGGATCTCGGTGATTCTCGTGGCAATCTCGTCCGGGCTTCCCTTGATGAATTCAGCTTGTTTCTCGACTGGCGGAACGTACATGTTCTCCACTTTGACCCATGAACCCGCCGCGCCAACGTCATTTTCAGTTAGGCCAGTGTCGACCAGGGTCATGAGCTTTATTTCTTTCTGCATGGCTTTTCTGATGCCCATTATCGAAACGTACCTTGGCTCGTTTATCCCCGTCTGAACCGAAAGCAAAGCCGGCGTTTTCACCTCAACCTGCTCCTCTAATCCACCTTCAAGCTCTCGGTTTACCTTCGCTGTGCCGGCTGCAAGCTCGATTTTCTTGACCATCGTGGCGTGGGGAATTTTGAGCATTTCGGCAAGGATTGGACCGACGGTGGCCTGACCGTCGTCACCCGCTTGCATGCCTGTCAGGATGAGGTCGAAATGTAACGTTTTGATTGCGCTGTGCAGGATTTTTGCCGTGGCGTAGCCGTCCGAATCGTTGAATTTCGGGTCGGTCATCCTTATCGCCTTGTCTGCCCCTCGGGCCAAACACTTTCTCAAAGTCGTGTCAGAATCGTCAGCCCCGATGGTTATGGCCGTGACAGTTCCTCCCTGCTTTTCCCTCATGCGCACTGCTTCTTCCAAGGCATAATCGTCCCACTCGTTGATGTCGAAGACCAAGCCCGCTCTATCTATGCCCTTCCCTGTCGCATCGATTTTCAGCTCTGCGTCAGCAGTTTCTGGAACATGCTTGACACACACAATTATGTCCAAATGTCTTCCTCTCCAAGTGATGAGACTTGATTTAGCAGGCTGTTTTCATATAGCTTTTGCTTGCAAACGTCCGTTTTCTAACATTAGTAACCCACGGTTTGGGTGTGGGTCATGGCGTTAGGGTGAAGTAGATTCGTCTGTTGTTTTTGCCTTTGTTTTCGGTCTTGAGCAGTCGTATTTGGCCGACTTCGTTCAGGTTTTTGACGTGGGTTCCTCCGTCGGCTTGTTTGTCGAGGTTGACTAGTTCTACGATGCGGAGGCGGGGTATGTCCGGGGGGAAGGCTGCGGCCATTTTTACTACGCCTGGGATCTTGAGGGCTTCTTCTCTGGGAAGCTCATAGGATTTTACTGGTGTGTCTTTTCTGAGCAGCTCGTTGGTTTTGGTCACGTACTCTTCGAGTATTTCAGGGTTGAACTGTGCTAGGCTGAAGTCGAAGCGGATTTTGTCGGTTTCAAGCTGGTTGCCGGTGACAAGTGCGCCCGTGCCGTTGCACAATAGCGAAGCGAAAAGGTGGGCCGCAGTGTGACTGCGCATAAGCCTGTACCTGCGGTCCCAGTCTAGTACGCAACGAACTCTGTCGCCTGCTTTCAACCCAGGACGGTCAACCTCGTGACTGATTTCACCTGAGAATTTGCCGACATAAACAACGTTGTAAACCTCTTTTCCGCCGATGATCTTCCCCGTGTCACAGGGCTGACCGCCGCCCTTAGGATAAAAAATTGTTTGATCCAGAACCACGGATTTTCCGTCTTTGACCGAAACAACAACGGCGTCACATTCTTTGAGATAACCGTCCTCCAGATACAACGTTCCAGTCATAGCCCTTCACTGACTTCAATAGGACATCGTTGTTACGCTTAAGGTTTACCTGATACTGAACTCACGCACAGCGTAGTGCGCACTGCCGGAAAATATGATTTGGCAAGAAACGCGCGCTAGAGTCCCAAATCAGAAGAAGTGAAAGGCTCTGTTCACAGACCAAGCTTCTGTTTTATTGCACTGCGTTTTTCTTCTGGAAACGGCCCGAACTTCTTGATCCTGTCCGTGAACATGGTGAAAAGCTCTGCAGCCTTCTTGTAAACTGGGAGGGGTACGTAGCTGTAGCGCACTCTCATGTTTTCAACACCATATTTGGCCAGCTCCCTTCCCATGTCGATCAACCTTTTCTTTGTAAACTTTTCATCGATTTCCTGCGTTCCTTCGATGACTAGAACACCGTCGGCCCCGTATGCGAATGCGTAAAGCAGATGCCTCAAGCCGAGAATGGCGGTGGTTGGAACTGACACGATGCGGATGTTTTCAGGATAGTTTGTGCGATCAAGGCCCAAGAAGTCCATGCCTGTGTAGCCAACGTTTTTGTCGACGAAAGCGACGACTCTGACTTCGCCAGACTGCTTTTCTGCCAGTACACCTCTCAGGCTTGCAGTTATCTGCTTGGTCGTAGCGTTCTTGAAGTCAATAGCTTCCTGAGGGCAGACGGGTATGCATGCGCCACAACCAGTGCACAGGAACGGGTCAATCTTGGCTTTGCCCTCTTGCATGCTGATGGCGTTTGTCGGACAAACTGGGACACAGCCACTGCAACCGTTGCAAAGGTCGCTGATGACGAAGGCCTTCTCTGGGCTTGTGGTAACGTAGTCACTCTTGAGGAATAATGCCGCTTTAGCTGAGGCAGCTAAGCCGTCTGAAACCGTGTCTCTAACGTCTTTCGGGCTTAGAGCACAGCCGCAAGCGAAGATTCCAGTGACCAGTGAATCGACAGGGTCAAGTTTTGGATGCTTTTCAGTTACGAAGCCGTCTTCGCTGATGGAGACTTTCATTTTGTCGGCGAGTTCCTTTAGTCCTGCAGGTGGAACCATAGGTGTGGCTAGGGCAATCATGTCGAACTCTTCTTCGGTCACCTCGCCTGTTATCGTATCTTCCGCGACAGCAACAAGCTTGCCGTTCTTGCTGTTCTTGTAGACTTCAGCAACTTTGCCGCGGATAAAGGTGACACCAGCTTCTTGGTCTCGCCAGTAAAGATCCTCATAACCTCTGCCCGTTGCTCTTATGTCTGTGTAGTAGATGCTTACGTCTATGCCGAGCATCTTCTTTAGCACAAAAGCCTGCTTCAACGAATACATGCAGCATATTCGACTGCAGTACGAGATGTAGTTCTTGTCTCGGGAACCTGCACAGAGCACGATAGCCATGCGTTTAACGTCGGTACCGTCAGCCTTCTTGATGTAGCCACTCGTCGGCCCTGTTGCAGAGACAAACCGCTCTAGGTCCATCATCGTGATGACATCTTTGTAAGTGCCATAACCATAGGTTTCAAGCTTCTTCGCGTCGTAGAGCTGATAACCAGTGGCCACTAATATGCCACCAACGTGCAGGTCGACTGTGCTTCCCTCATCTGCCAAGCTTACGGCCTTGGCTGGACAAAGCTGCTCACATTTTCCGCACTTCGTGCACGAACTAAAGTCAATAGTGTAGGCTGAAGGCACAGCTTGCGGGAACTCGATGTAGGCTGCCTTCCGTTGCGCCCAACCCTCGTTAAACTCGTCTGGAACCGACACTGGACAAACTTTCGCGCAGACGCCGCAGCTTCTGCACTTCTGAACGTCCACGCCTCTCGGCTTCATGCGCACTTTTACGTCGTAGTTGCCCGGTCGCCCGCTGACCTCTTGCACCTCAGCGTAAGTGTACAGGTTAACGTTTGTGTTTCTGCCCACTTCCGCCATCCTTGGCGTCAAAATGCACTGTGCACAGTCCAAGGTCGGGAACACTTTGGTCAGTTTGGCCATGTTGCCGCCGATGCTGGGCTTCCTTTCAACAAGATGAACCTTGTAACCCAGATACCCAAGCTCAAGGGCAGAAGTGATGCCTGAAATGCCTCCGCCGATGATGAGAATCTCCCTAGAACCCTTCTCGCTTATTAGCTGCAACGGCTCAAGCTCACGGCTTCTCTCATAACCGCCCCTTATCAGACTGATGGCTTTCTTCGTCGCTTCAGGCGAAGGATGCGGCCCCAATATCCACGAGTCCTGCTCCCGTATGTTCACGAACTCAAGCATGAACGGGTTCAGGCCAGCTCTTTCCAAAACACTCTGAAAAGTGGCAAGATGCATACGAGGCGTACAACTCGCAACCACAACCCGGTCCAGATTTTCCTTTTTCACGGCGTCAAGAATCATTTCCTGAGCCGGTTTTGAGCATAAATACTTGTGATATTTGGCTACGGCAACACCTTCCCAATTCTTGACAGCATCAATAACCGCTTTGACATCCACAACTTCGCCTATGTTGCCGCCGCATTCACAGACGAAAACGCCGATCTTAGGCGATTTCTTCTCCACGGATGAAATCTCCTTTTCCATGATATGTTTCAAATCATTCACGGGAAAACGCTTTAATAATCTTATGCTCCCCATTCATTCAAAAGCGATGGACAACATGAACGCTCAAGAGCTCACCCAGAAACACAAGTTACTCGAATGCATTCAGTGTGGAACATGCACAGGCGGTTGCCCAGTTGCACGCAAAGCCAACTTGAACGTTAGAAAGTACATGCGCGAAGTTGCCACAACGGGGAAACTCACTCAGCACTCGCAGAACGAGCTGTGGAGTTGCACGACTTGCAGCGCATGCGGCGTCCGTTGTCCAAAGGATTTGAACCCATACGAGTTTTTGATTGACGTTCGCGGTATGGCGGTTGAGGAAGGACAAATCGCACCGACCATCCGCGATGCGTTGGAAAGCATATTCAAGAACGGCAATCCATGGGGAAGAATCCGAAACAAAAGGTCAGAATGGGCTCAAGGCCTGAACCTCAAACACATGTCGCAGGGCGCGGACATGCTTTACTTTGTAGGGTGCACCTCAGCTTACGATCCGCGAGTCCAAAGCGTCGCCAAGAGCCTAGCGACTGTCCTTGCAAAGGCCGGGTTGAACTTCGGCGTCCTAGGCGATGAAGAAAACTGCTGCGGAAGCGAAGTCTACGGCATGGGAGAAAAAGGCCTCTTCGACTTCTTAGTTGAGGAGAACATGAAAACCTTCAACAAGTACAATGTAAAACAAGCAGTGACAAGCTGCCCCCACGGTTATCACGCCTTCAAGAACAGGTACAATCAGACAAGCTTCGAGATTCTGCACCACACACAACTTCTTGCCAAACTGATTGACGAGAAAAAACTCATTTTCACCAAGGAAGTGAACAAGAAGGTCATCTATCACGACCCATGCTTCCTAGGCAAGCAAAACGGCATCTACGAAGAACCGAGAAAGGCAATCGAAAGCGTGCCATGCGTCAAACTGCTGGAATTTGACCGTTCCAGAGCCCGAAGCGTCTGCTGCGAAGGAGGCGGCGGAAGAATGTGGGTTGACATTCCAGGTCCGCGCCTGGCAGAAACGCGCGTGAAAGACGCCGTTGAAGCTGGAGCAGAAATCCTCGCCACAGCCTGTCCGTACTGCCTATTGACTTTTGAAGACGCTGTTAAGACAACAGGGTCAGAGGGCAAAATACAAATCTTGGACATAGCCGAGCTACTTGCTACGGCCTTGTAGAATCCGAACGCTTTCAAGCAAGCTCGCAAAGCGGCGCACGCTAATTGCGTTGCGCTTGAAACCCCAAAGAAATGTTAGACCCAAAGCAAGGAAAATGGTGAGAGGAGCGCGCATTAGCGATTGTGGCAGATGACGTATCTTTCAACATTATTAAAAGTCTGCAAATTTCCAAATTGTAACAGTGTCGCCGGTTCAAAAACAATTCGCAATAGCCATTGTGGAGGATGCTGAGTCTAAGGTGCGCGCTCTTCCTAAAAAAAGGAAATGTCCAGAAATCTGAGAATAATTGATAAAGGTCATTCTCAATAAGAACTGATGCTGAGGGTGCCCATTATGGAAGAACTGGAGTTGATTGTTGTAGGCGCTGGTGCTGCTGGCCTAGCCGCTGGAATCTACGGAATGAGGGGTGGCCTTAAGACGGTTGTTTTGGAAGAAAAACTGGCTGGGGGCACAACGGCAGACGCGCCTATCGTTGAAAATTATCTAGGCTTTCAGAACATTAACGGAATTGAACTTTCACAAAAGATGGTAGCTCACGCCAAAGCCGCTGGAGTGACACTCAACGAGTTTGAAAACGTTGTCAGCATGGACCTTAAATATGAAAAGAAACATGTCCAAACTCAAAAAGCTGTCTACGAAGCTAAGGCAGTCATAATTGCTTCGGGAAGCCATTACCGTCAACTGGGAGTCCCGGGTGAGAAAGAGTTCCGCGGAAGAGGAGTCAGCTACTGCGGACTTTGTGATGGACCATTTTTCAAGGGCAAAAGCGTACTTGTTGTAGGCGGCGGAAATTCAGCTTTAACAACAACTCTTTATCTTGCGGGCATCGCAGCTGAAGCAAAGATAGTCCACAGAAGAGAAGCCTTCCGAGCTGAAGACGCTCTCGTTCAAGCTCTGAAGGAGACAAAAAATGTAGAGGTTCTGTTGAACATGGAAATAAAAGAGGTACGTGGCGACAAAGTTGTCCAAAAAGTCGTGCTTCTCGACAAGGGCACTGGAGAAGCAAAAGAATTGGAAGTCAACGGGGTTTTCGTTCAGGTGGGCGAAGATCCTAACAGTCAAATAGCTAAGGAGGCAGGTGTCGCGGTAGATGAGGATGGTTACATCATCGTTGACGGTCTACAACGAACGAATCTTGAGGGAGTCTATGCGGCTGGCGACGTTACAAATCATCCGGTCAAACAAATAGGAACAGCTGTGGGACAAGGCATAACGGCGGCAGTGGAGGCCTACTGTTTCATTAGAAGACCGTATTATCACAAAGGATGAGGTTGTCCAACACAGTAGTTCTCTGGGAAAGGAATGTTTCGGGATCTTGCTCCTAAACTTTTATATCTGCATGTATGCGTCTAGAATTCTTCTTCATACATGAACTATCAGAGGTTCTTTGGGCTATGCATCGAATCGTTTCAAAAAGGGAGTTGGCCCCAAAAATCAAGTTGCTTGAGATTGAAGCCCTTGAGGTAGCTGAAAAAGCCAAGGCGGGGCAATTTGTCATTTTGAGGATTGATGATAAGGGCGAAAGGTTTCCTTTAACAGTCGTAGACTGGGACAAGAAGAAAGGCACGATAACTCTGATCTTTCTTGAAGTTGGGGTTTCAACAGAAAGGCTTGGTGCGCTCAAGGTTGAGGATGAGATAGTTGATGTTCTGGGCCCCTTGGGAAATCCGAGCCATGTAAAGCAATACGGTTCCGTGTGCGTCATAGGCGGAGGAGTTGGTACTGCCTCTGCGTTTCCGATTGCCAGAGCCTTCAAAGAGGCAGGCAGCAAGGTTGTCTCTATAGTTGGGGCTAAGACCGCTGGGTTGATAATTCTTGAAGACGAGATGAAGAAGGTTTCTGATGAGTTTTTCATTTCCACCGATGATGGATCGAGGGCTCAGAAGGGTTTTGTCAGTGACGTTTTGAAAATGCTGATTGAGAAAGGCTATGCTTTTGACGTCGTGTACGCGATTGGCCCGACCGTGATGATGCGGGCTGTTGCAGAAACAACAAGACCGTACGGCATCAAGACGATTGTGAGTTTAAACCCAATCATGGTTGATGGCATGGGCATGTGCGGTGCATGCAGAGTCAGCGTCGGCGACAAAACAAGATTTGCATGCGTAGACGGCCCAGAGTTTGACGCACACTTGGTGAATTTTGGTGAGCTGCTGAAGAGGCAAATGGTGTACATGTCAGAGGAGAAAGCGGCCCTGCAACGTCTGCAAGAGAGGAGATGTGCCCGCAATGAGTGAGCCTAAAGCAAAACCCAAGCTTCAGAAGGAAGCCGTTCCGATTCCCAAGCAAGCGCCAGAAACTCGCAGGCGAAACTTTAACGAGGTTGCGCTCGGCTACACCGAGGAGCAAGCTATGACGGAAGCCAGCCGCTGCCTGCAATGTCCAAAACCTCAGTGCATACAAGGTTGCCCAGTTGAGATTGACATTCCCGCTTTCATCATGCTAATGAGAGAAAAAGATTACGGCGGGGCAATAAAGAAGATCAAAGAAAAGAATTGCCTCCCCGCTATTTGTGGGCGAGTGTGTCCACAGGAGGAACAGTGTCAAAAGGTCTGTTTGCTCGGCAAGGCAGGCGACGCTGTCAGCATCGGCCGGTTGGAGAGGTTCTTGGCAGACTGGGAAAGGCAGACAGGAATCACGTGCTCGGAGAAAGCTCCATCGACTGGCAAACGAGTCGCAGTCATAGGCGCCGGTCCTGCCGGCCTCACGGCGGCCGCTGATCTCGTGAAACTTGGACATGAGGTTGTCATTTATGAGGCGCTGCACCGACCGGGCGGAGTACTCATGTACGGGATACCTGAGTTTCGCTTGCCCAAGAGCATCGTTGAGGCAGAGGCCGACTATGTCAAGAAACTTGGCGTGGAGATTCGTGCAAGCTGTCTTGTCGGGAGGACACACACTATTCCTGAGCTTCTCAAAAGAGGGTTCGACGCGGTTTTCATCGGAACCGGAGCAGGACTGCCTCAGTTTCTGGGGATCCCTGGAGAAAACTTGGGCGGCATCTACTCTGCAAACGAGTTCCTGATTCGAGTCAACTTAATGAAGGCCTACACTTTTCCAGAGTGCGACACACCCATAAGAATCGGCAAGAAAGTTGCCGTGATAGGCGGTGGCAACGTTACCATGGATTCTGCTCGCTCAGCACTGCGGCTGGGCGCAGAAGAAGTGTGCATCGTATATCGGCGTTCAAGAGAAGAAATGCCCGCAAGGAAAGAAGAGATCGAAAACGCTGAAGAAGAGGGGATAACCTGCAAGTTCTTAGCCAACCCAACAAAGTTCATCGGCGATGAGAAAGGCTGGGTTAAAGGCATGGAGTGCATTTGTATGGAGCTCGGCCCTCCAGACGAGTCGGGGAGGAGAAGACCGATTCCTGTTAAGGGTTCAGAGTTTGTCATGGACGTTGACACGGTCATAGTTGCCATTGGAAGAACGCCTAACCCGATAATACAGAGCACCACAGAAGGATTGGCAGTGACAAAATGGGGCACGATAGTAGCGGACGAGAATGGCAAAACAAACGTTGAAGGCGTTTACGCAGGCGGCGACATAGTGACAGGAGAGGCTACAGTCATAAGCGCTATGGGCGCGGGCAAGAAAGCGGCAAAGGCAATGCATGAATACCTAATGAGGAAGAACAATTAGCCTGCAAAAGCCCGGCAGATTTGTACAAAGCGTCCTGGGCGTTGCTGCACTGCTTGTAGCAATACGGGTTGTGACCCTGCAAGCGTAATCCATTAACAGCATCGTTAACAAGTTTTGAGGCATAATGACGGATTTCAGGACACGCTGTATACGTGTTCTGCTGAACATCTGAGTCTCTGGCGCGCGCTAAGGAAAACCGATCTGCATGGCTATACAAGGCAAGGTTTCATACAATTCAAGCAAGGAAAGTATCATGCATTCACCACCTGCGAACTCAATTTGCGCCTCTTTTGGCAAAATCACCGCAATTTACAGTTGAATAGGCAAAGTTTTATAAACTTTACGGGCGAATAGCGCTAATGACGTGCTCAAAACACGATTAAACCTCAAAAAGGAAAAAATGAAGATGCCCCAAACAAGAATACGAGTTAAGCAAGAAATTGAAACCTTAATTAATTAAAAGGCTTTACTTTTTGTGGAATACGTGAATATGAAGACCACACGGACACGCACACTCACCAAATTCAGGGTGAACATAGGAGCAAAATGATGGAACAAGTAGAATCAGAGGGCAATAACAAGAAACGAGTCCAAGGTGGAAAGACCACAACCGAGCTGGTACTATCTACATACATGGAAGGAAATGAATTTGTCTTTCCAAAAATCCTCCAACTTCATGTTCCTCTCGATGCAGTTGTAGCCGACGTGACATATGGTAAAGGTATCTTTTGGAAGAATGTCCCTAAAGAAGCATACAAACTCTTAGCTACAGATATTATGACCGGCGTTGATTGTCGAAGCTTACCTTATACTGATGAGAGCATAGATTGCGAGGTTCTTGACCCCCCATATGCAGAAGGCTTCTTTAGGCGCTCTAAAACACAAAGTGGTGCTCTTACGGGCTCGCATGATGCCTTCTGGAAAAGATACGGAAACCATAAACGACCAGTTGTTTCAGAAGGACCAAAGTATTATGATGTGGTTTTAGACCTTTACTTCAAAGCTGGTCAAGAAGCCAAGCGAGTTCTTCGTAAGGGCGGAGTGTTTATAGTTAAGTGTCAAGACCAAGTTAGTGCCAATAAACAACGCCTTTTGCATGTGGACCTCATAAATTACTATGAACCACTCGGATTTTATACAAAGGATCTGTTCGTCGTTGTAAGGTCTAATAAACCATGTGTGAGTAGACTCGTGACTCAGGTACATGCTCGAAAGAATCACTCTTACTTTTTGGTTTTTGTCAAGAAGTCTGGGCAATCTCATTCGGAAGTGGAAAAGGGTCGCTCTGGAAAGGAGGTTGCAGAGGCCAAGTGATTTCCATCAGCGTGGCTAATAGATACTTTCTCTGTTCAGGCGTGTATTTACTATGCGCAGTTCTCGGTAAGTCTAGATTCTTCGCAAACGCAAATTCCCATTTCTCGTGAAATGCAAACAAATTGACCGCCAGCAAGTCGAATTCTCCAGCAACCAGGCACGTGGTTTCAATCTTGTTCCCGTTCGGAAGCTCAACTTCTCTCCTATCACTCGCATCACATTGGAATCTTGCCTTGAATTTCCCATCCGTCTCTTTGATTGAGTTAGTCTGCAAGCTTTTCACTTCAATACCGACTTTCTTGCCTTTGTAGACTATGAACAAGTCTCCTCTCTTTTCCCTGTCATGATCATCATACTTTCCTATATTGCCAACTACCTTACCGCTCTCCATCAAAAAATCCTTCAACTTGTGCTCAGCCACATACCCTGCCATCATTCCCCTCAGGCTCGGGCTCGCACTTATGATTTCGCTTAGTTCATCAGCAGTCAGGCTCCAATACTTGAGAAGGTCGGTTTTCACGGCTGACTCTATAACTCGAGAGGAAATATAAGCTTGTAGAGACATGATATATCTGACGTTTGGGATTTTTTGGTGAGCAGAAACATTATGCCATGATCACAGATATACTCAAATCACACTGGAAAAAAGGAAACAACGCGCGAAGTATGCAGACAGTTCAGGTTTGGAGTAAATGAAGCTTTCCGCGCGCGCAATGGCCCATCTTAGTGCGCATTCACGGAGTGTAAAAACGTTTTAGGACCCTGAGCGCGTTCAAGGTAATCCACTTGCTCGGCTTGCCCTCTTGCTCGATGTTCACCTGAAAACGTCCGTTGAAACTGCGTTCTAGCCTCCACCTGCCCGTTTCGTCCTGTTTTGAAACGACCAAATCGACAGCCTCCTGCATGCGTCTGTCATGGTAGCCCAGCTTCGTCAAGATGCTCAATATCTCCAAGGCGTCAGTGTTCCACATTAGGGGAAAACCAAACCGTAGCCACTCAGGCTTAGACACATGCGTCAAATCGTGACTTCTCTTGTGAATATGATGCTTAAGGATGTATTCAGCTCCTTTCTCAACAGTGCACTTCACATCCTCGGATCTTTCATCTTCAGGGATTTCCGCCAACGCTTTCAAGGCTTTAACCACACCCATATGACAGCTGTGTCTACCCCAGCAATCCTCGTGCTTATCGTAAGGCCACCCTTTTGCCGCATCTTTCACTCCGTCATCGAACCTCTGATACTTGACGATCCACTGTATCCCCTTCTGAACGCGAGCATCCTTCAGATAGCCAAGTCTGATCAGGCTCCAAACCATGTTACCCGTCAGACACGGCAACACTTTGCCATGCGCTCCTCCGCCGCTTGAGGCGCTCATGTAGGAAAAACCGCCACTTTCTCGATCCTGTGAATTCTCAAGTATGAATTCACAAGCCTTTCTCACGCGCTTTTCTTCTAGGTTTGCCCCAAGCTCCGCCAGAATCATGAGCTGCCAAACAGTCCCCTTGTACTTGCCTTTTACGTAAAAATTCTCAGGGACTCCCCAGTAGCCACCGCTCTTCTGTTTGGCCAAGATCCTGGGCACCGCACCAGTCTGCATGATTGCTTTCCTCGACTTTTTCACGTCGGGATCGTTCTCGCCCTTCTCCAAAATGTCAGTCAACGTGAAGCAGCGGACGGAGGGATTGTCCTCACCCAGCAACCACTCTGTTGGATCTGCTTTCAAGAGAGATTTCCAACCGCGCAAATCCTTCACCAAGTCTTGGTCTCACTGCAGCAGCTCTACAGAATCGACTTCATGAATTGAGAATTGTGGAGGCCGCTTATTTCTTGTGCCGCTGGATCCTCTCGTGTTTTTGCGTTTGCTTGCGCCACTCTCGCTTCCTCTGCGTTTTAATCATCATTCGCCCATACTGGCGGGGAGCTGGACCACTGTCTTCACGGTAGCGACCGATATTTCTGTAGAAAGTCGGGCAGTCTATCTGGTTCTGTTGAAGAGCCACGATGTTCTCGTTGAGCTGTTTCTTACCCTCAGGGTCAGCCGTCTTGTCAAACGCCTCAGAATAAGCAAGATAGGCGGCGTGAAACAGAAAGTTGGAGGGGTCATCAATCAAAAGTTTTTCAGGCGAAACCGGTTTGCCACCCTCAGATCCTTCACTCATGATTTCCCAAGCTTCAACGATTCATAATAACAAACCTTCGCCTTTTATAGCTAGCGCACACATCGAATAACTTTCTGCAACATTCACCAGACTAAAGATGAAGGCAACGCCTAGACCGTTCCGAGGCGAATGAACTAATGAAAGGACTCAAGTGCACGCCAGAAGGGACAGCGTCTTTTTTGCTTGGGTGAAGTTGAATTTGCGCTTCTTTGCGAACAGAAGAACTAGCGACGTTGCAGCAATGAATATGAGTGGCAAGATTACTGTTGTCGGAATTTCGGGGATCTCTGTGCTACTGAACAAGTAGCCAACATAAACCGGATCGTTTTGAATTTGCAATCCGTCCCAGACTGGAAAACAAATCCTGTATATCAGTGAAGACGCGCTGTAATCTATCGCGACATCCGGCCATGAACCCCCGAATAGGCCATGGAATTTTAGTTCATCTGTGAAAAAGCTCGTCTGCCACACAACCGGCCCATAAATCTCGATTGGAATGCTGGAAAGCGCGGCGACCTCAGCTTTAGTCGCGTGAGTTTCATTGTTTTCGCCTCGGATAAGGGTATAGTTGCCGCCAAAAACAAAATCATACGCTTTCGTGTTGCCCACCGCAACCCGCGCAACTTCCGCGTTTACGGCTGAATCGTTCGCGCTTGTCGAGTTGTACGGTTGGCCGTCTACGTAGGTTGAGTACGGCTCCGACGCGTACGTTGAAGTTGGGTAGAGCAAAGCCAAGCTCAAACCATCCAGTGAAAGCTGTGAAGAATCTAATACACTCATGCTAGCGACTTTTCCGATATCGAAGTTCGTTTTCAGGTTTGAGACGTTGCCGTTTAGGCTGAAATCGTAGCTTACGGTCAAGTGGTCTAATATCAACTTGGCCACAACGCCGATGGGACCTGTGGCGTTCTCGAGATATGCATAGACGTTTACGTAGGTGAAACCCCACTGGTAGTGCGGAACATCGCCTTCCATCGTCTTTTGAATAGGGATTATGTTATAGCTGTCGCTCATGTTCATGAACATCCAATATAGGATTTCGCTGTCTCCAGAAGTGAAGTTGGCCTGCGGAATGCCATCGCCGTTTTGGTCTCTGTAGACCTCCATCTTGTCCAATGCGCTTACCACAAAAACCTCCGTACCATCAAACAATTGTAAGTTCTGCCCTACAAGATTGGCGATTGGCGTAGGGTAGGGGTAGTCGGAGTTAGTGTATAGCACGTAGTTGATAACCTGAGTGCTGGAAACGTTAATCCAATCATACCAAATGAGGCAGGGCGAATCTGGGATAGCAATGGTACCATTTGCATATTCCGCATCATTAACAGGCAAAATGGACGACGCACTCGCAACGTTAAACATGGGAAACCGTGGAAACGCGGTAAAACACAAGGCAACGAACAACACCCCGAGCGTGACCAACGTGAGGAGCTTCTTCATCTTGTTCACCAACCAAACATGAACCTGTCACAGTCACCCTATAGAGCGCACTTGCAGGATTTTATCCTAAGCCTTAGTACATCATGTTCCAGAAGCTAGTACGGTCTCAAAGACTAGACACAGAGAGAGCGCGCCTGTGATTCTCTTCATCAACGCCACCTGAATCAAGCATACGCTGCTCAAACGAGCAGTGCTCCTTCCCTACCACCTGTTTCTCTCAGAAATCACGTTCCAGACAAATTCCAACCCGACTGAGATATTCTATCATTACCTATCGATTTGGTTGGATGGATAAAATTTTACCCCCAAACCCAAAACGATTGTTTTGTGACGATGACAACGACGATGATGCATTTATTCACATGTGCGTCTGTACGCATACTTGAATAGAATGAAACAAAAAGCTTAACTGAAGACAAACTGCAATATAAGTAGTTGTTGCGTATGAAAACTGCTGAGCTGAGACTGATTTCAGAGCTTATGAAGAACAGTCGGAGAAGCGACAGAGAACTTGCGAAAGCAATTGGAGTCTCTCAGCCTACTGTGAGTAGAACAATAGCGAAGTTAGAGAAGAATGGCGTTCTCAAAGAATACACTGTTATCCCAGATTTCAACAAACTCGGATATCAGATATGCGCCTTGACTTTTGCAAATTTCGAAACGCCAGCTGACCTGCAAGCCATGAGGGAGCTCATTGAAGAATATGGAAAACGGTTGGCGGAAATACCTCAGGCCGTGATGATCGAGAGAGGCGTAGGCGAAGATGCTAATGGCGTGGTGATTTCTCTCCATGAGACCTATTCCAAATACGTTGAGTTCCAACGATGGCTGAAACAGTTTGCTTCCTCAAGCAGATTTGAACTCCACAGTTTCATAATAGACCTTAATGACAAAGTCCACTATCGATACTTGACCTTCTCAACCGTTGCAAAACATCTATTGGAAATGAGTGCAAAAAGAGAATAGGGCAAACGTGGCCAAATCTTCCAGCGCGCGCGAAAACAATCGCGTATTTTATTTGCTATCCCTCGTTTGCTACCCTGATAAGGAATCAGATGACGGGCACCCATCATCAATCACTACTATGGTCATAGAAACGAGTATTTATTTTCTGTCCACTCCTTTGCTCAAGTTTGTTGCAGGAAGCCCCGTGCCTTTTTGATTAGGATGGCAAATACAGTGTGGAAGGAAAGTTATTTAGGTTGAGGCAACTCACGATTCTCTGATTGATGTTGCGGTGGAAGTCTCTGGCGATAATCGGCATTATGCTTCTGGTATTTGGAATGTTTTTCTTGGTTTATGGAACTGGACTTCCTGTCTACTATGCAGGTGGAGGAGCAGGAATATCTAAGACTGGAAGGGTCGTGGGAGGATTAGCGCCCGATCGTTGCGAAATTCTTATTCTTACATTGCCAGATACAATTCATATCCGTGTAAGGTCAATAGAACCAGTTATCGTAAGAATTGATGCGCCGAACGGTACCACCTTGGCGCAATGGCAAAACGAAACTGTAAATGAGGATTATCCCGTGCCAGAATGTGGCTCATGGCAAGTCTACATCTCACAGTCCTCGGGATATTTCGTCTATGGTGAAGTGCTTACAACCGCCCCAGCATACGCACATCCGGCGCTGATGTATGCTATGATTCCCTTGTTATTAGGTTCTCTTAGCGTTGTTTACTCGGTGAGTAAGAGGAGACAGGCAAAGTATTTTGAAAGCGTTCTGTTTCAGCAAAACATTGGCGGAAGATGGGTCTTCTTGCAATGGGCTTTCATTCTGGCATTCATTTCTCAAGCGCCCGTGCTTATTCCTAGCTATCCATGGCTATACCTTGTTTTGGTTTTCATAACCGTATTTGGCGTCTTTTCATCGATTGCACTTGCATACGTAAAGATTTACCTATCGACTGGGGGCTTGCTCATCGAGGCTCCTTTCCTCAACTTTTTCAGACTATACGAAATCAACAAGATATATGGATATACTGTCACGAAGGAAGAGAAACAACGATGGTTCTTTCTCAGGCCTCTACCATCATTTCGAGCTAAAAAAGAAGAGCATGTGACCATTTTCATTATTGACCGTCTGCCAACATGGTTCTGGGTTCTATCCCTTGGAAAGAGATTCCGTGCAGACAGAATAATCCTGAGACCCAAATCCACGCAGAACTTCGCAACCATAGCAGAAAAACTGAACATAGTCAAGAAGGAAACCGCAACGATCTGAAGTGCCACCCAGTTTTTTCTTTTCTCAGTTTGGGTTTGGGATAGAACTTTACCCCCAAAACCCACAGCTTAACCCACTCGACAAGTATACCATCCAAACTCGAAAGGTGGCCTACCGTCGTCATTGTTATAATAGAGGTGCCTGCTGATTCGTTTCTTATCCAAGAAGTATGGCAGAATCTCGGCAAAACAGAAAAACCGATTGTACGCGGTCCGTCGCTTGCTGGCTAATAGGTTTGGGCCCAGCTCAACAATGGGAGCCCTCAGATCAATCGGACTTCCGCGCTCGTCCTAGGCAAATCTAGCCAAATTAGTCTGCTTTTGTTTCCTTGTCGCCTGCCAAAGGTTTTGAATGGTTTTTTGAAATATCTCCCTCTCCTTGGTAAGGATTTCGACAGAATCTGCGAGTCCCTCCTTTTGAACACGCAGGTTGTTAGTTTCTTTTCGAAGCTGCCAGATTCTTTGTTTAGACGCCTTCGTCTCCTTTCTTAACTCTGCAACCTCTCTTCGAAGCGTCTCCACCTGGCCAGTCACGACATTCATGTACGCCTTCAACTCATCGTTCTGTTTCTGCAACTCTTCGTATTTGGACTTCCGAGCTAGACCGAAGACCAAAGTAGTTTCCTCCTACAGGTAAGCATGGCAGCACAAGATATAAAAATAACGGGGGTGGGTTTGGGGGTAAAGTCTTATCTTTCTCTCTCTCATTTTTCTTAACGCACACGCATACGCTACCCCTCTCCCCCCTACTCTCTAAAAAAACACGCACACACACAAAACAAGCGCGCGCAAGTCCAACTGTGATTCAATAATCGAAAGATAGTCGCCTGACCACGGCTTCTATCACAACGTTAAATAAACAATTCGAGGCTACGTTAGAGGTTATAAGTGACAGAAAATGCTTGATATCAAGCTCATTCGCGAGAACCCAGACTTGGTGAGAAACAACCTAGAGAAGAGAGGAGACCCTGAAGACCAGAGAATGCTCGACAGTCTGATCGGTTATGACAAACAGTGGCGGCAAGGCTTAACCAGACTGAACGAGCTCCGCCACGAGAGAAGGCAGATAACGGCCGAGATAGCCACTGCGAAGAAAAAGGGGGAAGATGCTGCAGATAAAATCTCCAAGGCAAAAACAACTGACAATGAAATCACTACTCTCGAGAAGCGCGTCAGCGAATGGGAAGAAAAGGTGCATGACTTACTGATGCGCCTGCCAAACTTGCTTCACGAAACCGTGCCCACGGGCAAAGACGAAAACGACAACGTTGAAATCAGAAAATGGGGCAGAATACCCAAATTCAGTTTTCCAGTAAAAGGCCACATCGACCTGGGCCTGGACCTTGACATCATAGACATCGAAAGAGCGGGAAAAATCGCTGGGGCACGATTCTTCTACCTCAAGAACGACGCTGTCTTCCTCGACAACGCCATAATCAACTTCGCCCTAGAAGAAATGAGCAAGAAGGGCTACACTCCCATCGAACCACCCTACCTAATCAGACGGAAACCCTACGAAGGCGTAGTGGCTCTCAGCGACTTTGAAGATGTGCTTTACAAGATTGAAAATGAAGACCTGTACCTAATCGCCACTGCCGAACACCCTTTGGCATCGATGTACATGGACGAAGTCCTGAAGGCAGAGGACCTGCCTCTCAAGCTTGCCGGGTTCAGCACAAACTTCAGGAAAGAAGCGGGAGCACACGGCAAGGACACGCGGGGAATCTTCCGAACCCACCAGTTCAACAAGGTTGAACAGTTCGTGTTCTGTAAACCTGAAGACTCATGGAGAATCCACGAAGAATTGATACACAACGCCGAAGAAATCGTTCAGAAACTCGAGCTCCCCTACCGCGTTGTGAACGTGTGCACAGGCGATATTGGAACCGTAGCTGCGAAGAAATACGATATTGAAGCATGGATGCCCGCCCAGAACGCCTACCGAGAGATAGTTTCATGCAGCAACTGCACCGACTATCAAGCTAGAAGACTGAATGTAAAGTACCGAGAAAAGGAGGGCGAAGCACCCAAAGGCTTCGTGCACACCCTGAACTCGACAGCTCTGGCAACAGGGAGAACAATCGTCGCCATCCTTGAGAATTACCAACAGGAAGACGGATCAGTAATGATACCTGAAGCGTTAAGGAAATACATGGGCGGAATCGAAAAAATAGCCTCCAAGCGGTAAAACTTTTAATACTTTGATGTGAACATTCAAGCTGCACCTGGAGGATAAAAGTGTCTTCAAAAACAAAAAAAGTGCGTGACAAATGGCGAAGCAAGTTATGGTACTTGGTGATGGCTCCACCCTACTTCGGAAGCGTGGAACTGGGAGGAATTCCCGCTGATGAACCGCAGAAACTCATTGGAAGAGTGGTTGACTCGACGCTCTACGACATAACAAACGATTTTGCTCACCAATACCTGAAAATGCGGTTCCAGATAACCGAAATTGACGGAAAAACGGCCAAAACAATGTTCAAGGGACACGAATACTCCCGGGACTATTTGCGAAGCCTCGTTAGGAGAAGGACAACAAAAGTTGATGGCCTGTTCAAAGTCACAACAAAGGACGGATACGTACTGAGGGTAGCTGTCAGCGCTTTCACCCTTTCAAGAATCAAGACATCGCAAGAAAAAATCCTGCGCACCATAATGGACAAAATCGTAAAACAGAAGGCTCAAGTGCTCACAATGGATCAACTGGCACAGGAAATAGTCCTCGGAAAAATAGCTTCAGACATATACAACGAAGCAAAAAGAATTGCTCCGCTGCGCCACGTCGGCATCAGAGGCTCAAAAGTAATAGCCTCACCGGCCCAACCGCAAGTTCAGCAAACCGCGTAGACCGCTATCTTTTAGCAGTTTTTCCGTATTCAAATCCTTTCTCAAAAGCCGCTAAATTCAACTCTTCCGTACCCCTCGGAATATTCTCTTTAATAGACTCTTTCACAGCTTTTTCATCCAACAACCCGGTGATTGCAGTAAATGCGCCAATCATGACGATGTTGGCAACTATTCTTCGACCCAATTCTTCAGCGATTTTCGTCGCTGGAACACGGTATACTCGCATGTTCTTCAAATCCTTCTCGCGGGGAATCATACCAGGATCCAATATCACGGTACCACCAGACTTCACGTCCTCAGCATAATCATTGTAGGCGTGCTGAGACATTAGCACAAGCACGTCAGGTTCAACCACCTTCGGAAAATCAATCTCTTCTTCTGATATCACAACCTCCGACTTACATGCTCCACCGCGTGATTCAGGACCGTAGGACTGCGTCTGAACCGCGTTTTTTCCAGCGTGGATGCAGGCTGCCGCCGCCACGATTATTCCAGACTTGATTATTCCTTGACCGCCGAAACCTGCAAACCTGATCTCGACTCGCATGTTAACTCACTCCTTCAATCGCCTTCTCGTTAATCTTGGAAATCTTCTCATGCACCATCTTCTCATAGCTCAGTTTTTCAATGTCCACGAATTCGCCCACCGCTATTTTCTCCTGTGTAATCTCTGCTTTGGATGGATCTGAGAAGTTTTCAACAACTGAAGCCTTCTTGAACCAGCTCATCATCTCAAGCCCTGACCGCATCTTGTTGTATCGACCATAAATTTCAGGGCAAGGTGAAAGCATTTCAACAAAACAGAAACCCTCCTTCTGCAACATCTTCTTAATGGACTGTGTCAACTGGCGCACGTGCAAGGACGTCCATCTGGCAACGTATGTGGCTCCGGATGCCGCCGCCAAATGCACAAGGTTGAACGGATGCTCAATGTTCCCGTACGGGCTCGTAGTCGTTACCGATTCAAGCGGCGTCGTAGGACCCTGTTGCCCTCCAGTCATACCATAGTTCAGATTGTTGGCGCATAGAACCTTAATTCCAATGTTTCTCCTGGCTGCGTGTATGAAATGGTTCCCGCCTATCGCGAAGAGGTCACCATCACCACTTATGACCACGACCTCCAGCTCGGGGTTAGCCAGCTTCACTCCGGTCGAAAAAGCCAACGCACGACCGTGTGTCGTGTGGAACGAATCGGCATTCATGTACCCAGCCGTTCGTCCAATACAGCCGATGCCTGAGACAACGACTAGCTTGTTCAAATCCGTCTGAAGCTCATCCAACGCGTGTACGAAACAGTTCAACAGCACACCGTTGCCGCAGCCCTGGCACCATATGTGCGGCATCATGTCGGCTCTCAAATACTTTGAAAACGGATGCACGACCACAGGGACAGTTTCTTGGACCATTATCTTTTCCTCCTTATCGCCTCAAGGATCTCTAGAGGAGTGTGAGGTTCCTCGCCCAACTTCGAGAGAAACACAACAGGAGTCTCTTTTGCGGCTCTTTCAACTTCTCGCACCATTTGTCCGCAGTTCATTTCGGCAACGACAATCGCCTTTGCGCTTTTTGCAGCTTTTGCGACCTGTTCCTCTGGGAAAGGCCATAAGGTTATCAATCGCAGAAGCCCCGCTTTGATCCCTTTCTCTCGCGCTTTTTTAATCGCACTCAAAGCTGCGCGAGCAACTATGCCGTAAGCTACGACTACAACGTCCGCATCTTCCAGCATGACCTCTTCAACCCGGACTATCTTGTCCGCGTTCTTCTGAATCTTGTCACACAACCGGTTGACCAGCTTAGATTGGACTTCGGAACTTGACGTCCGCGGATAACCATGCTCATTGTGCGTCAAGCCCGTCGCGTGGAAATGATATCCTTCTCCGAAGCATGCCATGGGGGGCACCAAATCGTCGTCAGGCTTGAAAGGCATGTACTTCTCAGGCGGCACATTCGGCTTCTTACGGTTGACAGTCTTTATCTTGTCTGCCGAAGGAATCACCACTTTCTCCCACATATGGCCGACGATCTCGTCTCCCATCAGCAAAGTCGGAACACGGTAAGCTTCAGAAAGATTGAAGGCTTCAACGGTCAAATCGAACATCTCCTGAACCGAACTGGGCGTCAGAGCTATAATTCCATAATCACCATGTGAACCCCACTTGGCCTGCATCACATCCTGCTGCCCGGGCAATGTAGGTTGCCCAGTGCTCGGCCCTCCACGCATAACGTCCACGATCACGCATGGAGCCTCAGTCATCACGGCAAGCCCAATGTTTTCTTGCATAAGACTGAAACCAGGTCCCGAAGTGGCGGTCATAGCTTTCAAACCAGAATAGGAAGCGCCGATCACAGCGGCCAATGATGCAATTTCGTCTTCCATTTGTACGTAGATTCCACCAAACTCGGGCATCCTCTGAGACAGGTGTTCAGCAATTTCTGTTGCAGGCGTAATCGGGTAACCGGCAAAAAATCTGCAACCAGCCGCTATTGCGCCTTCAGCGCAGGCCACGTCGCCGTTCATGAAATGCGCGCCTGTTAAACCACTCTTCACTTTGGGCATATCATTTCCCTTCCTTGTTCTCTTTGTCAACCACGAAAATTGCAAAATCTGGGCAGACTGCACTGCAGAAGCTGCAGATTATGCATTTGCTTTCATCCACGATTCGTGGCGGGTGAACACCTCTAGCGTTTATTTCATCTGATTCTTCTAGAACCTTCTTCGGACAGAATTCAATGCAGTAACCGCATCCCTTGCACTCATCTTTGATCAGATGAATTTCCGCTTTTGCGGGCTTGACCTTTTCCAAGTCAAGTGGAGCATGCCGAATCCTTTCAGGCATAGCTTAGTCACCCTCCAAAGCCTTGGAGAAAACCTTCTTGGCCTTCTCAATCTCCTCAGGCTTAACATTCTCTACTATCGTCTTCATCTCACGCATTTTCGAAGCAAACCTTTCGCCTTCTGCCGCTGAAGCCCACAGAAGCTGCAGCCTCTGCTTGTCCAACCCGTTCTGCTCCATCTTCTTCCATAACCGCTCCACACGCTTCTGCGTCTGATAATTAGCGTTAATGTAGTGGCAGTCGCCTAGGTGGCAACCGGACACCAGCACGCTCGCCGCTCCTCTTGCAAAAGCCCTCTCAACAAACTTCTGAGCAACGCGTCCAGAACACATCGTCCTTATGATCCGTGCGTTCGGCGGGTACTGCATTCTACTGACCCCCGCAAAGTCCGCGCCAGCGTATGAACACCAGTTGCAACAGAAAGCAACGATCTTCTTCTCCGGTTCATTCTCCGTGATAGCGTCTATCTGGGCCGTTATCTGCTCGTCTGTGAAATGCTTTTGGGTCAAGGCGCCGAAGTTGCACTCTGCAGCGCATGTGCCACAGCCGCCGCACGCTGCTTCAATGACTTCTATTCTTTTCAAATCCTTGTTCAAACTTATCGCGTTGTACGGGCAGACCTTCACGCAGAGTCCACAAGCCTTGCACTTATCAGGATAAGTTATGGGCGTGATGGCTTCAACAGTCACGTGTCCCTTTGCCATCAAGATGCCCGCACGACCTGCTGCTGCACTGGCCTGAGTCACACTGTCTTTTATGTCCTTGGGAGATTCAGCACAACCAGCAAAGAAAACCCCGCCCGTAGCCGCGTCAACAGGCCTAAGCTTCGGATGTGCTTCCAAGAAGAAACCATCTTGGTTCCTTGAAAGCGTCAGCAGACGCTGAATCATCTCGCTGTCTTTTCTTGCCTCTAAGCCTATCGAGAGAATGACCATGTCCGCGTTTATCCTGTACACTTCCTTCCTCAGAGTGTTCTCGCCTATGAGCCACACGTTATGCGTTTTCCTGTCCTCGATAATCTCGGCTGGTAGTCCGCGGATGAACACCACGCCTGCATTTCTAGCCCGCTTGTACAAGTCCTCGAAACCTTTGCCGTAAGCTCTTATGTCAACGTAAAAGACGTAGATCTCGGTGTCGGGCCAATGTTCCTTAATCAACAAGCTGTCCTTAATCGTGTTCATGCAACAGACATTGCTACAGTACAATCTTCCACTCTTGTCCGACCGTGAACCGACGCACTGAACGAAAGTCACACGTTTGGGAATTTGCTTGTCACTAGGCCTTATCAAATGGCCGCCCGATGGCCCGCCAGCGTTGATTAACCTTTCAAACTCAAGAGACGTGATCACGTTCGGAATCTTGCCGTACCCGTAGTTAGGCAGGACCGAGGGGTCAAACACGTCTGCTCCAGTCGCCACGATTATCGTACCCACCTCAAGCTCTTCGGTCACAGGCTTCATCTCGAAGCTTATCGCCTGCCTCTCACAAGCCTTCAAGCACTTGTCACAAACGATGACGCCTTCCTTGTTGAGGCACAAGTTCATGTCGATAATGTACGTTGACGGAACAGCCTGAGCGAAAGGCGTGTAAATACCATGCCTCACTGCCAAACCCACGTCGAACTCGTTCGGAGTCACGATAGGACAGACCTTCACACAGTCTCCGCAAGCCGAACAATCCTTTGTCACGTACCGTGGTTTCCTCGACACTTTTACATGGAAGTTGCCGATGTAACCCTTCACTTCAGCAACTTCACTGTTCGTCAAGAGCTCAATGTTTGGATGATGGCCCGCATCGGACATCTTGGGCGCAAGAATGCATATAGAACAGTCCATCGTCGGGAAAGTCTTGTCGATCCTCGCCATCATCCCGCCAATGCTGGGTTCCTTCTCAACCAAGTACACCTTGTAACCAGTGTCAGCAAGATCCAAAGCCGCTTGAATGCCGGCCACGCCGCCGCCGATAACCAAGGCTTTCCGAATGATCGGCACCTCAGCCTCAACCGCCGGCTCAAGCAGGGCAGCCTTGGCCACAGCCATTTTCACAAGGTCCTTGGCCTTCTCCGTGGCCGCTTCTTTATCGTACAGGTGAACCCAGCTGCAATGTTCACGGATGTTAGCCATTTCAAAAAGATATTTGTTCAAACCGGCATCTTCACACGCCTTCCTAAACGTCGGTTCGTGAAGACGGGGAGAACATGATGCCACCACAACGCGATTCAGCTTTTGCTCTTGAATATCCTTTTTTATCCCAGCCTGCCCCTGATCTGAACACGTGTACCGATTGTCCTGAGCCAAAACAACATTCGGCAAGGTCGCAGCATACTTGGCAACCTCCTCACAGTCCACCGAACCCGCGATGTTCAAGCCGCAGTGACAAACGTAGACTCCGATGCGAACCTGTCCATCCTGCTTTGGCTGTGATTCCTTCTTCTCCGTCATTGCTTAGCCCTCCCCTCAGACTTCAAGTAACACTCAATTGATTCTGCGGCACGCTTTCCATCTCTAATCGCTTCAATCACCGACGCAGGCCCCGTCACCGCGTCTCCACCCGCAAAAACACCTAACAGACTGGTTTCCATCGTTATCGGGTTAACCCAAACCGTGCCATCATCGTTCAGCTCAATCTCCTTCGGCAAAAACCTTAAGTCAGGAACCTCGCCTATCGCAAGAATCACCATATCGGTCTCCCGCTTAAACTCCGAACCCTCCAAAGGAACCGCTTTTCTCCTGCCAGTCTCGTCCGGCTCGCCCAGTTGCATGCGAACACACTCTATGGCAGAAACCCTTCCCTTCTCGCCCAAAATCCTCTTAGGCGAAACCAAAAACTCGATTTTGACGCCTTCAGCCTCTGCCTCCTTGACCTCCCACATGTTTGCCGGCATCTCCTCTCTTGACCGACGATAAAGTATCGTCACGTCTTTTGCACTCTGGCACAGAGCAGTTCTTGCAGCATCAATAGCAACGTTTCCGCCACCGACAACGACAACGTTCTTGCCGATTTCCATCTTCTTGCCAGAATTTGAACTCCACAAAAAGTCAAGAGCGTGAGTTACCCCGTTCAAATCTCCGCCTTCAACCCTCAGTCTTTGACTCTTATGGGCACCAGCACCAACAAAAACGGCCTTATAACCCTCCTTCTGAAAGTCCTCAAAACAAACATCCTTGCCAACTTCCGTACCCGTTTTGACTTCGACGCCCAAGTCCTTTATGAACTGGATCTCCTCGTTCAAAACCTTCTTGGGCAAACGATACTCAGGTATGCACTTTCTCAGCATTCCGCCGAGTTCTGGAAGGGCTTCAAAAAGGGTGACTGCATATCCCTTCTTGCTCAATTCATACGCAACTGTAAGTCCCGCAGGTCCGGAGCCTATGACTGCGACCTTTTCTGCCGCCCTCGTTGATCTGTCGGCTTTCTTGGTCTTAAGCCATTCTCCGCGAATCTGCCCAATCTTTTCCAGCACCTTCTCGTTTTCCAGCCCAGCACGTTCTGGGTGGAAGCAAACCAATGTTGTGACTAGCGGGAGAGGAATGTTCTTAACGATTTTTTGGAGGGCCTTTTCAAAAGGCTTAGTGTTGCCCTGTTCCTTAGCGATTGACCGAATGGTTAGGAATATTTCAGGCAGTTTCAGAGCCTGGGGACAACGCTTCTGGCAGCGATAACACCAAGCGCACAGCCAAAGCTCGTCTGAGCTCAGCACGGTCTCAGGGCTCAGATAAATCTGTTCAAGAAGCCCCCGGGGGTTGTAGTCGTTTCCAAGCATCTCAGCCATGGAACAGCTGGCCGTGCATATGCCGCATTCGAAGCAGTACTTGAGTTTGTCGGCATCCAGAATCCTTTGAAGAACTTGTTTTGAGACAGCAGTTCCTGAGGTTTCCAAGCCTTGTGCCCTCTGCAGTATTGGGCGATGCCATACATATAAAAGTTTACAAACGTAAAGGTTTTAAATGAACATCCAAATCAAGCGCTGCCTCAAACACACTTTTATAGGGTCAAACCCGAATATGACATAACCTCCGAAGGGGACGAGACATTCATGGAAAAGATAAAGGCAATATCATACGGAATCGGTGCCGTCGGCGGGTTCATCACCAAGTTCTTGCTGGAAAAAGAAGGAGTAGAAATAGTCGGCGCAGTGGACGTAGCCAAGGATAAGGTCGGAAAAGACCTAGGCGAAGTCTTGGGCCTGAAACATAAAGTCGGAATCAAGATTTCAGAAAACCTTGAATCCGTGCTCCAGAAGACAAGGGTGGACATCGCCATCCACGCAACCTCATCCTTCCTTAAAGACACATATCCACAAATAGCCTCCATCCTGAAACACGGCGTAAACGTCGTTTCCACATGCGAAGAGCTGTCTTACCCATATGTTTCTGAACCCAAACTCGCAGAAAAACTCGACGCCCTAGCTAAGAAGCATGACGCAACGGTCTTAGGTGCAGGGATAAACCCTGGATTTCTGATGGACACGTTAGTCTTGACACTCACTTCTGCTTGCGAAAAGATAGAAAAAATCGAGGTCACAAGAGTTATGAACGCTGGAACAAGGCGTCTGCCGTTTCAGAAAAAGATAGGAGCAGGATTGACCGTCGAAGAATTTCAACAGAAAATCGAGAAGAAGCAGATCACTGGACACGTAGGCCTCGAACAGTCCATCGCCATGATCGCCAACGCCCTAGCGTGGAAGCTTGACAGGATACTCGTTCAGTCCGTTGAGCCAGTAATAGCTAAGAAGGCTGTTGAAAGCAAGGACATAAAAGTCAATGTGGGAAAAGTGGCCGGTCTGAAACAGAAAGCAAAGGGCATAATGAAAAACAGAGAAGTGATAGCTCTGGATTTCCAAGCGTACATAGGCGCCGAAGAAGAATACGACGCCATAACAATCAAAGGCGTTCCAAACATAAACCAGAAAATCCAGCCATGCGTCCACGGTGACACAGGAACAGTAGCCGTCATCGTCAACGCAATTCCCAAAGTAATCAACGCACCAGCCGGGTTATTCACGATGAAGGACCTACCGGTACCTTCCGCCACGCCAGAGGACATGCGCAAATACATAAAGACAACCTGACCAAACAGAACATATATCTCACGAAGCCAACAAAAAACAGTCTGGTGCCATCATGATGAACCGAGCGGGAGTACATCAAAAAGGAACATTCTCTCTTCTTGACATGATAAACAACGTCAAGAACGAACCCAGCTTCAAAAAGGCCGGAGCAATCACACTGTTCATCGGAATCGTCCGGGGAGAAGCGAAGAAAGGCGAAAAAGTTCAGAAACTGGAACTGGAAGCCTATGAAGAAAAAGCAAATCAAACACTGACGAATATCTGCGACGACCTGCGAAAAAAACCGGGAATAACAGACGTTCAAATCCACCATTTACTGGGAGAGTTCAACGTCGGCGAAGACCTAGTGTACGTCTTGGTCGCAGGCTCCCATCGCCAAAACATCTTCCCTGTCCTAGAAGAAGCCGTCGAAAGATACAAGAACCAAGCCCCCATTTTCAAGAAGGAACACGTGCTGACCAAACAAGGAGAAAAAAAGGCCTACTGGCTGGAAGAAAAGAACGACAACTCATGAAAGCCTCAGCACGTGCGCGCGCTACACCGCGTTATCCAGAGGAGCGATCTCCCTTCTCATCCACCATTTTCTCTACAAGCGAAAAACACGGAAACAAAAGATGTAACGCAAACAAAGCATCAACCACAACCAATCCAGGATCCCATTCCAGTTCCAAAAAAGTCCAGCTCAGAATCGTTCTGCCTAGCCTGCCCACAAAAAACATCAACCCACCGTCACCACAGCACACATTTTCTGAGCCTCAAAAAAATCACGAATTGAGCAAACAGAAGCATGAAACCAACATACTTCAACATCGTTTTGACACTCAAAGAAATCACGAATTGAGTACTCAAACACAAGGCCTCAAACCCCAACATAAACGCCGAAACTGAAGTCGCATGCACGTAATCCCAGGGCGACATCGCTCTGCAGGTTCTGGGAAAGGTTATAAGCGAACGCGCCAAAAATATTGTAAATGGAGATACAAGCATGGAAAAACGAAGTTATGCTTGGTTTGAAAGGCGCCGCAGAACCAAAGCCTTAGACTTGGCTCAGGATCAGATAACGAAGGCCCTCGACACCGTAACCCTTCTTAATCAAGCGATGCGAAGCATTTCAGAAGGACACGAAAAAGAAGGAATACAACGCATCGAGAACCTTTTCAAAGAGGAAGAAGAAGTTGATAACCTTCGAACAGAGGTCTTCAAGGAACTATCCAAGGGCGCAGCACTATTCGCTGATTACCGAGAAGACCTGCTCCACCTCGTAAAAAGGCTCGACACCCTCGCCGACCACGTGAAAGACGCGGCACGATGCATGGAAATGCTTGCAGACACTCGGCTCCCACAGGAACTCTACGAGAAGACCGTGCACATGACCTCTCTACTAGTAGACTGCGCCCAAGCCCTCCGTGGCTGCATAGAAAAAATCACAGTAGCCCCGGCTGAAGCCATAGCAGGTGCCGAAAAGGTTGAAGAAATCGAACACAAAATCGACGAAGACTACCTCAAAACCAAGGCATCATTCATCAAGTATGGACAACAAATGAACATCGGCGCCATGGTGATATTCGACGACCTGATTGAATTCCTCGAACAAGCCGCCGACATGTGCGCAGACACAGCTGACTACATCGTGATACTGGCAAGCAGAGACTAAGCCGCCCAGGCTTGCCTCATCAAAGCCTGCTCCGATTCAAAGAAGCACACGTTTACCACAAGAACACTTCCCCGTCGTTCTCAACCACAGGAATACAAATCAAATCACAAGAATTTCCTCGAAACAACGAATCAAACATACATCGGCGGTAAGCCCTTTAATTCTGCAGTTTTGCAGGGCCGATTTTCTCCACGATGTTGAGTTTCCCGTTCTTCCCTATCCTCAGCTGCCGTTCGCCCCTAAAAAGGGACATGTGAGCATTCTCTATATGAATCATGTCCCCGGTTGAAACGGCGTCTATCTGCTCATTCCACAGGCATAATTTCACCGTGCCTGTTTCGTCAGCCACAGAGGCGTTGGCTACGCTAGCGTAGTTGCCAAACCTCGTAAACACGAAGGTAGGCTTCGGTATTTCCAATACTTTGGCTGTCAAGTTGATTTTTTTCATTCCAACCCTCAGATCCTTTACTTGGAAAGAATAAGCCAGCTCGGGCTTCTTGATTGCGCGTCTCCCGAACATTTCAGCTCTTTGCTGACGCCTGATCGGGTTGTCTTTCTCCAGAAGAAACTCTTTCGGTATCGGAAACTGAGAAACAACCTTTGAGTCTTTGGTCATCAGGAACACCGCCTTATCCGGTGTCTTGTTGCGGCATTGAATAAGAAGCTCTCCACACGTGGCCTTCAGGTTTTTCCACGCCAAACATAACGCGTAAAAAAGCTGATCGGGGTCGACTTCATACTTCAAAGAAAGAAAGGCGAGATACTCGCCTACGGATACTTTGTTTCTCAATGTTTTTCTACTCTTTCGCCAGCGTTATTTCCATTGTAGAAACCATTCTTGCACTGTTTTCTCCTTCTCGAGGTGGCATCTGCTCCGTTCCTATGGCGATCTTGCTGACTTTCAAGTCTTTTAGGAAGCGGCTTCTCGTGATTTCCGCAACATCAACAGCCGTCGTTATCGCTTGCCCGCGTGCTTTCAAGGTTATTTCCTTCGAGTTGCTTGCTGAGAGGCTTGTGATGATCGCCAATACGTAGCTCATCGCTGGTTTCCTGCCAATGAAAACAGTCTTCTGATTTTCCGCCATTTTTCTCACTCCCTTTTGTTTTTTGGTTGTTCTGTGTAGCGTTGTGTCTCTGTTTTCCGTTCAAGAACAGAACGCTACCGCGATGTTATAATGTGTAGCCGTTCCTTATAAATGCCGTGCCGTCGTAAGGTTCTACTCGATTTCCTCTATGTTGGTCTTGGTCAAAGCCTTTATCTGCTCCAACTCCGGCAGTTCTCCGTAGCCCACCAGCGTTATGGCCGTGCCTTCCAGTCCCATCCTTGCCGTTCTTCCAATTCTATGGAAATAGACCAAGGCGTCTAACGGCACATCATAGTTGATTATGTGCGTGATTCCCTGAATGTCTAAGCCTCGTGCTGCAACATCGGTTGCAACGAGCAGTTTCAGTTTTCCTCTCCTGAAACAGTCTATAACATAGGTCCTCTGCGGCTGAGTGAAACCAGCGTGCAAAGGCTTTGCATCGTATCCCTGCGCTCTCAACTTGTCGGCTAAGAAGCTTGTTTCCGTTCTGGTCTTGCAGAAGATTATGGCTCGCCCTATGTGGTTTGCGTCGAGTATGTTGCAGAGGCTTTCAAACTTGCTGCGGGGGTTCACAACCGTGTAGTACTGGTGAATCTGTGTCAGAGCTATTTCGTCCTTGCTCACAAGTATTTTCTCAGGGTTCTTCATGTACCTGTGGCACACGTTCATGACCGTCTGGTCTATTGTCGCTGAAAAGAGGCTGGTCTGCCTGTTGGTTGGCACTTGCGAAAGTATGTATTCTACGTCTTCCATGAAACCCATGTCAAGCATCCTGTCAGCCTCGTCTAACACGACGATTTTCACGTGTGCCAGGTTTAGCATGCGCCTCTCAATCAGGTCTATTATGCGTCCTGGCGTGCCCACCACGATTTGAACACCCCTTTCAAGAGTCCCTATTTGTTTCTGAATCGATTCGCCGCCGTAGACTGGCAAAACCCTGAACCCTGCGTACTTGCCGAATCGGCGTATGTGTTCTGCAACTTGTTCAGCAAGTTCGCGTGTTGGCTCCAAGACTAACCCTTGGACCCTGTTGTCTCTTGGGTCTAAGCGTTCAATCATTGGAATCCCGAAAGCGGCAGTTTTGCCAGTTCCGGTTTGCGCTTGTCCAATAACATCCTTGCCCTCAAGTAATGGAGTTATGGCCTGAGCCTGAATCGGAAAAAGATCGGTGAACCCAAGCTCCTCGATGCCCTTCATCACTTCTGGACTCAGTGGCAAGTCTTTAAAGTACTGTATTTGCATATGTTTCATTTCTCCTGCCACAAAATTTTGCATGCAATTCCTGAAAGCTTTCAAAAGCTTTGATGTAAGCATGAATTAATGTGACAGGCAATTAGAGAGGGGCCTTGTATAAAAAGGTTTACTGCTGACATCGTCCTTATTCTATGTGGAAAAGCAGGAATAAAGGCTGTTTTTTGATTCACGACGGAAAATGGCAAGCTTTTATATGGTTGTTTCGGGTTGTTGCTTAACGCGTTTGGAGAATGTTCAGGAGGTGAGCTGGGATGGCGTTTGTGAAAGTCGCCTCTGCGAAGGATTTGGAGCCAGGTCATATGATTGGCGTGGAGGCCGGTGGCAAGGAAGTTGCTGTCATCAACTTGGAGGGCAACTACTACGCTATTGGAAACCGCTGCACTCACATGAGCTGTGTGCTTTCCGACGGCACGCTTGAAGGAGGAAACGTAACGTGTGCGTGTCACGGTTCGATTTTTGACGCTAAGACTGGAAGCGTGGTGAAGGGACCCGCAAAGAAACCTGAACCTGCTTATCAAACGAAAATAGAAGGAGAACAGATTCTGGTTAACGTCTGAAAGGCCTGTGAGACATGAACTTTGCTGCAACTCCATTTTGTCTTCGCCGATGGATGCCTTCCTCTGTCGCGCAAGACTACAGCGTGTCGAGGAAGCCTCTGGTCACTTCCTTGGCCGATTGAAAGAGCGGATATTTTATGTTGGTTGTGTCTTGGAGTTTTCTGAGCCGGTTGACTCGGAAGTAGATGGGCGGGTGTGGGTCCAGGCTTATCCACTCTTGAATGCGATAGGAGGGTATGCGTTCGAACAGCAGGCGTTTGAATCCTATTTTTTCGAGGGCTTCGGCTAGGACTTTAGGTTGCCGGATGACTATGGCGGATGTGAGGTCTGCTCTTGCTTCGAAGAATTTGGCTATGAAGAATATGAGAATCATGACGGCCCAGAAGTATACGAAGAAGAGTAGTGTGTTGAAGAGCAGGGGGATTAGGGGTAGGAGCACGTAGAATCGGAAGAGAAACTCGGTTGACATCAGGCCGAAGAGGAGGAGGGGGTCGCGTCCTTTCAGGTGGCCGAACTCGTGTCCCAGGACGCTTATTATTTCGTCTTCGTTCAGTTGGGCGAGGAGGCCTGTGGTGATGAGGACGGTTCCGCGGCTTGGGCTGGGTCCTGAGGCTGCCGCGTTGGGGAGCATGGTGTTTGACACGACGATTCTTGGCATGGGAAAACCGAATTTCTGGCGGGTGTTCTCCACGAGCTGGTAGACGTTGACTTTTTTTGCTGACAGGTTTTCCGGGCTGCACTCGAGGCCGTACTTGTTGAAGATTTGGCCGGTGGTTTCGCAGTCTATTTCTCCTTTCTTGAGGATGCTTTGCTCGTACACTTCTTTCTTTATATTCATCAGTTTGTCACGGGGATAGTTTTTCTTGAAGTTTTCTTGTTCTCCGAGTGGTATGCGGTATTCGAGCAGGTGGATGCTGGGGTTGTTCTTAGTTATGCGCCAGTCTGCTGTCCTCTCGATGATCTTGTTGGAGTAGAAGACGATGGGAAGTTGGATTGCCAGAATCGCGAGGGGGGCTATCCAGCCGTAGCTCAGGCTGTAGAGGAGTAGGAAGAGGAACAGGCCTACGGTGGTGAAGATGACGAATAGGAGGATTTGGGTTTCCAGGAACAGTCGGTTGAGGGGTTTTTTCTGTTTTTTGGAAACTATTTCTGGGACTATTTCTTCTCCTTCTCGCCACGCGAAGAAGAGGGTGCTCTGTCTGACTTGTTCCTCGAAGTAGTCGACTCCGATGGCAACGTCCTGTCGGGCTTCTTCTATCGCCTGCGGAGTGACGGTTTCGCTTAGGGGGGTTATTTTGATTTTTAACGGGTTGCTGCCGTTGATTGTGACGTTGAGGCTGCGTTTTCCCTGTTTGTCGGCCACGTCGTAGTTGATGGTTGATTCGCTGTTTTCGGTGGATCTGGAGATGTTGATGAAACGCTGTTTTTGGGCGAGTAGGTATTTTTGGTAGATGAAGTCGAGCATGTTTCCTATGTAGTTGTTGGGAACCTCGGTTTCGAGAACGTAAGAAGCGGTTTTGTCGCCCATGTTTTACCCGCGGTTCTTTCCATCTTGCGCTGTTTCGTGATATGATTTGCTTGTCTTTAAAGCTTACAGTGTGAATGTTGGGGTTCGAGCCCTTGCTTTTGAGTACTCAATTCGTGATTTCTTTGAGTGTCAAAACATTGTTGAAGCATGTCGGTTTGAAGGTTTTTTTACTCAATTCTACGAGGTTTTTGAGTGTCAAAAGTTCGGTTTTGTGTTTTAGGGTTGTTGCATGAATTGGATGAATTGTTGGAGGGTCCGGTTTTGGAGGGTGTAGTTTGTTTGTTTTTCTTTGGCGATTGTTGAGTTTGGAAAGGGACCGTAGTCGTGGCCGGGGTAGACTTCGAGGTTGTCGTCTAATTTTGCTATTTTTTGGAGGAGGCTGGTGTACAGGTCTTTGGCGCTGCCGCCGGGGAGGTCGGTCCGGCCGCATTCGCCCACGAAGAGGGTGTCGCCTGTGAGCAGTTTGCCGTCGGTTAGGAGGCAGATGCTGTCAGGTGTGTGGCCAGGCGTATGGATGACCTTGATTGTTACGGTGCCCAGGCGGATGGTGTCGCCGTCGACGACGCTGATGTCCTGGTTGACGTGCGAGAGCTTGTGAGCAATTATTTTTGAGTGGAAGACTGATTTGAGTTCCTCATTTCCCGCCGTGTGGTCAGTGTGACCGTGAGTGTTGATGATGTATTTCAAATTGAAACTCTGGTCTTTAAGGATAAGAATCACTGCGTCGACGTTGAAGCTGGGATCAATGACTGCTACTTCTCCGGAAGCCTCATCAGCTATGATGTAGGTGAAGTTGTCGCCGCGATACTTGATCTGTTTAAAGAACATGAAAATCAACCGTAAAAGTCCCTTTCATTTCTTAAAAGCGTTGCTCTGAGAGGCTCCGTTGATTCTTCATGAAAAGCGGCCTAAGTCGTCTGTAACAATTGATGTTGCTTTCAACATTGCTCTAGGAGGTCTCAAAATTTAGATTGTGACAAAAGGCTTAGTCAAGAAAAGTCCCTGCGAAGCCCTTCAAGCTGTCATTGAGGTTGTTGGCGTGAGCTGGATCAAAGCGCAAACATGCGAGTAAATAGCCCGTGCGGGAAAGCAACGTGCTAGGTTTCCACGTCTGGGATTTGGGTGCTCCTTAGTTCTTCGAGAACGCCTTTCTGAAGGGTTCTGTTCAAGTCCAGAAGCGTTTTCAGTTTCGCTTCACCGGTTTTCGTCCACATCGGGCCGTATTCTCCCTTCTCAAGCCTGTCCAAGTAGGCAAGAGATTGGCAGATCTTCTGCTCAAGATTCTTGAGGTTCGAGAGTTCAGCCGTTTTTCCGAACTGAAGAATTCGGACGTATCCAAACCTGTCCAGCGTGTCAGAATCTTGAAGAATCTTTGCCTCAGCTGTTTTGGGGTTGGGCTCTGAAACGTGACATTCAACAGCATAAACGACGTTGTCAACGAAACTCTTCAAGTAACCTTTCTTCGACAGAAACTCTCGGGCGATCTCTCCACTCTTTATTCCATGCTTGCGATAGTCTTCTGAAACAAAATGAGAAACATCATGGAAAAGAGCAGCCACAACGCACGTCTTGACATCAGCCTTCTCCTCAATCGCCAACTTGACCGCCCACTGAGCCACACGTAAAGTGTGTTCCCAACGATACTCGGGCCCAGCAACGCTCTGCAAATCCTTCTTGCCAGTCTCAACAAGATAGCCATGCACAAAATCAGCGATCTCGCCAATCTCCTTGTTCATGAATGCATCTGTATCTCAGTCTTTTTATTAGTCTTATCTGTGGAGCATGATAGCACGCTAAACGGTTGAACGTGTGTTGCTACGCTGCAAAGCGGCAAAGTTGTGGTAACAAACGAACGTTACTGCTCAGTGCGCGCCGCTTTGTCATAGCGCGCGCAATAGGAGACTTAACGATTTTTGATGGACTTTTGTAACAATTTATGTGTAACAATGCGTAACAACTCCAGTTTTTCTGGAATTCCCAATCATATCGGGTACACGACATGTGAAGGGCATGGAAATTGGGGCAAGGAAGCAGTGTAAATGGTAAAAGGAAAATCCCGTGTCTAAGATTGAGAATGCCTTCAGGAAGAGCATTTAATAGAGCCTGTCTTTTACAGAAGAGCTTGTTAGCGAATATGGGTGTGTTATGCCTTCTACGCTTTGGGTTTTGCTTTCCAGCTTAGTGCTAGTGCTCCGCCAGCTACTCCTAAGACTGCTCCTATCAAGAAGCCTCCCATTCCGACGAAGCTGACTATGGAAAAGATTAACACTATTATCCCCCATGTTCTACTTTGGGATGGATATATGTCAATCATCACAGCTCCGACAATCACTAGAATTCCCGACACTAAACTCACGAGCATCAATCCGTCCAACATAGCGTAGGGGAAGCCTACGTCATCCATCATGCCCCTGTAACCGCCCATCATACCGCCGAACCCGCTCATCATTCCAAAACCGCCGTTGTTGTACGAAAGCATCATGAAAGCCATGCTTCCGCCAACGAGTATTAATACTCCGCCTATGATCGACAAAATCACTGCAACAGTAGGTCGTTCTCCATAACTCATCTTCTCACCCTGCCCATTTTATTTGTTCTCATCATGGTCGAAGAAACACACGTCAAGAACTGGAATCTGCAAAAGCTGTATATTAGTTATTCCTCGATGCTTTCCCTACTGGCTTGCGTGCCCATGCTTTTCCACCGCTTCTTTTTTCCTGTGCAACCAGTCTGGCAACATCATCAGAGACATGGATAAGGGGCATAGAAGAACAGCAGGGAAAAGCAAGTAGGGGCTTCCAGGAAAGATTGCCAAAAGTGATGCTATTGCAACCAAGGGAAGGATGCAACAGAGTGCCATCATTAGCACGTGGCTTTTGCTTGTCGATTGGCTTTCATACCCGTGATCGGTTTCATCTTCATGTTGATGCATACTAATCTAAACTTCCCTCTTGATTATCTGTATTACATGGTGGTTTCAGGCAGAACAAAAACAAATCATTGCTGTTCATCAGTTACTGCGATGCGAGCGCTTTTTTCAAGAGAAATCTCCAACTTCTTTAGTTCCTCGAACTGTCTGCTGATCTCCAGTTCTAAGGCATGTTTCTCACGCAATTTTTCGTCAAGTTCACTCTTCAGTAGAACGTGTCTTTCTTCGATCAGCAATTGTGTGTCCATATTTCTTCACCCTAGTTTGTGTCGGCACGGCACTTTTCTTCTTGGGTTCTCGGAAAGGTCTGGAACAGCCGAAGAGGAGAAAGGAGAGAAGAAGAAAAACTTCAAGTTGCCTCAGACCTTGACGAGCCCTTTTGAAGAATAGTTCTCGCCGACTTGTTTTCGACCTCCAATTCCAAACGTCTCATTCTTTGCTTATAAGAAGCGACGGACAGAACCATGAAAAAGATTAGTACAATACCCGAAGTGCATTATGTTGGCTTTTGCTCTGTTTCAAGAAAATGTGTTTCCATCCATGTATCTAGAGCTTTGTCCACAAGTTTGTCTAGGAAGCTGGGCCTGTATGCTATCAAGACTTTTGCCACTCTGTCTTCCTCCCGAACGGTGTAGAGGTTTTCGTAGCCGATCTTCTCTTTAGTAAGAATGTTTTTGTTGACCAGATACTTGAGGTAAGAAGACAGCGTTGAGTGCGATAGTTTGAGACGTTCTGCCAGCAATTGATACTTGGCCTTTCCATTTTCAAGAACGACAAGGACTATTTCCCTCATTCTCTTCTGTCGCAATGCCGCCAGCACTTTTTTGTCTTCAGGGTCAAGGGGCTTCGTGTAGTACCTTTTGTGATGGTCTTCTGTTTCTGCGAACAGGATCCTTTTCCTATTCATGTAGCTGAGGTGATATTCTAGCGTGGTCAGCGGCATATCCAATATTCTTTGAAGTTCTCGAAGATGCATGCCTGGACTCGCCTCTATGAGGGCGTAGATTCTTCTCCTTTTTTCGTTCTCCAGGATTTCATCTTTGAACATGGGGCATTAGTCCTTCAGCACGCCAATCGTTATCAAGGCTAGTCCTATCAGATGGATGAGAAGGTGCAAATTCTCGTTGATCTGATAGCCACTACTAAACAGCTCTGGAATCGTGACTAGAGCATGGATGAAGAAGACTGCGAATCCAGCGGTGATGAATAGCATTTTGCGGGTTCTTGTGCGCCAATAGCTGAGGAACATTATCCCAAGCAAGAAGCCCGTTGCCAGGGTCAATCCTACACGCAAAACAATGTCTATAATTTCGACTGTCATGTTTTCATACATCTCCTGTTAACATCAATGGTCATGGGAGGATTTTCTCCCCGTTTCTCTCTTGTACGACTGAGCGCAGTGTACGCAGCAGAAGGTCATTTCTTTTCCTTTGATTGTCTCTCTATGCCCGCCTTCGTAGACTTTGCAGCCGCAGCTCGCGCACACTTCTAGGCTTGGTTCGATGGCGACGGAGACAAGGGTTGAGAAGCGCTTGAATAATTGCTTGCAGAGTTGTCTGCCCTTCTCTGTCAGTTCGAAGACTTTCTTTTTCTTCTCTCCGACCGGCTTCAACGAATGTTTTACAAGTCCTTTTTTTTCGAGTTGGCTGAGGAATGGGTAAACTAGGCTGGGACTGATTTCTTTGCCTATTCTTTTTCTGAATTTGCTGATAATGCTGTACCCGTGTTGTGGTCCTTCGTAGAGGATGGTGAGAATGTAGAAGCGTGAGAAGTCGGAGAAGTCGGAGACTATTTCGCCTAAATCGTATGTAGACATGTCTTCACCAGATTTATCTTCAGAATATATATCTTTAAAAGATATATTTAAATACTTCGCAAACCACAGGCAATTACAAATGTCATGACGGAGGATGAATGTAGTGCCGAGAGATCCCGTGTGCGGTATGGACGTGGACAAGGATAAAGCTATCAAGAGGAAGATTGGAGACCGCACGTACTACTTCTGCAGTCAATCCTGTGCTGACGTATACGAGCAGCCCGAACAGGAATTGAAAGCCATGAGACGTCGGGTTGCAATAACACTCGCGGGCGTAATAGCCGTGGCCGGACTCAGAGTGGTGACTTTGTTCGGTATAGTAGCCGCGTTAATGAGTTTCTCACTCATCGGCGGGCTCTCAGTCTATAGTCTGGCGTTGTTTATTGTGTCAACTCCTGTTGTCTGGATTGCTGGCTGGAGCATCATTCACGGAGCCTACAATTCTCTCAGAAATCGTGCAATCAATATGGACGTGCTAGTTTCAGCCGGAGTCGTGGCAGGCTGGACCTATGGCGCACTCAATGCGTTTCTCCCTGGATTGGGAGGAGAAGGCTATCTGGAGATAGCTGTCGGCATATTGGCTTTTGTTCTGCTCGGAAAATACATTGAGGAGAGCATTCGGAGAAGATCAGCTGCCTCGATTCGGAAGCTGCTGGAACTTCAACCGACCATTGCCAGAGTGGTCAAGGATGAAAAAGAAGTCGATGTTCCCATAGACGAGGTTCAAGTGAATGATGTCATCATAGTTAAGCCTGGCGAAAAGATTCCAACAGATGGGGTTGTGATTGCAGGTTACTCCTCGGTGGATGAGAAGATAATCACTGGGGAAAGCATACCTGTCGAGAAAAATGTGGGAAGCGAAGCCATAGGCGCTACTGTGAACAAGACTGGGCTTCTAAGAATCAAAGTAACAAAGGTTGGAGAAGAAACAGCTTTAGCGCAGATCGTGCATCTCGTCGAAGAAGCACAGGCCTCAAGTGCCCCCGTTCAGAAGTTTGCAGATAGGGTTGTTGGAAAATTCGTTCCGATAGTTTTCTCTGTTGCTGCAATCTCTTTCGGTTACTGGTATGTTGTTAGTGGCTTCTCAGCTGCATTCTTCGCACTGCTTGCAGTGCTGCTGATCGCGTGCCCATGCGCCTTGGGAATTGCCACTCCTACGGCCATATTGGCGGGAGTGGGAAAAGGTGCAGAATACGGAATTCTCCTGCGCAGCGGCGAATATGTCGAGAGAGCACGAAAACTGAAAACCGTTGTGTTTGACAAAACGGGTACACTGACAAAAGGCGAGCCGTCAGTCACAGACATCGCGGTATACAGCGGCTACACTGAAGAGGAAGCTTTGAAACTTGCGGCGATTGCTGAGAAAGGCTCAGAACATCCATTGTCAGAAGCAATAATGAAAGCGGCACGTCAAGGCGAGTCTGATATTCCCGACGCAGACTCGTTTGAGGCCGTTCCAGGACAGGGGGTCAAATGCACTTACGAGAACAAGAAGATACTGTTGGGAAATCAAAGACTGATGCAGGATGAGAAAATTCCGATTAAGCAGGTGGAGCAGGACCTCGAGAGACTCGAGGCACAGGGCAAGACAGTGATGATTCTTGCTGTGGATGGTGAGCCCGCAGGTGTTGTTGCTGCTATGGATACACCCAAAGACCATGCTGTTGAGGCGGTAAGTAAGCTGAAAAGCATGGGACTGGAAGTGACCATTCTGACCGGTGACAATGAAAGAACTGCCAAGGCGATTGCGGAGCAACTCAACATTGACCACGTGATAGCCAATGTGCTCCCTTGGGAGAAAGTGAACGCAATCAAGAAACTTCAGAGCGAAGGGAAAACGGTCGCGATGGTTGGCGATGGTGTGAATGATGCTCCAGCTTTGGCTCAAGCAGATATTGGAATAGCTATAGGAAGCGGAACCGACATCGCGAAAGAAACCGGCGGCATAGTGCTGATTAAGGATGACTTGCGAGACGTGGCGCTAGCCGTGGAATTGAGCAAGAAGACTATGACGAAAATCAACACCAACCTGTTCTGGGCGTTCATATACAACACGATCATGATTCCAGTGGCTGCAGTTGGTGTGATGAACCCGATATTTGCTGCGGGAGCGATGGCCATCAGCTCACTAACAGTTGTCACGAACTCTGCGTTGCTGAGATTATCCACATTCAAGTTTGAAAAGTTGAACGATCAGCCCAAAAAATGATGGAGGTGAAGCTGAACATGGTCAAGGATCCAGTTTGCGGAATGAACGTGGATGAGAAAACAGCGACATTGAAATCTGAATATGCTGGCAAGACGTACTACTTCTGCAGTCAGTCGTGCAAGGAAGTATTTGAAAAGAACCCGAAGAAGTTCGCTGATGAAGGTTCAAAAGACGATGAAGATGATTGCTGCTGCTGTTGACAACGCACGCGCACACACGCAGCGACTGCTAGAATTGCCGACTGGGCAAATAGAGAAGCGCGCTCGGGGTCATTTCAGGTGGAAGTTGTTTGGGTCTCTCTTCTGCCTTGTTGAAAGAATGGCAAAGTGTAACAACTCGGTTTGCGCGCTCGCGTGCTCATCTTGAAAACAGCAATCTGCTTTGTCTTTTTCTAGCCAGAATGAGGGAAATCGACATGCAAACGACTGAAGCAAAAATCAGCCAATAACCGTCTGCGAGAACCCATTCATAGCGCGTACGCACCAAAATACCTATCACAAAATAAGATGCGCGTAGGGAAAAATAGATCAAAGTCATAAGGAACGTTGTCACGACGCCCAAGATCAAGGGTATGATTCTCGTTCTGGGCTTCAAAGGAATAGTGATAAGTCCCAGAACCAAAGCGAGAATTTGGAAACTGAAGACCGCAATTAGAAGATAGGAAACGGCAGTGGAGGAATGAATATGCAGCCAATCATATTGGTTGAACCAGTATGCACCCCAAGATTCTGACCTACCATAAACGCGGGCACTGTAGTCCACTTTGAAAGAAAAGTAGTCCGCACGCAAGAATTCAAAGAATCTCGCACTGAAATAGGGATCTGGCGGTAGCATGTATAGCACTGTAAAGAAAGGTTGAATGGTGGACAATGGGATTAGGACTAATCCGATGATAAACAGTATGTCGCTCAAAAAATCGCGGAATTCGCTCATTTTTCCACCGATAGATAGCGCGGGAGGTGCATTGCTAAATGATTTGGATTAGGTTATAGGGGAAGAGGAGAAGGATAAGCCCGATGAGAAGGGCTATGGCAACCGTAAATACCGTTTCTGGGATTCTGGAAGGGCATTTTATTGGAAAGATGAAGGGAACCTTTTGTCTGTATTGCTGGAAGCTTTCTCTGAACCGCTTTAGCAGATGTACTTCTTCATATCTTGCTATGCCAATATAGCCCAGAATCGGTAAGAGCCTCAAACCTGTGAGCTCTACGCTGTTTCCCCCTAACGTCTGAACCATTACCGTTAACCCCATAGTGAGAATGATTATTCCTGCAAACTGAGGATGTCTGACGATGGAATATGCTCCAGTCTCGATGAGTCCTATCCCTCTCCTGCGATTCAAGAGCAGTTGCCCAGCTCCAGTTGCAAGCACAACGATTCCAATAAGAGCGATTATGCGACCGACGATGAAATACTTAGAAAAGAACATTACAGCGATTTCCCGCTCGACGTTTGTGTCTCCACCAGTAAGGTAGGCTAGATAGGGTAATAGTGGAATGGTCATGACACTGATGGCCCAACCAGCATTAAGTATGGTCTGTGTGCTGAACAATATGCCTGTAAACGCTGTCTCGAATAGGTGTCGGATTTTTCCCTTAAGCGTTGAACCGCTCATGTCACTCAAGCGACTTGTGGTCAACTGTTATAAAAACGTTCAATACGAGCAGGGCGTGCCATGAGACCAAGCTGAACCTTCTTGTGTTGTTAGCTGCGGATGTATTGGTCGGTCTGGAGGTGTTCCATTTTCATGCCCAGGTCGGCCAGGTCTTTCATGTTTTGGACGCAGCCTATGCTTGCGTCTATGTTGCGGTGTACGGGGTGGAACCACATGTATTTGGGGATGAGGTTGAATTGCAGGGGGATTTTTGTCGTGACTCCGTATTTCTCGCTCAGGCCTTTGATTAGGAGTTCTTTGGCGCAGGCTACGCGCGTGGTTGTGTAGCTTTTCAAGAGTTCGGAGGCGCCGAAGGCACCGATACCGTGCCACAGGACCGCATTTTCGGGCGAGGCCAGAGAGTATAGGAAGAATTGGGGTGAAGAGGGGGTTTCTCTGAAGTCATAATTGGCAAGTTTGCTTCCGTCTACGGTGAAGGTGTCGTCAGCTTTTGCAACGCTTACGTCGCCCGGGTCAATCGCATTCGGGTAGAGCAGGACGGTTTTGTAGTCTACTTTGAGGTTTTTGATTTTGTCTCCGTCGAAGTATATTCTTCCTCTGACGGCGCGTTTAGAAGCGTAGCCTTTGCCAGAGTGTGGCACGGTTAGGAGAGTGGTTAGGTTTTTCATGCTTCTGCCCATGCACTTGTAGACGCACTCAATTGACTCGTAGCCGGCGTGTGTTTGCTTTATTATGTAGTGCAGCAAGCCGTCAGACTTTTCTTCGCTAAGAGCTGCCAAGGGCATGCGGATTGAGTAGACGCTGAGGTTGATTCCGAAGGCTTTTGAAAGGTTTTCTAGTTGTTCGTATTTGACGGCGTCAACCATGTCGACGTAGCTGCCGTTGCAGGTTTTGAGGTGACGACTTATGAGTTCGATTTCGTCCTTGCAAATCAATGAACCTCGGTATTTTTGCACGAAGTTCTTGTCTATTTCTAGCTTTTCTGCTTTGACTGTGGCGCATGGAAAGGCGCTCTGTCCGCTATTTACTATAGACTCTTTCAGCGGGTTCATCGAGTACCTGTCCGGTTCAATCTCGTCCGTGTTGAGCAGAAACGGAACGATCACGCCTTGGGAAGGATCGCTGAGCATCTCACATATTTCGTCAACGTCTTTGGCGTCGACAGTTCGCAAGCCATAGTAGTAGAAGTGGTTTCCGCAGACCTCAAGCAGACGAGCGGCTATGATCCCCTGAACTTCTTCCACAGTCAGCTGTGGATTTGAATATTCAACTGAAGCCCTCAAAAAGAAGTGGCCACTGTCAAACGTCGCCTCAGTCTTACGTCCGTTTTTGAAGTGGAAGAAGCGTATCTTTTTTCCCGCATCTGGTTTGAACGTGGCCAATTCTCCCACCAAGGCTTCGATGCAGGACCAAGAACTCTTGAGAAAATCTTCAACGATTATTCTAGCCAACTCTGACATTACATTCAACCTCTTTCCAATGATTCGGCCATAAAGATGCAGTCGTTGACGATGGGCGACCCGAAAAACATGCGTGCCACACGAAAACTCTCAGTGAATCCTGACTTTCTCAGCGTGTTCAGAATTGTGCTCTCTTTGTTGGGAACGTACATGGAAACCTCGCGTCCTTCCAGCCTGTCGAGAACCGTCATTAGAAGGTTGAGGGCAACGTCTTCACGTTCCTTTTGGCATGTTAGGGGCCCTATCTCACCCACGTGCCTGTAGACCTTGGCTACCGCATAGCCGATGATCCGTCCCTCTTCGTTTGAAGTGTAACAAAGGTTGTCTGGGTCGAGAATGATGGGTTCAAGCAGCTTTTTTCGAGAAGCGCCGAAACAGGAACGGTCGAATTCGATGATCTCGTGTAGGTCTTGTTTCTTGGCTTTCCTGACCGCGGGTTTGAGTGGCAAGGAAGAGCCTTTTCCCTCTAGGACTGTGAATTCCGAGTCGCATTCGAAGCCGAGTCTTTTGTAGAAGGGGATTCTATCGATGTAAGCGTACAGGCCGATGGTTTTTGCGCGTTGGTTTGTGAGATATTTGACTGAGTGTTTGACGAGTAGTGATCCTGCTCCTTTTTTTCGGTGGCTTTCGTTGACGATTAGGTTTCCAAACCAGGCTACCGTGCCGAAGTTGACGGTTGTGGCGAGACCTATTCTTTCCGAATCTTCGAGCAGGACGAAGCATCCGTTAGGCTCAAGTTCAATCATGAATTCGAAGTCCGCGGCTGTCAGGTTCCAGTTCATCTGGTCCGTGATTTGAACTGCAAACTCGAAATCTTCTGGAGACATGGTTTTAACGTGAAACATGTGAACAGAACCGCCAGTCAGATTGGTTTTCGCCCATTGTCAAGACTTGCACAGGAGCATAAACTTTACTAATTGAAAAGAAAAGATTTTGGGTTAAGTAAAAACAATCAAACCCCCACAAGTTCCTATCAAGTGAGTTAACTGATTAGCAGTTCTATTCGACAAATCAGATAGGTGGGTAAAAATCTGGTTTGAGTGCCTAGAAGGAGACTAACCAACTATCTTAGGGAGAATAGTGAACACTGGATAAAACCCAAACCCAAACTTAAATCACGGATTCAAGTATTGTGAGTACCGTTTGTGTGCAATAGATTAAGTGTATGTCTCCATGGCTTTCCCATGGATCAGGCCTTGTCACGTATAGTGATAGACAGAAAAAGAGGAACTGACCTTGATCTAATTTTGCTTCTCTGGTTTTGTCTTCAGAAGTGGCAATAGATCAAACAACGCTGCAAATCCAGCGAATATCCAGAAGGTTTCGGCCATTTCGGGGCTAATGAAGTTGAATTTCCATAAGACAGTCATTATTAAAAACATTAATCCCAAGCCTATAAGAATGGCTTTGGAGTGAGGTGGCAGACTTCTGAGAGTCAAGAGTTTCGATTCGGTAATGGAAAGAGCATAATTATATGGAACGAACTGAGCTTGAGAGTCAGTTTCGTCATCGTATGTGAGTTTTGCTTTTCTCAAAGCCCTCCTGACAGTGTATTTCCGCCCTTCTTCTATGAGATCTCCTGTCTTGGATATTCCATAATATGTCTGTACGTAAGACACCGTGGCTAGATGGGTTTTTTTCTCATTGTCTTGATCGGTCATAACAGCTATGAAAAGTTGCTGTTTTCTAGCTGACAGTGTGCGGAAGACGAAGGAATGCTCTCCATTTTTATGTTCCTCTCCAATAGAGAGAGCTTCTTGAAAACTATCATTTCTCATAATTTTCAGAACATTCTCTAGCGTACCATCTATCACTAGCCCGAACGAATTAGTGTTTTCTTTAGTTCCATTCAAACCCACTAAATACCTCACTATCGGTGTTTGTCCAAGACCTGCAACAAAGAACAGTATGAAAGAAATCAGGAAAGAAAAGAGCGCAATCGCAGAAAACGAAACCCAATCGGGAACTGGCGACATCAGTTCTATAGACAGAATAAGGATAGGAACAAAAGCTGAAGTAGTAATTTGGATGTACAGCGGAGAAATAATACGCTTCGGTTGAAAGGCTAGCGATATGGAGGTCGAATAGACTACTCCTATTATAAAGTAAAAGACAACTAGAATAACTACTGATGTTGGGAGCCCAGTAGATGTGAGAGCCTGAGATGGTGACTGAACTAGGGCAGTTAGGCTTGATAGCATAAATCCGAATCCCACGGTGAAGTTGATCCCAGCCCCTAGAAGAACCAGAACTATATAACGAACGGTACTCGCTTCTGACTCTAGTTTTTTGTAAATTTCCGCCATACTCTCTAAGTAATACTGTTTAAACATTTACAGCTTATCCAGAGTTATCGCTGAAGAGTTTTGACTTGCAAAACCCGAAGAGTTATCAGAACCCTCATAGGTAAAACCTCAAAGACAGAAATCTTAAATCGGCACAGCAACAGAAGACAAACTGAGGTTCAAAAATGAGTGGAAAGAAACCTTGGGTAGCAAAGAAGGACGAAATATGCAATAAGGAGTTTGAAGAAACAAGAAGGTGCTTATTGATCTCATACCATTCATACGTTCAAAACCATGCTGGCTATCTAATTGCCATCATGATTGGTTCAGTAGTTCTCATTTCTAGTTGGAATAATTTCTTTATGAATATCTCAAGCGAAGTCATTTTCTCATTATTACTGATCGTTCCAATCGGTTGTGTATTTGTGTACATGGTTTGGAGAACATTTTACTGGACATCTTATGCTACTGGCGCCATCCATATGTCGCTAGAAGACGCAATTCCACTCTTTAATGAGGCTAACTCTAAGTCGAAGGTTCCCTATTTGGAAGAAGACCCAGCCCCCTATACAGCCATTCTACAAATGGCAATATGGCAAAGGCGTAAGAAGAATAAGAAGCCCTTGTACAAGAGGTTATTGCGTTTAGTTATTGTGCCTATAATGAATTTTCCAGCATGACAAAAGGCTCTACCTAGACTCAGAGAGGAATATGAGAGAAATCAAATCTGCACAGCTTTCATGTCTTTGGTAGATTGACTTCTGCTTTGTTGACAAAGAAAGTAAAAAAGGGGTTTGGTTACTCGTTTCTTAAGTACACATGGACGTAGAATCCTATTTGTACAGAACCTGCGAACGTAGACACGGCCGTGAAAATGAGATTGCAATAGGAGTTCTTGGTGCTGAATTCTGCAGGAGCTTGTTGACTGTACGCTGGTAGTTGATAGCCGAGGTATGTGGCATTAAGGACGCCCTGAAGAACATTTTCCCAGCCTCCGTAAGTGTAATTCTCATCACCGCTCCAACCTACTGACCACAGAGAAACCGTTGTATTAAAGGGCACTCCTTGATAACTCGCGTTCACTAATTCAATACTTAGAAACATTCGACTATACCCATAGACAGGAATGTACTGGCTGCTTCCACCATACCCATCATCGAGATGAATGTAGAGGAAGACTCCATAGCTTTGATAGGCTGGTTCTGGCTGTGTGGTTGGCCAGTTTATCACGTTCACGTCTCTAGTCATATTGCTTACGTTATCGTTGAAATGAACAACTTCGTAAGCTATATCTCTCATGTTGACTATTCCGTCTGGAACTCCAGCAGTAGGACCGCTCACGTCTGCCCATGGGTCAGGTTGACTTGTAGATTGGCTTCTTATGGGTATTGCCATAAACATTGTGGCAGTGAAGCAGAAGGTAATCATTATAGCAACAATCATGTTCTTTCCAATTTTCATCATATCACCCCCTTTCTCCTCTAGAACACACCATTGGTTATAGTCCATATCCGATTTAGGGTTTATGAAAAGATGTTCTATGAGCAAATACAATGTATGAAGTTGAAAGAGGAATATGAGAAAAACAGAGAGGAAATAAGTTGTCTGTCAAAATAACACAGGCAAGAAGAAAAGAAATTCTGCCTGTAACTTCATTTTCTTTATCTGCTGGACAAAACGGATTTTATAGCATTCCGTTTGATGTTGCAGAAATAAAACCACAAGATGTTATCAATTTCGTAATACGAGTTATACAACCAACTGGTAGGACTGACCTCGACATTGGCTTTTCAGTAATGAATGAGGATAATTTTCAGAGATGGTTGCTGAAACAACCTAGTTCGGCTTTTCTGATAGCACCAAGATTCAATTTTGGAACAGTAGTATTCATGCCTCAAACAGTGGGCAGATATTATGCTGTACTAGATAATCGATACTCAATTCTGACTGGGAAAGCCGTGTTCTTCGGCATCTATGAAACATGGCAAGAGGAAAAGGAAGTAGCGATTCCAACACCTCAGAACCTAGAAGAAAAGCCAAAACCTAAAGGTGGCTTGCTAAGACGTTTTTGGAATAAAATTCGTTCCAATAAGGTGTTAGGGTTGATTGCCCTATTTATGACCGTTGTCGTGTTATGTGCTTTTCTCGCTGTTGGGATAGCAATGTTGTTTCATTATGCTTTAGGAGTTGAATATGCGGATACTATGAGCTACTTAACGGCGGCAATCGGTGGAAGTACAGTGGTTATTCTAATCTCACTCTATTTTCTCTTAACTGGACGGTCACTACCACAACAAGTTTCTACGCAGAGCTAATCATCCCGAATAAGTGGACAGTATCCTAGATTTGACTATGCTGAGGAAAAACCATAACACAAATCGTTAAGCTAAACCGCTAAGATTCCCATGGTGCAATTACTTCAACCATAGACGGACGTACTGATAAGCGATTTGGCTAATTGCCAAATAGGTGGGGGACTCGTTTAGCTTTCGGCAAAATAGGCATTTCTAGGGTTCGTGCGCTATCCTCTAGATTAGTTCTCACAGCATCAAAGCTCGGTAAGTTTGATGCAAGATGGATGAATAAAAATTTACAGGGGTTCAGAAAGATATTTTACTAATTCGCGTTCTTTCAAAATAGGCTCTAACAGGAGGACTGGCAGCAATAGAATCACAGTTGAACGTCAAGATACCGCGCAACGTCAAGATTGCGACGTATTCCTTCATGGAGTATTTCAAGGGTTTTGAAAACATTGGAGCGGTTAGAGAGGTTTTTGGCGGAGAAACTGAGAAGGTGCTCGGTAACCTTAAGGTTGAGTTTGCTGGGATAAGAGGTTACATGGGAGTGAGCGAGACCGATGGGCATCTCATAATCGGCGCGCGGTATTTGAATGAGGGTAACATGGTTGACATTTACCTCGACGTGATCCACGAGCTGGTTCACGTCAAACAGTTTATGGAAGGAAAAGAACTGTTTGACAGTGACTACGCATACATTGAAAGGCCCACAGAAGTTGAAGCCTACCGCCATGCGGTTAAAGAAGCTAGACGACTAGGAATGACCGATGAAAGAATCTGCGAATACCTGAAGACTGAATGGATGAACGACGACGATCTGCAACGATTGGCAAAAACCGTGGGCGTCAAACTTACACAGACGCCAAAGACACGCAAGAAATAGGCGCGGTTAGGTTTGTAGTGTAGAAGCGAAAGCAAGATATAGGCAACTTTCATTTGGCATGGTGCATGGTAAGAAAGATCGTAGTTATAGGCATGGGTTATGTGGGAATCCCCGTGGCAACGCTCTTCGCTGACGTGGAAGGCTTCAGTGTCATGGGCGTGCAGCGTAGGTCTAAACGGTCAGGCTGGAAGATTGACTGGCTGAACGAGGGCAAGAATCCTATCGGCGGAGACGAGCCGGGACTGTCTGAACTCATCGCCCGCGTTGTGAAGAAAGGCACGTTTAAAGTTGTGGAGAACGTGTCAACATGCGAGGATGCGGACGCAGTTCTGATAGATGTTCAAACACCTGTTGATGAGAAAAAGGTTCCCAATAATGAGTCTGTTGAAGAGGTCAGCACGAGTGTGGGTAACTACATTCGTCGAGGGGCGCTCGTAGTAATTGAGTCGACCGTGGCTCCTGGCACGACCGATAACGTTGTGAAGCCTCTTCTGGAAAAGGCTTCAGGCATGAAGGCGGGGAAAGACTTCTTCATGGCGTTTTGTTACGAGAGAGTAATGGTAGGACGTCTGATCAGGAACATCGTGGATCTTCCGAGAGTAGTGGGAGGAATTAACCAGGAGAGCACTGAACGCGCCACGGAATTATACGGGCACATTGTGAAGGCAAAGCTCTGCCCCACGGATATTCTTACGGCAGAAGTGGCCAAGGTGGTGGAAAACACGTACAGAGACGTGAACATCGCCTTCGCAAACGAAGTGGGGCTCATATGCGAAAGCCTCGGAGTTGACGCCTACAAGGTGCGCGAACTCGTAAACATGTTGCCCAACGACCCTGCAAATCCAGCGTCAAATCCCATTAGAAATATGCATTATCCGGGTGGGGGTGTGGGAGGGCACTGTCTGCCGAAAGATCCGTGGCTGCTGAAGTACGGTTTGGACAAGTATGGAAGATTCAAGTTCTTGCCGAAAGTCATCGTTTCCAGCCGTGAACTCAATGATTCGATGCCGAAACACGTTGTCGACCTAGTTGAGGATGCACTGGCAGAGCACGGTAGGAAGTTGAAAGGGGCAAAGGTAGCAATACTCGGTGTGGCGTTTATCGAAAACTCCGACGACACAAGAAACACTCCCTCAGCCACTCTGTTCGCAGAGTTGAAGAAACGAGGAGCAAAACCTGTGCTTCATGATCCCGTCGTGCGAAACTTTGACCTTCCCTTTACAAACGACCTCGACAAGGCATTAACAGATGCGGACGCAGTGATTCTATCAACGAAGCACAAAGAGTATCTGAAACTGGATCTCGGCAAACTGCAGAAGAAAATGGCAACGCCTGTTCTGATCGACGGCAGAAACGCCTTTGCTGAGGACGCAGCAATCAAAGCCGGACTCACGTACAGAGGCGTTGGAAAAGGCAAATGAACGTATCAGAGTAATTCGAAGGCGCGTGTGAAGTCCAAGCTTTTGGTTCGCCAAGAATATAGGGCAGGTGAGATTTGAACTCATAACCGCTAACGTGGTAGTTTATTAGGACTTTGCCATTGGCCACGCTGGCAAGAATGGCCACTCGAAGTGATGAGCATGTTTGGGGAACAGCTATTTTCTTCTGCTGAAGGCGAGAGTTCCGATGGTCATCATGGCAACGTCAAAGACGCATATCATTAGGATGTTGTAGTATAGAGGGTGCAAGGGTGGCCATGCGTTGCCCAAGATGATGGTTCTCAAAGCGTCCACGCCGTAGGTTAGCGGGTTGAAACTTGAGGCGATTTGCAACCAGATTGGAATGTCTCCGCGTAGTGGAAAAAGGGCGCCGCTGAGAAAGAAGAGGGGGAGGTTTATGAAGCTCTGTATTACTCCGAAGCTCTCAAGGCTGTCTATGAAACTGGCCACTGTGAGCCCTATGCTCACCAGTCCGAACGTTACAAGAATCATGATTGGCAAAACCTCTAAAAACATCAGAAGATTCAACCTTATACCCAACAGCAGACCCAGCACGAAAACGATAACTCCCTGGATCACAGCATCCGTACTGTCGCCCAACATCTTGCCCAAGAAAACTGAGAAACGTGAAATCGGTGCCACAAGTATCTCCTTCAAAAAACCGAATTCTCTGTCCCATATGACAGATATGCCCATAAACATTGAAGTGAACAGAAGCGTCTGCCCGATAATTCCGGGGAAGATGTACTGCTGAGTTGTCAAGTTGCCTATTTGAGTTGCTGAGAAGCGGATGCCACTGCCGAATATGACCAGCCAAAGCAACGGCTGGACGAAGCTGCTCACGATTCTCGCCCTGTCCCTAAGGTAACGTTTGATTTCACGCAGCCAAAGCGTGTAAATGCCCCTGATCTCCGTCATTTGATTCGCCTCCTCCTTATCGCTGACAAACCGTGAAGCTCATCACCGCCTTCAGCCCGAATCGCACGACCAGTGTAATGCAAGAAAACGTCTGCAAGGTTCGGCTCGCGCAGAGAAACCGACTCAACAAAAACTCCGTTTTTCGCCGCGGCTTCCACTATCCTGGGCAAAAGAGCCCTTCCACCACGAACCGTGAGTTCAAGCCCATCGCCAACTATATTGGCCCTCAGAACACCTGCAGTAACAGCAACAACAGAAGAAAGCTTCGCAGCCTCCTTAGTCTTGACGGTTATGACGTCGCCTTCAAGCGTATCCTTAAGCTTAGCAGGCGTGTCCAAAGCCACGATCTTACCGTAATCCATAATCGCTATACGGTCAGAAAGCCTGTCCGCTTCCTCCATGTAATGCGTCGTCAAAACCACAGTAATATCATGAGCCTTCCTCAAATCCTCAATGTACGACCAAATGTGCTCCCGCGTCTGAGGATCAAGCCCAATCGTCGGCTCATCTAGAAACAAAACCTTCGGATAATGAATCAACCCCCTTGCAATCTCTAACCGACGCCTCATCCCGCCACTGTAGGTTCGCATGAGATCGTCAGCCCTGTCCTCAAGCTCAACCAACTTCAAAACCCTGTCAATGCGCGACTTCTGCTCGCCCGGCGGCACACCATACAGATTAGCGTGCATGTAAAGGTTCTCCCTGCCCGTAAGCCTGTCATCAATGCTTGGATCCTGAAAAACAATGCCAATCGACTTCCGTACCTGCGTATCCTGCTTCACAACGTCAAAACCGTTAACCCTCGCCGAACCCGAAGTGGGCTTCAAAATAGTGCAAAGCATCGAAATCGTCGTCGTCTTCCCCGCACCGTTAGGCCCTAACAGACCGAAGACTTCCCCCCGCTCAACGGAAATGTTGAGCTTGTCAACTGCCACAAGTCCGCCAAAACGCCTTGTAAGCTCACTCGTTTCAATAGCCTTTTCCAAAAGCTTCACTTACGCTTTCCACAACACATCTGGTCAAAGCAAAAGGCAAAGCCAACAAAAAAAGTTTATGTCGGACATACATGATTCTGGCGAGGTAGGACCTGAATTAGTGCGCATAAGATAAATATAGAATCGCCGAGTCTTGGATCAAGTCGAGCGTGATAGAGATAAGGAACAAGGTCAGTCGCATCGGATACATCAACAGAATCAGAGACAACTTGCTCAATATCAAAAAAAGAGAGTTGGCATTACTGTACGAAGACTTGAAGTCAGCCGACTGCGTGGTTTGCGGGGGATCGGGCAGATCGTTGTATTCGCTCAACGCGGCAATGAGTCAAATAGCAATCAGCCACATAGGCTGGAGAAATAAGGTTGTGTTGACTCCCGACGACCCAGGGTTTCCGGGGAAGAACATGTATGACGCTGCAGCCGAGTTCGAAAGGCGGTACAACAAGACCCTGCTCTTGATAAACTCTGGAAGCGGTGTGTCGGGCGATCCGTTGGTGATGGCCCAAGACCTCTCAAAATACATCGGCGAGAAGAAGTCTTCCAAGTTCTCCATGGGGCTCATAACCTCCAACTTGAACTCACCACTCGCAGAGATTGTCGACAAATGCGGACACGTTGTCGAATTGATAGGGCGAGGTAGAGCCAAACCCTCCCTCGACTACAGCGAGACAGGCATCATGGGAGACATCTTCGAGCTGGGAAGCCTCCTCCTTCTATGCATGATGACCGAGGCAATGTTTCGAAACCTTGAGGCACATGAGATACTTCAGCTCTGCGAAGAAGAGTTCGCCAAGCTCGGACCAATAATCGACTCGACAACGGAATCTGAAACCTACTCACGACTTATAGACATCCTTGAAAAACGGACAGACGTCTTTCTTGGTGGAAAAGGTACGGCAAACGAGATAGTCAAGATGGCTGCCGTAAGACTCTTTCACATCAAGAGCACACTCGGAGACAACGTTTACATCACTAGGGGTGTAAACACTCCTCCGCCAAGGCCAGGTGACCTGGAAATCTTGGTTTCTTACTCTGGCGAGACCAAACCTGTCATAGCGTGGTGTGAAATATTGAAGAAAATGAACGGAACAGTTTTGTCAATCACTGGAACTAGAAAGTCCACTCTAAAAGAAAAGTCAGACCTCCACATAGGCATGGAGGAGGAAGTCAAGCCGGGGCAACCTAGGAGGTTTTACATGAGGGCTGCGTATGTTTTGAGCCCGTTGCCCGTGAGACTGGTTGAGAGACTGGGCGAAAGAGGTCTCAGGCTCCCCGAATACATAATCAACTGGCATCATTCGCTCACTGAATAGACACACACCTATTCGTGCACACACAAAGCGCTTATCGCCAAATCATGTTTCAGAAGGAATATCCAGAATCTGAATACAGCATCTATATCGATTCTTCATAAACCTCATAATCGCTCCTAAACAACTAGTAAAATTCCTCCAAGATCAGAAAGAGGTTACAAGAAACACCTTGATGACCCAAGTCCAATCTCTCCTCGTTGCATTGGCTATCATAGTGTTAAGCCTCATGTTTTTGGCCCCACGGGTAGCTCATCCCACGCAGCCAACTGTCCTTCTGAACGAAACTGTCGTTCTTACTCAAAATGACTACGAAACACAATACAATCTCGCACTCAACAAAGGCGACCAACTGCAAATCCAAGTTTCAGGCAACGGCCAACTCGTGAATTTAGCAGCCGCACAGCAGAACTCCCCAACTGTAAAACTACTAGACCAAGAATCTCAAACCTTCTACAATTTCGGATGGACAGTCCCCCAAAACGGGCCATACGTTTTCACTGTCAGCGCCGACATGGGCGCGACCGCTACTATCGTAATAACAAGAACATGACTGGCCAATCCCGCGAACGCCTTGGACTCTTAAACAGATAATCATCAAACACGCGTCTTGTTACTTCTGGAATTGAGGACAATTTTAGGTTTCTTCGTTCCTTCTTTGATGTATCTATCATTTCCTGTATCATCAACACTAAAGCGGGCTTGGACTGTTAACGGCAGGCTTATTTGGTATTTCCTGCTAGTTGTTGGATATCATGAAAGCTGTCTTGGTTCAGCCCGTTGGAAAGAGTTTGTTTCGGGTTCCCCCTCTTGGATTAGGCTATCTGGCGGCCATGTTGAAGAATAAAGGATTTGAAGCGAAAATCATCGACTTGAACGTTGAGTCTTCAGTCGCTCTCGAAGAGTCTTTGTCTCGTGAGAGGCCTGAAGTTGTTGGGGTTTCCTCTGCAATTGGAAATGCCCGTCAGGCTCTTGCTGTCGTTAGCAAAGTGAAGACTCATTTTCCTGAGTGTTTTGTAGTTGTCGGTGGTCCATATGCCAGTATAATGGGTGAGGCGATGCTAGTTAGGCACCGGGAAATCGACGCGGTTGTTGTTGGCGAAGGCGAGGTTACTTTTGTTGAACTCTTGGAAAGATTGCAGAACAAGCAGGATCTAAGTGATGTTAACGGCTTGATTTTCCACCATGGAAGCAAGACTAGGAGTAATCCTTCAAGGGATCCCGTTGAGGCTTTAGATGGTTTGCCTTTTCCTGCCAGAGAAAAGCTGCCTATGAAGTCTTACGGTGATAATGGCGGGGTTCTTTTTACTTCTAGGGGTTGCCCTTATCAGTGTGCTTTCTGTTCGCGTTCGGTTTATGGTAGGCGCTGGCGTGGTCACAGCCCCGAATACGTGTTGACAGAAATCGAGCACTTGAGAAAGCACTATGGAGTTAATGGCCTGAGTTTTCTGGACGATAATTTCACGTTTGATTTGGACAGGGCTGAGAAGATTCTTGACGGAATAATTGCCAAGAAATGGAAGCTTGGCTTTTACTTATGGAACGGCATAAGGGTTGACTCTGTAACCGAAGGGCTACTGATAAAAATGAAGAAGGCAGGCTGCACAGCCATCAACTACGGTGTTGAATCAGTAGACCCTGAGGTTCTGAATAGAATTAAGAAAGGCATAGCTCTAGATCAAGTGGACAAGGCAACCATGCTGACGCATGAAGCTGGAATCAAGGCTAATGTTTTTCTCATGATTGGGAATCCAGGCGACACTGTGAAAGTTGTTGACAAGATAAGGAGGTTTGTTGAGCGAATCAAGGTTGACGGAGTTCATCTGAGCTTGGCTACGCCCATTCCTGGGACCGAGTTCTGGTGTTGGGTAGACAAGAGCGGGCACTGGCTTGGCTACGATCGGGAGGAGCTTTTGAACTGGCCCGTAGACGACGTTGAAGACACCTACCCCGTTTTCGAAACCGCAGATTTCACCGCCAAACAAAGAATAGAAGCGTACCGGGAAACAAGAAGATATCTCGCAAAAAAGAAACTACTGATATAACACCAATCTTGTCTATGTTCACAAACATGCGTGTATGGAATGATATGGCAGAAGCGGACAGAGCGTCCAGATTTGAGAAATGCGAGCGGAAATAATGCTAATATAAGCGCGCATTTCTATTCGTCACGATATGGCACGCGCTTGGTGTCTTTTTCTTCGGTTAGCAATCATCGAGAATGTTCAAGAGCTCAGTTAGACTTTTGACAACCTTGTCTGGTTTAACCTCAGCGTGATCTTGCATGGGTCTTCTTTCTATCAGGATGGTTTTCATGCCAACTTTTTTTGGGCCTATGATGTCTAAATCCAGCATGTCTCCAATGAACACGGCTTTTAAAGGGTGCACGTTCAAAGCATCCAATGCCCTCTCAAAGATTTTGGGGCTAGGCTTTCTCTGGTTAACTTCCCCGCTAATCACTATCAAATCGAAAAACCTGCTCAAACCAAAACGGCTTAGGAGCTGTCTACCACATTCGGGGATACCGAAATTTGATATTAAGCCAAGCTTGTATTTTCCGCATAGTTTCTGCAGCACATTGATCGCATCGTCGTCTATGCTTACGTAACGCATGAATTCGTCTGCAAACGCCCCCGTTGCCCCTGACACAATTGGGTTGGAGACATCAAGATTGAAACCGAGCTTCTGCAGTGTCTGGGCAACCCGAACGTTGAAGTGGGGTTCCTCCAGGCTCTGGCGAGACTCGGAATAATATTTATCCCGAACCTCGAAGTAGACGCGGCTGAAATCCTCAAAAGCGACCTCGATCCCATTTTCGACCAAAGATTCATGAAGCCTCCTCAAGCAAGGCTCATAGTAAACTTCTGCAGGCTCAAGCAGCAGCAGAGTGTCGAAAAGATCAAAAAGCACAGCCTCGACCCGCATGTCCACACCCTGAATCTGGTCTTGGAGAGAAAGATAAAAGGGTTTTTGCGCCCCAATCTGCGCAGCCAGTGTCCGCTCAAGTCGACAATTGGCAAATCTTAAGAGCACGGTGACAGGTTGAAATCGATCAAGGCGGTCGTCATGGAGCTTGATGAAGCGATAACGGGAAGACGAAGCATCCGCGAATACATGGACAAAGCAGTGCCTACCGAACTCGTTCGTCAGGTTTTGGGCGCTGGGACTTGGGCGCCTTCGGCTAGGAATAGGCAAATGTGGCGGTTCACCGTCTTGACGGGTGACGCTAAGAAGAGGCTCACAGATTTGTTCAGGTCGAAGCTTGAGACGCGGTTAAAGAGGGTTGGCAGAGGGCGGATGGGGTCTTCTTTCATGAGTTGCGCGATCATGGAGCAGGCGCCCGTGCTGATCATGGTCTGGGATGCGGACCATCCTCGGATCTCCAAACCTTCATTGCAGAGCGTAGCGGCGGCGATCCAAAACATGCTTCTCAAAGCCCACAGTCTCGGACTAGGCTCGCTCTGGATCTGCGATATCTATTTTGCTTCAAACGCGCTAACCAAGCATGTCAGCAAGTCGTGGACGCTCGTGGCCGCGGTTACGCTTGGTTGGCCAGCATCTACTTCGGCTCCGAGGCCGAGAAGAACAGTTGACGAGGTTTCAGAGTTTCTGAAGTAACGTGCTGACGTGCACGCGTCGATGTAGTGCAAAGTAAGCTCGATGGGCTCTGAAAAAGTCTTTTTCCACGACCCTTTTTGCTACAATTTGAAATTCGAGAGCCCTTATGGCAATGTTGAGAAGTTCATCAATTGTTACATACGACTTTGCGCGCTACTCTGAAGGGGAGATAGCTGAGGTGCAGCGTAACATTCTGGCGCGTGCACTGTTTGCGCGGGCGAACATGTGAAAACATGGTTTGACTCAGCTGGTTCCGTAATGTTGTGTCACGTCTTCGCATTTTCCCGGCTCAAAAGCGTAGATTTTCACGTCTCGTCCTATGCCTTCGCCCCAATCCCACCTTTGGTATCTTGAGGCTTGGTTCCAAACTTGGTCAGACGGGTCCACGTGAACCCAGCTGTTGTTGAGGTTTACTTCGGCCCAAACGTGGATGGTTGTCCAAGTTGTTGCGTTGACTGCCACTACGAGTCTGCTTTGGATGTCGAGCGCCAGACATGCTGAGACGTAGACAACGCTGAACTGCACGCATATGCCTCTTCCGCTATTCAGGATCGCCATTGGTTCTTCAAGCCAATTGCCTTGCAGATCGGAAGTGAAGTTGAGCTTGCTGTGTTCCCACGTGAAGAGATCGGTGAAATTGTATTTCCGGTCAAGTTGTGACATCATAGCAAGCTTGGTTTCGCTGGAGTTCAAGTTCTCCATTATTCCCAAGTAGTGATCTCTAAACCGCTGAAAGTCAGGGTTCAGGTTCTGTCCAAGGAACCAAAAACCAAGAATTGAAGACAATCCTACGAGAAGAAGTACAGCAGAAATGATGAGGCCCTTTCTGTGTGTTCGCCTGCGTTTCCTAGTCATCGCGCGCGCTCCGGCACCAGACTCTGCAGAACCCAATTTTATGTTTGACGTTCTCACTTTTGACTTCAGTCAAAGTGTAATTCCTCAACGGATAGAGTTTCAGAGTATCAATTGATATAAGGGTTCTTAGAAACCAATTTAGATAGACTGAGGCCTAGAAAAAGGATGACCTGCATCCAGGTCCGATTATCCGCTAGACGAAATAAGCTCAAACCAAGCCCGAAATTAAAGTGCGGGGGGTGGGACCCCCACCTTATTTTACCGGCAAAAATATGCTCAGATTATGCTCGCCGAGAGTTCGAAACTCTCCCAGGCTACCAAAATCATCGCGTTTCAATTGCTTTTCGTATATGAACCACGTGTAATTTTTCGCAGAATTCGAAAGCAATTTGTGCAGGTCTTGATGATTATTATTCATCAGAAGGGGAGGCAGGCTTGGTAAGAAGGTCTATGGAATCTGAAAAAGGGCAGTTTAAGGTGTATTCTGCTGGGGCGGTTGCTCCACCTCTCCGTGATGCGATTGCTATTTTTGAGAAAGACTCCAAGGTAAAATGCGACTTAAGAATAGGCAAACCAGGAGACCTCCTGAACGAAATTGCGAAGTTAAAAAAAGGCGACGTCTTCTCTTCGGGAGCCGAGTACATTCTAGATGATGCAGAAGATCAAGGGTTGATACTTAAAGGCTCAAGAAAGAGTCTGGGCTATCGAAGATCTGTGATAATTGTTCCCGTTGGAAACCCAGCAAAGATCGCTTCTCTCAAAGACCTTTGCAGGAAAGACGTTCGAATCGGAATAGCCGTTGATGGATGCCTGAAGGGCGTGTGGGACGACGTAGCGACCAAAGCAGGATTGACAGACCAGATACGTCGAAACATCACCCATCATGCAGACGCATGCGGCTCTCTCATGAGTCTAATCCACTCAGACAAGGTTGACGCCATATTCGGCTGGAACGCATTCCAAGGCGTCTGGCCAGACACTTGCGAAATAATCGAGCTCCCCCCGAATCTTCAGATCTTCAGAAGCACTGTGGCAGGCATAATCTCCTATAGTAAGGATGCAGAGTTGTCTGAGAGGTTCATCGATTTCCTAACTTCAGGACCGATAAGAAAGGTCTACGCCGACTATGGCTGGATCCATGAACACAAGTGATTTTCGCGATATCAGGCGATTCTTTTTTCAAGTACCTTAGCAGATAAGACTAGCAATACGATGCTAAACAAAGCCAACACAACAATGTCTAGGATGTAAGTGTAAGTGACTGCTGATTCACCAACGGAACTCCTCAACGCTTCAACAGAGTAGGTGAGAGGCAGGAAACGAGCAACGACCTGCAATTGAGGAGGCAAGGTCTCCAGGGCTGTGAAGGTTCCTGAAAGAAAAACCATTGGGAACCTCAGAAAGTTTGAAAGCATCTGCGCTTCCGGAACCCATTTTGCATAGGCAGAAGCGATAATACCCAAGGCTGAGAATGCCAGCGAGGTAAACGCGATCGCAATAACAGCTAGCATAGGGTTCATCACAACTATACCGGAGAGAGTCGCCAGAGGAAAAAGAACCGCACCTGCGAGTATGAGGCCGAAGAAAAAGCCGGCTAATGCTTTTCCAAGAACAATAGTGAATAAGGAAATGGGCGCAGCAAGCAATCTCTCAAAAGTTCCAGTTTGCTTCTCAAGGACCACTGCTACCGCTTCAATCGACGTTGTTCCGAAAAGCATGACGAGAGAAGTCAGTCCCGCCACAATCAGCTTTGAACTGATTTCACCAGCCATACTGAAGGCCAAGTATAATGAAACAGGGATTAGAAGACCGTAAGTGAAGTTTGGCGCTTTGAAGTAGTAGACCTTTGCGTCTTTCTTTGCGATATAAAATGCTTTGATTAGACTATCAGCCCATGCTCTAGCCAAGATTTGCAGCCTTCTTGCCTTGTTCTTTTTCAGTTGCCATGACCTCGGGGCTGAGCCCTGTCATTTCGACAAAAGCATCCTCCAAACTTGGATTCAAAGTGTTGATCGATACGATCTTCAAGCCGTTTTCTCTGGCAAAATCAACCAGAAGCGGAACGACCTCAGAAGTATTCCTCACATGGAGCCTGAATTTGTCGCCAACCTGTGTAACCTTGCTTGAATATTTCAAGCTCGCTAGTTTACGTTCCAGATTCTGCGTCTTGTCAAAAGACACTTCAATGATTTGATGTTTCTCCACAGACGCCTTCAGTTTCTCGGGATTGTCAACAGCAACTATTCTTCCTCGATTGACCATAGCGACGCGTTGGCACAGTTGATCAGCTTCTTCAATGTAGTGTGTGGTGAGAAAAATGGTCGCGCCATCCTTGTTGAGGTCCTTCGTCAGGTTCCGGATCATCCGCGAGCTTTGGACGTCTAAGCCAGAAGTGGGTTCGTCTAGGAAAAGGATGCTAGGTTTATGAATGAGGGCAGCGGCTATCGTCAATCTTCTTTTCATGCCCTTGGAAAAGTTGCCTGCACGATCTGCAAGACGTTCGTGAAGTCCAAAGAGCTCCAGAAGTTCTTTCGCCCTCTTTTTCCGCTCATTCTTAGGCACTCCGTAGAGCTGAGCTGCAAAAATGAGGTTGTCCCAAGCGCTCATTTCATCATAGATGTTGGAGACTTCGGGCACAACCCCCATGCACCCCTTTGCCCTATTTGGCTCTCGAACCATATCCATGCCAGCGACTCTGAGCGAGCCCGAGGTAGGTCTAGTCTGTCCCGTGAGCATTCGTATCGTTGTAGTCTTGCCTGCGCCGTTGGGTCCTAGGAACCCGAAGATTTCGCCTTGATTGACTGTGAATGAGATGTTGTCCACTGCAAGGGTGTGACCAAACTGTTTTGTCAGATTATGAACGTCTAAGGCAAGACTCATTGATTTCCGTCCTAATGTGGTTCTTGTATACCTAGTATGGTCAGGCGTTCCAAGCTTCTTATGATCGATCGATCACTCCACCAACTTTCCAACCTAAAAATGGGGGGTAAATGAAGATGTTTGCTCACCCATTGTTTGAGACCACCGATTCTGTGCCAACTTTCCCAATCGTTTATCAAACGCCACCCTAAGCTTCAGGCTTGGATGTTTTTCAACTCTGCATTTCTTTGATCTTCTCTTCCACGGCCTTGAGCTCATTCTTCAGCTCGTCTGCATAGCTCTTCAGCTTCTCCATCTTCTCGGCCTTCGTTAGAAACCGTCTTCTGTAACCGTGTCCCTCTCCATGCATACCACATCCACAGTAACCCTCATACCTCCGATGATTCATGCCGCAACCACATTCATCGTCCATGTGTTATCTCACCTCTCTTTTTCTTACACTATCAGAAGTAAAGTATTTATGCTATCAAGTTTATAGCGAGATAGTTGCTATGTGGAAGGAAAGTGACGGGCATGCAGAACAAGAATGACGTAGTTTGTTTTTGTCCGCTTGAAGGAATCATAGACGTGATAAGCAAGAAATGGGCGCTTTTAATCATCAATGCAATCGGGAATTATGGTAACCTCAGGTTCAACAGACTCATGGAAGAATTAAAGGGCATAAGTCCCAAGACACTTGCAGACACGCTAAAGCAACTTCAAGACGAAGGGCTACTCAAGAGAGAATCATTTGCCGAAATCCCACCTCGAGTTGAGTACTCGTTGACGAAAGATGGAGAAGGGCTCAGAGAAGCTGTGATCCCGATCCTGAAATGGGCTGCAACAAGGCAATGCTCAAAGAGAAAGAAGTGTTCATCAACCTACAGCAAAATCCCCGCGCATAGAATAAAAAACAGAAGCACGCAAGAAAGAGATATCTGAACGCCGCAGTAGAGTACTCAGAGGAGTAAACTGAAAGAGTCACGCACCTAGAAGAAGTACGGTTGGAAGAAAACAAACTGGTGAACCGTCCACCTTATGCGGTTTGAAGTGACACATAGCGCGCTACATGACATGACTGCAAAAAAATGCTGAGCTCTCGGGTGACTAGGCAGAATGCTAGTAAAACATGCAAATTTATGAGTAATTTAACTAGCAATTTGGTGCAAAACGATAGTGTTCAACAAAAAAAAGTTTGAACGAGTTTTGAAGCTATCCTCGGCTACGGATGCCAAGCACTTTTACCGGTAAACGTGTGTTCAATTTTCAACCCCCTCTCCTAACATCCTAAATTGGGTTCTTTTTGCCGAAATAAGCTCGAATCATGCCTGAAATTGTGGTGCGGGGGGTGGGATTTGAACCCACGAACCCCTACGGGATAGGCGCCTCAGGCCTACGCCTTTGGCCAAGCTTGGCAACCCCCGCTCTGAAAGCCAATCGTTCTATCTTCTAATTTATGGCCTAAATTAAATCTTATCTATTCCTCGTCAAGCCGAGGAGAAAAACGGGGTAGTTGACGATGCCGTCTAGATTATTCGAAAATCCTCTTTTATGGTTGTCAACACCACATGTGTGTTTGTGCGTTCCACATAGGCTAGTGATAGAAGATGTTTTGTGAATTTGCTCAGATCCTCTCGGTTTTTGAATTTCGCGATTATCGCAGCGTCCGCCAAACCTGTTAGATCGTATACACAGCAGACGTTGGGGATCCGAGCAATCTCACTCTCCATTTCTAGGAGCCTTCCTTTTGAAACTGTTATTTCGGTCACAACTGTCAATTCATAACCGAGCTTCTCCTGATCCAGCAACGCCGTGTAGCCATTTATTATGCCTTCACTCTCCATCTTCTTTATCCTTGACAGCACCGTGCCGATTGAAATGTCGCACTGCTTGGCAATTTGCCTTGAAGAAAGCCTAGCGTCCGCAGTTAGCGCTTTCAAGATTTTGGTATCTGTCTCGTCCAGACGCATGCCCTAACACCCTCATTGCACATCCATCCAACATTCACATCTTTTATTTAGCATTTGCCTTTCAACGCGGCAATGGAGTTCATATATATACACGAAAACTTCATTATGTTATCAATTTGCACACTGCAGGCAACAACGTGGCACACGGTAAGCTTGAAACAATCCTAAACTATGACACCTGCTTAGACTGACGAAGAACGCCAACTTCATCCTTCTGCGCTTTGCAGACATGCTCGGCTACCTGAAAGACAGAGAAATACCAGCCGAACAGGCCAACCGACTAGACCGAAGTAACTCCGTGGGAAACACAGAAACACCTGTGCGCGTAACCGACGGCTTGAACAGAAAACCGAAGACCAGCAGCTAGACCTTCGGCTTCTGCATCAAATCCGCCATCTTTGCCTTCTTGAGCAGATTAACATGTTTTACAAGCTCATTCACAACTGCCTCGACAACTTTCCTTCCCTTTTCAGCAGAGGCGGTTGACTGCTTTCCATACACCCCTGAACTCGTTTCGTCCATCGTACTCAATGGCAGAGTCATGCCCTCCATCTGCAATGCGTGTCTGCGAGGCCCCTCATCCACGACTTTATCCATGTTCACAAGGTTCGGATGCAAAGCCAAGTTAACCGATGTCTCTTCAGCACCAGCATGCCTCCTCTCTTCAGCGGTGAAAAGCTCAGGAAGAAGCTTCGGTGTGGCAGTCCACCATTGGAAAATGGACACGAAAATTCCTTCTTCCCTCAACTCTCTGGCCAACTCTGAAAGTGCAGCCAAGTTACCTCCATGACCGTTAACCACCAAGATCTTTCGCACACCGTAATAGTTAAGCGACAAACAGGTTTCTTCCACGTACTTTTTGAAAGTCTTCGGAGAAATGAAGATGGTCCCCCAAAACTGTTTGTGATGCGAACTCACGCCAAACGGGATGACCTGCAGACACAGCACTCCTGTTCGCTTGGCAACTTCTTCAGCTAAACTCTTGGCAATCAGATGGTCTGTTCCCAACGGGTTCGCTGGCCCGTGCTGCTCGTTTGAACCGACCGGAAGAATCACGGTGTCATTGTTTGTGAAGTACTCTTTAGCTTCAGACCAGCTCATTTCATGAAGCAAAACCTTCAAGATTTGCCACCTTCACCAAACTGTTTTATTGCAAGCAGATTGAATATAAAGCTACAGTCCAAGGCGGTGAAAACTCTGAAAGCAGTGATTCTAGCCGGAGGCTTCGGCACAAGGCTGAGACCACTAAGCTGCTCGAGACCCAAAATACTCTTTCCGATAGCCAACAAACCTCTGTTGCAGTGGACCTTTGAAAGACTTGCACGCAACAACATACACGACGTCACAATGGCCGTCTTTTACCAGACCGAGGTCTACATAAAACATCACCGAGTCCCAAGATCCGGAGTGCACGTTACCTATTCACACGACCCTTTGAGAAAGCCTTTGGGAACTGGTGGCTCAATAAAAAAGGCTGAAAAGCGAATCGGACACGATGGACCGTTCATAGTTTTGAACGGAGACATATTTGCGGATGTCGACTACGCTAGACTCTTGCAGGCCCACCAAGAAAAAAAGGCGGTGGCAACAATCGCTGTTCGCAGTGTGGAGAATCCGAGCAGATACGGGGTTGCTGAATTAGCCGAAGACAACCGCATAATAAGGTTTGTTGAAAAGCCTCAGCTTGGAACCGCCACAACGAACCTCATAAACGCGGGAGTGTACGTTTTCAGTCCAGAAATCTTCAACCACATTCCAGGAGGACGTGCAGTCTCCATTGAACACGAAGTCTTTCCAAAACTTGCAGAAGAAGGCACGCTCTACGGAAATGTCTTCAACGGATTATGGATGGACATCGGCAAACCTGAAGATTACTTAGAAATCAATCGAAAAATGCTCACCTCCGTCCCAGACCAACAGAAAAGCAAACTTGGCAAGAACGTGGAAGTCAGGAAGCCCGTGGCCATCGACAGAAATGTCCGTGTAGGAGAAAAATCTGTGTTAGGACCCTACGCAGTTGTAGGCAAAGATGTTATCATAGGCAAAAGCGTGCACATACAGGATTCGATCATCTTCGCCGGAACGGTCGTATCGGATTTTTCCTCAATACGCGGCGCAATAATCGGCGAAGGCGTGACGATCGGAGAAAGAGTCAAAATCGGAAAAGGTTGCATAATCGGTGACCACGCGAAAATAAAAGACAACGTGTCGCTCGCCGAGGGAATATCAGTCTGCCCAGCAAACGAAGTCTCCAAAAGTGTATTAACGCCTAACCACATTTGATAGAAAGAGGCCTGTCCCGGCATGTTAAGCTCAAAACATTTATTCGGTACCAACGGCATCCGCGGTCTTGCCAACAAGGAACTAACCCCTGAAATGGCTATCAAAGTTGGCAATGCAATAGGCACTTTTTTTAGACGAGGAGAACTCGTAGTCGGCTACGACGCAAGAACAAGCGGGCCAATGCTCGCGAAAGCCGTCATAGCCGGCTTGAACTCGACAGGATGCAGCGTGCTCCTCGCAGGGATGGCGCCAACACCGGCACTGCAATACGCAGTGAAACGCCACAAGCTCGACGGCGGAGTCATAGTTACAGCGTCACACAACCCGCCAGAATACAATGGAATAAAAGTGATATGGAACGATGGAATAGAAATATCTCATGAACATGAAATCGAAATTGAAAACATCTACTTCTCCGAAAAAGTGAGCTTCGCCGGGTGGAACGCGATAGGAACGACACGCGAACTGTCAGGAATAATCGACGAATACATCGACGCTATAAAAAAACACGTGAACGTGACGGCAATAACCCGGAAACACTACCACATATTAATCGACGGAGCAAACAGCGTAGGCAGTTTAGCCGGACCGCGCCTCGCAAGAGAATTAGGATGCAAAGTCACCACGATAAACGCAAACATAGATGGAACATTCTCAGGCAGACCCCCTGAACCACGGCCGGAAAACTTGGGGGACTTGGCAACCACAGTGAAGACCGTGGGTGCAGACTTGGGCGTGGCCTATGACGGCGACGCTGACCGCTCTATTTTCGTCGACGAGAAAGGTAAGATCATCATGGGAGACCAGACATTCGCCCTAGTCGCGAAATATTTTCTGACGGACAATCCAGACGAAAAGATTGTCACGCCCCTGAGCTCCTCAACCATAATTAAAGACGTAGCCGACGAGTACAAAGGAGAAATTGTGTGGACCAAAATTGGAAGCGTAACAGTTGCTCAAACCATGAAAGAACTGAAAGCCAAGCTTGGCGGCGAAGAAAATGGTGGAATCTTCTACGGACCTCACCAATCAGTCAGAGATGGCGCAATGACAACCGCCCTAATCCTAAACATCATGGCCAGAACAGGCAAAAAACTCTCAACACTAATAGACGAACTGCCCGAATACTTCATTGAAAAAGCAAAAATCGAATGCAGAGAAGAACTTAAACAAAAAGTCCTTCAAAAGCTAATCGAGCAAACCAAAGGGCTAAAAACCAACACCCTTGACGGCGTGAAAATCTGGTTCAAAGACAAGAGCAGCATCCTAATAAGACCAAGCGGCACCGAACCAATCTACAGGCTATACGCAGAAGCCAAAACCAGCCAAAAAACCAGACAGCTAATAAGAGAATACAGTTCGAAACTCAAAGCGATCATCAAAAACGTAAGCTAAACAACAGCCTTAGAAGCCACGGAGAACTGCCCTATGTCCTCGCCGATAATGCAAGCAAAACCAGAAGAAATGGATACCTTGGAAAAGCGGGAGAAACACGCCGTAAGCATCGTCGGATGTGGACAAACCGGCATTCTGCAAGCCATTCTATTTGCAGACGCGGGATTCAAAGTCACATGCGTGGATGCCGACCAGACAACGGTCAGCCACATTGCAAAGGGAAAAGTTCCTTTTCTGAAAGTCGAAGCAGGGGCTAAATTGAAAAGCCATACAAAAACAGGACGTTTGAGCGCAACAAACGAGATCAAGGAAGCAATTTCCCACAGCGACATCATCGCAATCACAACCCCAGTCAAAATCAGCTCGAAGAAAAAGGCCGAGTACTCAGACCTAGAAAACGCATGCAAGAAAATAGGCTCAAGTCTTCAACGAGGATCCCTCGTAATAGTCACGAGCCTGACCGGAATTGGCATCACAGAAGGCCTGATAAAAGAAACCTTAGAAAACACATCGGGGCTCAAGGCTGGCACGGACTTCGGGCTGGCCTACGGTCCAATTCAAACCCTGCACACCCAGACGTTAGAGGAAGTAGCTAACCATCAGCGAATCATTGCAGCAACCGACAAGGACAGCCTGAGGGCTGCATCAATCATTTTAGAAACAGTCGCCAAAAAAGGCGTTAGAGAAACAGCCAACATGAAAGCGGCAGAAGTGGCCGCGCTCCTCGAAGTCTTACAACGAGATGTTAACCTCGCCCTCGCAAACGAAGCTGCTCTTCTTTGCGAAAAAGTTGGCGTGGACTACATTGAAGCCCAAAGAGTCATTGGGACCGGCACTGACAGTCTGCCTCCGATACCCACACTTGCAGACGACAGCGTCAGTGATGAACCATATCTTCTGTTGGAGGATGCGGAGAACTTCAACCTGAAGCCTCGAGTTGCAACGGCAGCAAGAGAAGCGAATGAAGAGACTGTTAAACATGTGGTCAATCTGGTCAAGGATGCACTTAGGAGCTGCGGAAAAACACTGAAAAGAGCAAGAATTGTGCTGCTTGGAGCTTCACAAACACCAAATGCTCAGAGTCCCCTCAAGAAAACAGCGAAAAAGGTTGTCGAAGCTCTGGAAGCAAGAGGCGCCAAAATAAGCCTCTACGACCCATACATTTCGGAGAACGAAATTGCTGACACTCCATACCACTTCAAAAAAAACATAACCGGAGCCATGGAGCGCGCAGACTGCATGATAATCCTCACAGCACACGACCAGTTCAAACGCATGAATCTCAGGAAAATGAGACTCACGATGAAAATGCCAGCCGCCATCGTTGACCTTGAAGGCGTAGCGGAGCCAAGCAAAATTGAAAAGGAAGGTTTTGTATATCGAGGGTTAGGAAGAGGAGTTTGGACTAAATGAGGAAAGTGAGGACTGCGGTCATAGGAACAGGTTTCTGGGGGAAGAACCACGCGAGGGTATACAAAGAACTGGCGGAAACCGAACTTGTAGCTATATGCGATATAGATGCTGAAAGAGCCGGCAACGTGGCTAAGCAGTTCGGTGTGACACCTTACACTAGCGTAGGAAAAATGTTCAGGAGCGAGGACATCGAAGCAGTAAGCGTTTGCACATGGTCAACTAGCCTCGCAAAAGAAGCTACCAAAGCTGCAGAGAATGGGAAACACGTCCTCGTTGAGAAACCAATGGCTGCAAACACGAAACAGGCAGAAAAACTCCTTGACACAGCTAAAAAAATGGGCGTACACCTAACCGTCGGTTTCTTGATGCGGTTCATTCCAGGATTACAGCAGATGAAAAAGGCTGTTGAGAATGAGACAATCGGAGAACTAGTATGCGCCACGGCCAAGAGAGTTTCTCAATGGCCTGAGAGAATAGGCGATGTGGGCGTGGTCAAGGACACGGCGATTCATGACATAGATGTAATGCTATACCTCTTCGACGAAGACCCGATTGCTGTTTACGCAAAGACTGGAAGCATGAGATATAAGAAATTTGAAGACTACGCTCAAATAATGCTCACCTTTGAAGGAGGAAAAAGTGCGTTCATTGAATCCAACTGGCTGACACCCTACAAGACTCGAATTCTAATAGCCACGGGTAGCGAAGCAATAATGAAGCTTGACTACATAACCCAAGAGTTAACGGTTGAAGATGCAAAGGAAACTGTGCAACCGAGGTATCAAATTCAAGAACCCTTGAAACTCGAGCTTCAACACTTTGCGAATTGCATTCTGAAAAAAGAGAAACCGCTGATAACGGGCCTCGATGGCTTGAAAGCCCTTAGAATAGCTGAGTCAGCGATAAAATCTTCATCAACCGACAAGATAGTCAGGCTGAAGTAGACACTTCAAACTTTCAACGCTTCCCAAGATTGAACGGCTTGCCCTCTCGCAGAATCTTCTCCGGAGTTTTAGCCTTCCACTTCTTCAGAAATGGCAAATCCTCCTTTTCGCTTCGCATCTCGTCCGGTAGCATTTCAGGAATCTCGTCACGTATCGGGTACCACCTTGAACATTTCGGACAGACAATCAGCCCTTCCACAATTTCCTCTTTCTCTTCAAACACAAACAGTTCCAACGGGTGTTCCTTGTCAATAGGACACGCTAATATTTCCATCAATTTCTTTTTGATAAGTCATTCCTCCAATTTCCTTTTGTTTCGAAACTATAAAACTCTTTCATTAAAACCACACTTATTGTTTGCCGTGCGTGGTTCAGAAACTTCGATGTCCAAGACTACTTGGTACCAGTTTGGACCTGTCGCTCTGACAACGCGGCCGAATCGAATCTGAAAGGCTGCACCTAAGCTTTGAAACCTCTCGGAAACTCTCAACCTGACTCTCTCAATGGCATCCTCTTTTTTCTTGCCATATTCAAAATCGTAATAATGAACCCATCCTCCAGCCTTTTTGAGCGCCGACAAAGCATGAGGCAAGTATTCAAAGGCTTTCTCAGGCAGAGGCATGAGAACCCTGTCCGCAATGCGACGCAGATTTCTTTCAACAATTTCTTGAGCATCGCCAAGCATAGAGGACACTCTTCCGTACACTCCGTTCAGTCTGATGTTCTCCTGCATGTACCTAACTGCCGAGGGATTAACATCGATAGAATACACTTTTTCAGCCTTCGAGTACTTGGCAATAAGTATGGAAAAGCAGCCAGCTCCAGCGAACATGTTCAGTACAACTTCACCGTTTCCGACCTGTTTCGCAATTCGCATTCTCTCGTGGGAAAGCCTGGGTGAAAAATAGACCTTCTCAACGTCAACTAGGAATAGGCATCCCCGCTCTCTGTGAGTAGTAACCGTTCCATTTTCACCCGCAACAAATTTGAATCTCCTCAGCCTGAAGTCACCATGAACAGGACTGGTTTGAGCCAGCACTGTTTTGACGTTCTTATGAACTTTCATAACCGCATCTGCAATTTCTAGACAGCATTCTTCAGAGGCTTCTGTCAAACGAATGATTGCTATGTCACCCACAATGTCATACGAGTTGTAAACATGAGCCAAGCTTTGTGGAGGAAGAGTTTCTGAAAGAGCGTTTCTCAAGCGTTTACTCAAAGCGTGCCCTTCTTCTCAGGAATATAGAATCCTCTGGAAACATTTAAAAGCAAAATGGGTTTCCTTGTTACGAAGAGGAAAATAGCATGGAAAGAACACCAACGGGCATAGTTTACGAGTGTGTGAGATGCGGATCAAAGGTTCCTTCTGAAGAACTGGAGATGCGCGGTGGGGAAACGAAATGCATAGTTTGCGGTTACAGAATTCTGCGAAAAGTGAAGCCGCCCGTTGTTAAACGTATCTCCGCCAAGTAAAAGGGGAAAAATAGGGGAAGCCTTTCTTTCTGACCCCTAGTCCTGTCGCACTTGAAATCTCCAGTGATCGCTTTAGAATATCTCCTTTTCTCCAATCTTGCGAAGCGCCCTGCCGCGAAGCTTTACAGTCGGACCTATGACTTCATCCGGTTGTTTCTCAACAGTCTTCCTTTTTATGGTTTCTCCGCAAACTCCCTTCGGCAAAAGCCGCCTTTTCATGCACATAGCGTATGTGCAGTCCGCGATATCACACGTCTCTTCCGTCCATCCGCACCACACAGCATCCCTGCGGTTGACAGCTGCGTCTTTCGCACACCTGAAGGATTGACATGTTGGAGAACAACCTTTAACCTCTGCCAACACATGCACGACCTTTGATCATTTCTCTCACAAAACTACATCGCTAGCTAAGTCTCTCAAACAATATCTTCCGCTAGACTTCATATAAACTTTTTTCTTCAAAACTCCTTATCCTAGCTTCAACTGTCGATTTTCTTTGACTTATTTCGTCTTTTCCTGTAGACTTCCAACGAAAGAACCAGAACTAGACTCAGCACAATGATGACCGCAATCGCCAGTTGACTTGTTTCAACCACGAACCCCGCTAACAACACGTACTTGTTTATTCTGATTGGAACTGCCGTTGAACCATCAACAAGAAGACTGTCAACCACAGTCGGCGGACCCTGCTCCGACAAGTAAACAGATATACTGAAACTATCACCTATCAGGTTTTCAAACGTGGCCATGCCATTGGCTTGTGTCCGACTCGAAATCGGTTCAGAACCATTTCCCTGCAACGTTATGTTTATGTTTGGAAAGGGTTGCCCAAAGTAGTCAGTTACAGTAACCGAAATGCTCAAGTCGAAGAGATTACAGTACACAGTCACGTTCTGATCTTGAAATAGGTCTGTGGCCGTGCTGTTAAGCTGCTTTCCCGCACTATCATGAATTTCCACATTATATTTACCGAAAATAGCGCTGAAAGCGACGGTTCCGTTCGAATCCGTGTTTCCGTGATAATGAATCCCACCCAACAACTCTTTAGCTTCCACGACAGCATTGCTGAAAGGCTGCCCATCTGCCTTGAAGGCATTAACTTTCAAGGTGAATGAGGGACATGTAATGTTTACATAGGACACATTCACTGGGTTTCCATCGACCCCCAGTAGACTTGCAATCGTTGTCACGTTGGGGAACGGTATGTTATATCGCGACGCGTTCAAAACATAGGTAGCATTGGGCAACAGCGAATGAGCCATCACGCTTCCAGTGATGTCCGTCTTCAACCCCACACCTCCCGGCGTCAGGTATACCCCAACTTCGGGGATGCCTATCTCAGCTCCATTCACGACAGAAACAACTCTAATGTTCAAATTCGTAAGATTGACCATAAAATCAAGAAAGTTCGAGGTTTCATTGTAGGTGACCTCAACCTCACGTTCGCCAACCTTCACACCCTGGAAATACCCTTGCAAAGTGAAGTTTCCAAGCTCAAGTGTTAACACTGCGAGACCATTCGAATTCGTTGTTCGGTTGATGACAGACACCTCATGCTCAAAGGCTCGAACGTCGACGTTCGGAACCAAATCTCCAGCCAAGTTCCTTGCGGTCACATTGAAAGCGAAACCTGGAACTGTGAAGTTCTGGGTATCCTGCGGAGTCTTCACCGTGTGACCCGATGCTGAAACGATATTGACCGTGTAGTTGCCTATCGAAGCAGTATTCGGCACTGTCCAGCTTGAATAATTGATTAAACCCGCAGAGTCAGCCGTCACATTCACAGGAGATATGCCCAAGCCGGACACGGTAAGCGTAACAGTTTCGTTCTGCGCATAGACAGCCTTCACGTTAATTGTCTCCATCCTATGATACTCTGTCGAATTCGTCAAACCCACGAAGAAAGGCATCGTGGCATTTGATAAGTCGAAAGAAACCTCGTAGTCACCAACGTAGTCTGTGTTGGCGCCCCCCGAAAAATTCCCTGGATAAACTAAGGTTGCATTGCCGCTTCCAACGGTTGACGTTGAAATGCCCAAGTCTTGAACGTATGATGTACCATTCGGAGTTTGGACCGTAATCTCAGCATCGACCGTGCTGTTATATATCCCGCCAGTTACATTCACGGAAATCGGCACCGAGTCATTTTCCTGCAGCTGCGCTGGCGGTGCAGGCACACTGACATTCAGGGAGTACGACGATAAAACAACGAAATACCCTGTTGCATTCTCACCCGTATTCACATCAACTACCGCCACATCGTGGCTACCAACAGTGGTCTCCGGAACAAGAAAAGAGACGGTCACATCGTTTCCAGTAGCGTTTCCAAAGGCTTCAACAACGTTGTCAAACGTTATGTTGTATCTTCCATTTGTTGTTGTGAGGTTTGCCGTCAACGTAACGTTCGTACCAACATTTCCTGTATCCGGAGTTACCGCGAACAACACCATTCCAGCCTTAGCTCTAGGCAAGAATGAAAAACTCAACACCATCGAAGTTAACATCAAAAACAAACATACCAACTGTTTAGTTCTAAGCTGAATTTTCGCCAAGCGTCTTCCCTCGAACTTCACATCCAAGATTGTGAACATTTCTAACACTGGGTGCATTTTAAACTTTACCTTTTATTATATTACCAATTTGCCTAACACACGCATAAGTCGAAGGATATGCTCGTCTTATCCCAGAATATGAACGGCAAGTTAGAGAATCTTGATTTGACAAGGAAAAACAACTTAAGTGCACAAACAAATAGTACTCCTAACCTCTAACGTGGTTCGATATGATTGATGAAATCATAAGTCTAGTTAGAAAGCACGAAGAATGGCGCGGAAAGCAATGTTTGAATCTCATCCCCTCTGAAAACGTCATGAGCCCATCAGTCAGAAGCTTGCTAAGCTCAGAGCTCGCGCATCGCTACACTGCAAGAGACCACTTCTACATGGGCACACAGTTCACCGACGAGATCGAACAATACGGCGAAAAAGTCGCAAGAGAACTTTTCAAAGCTCAAACCGCGGACTTACGTCCCCTTTCAGGACACATTGCCGATCTTATCGTACTGGCCAATTTAACAGAGCCAGGCGACAAACTCCTTTGCGTTTCTCCCGAACATGGCGGATACCCAGGCATGTGGAAGCCCGGTTTGGCCGAACTTCTTAAGCTTAAGGCTGTTCCTTTTCCATTCTCAAAGAATGATATGAACATAAAAGTTCCAGAAGCAAAAGAAACAATTAGCAACATCAAGCCTAAAGTTGTGATTTTCGGGGCAAGCCTAATCAACTTTCCACATCCTGTAAAGGACTTAGCGAAAGTTGCCCGCGAAACCGGTGCAATCGTGGGATTTGACGGCTCGCACGTTTTGGGACTCATTGCTGGCGAACAGTTCCAGGATCCACTGCGGGAAGGCGCACAAGCCCTGTTCGGCTCAACGCACAAAAGCTTTTTCGGCCCCCAAGGAGGCATACTGCTGGCAAACAGAGACCTTGGAGAACTTTTGAAAGAGAAGATTTATCCTGCTTTCGTAGACAACGCCCATTGGAACCGCATCGCAGCTCTGACGTTAGCTTTGGTCGAAATGAAGAATTTCGGCAAAGCGTACGCAACACAGATTGTTCGCAACTCAAAATCCTTGGCCAAAGCACTGTATGACTACGGCTTCCCAGTTGTTTGCCAACACTTAGGGTTCACGCAGTCACACCAGGCCATCGTGGACTACGGAGACTATGAAAAAGGCAGAGCCGTTGCAGAAAAGCTTCAACGCGCAAACATAATCGCAGACTGCGTAATCAGATTTGGCACTTGCGAGGTCACCAGACGCGGAATGAAAGAGACAGAAATGTTGAAAATAGCCGGACTCATCAAGAGAACAGTCATGGACGGAGAGAACCCAGAGGCCATCAAGAAGGATGTAGCGAGACTAGCTGCCGAGTTTCAGAAAGTCCAATACTGCTTTGACAAGTGACACTGCCTTCATCTCGCTTCTCCCCCTCTAAGACATCCGCGCAACACGCTTGAAAGTGATTACGTTGGAAACATATGTCCCGGCCACCCTCATCGACGATTTAAAGAAACAGAAATACCATTTTGTTGGCAGACATTCAGCTGTCAAAAGGTGCAGATGGCTCTACGAAACCTTGATCCACGACCGACCGTGCTACAAACAAAAGTTCTACGGAATAAAAACAGATCAATGCATACAAATGACACCTACCGCCTTCTACTGTACACAACAGTGCCTTTTCTGTTGGAGAGCTCAAAGCGGAGACCTCCAAACCTCATGGAATGAACTCAGATTGCCCAAATGGGATTCTCCCGAGGAAATCGTAGAAGAAAGCATTAGAGCACAACATGCGATTCTAAGCGGATACAAAGACAACCCAAAAGCAAACAAGCAGAAATTAAGAGAAGCCCTGAACCCCAAACATGTGGCCATAAGCCTGACCGGCGAACCGACACTCTACAGCCACATCGGCGAACTGATTAGAAGCTTCCACAAGAATGCATTCACGACCTTTCTTGTTTCGAACGGAACGATGCCCTCAGCTTTAGCAAAGCTGAGCGAAGAACCCACACAACTCTACATTTCCGTCTGCGCCCCAGACAAAGAGACGTTCAAAAAAGTGTGCCGCCCTCAAATCTCAAGAGGTTGGGAAGAACTAAACAAAACTTTGGACAATTTGCCCAACTTCAAATGCCCAACAGTAATACGTATAACGTCTGTGCGTGGCTTGAATATGAGAAACATACAGGGCTACGCCGGGCTCATCAGAAAAGCGGAGCCAACACACATCGAAGTAAAAGCCTACATGCATGTTGGGTTTTCTAGAAAGCGCCTAGGCTATCAAAACACGCCAAGCCACGATGAGATACGCGAATTCTCAAAGCAACTTGCAAACCTGACTGATTACAATCTAACCAATGAATCTACAGAAAGCCGCGTTGTACTTCTAAGCAAACTCGAGAGTTCAAGAAAATTTGGCAACGGATAATATTCGTTGCAATTAAGTCAAGTTTTTAGACTTCGGCTTTTCTTGGGTACTTCTTCTTGAATCAAATGAGAACAAAGCTTAAATATTTCCTCAGGCATTACCCTTGCTCTTGAACCAAAGATTGAATCGAGGTGTTAACAGATGGTTAATGACGGAAGAGGGCGCCTATTCAGAAGAAAAGACGGCAAATACCTCATCTACCTGCCAAAAGACTTAGCCGAAGACAGCATGTTCCCGTTCAAAGGCTCCGACTCTATATTCGTAAAGGTGTCCTTCAAACCAAGCGGCGACAGCAGACTGCTTGTAGAGAAATGGAAAGAACCAGTACTTGAGCAATGAGTAAGCACTGCAGAGGACAGCAATCACCCGTCCCTATTTTTGAGGATACGATAAAATACTTGTTTATTCTTCATATTCCATCCTTGAACAAGGTGCTAACATAATGGACACTCTGAGAACTGTCCTAAGCGAAACTAGAAAAGAGCTGATGTACAAGGACAAAGTGCGAGAAACAACTTACGGATATCTAAGAAAAGCAACAAGCCTTTCGAAACAGGCAATACTTCTCATTCACCAAAAAAGGTTGAAAGAAGCAGAAAAATTCATTGAAAAAGCACGCAAAACCATTTCAAAGGTCAACAACCTCTCAGCCACGCATCCCAGCATCATTTATTGCGGTCTATACAGCGCTACGCTTCAAGAATACTCAGAAGCAAACATATTCCTGAAGCTAATCCAGGAATCGAGGTTCATAACACCTAAGGAAATTGATGCCCCTTCAGACGATTACGTGCTTGGACTGGCCGATGTAATAGGCGAATGCAGACGTGCAGCGCTGGATGCTCTGCGCGAAGGCGACACCAAGAAAGGTGAACAATACTTGCAAACAATGGACCAAATCTACATCGAACTCATGGCTATGGACGAATCTTACATGCTTGTTCCAGGTCTGAGAAGAAAATGCGACGTTGCCAGAAAAATCATCGAGATCACCCGTGGAGACGTAACCCAAGAAATCCGGAGAAACCAGCTTGAGAAGCATCTGAGACAGTTTGAAAAACACGCAAAAAGCAAGAAATGAACCCAAAGGTGCGCCGCAAAAAAACATGGATGAGGACAGCAATAGACGCGGTTTTTCCGCTAAGAAAGCCCATGAAGCTCAGCTACGCATGTCCGAGAAGATTATTTGCGAGGACAAATTACCCAAGAAAATCCAGTTAGTGGCGGGGGTAGACGTCGCCTATGCTGATGACGTGTCCATAGGAGCTGTGGCCGTCCTTGACTATGACTCTCTCAAGCTTGTGGAAAAGCAAACAGCCTTCTGCAAAACTCGCTTTCCCTACGTTCCAACCTTACTTTCCTTCAGAGAAATAAGACCCGCTGTTCTGTGCATCCGAAAACTCCACGCACAACCGGATCTGTTCCTAGTAGACGGTTACGGTTTTGCGCACCCTTATCACTGCGGATTTGCAAGCCATCTTGGACTCGTTTTGAGAAAACCAGCTATCGGTGTTGCAAAAAGCAGACTGATTGGCGAAGTCAAAACGGTCATATCCAGAGTAGAAGCCAACCTCATCGAGTCTGACCAAAAGACCGTTGGCGCGGCTGTTATCACGAAGAGCGGGTGCAGGCCGGTCTATGTCAGCGTTGGAAACAGGGTCTCGCTCGAAACCGCCGTCAAAATAGTCAAACACTGCGCCAAAAATAACCGCATACCAGAACCCATTCTCACAGCCCACAGAATAGCAACAAACGAAAAACGAAAAATCAATATCCTCTCAACAGTTAAAACCCGTGATAGTGAACAAATTGCTAAACTCAAAACTCAGTGCGATAGCAAGAAAGATTCGCAGCGAACCCCTTCGTAAGAAGGTCATTGAATTGTTGAAAAACCCCACTATCGAGATCAACGGGGAAACATACTCAGGTTTGCCTCTTGAAACATCGCCAGCCGGAATATCACGTCACCACAGCTACCCTGGCGGATACGTTGAACACGTTGCTTCAACAGCAAACCTCGCATTAGCAATGTGCGACTCCGTGGAGAAGATATATAACGGTAATGTAAACCGTGACCTTATTATATCCGGCGTCCTGTTACACGACATTTTCAAACCAGCAACATACTCTATCAACAAGAACGGAAGCTACAGCTCAACACGCTTAGCCGACTACCTAGACCACCTATCACTTGCAACTTCAGAGCTTGTACGAAGGGGCTTCCCCTTAGAACTGGTCCACATTGTGTCTGCTCACCATGGGGAGGCCAGCCCGATAAGACCGAAGACTATTGAGGCTTTAATCTGCCACTTGGCAGACTCGACAGATTCACGGTTGAACAGCGAAATCTTGAACGCGGCAGGATACCTTTCAAGAAGAGCTGTCGGTCAGGAACTGTTCAGAATGACTTCGAAGGAAGCTTTGGAAATAGTCTATTCAAAGTCCGTCGAAGGCTGGGAAGGTGTTGCGAGAGCGGTAGAAAAAATAAATCGCAGAAGAAAAGCGCACAAAACTTAATAGCTCAGTCCGCGTGAAAACTGAAAAACAGTGACTAAGAATTGGAAATCTCCTTTGATGAATTTCAAAAACTCGATCTCCGCGTTGGAGAAATAATAGAAGCCAACCAAATCCCAAGCTCACGAAGCCTCATAAGAATGATCGTTGATTTTGGAACTGAAAAGAGACAAGCCGTTGCTGGACTCTTACAATGGTACAAGCCCGAGGATCTCGTGGGCAAAAAATGCGCCTTTATTCTCAACCTTCAGCGACGCAAGCTAATGGGCGTCGAATCCCAGTGCATGATATTCGCGGCTGAAGACGAAAAGGGCAACGTTGTGGTTTTGCAGCCTGAAAAAGACATAGCACAAGGAAGCAAAATACATTAGCAAGGACGAACGGTCCTCAACCCATAAGTTTGATGATCGGTTCAGCTTTTTCCTCGCTACCGACCAGGTACTCAACCATTTCCCGATCCAAGTCCAGCCACTTCGCCAGCCCAGCCGCCATCTCGGCGTTATTTCCAAAAATTATCTTTAGGTAGGGAACTATTTCCTTTGAGGCTCTTTTAGCTGAAATGTGGCTTTTCCGTTTAACCTTGGCACCTATGCTAAACTGCATAGCGCGTTCTGCTCTGGAACGCGACAGCATCTGTATGCGTTCTGGAAATTTGAACGGGATCCATCCTGATGTTTTGGTGTTCTTTCTAGCCAAAGCTACGCCAGCAGTCATGTAATCTGTCACGTAGCGCATGAAACCCCAGTCTTGAGTTGCCCGGATTCTGCCGCGATAAACATCCGCAACAGACAGTGCACCCATCGCGTCAGCTAGGTCATGCGGGTCTGTCAGGTGTGCGGGGACATTCTCGTATATCCACTCGAAAAGCATGTCAGTGTCGACGTCTACCATGTTGATAGCCTGCTTTGTGCTAGCGCAGGTTTTTCCGTAGAGTATCATCCTTAACACGTTGAAGATGCTGTCCTGCCTATCTCGGTAACCCAGCCAAGAGACGTCGTCATAGGTCAACTCTTTCTTACCTTGACCCAGCGCTTGAAGATCGTTCACTGCCGAACGCACGTCGCCTCCTGAGCGTTGAGCGATGAACTTCAACGCAGCGTCGCCTGCTTGAATCCCCTCGTCTTCACTTATCAGCTTCAAACGCTTCGCAACCTCGCCTGCCGGCGGCTTCTTAAACTCTATCAAAAGGCAGTAGCTACGTAGATTGGAGAAGCGAGGGTCATATGCGCTGTTGGCAATCAAGACTATTGGGCACTGGGCATCTTTGACTACGTCGGTTATCGCCTTTACCCCGCCTCTGTCTGAAGTCCCGGTTAACCCGTCCAATTCATCCAGAAGAATTATTCTCTTTTCACCAAACAGTGACCCGTATTGTGAGGCTAGCCCTGCAAACCGGTTTATTGCCTCCTCAGTCCGATAATCGCTCGCGTTTTTCTCCACGAATTCCATGTCACAATCATGGACCAATGCTTCCACCGTGACCGTTTTCCCCACGCCCGGCGGCCCATAAAGAAAGGCGGCTCTCTTCTTAGGAACGCCTTTTTCCCAAGATTTTACCCAGTCGACGAGCTTTTGAATCGAGTCAGCATTCCCAATGATCTCGGTTAGTGATTTGGGTTTGTGCTCAGCAGTCCAAGCATAGTGCAAGACTGTGCACCTATCTTGCGTTTTTCAAATCGTAGCCAGCTTCAACGAGCCTAGCCAGCAAGGCGCTTAACTGAATCTCTTCATCAGCGCCTTCAACTAGCCTGAAATCCGCCTCTCCCACAACGTCAGCCAGTTTTATCTTCCACTGCTCAGGAAGCTCAGCTCTGAAGATTTCCGTGTGAATCTGACGGATCACGTCGCTTCCGGCTACCCCGTATTTCTGGATCATGTCACGCAACTGTTTTCTTGCTTCAAGGAAGTCGCCGTCCATGGCAGTTTTTACCATCTTTTGCACGTCTGCAGGGCTGGCTTTTCCAGTGATTGAATAGATGACTTTTGCGTCTACAGGTTTGCCTAACGAAGCCGCGCTCTGCAGAGTGTTGATGGCCTTTCTCAGGTCTCCACCGCAAATCTCGAAAATGGCATCCAAACCCTCACTTGACAGCTTCAATTTTTCTTTTTCAGCTATCTCTTTCAAGTAAGAATCGTGCGCTTCTCTCGGCAGATAGGTGAAGCGGAAAGGGGCACATCTGGATTGGATAGGCTCTATTATTTTTCCACTATAATTGGCGCACATGATGAACCGGCACGTCTCTGTGTAACGCTCCATCGTGCGCCTCAGGGCTTGCTGAGCATCCGAAGTCATGTTGTCTGCCTCATCCAAAATCATTATTTTAAACGGAACCTCTCCAATCGATTTCACTCTCGCAAAAGTCTTCACTTTCTCCCTAACAACATCAATTCCTCTCTCGTCGCTCGCATTCAACTCCATCGTGTGCTCTCTATAAGCATCACCGTAAAGGTCTCTTGCCAAGCAAAGAGCTGCAGTGGTTTTCCCAGTGCCCGGCGGCCCTGCAAAAATGCAGTGTGGCACGTTTCTGGATTTCGTGAAGCTCTTCAGTCGCTCAACAATATCTTTCTGGTCAACGATCTCGCTCAGCCTCTTCGGCCTGTACTTTTCAGCCCACATCTCAAAACTCAATCCGAGCAAGCCTCCCGATTATACGTTATTTTCATGCACTAATAAAAGTATACTTGCATCAAAGAATTGACGTGTTTGAAGACCCCAATCATCCATTGAGCACATCACAACTTATTGACGCTTCCAAGAAGAATGGGACTTGAACGTTCGCGTATGACAAACTCAGACTTGTAAGCGCCGCAGATACTTGCCCAAGGGAAGACGTTCAAAGTCTTACAAAACGAACTCAGCTACGGTTCCATGTTCATAAATGTTCATTTCTACGCCGTTCCAAGGTAACGCTTAAATGCTGATTAAGTCAAACATCCTAGTCCAAAAGTTTGCAAATGTAAAGGAGAGAGAAGAATGTCAGAACGTGTACACAAAAACAGTGCTTATTTAAACGGCAAATCATCGAGCGGAACCCAAACACGCGTCAAAGACACAAGCCCGACAAGCGGAATGTGCCCCCTATGCATACGTGATTGTCCATTCTTGTGCGAGATAAGCCTATCCGCCTTCAGAGGAAGAGAAGCACTTTATCCCGAACCAGTCCAGTTCGGCACCAGTACCGCAGGCGCTCTGAAAGACTTCGGATTAGATTGGTCACACTTCAACATACAGGCAGGTCTTTTCGAAGCACAAGGCATTGAGCCTAACTCTGACGTTGCCATATTCCCAAACGTCAACGTGGAAACAAAAGTTGGAGGCATACCGCTAAAAGTTCCGATTTTAAACGGTGCATTTGGCTCAACGGATGTTGCAAGACTCAACTGGGAAGGCTTGGCAATAGGTGCAGCTCTCGCTGGCACATCAGTGATAGTGGGAGAAAACGTTGGCGGCATGGACGCAGAGGCGCAGATTACAAACGGCAAGATCACGCAATCTAAAGAACTGAAGCGTAGGGTAGACCTGTTCCGAAAGTTCTGGGACGGAAAATATGGAGAGATAGTCATACAAACAAACGTGGAAGACCAGAGACTAGGTGTCGATGTCTACGCCATTTCAAAACTCGAAGTGAACGTCATTGAAAGAAAATGGGGACAGGGTGCAAAGGCCATCGGAGGCGAAGTGCGCGTACGAGACCTGGAAAAGGCCATATTGCTAAAGAAAAGAGGTTACATAGTCATCCCGGACCCCGAAGACCCCAATGTTCAGAAAGCATTCAAAGAAGGCGTGTTCAAATCCTTCGAGAGACACAGCAGAGTAGGCATACCCAAAGAGAAGAGCTTCATAGAAGACATTGAATGGCTGAGGAAGCAAGGGGCAAAACACGTAACACTCAAAACAGGAGCATACAGACCGTCAGCTGTCGCTTACACGATGAAGATGGCATCAGAAGCCAAAATCGACTACGTTTCCTTCGACGGAGCCGGAGGCGGAACAGGCATGAGCCCGGTACCAATGATGGACGAAATGAGCATCCCCACAGTCTACCTAGAAACCATAGTCCTAAGATGCGCACAAATACTGAAAAAGAAAGGACGCTACGTTCCAGACCTAATAATGGCCGGCGGATTCATAGAAGAAACATCCATGTTCAAGGCGATAGCAATGAGCAACTTCGGAAACGGCCCGTTCGTGAAAGCCGTTCTGCTGGGACGTTCACCAATAACCGCAGTCATGAAGTCCAGCTATTTCAAGCAACTATCGGAAGAAGGCAAACTGCCAAAAGCCTTCGCCGACAAGTTTGGCGCTACACCCGAGAAGTTCTTCATCGCTACGCCGGAACTGAAGGCAAAATACGGGACACGCTTCAAAGAAATACCCTGGGAAGCCATAGGACTCTACACTTATCTAACCGACCGGGTAGGCGTCGGACTAAAGCAGCTCTTAGCTGGAAACAGAAAATGGAAACTGGAACTCGTCAACAGAAATGATCTGATGAGCCTGTCCGAAAGAGCCGCTAAGGTTACAGGCATACCAATGGCCGACGAAGTAGAAAAAGACGCGATCGAAAGAATCCTCGAATAACATACCCTCCTTTTTTTGATTTTTTAGGCAACGCTTAAATGCATTAAAGCCTCAGCCATAGGAACTGAAGGAATTGTCCGTGGCAGGAACACAAACGGCACTGTCTGTCGCCCTAGAGCAGCTGACAATAGCAGCGGAAAGATTGAAACTTGACTCAGGATTACGTGAAATGTTGGCAAATCCAAAACGGTCACTCATCGTCTCCATTTCAGTGAAAATGGACGACGGGAACATAAGCGTTTTCAGTGGTTGCCGCGTGCAACATTGGGATGCGAGGGGGCCATTCAAAGGAGGAATAAGATACCATCCGAAGGTCACATTGGACGAAGTGGCCGCACTGGCAATGTGGATGACGTGGAAATGCGCAGTGGTAGACATTCCCTACGGCGGAGCGAAAGGAGGAGTCTGCTGTAACCCGAAGAAAATGTCAAAGGGCGAGCTAGAAAGAATGACAAGACGGTATACGAGCTTGCTCTACGATTTCATCGGCCCATACCGCGATGTGCCAGCTCCCGACGTCTACACAGACGCCCAAACCATGGCATGGATAATGGACACCTACAGCCAGATAAGGGGCTACAGCGTCCCAGAATGCGTCACCGGAAAACCCCTCAGCATAGGCGGCTCAGAAGGAAGATCAGAAGCGACCTCGCTAGGCGTCGTCGTTTGCGCAAGAGAAGCCGCCAAACAAACTGGCCTGAAGCTGAAAGGAGCCACAGCCGCGGTTCAAGGCTTTGGCAACGTAGGCTGGAACGCTGCCAAGATAGCATACGACTTGGGGTGCAAGATATTGGCAGTGAGCGATTCAACTGGTGGAATCTGCTCTTCCAAAGGTTTGAACCCTTACAGAGTCTATGAACATAAGTCTAAAACTGGATCTGTCACTAACTTCGAAGGAAGCGAAAACGTCACAAACAAAGAGATACTTGAAACAAAATGTGACATACTAATACCTGCAGCACTGGAAAACCAGATAACGAAAACAAACGTAAACAGAATAGAGGCAAAGATAGTAGCTGAGGGAGCAAACGGACCAACAACGCCTGAAGCTGACAAAGCGCTTCACGAAAAAGGAATAGTCCTCATTCCAGACATCCTAGCGAACTCGGGCGGAGTCACAGCGAGCTATTTTGAGTGGGTTCAAAATCTGACACGCGAACGCTGGTCGTTGGAAGATGTGAACAGGAAATTGGAAAGCAAAATGGTCAAAGCATTCAATGATGTCCATAGAACAGCAAAGAAAGAAGAAAGCGACATGCGCACAGCCGCTCTGATGCTTGGTGTGGGAAGAGTTGCGGAAGCAATAAAGACTCTGGGCCTTTGGCCATAGTGACATGAAAAATACGCTCTCTCTTTCAATTTTTTCTCTAAAAGCAGAATCGCACAATCTTGAATCCTGTCAAGCTCTTTAATCTAAACTTTTAAACAGCAGCATTCATATGTTGTCCTGTATCGAGAGACCACAATACCGAGGGTTGAGAAGGAGAAGAAGATGCCACGAACTGTCACGTCAAAAATTGAGCTCCAAGATTTCTGTTTTGAAAACTCGCTAGTGAAGGTAATTGCAAACAGAACTTGCCCTGAAATCAAACTCGGAGGCCTAAGCGTGGACCTTTTTGAGGAAGGAAACGAATACGAAGTTTATTACTGGGTAGCCTTGGAGCTTGAAAAATCCGGAATCGCCCATTTTCGTGAAGAAGAACAAGTGGACGCGGCCAAGCTTAACAAGATCCAATGGACTGAACGCATACAAAGCCCTGGCCAAATATCTAGACTGCCTGAAAATTTCTACCCAAAGGTTCGAAGATACCTCACAAAATTGAAAGCAGAAATTGTGAGAGATCCTGAAAAAATGCGGGAACACGAAAGAGTCAGACAACTGGCTCAGGATATCATAAACTCAAGACTGAAGAAAATCATCTCAATCGCCTCCATTCCTGCTCAAACAGAAAGTGCGCTCAGAAATCTTGCAGACGAAGAAAAGTTTCTTTATGAAAAACTGTTCAAACTTATCAGTCAGTGGAAGACCCAAATCATAGAACAGCAAGAGGGACGCAAATGACTGAAGAACTAGAAGCGATAGACCCACAAGAACGATTCCAAGATTTCCTAAAAACCGAACGATACCGTCAAAGAATCTCACAGATGGCGGTAGCAGGCACGACATCGTTGACGGTTGGTTTTGAAGATCTTCTGGCCTTTGATCAAAGGCTTGCCGAGGAGCTTCTGGAAAAACCCGACGAATACCTTAAGCATGCCAACAACGCTGCTTACGCGCAACTGCAGATAGAAGATCCAGAATACGCCGAAAAAGCCGCAACGGTAAACGTTCGGATCGTGCGGCTGTTAGAAGCAGCGCCGTTGCGTAAACTTGGTTCACAGCAGATTGGCAGACTCGTAATGGTTGAAGGAATCGTAGTTCGTTCATCACCAGTCCGCCCCATGGTAATGCAAGCAGCATTCAAATGCAAGAGATGCGGGACGTTAAATCCCGTGAACCAGACAGGCACGTACGTGAAAGCACCTTTCGAATGCAGCAGCCCAGATTGCGGATCAAAAGGCCCATTCGAATTCGTCCAAGATGAATCGACCTTCATAGACTCTCAAGATCTAAGAGCGCAAGAAAGACCCGAAGACTTGCCACCTGGACAACTGCCAAGGACGCTGAGCATCAAACTGATAGGAAGCGAAATCGTTGACATCGCAAGACCTGGCGACGACGTTTCCATAGTTGGAGAAGTACACGCTCTCGCGCCAACACTGCCAGGGGTCGGAAAACTTCGCACCTTCATTCTACACTTGGACGCCAACTCGATTGAGGTTCTGGGCAAAGAACCCGAAACAGCACTTCCATCACCAGAGGAAGAAGAAAAAATCCTCGAACTCGCAAAGGATCCTTGGGTGCATCGCAAAATCATAAGCTCGATAGCCCCGTCAATCTACGGCTATGATCACATCAAAGAGGCGATAATGTACCTCCTATTCGGAGGTGTGCCAAAGACTCTCCCAGACATCTCGATAAGAGGGGAACTAAACGCACTTATAGTCGGAGACCCTGGAACTGCAAAATCTCAATTACTGCAGTACGTAGCACGAATCGCACCACGCGGGCTATACACTTCTGGACGGGGCACCACAGCTGCAGGCCTGACCGCCGCAGTCATCCGAGAAAAAGGGGGCGGAATGAGCCTTGAAGCCGGAGCCCTGGTGCTGGCTGACAAAGGAATTGCATGCATAGACGAAATGGATAAGATGCGCCCAGAAGACAGAGTGGCCATTCATGAAGCTATGGAACAGCACACCGTTTCAGTTGCAAAAGGCGGCATTGTTGCCACACTCAACGCCCGAACAGCAATACTTGCCGCTGCAAATCCTTCATTGGGAAGATACGAACCGCATCGCACTGTAGCTGAAAACATCTCTTTGCCAGTCACAATACTCTCCAGGTTCGATTTGATCTTTGTATTGAGGGATGTACCGAACAAGGAATCAGACAGCAAGATGTCGGAACACATCCTCGAAATCCACAGAAAAGGTTCCAGCCCTGTTGAACCACCCATACCCGTGGAACTCTTGCGAAAATACATCGGCTACGCCAAAGGAGTAAAGCCTGTTCTAGGCCAAGAAGCTCTAAAACGTCTCAAGGATTTCTACCTGGCGATGCGTTCAGCCAGCGAAGCAGAAGGTTCACCCGTAGCAATTACCGCACGGCAGCTGGAGTCCCTCGTACGCACAGCCGAAGCAAGAGCCCGGGTGGCTCTCAGAAAGGAAGTAACAGCTGAAGACGCAGAAGCCGCAGTCGCAATCATGAAAAGATCACTCGAAGAAGTCGGCATAGATCTATCCTCGTACAAAATAGACATAGACATCATTATGACAGGAAAACCAAAAAGCATGAGAGATCGACTGCAAATAATTCTCTCAGCTCTGATGGAAATGGAAAAAGAAACAGGAATGGTCGAAAGAGCAGCACTGTTAGACGAGCTTGAAACGAAATACAAGATTCCAAGAGGAGATACAGACCGTCTCGTAGGACAACTGCTACGCGAAGGAACAATTTACGAACCCAGACAAGGCTACCTGAAAAAGACATAAAATGCTAGCTGCTCGACTTTCCTAGCACATAGCAAGCCTGAGACGGAGCGATCGATAATCACCATGATATTGGCATCACCCATTATTATGCCACGATTCATGGCAGGCGCGCATGCTTCAATTAAACTTCAGCGGCGTACGTAGTGATTCTATCTTCTGGGAAACGTTAAAAGACATGAATTCTCAAATGTTGCATTCGTGAATATCTGATGAAACCCGTAATGGTCGTTGTGGGAACACGTCCTGAGATAATAAAAATGGCACCTCTTATCAGAGCCTTGCGGAGAGGTAACGTGCCCTTCACGTTCGTGCACTGCGGCCAACACTATGATTATAACATGTCGCAACAATTCATTGAAGACCTTGGGCTCCCAAAACCTGATTACGGATATAAACTGAAAACATTCTCTCAAGGTGCACAAACGGCCCAGATAATGATCCGCATGGAACAACTACTAATGAGGACTCTGCACTCACTAGTTTTGGCTGAAGGAGACACAAACGGAGTGCTAGCCACGGCCTTGGCTGCGGTTAAGCTTGGAACGCCCGTAGGACACGTTGAAGCAGGACTCAGAAGTCATGACCTACGCATGCCGGAGGAACACAACAGACGCTTAACGGATCACATCTCATCGTACTTGTTTGCACCCACCAAAACGGCCGAGAACAACCTTGAAAAAGAGAATGTGTGGGGCAAAATCTACCTCACTGGAAACACGGTGATAGATGCAGTGACCCAGCACCTGCCATTGGCAGAGAAAAAATCAAAAATATTAAAGTGCATTGATTTTAAAAGATTTGCTTTAGCAACGGCTCACAGGGCGGAGAACGTAGACGACCTGCTTGTTCTAAATAACTTCATAGAAGTCCTTGCTGAGGCACCTATCCCAGTTGTTTACCCAATGCATCCACGCACCAAGAAAAGACTGCGGCAAAACAGGATCTATGACAAGATCATGAAGTCAGAAAATGTGCAGATCTTGCCACCGCTCGGCTACCTAGATTTCCTCGTTTTGATGAAGAACTGTGAAATGATACTGACCGATTCTGGAGGGATACAAGAAGAGGCGACGGCACCATGCATCAGGAAACCTGTTTTGGTCATGCGCCTCTCCACCGAAAGGCCTGAGGCTGTGAGCGCGGGCTTCGCGCAAGTAGTTGGCATAGAAAAAGAAATAATACTAGAAAAAATGAAAACGACATTGGAACGGCCAAGAACCTTGCCGAAGATATCCCCCTATGGAGATAGCAGAGCTGCCGAAAGAATCGTGCGAATAATCAAGCAAGAAATGGTCTCTTAATGGTACCTAGGAAATGTATGTTACTTTCTTGTCCTCTTCTTTCCGTGTTTCCTCAGCTTCCAACGTTCTCTTTTCTTCAATCTTCTGCAAACGTGTAACCATCTTGTCTGCTTTGACAATTTCCTCGTCGAGTCCAGTCGAGCTTACATCAAAACCAAGGAGTGATTGTAACACTTCCAAGACACTTTTGGCCGACTTCGGATCTGGCAGGTATCCACGCGTTTCTCCCAAGAGGCAGAGAGCATCGATCTTCTTGAAATGAGAGAGGCCTAAGATTAGACCAGCAGTGCCCACGATAGGGCTTCCTGTCGGACTGATCTCAGCACCAGCCTGTAGTGCTTTGGTCAGTAACTCTTGGTTTGTCGCAGCGGCGACAACTTTCGGCTTGTCCTTGGCTTCCATCCGGTAACCACCTATCGTTATGATGGTCTTCACGTTACATTTCTTAGCAAAGCCCAAAATGCTGTTAGAAATCTCGTATTGCCCTTCAATCGTTTGTGCTTGACTGTCACCCGTGAAGAGAATGAAGTCGTTCTTTCTGTTCTTGTTCTTCCAGAAATAGAATGTTCCACGCAAGAGCCGTACGTTTCCTTTCTTGCTCACAAGCACAAAGTATGGGAAGTGCGGTGAATAAATGTAAGCCAACTTTTCTGCCTTCAACCCCTTTACTAAATAGCGTATGGCGATTTTGCCGACGAGCCCTAAGCCCGGTAACCCCTCGATTAGGACGGGGTTGTTCAGATCGACCTTCTTGAGTTCTTTGATGACTGTCTCCTTCACTCGTTTTCACTCTCCAGCTTCAAGGCCATCCGGTACTTGAGATATTTGTCATCAGGTGAGAATTTTGGCGGGTGCGGCACTCTAACCCCTCCGCCGCAATATGGGCATACGCCCTTCTTCAGTGTGTAACCTTCACACTGCTCACATCTCCTCAACAGCCAGACCATCACTTTTCCCTCTTAAAGCTGCCCTGTCCACCAGCTTTGGTGACGTTTGAAACCACGTTTTGGGCTACCCTTTGAAATGTGTCTTCAGCATGCTTGTAGTCCTCAGCCAAAACTTCAATGCTGTATTTCGGAGCGGCAATCACATAAAAACGAAGCTTCGTGCTGCCAAGCTTTTCTGTTTTCCTAGCGTTTGAAAAAGCTTCCCTTATGATTTTCACTCCATTCGGCTTTATGCATCGAAGTTCGACCAGTCCTTTTACTCTGACCATTGGCACGCGTATCCTTTCCTGACCGACCTCAAGAATCGCTTTGGCAATCTCTTCAGGCACACCTATTTTCATCAGAGATTCCGCGCCTTCTTTTACGGCTTTTTCGAAACCCTCGTACAATCCGTATTCGTTTTCCATGAGGGTTCCAGCTTTGTCGTAAATCTCCTGTAAGGATATACCAGTTTTCTCGGCGACGCCTCGAATCAAAGCTTCGGCTTTCCTCTCCTTTTTCCAAGCCATTGTCTTCTCAATTTTTTCTCTCTTCGTCACTCGTCTCAGGGACAAGTCTACGTGCCCTTTTTCAGGGTCGACACGCAAAACCTTTAAAACAAGCTTCTGTCCCTCGCGGACAAAATCGCGGATGTTTCGAATCCAAGATGAAGATATTTCGGAAACGTGTAGTAACCCTTTCTTGTTATATTCATCTAATTTTACATAAGCACCGAAATCCGTGACGGTTTCCACAGTGGCCATCACCAAGTCGCCAGTCTCGGGCCACTCCAACTTCCTAAGCGCCATCGCGACCTTCATCCCTACTCGAAAACCGCGACTATTTCGCCCTTGATCTTTGCTTTCCCGCTTGACGGTTCGGCAAGTTCAATTCCACAAACGTTGCAATTCACTTTGTTAACTGCGCTGCTGAAAACTATTTGTTCGTTCCCGCATTTCAGACACTTTACTCGGACGAAACTGCTTCTTGGTCTTGGAATGAGTCTTTCCCAATCAGACATAGACATCATCTCTAAACAATCACACAATAGCCAATTTCCTCAGCCGTATACCGTCCTTATGCCTCATGAAACCGCAGACCCTGCATTTCAACTTCAAAGTCTGCTTCTTCGTTGTCTTCGCAAACTCTCTCTGAAGCGGATACTTCTGCCCACCGTAACCTCTCTTTTTTCGCGCGTGTTGACGCGCACCTTTAGCCAAGGCTCTCGGCTTGCCAACCTTGTAAAGAGTGACAGTGTGAGCCTGATGCTGTTTACACTTTGGGCAATATGTCCTGACCCCTTTCGGAACGTTCAAATCCATCACGGCTAACTTCGCATAAAGAAAACCACACATGTTCTTATACTTTTTCGCTTTCTTCGTTCAACTCGAATAGATGCCGAATGGCACACAAGCTTCTGAGAAGCCCTAAAGCTGTATCCATAAACATCGCGTTTGGATAGAATGTTGTAGTGATGCAAAACCTAAAAAAGCTCGTACGCCCCAAAAATATTCATGTAACATACCGTGGAGATGGCACGCGCAGTTGACTAGCCTACTACGATCTTTTCGGCCAAACCCTGTCTAACGAGAATCTTAGCGTTCTCAACAGGCAAGGATGCAACATCCTCAGTCCTGAATGGCCCATAAGTTTTCATGTCCGCACCAACTATTGCAGGAACATCATTTAATATACGCACGGTAATCCTCTTGTGCCTTAGGTCAGTTATGGTTCGAGGCTCATGTCCATGCAAGATTTCTGTGGCAAAATTCGATGCGGTCTCAACCAACGGTGAAATCTTCCCATAAATCTGTTCTTCCTCAGCCGTCAATGCTTCTCGAGAGACATCTTCACCCTTCGCTGCTTTGTTGACAATCTTCCGACATCTTACCCAAATCAGTTCCCATATCATGAGTTTCATATTCTGCATTTCTTTTCTGAGAAGATTCGCCTTTACCGTTCTTTTGTCGAGCATTCTGCTTTCTTCTTTGAGCTTTTTCACATATTCAACGATTCCCGTGTAAAAGTCTGGTGGAAGCTTAGCCAGTTCAGCGTCTTCGAGTTCTTGTTTCCAAATTTCATACAATTGACTGTACATTTCTATTCTATTACCTCTGCTCTTTTTCTGCAAATCAGGAGCACAGCAGCTGCCGTTGGCAACTCAATTTTCTGATTTTTGTAAGGACCGAACGTTTGGTCACCCAGCCTAAACTCAGGTGCATTGGAGACTAAGACGGTGGCTGTGCCTTCTCTAAAGGCTATCGCACTTTTGAATGGGTCAAAGTCGTTTATGGCTGGGACTGGAAACTCCGTTTTTTTCAGCCCTGTTTTGCCATGCAATGTGCATCCCAGCCTGATTAGACGGTGAGTGTCCGTTGTAACAACTGTGTCAACGTTAGCAGACTGCGACATTACGAAGTGTTCTATTATCTTCTTCCACGTTTCAGGGCCCACTCCTTTCACTGCCTCCCAAGGCTTTGATTCGTTTAAGTTCCTTAAAATTGCTCCCTTGTTCTTGACCATGGCCTCAGCAACATTTCCTTTCAGCCCTACGTCTCTGTAATCCTGTGCCTCAGCAATGAAGACAAAGTTATGAATCCCTTTGGCGATTCGTCCTCGCCAGCCAGGATCGTTCAGACTCAACACCTTCACCCTTTTCTCATCCAGCCCGTGGGAAGGAATGTCTAAACCTAAGCCGCAGACATAATCAACAATTTCCTTGCGGGCGACACTGTCAAGATCTTTGATGGCTTCATTTTCAACGTGCACGTGATAACCTCTATGCCCTGAAAAGAATACTCGAATTTCTTTGTCAGAAAAGCCGAAATCCTTCATTAATATGTCCAAAAGCTTCATAGTTTCATGCTTTGCGGAGGCTAGACAAGCTTCGCAGGGCCAAGTGCTTTCGTCGAACTTTTCACCACCACAAACCGGACAATTTTCTGGCACAACTCCCTTTCCTGTGAAGCCGCACTTGCCGCAAGTCCATAGATCATGAACTTTGTCGCAGGATGTAGGAATATGGTCAGCATCAATGTCAAAAACCAAGTCCGCGCCGGACCAACCTTTCTTTTCCATCGCAGCCTGCGGGTCTTCATAGTAGGCGCATGAGAAATAGGCATCTCGCGGCACTGAGTCGCCCAGAAAGGAGATTAATTCATTTCTGGTGTCAAAATTCTTATGGCGGAGCATCCACCCCTCAAACAAGGCGAAGCCGAATTCGCGTTTCTCAATCATTGATAAGTTTTCACTGAAAGAGAATCCTTTCGTGTAATATTCTCTAAACGCCTGCTGTACAAAAGCAATTGACTTCAAAGACGCTCAACACTAAATTCGATGTAAGGATAAAAAGCATTTCGTTCTAGGCCAAAGTCACGCGCGCCACCTTGAATACTCTCGCTACTCGCCCGCACAGTGCCAAGTCGAACACATTGCAGGAAAGAAAGGCTCAAGAATACGCTAAATTCCACCAGGCTACGGTTAATTGAAAAAGCATAGAGTCTGCCCCGTCTCCCCATAAGCTGCACCAAAAAATACGGCATCCATTAGCTTTTTGTAGAAACAAACCAAAAACATCTGGTTCAAGCTCGTAAAAGAGGATATGTGATTCAGTAGCTTGTACATAGCGAGTGTAATGAGTGAACGCTAATGCCGAAGAGAAAAACGAAAACAATGGAGTTTTCATCGATAAAAGGAAACCTCGAAGCTGACTCTGTTATCGGTCTGATTCTGCCAACATATTGTGAAGCAGCAGACATCGAGAAATCAGTCGAAGAAATTGAACGCCTAAACCTGAAATGTTTATACTGGTTATAGATGATTCCAGCCCGTGGGGAACAGCGGATGCTGTTCGAAGATTGCAGAAGAAGTACAAGAACATTCTCCTTTTCGTCAGACCGAAGAAAACCGGGCTTGGAACAGCCATAACAGACGGATCTAAAGCATTCTTATCAATGAAAATCCCCCGAATTGTATAGTTACAATGGACGCAGACTATTCTCATGATTCCAGAGAAATCCCAGAGCTGATAAAACCGACAAATGCAGGTAGCGACTGGTTATCGGAAGCCGATATTGCCAAGGAGGCGGCACTGGGATTGGAGCATATTTCGGCTAGTAGTGAGAAAGCAGCCAACCTAGTCACAAAGGTCAGGATTGACATGAAAATATCCTATCACACCAGTGGAATACGGTGTTACTCCACGAAGCTTGTCAAGAGCATAATCAATGATCTGCACAGTCAAACTTAGATACAGATAGAAACCATAAGATAAGCCCATACTCGCAAATTCAGGGTAAGAGAGGTCCCTATGTTTTTCGTAAATAGAAAAAAGGCAAGTCTAAGCTAGGTTAACGAAATAGGAGACTTTCTTACATTTTATCTTCCAATCGGAAATAACGTGTCCACGTCTCTTGGCAGTCAGCTGCGGTTCATATCATCGCATGGACACAGAAATCCAAAAACATCACAGTACTGCATAATCGACGGGGCGAAAGAAAATGGAAGAAGAACCTAGGAAGTTAGCATCCATAGAGAGCTTGGAGGCACGGCTACCCAGAAGGATTGGCAACATAGAACGAAGCAAGATTCTCCTGTTCGTATCCGCAGTGATTTATGGCGCTGGTTTTTCCGTCTTGACCGTCCTCAGATGCTACGCACTCAAGACATGTGCGTGGGACCTTGGAATTTTCACGCAGTCCTTTTGGACGACCTCAAATGCTAGCAAGTTCTTCTATCATACATGTGAACTTTCCAGTAACCGACGCGGCTCCTCCTTCGGAGGGCATTTCAGTCCAATCTCGTTTCTAGTTGTGCCTTTCTACTGGATTCTTCAAACGTCTGAAACGCGCTTCTTGTGATACAGGCCTTCATACTCGCACTGGCCGCCGTTCCAACATTCAAGCTAGCAAACGAATATGACCTGTGGCAGGACAGTAGTCTCCTCTTCTCCATAGCATATCGGATATACCCGCGCGCGAGCATAGCAATATTGACGTCTGCTTTCAAAAATCGGAAATTTGTTCTATATTCGGTTATTTCAAGCTCATTTCGAGGATCGGAACTGTTGAGAGATCGAAAGTCTACGTATTAATGTTGTTTAGCAATTCTAGCCACTTGTCTGCGATTGCTATGGTATCAAATTCAACTGCGCTTTGCCTGCATTTTTTTCTGATATTCGCAGGATAACCATTATTCCACAGCTGGATTGCGAGTCTTGCCAGTTCAGAATCAGTGTTTGCCAGCCAACCTGTTTCTCCTTCCAACACAGTCTCTTTAGGACCCTGTTTGCTAAATGTTACTACAGGTGTTCCACAAGCCAAGCTTTCGATTGGGATATAGCCAAATGGCTCATCTGCGAAAGGGTAGAAGGTGAAGAGCGCATCGGAATAGAGTCCTATTAATATATCATCCTCTATTCTTCCTAAGAGCTCAAGATTTTTATGCTTCCGTATTCTCTTAGGGATCATTGAGAGTTTTCCACCAAATGCCTTAATCTTTATTCCTTTATCTAGAATCTGTCCTACCAGGTCAAAAATTGTTTCTTTGCCAAAATATGTCAAAACGAAATCCTCTGATGGAGTGGTCGACGTTGGCCTGAATTGCTTACAGTCGAGAGGAGGATATATCACGTTGTTGGCTTGCACAGCAAACCCCTTGTAGATTGAGGCGGAGTATTTGGAATTAGCCACAACATAAGTAGAGCAATAGGCGATTTTTCTTGTAAAACGCTTGTCAAGTGCTTTAAAGATATGTGAAAGGGATTGATAAACCACTTTGTATTGCAGTGGAAGATTTTTCTTCATGTTATCCAAAGTGACTGTTGGCGGTCCTTGCGCGTACCAGACGTGTGCCGGAAAACCCAAAGTGTTAGAGAAATTCAATACGACACCATTGAATGTGGATGTGCCCTTGGAGTTCATGGAGAAAGCAGCCTCTCTAAACCATTCTTCCATCCACGCTAGTGATTCATTTTTCTTCAGAATTGGTTCTTTCTTGAGGTTGATTGTTTGAATTCTCATTGAATCCAGTTTTCTTTGTAGTTCTGGCGAAATAGTGGTGGAAACCATTGTTATTTTCTTGCCTTTTTCTATAAACCTCTTTGCGAGGAGAATTGCTGGTCGCAGAGGGCCGTATTCGCTTAGCAGGGGGTCACAAATGAATGTAAGATCTTGGTCATCCCACATCAAGGTTCATCCATGCTCAATTCTCAAGTAAGCTTTTAATTCTTTCTTAAACCTAGTACTACGAGGGTTGTTACGGGGTTGAATGTCATAAGCAAATTGAGACGACATCCAGCCCTTTTTCTATGCATCTGTATTCTGATGTACACGATAGTCTTTTCATACATTGGCATTTTGAAACATTACGCTTTTACTTCCTCAGCTTGGGACTTGGGGATTTATGAACAGGTAATTTGGTCAACCACAAACACTGGTAGGTTCCTCTGGTATACTGCTGAGGTTGTGATAAACCCCTCATGTAATTTCTTTGGGTTGCATTTTTCCCCAATTCTCTTTCTAGTTGTACCCATATATTCGATTTACCAGTCAACTGAGACGTTGCTAATCCTGCAGGCTTCAGTTCTGGCGTTGGCGGCAATCCCCCTTTATAAGCTTGCCCTCCATGAGAGCAAGAGTGCCAAACAAGCCTTAGCATTTGGCTTAATCTACCTCGCATATCCTCCAATAAATAGCATGCTGGTGAACGATTTTCATGTACAAGCCTTCTTGCCTCTTCTCTTCTTCTCTGCTTTTTACTACTTCAGAAAAGAAGAATGGACCAAATACTTCGTATTTATTGTTCTCGCATTAATGGTGATAGAAATTGTTCCATTGATAGTAGTGTTCTTTGGCTTTTATGGCCTATGGATAAATAGGAAGAAACTCTCCCACATCACTGATGTCTTGCATCTTGGGCGGCTTTCGGCCAACAAGGGTATAATTTATTCGATTGCCACAATAGCACTCGGCGTTGCTTGGTTTGCACTTGCAAGAACCGTAGTTTCTGCTGTGAATCCAACTGCTCCGCCACATCCAAACTGGCCGGAGTTTGGTGATCCAGTCCATGATCTTCCGGGCCTTTTGTTCAATGTATTAACCAATCCTTTCAAGACTATGAAGGCGATTGTCACCCCAGTGGGGCAAAAAGCGGTATACCTCTTTGGTTTGTTCGCACCTTTGGCTTTTCTATCCTTTCTCTCTCCACCATCACTCATCATCGGTGCTCCATGGTTCATCATTTCCTTCCTATCCAATTATTCGCCATATTATGCAGCTGTTGGTCATCAATACGTAGCCTTTGTTGCTCCGTTCACATTCATATCTGCAATTTATGGTGTTAAACGTTTATGGGTTATCAAGAATCATTTTGCCTCCAGTAAGCGATTGGCGGGTGTTTCCAAAAAGATCAGCAAGATTAAGTACAGGAAAGTAATGCTGATTACATTCCTCTTCCTTGTCATAACGTTTTCATACATTACAATCCTAGACATTCACGTGAATCTCCCTGTTGTGACAGAGCATGACAAGGTTTTAGAAGTCTTCATTGGACTTATTCCCTCAAACGCTTCTGTTTTGACTCAGAATGACCTCTTCCCCCACATAAGCAGAAGGCTGTACATATATGCTCCTTTGCCTAATGCGGCGGAAAGTCTTCCTGCCAATACTACATTCGATTATATCTTTGTGGACACTAATTCAACGTGGTATACGGATTCTCTTAGAAACCTCGTTCATGACGTGACAAAGGAGGGTTCTTTCGGTATACAATATGCTTCCGACGGTATTTGGCTCCTTAAGAAAGGTTATGTGGGTGAGACTATTGATCCTATCGGAAAGGAGTAGTATTGTCATTTTCTATTGTCGAGAAATATTTATGCGACTTGAAATCAACGAACGAAACCAGCAATGAAACGGTTGAGGTGATCTCTGTTTGCATACTCGGGTCTCGGTGGTAATTGCCACTTATAGTCGTTACGCGGATTTACAGGAATGTTTACAGTCAGTCTTTGACTTAAAAGTCCCGCCTTATGAGGTGATAGTTGTGGACAGCGATTCTCAGGATGGAACAGAGAAGCTAAGGCATTCTTTTCCAATAAAATTTATGTCAATAAGGGACAGAAACAGACAGCGCGCTCGGAATCTCGGGATTTCCATTGCAGATGGAGAAGTAGTAGCCTTCTTAGATGATGATGTTGTTGTAGACAAGGATTGGGTGAATCAAATCACTAGGCCTTACGTGAATGATTGTGTAGGCGGGGTTGGAGGACGTGTGATTCCTTATGGAACACATGGGAAGTCATATGTTGAAACAGGCAAAAGTGACGTGGGACGAGTATTCAGCAACGGGCTTGTCATAGGAAACTTCGATCTTTCCTCAAAACACTTGATCAGAGTTGACTCTCTCATAGGATGCAACATGTCATTTAGGCGAAAGTTGCTGTTGAAGGCAGGAGGATTTGACGAGAACTATGCAGGAACGAGTTACAGGGACGATACGGACCTCTGCATTCGCATTCACAGACTTGGGTATGCACTAGTGTACGACTCGAAAGCTTTAGTGTGGCATAAGTATAGGGGCAAACGTGTCAGAGGCGACTGGTCATACTGGTATGTTCGAAACCACGTTTACTTTTACCTCAAGAATCTTTTCGCAGAAGACAGACTGAAGTTTCCCATGTTTCTATATTCTATGTTGATGCCTCCAAGGGATTACGTTCTGAAATCTGGCATAGAAATGAAGGTTGAGCCTAAGTTAGTACGAAACGTGTTTAAAGGATTATATGATGGCTACAAGATCTGGCGAGGGCGCGTCACGCGTAACCAGCGTATGATGTTGGATACGGAACAATCATGAAAAGAGAGAGCGCTGAATGTGCTCATCGCATCGAAACAAACACATGAAAAGGCACAACAGCCCGATTCTCTACAGTGCTAGTTCTGTCAAATCTATGCTAGAGCGACGGCAGCTTACATTAGAAATACACCGAGAAAGAGACATGAGCTGAGCAAGCAGCCATTGTTAATAACATAACAAAAAGAAGATGCGGGAGATATCACCACGCAAGGTAAGAATGGCTATTTTGGAGACCTTAGGCCATCCGTTAAGTCGGGATGAACTAGTGCAATAGTTTTTCGGTTCCTGAATCTTTCCCATAGAGCTTGGCTTCCAATGATTATTAGGGGGTAAGATATAATCCAGATAATGGAGTACAATTGACCGTAGAAGTCATGAAATTGCTGAGCTTCAGATCCTGCGTAATAGCCGCCTGTATTTATCGCGAGTATAAAAATGGTAGCAATCCTTAAGACGTTGATGGTGTAGGTGACCATCGCGCCTATCACAAAATAGGTTACTCTTTGAGCAAGAGAGAAGACTGAGTTCTTTAAAAACAACAAGATTGTTACAGTGTAAATGAGGAGGCTTTCAACTCCTGAACATGGCCACGCTATATATGCATCCCAACCTCGGGCGGAGTTGGCCACTTGCGCATAAAGGTGTGGCATGCTCCCAGCGAGATTTAGCTGCGTTTGATATCCCAAAAAGTTCAAAAATCTCTCTGCAAGCATCGCCGTTGTAGGAACAAAAACTTGAAAAGGGGTGAAACTTCCATTTCTGTAGATGTTGTCGATTGTATATATCGTCCCGATTGTTGCCAGAAATACCGGCGAAATCAGGATATTCTTCAGGCCTTTCACCCCGAACTGCAGCCAGACAATCAAAGTGAAGAGAGCAGCAAGAACAAAATACTCTACGTCGAGTGGTATCCAGTCAGGTTGATCTATTCCGCTTCGCCAAGACCAATCTATGATTGCTCTGTTGGTGAAACCGTAATAGTTTGAAGCAACCAAATAGACTGTAGGAAGCAAGAGAGCTAAGAGAAGAACAATAGTCCTTATTGATCTTAGCTTATTAGCCTTGATTGATTGAAGTGCATCCCAGCTCAGTATTATCTCCATCAGAGCTAACCAAAGGAAGAAAATGTAAAACGTTCTTCCCTTCCATGTCATTTCAAAACTATAGTATAGAATAGCCGTTTGTCTATCTAAATACAGTATAAGAAATGGTACAGCAAAGGAAAAGACTGGCAACAATTTTATTAGGATGCTGATGTTTCCTTTGAGGTCCTGCGTAGCGTTTGTCACCAGTTTTATCTCTTCTATCTGGCATTCGATATGTCACCTTGACAGACATTTAAAGATGTCTGGAATGACTTGCCTATTTCTTGTTTATGCCGTCATTCTTGGGCAAAGCACCGGCGTTGACGAGAATTAAGATGTGAGCTTCGGCTCTTGCTGCCTTGAACATCTCGTTGAGTGCATGATTTCCCCTTGCGAGCATTTTCGATTAACGGTTTTATTCTGATCTATTAATCTGGAAACTTCTTACAATTTGGGGTGTTCTATCAGAACATCCAGAGCATACGACTAGAATTTTGCTTTCTTTCGGCATGTTCTGTTCTGAAACGATGGTCGGAGAAGATGCGCTGGGTTGTTTTCTTCGTTGTAGGCGCATACTCCAATCATGACTCTCCTCAAGCCGAGGCTTTGAGTTTCTTGATTTTGAAGATGTAGGAAGTGAACTCCTTGATTTCTTTTGCAGAAAGTTTTGATTTTCCATTTTTTCTGTTAACAAAGGTCATCGGAAACTCTCTCACGTCAAATCCTCTCTTGCACGCTTGTCGTATGGTCTCTATCTGTATTTCGTAGGTCTGACTGTGCAGTTCTGGAACCATTTCTTTGACAAGTCTTGTTGAGTAGCATCGTAAGCCACTTGTGTAGTCATGAATTCTCGCTCTTACCAATAGTGAGGCAAGTATGTTTGCCACGCGGCTTGTCAAGCGTCGAAACATGCTCCATTCCACCACTCCGCCTCCCCTACAGTATCTGCTGCCTATCGCTAGGCCTTTTCCTTCTTTAGCGGCAGAGATTGCGCGTGGAACGTCTCTGGGATTATGTGAGTAATCAGCGTCCATGGTCACTACGTAGCTGGGAGAGTTTTTTAATGATGAAAGTATCTTGAACCCATCTGTTATGGCTGTCCCAAGCCCGGTTTTCTTCGGTCTGACGAAAAGCAGAATGTTCTTGTACTTCTTCTGCAATCTTCGAACAGCATCCGCTGTCCCGTCCGGGCTAGAATCATCTATGACTAGCACGCGAACATCAAGATTCAGTTTTTCAATTTCGCTTATCAACTTTTCAATATTTGAAACTTCACAATACGTGGGCAGGATTAGCCCGATGTCTGATTCCGCACTCAAGTCTCCTTCAATGCCCTTAAGGCTTGCTGTTTCCGGTTGATTCATCTTTCCCTTTCCTATTAGACCAACTGATTTGTGGCAATGTCAATATTAAACTTTTGACTGCCCAACATATGCTCATCAGGGCTTTAACTCTTTCTACCGTGAGTGTGTGAGCTTTTTCCTATAGTATCCTAAAGGATGACGTGTTTTTTGGCATAGGTTATCTGGGTTAGTGCAGACCCCGTGGGTTTTCAGCGTGTCACATTTTGGGGTGGTGTAATGGGTTCTGGAGCCTCTTTCTCCTGCTATGTGTTCAACTTGGTAGCGGGTCATTCTTTCGTTGAAGTCGGAGATGTTTTTGAAGAGTTCGATGACGTTTTCCGAGGGCATTCCGATGTTTATAAGGAATGAAGTTAGGGTGAACCTGCCTATATGTGAGAGGTGGCGTCCGGATGAGAAGGCTTGGTATAATGCTCGTATGCATGGCGGGAAGGCTGTTTGTGTTATGACTTTTGGAAACCCTTCCATCTCGGTTTTGCCTATTTTTTCTATTGACAGTTTCTTTATTCTCTCGGCTGTTTCCAAGATTTTGGGTGGAAACTTCGGCAGGTCTTTTGCTTCCGTTCGTTTTTCCACGTATCTGCGGACTTCTTCGGCCAACAGCCTGGCTGTTTCACTCATTGTCAGGTAGACTTTTCCGTTTGTCAAAGTGCGGTTGGCGAGTTTCCACTTTTTTTCTCGCAGGTGGGTTGTGTTTCTGAGGTAATCGGTGAAGTCAAGTGCGAACTCGTAAGGTATTTTGGAGTCGTTGTTGAGTGTTAGTTTCCATTGGAAGTTCTGTGCGATTTTCATTAGTTTTTCTTTGGGTTCGGGTTTCAGGTCTTCGTATGCTTGTTTTGCTTCTGCCAGTGCGTATCTCTTCTGGATGAAGGAGTTTTGGGTTGCTATTGCAAGGACGATTGCAACTGTGAAGGAGAGGATTTCTATGTCTTCGTCGTGTTGCGGGTTTCGGCTGACCCGGGTGTAGAGTATTGCTTCTTCAACTCTTTCTTCGGCTCGGTTGAGGATTCCTTGAAGCTCGATGTTTGCCAGGTCTTCAATTCGCAGGTCGGGCAATTTTAGGTATTTTGCTGCTTCTTTTAGAAAAGGGTATTTGGTGTAGTCGTTTTTGGCGAATTTGGAGAAAACGGCTTGCATTTTGTTTTTCTCTTTATTCACTTTCGATTCTGGGTGCGAGGTAGAAGGTTAGTTTTCCTTCTTTCGTCTGTTGGAAGTCGAGTTTTATCGGCATGTCTGATGAGAATTCGAGGGTTGCTATGTCTGAGGTTGCAGATGCGGCTTTTATTATTTCTGTCAGGTAGCTGAGGCTGAAGGTTGCTTTTTGAGGTTCTTTAGCGTCCAGTTCGAGCAGGGTGTCGCTTCCTTTTTGAAGGGTTATTGTTGCTCCCATGAGGTCGCCGGCGGCGTTGAAGACTACTTTTTCAGGGTCGGCTTCGATTTTCACGTGGTCGCTTACGAGTTGGGCGTCTTCGATTGCTTGGCTTAGGCCTTCGGTCGTGGCTTTTATTTTGGCGTTGAAGGCGATTTTTGGGGTTGGAACTTCCTCTTCTGAGGCTTCGAGGGTTGGCATTGTGAAGTTGCGCGTGTATTTTCCGGCTATTGTGACTTGGAGTTTCGCGGTTTTTTCGTCTATGGATAGTTCGAGTGTTTCGTCTTTGCTGGTTCTTTTTAGGAGTTTTAACAGTTCGGTTACGTTTATGCACATTTTTGTCGGCTCGGTGCAGGTGTATTCTTCGAAGACTGCTTTTGGCCATTCGAAGTCTATCATGGCGACGCGTGATGGGTCCATTGCTCGCAGTTTCATGCCTTCAGCGTCGAGTTTGAACGTGGCCTCGTCTACGAGTATCGAGATGGATGTAATCATGTCTCTCAGTTGTTTTACATCAGCGACTTTGAGTTTGAACATGAAAGTCACCTTTGCAGGTTATGTTTAGTTGTTAATCATGACTTTATTTAGCTTTAGGTTGCTTGTTCAGATGCTTTTCCTTCTTTGGTAGGTTGTTTGAAAGGTGGGCACAGAACTGAGCCCTTGCTTTTGAGTATTCAATCCGTGATTTCTTTGAGTGTCAAAAGGTGAATTCTGATGGTTGTTCGTGCGGGTTGCATGTCGGGTTTCGACCTTCTGCTTTTGAGTACTCAATCCGTGATTTCTTTGAGACTCAATCTTGTTTGTTTTTGTTTGTGGTTTATGACTGGTGTGGGGTGTTGGTGTTTTGTTAGGGGTTGTGTTGTTTTTGTTTGGTTATTGTTTTTTGGATTTTTTGGGCGATTTTGGTGATGTCGATTTTTATTAGTATGATTGTTATGGCGATGGTCAGGGTTGCTGAGATGATTGCTAGGGCCTCTTGGGTTAAGAGTGATGAAAAAGTGCTTTCGCCGAATTGTCCGAGGTATGCTCCAAGTATTGTGATTAAGACTTTTCCAAGGAATATTGCCAGGCAGAATTTGGCCGGGTTGTATTTCACGAGTCCTAGTGGGATTATGACTGGCTCGTCTGGGACTGGCGTGGCCGCTACGAGGAACAGGGCGAGAAAAGCCCATTTTTTCACTTTTAAGCCCGTGGCGTTTAGGCGTTCTCTGCGTTTTTCACTCAGGAAGCCTCCGAGAAAGAAAGTGACTAGATAGTGTATGAACTTGGCTGAGGCTGAGCCTAGGGCGACGAGGAAGCCGAGGGTAAACGGGTCAGAGTCGACAAGCAAGGCAGCGTTGGAAGCTATGAGAAGATTTGAAGGGCCGGCAAAAGGGATAAGGTTCAAGATGAAAGAACCGAGAAGAACGCCTAGCAGGGCAGAACCGGATGCCAATCCATTCCCAGCTTGTTTTCACTTTCCGCGACTAGTATAGAGCGCGACTTTAATAAGCGCGAGCCATTTTTCAACGGTTTGTCATCCTTTTGCAATATTCTTAAATTGTGCTTGCATGTAGCCTTTTGTATGCATGAATGGGCCTTGGCCGAAGCAGTGATTTCCGCAGCCTCTGAAGCAGCCAGGAAAGAGGGGTTGAGAGAAGTCACAGAAGTGAGGATAAGAGTGGGCGAGCTGCAGCAAATAGAGCAGGACGTGTTAGAGTTTGCACTCTCACAGCTCAAGAAGGCCGAGCTTGAAAGCGCAGAGTTCAAGATAGTGAAGGCAAGGGCAAAGCTGAGGTGTCGAGCCTGCGGTTATGCTTGGATTTTCAGCAAGGAAAAACTGGATGCAAGCGCGGTTGAGGCCATCCATTTTGTTCCAGAAGTAGCACATGCTTACGTTAAATGCGCAAAGTGCGGCAGCCCAGATTTTGAAGTGCTCGAAGGACGCGGCATTTGGCTTCTAAGTGTTAAAGGAATGAAATAGGCATGGTTGACCCTAGAATCACCATAGTGAATGGAAGATTGAAGGGGATACGCCGCATCATAGCTGTTTCAGGCGGCAAAGGCGGAGTCGGCAAAAGCCTGTTTGCTTCAACGTTTGCCCTGATTCTTGCGAAGAAAGGCTTCAAGGTCGGACTGTTCGATTTGGATTTTACGAGCCCATCAACCCATGTCATTCTAGGTGTCCAAGACTTGCAGCCGAAAGAAGAAAAGGGCATAATCCCGCCCCGAATCCACGGTTTGAAATACATGTCAATAGTCTACTATTCAGGCAACCGTGCTGCCCCCCTACGCGGAGCAGACGTTTCAAACGCGTTGATAGAATTGTTGTCGATTGTCAGATGGGGAAAACTGGATTATCTTATCTTAGATATGCCACCGGGAATAGGCGATGCAACTCTTGACTTGATAAGACTAGTAAAAAGCATAGAGTTTCTAATAGTAACGACACCCTCACAATTAGCTTTTGAAACAGTGAAGAAACTCGCCGGTCTGTTACATGCGCTGAAAATCCCGGTAATAGGCATTGTAGAAAACATGAAAATGAACCAGTCAAGGACGGTGCAAAAAGAAGCGCGAATGCTTGGTTTGACTTTTCTTGGAGACGTACCATATGACACAAAAATAGAAGCAACAATCGGAGAAAAGGATGCGCTCTTGGAGACAACTTTTGCAAAAAAGGTGCAAGAAATCACTGCAAAGATCGAGCGATCATGAAAATTGTGGACATTGAAACGTTGTTAGATACCTAGATTAACTAATACTCCTGTGAGCATACCAGTTGCCATGGTCATTGCAAGTGCGATGATCATGTGTTTCCGCATTATTGTTGATTCAGTGTCGCGTGACTCGTCAACCGTGACCACAGCATTGTTGATTTTGGCAGGAGTAACAGCGCTTGCTATTCAGGCCACGGTCTTATCAATCCGAAAGCTGCGGCAAATTCTTTAATTGCATCTTTTCCCTATGTCTACTTAGATAGAGATGCAGGAGTCATTGACTTATCCTTTCTCTGCGATTGTCTCCTTAGATGATTTAAGGCTGGCTTTGATTCTGAATGCCATCAACCCCAGGATTGGCGGCTTGCTGGTTAGGGGGGCAAAAGGGTCTGGGAAGACGACGGCCGTCAGAGCGTTGGCTCAAATTGCATCAAACGTGAAGGTGTCCAAGGATTGCCCATTCAACTGCAACCCGGATGATCCTTCAAACATGTGTGATGGGTGTAGAAGCCTCTACATCAAGAATGTGAAACTTCAGTTTGAAAAGAAGAGAATGAGAGTCGTTGAGCTTCCTCTCGGAGCAACTGAGGACAGGGTTGTAGGAAGCCTCAATGTGGAAAAGGCCATCAAAATGGGTGTTGAAGCTCTCGAACCAGGCATCTTGGCAGAGGCGAATCAGAACATACTCTATGTGGACGAAATCAATCTGCTTCCAGACCACATAGCAGACGATCTGCTAGATGCTGCCGCTACAGGCTGGAACGTTGTAGAACGTGAAGGCATATCTGTCAAGCATCCTTCACGGTTCATCTTCATTGGGACGATGAACCCGGAAGAAGGCCAGATTAGACCCCAACTTTTGGACAGGCTACCGCTGTCTGTTGAGGTCCGCAGAATCTCGGATACGAATGAAAGGGCTGAAGTAGTGAAGAGAAACATGGAGTTCGAAGCCGATCCGGAAGACTTCGTGAAGAAATATGGCGCCAAGCAGGAAGAGCTCAAACAGAAGATAGATGAAGCCAAAAAGATTCTTGCAAACGTCAAGATCAGCGATGGATTCATCAAGATAATTTCCGAATTGTGTCTAGAACTAAAGGTCGACGGAATGCGCCCAGACATCGTGATAGCCAAGACCGCAAGAACACTGGCAGCTTTCGAAAACAGAATGGAAGTAACATCGAAGGACATTCTCACAGCCGCCGAGCTTGCTCTGAGCCACAGAACTAGAGAAGGCGGTTTTCTAGAGCCGGCCACGCCGAAAGAAATCAAGGAAGCGTTACTCGCCAAGCTCGAGGAAGCAAAATCTCACCAAGGCGATGAGAGCACCAAGGTGGAAAAGGTGAGAGAAAAGGAAAACAAGGAAAAGCAACCATCGCAAGAGGAGAAAAGGAGAACCCTTCTTCCCTTCGGAAGAGGCAAGAAAGGCCCTGTCACAAGGGAAGAAGCAAGCAAAGGCAGGTTAGGAGATTCCGGTTCGGACAATCTGAAGTTAACGATTAACGACGGCAGCACCCCTCGTTTCTTATTTGAGTCAGAACCTGAGAAACGCGGCAGTGCCACTCTGACTGAAAAAAACAAGTGGTCTCGTCCAAAGGTGACTAGAGGTGCAGCGTTCATTGACAGGATTCGCGAAGGTAGACTCCTGCACTTCGGATTCTTGTTTAAAGTGAGGAAAGAGTTGAAACACCCTACGAATAGCGTCGGAAAAAGAGCCGAAGCCGTAGCATGCGCTCACAGAGGGCGGGCTCGAGGATGGAAGATTCCGGAAGGCAAGCCTTCTGACATTCATTTTCCAGCAACAATTAGGACTGCAGCAAGAATCCAAAAGTTCAGGGACAAGCCAACGGGTGTGTCTCTTTCGATACGCCCGGAAGACGTTAGGGAAAAGGTGAGGATCTACCGTGCTCCGATGACAATGGCCTTTGTTCTAGACTTGAGCGAATCAATGCTTAGCAGCATTGACAGCATAAAAGAAGTGATGCTGAAGCTGCACAGCGACGCTTACCGCTACAGGGATAAGGTTGGAATAGTGGCATTCAAAGAGACGGGAGCTGTCGTGGTTCAACATCCCACGGCAAATGTGAAGATGGTCGCTAACAAGCTTCTGAGATTGCGGATAAGCGGTTTCACACCTTTAGCCGCAGGGATGCAAAAGGCACTTGAGGTCCTGAGAGAATCTAAGCGTAGAGACCCCTCCACGATACCTGTGATGGTCATTGTGACCGACGGAGACGCAAATGTCCCTCTGAGGCGAGACTTGCAAACAGGCGAAATCCGCGAATTCAACACCCTGAACATGTCCCTCTACAAGTATGAGGACGAAGCTATCAAAGACGTCGTTTCAGTTTCTCAACTCATAAGGAAAGAAAATGTGTACACGGTGGTTGTAAACACGGTTCCAATCTCTGCAAAGTTGCAGACAGATACTATTCCAACTTATACTAAGCTGCAAACGATTTCCAGCTCCTTCACCACGAAAATAATAGCCTCGCTCACTAACGGGATACACTATGAACTCTCAGGTAACACGTTCACGCAAGAGGAAGAACCGACGGCAGAGTTTTCCCAAGCCTTACTGAATGCGCAGAAAAACATTTCCGAATTCAATTATCTGAGTGCGCGCGCTTATCTGATGCATGAAACCAGAACGAGATAGTCGGTCAGTGCAATGAAAGAAGAAAGATCTTGTTCTATGTGCGGCAAGGTGACTTCAAAGTTGTTGTTCAAGGACAAAACGTTGAACATTGCCTTGTGTTCAACTCAGTGCGAACACCAATTTCTTGATACTCTCAGCCGAGATGACGAAGACAAAGTGCTCAGACATTTAGACCACAGAATAGGGGAAGCAAAATCGCATAATAGAATGTGCTGGATCATAGCAGGTTTGGGAGCGTTAGTCGCCGCCACAGGTTTCTTCATAACAAACGTCAATGTATTCCTCGCCGGAGTCTTGACAACGACAATTGTGACTTTCCTAACCCGCCATTTTGAAGACAAGATAACGAAGTTGACTGAAAAGAGAAAAAGGATTGCCATATGAACACAGACGCGATGGAACACGCGCTTTAGGTCTCCGATGCTTTTTCTCATTCTTCACATACTCGTGCAACAACGCAATGCGACCCATGGCAGGTTTCGTGGTTACGATGAGTCTTGGACACGCGAAAATGTCTTTATAAAATAGGATGCTCTAGTCCCTTTCATGAGAGTTGGAGTACTGTTCTCAGGGGGAAAAGATTCGTGTTTGGCGTTACACAAATCGAAGAGTTTTCATGATGTCGTTTGCCTGATCAGTTTGATCTCTGAAAGCCAGGAAAGCTACATGTTTCATGTTCCCAACATAGAAATGACTGGTAAACAAGCTGAAGCCATTGGATTGCCGCTTGTTCAAAGAAAGACGGAGGGCAAGAAGGAGAAGGAACTTGAAGACCTGAAAAAAGCTCTCGGCACGGCTAAAGCTGATTTCGATTTGGAGGGAATCGTGACAGGTGCCGTGAAATCAATTTACCAGTCAACTCGAGTACAGAGAATCTGCAAACAACTCGGTTTATGGTGTTTCAACCCCTTATGGCTAAAGGATGAAATAGAGCTCCTGAACGAGGTTGTCAAAAACAAATACGAAGTCATAATATCAGGCGTCTTTGCTTTTCCCTTGGATGAAAAATTCCTGGGAAGAAACTTAGATAATGACATGATTCATAAGCTCGAGAGACTGAAGGAAGAATATGGTTTGAGCCCTGCCGGAGAAGGTGGGGAAATAGAGACGACTGTAACTGATGCACCTTTTTTCAAGAAGAAAATAGAAATTCTTGACCATGATGTCTCATATAGAGGCTACTCCGGCGTGTTCAGAGTGAAAGATCTTAGGTTGGTCGACAAGTGATTCTGATAGTAAATGTCTGTTCAGACAGACTCGGCTATTTCGAGTTTGTCAAGCCCGTCGAAGATATTCTAAAAAAGGCTGGAGAAGACTTTCTTACGAGGCACTTCCTGAGTCTGAATTGCCGTGACGTCAGCCGGGCAGAAAAGGCAATCATATGCGGAACAGCTTTGAGGGATTTCGAGTATCTAGACATGATTGAGAAATTCGCGTGGATCAGAAAGGCTGATGTACCAATTCTGGGCATTTGTGCAGGAATGCAGGTTCTTGCGAGGCTTTTTGGCAGCAATCTAGTCGAGAAGACAAAAATCGGCAGATACAAGGTCAAGGTCGTTCTAAAGAGTATTTTGACATACAAAAATGAATTCTATTCTTATTTCCTGAATTCCAGAGCAGTAGAACTGAATGAAGACTTTGAGACACTCGGCGAATCTGGAAACGTCAAGTGTATGATCAGGCACAGGCGAAAGAGACTCTACGGCTGCCTATTCCATCCTGAAGCTCTCAACCCAGAAATAATAGCGAATTTCCTGCAGCAGCTGATACCACAGATGTGAGCGGTAGCAGTCGGTTTTTTGGGCCATCCATGTTTGAGATGAGAGAAGCATTTCGCACTTCTCCGACCCGACATATTGTGCCATTCATCGAACGTCAGGAGTTTCAGTACCCTCTCTGCCCAATACTTCCATGCGCGCACGTATGCGTCCTGTCTCGAGCAGCTTCACCATTGTTTCTTTCTGTTCTTTTTGCTTGTCTAGCTGTTCTTCGAGAGTTGCCAAGACTTTCTCGATTTCCAGCGGTTTCATTATGTACGCGTCTGCTCCTTTATTCAGAGCTTCAACTGCGTTTTGAAGCGACGGATTGCCGGTCATAATGATTTTTCTGGTTCTCGGGCGCGTCATTTTAAATTTAGCTAGCAGTTCGACGCCGTTGATATCAGGCAACATTATGTCAATCAACGCAAGGTTGTAGTACCGTTCATTTGCTTTCTGGATTGCCTCAGCGCCGTTTTCAACAGAGTCTGGACTGTAGCCGTTTTCATCCAGCACCTTCATCAACAGCTTCCTTATCCCAGCTTCATCGTCCACTATCAGCACTGAAGGCCTGCCCGCATGAGAGTTTTCGACACTCAATTCATCCATTGCCCCACACGTTAACGTGCATCAAATTACAAACAATCATCAGATTCTAGAATTATAAGAATTACTCATAATGAATATTTATTTGGAATAAGTTGAGAATCAAACCTGCGTCATGATAATAGTTCCGACATGTCATGGAACATTGAAATGCAAACAGTAGCTCTTCTTACTCTTCAGAGGGAATCTTTGGTGCGGTCGCCGAGATTTGAACCCGGGTCGTCAGCGTGGCAGGCTGATGTCCTAGACCAAACTAGACTACGACCGCACATTATCCATCGGCAAAGGACATTCTGCAGAAGTTCCTATTTTCCTTTTCTACGTGACCCCGTTAACTTCAGTCCTGCGTCATAATCCTTGCTTGAAGACAGATTCGAGTTCTCCAATACTTCCAATGATAACGTCTGAATTAAAATGATCCAAGAGTTTAGAGTCTCAATCGTGCATATGCGCATCATCCTCTTTCCTTTGATTTTCGCGTAAAGAAGTTCCATGCACGTTTCAGCTGAGAGCTTCTGCAAGCCCACGCGGAACGTTTGCGATGTTGTTGCTAGTCAACTCCACAGAGGGAAACTGGCATGGTTAATGCCAGTTGCGCGGCTCATCAACGCATTGCTTAGACTTCAGCGTTGAACAGTCTGTTCATGATTACGGGGTACGCGCCAGTTCCTTGAGGCGGCTCTTTCGTTTCCTCCTCAGGCACCATCAACCGTTCAAACCATTTCGTAACGGCTAGTTCCGTTCACCTAACTGGACGAATATATGGCGATGTTTCCTCTTTCAGTGACTATCTTAACGGTGTACGGCTTTTCAGGCAGATTCACATCAGCACGAGAGTATGTTACAGTGTCCCCTGAATTGACATATACACTCATCTCATACCTTTGATGCAACGTAGAGTTGTCTATCCACAGGGCGACCAAGTGGGACGTGAAGGAGCCGCTGTTCTCAAAGGTGAATCTCACCATGTCTATTGCCACCCTTACGGCTACAAAATCAACGCCAATGGTTGTTTGGATCCCGTCAGCTCCCTCGTCAAATACCTTCACGTAGAGTGTTCCGTTGCTGTTTACATAACTGTTCCATTGGTCAGTCAGATTCACTGCATAATTGTCCCACCCTGTTGTTGGCAATTGGCCTGACGTCGAGTTGAAGCCGAAGTCGCTGAAGGTTGATGATGTCCAATTGTAAGCCTTCAGGTACCATTTCTCGCCTGCGTCGCTGGATCTGTATCTCATCTGTATTTCAACGGTTTGGACGCGGTTGAGAGGAAAAGCCGAGATGTCCACAGGAAAAGAGCCGTCGATTTCAAGCTTATTGTTGAATTGACTCTCCTCTGCACCTAGAGAAATTGAGGGCTCGGGGCTCGTGATGTAACGGATGACGACGTCGTCAAAGTAGGTTGTGTCGGACGTTCTCGAGCCTGCAAACCCAACTTCGCCGTAGCTTCTGGCGCTTCCAGATCCGAAATTTGCATCATTTGTCCATGAACTGGGTTCAACCGTTCCAACTGGCCAGACTTTAACTTTCCCAAGCCTGCTGGATGGGTCGATAACCCTGAATCGCATGGAGTACCAAGTGTTCAGCGACCAACTGTACGTTCCATGCGTGCCCCAAGAACGCAGGTCATTCAGAAGGTCGAGACTGTTTTCGTCGTTATAAAACAAGCCGCAGTAACCGCTGCCTCTAGAGGGACTCGTGTCCATACAACAGGACAGACCCATTCTACTCGTATCACCCCCGGCAAAAGATGACACCTTTATTTCCACGAACATATCGACATCCGCTGTAACGTTGCCCAGTGCTGTGATTATCAGCTTGTTCGGATCTCCACTGGCTCCAACATTCCGGAGTGTGCCATTTTGAATGGACCAAGTGCCGCCGCCAGTCTTTTCTTGATATGAAGTTTCTGTGGTAATATCTGGCTTATCTGCTCTGTTGAAATCGTCAAACCACAAGTAAATATTGCTCTTGTTTGAGGGTGGATTTCCAGCGTTCGGGTTTCCATAGTATACGTAGTAGTCATTGTCCGAACCGTTTGCCGGGATTGATGCCTGAGTTTTAAACCATATCTGAGTAGAGGAGGTGTTCATGCCATCGACTTCCCTGTCAAGTTCGACCCAGATGCTTCCAGATTTATAGATGACTCTTAAGTCATTGCCGCTGGGCATGACTTTGCCGGAAGAAACCATCATAGCAGTGTCCATTGTTAAAGAAACGGAATAGTTCATACTGAGAGCCGATGTCGCGGTGTTCATGACAGTTACTCTTGCGCGATGCGCGTAGTCTGTATCCCACCAGTTCAGACCCCCTGCACGCACACTGCTCTCTTCAAAACTTTCGTATGAACCGTCGATGCTCTGGGTGTCCATGTAAGTGCCAGACACTCTGCTGCCAGCGTCTACGGTGAATTCGCTCTGAGTCGCAAACCAAGAAGAAGAACCGTTGACGTGAGCAACTTCCGTGATCTTTAGATCTTCATGCATCCTCTCCAAGTCGAACTCGTTCATCTGATAACTCCAGAGAACCACATTGACAACAATGATGACCAATATGACTAGGCTCAACATAACCACTACTACGTTGCTGAGACCCCTCGAATCATGCCCGATTCTGGATATACCGTTCCCACCAAAGCTAACCATTGAGCCTGTGTCGTTTCTGTCACTGCTTAAGGGTAAAAGAATTACGAAGCTCAAATCCATATTCAAGGGCAGCAACAAGAGACGAATTGAAAACACTAATCTGCTCAGAGTGCGTGCCATGTTTTCTATCAACATTAGTGGAATGATGCGGAACAAGGCTTATGAGAAGAAAGTCTAACGAATATCCGGGGGAATTCAAGAAATGCTGCTGAAATTCCTCGAGAGCAAGTATCTAGTTGGAACACGTATCGAAGATTGTTCTTCTCTAGTTCAAAAGGCATTGAATGAAGTGGGCCTGAAAAACGTGGTAATAAAAAAGGAAGTGCCCCCTCACTATTTGTTGGTAGCATACAGCCCCGGATGGGTGGGAAAAGCATTAGAGATAGAGTTCGTATTTAAGGAGAAACGAAATGGCACGGAGGTCTACGTCAAATGGCCTTATACAAGAGAAATTCCGCAAGATGATGAAAACCTTACTGAATTTCACAAACAAGAAGAGGAACGAAAGCAAAAGACTGAACACCTCATTGAGAAGTTCAAGAGGGAAATTGGAGCAACTGACATTCTGACGAGTTAACCTCTGTCCAAAAACTCTCGTTGACAGCCCCGCCATCACGTCTCATCGTAAGGCCTAAGCGTTCAGCATCTGGAAGAAATGTTATTGATTGGAACTTAATAGGCTTATTCCTACAGATTACTAGGAAAATCGAGCTTATTGGTGCCGAGGGCCGGGTTTGAACCGGCGACAACTCGGTCTTCAGCTTCGCCCTCAAGCACGGATGCATCGAGTCGAGCGCTCTCCCAGGCTGAGCTACCTCGGCAATGATAGCAGTTCAAAAGAAAGGCAAATGTGCTTTTAAGTTTTCTGAATTGAATTCTAAGAAGGGAGAGGTGCAAGCTTGTTTTCTCATTGCACACGAAGGAGAAGGGAAAGAATCTCCGTGTAAATGTGCCCACTTGCACCTCTGATTGAATCAATGTGAACATAACCGCTTAAAAGGTTTGTGACACATTGTTTCACAAGTTCCGCTAACCGTTTTGTTCACATTGGAAGTGAAAGCTGGGAAACGTTTGCCTGATTGGGAGCTGGGATGATTTCAATTCTCTGGATAGAAAAATGCGGGAAAACAGTTGACGAAGATTGAAGAAGCGACTAGAGGGGTAGAAAATGAATTATGCCGTAACCAATGACAGCGGACATCAAAAAGCACAAAGTCAAAAGAACCTTGTCAATTTTCTGTTCCTCTTCAAACTTCCTGTCGTAACCAGAAATGCTCATACAAGTCACACTTCTCTTGTTCAAGGCTCTTAAGGAAAGGTTTTATGAAGCTGGAATACGTATTTCAGAGCCAGAATCAGCAGAGACAAAGGCAGAGATGTGCTGGAAAGAGGGTTAAGAGGGCTCGTAGTCTAGCTGGCTAGGACGTCGCCCTCACGCGGCTCACATGCCGGAGGAAGCGGCGAAGATCCCCGGTTCAAATCCGGGCGGGCCCACTAAGTGTCTTCTTGTTGAGCGTGTAGACAAAAAGGTTTATTAAATATTAGCATTTGAGATATTGATTCAGAGGTTGAACAGAATGCAAAGAGAACAAGACCTATGGAAACTAGACGAAGAAGACTGCCCCTTAAAAACTCACGAAAAAGACTTCACGTGCGACGAGTGTGGAAGAACATTCCGAAGACCAATATTGGCGACGGTCTCAACCAGTGGCCAAACACAAACGTACTACGCATGCCCACGATGCATGACCAAGGTTCAACGCTTCAGAGCGTCAGCGGAAGAGAAGGAAGAAAAGGGCAAAGTCTTGAATGTGGAACCGAGGAAGCTGATGGCAGAGCCAGAAGACGCAGTGAAGTGCGGGCATTTCTTTGGGTATCTAAACAAGCATCAGAAGAACATGCCTTTTCCTGACGAGTGCCTAACATGTGCAAAAATGGTTGAATGTATGCGTCACTAAACCTAACTTCAGTGCACTCTACAGATTCATTGAAGAACAGGCACCTTGAAAAAGCATTCGTGCTGCTGATTGCGACGGGCACAATGGTTTTGGAGTTTTCGACGCACGAGTTTGCATTGTATGTTAAATTCACATGGAGGGCTTCTTTTTCATAGTTATGTCCTTCGCCATTATCTTTGATGAAGAGGAAAAGGACACTAGGATTAAAAATCACGTTCAGAAATGAACCATTATCCGGGGTCTGTCCGTCATAAGTTCTTCATCTCATAAATCAGACTGGGACGGCTACATCATCCCCCAAAGGATCGGATGACCCTCCCACAAATAAAGCCTTTGCTGCATCGCCCCCACCAGAAAACAGAATTTGTCAAATATTAATTCAAGCATCGTTTCCTGAGCGCAGGCTAGAGCCAGAGAAAGCCTCGAACTGACTCCTATGATGAGCGCAATGATGCCGAATCGATGTAATTCCCAAGGGTTAAAAAACTTCGCTAACCAAAGTAATGATGATTACCAGGTGGCAATTGCAGCAAAATCTAGGTTGAGTAGGTTTTTCGCAAAGACTCATGACATGCTTAGAGGGTTATATGAGGCACTCTATGGGCTTGTGTTGCACTCTTTCAAAAACATAAACCGTAAGATCAGGTCAAAGTTCCCAGTTTGGCGTATGAAGGAAAAAACATCCGAGCACGTTCCCCACTCAGTCGAAGTATTCGCTTGGATAATACTGCCTTTAAGCCTAACGTATGTGGGCTGGTATCAATTTATTCTTAGTGAAAATGTTCTGGGTCCAATGCTTTGACGATTATTCTAGGAGTCACACTTGCCTTGACCCTGCTCCTGATAAGTTTTGGGGCTGTCCGTCTAGCGACGATTCGAAGCGAACTGACTAACGAAAGGGGAACAATGAGCGTACTACTGACGAGAGGCTTGGCTTCAGCCGTACTGGCGCGCGCTATTGGCCAGCGCCAGCCGACGCGCACTGAATCTCTCTTTCCTTTTCGGGGCCAGAACTCCTTGATGTTACCAAAGAACATAACGTTTTGTACATTAGAATCAGTCAAGAAACTGACTGTTTCTCTAATTTCCTGTAAAGTGCCTTTATCGTCCCTGAGACCGCGAGAACGTGCAGGGCGACCGGCTTGCTTCGTATCTGGGTTATTGATGCTATCGCGGTTCGAATCATCTCAAGGGTCTTGTGCCATGTGCGCATGACCACTAGCTTTTTTGTCTCATCATAATGAATCAAGTTTAAGCCAGTCTGGCTTGCGCCGTACTCTCCGAAAAGCTTTGAAACAGCGCCCCAGACAGCGTCCGTGAACTCGTGTGAGTTGAATGTTTCATGAGAATCTATCGACACTGCTAAGTAGCGGCGTTTCATTATTTTCAACTGTCTTTCCCCCTTCTGATCAATCGTATTCCAGGCGCTACAAACTTTGACCCGAGCTTCTCCCTGTTCCTTTTGACCAGCGCCACAGGATTCTTGGAAACCGCCTCTAGAGAGTAAACTCCGCTCAAATCAAAGAGTGATGCCAGTGCCGCCAGCTCTCTTGGTTTCCGCATTAGCATTTCGTCCGAGATTCCGCTTGAAATGACGATTGGAACATGAAATTCTCTGGCTGTTGCGACTTCTCGGCGTAAGCTTGAGATAAGCCTAATCCTTGCCGGACCTTCCAGGGTTAGCAACGGTTTCACGTCTACTTCAAGGGAAGCCAGACAGTTTGATGCTAATTCAGCTTCAGCCGCATCGAAGAAACTCCTGCGAAAGTCAGGTTGAGGGAAGTTTAGAAGGTCGACGCGGCGGTCTTTTGCGGCTTGCCTCGCAACACCTTTTGATTCGCACATGACCGCAACTATCTCAAATCTTCGCCTAAGCTTCCTCAAACTGAGGACAAGCTCTTCTGGCGTTCGAGGCCTCAGATTCACGCGAGATGCAAAGTCTACATCAGCCTTCTCACAGGTTTCCCGTACGTGCCGAATCTGTTCTTCAGAGGATTTGCGAAACGGAACAGCTATTAAGCCGTAACCGAGTTTCGATGCTTTCTCAACAACACGTGAAAACTGCTCCATCCTGTCACAGTCTGCGCACAGGTGCAAGTCCGCGTAAACCCGTTTCATGGCAGCAACCCGAATCTTCTACAGATGTCTATCACTTCTTCCGTGCTGGGTTTCCTGAAGTGCATTCGCAGATGAATTGGATCAGTGGAGCTGAGTTTGAACTCGCCCATGTAGGCAGATTGCTTGTCAAGGCGGATGTACAGATTCCCATTCTCCAAGTGCTGCGTGATTTCGCTGTTCAACGCTTCTTTGTCCACCATGTTTAGGCCTGAGGCAAGCTTCTCCAGGAATGCCTGAGCTATCTTTCTGTTCTTGATTCTCGTTTCGAATAGAGTTATGGGATTTCCATGGTGACCGTTCAAAGTCGTCTTCTTGAATACGACGGTGTCTTTCGATTCTGTTGGCAGAGTGTTGTGAACAGCTATTAGAACTTTCTCCAACTCTTCCGTTGCGTGAGCAAAAACTCGCATGTCAATGTACGCAATCGGAACCTTGAAAGACAAAAGCATACCACTAGAATCTATTGGCGCGGACTCAACTTTTAGGTTTTCCTCTTGGTTTCTTAGGCTTGAAAGCGGGTTTCTTTTCCTGCAGAAAGGTCTTGACGGCTTCGATGTTCTCTTCGTGAGCTGTTTTTCTTTTGGCATCCACTGGTATGCCGAACCTTAAGGCTTCTTTCAAGCTTGATCCGGCCCTTTTCAGTTCTTCTCGACTGAAACCTCTTCCCAACCGCTGTTTTCCATCGTTTTTAAGTATTTTCGGCTTTATCGTCGTCATGAAACTATTTTTCTCCTGTGCCTGCTTTTAAGCTGGGTCTGAATTTCTCAGCGCCGCGTCCTCTTCTTCTTAGGCCTCTAACTTTCTTTCCTGCGCTCGTGAGGCTTCTGAAGACCCTTCTGTGATGCTGCTTCTGACCTATCCAGTTTATGCGGTCATCTGCCCGGATAACAGGATGATGAGGGTCAACCAAGACCACTTCGAACCATTTGGAAACGCCGTCTTCGCCAACCCAGTAAGAATTCAGTACTTCAAGGTTCGGGAATTTTCTTCCAACCCGCTCTTCAGCGATCAGCAGCATGCTCTTGGAATACTTGAATTTCTTCACACCCATACGCTTGGGTCTTCTTCCTGCCCTCGGCCTCTGCTTCCTCATGCCGCTTTTTCTCACGCGGACACGCACGACAACGTAGCCCTGCTTAGCCTTGTAGCCAAGCTTTCGAGCTTTGTCCAAGCGCGTTGGTTTCTCGATGCGCGTTATTACCGACTGCCTCCGCCATTCAATCAGCCTCTGACGCATCAGCTCGTAAACGTAGGATTTCTCATGCTTGGCCCACGCTTCAGCAATGTACTTGTACGCCAATTCTTTTCACCTCAACACTAGTTTGTAGTTCAGCCTTCACGGCCACATCCCTGCGGACATCTATCCGCGAGCAGCTTTGAATCATAGCATCAAGCAGCAAAATAAACCTTTCCAGACTGCACCTTCCCTTGACTCCCAGAACGCCAGGCGTAGCCTCGTTACGTCAGGGGATCTTCCTCTTCAGCGATACAGCGATGCACGCACCTGTCATTCAGTCACAAGAAGGGCTGAACTCGTTGCGGACAGATGTGTCCTTGTCAAATATCGATGAGACACAGGTTCAGGGGGTTCACTTTACGATTCTTGAGTTGGCTTCTTCAAACAGAGCCACAGTCTGCAAACGCCACTCTTCAAAGTTTTCTGGAGTTTCAGGATAACTTCCATAGTGAGCCTTGACTTGTTTCATCATGTTCACCGTGAGGCGGAGCATGTTAAGGAATCTTATTCTCTTGAGTCCTTTGAAAACTCGTTTTGCAGTTTCGGTGATGTTCAAATGGAAGTCTTCGCCCATACCGGCTTTCAGCACGTCTTCTTCTTTTAGAAGCTGATAGTTCATTCCATAGTTCAGGTCTTCGTCACGACTCTTCAGGAGGAGCAAACGGAAAATGTCCAGTCCAGCCTGTTTTGCACCGTACATTTCCTTATACCTGCAGTTGTAAGGCCACAGTGCTTTCCTGCTGAAATCACCCTTGTTGAAGGCTTCAACGATGGTTTTGCCGGCAAGGTGGCCGCTCAGCATTGATGGACCTATGCCTCCCCCGTGAATCGGGTTGACCAAGCATGCTGCGTCGCCAATTATGGCCACGCCGTCGCCCACCATGTTATCCAGAGGCCTGCGTGTAGGGTCGTACCACGCGCCTCCGTTCAGAAGCAACGATCCTTCGAACATGGATCTGGCCAAAACGTGCTTGTAAAACTGGTTTTTAGGGTTTGGAAACTTTGCACGCATACAGATCCCCAAGCCAGCGTTAACTCTTGCCCCGCCTTTTGGAAATATCCACGCGTAGCCTCCCGGAGTCACCTCCTGATTCAGATAGATTTCGCAGTACTTTGTATTCTCAGTCTCCTGCTTGAGCTGCCGGATTTCACGGTAGCACGCTTCAACATCCTCGTTTGCAACGTTGTTTTCGATGCCGATCTCTCCCGGGAGCTTTTTCCTAACCACGGCCAAAAATCCACTCGCATCCACAACCACTTTGCTCCTCAATCGAACATCTTCGCCAGTTTTCAGGTTTTTCACCACGACCCCTGCCACAAAATGCTTCTCAACAATCGGCTCCAGACATTGTGTTGAATCCAGAAGGATTGAACCTTCATCAAGCGCTTTTCTCAACAGCCATTGTCCAAAGAGACGTCTGTTCAGCAGGTAACCGACGAAATCCTCGTGTTCAATGGTAAAAACGGTCTGTAAGTCGGGTGAAAATATTCTGATACCTTCGATTCGTTTCTCCAGTTCACCGCCCTGCGGCTTCTCCAAACCCAAAGCTTTCAGATGATGCTCACCCAACGCGTCGCCGCAGACTTTCTCTCCAATCTCCTCGCTTTTCTTTCTCTCCACCAAGCAGACCCTCAAACCCGCTTCAGCAGTTGTCTTTGCTGCCAAGCACCCAGCTGTTCCAGCACCAACAACTAAAACATCAAATTCTTCCAAATTGACGCACGCCCAATGGTTCTATCCCAATTTGCCCACATTCGCATGTAACCTTTCTCAAAGTTTCGAATATTAGGTAGACACAGAAGCAGTTAATAAATCATAAAGTAGGCAGTCATACACCAGGTAGATGACATAAAACCAAAAAAAGTGCCCGCTGAACCTGGACTTCCATGTTTCGATTGGTCTGCCCATCCTGCACCGAACGCCATGACCAGAACAGAGTAATGTCCGCGCGCTGTCCTCGTAGTTTGATGAAGATGGCTCGCGCATACACATGCTCTACAGGTCTGTTTTATCTCGCCAGACCTGTGGTTCATAACTTTTGCTGAACGTTCTTATGCTTACTTGCTTATTGCTTCGCTCAACACTTCTAGCAGTTCTTCTCGGCAGGCCTAAATATATTAGCAATATACATATTACTGATTCATATTACTGATTCATAATCGTTAATATACTCAAGAGCAACCATGGACACAAGAATGAAAAAAGGTGTGCTTACGGAATGATGAAGAAAGCCGCTGTTAATAAAAACATGGTTTACACGATTGATCTGACGAAGATAGATGGAGACGGAGCTTTTCCATGCCCCAAATGCGGATCTGTTATATCTCCAGACGACGAATCAGACACTACATACGAAATCGTTCAGACCAAAGTCAACGGTGACGATCTGGAAGAACTAGTATTAACCTGCAAGAAGTGCAGAACCACTATTAAGCTTGTGGGCTTCTTGTCACAACCACAAGCTTGAACTCTCAATCACAGCGTCTAGCCTTCTTGTTCAAGTTTCCTACTTATTCCCGCAAAGACCAACCAGACCAAAACACCGTAGAAAAGACCGTTGAAAGTGGCACTCAAATACAGGGTGTACTCGCTTATAGCCGGTCCGATCGAGAAACACAGCAAGTTGCCCGGAAACATTGGAAACGGGGCCAACAGAGACGAAACAGTAAACATCAAGAAGAAAATCACCAGAATCGGCGCCATTCTCATTATCAACCCTACCTTAAGAGGTCTTGCACGTTTGTTTCTTTCAGACTGAATTCAAGGGTCTCGTAATATTTAATAAACCTTGTTGTTTTCATGTGCAACAAAAATACAGATTAGAAATACCTAAAAAATCGGCGAAAGCGGCACCGCGCACAAGATAAATATCGCTACGAGACCGAGTGCCGACAGTTTCCTGCTGGTTGACAGGCTGGAGACGTCATCCAGTGGACCCGGATGCCTGAAGAACAGCATGAAGAGCACCAGAAAAGCCATTGGAATGAACCTCTCAATTACCAAATACGCAATTGACAGCAGGGCAAGCACAAGTCTCAGGCCAAGATTTTCACCGAGCACAGATCGTGCTACGTGACCACCGTCCAACATGGCAGCAGGTAGCAGGTTAAGCGTTGTGACGAGCATTCCCACCCAACCAGCAAAGGCAACAGGATGCAAAAGCAGATCCCAACTTGGCGGAGCACTCGGAAACAGGTTCAAGCTTCGCAAGAATCTTTCAAGAATATTCCATGCTATTGGCACGCTTATTGGAGTTGCCCCTTCAATGTGAGGCGAAGGAACCAAGAGCGTTAACCCAATAGTGCTGACGATGGTTGCCACTATGAACCCTGCGATAGGACCGTCCGCTCCAATATCGAACAGCGCGTCTTTGTTTGCAGGAAGAGACTTCTGCATGATCACTGCTCCGAAGGTTCCCAACGGCGGCGGCCCTGGAATGAAATATGGCAGTGTAGCGTCAATACCCTTTCTGTTGGCAGTTATTTTATGACCCATCTCATGAACGCCAAGCACTGCCATCATGGCCACCGTGAAGCTGGCGCCTCCGATCAGGGGGTTGATTACATCAGGCGAAAGCAGGTAGCCAGTTACAAAGGTGGTCGCAACGGTGGCGAAAAAAAGGACCCAGTTTATCAGAACGTTACTTGGCTTTACCGGAGGTTTTGGAACAATTCTGAGAACCACTCTTCCGGCTTCTCTGCGCAGAAGAGCTATCAAATTCATCGGTTCCAGGTTCTTCAAAACTTTGAGAAAAGCTTGCTTCGTCTCCTGTGGTTGTGCTAGATGGAATGTTGGAACCCCATGTTCCATCAGGGCTTCCTTGACCTGAAATTCTGATGAAACTAGCTTTGTTATCTGGTCAAAATCAGCTTGCGTCAAAGTTTTTTCTGCGGTGTTATTCGATGGCTCGCTCATGGTTACTATCCTTTCTGCTCGATAGGAGCGTTTGAAATAGAAAAGCCTATTGGCATTCTAGGGTTGTTTTGCGAAGATGATTGTGAGGGCTGATTCTGACTGAAGGTACGCTCTCTGCCGTGCGCTAGGGCTACTCTGACTCTTTTAGTAGGGTTCTCAGCGTGCACAGTAGAAAGCTCAGGATTTCGTTTTTGCGAGTTTCGATTTTCCCAATTTCCTGTTTGTGAAAGTTTCCTGAGTCTCTGCAGTGGGATAACGAAAGTGATAAACCTCTTTTTCATCAATATCTGTTGACTCATTAGCTTGGGTTACTGAGTTCATCAAAATGGAAAGCACAACCGCAAATCCTTTATTAGTCTAATATCATGTTAAAAATGATAATCCTTGCATGGGACTCTGGAGGTTTAGGAACTGTGTTTGGGGATGCATCGCAAGTTAGCACTTTCGGCTTCCTTGATAAGACACAACTAACGAAGCTTAAGAAGAAAGCCATGCGCCGCGGCGTATGGTTCACGGTCCTGCGAAGGATAGACAGGGCACTTATTGACCTAACAATTATAGTAAGCGATAATGTCCGGAGCTACAACTTGGTCAAGAGCATTCTTACTATCGCGAGGAAGGTGCAAGAAGTTTTCCAAAGCAAACTTGCGCATAGAATAAAAGAAATTGGCATTCCCCTTACCCGCAAGCTCAGCCTGTTAGCCCAAAACTGGGGCAACAAAGGCGCCCGGAAATGGGTAAACGACGCCAATTTTGCTTGGTACTTAACTATTACGAAGCTTAACAGCTAAACTGTGGTTCGAAGCGTAGAAAAACATGCTGGAGTGCGCGCTGGTACAGAGGCTACATGGAGGCGGCATTCAAGTATGGAAAGCTTCTTAAGAAGCACCGCGGGAAAGCTGTTGACGCAGAAGTTGCACTCATGAGTCCGTTCCTGATGACTGCCTGTCTAGCCGACTATAATTTACTCATCCTATCCTTTTCGCCTGAAAAAAGCATATTACTAATCTCCACCACTCTAGTTGGAACTCTAATCGCAGTAACCATACTCCCGGGGGATTGCGATGGTTTTGGCTACGAAGCCTGTGAGGCTCGAGAGCATTCTTTGAATACCCTTCATTTACCTATATCGGCCCATGCAGATGGTAATCGCAGGTTGAGCTTCGCTTCAAATTCCGTTTCGAAGGCTTAAAGTGTTGACCAAGACAGTCAAAAGTGGATACACAACCACGAGGTTCGTCGCGGGTGGTAAGCCAGGTTTGAGAGTCTGTTTCATCTCGTCTTATCCGCCTAATCATGCTAGATTGAGTGAGTACGCCAAGAACTTGGTAACTGAACTCGCGAATAGACCGGCAATCTATAAGCTCAACTTGTTGGCCGATAAGATCGACAGTTCAAAAGGAAAGTTGCGGGAGAATCCAAAGGTTGAGGTCTTGAGGGTTTGGAGGAAAGACAGTCCTCTCTCGATCCTCGGTATGATGATTCAAATCCTGAAGCTGAAGCCGGATGTGGTTCACTTCAGCGTCGGCCTTCAGAGCTACGGAAGGAGCAGGCTTGCCAACTTAACTGGTTTGTCATTAGTTTTTCTATGCAGACTCTGCCGTTTTAGAGTTGTTGTTCTATTGCACAATTTGGGGGAGACAATGGATCTGGAAAAAGCGAAGGTAAAGCCCAGCTTGGCGAACAAGACAGGAATCCTTGTGGCTACCAAGCTAATTCTCTCGGCTTCAAGAGTTGTAGTGATGGTGAGGTTATATGCGGAATATCTGAGGAAACGCTATAACCATCAAGGAGTGCTTTACATACCTCACGGCAGCTCAGTAAGCGATTGCTTGTCGACAGATTCTGAGGAAAAGGTGGTGTTGATGTTCGGTCATATGGGACCGTCCAAGGGGCTCCCAATCATGTTACAAGCCTTTGAAAAGTTAATGAAAGAAAGAAAAGATGTTCAACTTGTAATCGCGGGTACTGACCACCCAAACTATCCAGGCTACCTAGACGAGTTTGTTAAAACTGCGCCTCCGCAAGTGGTCTTTCTGGGCTACGTACCTGAGGAAGATCTATCTCGGGTCTTCGGTATGGCTAAAGTGGTGGTGACACCATATTTAGTCGCTCTAGGAACGAGCGGTGTGTTTCACCTTGCCTGTGGTTTTGGTAAGCCTGTTGTGTCCTCAGATCTGCCAGAAATCAGAGAGATTGTGGCTGATGGCGCCTCCGCGATTCTGGTGCCTCCCGGCGATGTGGATGCGTTGAAGGATGCGATCCTGCAGGTTCTTTTCAACAAGGAGATAGCCGCCAAGATGTGCGAACAGAATCTAAAGTTTGCTCAAAAGGAACGCTGGAGCATTGTAGCAGAGGCTTACGAAGAGGCTTATCTGGAGCTTCTGAACTCTTGATGCCTTTGGATAGCACCGAAGACGCCTATGTTTCAGTAATCGTCCCCACACACAATTCCGCTAAGAGCCTGCCCCTATGCCTCGAAGCCATAAGGCGACAGAAGTACCCATACAAGGAGGTCTTGGTGGTGGATAATTACAGCAAGGATGAAACTCGGCGCATAGCTGAGACTTTTGGCGCCAATGTGATAGTTCACAGCGGAACTCAAGCAGCCGCAAGGAATGTAGGACTAGCTCATTCGAAGGGAGGCTATGTCCTCTTCTTAGACTCGGATCAGCAACTTGACGGTGGCGCAGTTGAGGATTGCGTTTTAACGTGCTCTACTTGCGGGGTCGAGGCTGTGAAGATTCCTGAGGTTTTCGTCGGCCTCAATTTCTGGGGTAAGTGTTCCGTGCTATGGAAGAACAGTATGGTGAGGGCTTGGGGACCACGGGGAGGAATCCCAAGGTTCTACGAGCGGAGAACGTTGGTTCATTTTTCACCTTTCAACGATAAGTTGCGATGGTGGGAGGACATAGAGCTCTATCAGCGGCTCAAGTTAGGAGGACTCAAAGATGCTTGGTGCAAAAGGCGCCTCATCCACTATGAAAATGATTCGCTTCAAAGCATGATGCGAAAGTACCTTTCTTATGGGCAGTCTGTAGTTGCGTTCAGAGACAGTTCAGCTATGGCTCCTACTGCCTCAATGTTCAGGCTCACGCTGTCTACAATGGTGCAGACATTTAGAGATCCTGGCAAGTCGCCAAGCGTGTTTTTAGGATGTTTATTCTTGTTTGCCGCGAAAAGCCTCAGCGGCGCCTTGGGGTTCTTGTCGAGGCGGCTGAAGTAGTTAATGCTTGTTGATCTTTTGCCCCTTTTCACCTGCGAGCGTGCATGTATACAATGATGGAACACTTTCGAATTACGCGTGACCACAAGGTAGACTTGCTAATTCTCGTAGGTTTCCTCGTAATCGCAGTGTTTAGTCTCAGAGACTTTTTTGCCACTAGCTATCCTGTTGCCTTCCATGATCTCTCGCCCATTTACAGGCTAGATCAGCTGTTCCGTCCTTACGATTTTCCATGGGATTACAAGGATAATCTTGGCTCGCCTCTTACTGGATTGGTTGGGAATTCTGTGTATAATCTCCCTCTAATTGGGTTGTCTCTAGCTTTTGGATCTGTTGCTTTCGCCCAAAAGGTTCTGTTGGTTCTTCTGATGGCGCTGGGTGGGTTCGGCTTTTATCTAGTCTTCAAGTATCTAATTAGATCTAGGACGGCAGGCTTCGTAGCAGGTCTCTGCATGATGTTTAACCCTTTTACGTTTGCAAGATGGGAGTATGGTCATAACACGATCCTGCTAGCCTATATGGTTCTGCCCTTTGCCGTCCTCTCTTTCCTTAAGGTGATGAAGGAGGGTGGCAGAACACGCTTGTTAGTTTGTGGGTTGCTTGTAGCTTTGATGATTTACGCCAGCCCTCAAGTGGCCTACATGTTTATCTTGTTTGCCCTGTTGTATGCGATCTTCGACCTGGCATTTTCAGGAAGGACTGGCATATCCAAGAGGATCATGATGAGAGGGGTCCAAGTTTGCCTCATATTAGTCGTTGCATTTGTGGCGGCCTTTCCCTTCTTCTATCAACTGGCAATGGTGAATCTTCCGGTGTACTCAACAAGGGCTGAGGAAGCTGCTGCATTTGTTTCTCCTTCGGACGTTACGGGATTGATAATTCCACAAGCAGCACTGGTTGCCTTCATGGTTTTAGCACTCTCAATACTCCACTTGCGTAACAAGAGTGGGCCAACCGAGTTACATCAGTGGTGGAAGAGTGGTTTGACTGGGGATTCATCCTCATTCCTGATTAGGACGGAACGTCAGCAGATTCTCTTCTTTGCTGTACTCGGATTCTTGAGCCTTTTCGTCGCCTTATTGGTAGTTGAACCTTTCACACCGATCTATTATTGGCTTTTTAATAATGTTCCCGGTTTCAGCATGTTCAGAGAGGCGGATAAGTTTTTCATGCTTTCAGCTCTCTCCCTGGCTTTCTTTCTCGGGTTGACGGCGGAGGGGTTCAAGCATTGCGTAGCAAAAAGCTCCTCAACTGTACGCAAAGCTCTGCCACTAGTGCTTATCTCGATAATTGTTCTGGCGTCTTCATGGCAGTTTCTTACAGGAGACATAGCTGGCACTGTAGGTACCGTTCAAATCCCCGCAGCCTACCAAGAACTCGACAGCTGGCTTACATCTCAAAATGGCGACTTTAGAATAGCCTTTTTCCCCCCAACTGTTTGGGCTACCACCTACACTTGGGCCCCTATATGGTTCCAGGACCCCCTTGTGGCCCTCGAAGCCAAGCCTACCCTAGTGATAAAAAGCGAGGAAGACCTAACACAATCGGCAAGCCTCACTCGCTGGGCCTACACGACGCTTTACTCAAATCGAACAAACGATTGGGGTAAGCTCCTGAGCGTCTTGGGCGTAAAGTACCTCATACTGAGGCTCGATGCTGACATGCCCACTGACCGTAGCGACTTGTCAGCTTTCACTCTGTCAAATACGCTTACAGCCTGGGGAAACCAGGATGGCCTCATACTCGAAAAGAATTTTACATCTCTTCTCGTCTACGAAAACACCAACCAACTCCCCAACATCTATCAGGCTAATGGACTTTCACTTATCGTAGGCGACAGAGGATCATTAATATCCATAACTAATATGAATTTTAACTTTAACCAATACCCAGCCGCCTTCCTAGACGACAACGTTGGCTTGACCGACTCCTTGATCAATGGCTCACAATACATTTTCTTCCAAGGCGATCCCTACTGGAGTCTACTTGTTTCGTCTCTAGGTGAGAACTATATCGTAAAGTCGTGGGACTACGCCCCTGTTTCAACAAACCCAACGGACCAGTGGGTTAGCGGAGATCTGGTGTGGTACCTTTTCAACGGTAGCCTAAACGTGAGTCCAGATGGATATATCTACACGGCAGGCACGAACAGTATTACCATTCCTCTTAACGTTAAAGAATCAGGTGATTATCGAATCCTTGCTCAAGTCTATGATGGACTGCCGGGCTCGCAAGGTATAAGGTTCAAAATAGGCAGTGCTACAGATTATGTCTTTATCCCCACACGTTCAAGTGACGGCTCCTACGAGTGGTTAAATGTCGGCAACTCAAGCCTTAATCGTCAAAGTGAACTCCAAATTTCCGATTTGGGCGGTCCTGCCGCAATTTCAAAGATAGCAATAGTTCCTGAGAAAACCGTTAATGAGGTAGAGCAAAACGTTTCCAACCTGCTTCAAGGGTCCGCTGCACAAATAGTTTACCTCTTTGACGACCACGCATGGAATTATAATTCAACGGCTTTAACCGTAAATCCTGAGGCTAGCGATGGAAGGCTTATTGATCTTTCAAACTCAAGTGTCGAAACCAAATTCTACGCGTTTAATGACAACACATACATGTTGAACCTAACGTTCCAAAGTCCTAATGAAGACGTAGCCGTCAAAGTTCATGTTGACAATCTTGTCAAAGATGTAAAGTTAAGTCGAAGAACTGGCAACTTCTCCACCGAGGTTGACATTGGACCCCTAATCTTGTCACAGGGTTATCATAATATAAGCATTGAAGCTGAAACTGGAGACGCGAGATTTAATATGGCCACACTGAGCAGTTGTGGGAATAATGTTGGATCGTCGTTCCGCAGCTCGAGTGGCTCCGAAATTCCCAGCTACAGTATGCGATCAAGCTCTGAGTATGTGATCAATGCGAAGGCAGGTTACCTTGCTTTTCTAGAGGCAGGCAACGGTTACTGGAAACTCTCCGGTCCGGACGGGGCATCTGCTCAAATATGCATTTTCAACTACGGAACCTTATTCAAAGTCAACGAATCTGGCCAGTATACTTTAACGTACCTCGGCCTTGGATATGTTGAACAGGGATTTGAGGTCGCCATTGTTGGTACGGTTTTGTTGGCGTTGGGGTTGAGATTTCTGTATCCCAAGCGATTTACGAGGAGAAAACCTGAACATTGAAGGTTTTGATTGTTACCCCTCACGTTTTTGCAGGCGGCGCTGAAAAGGCGGTCCTACACCTCGCCTATCACCTAAACTCTATGGGCTGCGACACGAGCATAGCGACGCTTTCCCTATATTTAAGCAAACTTCCATCTCATCTTAAGGAGCTGAATTATCTCTTGCCCGCGAAACAGATCGCGCCGCCCGCTATAGACGGCGTTAGTACAGTGTTCACGTCGACGCTAGGCGTGTTTACCTCTTTGGTTAGACTTCTCAGAAGGTGTTCTGATGGGTTTGACCTAGTGAGCGCCTGCAACTTCCCCTCTTATTGGGCGACCTACTTTGCAAGAACTGGCAAGCCAGTGGTTTGGTTGAGCAGTGAGGTTCTAGGACCCTACAGCCAAACCAAGGATGTTTACGATAGAAGCTATTTTTTCCGGTTCGCTCTTGGGTTGGCTAAGGCGATTGACAAGCGTATAGTTGATGGATGTGTTGAACCTATCATCACATGTTCCGAGCTCAACAGTCGCCTTATTAAGGAGAGATATGGCAGAAACGCTGTGGTTATTCATACAGGCGTAGACTATGACTTCTTTAGTGTAGAGGTTCCTGATGCTAAAGCTCGTCTGGGGCTGGGTGATTGTACTCTTCTGCTTCATGTGGGCAGCTTGATCCAAAGGAAGAACCATATTCTAAGCATCCGCGCTTTAAAGCGCCTGAATCAGCATTTAGATTGCAAACTGATGATTGTGGGCGAGGGCCCATGGAAACCCATTTTACAGAAGGAGGCTGAGAGGCTCAATTTGGAGAAGGACGTTATTTTCACGGGTAGTGTTTCCGAAAATGAACTTCGCAGCCTCTATTATGCGTGTGATATTAATCTCTTCCCGGTCAAGGATCAGACTTGGGGTTTGGTTCCTTTTGAAGCATTGGTGGCTGGAAAGCTCTCCATAGTATCTATAGGTTGCGGAGCCTCCGAGGTCATGAGACGGGAGAAGATAGGTTTTCTCATCAATCCCAAAGTTGAAGACATGGTGGACGCCGTGACCTTTACCTTAAAACATCCTGAGCTTGTGGAGGACATGGTGAGTAGAGGACGGCAGTATGTACGGGAAAACTTGACTTGGGAAAAATATGCAAAAGAAGTATATTGTGTCTTCCGGGATGTACTGGCCCCCGCAAAGAGGTAATATTCCCGATGGTGAGGCTGTACCTTGAGTAAATCCGTTGAACAAAAGGTCAAGGAGATTCATGCTTGGGAAAGGGTACTCTCCAAATGCGAAAATTACGCTAAGGAGCTGGAGAAGCCTGCTTCATTAGGTGTCCTATGGACCATAGTTCATTTGAATAATGCACGGGTCGTTTTGGGCATGATGGGTAATGTGGAGGGTAAAAGGGTTCTTGATATCTGTTGTGGCGGAGGGTGGTTTGCCAAACTTGTTGCTGAGAAAGGGGGGAAGTATGTGGGAGTAGAGCTTTCACCTAGTTTCTGCCGGATTGCGTTAGCCCGTACTAGGCGTGAGGGCATAGAGGGTGACGTAGTCCGTGGGGATGCAGAGAACCTGCCCTTCCGAGACCGCGTCTTTGACTCTGCCTTCACCTATGAGGCGTTGCATCATATCCCTGAGCCTTATGATGGAATACGTGAAGCCTTAAGAGTGTCTAATTTTTTCACGTTAGGCGACGAGCCGGCTAATCTTCCAAAGCCCATCGAATTTCTGACAGTTAACGTACTGAAGGAGTCGATGTTTAAGGAAGGAGAACCTTCTGGAGATAGACCTCATCGTTTTGGTTTGAAGGATTTGAAAGCTGGCGTTAAGAAAGAAGGGTATATTGTAGCATTTAAAAGGCAATGGACGTATGTCCCGAAGATATTTTCAAAGCATGAAAACAACCTGGTCGTTACTAAAGCTTACCTATTGATTTATTGTCTTCTGATGAAGTTCTTCAAGCCTTTTAGCAACTCTATCACAGTCCATATTAAGGCTAGAAGTAAGTAACATTATTATTTGCCATTGTTATCATTGTAGCGCGCTAGGGTGTTCCTAAATTCCCTTTTTCAAGTATGACCGAGTTGATTCACGCCTTCTAGACGATGCTTCCAATATCCCGCGTCACATCGTCATCCACAGATCAAGCAAAGTCAATGGCACAAGCCACCTCGCAAAGAATTTGGGAACAAGCATGCGCGCGATATAAAATATTTAACTTATGCTTTCGGAACCTATATAATAACCTACACGCCCGACCTTCTTCAGCAGAGCAATTTGCACTGGGATCGATCGATTCGAGTTTCTGGAAGACGCTTCTCTTGAAGAATCTAGGAGCTTCGGATAATCTGTCTCTAGCATGCATACTTTTTCTATCTTTTGACATTCTGAAAGAAAACCTCTGGTGACCGATTCTTCTGGAATAATTGCGGCTTTTACAGCCTCCACAAGACACGTTTCAACGCACTCTGCTACCACTGGCGCCGTCAGCTCCTAGTCTGAGTTCTTCAAGCCCTTTGACGCCCGCCATAATGAAGTTGAGAAAAGCACCGTACGAGCACGCGTTTGTGATTAACTAAAATGGTTCCAATATAGATCGCGGGCTTCTACCAGCGAGACTCTAGTAAGGCATTAAATCAATAACGGGTATAAGCAGGAAATAGAAAGCACCCAGCCACAATCAGAAGATGACGTTTCTTGGTTGAAACCTGCTTCTGACCAGCCATTAGAAAGACGCACCAATGCTTAGGACGAGATACTGACTTCTTTTTTGTGTCTTGGCACTGTTGCAGGAAAGGTTGGCGCGCGCGGAGGGGACAAGTCTTATATGTTTTGGGTTTTAAATCTGTAGCCAAATGATGTTGAATTAATGCTTGTTTACGAGAGGGTAGAAGGATGAAGTTAGCCAAGGTCAAGAAGTACTTCGCTGGGAATCCTGGGGCACTCTTTGTCATTGTTTTCCAAGCGCTTGTTTTGACTTCTGCTTTTCTGCTGATTCAAGGAAGCCCGATAGTGGATGACGTGGCGGTCCTTGGTTATGGTTTTTTGGTTGTTGGCGTTGTTTTGCAAGCGGTAGGCTTCATTAGAGAGAAAGCACTTGGAGGGCGAGCTTAGCTGGAAGACAAGATTGATGTGTCAGTGGTTATATGCGCTTACAACGAAGGAAAAGTCATTGAAGACACTATTGACAAAGTTGACTGCGTTATGAGTGCGACTGGTTGGAACTATGAAATTGTGGTCGTCGATGATGGAAGCTTAGACGATACAAGGCAGAAAGCGGTCAACCACATCAGCGAGAAAAGCAATGGTTGCTTGAAAGTTGTTGGCTATGACAAGAACATGGGCAAGGGAAATGCCATAAAGATGGGGTTTGCACACTCACAAGGTGATTCCATCGTCGTTATAGACGGTGATTTGGATGTTGATCCAACGTTTATTCCCAATTACGTTGAGGCTTTGAAAACGAACGACATTGCGGTTGCTTCAAAGTGGCATCCTCAGTCACGTACAACGGTTACGTTGAGAAGGAAGATACTGAGTTTCGGTTTCAACGCGTTGTCCAGGCTGCTCACTGGAATAAAACTGACGGACACTCAAACCGGGCTGAAAGCCTTCAGAAGAGAAGTTCTGGAGAGAATGGCCCCAAAGTTTGTTGTAAAGCGGTACGCTTTTGATTTAGAACTGATAGGCGCGTGTAACCACGCTGGCTACAGGATTGTTGATCTGCCTGTTGATGTCTGCATTAGGAGCATGATCAGTTTTAGGGAAATCTTTCGAATGACCGTGGACATGTTTGGAATTGCGTACAGACTGAGAGTTTTGAAGTATTATCAGCGTGGCTAGCACAAGCGTTTTTGAAAAGTGCTGCGCGGTGATTCGCTGTGGGAGAAACGTAATGGAAAAGCTCAAGATTCTGATGTTTAACTGGCGCTGTTGGTTGAATCCTGAAATGGGAGGAGCTGAAGTTTTCACCCACGAAATTCTGAGGAGGTGGGTTGAAACTGGACACGAAGCAACTTTGTTCACTTCCAGGTTTAAGAATTGTAAAGCCGAAGAGGTCGTTGATGGAGTAAGAATTGTCAGGGAAGGCGGAAGATATTCTGCGTATTTGAAAGCTAGAGAATACTACAGAAAGTTCTTCTCAAAAGAAGGGTATGAAATCGTCATTGACGAGATTAACACTGTGCCCTTCTTTACGCCGAAGTTTGTCAAGAACGGCGAAAAAATCTTTGCGCTGATACATCAATTAGCAAGGGAATACTGGTTTTATGAAACCCCGTTTCCAATAGACTACTTGGGATACTATTTTCTTGAAGAGAGGTGGCTAAAAAATTACAAATCGATTCCAACGGTGACTGTTTCAGAGAGCAGCAGAAAAGATTTGGTTGACTTAGGGTTCAAAAAGGTTTTTGTCGTCGGTGAAGGCTTGAATTTCAAGCCTTTAGAGAAATTGGGAGAGAAAGAGCATTTTCCTGTCATAGTCTTTGCGGGCAGGTTGAATAAGGCAAAGAGGCCTGACCAGGCAATCGAAGCGTTCAAGATTGTTAAGAGCAAAGTTCCTGATGCAGAGCTATGGATAATTGGAGATGGCTACTTCAGCGGAAAGTTGATGAGAATTGCCGTTGAAGGCGTTAGGTTTCTCGGCTCTGTTTCTAATGAAGAAAGAAGGGAGCTTATTAAGAAGGCTTGGGTTTTGGTTAATCCGAGTGTTAGGGAAGGTTTCGGTTTGAATGTAGTTGAAGCAAACGCTTTGGGCGTACCATGCGTTGCTTATGATGTTGCGGGTCTGAGAGACGCTGTCATTAGTGACGAAACAGGGCTTCTAGTTAAATCTGGCGATGTAGATGCCTTGGGGGAAGCAATCTTTCAGGTTTTGGAGAGTGACGTTTTAAGGGTCAGGCTTTCAGAAAAGGCCTTGGCATATTCTAGGGGTTTTAGTTGGGATAAAGTAGCTGACGAGTTCCTGAATGTTATCAAAGCCGCTTAAAGTGAGTTCGAATGCAGAAGAACGGAATGGAACAACCACTCGTTTCTGTCATAATTCCAACTTATAACTCTGAAAGATTTTTGGTGAAATGTTTTGAATCATTGAAAAGACAGACCTGGAAAAAGGTAGAAGTCATTGTTGCCGATGATGGTTCGACAGACACTACTCTTGAAATTGCCGAAAAATATGAATGTAATGTAATAAGAAATCCCAAGAGAGGAAGAGCTGAAGCAAAGAACGAAGGAATGAGACGTTCGTTAGGAGAATATCTGCTCTTTGTTGATTCAGACATGGAACTCATTCGCAACGTAATAGGCGAGTGCGTTGAACTTGCTCAGAGATCGCCATACATAGGAGGCATTGTGATACCTGAACGCTCTGTCGGGAGTAGCTTTTGGGTGAAAGCCCGCGACTTTGAAAGAAGCTTTTACCCTGGATCTATCGTTGAATCTGCAAGATTCTTTCCAGCAAAGCTTGCCAAAGAAGTCGGAGGGTTCGAAGAAGGACTGACTTTTTTTGAGGAATCCACTTTACCCTATAAGATTCAAAGAGAGAAGCACGGCATATTTCCACGGATTAAAGCCGTGATACTTCATCATGAAGAAGATTTCTCACTTATGACATGGCTTAGGAAGAAGTTCTACTATGGGAAAACCGTTCATTTGTACAGGCGCAAGTATGGCGATTATTCAATCGTGCAAACGAGCGTATGGTTCAGGTCTGCACTTTTCATGAAAAACTGGAGAAGATTTTTGAGAAGACCAAAGCTAGCCTTCGGCGTAACTCTCTTGAAAATTCTAGAATATTCTGCGACGACTTCGGGCGTAGTTTATTCCAAGCTAGACTTGTAACCAAGATTGTCTAGATGTGTTTCACGTTTCCTGTTTCGATTTGACTTCTATGGATTTGAGCGCGCGCGACGAATTAGATTGCCGATCCTCCTTAGTTCTTTTCTGCTCAAAAATGCTAATAATAAGCCACAGTGCCCAAGACCTTTTGAATACGGCCCAAACGCGCGCATGCCTGTTCCTAAATTCGTTTGTGGGTTGGATGTGTTTGCTTCTTCGTTTCCGTTCTTTGGCGGCTGCGTGTCCAGAGTGTGAAAACCGTTGTCAGGATGATGCGAGGCCTTGGGCTGTTGCGGGTTGGAAATCATGGTTTTGGATGATGCACTAGTGCGTCACCAGAGGTTACCCGGGTCTAGGCTTGTGTGCTGACACACCCTACCCCGGGTCTACCGTATGATACAAATATGATACAACACGGCGAAAGCGTGCCCTCTGCCGCCCAACTTTGTTGCAGCCAAGAGAGGAATTTAGAAATACACATGCGCGCTAGTTTCAAACTACTTTCAAAGTAGTTTCAAGTCCCCCTTGGTCCGCCGAAGCTTTGTAAGAATTAAAAGAGAGTCTAAACCTATACATCCCCACCAGATTGCTTTAAACCACTCCCATTTCGAATGGAGAATTATCTGTGTAAGGCGCTGAGAACTTGGCTGAAGCTTACTTGTTGATTGCGGAGGCTTCGGAAACGTGACTAAATTGAACGAGTTAGACTGTACAGAAAGCCTATTTGACGGTTGCCTTGTTTAATTATCTGAAGTTCACTTCCAAGCGCAAATGTGTCCAATTTCGCCTAGGTCTGACCTGTTTTCAGTGTGCTCGCTTTTGGTTAGGAAGCCTTTGTTTCTGAGTGTAGCTATCAACTGAGCAGACCTTCCGTGATGGTATTCCATTTGGATGGCATAGACTTTTGATAGGTCAGTTCTTTCATTGAAGATGTTAATTTCTGCTCCTTCTACATCGCATTTTATCGCCACGTTATCCAGTAGTCGGAGAGCCTGATCCAAAGAATATTCTGTTTTATCTGTCTCGTTTCGATCAGTTGTTCCAATCCACCCTCCCCATTCCTCATAATTGCCTATCTGAGCTTTGTGCAGGGTTATTTTTTGCCTAAGCGGAAAAGGGCTTTTACTAACATTCTCTTCTGCTTCTCTAAACAAGTTTACGTTTGGCTCATAAGCAATTACTCTACTCACGTTAGGGTTCATTGCAAAGTAGATCGAAGTATCGCCTATGGTGGCTCCTATGTCTACAATGGTTGTACCTGGTCTTACTAGGTTGAAGAGCCAGAAATATGGCTGAACTATGAAAATCTCTTGATATTCCTGTGCATATAGTTCCACCTGCTTCAAACGTTCTATCGTTTTAATGGGGTTGCTCAGAAATATTTTGAGCCTTGTGAAAATGTAATTTGCCATATCACATACACCGAATCTGTTACACCGCCGAATTCTTTGTTGCATTAGACGTTATTAGCAGACTGGCTAATTAAATTTCACGAGATAGAATGTTTTTGGCTGTTCCGCAAACGCGCTACGCGCGCGCCACGAAGGTTGTTTGTTAGGAAGCGTTTCACATCTCATGTTTCGATTTTACTTTCATGGATTTGAGTCTGCGACGAATTAGATTGCCGATCCTCCTTAGTTCTTTTCTGCTCAAGAATGCTAGTAACAGCGCGGGAAGAACTAAAGACGCAACTACCGATATAAGAAAAACGTTTTGTGTCTCATATTGTATCGATATTGTAAGGTCTCCTGTGCTGTTTATTAGCCAACCGTTTGCAAAAGCGTTCACGTCATGATGGTTTGTTTCAGAAACTGGATTGCCGTTTACGGACACCTTCCAGTGTTCATCATAGCTCTCCAAAAAAACTAAGACAAAGGGACCTGTCGATTCCACGTGTGCCAGATAGCTCGCGGGAGAGAGCTCTGTCCACACAAAGTTTTCTGGGGACACTAGCTCATCGTTTTTTATTGTGCTTGTTGATGTTGAATTGATAAGCGCGGAGTGTTGCAAAGTCTCCCATTCTGACTTATCTACGATTTGGAAAATGTCATCTAATGTTGCATAGTTAAAGATGTTATTGGCTGTGTAGAGTTTCTGCAACGCACAGGTGTTATTGTACAGTAGGACTTCGTCCCATTCTTTAGTTAGAATAAAGTTGTCGCTTTGGTTAATCCTGAGCTCGCTCACGTCGTATACATTACCAAAAACAATGTCTTTTTCAAGTACAAGGGATTCGATGCCCAACATACCTAGAAATTTTGAAACTGCCTCGGTGTGAGCGTAGACCTCCAGTTCCCATATGCTTACCATATTAAAGGGTAAAGCCTCGGTGAAGTTTATGCGGAGCCTCGTTGTAGGAGTCAACTGTGAAAATGCATATTCAGGTTGAAGACTGGTGTTGTTTTCCACTTTTGTTTGGGTTGTCCAGTTGGAGCCGTTCCACGTTTCTATGGTGTAGTCGTTTGCGTATGCATTTTCGAAAACTATCTTTATTCTTGACAATTCTTGGTTCTTGTTCCAATCGATTTCGAGCCACTGTGGCATACCGTGTTCAGACGCCCATCTGGTGCCATAATCTCCATCAATGGCTTGAGCTGGTACTAATCCGTTTTTTCCGACTGAACTCCCTGAAGCGTTTCCTTCGGGTGCTACATTTTCATACTCGTTTGTCAGCATCAATCCATAAACTTTATTCAGCAAGTCTAGGTTTTCGGACTGAATGTATTCTGTTCCTGATCCAGATATTATGGGCTTCGAAAAAATCAGTGGGTAAGGATTTCCAGCACCAAAGGGCATCCCGCTAAAATTGTAGGTGACGTAAGTACCTCTTTGTGGAAGCAAGAGAGCCCAGTACTGATTTGAAAGCACATCATTGAGTTGGACATAAGAAGATGGTAGATATGTCCCTTTAATGTTTGGGCTAAGCCAGTTTTCTGCAACTTCACCTGTAGTTAAGGGATACGTTGTCGTAATGAAGAGAAGAGCGACAAGGCTTATCACGAGTATCCGTAGCACCTTGTTTTTGAACCTATGAAACACGACCGATGAGGTCATGCCTATGAGAATGCTGAAAGAGATAATTACGAAGAATATCCAATTTGACGCTTCTCTGAAGGCATTGAGAAAAGGAAGCCCCACCAAAGCGGTGTAAAAATTGTTTATATATTGATTGAAGCTGAAGCCTGAAGCTAGAAAAATGCCAAGAATGGCCACAGAACCAAAGAACAGCGCAATTTCATGTTTTTTGGACAATAACAGGCTTGCAAACGCTAAAATGGCAGGAAAGTAGCAAAGAATGATGATTAAGGGGTCGCCTAAGTATACATGGCCGTAAGGGAGGTATGGCCTGCCTAGAGCGCCGCTGTAGAAACCCCATTTTACAATGAGTCTTGTTACGTCGTATAATTTTAGGCCACCAACAAACACTGGTGTAGTTATCTGAGCGTATGCTGCACTCAAAACATTGAAACTTGAAAAGAGTATTGCACCAACCCAGATAGACGCTGACAAAAGCGCGGTTACAAAAACTACAAGAAGCTTAAAATAATGTCCTAGCAAGGCAACATCCACGTATACCCCAGATATTTTCTTGGATCCCTTTTGACTATTGAAACTAACATGTAACCCCTTAGTTGCAAAATAAAAAACAGAGAGTAGGCCAAGCGTGATTAGACAGATAAGAGTCGTCCTGTAGTTTGGAAACGTGGCGTAGGTCAGTGTGCATAATATCCCTGAAATTGCTATCATTCTGTATGATTGTGTCTTGATTCCTTTTACGAACGTTATCAAACAGGGCAAGACAATTAGCGTGATATCTATGAACCCAATAGCTGTCGCTTCTCTGTCATTGATCAGATACAAATTAGAAGTCAAATAGAGAGCAGCCACGAGTGATGCAACAACGTCACCGTTTGTCACTTGCTTCACAAATACATACATAAGTGTAGATGAAAGGAAAAACAACAAAAACACTGTCACGACCTCGGATAAATATAGGCCAACGCCAAGAGACTGTAGAACTGTCATGAAAAAATAGAACGGATCAAGAATTCTAGGAGAATAAACTGAAGGTAGACCAAAGTCTATCTCATTCCACGTGTACATGACGCGATTGACAAAGGCTTGATTAACTAACGGAGCCCTCAAGTCTCCACTAGTCAATATATATGGTGGTTCAAACCAGTTGATGACTCTAAGGCTGAACAGGAAAAGTACAATAAGCACTATGATTTCCAAATGGTTAGCATGCAGCCTATCTCCAATCTTCTTCAACAGGACGCCCTCGAACCCCAGTGTATGGGAGTTTACACGCTAAATCAGCTACAGGTCACAACTCAGATAGCCGTGCAATTTATATAAACATATCAGCGCCTTCAAACAATCCGCTCAGTGAGTGAAGATAAAAGAGTTGAAAAAGGTCTAGGGGAAATCCTTCGCGTGAAGTTGACATCCCGTCGCCAAGGTTGAGACTCTGACGCCGAATGACAGAAGACGCGGTCACTTTTAGCCTTTCACATTCTTTTGCCCATTGTTGCAAATGCGCTTGCAAGCATCAAAACGCCCCGCGCGCGCTAGAGTAGTGCGCGTGAATCATCTTTGTTTTGATCGATTGGTCGAGAGACAGCTTTCGGGACCTATCGTTTTTTGATACATTCTGTTGGAGGAATATCATATTAAATCTTGATATACAATATTTGTGCAGAGGCATCCGGGATGGCTAGGAAGGCTAGTGTGACTACGTTCGCGTGTTCAGGTGCAGGGCCCAAAGTTCCAATCGATCGAATTGACAGCTACAGTGCCCGTTTGAGGATGTTGGTGGTGAAGCTTTGAGCAAAGAGTTTATTAGAGTAGATGATTTGCGGGCTGTTGACAATAGGCTTTTTGTTAAGTTTTACTTTTCGGATAAAATCAGAAGATACTTCAATGGGGATCGTCTTTTCTTGACGTTTGATCAAAATATAGAGAAAATCAATAAGAGTATTCTGTCCATTCCAGCGCTTTCAGTTGTTGTCCCAGTCGCATGGGCTGTAGGGGCTGATGTCTATCTGGAAAGTGCAGATGCTTGTTTTCTAAGATCTCTCAAGAATGTGGAGTCAACATTCAGAAAATGGTTTCCTCGATTTTCGTTCTCAACAGAAATACATGTGGACCATATTGTTTCTGATGCTTCTTCAGGCAAACGAGTTGCTCTGCTGTTTACTGGGGGTCTTGATTCGTTGACGTCGTATTTGCGGCATAAGGAGCAGAAGCCTGATTTGATTTCTATATGGGGAGTCGACATTCCCACTTGCGAACATAGATACTGGAATCTGGTAAAAAGCAAACTTCAAGACTTCGCGAATCAAGAAGGACTGGATATTCATTTTGTCAAAACAAATGCAAGTGAACTAATCAATAGTGAATTGCTGGATAAGAATTTTCTCCCAGCGGGATTCACTTGGTGTTTAGCGGTTTCGCATGGTTTGCTTCTGGTTGGTGCAGCAAGCCCTCTACTCACGCCTCAGTTTGGAACGCTTCTGGTCGCCTCGTCTGACTGCAAGAACGTCTGGGAACCAAATGGATCCTTTTTGTTCCATCTCGCTGATGTTTCTGTAGGCAACACAAGAGTGGTTTATGACAACCATGAACTAACTCGACTTGAAAAAGCGCAGCGCATCTTAAACGGTAATTCTCGTTACTTTTCTAATTTGATTGTTTGCGGCTCAAGCGCCAGATTCTTTGCAACTCCTAGGGCCCCTCAGGCTCTCAATTGCTGTGTATGCGAGAAATGTCTAAGAACTATAGCAGAATTGGCATTGGCGAATATTGATCCCGCAAGGAGCAACTTTTCACTAAGGCCCGAAGATGCGTTCAAGCTGATTAAAACCCGTCTGAGCTACGGTGTACTGACCTCAGATCAGTCTTTACTTCGTGGGGAATGGAAAGATATGCAAAACAACATCATGGACATCTTAGACAATGGAAAAGAAACTGGGAATGGAATACAAGGCGCAAGAGAATTTTTCGAATGGTTTAAGACCTTTGATCTGGACAGGCCTGTATCCGCACTAGGTTATCGACATTCGACCTTTCTCCATTGTTATTTTTCAGCAAGATACAAGGGCAGCAAATACGCGATTGGTTTCCTTCGGTGGATTATGATGCGAAGAATCATGCGCTCGATAGCCAGAACTGACACTCGGATCAGTGCGCGCTAAACGGATGAAACTACGGCTTTCATTAGCGCGCGCTCAAGAATCATCCATCAGCTGACTTCACTTCGTCGGTGTTTCCTAGAGTATCTTTCAACTTTATATAATCTACTTCGCGCAGTCACAAAGGACCTTACACCGCACGAAGAATTAGTAACAGTTTCTGGGCGTACGCCATTGCCGAATTTGAACAGAACAATCGAAAACTTAAGGGAAAATCCCGCGTGATTGGAGTGAAAAAAGCACGAATTAGGCAGATTCTTCCGTGGTCTTTTGTTCCACGACAGATATTTCCGTGACGACGATCAAGGTACATCAGCTCTGACGATTAATGATGCCGCACGGTGAAACCCATCGACTGCAATTCCCTTCTTAGTGCGCGCGCTTTGTCCATACACATTCGAGAAAGTCTGAAGACAAACTTTGCCTATGATCTACGACTCTTTGATGTTGCTTATGTTGCTCTTTCTTGTGGTGAATTTAGTAATTCTTGTGCCTCCTAGCAAGAGGGCACCAGCGAGTAAGGTGACTGGCAGGCCAAATGAGACTGTCAAACTGGTTTGCAAGAAGACAATTGCGGACATGAAGGACACAGCGCTTGCAGCAATTGTAACGGCCTGTGCATCGATTGTTTTGTGAGTATAGATGTGTATGGCGATGCTTAGCCAAGCCAATATAGCGCTCGTGTGAACCAATAAACTTGTCGTCAGAAAGGCGGGACTGGATATGGAGATTGTATCTGATCCAGCTAAGGCTGAAGAGAGGCTTAGGGGCAAGTACGCTTGCAATCCAGCCGACTTTCCCCACGGAAGCATCGTCGAAGCCATGGTTAGTAAGCCGCCCAAGACGAGTAAATACATTGGTCTCGCTGGAAACCCGTCCCTAGGTCTGAGGCCAATGTGTTCTAACGCTCCGCTGCCGTGTTTTCTCCTGAGAGCTTTGGCAATCAGATGGAGAAGCATTGCCGTCGGAGTGGCAAAAACCGTTGCTGCTAAGAGAGAATTGACAATTGTCTGCCGTGTTTCAGGTGGAGAGATAACCGCATTCAGCGAGAATACGATGATATCCCCAGAGATTTGGCTTCCCGAAACTGGAATCCACTGTTCATATATCATTATTCCCGAGTTTACATCATAGACAAGCGTCAGCGCTCCAGAGTCTAATCCTGCAAGAACGGAAAGAGTGATGTTGAGACTTTCAAAGCTGCCTGCCTCCACCGTCAAGTTCAGGTTCTGAGAAGCCCATCCAGTGACGACTTCAGCCTTACTGGTTGCCATTCGCGTTGTCCAGTTAAGATTCCCATGCAAGCTTTGACTCATACATTCAGGAGGAAGATAGTACAAGGCTTCAATATAATCAGTGTACACGGGAATCCCATTGGAATATTCTATACGCATATCCACAGGCGTGTTTGATTCGGTCGTGCTTGTTTGCATAAGTAGAGTTGTCTGGTTTGACACCAACATTTTCACCGTGGCATTTCCTCTTGTAGAGGAATATGGGTAAGATGTACCTATTCTCGCGTATTGATATGAAAGTGTTGTCCCCTCTCCCAAGCTGATATGGCTTGCATATGCTTGACTAACGAAGAGAAGAACGAACAGTAAAATAGTCAGCCACTGCTTCAACGTAATGAATCGCCTGCGCCGCGTACTCACTTCAGAAAGCAATCGTCGATATAAAAATATGGAAAGAAAAAGAAGAGGATTCTTGTTTTTATGGGTCGAACTCTATTGCCGCTGTTGATGTTGCGCTAAGTTTTTGATACCACCAGACATATTGGGATTCCGTGCCCCAACTCGCTGGTGTTGATGGTACGGCTACTCCGCCGGTCCATGCTACGCCTCTGTCAAACGAGCCCTGCCTCACGAGGAAGTTATTGCTTCCGAATTCCGTGATGGTGCCTAAGGCTTTTACGACAGTGAATGCTGTTGGTTCGCTGCTTCCGCCAGGATATGTCATGTTCAGTATCAGGGCAACTGTCCCTGTGGGTAGCCAGCCTGTCGTAGTGCCTGTGATGTACTGTGAAGCCCATGCAGTCGCCCAGAAGGTGTCTCTTCCGTCCCAACCGTACACTGAAAGACCTCTTGTTCCGTTGATGTCTCTTGCTAAAGCTATCACTGCATAACCTTCTTTGAAGCCAAACGCTGTCTTATTCACTGCCCACGATGATACTGGATAGTAGTCGTATGTCGCAAGTGCGCTGTCACTCGTCGGGGCCGATCCAGTGACCGAACCGCCGTTGACAAGTGCATATGCTGATGTTCCCTCTCTGCTTATGGCGAAGTTGAAGTCGTTGAAGTACCTCGTCAGACCGTTAGCTTTCATACCGCCTAAGCTGAGTATTCCGTTCGGATGGTAGTCTACACCTGCGTAGCCTACCATGGACCATGAGGTACCCTCGCCTAGCCATCTTTCAGTCAATGGATCTTTGGACGGATACCAGTAGTATAAGTCCTCGGCTGTCAGGCTTGACAAGCCGCCTGCTATTGGTTGAGGTGGACTGCTGGTGACGTCGTCGTAGACTCCGAACGCGAAGCCCTTGAGGGCTGTTCGTTTGTAGGTTGTTGCATCATTACCGGTTCCTTTGCCGCTGTTGCTGAATTGTTCAAAGTAGTTTCCTCCGAAGTCATACAGGCCGTAGGGTATACTTCCCTTCATTCCTACTACTGGGGCGATGTATGGGAACATTGTGTCGTTCCTGTCGAACAGTGTGAATGCGTTTGCATAGTAACCGTAACCGTTGCTTCCAACTAGCCCGGCGCCTCCACTGTCTGTCGTAGCAGCACTTTGTCCCAATCCAGTCCACATGAATGGATTCAGGCCCGTGGTTGCTGTTCCGGCTAGACTGTTCAAATCTTCTGGGTTGAACACCTGGTTCAGCAAGTATAGGGCTTCTACGTCGACTTGGTCAGTAGTGTTGAACGTAGCAGCGTCTGTATCCATTATGGGATGCGGATCAACGTTGACGTCGCTCATGCCAACCACTTCGACAAATCTAATCTGTCGGTTGGGTGCCTTGGCAAGCCACGTCAAAAGTTTTGGATAAGCTGTGCTGTTGTACCGCCATTGCGCAATATTCCACGGTGTACTTGGTTCACCTGGACCATTTGGTGGATGAAGTATGTCGTTTTGGAGCCATCCAACAGGAAGCACTCTTGTATAGCCATCAGGCAGATCTGGGATCAGCGGGGAGTAGTTTGTGTGTTCGGTCGTATTTGGCCAATAAGCACTAAAGAACTGGTATTGTCTTGCTGGATCATAGGCCTGTGAAATGTCAACGGTGTTTGTTCCGGTCAATGGGTGCTGGTAGACGCTTGTGATGTTGTTGGGGAACCACGCTGTGAAGGCCCCGTTCGAGGGGTTTACTCCCCTTGCAACGTCTATTTCGTATCTCTCGCCGAAGCTGAAGTCACTTATGAAGTCTAAGACCTTGGCGTCAAGCAGAATCTTGACATCCTTGTAGAGTATAACGTACTTCGTGTCTTTTTCGAAGACCGCCGTCAAGATAACTTGTGCAACGTCTTCGTCGTTGAATCCATCGTGAATGGTGACAGAAGCTCTAGCGATGGCAAGTCTTGCACTGTCATACAGTATTGTAACACCGCTTGGAATCAATGTACCATTTCCTGTGAGGACTGCGAGAGGGTCATTTGGCAGGTATTGGCCATACCAGCTGTACACCTTTCGTGCACCCTCAGTGGTTGTTAGGTCACTGTATAATGCGTAGGCTTCCACTACTCGCGTTATGCCTTGCCTCGTGTAGTTCATGTAGAATACCCAACCTTGAATGTAGTATTTCGGATTGATGTCTGTAGAAGACCAAGACTCGGTGTTTGCCCATTCAGTGCTATTTGCCCCATAGGCAATTCCTCCTTGTGGAGTGCAAATTTCACCGTACTCTGTCAGACCTACCCTCAGACTCTTGCCTGCATCAAAATAATCTTGGCTTGGGTTAGGGGCCGCGCTGTAGCCGCTGATTTGTTGATCGTAGGCCCATTGGTTTATTTTGTAAGAATACTGCATACTGTCGTAGTAGTCGCTACCCGCAACGCCTTCAAGTACAACATAGTCCGCTCCTGCGCTTGTTTTGTTAGAGATGAAACCTAGTGAAGGTACCAAAAAAGCTGAGCATATCAGTAGTAATGCCAAAATCAACATCGATGTATTCCTAGTGTATTTCTTCAAGTTCAATTTTCATTCCTCTCATATTTAATTTCGTCCTTCTATAGTCTTAGCTAGTCCGTTTAAAAGTCTTTCCATTCGAAAAAAAGAGAATACGCCGCATGCGCTTGCACGGCTCTGACCTTGCTTGTTTAGAAGTCTGGAGAAAAAACAAAAAATCGAAACGCCACCGGGACAGTGTTGTGAACGCAAGCTTCCCACCGTCGCGGTCACAGTACGTTTCGGAAAAGATCCTCCTTTCTCGAAATAAACACTTCTTCAATGTCGCATTTTTCACGCAAGACTACAGACCTGTCTAGTCCCTTGAAAATGACAACCGGCCTTCCCTCTTTCGCCTGGCCCATGACCAGTTCGGCCGCTGCCGCAATCTCATCAACCACGGCAACGTTTTTAACCGTGAGAATCCGTCCAAAAAGATCTTTTGTCCCCCTGTAGTCTCTGAACAGGTTGATACCTGCGATGCCTATCGCGAAATTTACTTGTCCCCGCCTGAAAGGGCGACTGTAAGTGTCACAAATCACCACAGAAACATCTCTTCCAGTTAGCTGGTGGATTCTCTTGCGGCACTCCTCTGCCGACCTGTCAGGATTCTCGGGCAAGAGTGCGAATTCGCCTCTTCCATGAACGTTTGACTTGTCAATTCCGGCGTTTATGCACACCAAGCCGCGAACGTCTTCGACGAGCAATATGTCACGAGAAGCCTTCAGCACCCTCTTAGTCTCTCTCAATACCAGCTCCACGAACCTCGGATCTTTCCCAACAATCTTCGCCATCCTTTGAGCCTTTCTCGAAGCGACGACATCTCTCAGTCTTACCACTCTCCCTTCAGCCTTGGAAAAAATCTTCTGTGCAGCAACAATCACATCTCCATCTTCAAGCTCCAACCCGTCCTTCCGCGCAGTTTCAACGATGATCTTGGCCAAATCATCACCAAAACCTATCAACGGGAAGCCTTCAAGAGCAAACACCGTGAAACTCCTCACCAAATCTCCTCCATGTCGAGTCCTACATGCCCTTCACAGTGTTAAACCTATTGCCGATTCCGAAGTCTCAGGAAGAAGAATCGGTTCGGATTTCGAAGCATGATTCTCAATTCATAACGCTTAAGCTAGCACCTGCCAGAGGGATACTATAACCCTGAACAGCAAAACGGATGAATACTCATGAATAAACGATACAAGCTATTACTTATCTTATTTACCATAGTCTTTGTTTTCAGTTCCTTCGCCAGTGTATACAGGATTCTGCCCACGGCCAGGGCAACATACGTTGAAGGAACCATAACGCAGGACACAGATTGGACTTTGGTTGACAGTCCGTTTATAGTTTCAAATAACGTCATCGTCAACCCAGGCGTAACGCTAACGATAGAGCCTAGCGTTCAAGTAAGATTTGGAGAAAACTTCTCGATAACGGTGAATGGAAGAATTGTTGCAGACGGCACGGATGACAGAATGATACTGTTCACATCCGACAGTCTGAATGCTAGCACGGCAGACTGGGGAACAATCTTGATCAACGGAACGCAGCAGTCCTCGATAACGCACTGCGTGATCGAATACGGAACAGACGGCGTAACATTAGAAAGCGGCTCTCTGAACCTGGAAAACAACTTTTTGAGGTTTAATTCGAACGGGGTGGTTGTAACTGGCGGCAGCATAATCATTGAAAACAACGAGATAGCCAACAACACCATGGACGGCATCAACTTAGCCGGAGACAGCCAAGTCACAATAGAAAACAACCTCATAAGCTCAAACGGCGATGGCATCGTCTTGGCAGGAAACTTGACGGGAACAATAAACATAACGCAAAACAATATCTTGCTCAACGGCCAAAGCGGGATAGTTCTTGGCGCCGACGCCTTTTCCGATATGGCTATCCTTCAAAACAACGTTTCATTAAACAACAATGGATTCAGCGTGACAACAAACGCGAGCACATACATTACCCGCAACTACATTTCGAACAACACCAAAGGAATCTTCTACGAAAACGGAATTGGCCACGAAGCCCACTTCAACGATATTTACAACAATACTGTAGGCGTGGATGTTTCACCCACAGCTAGTGTAAATGCAACGTACAATTATTGGGGCGACGAGAGCGGCCCGTTTCACAGCTCGCTGAACCCAAGCGGAAGAGGAAACAGCGTTGGCGGCAACGGGGTGAATCTTGACTTCATATTCTTTTTGTCAGCGCCTATCGGCTATAACAACGCACCGCCAACAGCAGTCCTTCAAAACGACAAGAGCCTGGTTGCACCAAACCAGAACGTAACGTTCATCGGTACCAACTCATACGACGATCGGCGTGTCGACCAATACTTCTTCGACTTCGGAGACGGAAACAACAGCGGATGGACAACCCTATCGCTCTTCAACCACACATATTCCACAGTCGGAACCTACATCGCAAGTCTAAAGGTCATAGACGATTTCAACACGACAAGCCAAGACGTGGCAACAACAATAACTGTCCAAGATCTTACTCCTCTAAGCGTTTCGATGACTCTTGGCAACGAAGTCGCCGATTACAACGGCAACGTCACAGTCACAGTCTACGTGTCAAGCGCATCCGGCGGGATGGCGAATGCAGCTGTTACGCTGCTCGCGTTGAAGGGTGGAAGTTTCTCACCAGCATCAGGTGTGACAGATCAAACCGGCCACTTTTCCACAACCTTCACTGCGCCGAACGTTACAGACATATCGTACGTCAGGTTGATTGCCACAGCCACCGAAGCCGGATACGCGGACGGTTCTTGCCACGAGTATCTGAAGGTTCTTCCAATGCTGCACACTCAGTTAAGCACGGACCCAGCAACAGTCAAGTCTGAAGCGACCGTGACCGCAATCTTCCACGTCACAAACGGCCTCGCCCAACCCGTCATCAATGCTTCACTGACGACAGCCGTAGATAACGGAACACTCTCGGCAGGCACGGGGGTCACGGGCACAGACGGCAGCTTGACATTAAATTTCACTGCTCCTTACACGCTTAGCCCAGTGAACGTCACAATCACCGTGACAGCCCAATGTGTAGGATACACAGACGGACACGATCAAGAAACAATAACCGTGCTTCAGAACGTGCTAGCCGTAGAACTGACTCCTAACCTTGCCACAATCACTTCTGAAGGAAACACAACTGTAACTGCCCTCGTAACGTGCGACGCAAATCCTGTACCGAACGCAAACGTCACCGTATCATCAGGCAGCACAGGAAACTTCAGTTCAACCACAGGAATCACAAATTCAAACGGCATGGCCACATTTCCTTTCACAGCACCCCTAACAACATCCACGGTCAACGCTACGGTAACGGCAACGGCAACAAAGAGCCACTACATAGACGGAGCAATCCAAACCGTCATAACCATAGTGCCAAAAGTGCTCATCGTGTACCTGACAGCCGGCAACTACGCTGCGATTTCAGAATCCAACGTATCTGTAACCGTACACGTAACCTACAACCTCGCTCCAGTTCAAAACGTCAACGTCACGGTGACCTCTGAAAACGGAGGAAACTTCTCGCAGCCCAACGGAACAACGGATGACTATGGATTTGCCTACTTCGTTTTCACGACACCTCAAGCCAATGCGCCCACGGACATCGTCATCAGGGCTCAATGCTCAAAAACAGGATACGCTGACGGACAGGACTCCCTGACGCTAACAGATAACGCTGGAAACATGAGTGTTCAAGTCACCGCCAGCTCGTATGCAATCATGCCAGACAACAGTGCTATCCTGACTATAAGCGCTACATCCAACTCAAGACCCGTTGTAGGGGCACAGGTCACCATTTCGACCAGCGCTGGAAACTTTTCCGTCACGACTGGATTCACTGATTCGAACGGAACCTGTACATTCGCGTTCAATGCCCCATCGACAACCGTACAGTTGCCCGTCGTCATAATTGCCAACGTCACTAAGAACGGGTACATTGGAAATGGGAACCAAACCACAATAAATGTGATTCCAGTAGCCGCCACGCATAACGAGGGAGGTTGGCCTCTGGTAACCATGCTCTTGATTATCATCCCTGTCATCATCGCAGTCATAGTTGTCGTCTTGATCAAGTTGAAAGTGATCGTCGTCTCCACTGGAGAAGAAAGCGCGGAGGAGTAATGTATCTTGAGACGCAATATTTAATAGACTCCGCCCCCCATTAATTAGTGCATAGGAGAACAACAATGACACAGTTGCGGTTGAAGGGAACATTAGCGAGGCTAAAAAAGGTGCAGGTCAGGCTGAACCTCAAGAGACGTGAGCAGCCCGCACCTGGATCGCCTCCTCCGAAGCCCGTGCCCAGAGGGTACAGGATAGCCGAGAAGTATCCGCTTTACGAACCTTTTGCCCATGTGGCCATTGCCCAGAACCCCAAGACTGGAGAATTCAAGTATATTTTGGACGAGCTGCAGCTTGATCCGCTTGAAAGAAGCGTTTACCAGCGAATTTTAGAGATATTGCTCGCCGAAATAGAGTCGCCAAAAGAAGAGATCGCTGATCCGAGAAAGTTTTTCGCAGATGAAGCCAAGAAGATTGTCGATAAATACCGAATAAGCTTGGGTTGGTTACCGGATGTTTCGTGGTACAAGATTCTCTACCACGCTGAGAGGGATCTTGTTGGTTTTAGTTCGATTGATCCGCTAATGCGAGACCCAAACATTGAAGACATCTCATGTGATGGTGTTCAGAGGTCGGTTTACATTTGGCACAGAAACTACGAAAGCATCGAAACAAACATTCAGTTCGAAAATGACGAAGAACTCGACAACATGGTTGTCAAGCTCGTTCACATGGCTGGAAAACACGTGAGCTCAGCCTTTCCAATAGTGGATGCCTCGTTGCCCGGAAAGCACAGGTTGGCAGTCTGTTACAGACGTGAGGTCACGCCTTTCGGAACCGCCTTCACTATCAGAAAATTCAGAGAAGACCCTTATTCAATAATAGACTTGATTAACATAGGCACTTTCTCAGAGGAAATGGCTGCCTATTTCTGGCTGTGTCTTGAGAACAGGTCGTCAATCATGGTTTTAGGGGGAACGGCTGCTGGAAAAACAACAGCCCTAAACGCCTTAGCCTGTTTGATTAAGCCGGGAAGCAAAATAATCACCATTGAAGAAACGGCAGAACTGAACTTGTCTCATGAAAACTGGATTTCGCTGATTTCCAGACAGAGCTATGGCTTGGGCGGAAACAGCATCGGCGAAGTTGCTCTTTTCGACCTTGTAAAAACCTCAATGAGACATCGCCCAGACATACTGATCGTGGGCGAGGTCCGAGGCCAAGAAGCTTACGTGCTTTTCCAAGCGCTGGCAACGGGCCACGGTGGAATGTGCACGATGCACGCTGAAAACCTGGATTCGGCGCTCAAGCGTCTGACGCAGAAACCCATGGACATCTCGCCTGCCTATCTTCCGTTGATGAACATCATACTGTCAATTCAGAGAGTTCACCTTGTCAAAAACAATGAAAGGAAGGCCTTCAGACGAGTGCTTAACGTTAGTGAAATCGCGGATTATCAAGATTACAGAGGCATCTTCAAATGGCAACCGAACGAGGACGAGCACAAATCGAGTTTCGACAAGAGCGTTCTGTTGTCTGCCATCTCCGAACGCATGGGTTCAAGCAGGAAAGAGCTGCTCGATGAAATTGAGAGACGCAAGAACGTTTTGCATTGGATGATAGAACGCAAGATTAGAAGTTACAAAGATGTGGCCGCAATTATTGCAGAGTATTGCGCCAGACCGAAGCAGATTTATGAAAAAGTCCTAGCCGGGGAGGAGGTTAAGGTAATTGCCGCTTCTAAAAACCCTTGAGGCATGGTCCTTCCGTCTTTTCGGGAACATTGCACCCTCCTTTCTGAAAAACGTCTTCGAATTCAAGGATTACCTGGAACGGGCAAAAATCAAGATTTACCCAGAAACCTACGTCTCACTAATGTTCTTCGCGGCTGTGATGATGCTTCCGTTGTCAATAATCTCGGTGGTTGTCGTGCTTCTCTATGGTTTCATGCCAATTATTTTCTTGATACCCGCTCCGTTCTATGTGATGATTGGATTTCTAGTGGTTCCCATGTCCAGATCCGGCGAGAGAGCAAGCAATCTGGAAAGAGAAATGCCGTTTGCCACAGCTTACATCAGCGTCATGGCTTCAGGCGGCATAGCACCGTACACCAGTTTTAAACGACTCGCACAGGTCGAACTGATGCCCGCGATGAAGGTGGAAGCAAGAGAAATCATAAAAGACGTGGAGATCTTTGGAATAGACCCGTTAACCGCGATTCAGAACGCGGCAAAGAAAAACCCATTAGACATCTTCAAAGATTTCCTTTCAGGGTACTCGTCAACAGTCATCATCGGCGGAGACATCGGACACTTTTTGGAAAGAAAGGCAGAAGACATTTTCAAGGCCAGAGCATTGCGCGTCAGAGCTGCAGCTGAAAGACTCGGAATGCTTCTGGAAACTTTCATAATAGTCAACGTGATGATGTCTCTCTGCTTCTACATAATGTTCAGTGTACAAAACATTGGGGTTGGCGGCGGATCTGGCGGTGATGTTTCAACCATTATTCTCTACACATTCGTCTTCAGTCCAATGCTGTCAATGATGTTCGTTTACCTGGCACATAGCATGCAGCCTAAAACACCGGTTACTGAAATGCGACCATACAAAGTCTTTGCCGTGTGTGCCATAGCGGGAATAGCATTGTTCCTCTTCCTCTTTCTCAGTCGCGGTTTTGGCATACTGAGCCAAATGCCCGTGGCGCTTGCGTTAGCATTGTTCGTCTCAGCTGCACCAGCAGCCGTTGTACACGGCAAACTCTCAAGTAAAAAAACAAGCACGGAACAAGGCATAAACAGCTTTCTAAGAGACCTGACGGAAGTCAGAAAAACAGGACTCTCACCCGAAAAGTGCATTGAAAGCCTTTCACACCGCGAATATGGCGTGTTCAGCAAAGAACTGCGCAAAATCAGCTCAGAAATCTCTTGGGGAATCCCGCTGAAAAAGGTGATGATGGACTTCATAAGCAGGACGAAAAGTTGGATGACGCAAATCGTCATGTTCTTGCTCGTTGAGACGGTGGATGTCGGCGGGGGCACTATTGAAATGATAGAGTCGCTTGCCAGATTCAACAATTCGACCCAAGAGGTTGAAAAAGAAAAGAAATCTTCAACTCGACCCTACATCATGATGCCCTACTTTGCGGCACTGCTTCTCGTCGTGACCACATCGATGATGCTGGGTTTCACGACAGGTACTATAGGAGTTGGTGGAGCTCCGCCTCCAGCAAACATGGACTGGATCAGACAAATTTTCACGACGTCAGCTATTTTCTACAGCTATATGGTAGGTATCGTGGCTGGAAAAATCAGCGAGGAATCCATAGCGGCAGGGTTCAAGCATGCGGCAGTTCTAGTCATAATTTCAATCGTAGCAGCAGAGCTATTGCCCATGTTCATCAAGCTCTGAGCGTGGAGGAGAGAGACCGGACATGGCCTTGAGAAACTCACTTCGACGGTGGCGAAAGAACAAACGAGCCATAAGTTCGGCGATTTCAACGACTATATTGACAAGCGCCATCATAGTGATGCTTCTTGTGACCATTACTTTTGTGAACAGCTATTTGAACGGACAGATCGCTCAGAACGATTTCAACTCTATGAAGCAGTTTATGCAGACTCTCGGTCTCCAAGTGGATGATGTGGCTTGGATTCCTGGACGTACTCAAACCTTGACTTATGCGAGCAAATACGGGGAAGTTACATTTCGGTCTCCAGCCTTGACCTACAGTTTCTACTTTGACGGGTCACTTGTGGCCAGCTTTAACGTCGGTGCAATTCTGTTCAGTATACCGACAAGCGATTATTCGGTTGCGAATAACTACTTTGAAGAGATATTCCCATCATCAAACAGTTTCCTGCAAAACGGCACCTCTGCACCCGTGTGCAAAGCCTTTGTCATCGAGAAAGTACCTATGCAGGATGGAAACTACATCAGAATAGTAATCGCACCAATCGTCCGCCAGCTTAATTCCATGATAAACAATGTCAATTACGCCCGTTTCTACCTGCCAATTCTCAATCAGGGCTCATCCCCACAACTGGCGCAGTCAGTGACCTTGACAGGAATAAACGTTCCCCACCAGATATCCAGCAATGTCACCACTGTTACGATCACTGTAGCCTTCCCGAACGGTGTGGGGATGGGTTTAACGTCGGACTTTTTCAACTTTTTGGCTACAAGTCAAACAGTCATCCTCGGGCCTAATTCGGTTGTCGAAATTTACGGGGGGAATGTAACCGTCTCGCTAGGGGCTTCCGCCTAGAAGACTCAAAGGAGGTTCATGTACGCCGCATGTAACTATTGAACACGTGATCATGATTCCGATTCTAGTATTACAGATTTTCTTGTTTCCTGTGGTTGCGAGTTATCTGATGAATGTTTGGGTTGATTCGCGAAGGACACTTGTACTTCAAGACGCTGCCAGCAACATGGGGAGTGCGATACAACAGATGTACTTCGCGCTTAATCATCCCACCATACCAGCTGGAACAACTTCTGACCAGTTTGGGCTTCCCCCTTACATAGAAGGGTACTATTATGCAGCAAACGCAACACTTCAATCCTCAGGTTCTGTGGCAAATTCGAGCCAAGTACTCGAGATAACCGTCAGACTAGTGACCACTAAGTATCAGGTAACGGCCTCAGTCCTCCTTGGTTCAAACGCACAGTGGGATCTTCCAACGACCTTTGTGAGCAATTCCACGAATGCGAACGCTTACGCTGAGAAGTTTCAAAACGGAACCATCAAGCTAGGATTTGGAGGATAATGAGGGGCGGTACATAGTGGCAGGCGCAACAATAGATCATTTGGTTGCTTTCACAGTCTTCTTAGCCGCTATACTGCTTTTCATCGGATTCTACAATCAAATGAATCAAACAGCAATCGTATATCAGTACCACAGATACATCGCAACAAAGTGCAGCGACGTTCTCGACAGCATACTGTTGAATCCAGGTACTCCCTCCGATTGGGGAGTCTCGGGTAGTAGCACGCAGAAGCTTACATTCTTCGGCTTGCAAGACCCCGAATTCCAAGAGTACCGGCTAAGCCCCTTTTCCCCCATGCGACTACTTTCCCCGGGGGCTCAACAATACAACAACGTCTCATGGAGCCTAAATGGTGGATACTTACTCCTGCAAGCAAGCCAGTGCATCAGTTACCGCGACGTGACTAGTCTGTTGGGGATAAACGGAACCTACGATTTTCAACTGGCGATTACGCCGACCATCACGGTGAACATTTCCGAGGTACCCGATGCCTATCTGAAACTCAAAATTCAAGCATACGGAACTGGGTTTCCACTCAGCAACGCATACCTGAACTACCTGATGTTCTGGGCGAACCCAGGTCCAGGCGAATATCCCATCATGAATTACAATTTCACGTCCGACATTCTCCAAACCGACTCTTCCGGCATCGCATTCAAAGAGTTTCCATCCTTGAGCAGTGGAACCGCATTCACGTTCATAGTGAAAGCCAGCACAGCTGGAATTAGTGGAATAGGCTACCTGTCACAAGAAACCGTGACCAACGCCGGGAGTCTAATCCCCTATATCCAGAGCTACGATAATGGAATAGCAAACGTATCGCTCACCCAGAATCCGCAGACCGGCATGGGTCCCCTGTATTTCAACGCCTCTTTTTATGTCCTGCCCGACAATTTCGTGCCGATTCCAGCTGGAATCTTCTCCGGGAGTGTGGACAACACCGCACCTTCTCAGAATTTGCAGATCATCACTGACAATCAGACTGGTTTCTTGGTTGTCGCCTATGGCGATGGAAACAGCTACGGCATGGTGATCACCCCCGTTGGAGTCAACTCGATAGGAGCATCCGTGACCTTCGGTGCCAACCCCTTCGGAAAAAACTGGGTTGCCACGGACTTGCGCCAAGTCCTCATTGGAGACATCGCGTATCAAGCGAAACTCTCCCTCTGGAGTCTGCAAGGTTATCAGGTGATTGGCTAAGATGATGCGCACGGTTGAGATATTAATCGTAATCCTCATAATGACGGGAGCCTTTTTGACAGCCACTTTCTTCGCTGTTTTGCCATCGCCACGTCAAGTTTCGCCTCTGAACTTGAGAAGACTCGCCTTGTCGACCCTTGAGACCCTAGATGTGCAGCATGACGTTAGCGACGCTGCCTTTGACACTGAAAATAATACCGCTTGGAATCAGCTTCAAGTTGCGCTTTCAGCATCCTTACCGACAAGCGTGGTCTACAACTTAACCGTTTACGACATTTCAAGCCAAAACGGACAGGAGCTTTACAGCGCAAGCAGGTCAATTTCCAACGCTGAAAGCTTGGGCATAGGATCCGACGTGGCTTCCTACATGGTTGCCTCCTCCAACGTGACCTTCAGTTTGACGGCACAGAAAATAGGAGCAACACTCTATATTCTGGACTGTAGCGACGCAAACGGCTGGTGGATCACAGGATACACTGGTCAAAGCATCGCAGAAGACTTGGCAAACCTGCTTGTCCCATACTTCCAGCCCTCATCCATCATACTGGTTCAAAACACAACCCAGTTTGGACAGATATTGGACGGACAGCCATTAGGAAATGAAAGCCTGCAAAATGCAATCATCATTAACACGTGTGGAGAAGCCGTTCCGATACCTGCAAACTATTCCAACCTCTATTCCGGTGACTCGTACGCTCAGTACGCCTACCAGTTGGGCAAGCGGGTCAATCAATACAATTGGACTTGGGTGAGCATAGTCGGCTATCCACTGTATTATGTTTCAAATACTCTTCAGTTCACAGGCCCGGGAGACCAAAACACGTGGGGCATATTCGGCATGAAGTTGGTCGGCGCTGCTGGACTCAATGCTTTTCTTGAGGGCCTAGATGACCAAGGATATAGCTACAATGGTGCTTGGTTAACTTCCGATGTCGGTGTCGTCACCCTTTCATCCACAGCTCTTGACAAATGCGACTATTACGGCATTTACCCATCTCCTATCCAAACGGCCACCAGAGCTCTGAGTTCACTGAATACCGTTCAGTACAACTTAACCACCGCCGCACCCCTTTTCAATCAACCGAACGGTGCCGCTGGAGCCGTCTACGATCACATTTCTAAAGGAAGCACAGATACGACAGGCTCTCTTTTTGCACTGGGTTTGACACGAGTTCCAGATGTCAGGCTTACCGCGCTGGGCCTTTTGTGCGATTATAACCCAAGAATCTACAAATCCGTGTACACGGCTGCCGGGACCTCCAAGCTTGTGGTTTTGCAGCTTGGAGAGGCGGGAGGCGGATAAGATTGAACCGCAAAGGTCAGTTCTCGATTATCGCGGCTTTGCTAGTCGCGATAGTACTCGTATCCACAGTCATAATGACCTACTCCATAATACTTAACAGTACTATTCAGGTTCAGCCGCAAGTCTTAAGCGCTATCGACGAAACCAATTTCGCTCTGAAACAGATGCTGGGTTTCGCCGTAGGATATTTTGGCTCAGTCATCAAAGTTACAGGAGATCTCTCTTACGCGAATGAAAGTACGTTGAACTATACTGCAAGTGGATTGGCATACATTGCAAACACGCATCCAGACTGGGGAGCAGGTTTCGCTCTGAACAATTTGACCATGCACACCGAATGGTTCAACAAGACTAGCTACAGCACAGGATATCTTGACGTAGCCTATAATCTAACAAAGCTGGGAATCTACGGGGTGAGATACACGCCTTCAGCCGGATTGACGGCGCAAATCACAAACACCACCGTCTACAATCAGACAAGCCTGGTTGTGACCGGAGATGAAAATAAACCTATAATAGACCTGACAAAACAAAACTTCAAATTCTACCAGTACGTCCAAACAAACTCAACGTGGCAATCGGTTAGCCCAACTACAGACCCATCACTGGAAAACGGAACATACTTGATAGACATTCCTCCAGAGGTAAGCCCTCAAGCCTACGTAGTGGAAGTCCAGGATCAAAGAGGCATAACCACCGTAGCTTCCTCTTTCAACCAGTACACCTACGCATTCAACTTCACAGGCTACAACTTTACTCTGCCAAACTCAGCCTGGTGGAACCCAGCCTACAGTTATCGGAAGCTGATAACGATCACGAATAACGCGGCAGCCACAATTGGTTCCGGCTACTCCGTCATGGCAACGGTTGACACTGCCTCTCTGGTTTCTACAGGAAAAATGCGCATGGACGGATCTGACCTAAGGATAGTCAATTGGAACGGGTCGGCGTGGGTTGAACTAGACCGTGACATAATAAACATGGACGGCAGCTCAACCCAAGTCTGGTTCAAAACCCAAGCATCCATAAGTTCCTCTCCGTCGACCGACAACAACTACTACCTGTATTATGGAAATCCCTCAGCTGTGAACCCGCCTGCAAATAAGAGCAATGTTTACTTGTGGTTTGACGATTTCAACAGGGCAGATGAGCCTGACATAACCACAGAACCAGCCTACATCAAGACAAATGGCGGCACATGGTCTATCCAGAATGGCATGTTGAAGAATGTTGGAGCAGGCGGAGACCCGAACAAGCTGATCGTTAACGCCTTGGGCAGTCTTACCCAGGACGTGGAGATAGTGGCAAAAATAGATGTGGCCCAGTTTGGGGGAGGCGATGCTGGAAGAATGGGCTTGTCCTCCAACATGGACCCCTCAGGCAGCGGATACTGCGCACTGTTTTACAACGACCAAAACACTTTAAGCCTCCTGAATGACTTGCGCTCATGGGGGACCCAAACAGCTTACAGTTGGACAACGAACACGTGGTATTACATGAAATTTAGAGTTATCAGTTCAGCAACTAATAATGGCAAGGTCAAAGTCTGGCCAGTAGACTCAGCTGAACCGAGCTCATGGACCATTGACGGTAACTTCGGTAGCGGGCAAACGAGGGGATATGGCATGGTGGGCATAGCAGGCTCAAGACAAGGAGACATAACCTATTTTGATGATTTGCTAATCAGATATATCGTTAACCCGGAACCTTCAATTGCCCTCAGTCAAGAGGAGACCCCTCCTGGCTCGCCCAGACCGGCTTCTCAAACACAAGGTCCCCCTACTGTCATAGAAGTGCTTCAGAACGGAGCGATGCAATGGCTGGGACAGAACATTAACTTGACGCCAGGTCCAGAACCTATTATACCGCTGCCAGTGAAGTCAATTCATGTCAAGCAGACAACCACAGACAATGTAACGCGAGAAGTACCGTTCCAGATAGAAGACTGGTCCTCCAACTACACTGTACCAATAGGCTTGACGGACAACGCAAGTATTTTCAGTGGAAGAAACATGCTTGTTTTCTTGGTGTATCCGAACGTTGTGAACGTAACCATTTGGTGGGATGGAAGTGAAACAGCAGTTCAGACGCCCCTCGCCTATACTTGCACTGCCTTCACAGGAGACAACGTGAACGCCGGCATTTTGACCAACGGAGGCTTAACCCTCAAGGTGGACGCGGGCTCGTTCACAGTCACCTCGACATTTGGAGGAACGCAGAACACTGTCAATTTCATGAGTCTGAATCAGAAGGGTCCCACATACGGGGCTGAAACGCCGTCGTTTGTGATTTACCACGGGATCGTGAGAGACATCATTCATCAAGAGCCAGAATGGAGCGGCGGTATCGGCGGCTGCCCGAACGTTTATGGACACATCGTTTTGACGCTGCCAGCGAACGCAAATTACTACACTTACGAACTCAGACTGATGTTTGTGAACTCAACACAACCCCGCACAATAACTGACATCACCTTGCTTCAGGCGACAGCAACGATAACACAGAATCAGTGGGGTGTACAGTGGGCTGAGAACATGACGGAAGACGGCATACAAGGAAGCAATCCGACGATCAACAACAGCTCTGGCTTCTATTACAATTCGTCGAACGGTTGGCAGCATCACTGGAGCGAATTCGTGGGAAACAATCATGGGTTCGGCATCATGATGACGACTGCCCAAAACCTCCAGCTCTACGCGATGGACTACATCCTCGGAAACCAGACTGGTGGAATAAACGTGATGGATTCTATAAACGGCAACAGTCAAACCCTGACCCTTCAACTCAAACCCGTGTCACTGCGACCAGTTGCATTCACCGACCCACACGACCTGATATGGTCCGGCGCCATAGCGACCTTCGACGGCCAGAACCCCATATATCCAGACACGGGTGGAACCAACGGACTGTGGACAACAATTGAACAACCACTAAACGTTACGGTGATAACAAAATCCTAGAGCGGCAGGCAATAAGCAGTAACTCTGAATGCAGATTCAAAGTTCATACAAGTTAAATAAGAAATTTGGAACATCATTAAACAACAAGAAGGTGAAGAATTTGGCTTGTAATTCGTTAAGATCCAGAAAAGCCATTTCGCCGATACTCGCTACGCTGCTGCTAGTTGTCATAGCCGTGGCCGCGATAGTGGTGACGTACGCGTGGGTAATGACTTATATGGCCCATACAACAGGACAAGCAGGCGTGGTTCTTTACCCGGCAAACGTGAGATTCTACGGAAACGGAACCAAGATAGACATTGACATACAAGATACAGGCACTTCGGACACCACGATAATTCAGGTCTATGTTGGAACATCATCTTCAACGATGGACAACCAGACAATCACTCCAGTGTCGCTCCCAGCAGGCACTGTTCAGAGAATAACATTGAACTACTCGTGGCAGGTCGGTACGATATACTATTTCAAAGTGATACCATCAATCGGTATACCCCTATCGTGGACCCAACAAGCACCAAGCACATTGTCCTAGAACCTCCATTTTGATTCTTTCATTGAGCCCAAGCGCGCGCTTGGCCTTCAAGGTGCACTGCGTGCTTTGAATAAGGCTCAATGAATGGGAAAGAAAAGGGCTGATTGCAGCGTCCAAGACAAGAACACGAAGAATCGACAAGTTTGATTACAGAATTGAGGTTGATTTAGATTTGACGCCGCAACAGGCCAATGGATATTGGCGGATACGCTGACTCTTTCAATTCCCTCTACTCGGGATTTTTCAATGTACCCACCGCATAGCCCACACGTGGAGGGAGAGATAGCCTGCTCTTTTTTTGCAACAACTCTACACTGCAGACTCGCTGACTAGAATGGGGCTTCTTTTTGAAAACTCAGCTCTTAACCTCGGTGGCATAGGAGCCTTGGTCCGATGCACTCTTGCCTTTCGTGCTCATTGCAGGGTTTTGACACTCAAAAGCCTCGCGGAATTGAGTAAAAAAAGCACGGAACCAACATTGTTCAACAATGTTTTGACACTCAAAGAAATCACGGATTGAGCACTCAAACACAAGGTCTCGAAACTCAACATTGACCCTTTCAACGACCATGTTCGCTTTCCTTCAGAAGGCTTTTAGCCAAATCGATAATCCGTTCAAAAGACTCGCTTGCCCATCTTTAGAACAGTCTGCCTTGTTATTGACGGCTTTTCCCTCAAACCAGTGTTTAGCTGCGCGCGCGAAAAACGTGGAAAGATAATTTAAGCAGAAGAGACAATTCGATGCTTCTGACGGTGTGCCACTTTGCAGTTGTTGCAGTCGCTGTTGGATTTGGCAAGGACAGCGTTGGCCTTGGTTTTTCTTTTCTATGCTTCATGGAGCGACAATAAAACCCGTGAAGTAAGCAACACTGTGTGGATAGTTTTTGCTCCACTTGCTTTCGTGCTCACTTTTGCCGACGTTTACGTTTACCAGCCTTCACAGCTGCCCCTCTACGGAATTTGCTTCGGCCTAACAGCCCTATTTGCCATAGTGATTTTCTACGCCGGAGGCTTCGGAGGAGCTGACGCAAAGGCGCTGATGTGCTTGGCACTTGCCCTACCATTCTATCCGACAAGCCTGCTCGCTCCTCTTTCTGAAATTTCGCCAATATCGCAGGTGCTCTTTCCGCTGAGTGTCTTCAGCAATTCCGTCTTACTGGCAGCTTTGATGACACTAGTCATGCTCGGGTACAATGTTCTTTGGCGTGTGAGAACCAGAGGGAAACTGTTTGAAGGAGAATACGAGAACGGATCTATTGGTCGGAAGATCCTGGTTTTGATAACTGGCTACAAGGTTTCTGTTCAAAAATTGAAGGAGAAATGGCACGTTTATCCTCTTGAGGATGCAGAGGAAGATTCTGAAAGCAATCTTAAGAGAAAACTGGTCGCTTTGCCCAAGGACGAGGGCAGGGACGCTATCGTTGAGAGACTGGACAAGGCTGTCAAAACTGGAAAAATCCATGACACCGTTTGGGCAACCCCTGGCCTGCCTTTTCTCATCTTCATCACAGCAGGCTTAGTCTTAGCGTTGTTCGTTGGCGACATCGTGTGGATTTGCATTCGCCTCGCACTTGCCTAGCACCATGAAAATTCGTGCATGTTGAAATTCCAGCCCTTACCTAGGAGTGCGCAAACCGGAAGCTTTCCGAGGCGGATTTTTTGTGGTGAGGTGGTATTCCCTGAGCTTAGTTTTTTAAGAACAGAGTTGCTTGTTATCTTGGTCTCTTCAATTGTATGGGAGGTCTGAGGTTGCGGTTGTTCGGCAGTTCCGGAGTGCGCGGCTTAGTCAACGTGGATTTGACGGCGGGTTTAGCGGAGGAGATAGGTTTGGCTGTAGCGACGTTCTCCAAGGCGAAGGATGTGCTTGTCGCTAGGGACACCAGGGTTTCGGGGGCGATGCTTCAGGACGCTTTGGTTTCGGGTCTTGAATCGGGCGGCGCGAACGTGAAATGCTTGGGGGTCGTGCCCACTCCCGTCTTGGCTTTTCTGACCAAGAAAATGAGGGCTGATGCTGGCGTCATGATAACGGCTTCGCACAACCCACCCGAGTACAACGGTGTCAAGATTTTCAGCGGTGACGGCCTGGCTTATGATGAGGAAAGCCAAAGTGAAATTGAAGGAATCATCGCGCACAAACGTTTCAGGCTGACAGACTGGAGAGACGTTGGTCACGACCAGCTTGCAGACGAGAGCTATCTATACGTTGAAAACTTGGAGAAAAGGGTGAGACTGCGCAGTAAATGGTACGTCGTGCTTGACCCAGGATGCGGAGCCACCTTCAACCTTGCTCCAGCAGTTCTAAAAAGTATAGGCTGCAAAGTGACAGCCTTGAATGCACAGCCTGACGGATGGTTCCCGGCCAGAAGCCCCGAACCAAACGCCAAGTCCTTGACACATTTGGCCAAAGTTGTCAAGATCCTAGGTGCAGACGGAGGTTTGGCCTACGACGGCGACGGCGACAGAGTGGCTTTCATTGACGAGAAAGGCAGTTTTGCAGATTTTGACCAGGTCTTAGCCGCGTACGCTGCACACGTCGTGAAGAAAAATGGTGGCGGAACGGTTGTGACCAGTGTCGAGGCTTCAATGGGCGTGGAAAAAATGGTTGAGCCGCAAGGTGGGAAGGTGGTTAGGACAAAGGTCGGCGACGTCTACATTTCTGAAACAATGAGGAAGAGCAATGCGATATTCGGTGGTGAACCGTGCGGCGCATGGATCCATCCGCAATTCCACTACTGTCCAGACGGCATTCTTTCATCAGCCCTGCTTCTGGAAGCTTTAGAAGACGAGAGCAAGAGCCTAGCGGAGTTTATTGCCGACGCGCCCAAGTACCCAATTCTAAGAGAGAATTTTGGTTGTAAGAATGAGATGAAACAGAAAGCTGTTGAAGAAATTGGAGAAAACTTGAAGCCTGCCTTCCCAGGGTACAGAGAATTCTCAACGGTTGATGGCGTCCGTCTGGTTCTTGAAAAAGGATGGCTACTCGTCAGAGCGTCAGGCACAGAGCCTGTCATAAGGCTGACGGTTGAAGGTGAATCGTTAAAAGCAGCAAAACAGATAATGGAAAAAGGAACAAAATCCATCAAAAATCTGCTGGGAAGAGGTAAGAGATGAAAGCTGCAATCATGGCCGCAGGAGAAGGCATCAGACTTCTGCCCATAACGGCCACCAGACCAAAACACCTGATAAAGGTGGGCGGAAAACCAATACTTGAACACTGTTTGAACGCATTGAAAACCGCAGGAATAACCGAAGCAGTGATAATTGTCCACTACATGTCAGACGCAATTCGCCAATACTTCGGCGACGGCAAAGACTTCGACATAAAAATCGAATACGCCAAACAAGAAGCAGTGCTTGGAACAGCCAACGCCGTAGGCGTTGTAGAGCCTTACATGAAGGACGATTTTCTACTGGTCAACGGTGACATACTGTTCGCCGCAGACACGGTGAAAACCGTTGTCGATGTGCATCAAGTAGAGAAGCCTACCACAACGATGGCTGTTGTGCCCGTCGAAAAACCGGAGAATTATGGCATAGTTGAACTTGAAAACGGCGAACACGTCAAACGCATAGTCGAAAAACCCACCCCAGAAGAGGCCCCGACGAACTTGGCTAACGCGGGCATCTACGTTTTCTCAACAGAAATATTCGCCAAGATAAAACAAACCTCCGCCACGTCCAGAGGAGAATGGGAAATCCCAGACGCACTCACACTTCTAATCAACGAAAAAAAATCAGTGGTAGCCGTCAAGATAGCGAGTGAAGACTGGATTGAAATCGGAAAGCCTTGGGACCTGCTTGAAGCGAACCGCTGGGTACTGACAAGAATGAAACACAAACCCTGCGGATTCATCGAGAACGGTGCACACTTAATCGGCCCGGTGACGGTTGCCGAAACCGCGCGCATACGTTCAGGAGCATATGTTGAGGGACCTGCCTTCATAGATGAGGAAGCCGACATTGGACCCAACTGTTACATCCGCCCATGCACAAGCATCGGCAGAAAAGTGAGGGTTGGCAACGCCTGCGAAATCAAGAACAGCATAATAATGGACAATGCCCACATAGGCCACCTTTCATATGTCGGCGACAGCATAATAGGCGAAAGAGGCAACCTAGGCGCAGGCACCATAACAGCCAATTACCGACTTGACGCAGGTACAATCAAAATGATGGTAAAAGACAAACTCGTGGACAGCGGAAGAAAAAAGCTCGGAGCAGTTCTGGGCGACAACGTGAAAACAGGGATAAACGCGCTTCTCATGCCAGGCGTCAAGGTTGGAAGCAACAGTTGGATAGGCCCAAACCTTATGGTTCAAAAAGATCTGCCGCCGGAGAGCAGAGTGTTTTTGAAGCAAGATGTTGAAAAAAAGAGCTGAAGTGATTGTATCGTTGGTTCTCCGAAAAAGATAAAAGCTGTAGTACACTGATTTTGGTTCGAAGACCATGAAAGAAGAGAAAATAGTCAAACTTTTGAAAGAACTGATTCGAAACTCTAGGAGGAGCGACAGAGAACTAGCAAAGACCCTGAAAATATCACAGCCAACAGTGACAAGAAACAGAAAGCTCGCAGAAAGCTACATCAGAAGCTACACCATTGTGCCAGATTTCAAGAAGATCGGATACGAAATCCTTGCGATAACGTTCGGGAAGGCGAAGACTTACGATAGGAAACAGGTAGAAACGAAATTAGAGTTGGCAAAAAAGTGGGTGATGCAGCATCCTAACGTCTTCTTTGCATCCGACGGAGAAGGCCTCGGGAAAGACGCAGTGATATTCTCGCTTCACAAGGACTACTCGAAATACGCAGACTTTATGCGGGAGTACACAGTCAATTTTGCAGACTTCGTCAGCGACGTCCAATCATTCATCGTGAGCTTAAAGACAGGGATGATTATCAAACCGTTCGACCTAAAGTATTTTGCAGAAGACCTGTGAAAAGGTTCTTTGCTAAGAACAAGTGTTTCCCGCTTCCCTTTTTCGAAAATGCGGATTACTCCATGCGTCGAGTGCCAACTCGATCATTGCCCTACGTAGCTTTGATGAGAACTGTTCTCACAGAACATCGGCCAGTCGCTGACGCAAAAGTTTACCATAAAAGCATACAAGGTAGAATCGTTTGCAATGAACAAGTGGCCGTTGCCGTGCGCTTGGAGATCATCAAGAAAAACGGCTTACAAAAGAAAACCTCTGGAAATACTATTTTTAAATAGTTGTTCCGCAATCTCGTTAGGTAGAACGGGGGTTAAATGATTGTCTGTGGTGCAGAGGAAGTTCTTCACTGAGGTTTCAGCATTGGCGGATAGGCACGTGATTGTGGCAACAACGACTGGAAGGACGTTCACGGGAACGTTGCTCGGCATTAATCCTGACAATATGAGCCTTTGCCTGTCGGAAGCGAAAGATGAGGAAGGGAAAGTGTTGCACAGGGTTTTTCTGAACGGAAATGTTGTCGCTCAGATTCTGAGTGTTGAAAGACCCTTTGACTTAAAGGCCCTGGCTGATCGTCTTGAAAAAGTGTTTCCAACCATGATCAAGCTCTACGAGGACAAGGGGTTTATTTGGGTCATGGACAAGGTCAAAGTGACAGAAAAGGGCGTGGTTGAAGGTTCAGGTCCAGCTGCCGACCGCGTGGAAAAAGTCTACACGTCTTTCATCAGCGAATCCAAGGGCAAAACCTAGATGAACCAGCGGAACTGTTGTTCCTCTTTCTTCTTTTCTGTTCCAATAGTTCTTATTAAACCGAAAGACTCCAAGATTTTCCTGGTCTCTTCCGCAGCGATATCCAGTCTAGACAGGTCGATGTTCATGTTCAGGAATTTGTTCAGCGCGGTCAGTGCGTAACGCGTGGCGCTTGCATCAGGATACGTGCCTAGAGTGTCCGCCAGAAGCGAGAAGCTCTTGAAGCCCCTGAGTCTGGCCAGCCCAACCATAAGCCCGGCAATTCCGAATATTTGCCCAACCATTATCTTTGTTCCGAGGCTGAGGGCATCGTTCAACGTTTCGTGGTCTGAAGCGGCGCAGTAAATCTGAGGTGCCCCCTTTATTTCTTCCTGTCTGAAGCCACCCAAGGTCACGACGTAGTGGCAGTCCAACTCTTGAGCTATGTCTAGGATTCTGCCGCAAAGCTCGTACTGTCCTGATGTGGTCAAAGCCTGGGTGTTGCCGTACCAGATTATCAGGTCACGCCCACTATTCTGGCTTCTATAGTAGTAGAGTTCGTTCATTGGACACTGGGCCCCGCCGTCCTTTGTTGTGATCGCCAAGTCTTGAAAAGCCGAGGAGTGAATTTCGCCGAAACGTGTTGCCTTTAATTCATGAATTAGATGTAAGGCCGCAATGTTGGCTACGAAGCCTATTCCAGGCAAGCCCTCGATTAGAACAGGGTTGTGCAGCTTTGGTTTTTCGAATATCTCAATTGCACAGACCATTGATTCCTCTTCCTTTGGGATTACAGGCACGTAGTAGAAGGAAAAGTGGTCATATAAAAGTGTGTTTGGCCGAAAAAGGTGAGGCTAGGAAAGTTCGACGAGCTTGGCTTTCTCGAGGTCCCGCAGAAACTTCAGCACATGTTCAGGGTTGGTTTCGCCGTATTCTGCCGAGACAGCCTTCATAATCTCGTAGACGCTTCGTTTTCCGTTCATGAAGTTCAGTACTTCAGCCGACTTCTTGCCAAGATCCTCGTCTTTCTCGCGCGCTTCATACCACTCAAGTTCTTTCTCGCTTAGCGTTTTCTTTAGAACCCCAAAATCAAGCGTCCCTTTGAACAGCCGCTTTGGAATCAGCTTCAGTTCTTTGTCTGACTCTGCGGGTTGAGGTTGGCCTGGAAGAATCAAGGCTAATGTTTTGGCTATGAAACTCACTGCCTCCTGAAGCCGTGCGATTTCTCGGTTGGCAAGACCCTCAATGTCTCTGCAGTATTCATTCAATGAAGCATCCAGTTCAGGGCTTTCTCCAAGTCTTCTCACCGATTTGGCAGCCTCCTGTTCACGCCATGCAAAATGTTCTATCCTGCTTCTGTAGTGGGAAGCTATCCTGTCCAGTTCTTTAACTAGCTCCTCAGGCTTGTCTTTCAGCTTTGGGTCTTGCTTCTTCTTAAACAGTTCCTCAATCGCTTCTCGCTTGGCTTCTTCGATTCTAATCATGCCTTTCGAGGCGGTTTCACTCGCAAGCTGAAAGGCTGTTTCGAATGTGGCGTTTGCAAGAGTCAAGGCAGCACTTGCCGCTATCCATCCGACTCTTTTCAGGCTTTCCTCGCTCACTTTGTCAATAGTGTCCATGCTTGTATGATAGAACAAGTCTGGCCATTGAAGCAGCATGATACACGGGACCCCTATCGTTGAGTCAGTGAATTCTGCGTGGTCGCTACCGCCACTGAAAGCCCCCGTGGCATACCGGAACGTGGATGATGATCCGAACGGCGATGGCGTATCAAATTCCTTGACAGATTCTTCCATAAAACGGAAGACAAGATCGTTCAGATAAGAGGGCAGTGAATCAGGAGTACGGTCAAGATTGAGCGTGGATTTGCACAGTTCCTGGTTCTGTCCCACCATGTCCAAGTTTATGCCCGCGACCAGTCTTGAAGGCAAATCCTCGTGACTGAACAGGTAGGCTATTGAACCGAACGTTTCAGGCACCCATATGAAACGCATTGTCCGAGCTGGACGCTCAATCCGTCCAGATTCAATCAAGACATTGATTGTTCTGGAAATCTCCAAGAGTAAACCGCTACCAGAAGCATTATCGTTGGCACTGGGTTTGGGGTGACAAAGATGAGCAACCAAGAACACTTCTTCGTTCGGCTTTGACCCGCCGGGTATAGTTGCTGTGACCACGTCCAAGTTGCCAGCAAACAGCCGAGCATCCACTTTTGCCTTGAGTTTCACTGCTTTTCCGCCTTCAAGCAAAGCTCGCAACTGGTTTCCTTGACGTTTGCTCAGAGAGAAGCCAAATGTGACCTTGACCAGTTCTTCTGCGGTGGGCCATATAGACTGATACGCGTGAGCGTCAGGGATGTCCAAGCTTTCGCGGACGTTTGGTATTTCGAGAGTCACCGTGTCCGTGATTACACCAGCAGCCCCATACTTGTAAACGGCCTGTTCATGAACAGATTTGGCCCTGCCTGTGGCCAGGACAAATTTGCCTTTCACGTCTTTTCCCTCATAATTGGCCGGCTTAGTTCCGACGCCGACGTCAACAAGCTCGGCTGTGACGCCTTCTGAAGGTGTTGCGCTACTGTAGGTGTGCAGACTCTGAGGTATGTCTTCATAGGAGGCCAAGAGCTTTTCTTCAGGCTCTACGAGTCGAAGTTCAGCACTTTTCACTGTCCAGCCTACGGGGGATGTGTAGGTCCAATATTTCTTTGCTCCATCAGCCGGAAACTGTTCTATCGCGGCGTCCTTCAGACCTATTTTCAGAAGTTCGCTCTTCACGTATTCTGCGGCTTCATGAAACATCGTTGAGGCTTGAACCCTGTGGAAACGGGAGATTTGTGCCACATACGATTTGGCGATGCTTCCAGAAAGCTCTTCTTTTACAATCTTTCTCAGACTCATGTCCAGACCCTGCGTTCATTTGGTTGTCATTATCTAGTGAATGTTTTTTATATGTGTGTTTGTTTTTCTCTTTTCTGAGTTTGACGATGTCCTTTGAGATAAAAGAAAAAGACTTGCTTGCAAGAATTGGAAAACTGCGAACCAAGAGTGGAACGTTGGAGACGCCTCTTCTTTTCCCAGTCATAAACCCTATCGTACAGCCCATTTCTCCAAGAAATATCAGGGAAGAATTTGGTTTTGAGGCGTTGATAACCAACGCGTATATTTTGAAGAAGCATGCGGAGAACCAACCAGCCAAGAATGGTTTGCACAGCTTCCTAGATTTCGACGGTACCATAATGACTGATTCCGGCGCCTACCAGATTCTCGTTTATGGCGACATAGAAGTAACCCCGAAAGAGATTGTAGAGTATCAGGAGCAGATAGGTTCGGACATTGCAACGATACTTGACATTCCGACGGGCTGGGAAGTTACGGAAAACTGTGCACGAAAGACAGTTGCTGAAACGCTCAAACGAGCGAAGGAATTTCTTGCGTTTAAAGCAAGAGACGACATCCTTTGGGTAGGTCCGGTGCAGGGTGGAAAATACCTGAACCTCGTGGCCAAGTCCGCGAAAGAAATGGGCAAGCTGCCCTTCCAAATACATGCCTTAGGAAGCCCGACTGAAGTCATGGAGCGCTATCGTTTCGACGTCCTAGTGGATATGATAATGACTGCAAAAATGAACTTGCCCACTGAAAAACCGCTTCATCTTTTCGGCGCTGGACATCCTTTCATGTTCGCATTAGCCGTAGCCTTGGGATGCGACTTTTTCGACTCGGCAGCTTATTCGTTGTACGCCAAGGAAGGTCGCTACATGACTGAAACAGGCACCTCCAGACTGAACGAACTCGATTACTTTCCATGCACTTGCCCAAAATGCGCAAGAACAGCTCCGAAACAAGTAATGGAAATGCCGCCAAAAGAAGCCCAGGCCTTCCTCGCTGAACACAACCTCTACACTTGTTCAGCCGAGTTGAAACGCATAAAGCAGGCCATAAGAGACGGCAGGATGTGGGAACACCTCGAAATGCGAGCACACGGACATCCAGCGTTGTTTCAAGCAGTGAAAAGGCTAAAGAAATACGAGGATTACATTGAGAAACACGACTCAGCCGTAAAAAACAGTGGACTGTTCTTCTTCGGTTCCGTCGGACTTGCGCGACCAGAAATCGTGCGACATAGAAAGAGGTTGGCTGAAAGGTACATCCCTCCTAGGGAAGCGAAAATTCTCCTGCTGGTGCCTCAAACACGAAGAAAACCGTTTCACAAATCAAAGGTCTTCACAGATATTGCAGGACAGCTCCGCTCGCTAGAAAGTTCGGGCAGGTTTCACGCGTGTTTTTACAGTGCTCCATTCGGCGTCGTTCCAAACGAGCTTGACGAGGTTTATCCGCTTTCGCAACATGAAACTGTTCTCACGGCTGACAAGGAAACATCAGAATACGTGGCAACTCAGCTCGCTGACTACATAAGCCGCACAAGCTATGAAACAGTTGTGCTCCTTAACGACCCCGAAAACTGGGGAAAATCTATTCTTAATGGGTGCAGAAAAGCCTGCACGCGTAAGAAAATCAAATTCAAATGCATCAACACTAGAAAAAAACAGAAAACGAACCTGCTAGCTGATTTGAAGGATATTCTGTGAGGAGACAACAAAAAATCTTGATCCAAGCTGATTTGCACATTCACACAAAATACTCATCCGATTCATCAATAAACCCGAAGACGCTCGTCGAGCAACTCTATTCGCACCCAACCATCAAAGCTGTTGCGATAACCGACCATGACAGAGTAGAAGGCTATTTCAAGGTGCTGGAACTGGCCTCTGCGTATAAGGATGTTCTAATAATTCCCGGCGTGGAAATAACGACGCCTGAAGGGGATTTGATAGTCTTGGGCATAACTGAACTGCCACCTAAGCCGTGGAACGTCAAAAACGTGATTGATTTTTCGAAGGAGAGAGACGGCGTAGTCATCGTTGCCCACCCGTACAGAGAGTACGGTTTAGGAAGCCTGGCAAAGAACTACCCTGTTGACGCCATTGAAGTCCTGAACGGCGGCACAGAATCTAACCTTAACAAACTTGCAGAAAACCTCGTCAGGGAAACTGGCTTGCCTGGCGTTGCTGGGAGCGACGCCCATAACATCGAAGACTTATGGAGTGTTTACACCGAGATCGAAGCCTCGCTGAACATCGACGAAATTTTGAAAGCAATAAGGAGAGGATTAGTCAGAGCTTTTTCGGCTCGCAAGTCAATACATTTTTAAAAGAGCGCAAAGCATGAATAATGAACTGGCGGATGAAAAGAAATGGGACAGTTGCAGGTAGGGTTTTTGGGCGGAACCCGGGAAGTTGGCAGAATAGCAATCGCGGTTAAAACGGAGAAAACACAAATTTTGCTGGATTATGGTGCAATGTTAAATCATGAGCCAGGGTTCCCCATGCACGTACCGCCTAAGGATGTTGACGCCATAATTCTATCACATAGTCACCTAGATCACTCAGGAGCCATTCCAATATTCTACGTCCAAGGCAAGAAAACCTTGTATACGAACAGGCTGAGCATGGAGCTGAACCAGTTGTTGATATCAGATTTCATACACCTGTCCAGCTACTACCTGCCTTTTGAGTATCTTGAGCTCAAGTCAATGACACAGAACAGCAGACATGTGGATTTCAACGTTGAACAGAGAGTTGGAGACATAGTATTCCAGTTCAAGAACGCCGGACACATCCCTGGGAGCGTACAAACACTCGTTGAAGCTGAAGGAAAAAGACTACTGTACACGGGAGACTTCAACATTGTAAGTACAAGGCTTCTCGAAGGCGCGAAAATGGACTATGAAGATCTAGATGCCGTGATAATTGAAAGCACTTACGCCAATGAGGAGCACACTGAGCGCAAGGAACTTGAAAAAAGGTTTGTGGAGACATGTAGTGACGTTGTGGAAAAAGGCGGCACGGTCCTTGTCCCGGCTTTCGGAGTTGGAAGATCACAAGAACTCGCGTGTGTTTTGGCAGCTCATCATTTTGAGTACCCAGTTACAATTGACGGGATGGCACGTGAAGTTAGCAGGGTAATGATGAACTACCCCCAGTTTTTGAGAGACGAGAGAACCTTCGCTGACGCCATGCACTCTACGAACTGGGTCGAAGGATGGAGGGACCGGAGGAGAGCTGCAAAGACGGTGGGCGTGATAATTTCGCCGGCAGGCATGCTTAAAGGCGGACCCGCCATGTTCTATGCTTCGAAAATCGGAAAGAAATCAACTAACGCCATCTTCTTGGTAAGCTATCAGATTCCAGGCACTCCGGGAAAGGAATTGCTGGAAAAAGGAATATGCGTTATTGATGGAAAAATGCGGAAAGTCAAAGCTCAAGTGCAGCATTTCGATTTCTCGTCGCACTGCGGAGCAGGCGAGCTTAGGGAAGCTCTCAGTAGACTTGGCGGAAAACCGAAGGTCTACGTGGTTCACGGGGCAGAAGGAAACTGCGAACTGCTGGCAAAATGGGCAAAAAATGAACTGGGTCTAGAAGCTGTCGCGCCTAAAACAGGGGACACTGTCAAGATCTAGAGAGAAAGAAAAGATGAAAATTGGAATAGTGCGGGTTGGACAAGTGGATTCTAGCGTGATAAGCAGAATTCAAGAAGGCTTGGACACGATTTTTGCCAATACAAAAACCACTTTAATCGCAGAAACTTTGCCGATACCTGAAGAAGCCTACGCCAAGACGAGACAACAATACCGTTCTGAGTTCATCTTAGGCGCAATCCGCAACTTCGGTGAAACGCACAATTCCTTCGATCGTATCCTAGGAATCGTGGACGTTGACCTTTTTGTTCCCAAGCTCAATTTCATTTTTGGAGAAGCGGAATATCCTGGAAAAGTAGCTGCCATATCGCTGTGGAGACTCAGACCCGAGTTTTACGGAAAGGCCGAGGACAATCAGGTTCTTGCTGAAAGAGGAACGAAAGAAGCAGTTCATGAGCTTGGACACACTCTAGGATTGAAACATTGTGCTAACCCGTTTTGTGTCATGTATTTTTCCAACTCCATCTTCGAAACCGACAGAAAGCAAAGCTTATTCTGCAACAAATGTTATTTGAAAACGATGATAACCGCGGACAAGGGTAAGGTTCTTGAGAAACGAGTTTAAGACTGAACCAATACAATTGTTGCCTGTGCTAGGAAGCCTGGTGTTCGGGATACTGTGTGCTTACGTGGTCTGGACATCGATTGTGCAAGGAAATACTAACCTTTACCAAGTCACGCCCTTCCCAGAAGGCGTAGGATCGCTCGGCAATGGACTCTACTTTGTCATACTTGCTGGAATCGGCGCGACACTGTTGTATCTACTCATTAAACGGAAGAAACTGCGGTTGATAAGCTTAATCACTGGCTTCGCCTTGACAGTTGCTGTTCTCATGCTTTCAATTATCTATCTGTTTGCGATATTCTCTTTGCTCGGCGTACCCTTCACGACTGCTTTGATCTTGACTTTGGCAGTGTCTGCGTCTGTAACGGTCTTGGCGGATTTTGCAATCTTCAAGATTCAGGGAAAGATTTCCAACCTGGTGATTCTTCTTTTGGGTGGTGCGTTAGGTGCGTTTCTGGGAGTTTTCATACCTATCATAAGTGCGGTGTTGATTCTGGCTTTCTTGGCTGTTTATGATGTATTTGCTGTTTACCGCGGTCCTGTGGGAAAGATAGCTCAACGCGGACTTGAAGAACTTCGCGGATTAAGTTTCTCTTTCAGAGATGTTCAAATGGGGCTGGGTGACCTTACGTTCTATTCGATGCTTACAGGTCTGGTTCTCGCAAACGCTGGTCCAATCTTCTGCGCTGCCTCAGCAATAGGCGTTCTAGTTGGGGTTTTCCTAGTCTTCAAGATGCTGGAAAAAAGAGGCATGTTTCCAGGATTGCCCTTCCCAGTGTTGCTAGGCCTTTTACCACTTATCATTTTGCTCTTCCTGTAACGACCCTAAAAGGAAGCTAAGACAAAAATGAACTAGCGACAGACTTAAATTCCTGATTAAATCAAGAGATGTCGGAGAGATTGAAGTATGCGCAAGCGTTTTGTCATGTTGTCCGCCGTAATTTTCCTGTCAATTATTGGATTGTATGCTACCAGTGTGAGAGTTCGCGGGAGCACAGGCGACACTCCACAATGGAGAGAACAGAAGCAAGACGCGATGGTGATTCCGCAAGGCGGATATGTCAGTCTTCAAGCAGATGGGTCGGACGCTTTTTCTTTACACCAAGCTGTTCTTTCAACGAATGAAACTGGAACTTGGAAAAATGAGACGACAAGTGCACTTCTGTGGATGCAGGACGCTGTCTTCGGGTTTGACAACTTTGGCACAGCGACTTACAGAGATGGCGTACTCTACGCTCCTTCCAAAGGAGACAACCACCTTTACGCAGTAAACGCCTCGAACGGCGTCATAATTTGGAACACAACGGTCAGGCAATGTGATGGGTCTCCATGCATAGATGGCGATGTTGTTTACGTTGGAGAATGTATGGGAGTATACGGAGAACCCACGCCCTCAGCGAGAGCCATGGCACTGAACAGGACGAATGGAGAAGATATCTGGAATTTCATAGAGCCAAACAACAACACTTGGGTTGGGTCGCCGCTAGTTAACGGCGAATATGTGTACTACACGACATCTTGCTACAACACGTCTTACTACACAACTGGCTGCGGAGTCTATGCTTTGAATAAGACCACTGGGGACGTAGTGTGGCGTCAAGACATAGGAAACATCATAGGCTCCGTAGCCTATGACAGCGACATGGTCTTCATTTCAGTTTACAATCCACCAGCCCAGTACGCATTCAACGCAACGACAGGAAAGCAAGTCTGGAATCAAACGTATGGAAGCTCATGGGACACGTCGCCTGTAATCTACGATGGAATGATAATTCAGGTTGAATACAACGCAACTGAAAGATTATGGTCGACTTTGGTGCTGAACGAAACAAACGGGCAGTTTATTCGGCGATTTCAAGGGAAAGGAAGCACAGCAACTCCATTGGTTCATGATGGCAAGGTGTTCATTCCCAGCAACGATTGGAGAATGTGGGCTTTCGACCTAACGACAGGAATAGAACTGTGGCAGACCGTACCGCTTCACAACGGATTCCTACAAAACTACATGTACTGCAGTCCAGCATCTGCCGCCGGCGCCATCTACTGTCAAGCCTTGAACGGAACGTTCTACGCAATAAACGAAACTGATGGCGGCGTACTCTGGTCCTACACATTGCAGAGTACTGGCTTTGGAAGTCCCAGCATCGGCGATGGTTGCGTGTTCATCACAAACGATGCAGGACTCTACGCTTTCAAGATAGGCCCTGGCTCTGGGGATTGGCCCATGTTCTGCCACAACCAAGTTCACACAAGCGTCTCAGAGCAGGGCGTCGAATATGTTAGATGGCCCTTGACACAGCCCCAGTATCTTGGAGATGCTTCGAACACGTGGGTGACGGCGAAGTTTGTCTGGTGCAACAACACAATCACCTCCGCGGCAATAGCTTGGAAAATATACTTTTTTGACGGCAACGGGACTGCAAACGTGACGGACACGAAAGTCTTCTACGTCAACGTACCATTACACGACGTGGCTGCCATCAACATTGTGCCAAGCGCAACTATGATAGAGCAAAATCAGACTGCACCAATCAACGTGACAGTGTCGAACCTCGGCAACTATACCGAAACATTCAACGTAACCCTATACTGCGATTCTGCAGAAGTGGGCCTTCAGTCCCTGACCCTTAACGCTAGCGATTCGCAGATTTTGACTTTTGAATGGAACACTACTGGAATATCCTTCGCGGACCACACCCTGAAAGCTGTCGCAGGCACAGTTCCAGGAGAAACAAACGTGCAAAACAACATCTGTACGTTAAGCTATCCAGTTACCGTGGTTCCAGAATTCCCACTGGCCACCATTTCACTGGCAGCATTCATGGCTTCAGCTCTGATTGCCACCATCTTGTTAGAGAAGGAAAAGCGGCTTCAAAGGTGGTAAGTGCAATCGCTCATTCTTTTCCTTGACCGACCGCTAGAGGTTGTTTAGTCTACGTCTCGGTAAAGCATCGTTTACGTCATCAGAGTTTGCTCTCAATCCATTTCTAAGGGCTTGAAAGGACTAAACGCGTAGAGTTCACATCGACTTCTAGTATTTTGCAGTTCTTGAATTCTTTAGATTGCCCAAGGATGTCTTTGACGCTTACACTGTTGCCTTTGACCTTGGCGTAGACGACGTCTTTAAACACCGTTTCTCCGTTAAGAATCACCTTGAATTCGCACATACTTCTCTACCACCTAGAGAGAAAAAGGTTGACTTGGCTATAAACTTCTTCTTTGGAAGAATATTGGATTGTCGGTCTCACCCGATACGGGAAGAGTTTTGGCCGACTGCGGTCCTACCTTATGTTTTTCACTATTTTCAGTGCAACTTCTTCGGCTTTTATGGCGTCTTCAGCCGTCACTTGGGGTTTCTTGTTGTGGAGGACGCAGTCTATGAAGTGTTCGTCCAGTTGACGGTGTCCCCAGACTCTGGTGCCTTTGACGTCTAAATCCCATTCTTGCGGTTGTTGACCTGACCCGTATAGGAGTAGCTTGTTGAACCAGATGGCGTGGATAACGTTTGTGTTGTCGCCGTAGACCTCCAGTCTGCTGGTGCTTGCCGACGGCGTTACTGATGCACTGTAATGAAGTGAACCCACGGCGCCGTTTGAGAGTTTTACTACGCCCATCGTGTTGTAGCCCAATATTCCTCCGTATTTCTCAAATTTGGGGTAGTTTGCCATCCATTGGACGTTTTCTATTTCGCTCTTGAACAGCCATCTGAACATGTCTATAGACCAGACGGAAAGGGTGAAGTCAGGGTACCCCCCACTTTTTTCGATGTTCCAAGCCCAAGATCCTGCTGGCCATTGCTCGGCGATGCTTGAAGCGGGTATGAATTCACGGAAGTGAAAAGCTATCGGCTTGCCGATCAAGCCGGATTCTATCATTTCTTTTGTCCTGGTGTATATAGGTGCAAATCGGAACTGAAGAACAGGCATCAGAATCACCTTGGCATTTTCAGCGGCCTTCTGAAGTTCTTTGACCTTATCTATGGTTGCGGCAAGGGGCATCTCACAAAGAACGTGCTTGCCTTTTTTGATTGCTTTCATAGCTAAATCGAAATGCATAGGCGTAGGAACCGCCAGGGCCACTGCCTGAATCTTTGGGTCTTCCAAGAGTTTGTCGTAATCCAAATAGTACTTGACACCGTACTGTTCAGCAAGAGGCTTTACCCGTTTCTCGGTGGTGGCTCCCAGAGCAACAAGTTCTGAGCCCTCGATCTTCTTGAAACTGGGTACGTGTGCCTGCCCGCCCACGAACCCTACTCCAACGACAGCGACACCAACTTTGTCAGACATCAAATCTCACCTGTTTGGTTCTTTCAGATTCCCACACTTCATATAAAACACTTGCTCTTTCTTATTTGAAAAAACACGGCACAAACACATGAGTCTGTATCGATTGTGCTAGGGAAAAATTGAAGGAAAGGGGCAAACCGATGATGATTTGGAGAATCTCCCATTCTTGCCGTCATACGATGCTCATGGCCGCGGACCAATGCGCATTTAGGGTTAAGATCTGATAGTTATAATTCATAAGTCTAACAAACGTTTCGATGACCACTAGTGTAAGATGAAACAGATGCCCAAGAAAGGCGAGAAGTCTTCCGGCGTGGACATATTCGAACTCTTAGAGAGTGTTGGCGAAAAAGAGAAGAAGAAAAGAAGGGAGGAGCTTCTCGCACCTTTAGGCGCGAAAGACTTCTTTGTTGAAGGAAGCATAACCATCAACAAGAGGATTTGTCACGGCGTCGAATGCAAACTCTGCATAAAAGCATGCCCAACGAATGCCTTATTCTGGAAAGCGGGGGAAATCGGACTGACAGAAGAGCTCTGCATATACTGCGGAGCATGCGTTCTGAGCTGCATAGTTGATGACTGCATAAAAATCACGAGAAAAAGACCAACTGGTCAAGTCGAAGCCTTCAGCAAACCAAGAGACTTCATAACTCAACAAAACAAGATCAACACGAGAAAACGCTTTGAGAAAGTCAAAGAAGTCTTTCCCGAACCCGAAGACTACCTTAAACGACTCAAGAGGAAGGCGCCGTGAAGAACTGGTCTTGACGCTATTGCTCGTTTTCACAGCAACGAAGCATGGTCAGGACGCTACTCACGCTGAAAGGGAAAGCGTAAAGAATGTGGCCTGCGTAAAATTTTCATGTGGAAAAAAGCTTGAACCCCTCGGGCAAAGAGAAAGCTTTAGCTCTGGTTTTCGTTTACAGCGGAGAATTTGCAGAACGCGTGATAAGGAACCTCATCAACGATCCAAGCTTCTGCAAACCGTGCGGACTGTACTGTGATTCCTGCAAGTACGGCGCCTACACTCACGTTCAGAACGTAAAAGCAGCGATGGAACTGCCAGGTCCCGCGAAACTTCCAGCCTTCATCGACAACGCCGATGAACATATGCCTAAGAAAATTCCGAAAGCAGACTTGTGCGTAGCATCTGGGCTGCACAAAGATTTGCTGTTGGAGTTGCCGAACAGATTGCACGGAGCAGGGGTGAAGGGGCTCATCGTGCCCATAGAAGATTTTGTGGAGGTCCCCGCTGGCTTGAGGAGGCAGGTGGAGGAAAAATGTCAAGAGCTTGGTCTTGAAAGCGCCTTCCCGAAACCCTTCTGTTCGCTGGAACCTTCTGAGAACAAACCTACGATTTCGAGGTGCGTTACCGAATTAAGGATCGGGAAACCTGTGTTAGAAATTTCGACTGCGAAGAAAGGCAAGTGCGAGGTGATAGAGGCTGCAGTGGTCAGACGAAGCGCACCGTGCGGCTCAACATGGTACGTCGCAAGAAAACTGACCGGAGTGGAAACAGAGAAAGAAACTCTCTATGATGCGATCGCAAAAGCCCACCATAGTTACCCATGCACCGCAACGATGGGTGTTGATCCTGAATCGAAAGAGCCGATACTTCACCTTGGCGGCTTCACGATACGAGAAGCCGTGGAAAAAGCACTGGAACGAAGTCGGTAATTAGACGATTAGATAATCCCAAGCGTGATCTTGCGAAACAAATTGATAGACAGATGCCCCAACTTCATGCCGTCTGTGTTGACGAATACGCATCGCCTAGTGCACATGGCCTCGCCGTTATTTCTAGATCATCCTTTGAGGAGCATCACACCTCTATGATGATTGTAGCCACGCCAAGGCCAATTGGGTTAGCAGCCAAGATTGTGCCGTGCGCGCATCATCCACGGAGACGAGTTTCGGTTAACTCTCACTTTTTTTCTTCTCTTCCACGGAAAACTGTGGGAATTCTCGAAGTTTTTCAGCCATTTCTCTGAGGCGTTTGTCTGCTCTGTAGTTCACGGTTTCTTTTTCAAAGGTTCCGTCATTCTGCCTTGCGCCGGCTTTGATTCCGGTTAGGATTTCTATTCCTTCGTCAATGGTTTTAACGGAGTAGATATGGAATTTTCCTTCCTTGACGGCCTCCACTATTTCCTCCTTCAGCATCAGGTTTTGCACGTTGCTTTGCGGTATCATCGCTCCTTGTTTGCCAGTGAAGCCTTTGGCTTTGCAAACCTCAAAGAAGCCTTCGATTTTTTCGTTCACCCCGCCGATGGCTTGAACCTCGCCTTTCTGGTTCACGGAGCCAGTGACGGCAAGGCTTTGCTTTATAGGCAGCTCAGAAAGGGCGGACAGGATGGCGTAGAGTTCCGTGCTTGAGGCGCTGTCACCTTCCACTCCCCCATAGTTCTGTTCAAAAACGAGACGGGCTGACAGACTAAGCGGCTTATCCTGCGCATACTTCTCGTTTAGGTACCCGCTTAGAATCAGAACTCCCTTGGTGTGGATAGGTCCTCCTGTTTTGGCTTCCCGTTCAATGTCGATGACTCCTTCTCGGCCGAGGCCCACAGTGGCCGTTACGCGCGAAGGACTGCCAAAGGCAAAGTCACCCAAGTCTATCACGGATAGACCGTTCACTTGTCCCACATTTTCTGTGTCTGTGTCGATGAGCAGGATTCCTCTCTTTATCATCTCTTGAATCTGCTCTTGAATGAGTTTTGAACGGTAGACCTTCTCTTCGATGGCTTTCTTCACGTGAGTTCCGGTAACGAATTCAGAGTTCTCTTGGGCGGCGTAGAAGTTGGCTTCACGAATGACATCGGCGACCTCGGCGAACCGAGTGGAAAGTTTCTGTTGGTCCTCAGCCAGTCTTGAACTGTGTTCAATCAATTTGGCCAAGCCTGAGCCGTCAAGGTGCTTCAGGCTCTCTTTTTGGCATAGCGTACAGACGAAAGCCGCGTATTGTTGTATGTTTTCTTCTGTCCAGTCCATGGTTGTGTCAAAGTCTGCCTTAACCTTGAAGAGTTGGTTGAAATCCATGTCCAAGACGTACAATTGCTGGTAGAGGTAGGGGTCTCCGATGAGGATGACCTTAGTGTTTAGAGGAATTGGCTCAGGTTTCAAGCTCTTTGTCGTAATGAAACCTAGACTCTCTTCTGCCTCTTCGATAACTATGTGCTCGTGTCTGAGGGCTCTTTTCAAACCGTCATAGGAGAAAGGGTTGCGAAGCAACTCTTCAACTGGAAGAATTAGATATCCACCGTTAGCCTTGTGCAACGATCCGCCGCGGATCATGGTGAAATCGGTAACGAGGGCGCCAAACTGAGCTTCCTTCTCTACTCTACCGAGGAGATTTTGATACGTGGGGTTGAACTCCATGACTACGGGGGCTCCACTGACGCCCGAGTTATCAACGATAAGGTTCACTTCATATTTTTTGAACGGGGCCTCCCTCATCCAATGAGTTGGAAAAGGAACTGTTGGAGACTCTTCAGGACCCTTTATGAACTGTGACAGCCTGGCCAAAATGTCATTCTGCACCTCGTCAATGTAGGCAATCACATCTGGGAAATCCTTGTACTCCTCTTTTAAGTCAGCCATGATATGTCCAATGGCGAAAAGGGCAACTTCACGATTCAGTCTCTTGAGATCTTCGTCGGCTTTTCCTTCCAATTCTCTGAGTTGCCCCATGGCACTTTTGAATTGGTCGGTCAGCTGCTCTCTTTTCTTCTCGATTCCTTCGCGGGTTTTCGGGTCTAACGCTATGAATTCTTGATCGTTCACAGGTTTTCCTTTGATCACTGGAATCATAAGCCAACCCACGGGTGACGCCTTCAAGAGGAAGCCCTCTTCTTGGGCCCGTTTCGCCAGTTGAGCGATGAGTTTTTGTCTTTCCTCCTCAACAGCCCTGATGGTAGCCGCCCTTCTTGTGCCGTAGTCCTCGCTTTCAAAAGATTTCGGTAGAATCCTCTGTGTTTCACTGATGAAAGTGGCCATGTCATCTCGAAAGTGTCTCCCTTTGCCAGCAGGGAGCTTCATGGCTTTGGGCTCATAGGAGTTGCGAAAGTTATTCACATAGCACCAGTCAGAGGGAACCGGACCTGTTCGGGCCACTTCTTCTAGAAAGCTCTTTACAGCCGTTGTTCTGCCTGTTCCGGGGAAGCCAGCAACATATATGTTAAACCCGATTTCCTTGATGCCCAGTCCGAATTTGAGTGCTCTGACAGCCCTTTCTTGGCCGATAATCTCTTGAAGAGGCATCAACCCTTGTGTGGTCTTACATTGCATGAGGTTGGAGTTACATTCTTTTCTCAGCTCTTCTGCAGACAACTCGTCAACCATTTCACACATCCTCCTTATTCTCAGAGACACAATTTCTCACTCAACCATATAAGTAACTTGTCTGTCTGACATTATCTTCCTTTTCAAATACCAATATCTCCTCGGTTGTGCTTCCTAGAAAAACAGCATTTTCCATTGTTTTGTCCTCCAGTGACAGGCAATGCTGGCGCGGGACAGCCGCGATTCTCATCGCCCACGTCAATACTATGACAACTGTGGCTGATTGATGAAGTCACGACTGGTTTTGCCATTTTTCCTGCAGGAATTTGGGAATCTCTGAAGAGTCTCTGGGGCCAACCAAGACTTGCCAGCCGCTGAGCTCCTCAATTTCGCCGCTGAGGCGCGCAGATTTTCCTGGAATTATGAGTTTCTTGTGCTTGACCTTGTTTTCGATACCTGAAGCCTTTATTGCATCGGCGATTTTTTCTGCGGTCAGCTTTCTCCCTGCAACGGCACTGTCCACGGCCGTTCCTTCTGTGTCTACAACAAGCAGGTATGCGTTTATCTTCGCTGATTCGATGTCCGAGGCGACTGTGTAGTATGTGAGTGCAAAGTTTGTAGTGAACATCACCGGCGAATTCTCTTCAGGAGTGCCGAACGACTTCAGACCGGACTCAACGGCCACGGGCTTTCTTGGGTCGGTGTAAATGTTTTGTCGCAGTATAACGTTTGGAAGAAGTGACCAGCCGTCAACACTGTGCACGATGATGATGTCTGCGAAGCGGACGATGAGCATTGACGCCAAGTAGGCTTCTCTCCACTTCACAATTTCGTCCACTGCTTCGCCTCTCTCCGTCCACGTGACCATCGGTACGCCTATGAGTGGAAAACCGCAGAGTTCTTCTCCCTTCTCGCATGCAGCTCTGCGTATCATCGTGAAGTTGTTAAGCATGTCTGCCAAGCCGTCGCTTGGGAAGGTGCCTGGATCCAGCACTAGGTCTTCGACGCCATATTCAAGCAAGGTTCGGGTCAAGGAGAGAAGCATTTTCAGATCGTTTGGCGCAAAAACTGCAAGAGGGCAATTGTACATCAAGGCAAGCTCTGCCATTTCTTTCCAGTTGTCTTTCGTAGCCGCGTACAAGAGCGGTCTAGATTTAGGAATGGCCATTACTCCTGCTTCCAGAACATTCGGGTCCAACGAGCATAAAATCAGGGGCAGGTCTGTGTTTTCCGCTACTTTTCTGACGGCGGCCGCGAACTTGTCAGGGTCGTTTGAAGTGGAGCGAACGGCAACCATGTTGAGCCTCAGCACTTGTCCTATGTACTCGAAGTTGAAGCCTTCAGTCCGCTTCACTCGGTCCAGGATCATTTCTTCAGGCATTTCATCGGTGACATCGATGGCAATTGCGGTTGGGTTGGTGTAGGTGAACTCGTGTCGGTACATGACGAGTTTTCCGCCGATCTTTACAGCTTTGTCGCCTACGCCTACTGCAACTTCTTTTATGGCTGGTTTCAGCATTTCTTTCAGTTGTTTGTAGGCTTTCTCCTGCATTTTGGCAAGCAGCGGTTTGCATTTCTCTAACGTTACTTCTCGGTTGACCAGCTTCGTTGCAAACGCTAAGCAGTTTTCTTCTCCGCATTCTTTGCAGTTCGTCTTTGGAAGAAGCTTGTAAACGTCTATCGGGCTTAGTTCCTTTATGCCAATTCTTCCTTTGCCTTCTCTTTCACTCATAAGCGCCCACCCTCAAGTCTAAGTTTTGGCTGAAACCCATTCGACAAGTTTGTCAGCGTTGCCTGAACTGTCGCTTCCCAGTTGCCTTGTTATGTCCTTAAGAGTTTTCACTGCAGCCGGGTGCATCATCATAAACAAGTCGACACCAGCAAGCAGAAGCGTCAAAGCGGTCGTCACTTCCCAAAGTGGGCCTCGCAGCTCGCGGGGTTCCCATTCCGGGGCCATTTTCAGCCAAGCTTCCCTTGCCGCCCAAGCGTTCGTAGTTCCTGAAGACATTGGATGCGCTAGTTCAGGGTCGCCCATCAGCGCGCCGAGTCGGGCCCTTTCCATGTTGGTGAACGCATAGTCCAGTCCGTATCCGAGTGCCGCGGTCGTTAAATCCATGACGATGTCCTCTTTGGGGAGGAAGTCATATAGTCGACGATTGAGCTCTCTGGCCAGGTTCAAATCCATCGGGGTGAAGGACAACGCCACGTGCCCATTTTTCTTGATGAACTTTGCGCAGCGTTCAACATCCATGTCCCTCGTCACCGAGCTGATGAGAAACCTTTCACCGGCAAAAGTTTCAGCGATTTCTGCGAAAACGTCTGCGTCCTTAACTGAATCTCCACATCCGCCAATCACAAGAGGCACGTCCACAGCCTGAACGACCCTCTCAACGGTCTTGACCGCCTCTTTCGGCGAAGCGTTCTTTAGCATGGGGTCAATGCTTATCAAATGTATTGTCAGTAGGTCAGCTCCGAACTTTTCGACTGCAAGCTTGGCCCAAGCCGCAGGATCACCCAAGACTTCTTTCACGTGCATCTTGACAGCCTTTGGAAGGGGAACTTCCATGTCGAAAACGTCTAACGCTATGACGGGAGGGTGCAACGTGGGTTTTTCAAACGTGTAGAAGGCCGGTGTCGTCTCGCCGCCGATGACCACAGTTTTTCCGCGGGTTCCACCGTCTTTTTTCGTCGCTCCAAGCGTAACTTCAACAACTTGGCCGGGATAGGTTTTGATGGGTGGAATAAACTCTGTCTGTATGATGACCTGGGGCTTAATCTTTGTCGGTGGGGCAATCTTGGGTTGCGATATTACGGGCGAAGCAACTGCGCCCGGTTGAATCGAGATTTCTAAATCGCCCACGTCCATTTCGAAGTCTTCAAGTTCTATTTCTTGAAGTTTTGCAAGCAGCTCTGTTAAACGTGAGCTGAACTTCAGTCCAAGAGGGTTCTCTTCTTTCTCTTTCTCCTTTTCTGGCAAACCTTTTCACCTATTCTCCGATTTTTCGTTTCTAAGTTGGCGGATAATCACTTTCTTCGCGTAGATTTTCGCGTCCTTCAAGATTATCTTGAAGCCGCCCGCGGTTATGGGCAGCGTCGCCGCCGTGACGGTTGGCACTAACTGAGCTCCCTCCCTCGCTTCTTCTGGTGCAGCCTCTGCGACTGCTGCCGCTTCTTCCTTCCAGCTTGCAACAACTGGGTGGCTGCGCTCTTTCAGAAAAACCTTCAACTCGTCAATGGTCTTCGCGTTCTCTTCAGTGGCAATCTTGTCAACAAGCTCAGGCGGAATAAAGTCCTTTACTCTCTCTTTCACTTCTTTGGGCATCCACACCACCCTGTTCCAGCCGCCGTCAGCCTGCAGGAACTTTGAAGAGCGCATGTACTCGATTGACAGTCCGTGGAAACCGTCCACTTGACGGCCGCCTGCTGTCGAGTCGGCCAACGTTGAGAACGCGAGACCGTTCACGGTTACGTCTTTGTAGCCTCTGTGGACGATGCCTAATCCGTCGGCCTCGGGAATGTAGAAGGCTACGCCTTCAAAACAGCCGCATGAAGTGTGTGGGTAACCAAAAGCGGTGTAAAGCTGGACTCTCGTGATTTCTCCCAAGGACTTTTTCTTGACAGCTTCGTTCGCTCCTGAATACTCTCCCTTCTCAGCGTCCAGCTGCTCTCCCCTTTCGATCGTGAAGATCGGCCCCTTCGGGTCTATGCTTGCCGCCGCTTTCCCATCGAACCAGCTTATGGCTCCGCAGTTGGAGTATCGCTGAGGCGTGATGACGCACACGTGGGTCGGAGCAAACGATTGGCACAGAACGCAGCCGTAAAACTTGTCAACCTCTTCATCCTTTAGCCCTCTGGCTCTGGCGTCTCTGGCTTCATAAATCTGCAAGGCCTCCCCGTACAGTTCTTTCACCCTTTCTGGGTCGGTGAAGAAGGTCACCTGCATTTTCTCGATTATCGGCAGCTCGCTCTTGAAGAGTCGGTGCAGAACTTTTCCTATGTACTCGAAGGAGTTTAGCCCTTTCTGGAAGGATTTCTTGCTCAGCCTGAGCCAAATGTCGTAGCGTTGGTTGAGGTGCATGAAGCCCTCGATGAAGTTGCTGAAGGCATGTATGCGTCTTTCTATCACTCCCTCGAGTTCTGGGTCGAGTTTGGCGCCTGCAACCTCGATGAGGATGCCGAATGGATACGCCTGTCCCTCTTGCATGTCCTTCAAGTCTGGCCCTATGATTGTCACTTTTCCGTCTTCGATTTCCTCCGGCCCCTTCACTCGTGCCAGTTCAAACTTTTCTTTAACATCTGGCCCTCCGAGTTCTACGAACATGTCTTTTCTTCGGATTCTTTCTCCCTCGTAGATTACGCCCACGTCTACGGGGATGTCCTTGAACATCGACATTTCTCTATTTGCCTCCTGCTTCAGATTTGTCAATTATGACCTTGAGGTTTTCTACCCAGTCCTTTGTGGAGATGTTTGGGAAAGACCAGCTTGCGTGAGAGTGATAAACGTTGTCCAACGTCACCGTTTTGAGTTGCGGTGCGTAATGTTTGAGTCCGGAAAGAATGGTTAGCTCCATATAATAGGGTAGACCGACGAACAAGGCCAAGTCGTGTGGGCCTTTACCGTCAATTCCTCTCCACTCTGAGTCTGCAAGCCTGTTTCCGATGTCCACTGCAGGCATCCAACCTGCAGGCCGATACGACCTCTTCAAGAACTCGCTAACCGTGTGGGCTGTAGCGACAACAGGAATCTTCGTCTTCTGGACAAAATCAACGATGAAGTCAATCAACTTCCTGTCTTCAAGATCGGTTTCCGCGGCTTTGTGGCCGACTACAAGTATTGGATGCTTGGCCTTTTTGATCATCGCAACGACGACTTCAGGCTTTGTTATCACAGAGGCTTTTTTCGGACCTGAGACTTCGGCTGTTTGCCAAGGCTCCGCTGCCATGACTCTCACTCCTTCCTCTTTCTGATCATTCTGGGCAAGAGAGTTGGGTCGGGGATGACTGTTTCCTTCCACTTCTTGTCCTGCAGAATCTTCATGATTTCGTCTTTCATCGTGACTGGTATGTCGGCAACGTTGCGGACGAACGGAGGAATGTCTTCAGGCATGGTTCCAAACAGTCTCTTGTGCAAGTCGATGTAATGTGTGAGCTTTATAGCTCGGCCCTTCGACGTGTCATTAGGCCTCATACAAAGCTTGGCAATCATGACCATTGCTTCTTCCTTCGTCTCAACGGCGCAGAACAGATGTTCGGGCGTAGGCCCGACGTACACTTTCTCTCCGGTTCGCGCGTCACAAACGTACCAGTCCTCTTCGCGGTCAGCTCTTCCGAGCAGCATGCGGCGATACTTTGTTCCGTGTGGACCCACTACCACAGGTATTCCGAGCCTCCAGAAGCCGCTTGCGATTGCTGCCGCCTTCTGGGACATGGCTCCCCATGCCACTCCGACCGCACCGACACGGTTCAATATGTAGTCAGCAATTTCCTCATAGTTGCCTCTCAGATTGCGTTTCGCAAATATGCTGGCAATTTTTATTGCAGCACCGGCGATGTGCGAATTCGCCACGCATGAGCCGACGTTGACAACTCCGCCTGCAGCAAATTCGCCCGTGAAGGTTTCGTAAGGAGTTTTACCCTCCTCATTCTTGTGCATGGCAGCAGACATAGCGGAGCATCCGGAAGTCACAACTATGTAGCGCCTGTTAGCAAACTCGGTCACCATTTCTGCCACTTCCGCTCCGCCCTTGGGATAGTTTGCGCAGCCCACGAAAGCGACAACGCCCGGAATCTCACCGAGCACGATAGGGCTCCCTACATTCCTTATTTCAACGTCCTGTATGGCTCCCCTCCCAGCCCGGATCTTGTAGGTTTCCTCTCTCAGCTTCTTTTCTCCAGCCTTCACGATGAAACTGTGGATTTGCAGCCCGACTGGGCATGCCTGTTCGCAACGCCCACACCCAACGCACAGTTCGTACAGGTCTGCCAGCTCCGCCAAGTTTCCCTTGCCAGCAGCCTTCACGGCCTCGGGAATGTCAAGGTCCTGTGGGCAGGCTCTTCTACAGTCGCTGCATTGCTTGCACTCTTTCGCCCTTCGGACAAGTTCTTCAGCCTCTGGAATTGTCTTGAACTTTTTCCGCATAGGCGCGACTTTCAACGCTGTTTTAACTGCGACTTCTCCGACTTTTTCCGGATCAAGAATCAGTACGCCAGGCGTCTTTCCACTTACGAGATCTTCGACAATCGAGTCTGCAGGGTCATTAGTACGATCTGGCAAGCCCATGCAGTTCTTCTCAGAAGCTACGATGACAGGAGCTTTGATGTTTTGAGCCTCGTTTAAGGCGTCTGTTCTGATGCACTGCTCATCTAACACGACAACGTCTGGAACACCGCTTCTTATGAAGCGAAGCTGCCATGAAATCGGACCCACAATCTTGGCTTTTTTGTGATACCTTGTGATGTCGTGTGCCGTGCAGCAGAGGCCGCACACCTCGATTTCGCCGTCTGCCCCGCTTTCCTTCATGTAGTCTATTATTCCGACGGATGGAACAACGTTGTGGCCTATGACAAGGATAGCGGGTTTCTCTGGTTTTATGGTTCCGAACCCCAAATCGACAAGAGGAGAATCAGGGTCAGCCTTTGGAAAGCCGTAGGTTGCAACCTGAGCGATGTCCGCGACCTCCATCCCGACGTGGTCTATCATACCGGTGTGGAGAACCTTTGATTCAAAATCGGTGCTGTTTCCCTCCATACCCGTGTGCGTGACCGCGAGCAAATTCGTAAGCTGGGTTTCAGCGTAGTCCAATACCTCCTCCAAGTCACCAAGTGTCTGGGGCTTTGTTCCGCAGACAAGCCGTATGATTGGGGCCTCAACTTTGACGTTCAGGCCGCCCACGTTGAGGGTCTTCCTGCGCCCGAATTTCTTGATCAAGTGTTCAACCAGATGACGAGCGTGACCGATGTGCGTCGACGCTCCTATGCAGCAAGCCAGAAGGACTGTTCTCGACTGCTGCGCAGACATGTCTATTCCGCATGCCCCACGCTTGTTTCCCGTTAAGTCACATTTTCCGTATGTGCAGAGGCAGCAAACGTCGCAGAAGGGCATGTAAAACGGTTTGTAACGTTGAAGGAGCTTCTTGTCCCACTCTCTGAGGGCGGTCATGGAAGGAAAGGGCGTTGGCCCCATCGGCTCAGCCCATGATTCGTCAACAACCTTGCCCACAGAAAGCTCAAGATTCTTGATAACCCCAACGTCGGTCTTCAATTCTCCAATCTTTACTTTAACACCTTTTCTGCTCAATTAGAAACCAACCTGGAGATTTTCAGAGGTTGTAACATAGTCGCAGAATTATTTTAAGTTTGTCTTGAAATGCTGCCGTTTTATCATTTCAAATTCGGCCCCAGCGACCGACCTTCTTTCATAGAATGCGATGTATCCAGGTTCTAAAGCCGATAGTGATCAACGGTTGATGTAGCCGGCTGATCTCATTATTTCCTTTACGGAAACGAACGCTGGAGAGTCTGAGGGCAGGTCGAGCAGGGATTTTCCTGCAAGAACGTACTCCTCGACTTTTTCGTCGCGGGTTATCTTGCCCAAGTACTTGAACTTCAAAGCGTTCTCAACGTGGCTTCGCAGGTTTTCCGGCAGCCTGTAGCCGCCGACAACGTAGAAGTTTTCGAAGTCTATCTTGACCTCTTTGGCCACACGATAAGCCCGTTCGACGTGGTCGATGGATTTTTTGGAGGGGTCTATTACGTCGAAGACATCGTTAACTCTTGTGGCGATTCTTCGGTTCAGATGCTCTAGGCCCGCTGGTGAATCGATGAGCACGTACCGGTAGTTCTTCGTCAGGGATTCCAGTGCCCCTTTCAGAGCCGCGTTCGGCAAGCAGTAGCATCCCTCGACCCATTTTGTGCCAAGGGCGATGAAGTCGAAACTGTCACCTTCGTACATGCCCCGGGCCCATATCTTGTTTCCAATCCGCTCAGTAGGCGCGACGCCAACTGTGGTCCCGCCCTCTTCCAAAAAAGTCTCCACGAGCAAGTCCGAGATACTCTTCTTCCCCACTTCTTTCAGGTCTACCCCGACCATTTCACCCAAATTCTGATCAGGGTCAGCGTCCACCAACAATAGAGGCGCTTCTCCAGCCTCGCTGAAGTACTTGGCCGTCATAGCTACAAAACTTGTTTTTCCCGTCCCTCCACGGCCAATGGTGACAAGCGTCTTCAAATCTTTCCTGCTCTCCTCTGCACACACGAGTGTCCTTTCAGATTTATGGGTTGTTCTTTGCCATGAGTTTCTCGCAGAGTTTTTCTATGGCGACCAATGCTTTCGAAGACTCGTTCTTGAGCGGGGTTTCGCCTCGCATTTCCGCCTCCACAACCGTCTCGTCGAATGGGATGGAGTCTAGAACCTTTAAACCGTTTTCTTGAGCGAACTTTTCGATGACGGCTTTTTGATTTTCATTCGCCACCTTGTTTTCGACTAGGAAGACCTGTTTCATTCCAGCTCCTGCGGCTAATGCGTGAATGTGATTGGCGACTTCTAAGGATTTGCTGTTTGCATCTGTCACTATGAGCATATAATCTACTTGTCGCGCTGTTCCTCGGCCCATGTGCTCGCAGCCTGCCTCCATGTCTAGGATGACAGCTTCGTCCCTTTCCACTATCAAGTGACGCATCAGTGCTCGGATGAGCGCGTTTGCTGGGCAGGTGCATCCTGAACCCATCGACTGCACGGTTCCCATCACGATCAAGTTCACGCCGAAAGGGGTCTTCACTGAGAAGTCGCGTACAACATCGTCCACGCTGAAGGACAGGCGGAAAATGCCTGAATACTCCGTGCTCGTCTTGGACTCAATCAAGCTCTTGTTTTCTGAAAGAGGCACGATTTTGCGCGCTTCCTCTGAAGACAACCCCAGTGTCAAAGCAAGGTTCGGCGAAGGATCAGCATCAATCGCTATACTACTCAATCCTCTTCTGACAAAGGAGAAAGCCAGACCGGCAGCCAGCAGAGTCTTTCCAACACCTCCCTTGCCAGCGACTGAAATCTTCAGTTTATATTCCCACCGTTTTTCCTATGCAGATAGACAAAACATCTTCCTATTACGTTTTCTCCGACGCCTGCCAAAAACAGGTATATGCTTTGTGTAATAGCTGCCGACTTGAGGATGGATTCTTATTGAGGATTCATAACGTATTTACTGTCCGCGCAGCAATTCTCATATTGCGCAAAACAGGGTCATTGCGCTATTCCAGGGTAAAGGCGTTGAATTTGTCTGAGGCGGCGAGGATTGCACTTCTTCAGGAAATGATGAGGGATGCGAAGCGAAATGAGAGAGGCGGTCTTCTAACCTGCCTTGTTGCTGTCGTTGTGGCGGTTGCTGGTTTTTCAACCCGTTCGCTTGCGGGAAACTCTATCAATCTGGGGGTTGTCGGGTTAGTGATTGCCGCGGTGGGATTCGCTGTGTATCTCTATTACGCACGTTTATACTCTAGACTCGTGGGGCAGTTGGCGAAGATTGCATTCAAGAGTGCGGTGCCATGTCCACAATGTGGGAAAGCACTGCCAGAAGGTGAATTCGGTTTCTGTCCTTTCTGTGGATCCTCCCTCAAATCTGAGGGCGGCCTGCAACAAGAGTTCTTGGATAAGAACACGCCTCCGCTCTCTTGATTCTTTGCCCGCGCTAAGAAAGAATTCAAGTGAAGAAAATATGCGAGCTTCTGCAAATTGCACCTATATTTCTCGGATTTCGCATTGAAGCTTCTTGATGACTTCCTCAGCCTTCAAAGGCTCAACTTTCAGAGTGTAGAGCTTCTTTGGTGTCCTAAGCTTCAATTTCACAACGCCCTGCAATCTTTTGACGGCGCAGTACTCAGCGTTTGCACTGATTTCGACGAATCTTTCGGGATCAGAGATTTCTGATGGCACCTCAATTCACTCTCGTCTTGCGCATTGTTGGTTCATACTCAGGTTCTTATCTGTTTTGGTAGCACATGCCAGGGGTACCTGTGTTCAAGGGTAGACTTATATGTCCAATCTGTACGAAATTCGTCATCTGGAATTGAATTGAGCTGAGAAGCATGAGGCTGTTGAAACCCCCAAAGCTCTTGGAAGGCGGAACCATTGGCGTGATCGCCCCTTCACACCCGGTTTTGCCGGTTCAGCAGGAGTACAATCAGGGCATTGACAACCTGAAAAGGTTCGGCTTCAAGGTAAAGGAAGGCAAGACTGTCAGGCTTCAGCACATGGGATACATGGCTGGTACAGACCTTGAGCGAGCCGAAGACATTAACAATATGTTTGCTGATGAAGAGGTGGACGCGATTGTCTGTGCCTTGGGCGGGTCTGTGGCGATTCGCACGTTGCGGCATCTGGATTACGATTTGATAAGGGACAATCCCAAAATCTTCTCGGGCATGAGCAACATCACAACCTTCCACGTGGCGTTTCTGGCCAAAACCGGCCTGACGGGGCTTCATCAGACAGACGTGGTTTTCGGGTTTGGGGCTGACGTGAAAAGCAAAGAAGCAAAGTACGAAACAAGCCTTTTCTTCAGAATCACCGAGAACGCTGAGGCAGTGGGGCTGTTACCGGCATTTACCAATTGGGAAGTGTGGCGAGAAGGCAAGGCTAGGGGCAGACTGTTCGGCGGAAGCATAAACAGCGCGGAGCCCCTGCTTGGGACCCCCTACTATCCAAACTTGGACGAGGACATAATTTTCTTCTGGGAATCGATAGCGCAACCTTTGGATGAACTTGACGCGAAGCTGGTGCACTTCAGAGAATCAGGGTTGTTTGATAGGACAAGAGGCATGTTGATCGGCAAGATGAGAGGTGAAGTGCCTGATTCATCAAGCAAGTCGGGCCGCAGAATAAAAGACATGACGAACGAGACTAAGGAACTCGTTCTGGACATAACGGGAGAATACGATTTTCCGATTATCGCGAGCATGGATTTCGGTCATTACACGCCTAACTTGCCGTTGCCCATGGGAATCAAGGCAACCATGGATACTGATGGGGCGCGAGTTTGGCTGAACGAGTCTTACGTCAGATAGCCTGAACGACAGAGCGGTCAGTCACTCCACCCTTCGTAGGATACGCTATCAAGGTTTTGCCATTCGTCATTCAATCCACGACTTTCTGCGACGCTAATGATTGATGGAATTGAGTTGCCATCTTTTGTACGGCGAGCCGACGCTGGATCTAAACCTCAAAACGACCGCCTACCGCAGTATTGCTAAAGCATAAGAACAAGAGTTGTCATCTGGTTTTGTGCATCCGGTGCGTTGTCCAATGGCGAGTGAAAAAGGCCCCAAACTGAAAAGGCGTTATCTGCTGATTGTCGTTGGGCTAGCAGTTTTCCTCGTGTATCTTTATCTTTTCGTTCCTCTCGGTGATTTGATTGAAACTGTAAAAAGACTCAATCCACTCTATTTTCTGTTGGCGTTCTTCGCGCTTCTTGCGAGTGTAGCATTGTACTCTGTCGTTTGGCAACGACTGCTGGGTCTTCTGTCTGTTAAGACTTCTTTTCTGAAGGCTTTCCAGTTTGTCTGGGTTGAGAATTTTGTTGACTTGGTAATTCCGGGCGAGCCCGTCAGCGGCGAGGTGTCAAGGATTTATTTGATGTCGAAAGACGCTGGGGGAGACTACGGTAAGGTTGTCGCGTCTGCTGTGGGGCAACGTATTGCTACAACCTGCGTGACAGCTGCAGGTTTGCTTGTGAGCATCGTTTATTTTGCGCTCACGAGCAGACCTCCTCTCTTTGTCCTAGCATTTGCAATTGTGATCCTGCTTGGCGACGCTGTCGTAATCGGCCTCCTGTTTTACTTAGCTTCGAGGAAACGTTCAACGCGCAGGCTCGCCAATTGGCTGTTCAACCTGATTACGCGGGTTTCGCGAGGCCGCTGGAAACTTGAACAGGCACGAGAGAGGGTTACGAAGGCGCTGGACATTTTTCATGAAGGAATTCTCACACTGGGCGCACATCGAAAAAGCCTCGTGCTGCCGATGGTGTTGACGGCCTTCTCGTGGCTCTTAGACATGTCAATAGCCCTCCTAGTTTTCCTTTCTCTAGGGTCTGCTGGAACCGCAATCTCCATCAGCGCCATCATAATCGTCTACTCCATCAGCGGGGCCATCCAGTACCTGCCGATAGGCGTAATCCCGGGCGAAGTGGGATTGGCAGAGATAATCATGACAACCTTGTATGCCCTGCTTGGTAGCCCACAGTTTCTGGTTGTCTTTGCTGTAGCAACAGTTCTCATTCGAGTCTTGACTTTCTGGGCTAGACTGCTGATAGGCGGCATAGTGGTTCAATTCACAGCAATCAAAAACTTAATGCCCTCTCCGACATCCTCTTGAGAGCATTGTCGGGCACTGGTTTGTCGCTAAAATGGTTAAAAATGGTTTTAATTCTTCTTTTGCCTATTTCGGCTTGATTTGGGCTTGTTTTGGGGGGCAAATCGTAGCGCGCTGGCTTGTCCCTAAATTAATTAATGCAGTTGGGGTCTCGTATTTAGTGAGTTACGTCCAGGCTTAGGAGGTGAATCCTAGCGGGACAAGATGAACACGAGACCCTAGAAACCCTCTTCAGAAACGTAGACTTAAGCTTTGCTAAAGCAGCGTTGCTCAGATGCTTCCACACGGTTGGACCTGGGAGGCCTCCCAGAAACCCATTGGGCGTTTTCAGATCCTTCATCGTCATGCGAATGAAGGGTGTTCGCAGCCTGAGAGAAATGACAAGACTACTCGACACAGACATACGGCTCAGAAAACTGTGCCTAATCAAAACAGGCGAGACGGGCTATCCTAGAAGCGTTCTCAGCAGGTTCATCCGAAAAGTCGGGGAAGACAACCTCACCAGAATAATAGAACAGAAAGTTGTTAAACTCTTGAAACGGAACGACGCAAAAGACGTTGATGCCGTTCTTGACGCTTCGTTCATAAAGGCTTGGAGCACGCGCCATCCACTGGATAACAAGAAAGGCTATTCCGACGAGGAAGCCAGGGTTGGAAGAGCAGGCAGAACATTCGGATTGGGCTACAAGCTTCACTTGTGCATCGATTCTCAGACTATGCTTCCGTTGACCTGCGCTTTTGCTTCTGCCAACCAGAACGAGAAGAAACACTCGCTGAACATGCTGGAGAAGACGAAGCTGATTCTCAAACGGTCTGCAGCCAGATTGAGAAGCGTGATAGCTGACAGCCAATACAGCGACGGCAAACTCAGAAGGGCCGTTGACGCCGCAGTGATTCCTTATCCCGTTAACCAGAAACGTGGCGTAAGAGACATCCTTAGGGTGGACAAGAAGTTTCGAACCTACGGGCCAGATGACCAGAAGAAGGAGTATCATAAGAGGCCTCACATTGAAGCGGTCTACAGCTTCCTCAAGACGCAGTACAGCTTGGCCATAAACAAGGTCAGAGGCGTAAGAAACGTTGCCTCCTACGCGCTTTACAGCTTGTTGTGCCTAGTTCTAAACAGAGAAGCGGCAGAAAACCTCAGAAGACCAGACAAGGCAGTCTCACCAACCTACTTCAACACATAATAAAGAGACAAGGCAGCGCGCGTTTGTGATGTTCCAAATGAAAATGCATTGAGCATTCGAACCGAAACATTGAAATTGGCTATTTGAGTCAAACTGTTATTTGGTTGAAATTGTCATTTTCGTACACTTTTAAGAGGCTTGTTCGTTCATGGCGGCTGTTCATAGCCTTGTTGCTAGGCATCGTTTTGGCCTCAACATTTTTCGCGGGCATCAACGTGGGCGCGGATACAGCTGCGTGGCAGGCCCTCAATCAGACTCTGAACAAAATTCCAGTTGACATTTCCGTGGGTTACAGTTACTACACCTTTCCCCCGACAGCGAATATCGCGTTGTCCTCCAAAAATGTTTCAGATGCAGTTAGCGCGATTTCAAGTGTGCAAGGCGTAACCCAAGTTGAAGCAATTTCTACTTATGCATATTATAATTTTGTTCAAGAGTTTAATTTCAAGACTTCCACCAATTTGATTGGGATATCTGAGCATTCTCTTGTCTGTAACACATCCGCGTTAGGGGAAAATGAAACTTATGTTTGGGCAGACTCGCCTGACGCTGGAAAGATTCGCGTCGGGGACATCATTCCGATAAATGTCACCGCGAATGCCAACGTATTCCAGCAGGGTGTTTGGGAAGAAAATTCTGCCATGTCACAAACATCATCATTTGTTGTCAATCTCAAAGTGGTTGGTTTTGTTCATCTCAGTGAACAGGAGCTTTCTATAGCATCTCTTAACCAGTACCAGTTTTATCCACAGAATCTTTTGATCACTAGTTGGGAGAAAACTTTTGCCAAGCTGCTCGACTTCGTGCACGATTCTTCGCCTGAATATTCTAATCCGTTCAGCACCACAATTCTCGTTTTTGTTGACCGCTCGAGCCTTATCAGTCCATGGGACATCCCTGGTTCAGCCAGCAAGCTTGCAGCGGTTACGGCGCAGATTAACGAAGAGGTCTCACCTTTTGGTTTGTCTGCTCAAGACAATCTGGCCTATCCGCTGGACAGTTTTCAGAGTACCTCGTTTGCGATGCGTGCTACCTTCATCATAGCATCGTTGCCCGTGTTTTTTGTGGCTTGGTACGTGGGCTCAACAGTTTCTGACGTGTCTTTCAACCTAAGGCGCCGTGAGATCGGTCTCCTACTGACCAAAGGGTTTTCCAGGCGACAACTCTGGTGGATGTTTCTGTTCGAGGCCGCACTAATAGGGCTACTTGGAGGTTTGCTGGGCATAGTGTTGAGTTTCACTGTTACTCCATGGTTTGCTGCGGCCACAGGCGGCCAATTCATCGGCGCGCTTGTACTGGGCCCTGACACAATCATTTTGACCATGGTTTTCGCCGCCATCATCACCTTTCTTTCGGTTTATCGGTCAGCAAGAAGAGCTTCAAAGATGGCCGCAGTCGACGCTTTGAGAGAATACGTGCAGGTGGAAGAGGCTAAACCGTACAGACGACTGTGGCCTTGGACTGCCCTTCTTCTCGGTTCTTATAAGATTATCGTGTTTCTTCTAGGCATTAATGTTCAGGCGGTCGTAAGAGCGCCTGCGAACGTTTTCGTCTTCCTTCTGTTACAGATATTTGTCCTCGTCGATTTCGCACTGACTTACGTTGGGCCCTTTCTGTTCTTCTGGGGTTTCACAAAAATCTTCATAAGCGGATCGTTTAAGTTCCAAGAAATCATGACAAGGGCTTCTAGGTTTTTGGGTGATTTAGGCAAGCTTGCCACGAAGAGTGTTCAGAGAAACCCTGCTCGCGCCGCGGCTGTCGCATTTCTGATAGCCTTCATCATTGGGTACAGTTTTCAGGTAGTTGGAACTCTGGCGAGTGAACAAGACTTCGTTGTTCGTGAAGCTCGCTTTGCCGTTGGCTCGGACGTCAGTTTCACATTAAGTTCGCCCTTAAATGCGTCGCAGATAATGAGTGCCGTCAGCAGCAACGTGTCGCACATTCAATCTATAACTGCGGAATACAGTTTCACGGGTTCGGCCGGTCTTGGAGGAAACGAACAGGGAATGCAGTTCCGGGCGGTAAACCCGAAAACGTGGCTTTCCACAGCCTATTATGAGGACGATATGTTCAGCGGCAGCCCAGTTGAAAAAGCCTTTGAGACCATGAGTTCAAATAATTACACTGTTATTTTGGATGTTAACCAGGCCAACGCTCTTAACAAGAAGGTGGGCGATGTCGTCGCCGTGACTTTTGGTGACTCATCTACGGGGGCAGTGCAGACGGAAGAGTTGAGGGTTGTAGGGTTTTTCGGAATCGAATCTGGACAAACTTCAGGTCAGTACTGGTCTTATGTTCCAGAAGGACTCTACAACCAGACAATAGAAAATTTAGTTGGTTCGGCCTCGGCCAAAATACTCATGAGGTTGCAGGGCGGCACGGACAGTAAGGCTGTCGCGGATCAGATTCGCGGATTAGATATCAGCGCTGTCAGCTCGGTGTCCTCTGTGACTGAGCAACTCGCGAATCAACAGAGCGACCTTACCATAACGGGCTCGTTCAACGTTCTGCGCCTAGGCGTGCTTTTCATGGTGGCGGCGGCTTCAATCGGAACCGCCCTGGTTACGTTGGTCAGTTTGAGAGAGAGGAAACGTGAGGTGTCAATCATGAGCGTTCGGGGGCTCTCATTCAAGCAGTTGCTCGTCATGCTTCTCACTGAGAACCTGGCGGTCGTGACATTCGCAGTGCTCGTAGGCACGGTTGTGGGACTCATAGTGGTGCGCGGAGTAGTTGCGTCAAACAACGCTGTGAACGCCGCCTTCTATTCAGTCACTCCCTTGAGCAGGCACATGGTCTTTCCGCCTGATGCAGTCTTGACCCTGTTCATTTCTTTCATCCTAGTTTTCGCGTCAACCATCATCCCGGTCGTTCTGATGGCAAAAAGATACAGTTCAAGGTTGGAGAGGACGGTGCGAGAAGTTTGAAAGGTGCAGGAATAATCGTCAAAGACGTGATTAAAGTGTATCATCTGGGCAAAGTGGAAGTTCAGGCCCTACGCGGACTGAGCATGTCGGTAAAAGAGGGCGAAGTGGTCTCAATCATAGGACCAAGCGGAAGCGGAAAGACTACGCTGCTAAACATAATAGGAGGACTGGACACGGCAACCGCAGGCTCTGTTGCAGTGGGTGACACACAAGTCACGGCACTGTCAACCTCTCAGCTCGTTGATTATCGAAGGAAAACCGTGGGACACATTTTCCAAACCCTCAACCTGATTCCCACGCTGACCGCTGCTGAAAACGTCGAGCTGCCGATGATAGCCATGGGCGCGGGAAGAAGCAAACGAAAAGAGCGCGTCAAAGAACTGCTTGAAATAGTAGGCCTAACCCAGAGAGCGGATCATAAACCCGACGAATTAAGCGGCGGAGAACAGCAGCGCATAACCATGGCTGCGGCTCTGGCCAACGACGCCCCAGTAATCCTAGCCGACGAGCCAACAGGAGAATTAGACACTACAAACGTCAAAATCGTGGTCGACTACTTGGTGAAAATAAGCCGAGAACTAGGCAAGACCATCGTGATGGTTACTCATGACCCAAACGTTGCTAGGCAAGGAGACAGGATACTACGCATCGAAGACGGCACCATAAAAGCGGCTTTGACGCCTGCTCAAACGTTAGAACCGACTGCGGCTGTCTCATACGTTGACCAGCTCAAATCGAGACTGACCGACATAGATGCACAATTGGAAAAACTCGACCAAGACTTCCGAGCTGGCAAGATAAGTGGCGACGAATACGTGGAACAGAGGCAGAGACTCAAACAGACGAAGACAAGCCTGTTGGACGAGCTTCACCGGATGGGCGTGGTGATTTAAACCAACAAGATGAAAAGCGATAAATCGTTTCCAAGTTTTCATGAATCTCTGGCGCGCGCTAAGGTGAACGGTCCGGGTTAAACATGAGGGCGAACTATTCTGGGCCCTATCGTTTGCATCCGACTGCCTGAATGTGTGATGCTAAAGGCACAGCGTCTGACCTCTCAAGCATGCTGTACTCGATTTTCAAGAGTTTGTCGACAAAGGCCTTGCTGAACGTCTCTCCTTGCAGTCTCTCAAGAGACAGACCGAGGGGCATAGTGAAGACTTTGCCGAACATTCTCTCCACCCTGACGCCGTTGTCTTCAAGCAGCTGTCTAAACTCGTCTGGTGACAGTGCATAGACCTTCACGCGGTCAAGCATGTCGAACGGTGAATCTTTCGCCAATATTCTGGAGGCTAGGGACGGGTCTTCCTGAACAATAGAAAGGGACAGCACATAACGGTTCTGTCCAGAGATAATCAGACGATGCCCCTTCTTCAGAACTCTGACGAGCTCGCTCACCACTGTATCTTGTTCTTTGATGAAGCATAGGGCATGATCACAGAACACCATGTCGAAGGATTCGTCTCCGAAGTCCAGCTTGCGAAGGTCGCACCTCCTGGTTTCTATGCGGTCTTGCAGACCTTCCTTAGCAATCTTCTCTTTTGCCACGTCCAGCATTCCGTCGGAAAGGTCTGCTAGCACGACGCGTGCACCGCACTTTGCCATGGGAACACTCCATTTTCCGGTCCCGCCAGCAGCATCGAGCACACATGCCTTTGAGTCTCGTGGAACATAAGGCTCAGTGATTTTCCATGTTGCTGCGTCGTACACTTTGAAATACAGCTGCTTCGAATAGTCGTCATAAGTCTGAGCTTTCTCATCATAATAGTCTTTCACAACACGGTCAGAGGACGAAGACATAGTCAGTCACGTCTCTGATAGATCTTAGCCAAGTTACTTAAGTTCTCGCTCTAGCGCGCGCATATAAAGGGTATTTAAGCATCCGCTACACTACAAGAAGCGGTATCAAATGCCGAAGACTAAAGCAATAATAAAAATTCAAAACGTTGTTGCTTCTGCCACTCTAAACCAGAAAATTGACTTAAACGCTGTGGTGAAGAGTTATCCAGGCGTAGAGTATCGTCCGGAACAGTTCCCAGGACTTGTGTTTAGGCTCAAAAGACCGAAGACGGCGACGCTGATTTTCAACTCTGGTAAAATGGTGTGCACAGGAGCGAAATCGGAACAGGAATCCCGCAGGGCTGTTATGGCAGTTGTTAAAGAGTTGAAAAAGGGCGGAATAATCATCATCAGCAAACCGGAGTTAAAGATTCAGAACATTGTTGCCTCCGCAAGCTTAGGCGGAAGGATAGAGTTAGAAGAAGCGAGCACGCTTGGAAAAACCATGTATGAGCCGGAGCAGTTTCCAGGATTGATCTACAGGATGGACGAGCCCAAAGTGGTCATACTGATATTCGCAAGCGGGAACCTTGTTTGCACCGGAGCGAAGAAAGAACAGGACGTTTATGACGCAGTGCATAAGCTTCACGAAAGCTTGGAGGAACAAAACCTCATATTCTACGAATAAGAACTTCATCCTATCGCCTTCGTTCGCACATTCCTCATCGTGGCAAAGTAGAACGCGTGCGAATTTGATTTCTATAGGTCTCGACTTTATGATTCTAGACATGTTGTTTATAAGCGGCGATGTGAACGGTGAACGAAGCGTGTAAGAAGTGATTTTTGCACAGCAACCATGAAGGAGTTGAGAGAGTTGACGTATGAGAGAAAAGAGATGCACAAGGCAGTTTGCGCTGAATGTAAAAAGGAATGTGAAGTACCATTCAAGCCCGATGGCAGCAGACCTGTATACTGCCGAGAGTGTTACTCGAAGAGAGCACCCCCAAGTAGAAGTCGATTTTAGATCAAGCCAACAGCTCTAATCTGGGATTGGTTTTCTCCTAGTTTCCATATTCTTTTTTCAAATCACTTGAGGGGATATTGTTCTTTCATACCTCGCTGCATATAAGCTCTAGATCTGTAAACACTGTATCTACAACTTGTTCGAAATCAAGGCAATTGTCTAATTTCAAAATTCTAATCAAATAAAAATCTTGGAAACCCTGCTTCTTCTCCTGGCTTAGAAAATTGGAATTTAAAAACTAAATGCGTTACCCGAGTTGGTGATAGTGTGAATGAGTGCTGAGGTTGAATAGTGATATTGTAACAGAGAGGCTTGAGAGAACTAGGAGGTTGAAAAGAGGTTGGCCTAGCGTGCTTTGGGCCGCCTTTAAATATTGAAACGTCCCTAAGAAGCTATAGGGAATGCTTTTGAAGGATGTTGAACTGAAACTCATTTCTGAACTCCTTAAGAATAGCCGCAGGAGCGATAGAGAATTAGCCAAGGTAATTGGGGTTTCCCAGCCTACGGTTAGTAGGCTTATTCAGAGGCTTGAGAAGCAAGGCTTGATCAGGGAATACACGATGATACCCGATTATGTAAGACTCGGTTTTCAAATAGTGTCGATAACCTTTGCTAAACTGAGTGAACCAGCATCAAAAGAGATTTTCGAGGATATACTGAGGCATTCTCGCGAATTGGAAGAGAAGAATCCGTCCCCAACGATTATTGCCATGAATGGAATGGGCTGCGGTGCTGACAACGTGGCTATTGCTCTTCACAAGGACTATTCTGAATATGTACGGTTTAAAGAATACATCAAAACATTTCCACATTTGAAAGTTGATGATATCAAGAGCTTCATAATCGACTTGAATGATAAGAGTCACTGGCGCTATCTGACCTTCTCAGCACTTGCAGAATATCTGTTGAAAATGAATGAAACTCGCTAGAGCAAACAAGCAAGCATTATTGCTGCAACAGAGAGGTTAGAAAGAGGTAGACAGTCGTTGTGCACTCGGTGCACATTACTTTTTAATTCGACCAGATATAGTTGATAGACCTATGAAGATTCTTGTGTTCACTGAAGGAACACTGATTATGCACAGTGGGGCCAAAGGTCTTTCAAGAGAGGACATCGTGAAGCAAGTTCTCGAGGGCAAAGAACCCTCAATTCGCGAGTATGGAACTTACATTCCGGTGGGGAATGGAGCGAAGAAGTTGCACTTATGGAAAAGTCAAGGTGCAAAAATAGTGTATTTGACGTCTCGAACGAAGCCTGCTGAGATTGGACGGATAAGAAGTGTTCTCAAGAAGCACAATTTTCCAAAGGATCAACTACTCTTTCGAGTGGAAGGTGAAGAATACAAAGATGTTGCAGAGAGAGCTATGCCAGACATTATAGTTGAAGACAACTGTGAGAGTATTGGTGGAGAAAGCGAAATGACATACACGCACATCAAGCCAGAGCTGAAGAAAAGAATCAAGTCGATTGCTGTCAAAGAATTCGGAGGAATTGACAATTTACCGGATGACATTCTCGCTTTGTAGGTTTACGTATGTCGATGCTTTTTGTGGAAGAGTGCCAAAATCGGTACTAGCAAGGCATTACACAGACTTCTCACCGCAAAAGCTCGAAGAGATCTGCGAAAAAGCAAACATTAAGATCTTAGCGTAGCGTTTTAACCAGCATTCTTTTACGAGTTTCCAACGTGGCAGAACAGCCCAATTCAAGCTGCATGCTCTAACAACACCACTCGATCGATCGAGTTGCAGAGCATTCGACGTTCCTAACGTAGTTTTCTATTGTTCAGCAGGTTAAAAAAAAGGGTGGGCCCAAGATTACGATGTCAGAGGCTATAGCAAGAGTTTCAGTCCGAACCCAATTATTGCCAGTACAGCGACTATGATTATGAAGATTATCACTGCAATAATAGCTATCGCCAGTGCCTTTAACCATCCGCAGTCGAAGAAGTGTTTAATCAGTGCAAGCCAGACTATGAACATGATGAGTGCCGCTATCAAGCCGCCAACAAAAGCGCCGACTACCGCACCTATTACTGTTCCAAGAACCACTATCCATATTGCATCCGTGAACTTTGCTTTGTCTTTCCCAGATAGTGCTCTCCCAGCCAGCCAGAGAATTGGCGCGATAATGATGACCCCTACGACAATCTGAATCAGTAACGCAACGAAATCCATTCTGTTCTACCTTCGCTAACTAGGTTCGCCTGCATTTCCTTTTAAGTTTATAGTTGCTCGTGCTGACTGATTCTCCCTTATGCTATGCTATATGGGGTTTTCCACGTTTTGAAATACCCATAGAACATTGCGGCTCTTTTTCTAGACGACACTCTCATCTTCTTCTTGCGTTTGTTTCATGCCGATTTCTCTCACTTTTGCAAGTCCTTCTATCAACGCCAACTCCAATTCCATGATAGACACGTTTCCATATTCATCCACGATTCTTTGAATGGTTTTCAAGACTTGTTGCTTCATTTTCTCCATTCGATCTAAGTCAAGTTCTACTGTCATGATTGTCGATTTTTCACCCCCCTCTCACCTTGGTTTTGATTCTCTGAAAACTATTTTAATCAATCGACAGTGACGATTTGCGCGCGCGCTTTTGCCTGGGAACAAAATAATAAGGAACATTGCTAGTTATAGATTAGGGAGCCTGGACAAAATGACAGTTGCAAAAGTAGTCGAGTTGATAGGTAGCTCACCAAAAAGCTGGGAAGACGCCACAAAGAATGCAATTACAGAAGCTGCCAAGACGGTTAGGAACATAAAGTCTGTTTATGTAAAGCGGTGCACGGCAAAAGTAGAAAAGAACAAGATCGTGGAATACCGTGCCGTTGTCAAAATCGCCTTTGTAGTCAAAAGAGAACCTTAAATCAACCGTCGGGAATTTCCCACCTTTTTTTATTCTCATGTTCGTATGCGTGGGCTAGTGTGCGCCACTGTGCGCGCGCTAGCTCTGACCCAAACCAAAACCGAAAACACACCATCACTTTCCATGAACCCTTTAGAATGTTTTCATCGAAGTTTCGTGTTTGTGTGTTTGATGTTTTGTTGTTTGTTGATTGTGTGTTTGTGCTACTGTGCGATTGCTGTCGTTGAAGCTTAAGGGGAGGTTGCAAAGAGACGCTTCATTGTTTGAAGACAGCTCTTTCTTGTTTTTGATTTCAAGGGATTTTCTAAATTCTATTCGAGAAAAAACCTGAAATTCTAGTTCTTCCCTAGATTAGAAAATTAGAAATTTAGAAATCATCATCTTCTCAGAGACAAGGAGATTGTGACCTGCTGGGCTAACAATACCGCACATATAAAATACTTGGACATGGAACATCAATTTCTCCATGTGCATCTGCCAGGTTGTCTTCACGATGAAAGTCTTGAAAGAGTCAGGGAGTTACCTCAAAAGAAAAGCTATTCAGAACCTGACTATAATGGCCCTTTGCATAATTGTGTTCGCGGTTATCATACTATCGGATATTCCACATTCACCTTTATACATCGACGTAGGCAGGTATGAGGGCCCACGTGCATTGCTTCTGTTCTTCCCTTTTTTCTTTGCTTTCTATTTCTTTCGAAAATACTCTGGCTACAAGCAAGGTTATGAAGGAGAGAACAAGGTCAGCAAAATTCTCTCTTCTACTTTGAGTGATGAATATTACCTGATTAATGACATTATGGTTTCTGATGGCTATGGCAACATTGACCACGTTGTTCTGGGACCAAATGGTATCTTTGTAATAGAAACCAAGAACTATGGTGGCAAGATAGCCTGCTATGGCGACGAATGGACTAGGCAATATACAAATAAAAAACCCGGAAGTTTTAGTCGCTTCATTCATTTCGAGTTAGGTAGCCCCAGCAAACAAGCAAAGAGGAATTCCATGAGAATTAAACGAGTAATAGAGTCTTCGAAGACTTTCAAATCTCGGAGGATGTGGGTTGAGGGAATTGTTGTCTTCGCAAACCAAAATGCAGATTTGAACATCAACAATCCTACTCTTCCCATATTGAAAATCGGAGAATTGCCGAGTTTTATAGTGACAAGAAAATCTAACATCCAGTTTACTCTTCAAGAGATAGAATTGATGGGAAAAGAGATTCTAAGACAGACATAGGACATTCCGCGCGCATTAGAAATTTAGAAAACCAAATCGTGTTACCTAAATTGATGAATATGTAAATGAGAGTAGTGGTTGAATAGTGATATCGTAACAGAGAGACTGTAGGGAACTAAGAGGTCGGAAAGAGGTTGGCTCGTCGTGTGCACGCAGTGCACTCACTTGAATGTCAATTATGATCGAGTCTGCTCAAACTCGATGAAGATATTCTAGGGTTAAATTATCTTTGGATTTTTCTTATATAAGAATCATGATAAGAATTTTTCAAAAGATAATGGACTTGCAGGATTACATCGAAGATTCTTCCGCAAGTCATAAGAACTGGAAGAAGAGAAATATGAATGATGCATTATGGCTAAACTGAAGACTATCGATTATAAACTTCTGTGGGAGCTGATGAAGAATAGCCGCAGGAGTGACAGAGAATTGGCCAAGGTTCTGGGAACTTCTCAGCCTACTGTCAGCAGGAGAAGGATAATCATTGAAAAGAGCTTTATTGACGGGTATACGGCGATACCAAAATGGGAGAAAATTGGTTTTGAACTCGTTGCGTTCAGCTTTGTAAAACACGAGATGAAGTTTGCCAAGCCTGAAGTGAGGGAAAAAGCTTTCAGGAAGGTGGAAGAGTGGATGATGAAACAACCGAATGTTGTCTTGGCCATAGGCGGACAAGGAATGGGGTGGGATGGAATCTTTGTTTCATTCCACAAGAACTATTCAGACTTTGCAGAGTTCATGAGAAAGCACAACAGTGAGCTTTCAGACTTATTGATCGATAGTCAAAGCTTTATCGCAGACATTAACCCAACAACTATTAGAAAACCATTTCACCTGAAATATCTTGCAGATACGAAATAGTGTGTGCCTATCCAACTGTCCGAGTTCCCATCGTTTCTCATCACGCCACTATTCCTAAAGCATCATTATTCATCAAGCACCAAACTTATAACACAGAACTTCCCCTCGCACCCGCCCGGGTGCAAACGCAAATGTCAAACAAACACAATCTTGTTCTATATGTTGATCAAGAACTAGTTGAAAAATCGCGTGAATTAGGCTTTAATCTTTCAAAGACTTTCGAAAACCACTTGAAACACCTATTAATGCAATTCTCACAGGTCACTTCATCGAATAACAACGGAAACAATGACAAAATCATTGATTGGTGGGCCGGACCGGACTTGAACCGGCGACCTTCTGCACGTCAAGCAGATGTCCTAACCGAGCTAGACTACCGGCCCCCATTAGGTTACTTTCTGCATTTTCCTGTTTGCCGCAGGTTTCGGTTTTTAAGGGCACGATTTCTAATAAATAGTTATCGTCTGAAATTCCCGTCAATATATCCTTTGAGATGTTCAAACGTCAACGGTATCGATCCTTCCTGTTCCTCCGGCGCTACTATGAAGCTGCCTGCGGCTTCGATGCTGTTACTCTTCATCCTTAGTTCCATTCTGAACGTTGCGAAATCTGAGGAGTTCTTAGTGCGCACGATTTGCCAGTTAACGACACCAAGACGTGCGTTGAGAGATGCGCTCAAGGTTAATATTCTCAATCATCCTAAAGTCTCTCAGGCAGGAGTGTGTGCCGTTACTCTGCTTGAGCAGATGGAGAAGTTGCAGTATCGATGGGCAGTCGAAATGGGTGTGTGTGCTGATGGGTGTGCATAAGCGTGGTAGGAGCCGCAAGCATCGTTGGGTCGAATTCCCGAACATCGAACATGATTTTTCACGTGAAGCCATATACCTAAGATGGGCAAGTGTCAACAACCCAGCATTAGCTCAGTGTGGACTGTCTGGTTGCCCACACTGCATGGGAAAAAGTTTCAGACTCAGACACGATAAGAAGTTCCAAAACATAAGGTTCTACTGTCCCGGATGCGGGTTTGAAACTTCATTCCACATAATACGGCCCAAGAGGAGCCTTCGCTCGATTGAAGTGTTTGATCCGCGAGGAATCCTGGTGGGCGTTAAGAACGTTGATGACTATCATGAAAAGACGGTTCGAGAGAACGCTGATTCAATGGTTCTTAATGCGGAGCGAAGGCTGGACTTAGGAGGTGAATGGTTCGACGGCGTTTCAGGCACTCACTCACAGTCTCGACACTTGACGCGTGCGGAAATCATGAAACGAGTTGAAGAGCACAGAATGAAGAGACTTATGGAGGCCACGCTTGAGGAGATCGAACGTGAAGAAAACGACGATCGTGTTGCGGCTTTCGAAGCTGAAACTCATGCAAAACGCAAGGAAAATGTCACAGACTGATTTTCTGTAATATAGTATGAGGAAGAGTAGAAGCGCAACATCGCTATTTCTGAATTCCCTTTGCACCAGGCGAACGCTATGACCGATGCCATTCTTGATTCTCCATCAAGAAGGTGCGAGGTTTTCTCGTATTAACACAAGAAACTGTATGCGTGCGCTAAACTCGCAACAGGCCCGTCCGAACCCTCTCAAGACCGAAGAGTCATCAGAATTGTCTAGGGTAAACATTTTAAGACGGGGTAGACGAGCTAATCTTCTGGTGCCGGGAAAATGTGCCGGGATAATGGCTAGACCCATGTCTTGCCACCCCGTGGGCAGAGTGGATTAATGCGCAGGCCTTGAGGCGCGCGTGCGCTTGAGAGCCTGTGGCCCTTCGGGGCCGCGCGGGTTCGAGTCCCACTCCCGGCGCCACAACATCACAGTTAGAAGAGAGCGAGCGCGCGCTAAGTCTGTCGACATGTGGTCTTCAGACTGCTGATGAAAGAACCCGTGCGCATCATTTCATTCCGAGCTTTTGATTACGCTCTAGTAGCTTTATAGCCTCTGCAAGACGCTTTCTCCGTGTTTCTTCTTTCTTTGCGCTGTCAATCCACGCTACGAAGTTTCTTTTGTAGCTCTTGGCCAACTTGTTGAAGTTGTTTGAAGCTTTTTCGTTCGCTGCCAATGCATCCTTTAGGTATGAAGGAATTTCAAGTTTCTTTCTGTAGTGCACACTGACAGGAATCTTGAACCATTCTCCACTGTGTTTGGCTTCTCTGATTGTTGCAAGTCCAGCTTCTGTCATTTTTCCTTCGCTAATCATCTTTTCTACTCTCTTCTTGTTTGCCTCAGACCATCTGCTTCTGCTTCTGCGAGATGTAAACTTCCTAGCATACTTCGCATCGTCAATTTTCTTTACGATACTGTCCACCCAACCAAAACACAACGCTTCTTCGACGGAATCATCGTACGGGATGCTGGGTTTGCCAGTGTGCTTCTTGTAGTAGATCAACCAAACTTCTCTCTTGACATCATGATTCTCTCTGAGCCAGGAACGCCAATCATCCCTTACAGAAACGTACAGTTCCTCAGTCATTTCAACCTAACTCGCATGTGACTCATGTTTCAAACTTGCCACATGAATTGCTACGCAATCTTCGGCAATAATATGAAACACGTTCTCATTTGATTTTCTCAAGCAGCCCTCTTCTTTGCATACGTGCTCTCAGGCACGCATGTGATCATCTCAGTTTCTTGCCTAGACTTACCACATCATCTTCCGTGAACTCAAGACGCTTGTAGAACTCGACTGCGGAGATGTTGCTTCTACGGATCTGCAAATTGACTTTCAAGCAGCCCAATTTCTTCAATTCATGAATGGCTTGTTCTACCAATTTTCGGCCATATCCTCGTTTCTGATAATCAGGCAGAACGGCCAAGTAGTTTAGCCAACCTCTATGACCTTCATAACCAACCATAACAGAACCGATCACTTTTTCATCCAACAGGGCAACGAAGAATAGCCCTGGCTGAAAATCATGCTTCTTCTGAATGTCTTCAACGGGATCGTTTTGAGGCGCTATTAAATGGCATTCTCTCCACAAATCGACTATTGCATCTTGATATTCTGATCTGTATCTAACTATTTCGAAGCTCAATCAAACCTAGGTCTTTTGTATCGCCGGTTTTAACTATAAAACTTGTGAAGCAGAAACGCTGAAGGGCAAGCTCAAATAGCATAATATAAACGCCCAAAGTTTAGCTGTATTATCGTCATCATTAAGGTGGTTGCATGGTGGACAGAAGTGAGTTATTTGACTTCCTTGCCAAGAAAATAGGTGAAGTTCTGAAAAGCAAGGCGGATAGAGATGAGAAACTCAAAACCGTCTGCAGGCTACTTAGGGACAATGTCTCCTATTACAATTGGGTCGGTTTCTATATTGTGGATAGAAAAAGACAAAAAGAGCTTGTGCTCGGTCCCTTCGAAGGAGAACCTACAGAGCATGCTAGAATACCTTTTGGAAGAGGCATATGTGGTCAGGCTGCAGAGCGTAGAAAGACCTTCCTTGTGCAGGATGTTTCGAAGGAGACGAACTACCTCTCATGCAGTGCGAACGTGAAATCTGAAATCGTTGTACCCATTTTCAAGAACGAAGAAGTCGTTGGTGAACTCGACATAGACTCTCACGCGCTTTCGCCGTTTACAAAGGAAGACGAAACTTTCCTCAAGAAGATAGGGGAAATGGCATCAAAAATTCTTTGATTGTGGCAGAAAGCCTTGGGGAAGCACTGAGCTACGCGCAGCAATGCGAAGTTGTTCTAGTGAAGCAGTACAGCATTAATGTTTTGTGTGTACAGTTTTATTCCATGACCGTGATGTCTTCAAGAGATCGCAGATGCATCTCCTCAGCCGTTTTGACGATCCCATAATTTATCGTTGTTGTTGGCACTAGGGTCATCGTCTCTATTGAGTCTAGCCCTAGCTGTTTAGCCCGAATGGATCTGGCGTGCCCATCCAAAATGTAGTATTTTTGTCCATGATGAACACAGACTATTGGCACTAGTAACTCCTTTATCGAATCAATCTGTGCCCTTCCCACAACAGACTGAGTTGGAACAAGGTCCTCCAAGTTGACCAGCTCTTTCCGTAGACAGAACGGGACATTGTATATGGCTTCATAATGTTCAACGACGAAAAGTATGCGTTGCCAAGCTTTCAAAATCGGATCTTCTATGGCGCTTATGTCTTTGATGCGAAGCCCTTCAAGAGGAATTTTCGGAACGTCTCTATAACTTGTGCCTTTGGGGAACTGCAAAACATAGGCCTTTATTGTTCTGATCATGAGTTTCTTGTAGATGAACGAACGGTGATGGCCGTCCAGAATAAAAAAGTCATCATTGTGTTTGACAACTATTATGGGCACGTTGTAGTTTTCCTTGACAGTCTTCACGAAGACAAGGGCAAGCTTGTCATTTTCTAGAAAGTCTTCTGTTGGATAGAGGCGTTCAACAGAAATCTCCTCAAAATCAACATGCAGCTTAACAGAATATATAATTTCCAAGCTCCTGACTATGTTATCTACTCGTCTGGGAAAATCCTCCCAGCTTGCCAGTTCAATTTCACGCATCGACCTTTCTCACCTTCAAGTAGGGGGATGCTCCTTTCTCATCATCAATCGGGAAGATTAATTTTTGTGTGTACGCGTGCTAGAACAAGAGCGAGCTGAGTTGGGCGTGTTTCTCAAAGTTAAGCGAGGGAGAGACAAAAGGCGAGATCACCCATTAGTATCGCCTCGCTTACAGCCTATGCAACCGTACTAATCCTCCGCATTTAGCGCGTGCGTTGGATTAAGGTCATATTTCGATGACAAGGTTTTCCTAGAAGTAGGCTATTTAGAAATCTTTGGGGAAGAAGTGCGTGGAGGATTATTCTAGTGTGCACTTTCTATGCTAGGAAAGGTTTAAGACTGATTGAACAAGCATACGAATTCGAATAGGTGGATTCGGTTTGAAAAGAACGATAGCCTTGGTGGCTCATGATAATAAGAAGACTGATTTGGTGGAATGGGTTGAGTTCAACAAGGGAACATTGGCTCGCCACAACCTTTACGCAACGGGAGGAACTGGGAAACGGATCATAGAGGAAACTGGCCTAAACATTACCCTACTTAAAGACGGTTCTCAAGGTGGCGACATGGAGCTTGGCGCTTTAATCGCTAACAAGAAATTGAATTACCTGATCTTCTTCTGGGACCCCCTAGAATCTCTCCCTCACGATGTTGACGTTAAGGCCCTTCTCAGGGTAGCTGTTCTTTACAACATCCCAACTGCTTGCAACAGAGCTACAGCAGACCTGATAATCTCGAGTCCCCTGTTTAGCGCGGGCGAGTAAGGGGCGCACGATCGATTAGGTCTTTTTAGTCTTCCGCCACTTCAGTTGCCCACCGACTTTTTCTACGAGACTTCTTTTGTGGAGAGCTGCAAGGCTCCGGTGAACTGAACTGAATTCCGGCGTCTTATAGCGTATATCCCTCGCCCACAGAATCTCCGCTATGTCTTTCGCTGTCAACTCTTCATATTTCTCCAGGATTTCTAGGATCTTGCGTTGGTTTTGGCTGACATATTGACGCTTAACCTTCTCAGCCATACTTTTCACCACTGAGAAACGGGCTAGAGCTTGGTTTGCTTCTGTAATATGAGGTGTATGGCGCTCCTTATAGGTCATTAGCTAGCGACCGCTACTGGAAAGTTGCAAAGAGGTAAGCTTTGAGCGCGAGTTGTTCGTGAAGCAAAGGTCGTCGGTTTTCCCGGCAAAAGTGAGTTTATAATGTGAAACCAGGATCGTGGTTATAGCTATGAGACGACAACTGCAATTCGGAGGTTCCCGAGTTTAGCGTATCGTTCGATCGTGTCGCAGAAATCTATGACGCGACTAGAAGATTGCCAAATGAAGTCATGAAAAGCCTCATCAAGACGTTATCCTTTGAACTCAAGGATTGCACGAAAATCTTGGATGTCGGCGTCGGCACTGGAAGACTTGCTGAACCTCTGCAAAAAACGGGGTTTGAAGTTGTTGGAATTGACATTAGCAGGAGAATGATGAGCAAGGCGAAAGAAAAAGGCCTGCAAGACCTGCTTCTTGCAGACGCCCGGTTCATTCCATTCAAAAACAAGACTTTTGATGTTGCGATTAGCGTTCATGTTCTTCATTTGATAAGTGAATGGAAAAAAACTCTGAGAGAAGTGTGCCGAGTAACTCGGCATGCCATGTTTTCTTTATACGACGCACGTAAAGACCCTGTTCGCGAGGCGTACTATCGCATGTTGAAACAATATGGATATGAACGACGTTATCTTGGGAAATCAGAACAAGACCTGAAAGATCTAATCACTCCCACGAAGTCTTTGTTTGTTACTTCTTATGATATCTTCGCAGACGATCGTCTCATCAACTTGCAGCAAAGAACCTCCTCAAGTCAATGGGAAGTACCTGAGCACTTGAACCTGAGAGTAGTAGAACAACTGAAAAGAGAGTTTGCTGGGGGAATTTTCAGACAAGATCTGTACCTTCAAGCATGGGAAATAGACTCCTTGAGAGTCTTTGCTGAAGAATGAAGCTTTGATGGAGTTAGCGAACTAAAGAGACTTCAAACGATCCCGGACTGGTTTGAGATGCGAGGCTCCTATCTAACAAAACATAATCCAAGTGCGTTGAAAAGCTCCTCTTGGTCCAAGATGTTGATCTTGGCTTTTGCCCTGCTAATATTGAATTCGCCCATCGCGCGCTTGGTGTATGGATAAGACGGTTAGCGCGCTGTATTCATAATGTATATTAATAGTCCATAAAACTAATCAACACAAGTGAACTAATCAGTGCATATCAAGCGGGGGATTTTAATATGGAGTCTCACAAAATTGTCGGATATGCATTGCTGGCAATTGGACTTATAGTTGTGATTATTCCCCCCTATTTTGGCATCTCGATTCTTTTCAGAGGCGGTTCTGCTATTCCGAAGAATATATGCGGGTGGCGTAATCATGGGTAAAGGTGTGAGCCTAATAAAAGAGATAAAGCTGAGGGCTGTGAGAGAAGCCGTCAAAGAGGTCAGTGAAGAAATCGAGGTTAAGAAAGAAAAGGCGAACGAACCGACACAGCGCGAAGAACCCATCGCGTCTAAACAGCAGGAACAAGCCAAGAAGAAGCATTTCTGGCAAAGAAATTAGATAAATGTGCGGTTTGAATCGTAATATTGGGACTCTCTTTCGGATATCAAGCGCGCGCTGGGTGCAAAATGCGAAGGATGGCGGGCTTATTGTGTTCTTGCGTTTCGCTTCCGTTCTAAGACGAACGCCGCGCGCGCTAGGATATGGACCGACAATGTGCGCGCGCTTTGGGGCTCAGAATTATATACAAGAATAGGTCATTCTTTCTATGAGTGACATGAGCGGTTCAACGCTTAAGGGAAAAATCCGACACCTATTCGAGATAGCGTTTGCAGGCATATTGTTCAGCACACAGACCATACTTAATGCTGGTTGGGCCATCAGTGTCATGACCATTCCACTATTACCCTATCTAGTCTACCTTACTGGGGGAGACGCAAACGTCGAGCGGGAAATCGCTGTAATGTTCTTTTCTAAGTATTTCATCGTCGGTCGCATAATCGCTCTTATTGGAATCGTTGTGCTTGCAGCTGGAGCTGTGCAGCTGCTCTTGAATCGCAGGAGAGGGATAGGACTCATCGAGACTGGAGCATATTCCATCGTCAGACATCCTCAGTTTGCAGGAATAATCATTCTCACTGTGGGGTTAACGGTAATGACTCTGACGTTAGGGGGAAACAGTGTAGAGCTCACAGTTTGTGGCTCTTACAGATTCTGGGCTATATTGGCATAGCACGATATGAAGAAGTACATCTGCTAAAGCGGTTTGGAGAAAGCTTCCAGCGATACAGACAAAAGGTTCCCTTCATCTTTCCAATAAAATGCCCTTCCAGAATCCCAGAAACGGTATTTACGGTTGCCATAGCTTTTCTCATCGGGCTTATCCTTCTCCTCTTCCCCTATAACCTAATCCAAATTATTTACTAATAGCGCGCGCTGTTCGGCTTGGACGCAACGAATTTCCTACGCGAGAGAGTGGAGACATCGCCAGCAACAATTCTTGGGCACAATCGAAGGACCCAAGATTCGAACCCTCAGGAAAGAGTCTTCTCGTAGATGTATGCTCGGTCTCCCCATGGCAAAGTGAACATACTTCCTTTCCTGTAACCTAACTTTGTGTAGAAGTTTCTGGCCCACCACGCTTTTTCCCAAACATAGACGGCTTCAAGTTTCTTTAGCCTCATCTTTTTGGCCTCTCGTTCGATGTGCTTCATCAGAGAGGTACCGACTCCTTTCTGCCTATACTGAGGAAGAACGTGAACCCACCTCACCATTCCAGTCTCGTGTCCAGCGATTCGCAGCGCGGCAACGCCTATGAGCTTGTCTTCAAGCTTGTAAGTGTAAAAAGTCATAGATCTAAACTCTTTCACAAGCTGCTCTAACGTCAAAACTGGATCCTTAAACTGCTCTGGCGGGATAATGCTTCCATAAGCGTCCCTTACGCTTGCGTTAATGACAGACAGAACCGATTCGACATCTTTCAGATCAGCTCTCCTGACACTCACGACTGGCAACCACCGAGGAAGACGCTTCAAGATGCTTGGCTACGTTCACGTAATTAACGCTCACGGTCCGAGCGATTTCCGCGCAAAAACTGCATTGCAATCGTTTTTGGTCCAAGAAGAGATTTAACGCGCGCGTTAGGCTGTTGCTTAACTGCTCAGAGAAGGTCAATTGAGTATTCTCTGTAATCTAAGTTCGTCTCTAATTGGCAGTCCGCCTATTCCCCGCAGGACGGCGCCGTGTTTTTGGGCCACAACATCGGGTTTCACTTCGTAAATCTGGAAATCAAGCGACTGATAAAAGGCCAACGCGGGTAGATCGTCGTTTGAAGTTGAAACGAGCACCTTCCTTTTTCGCAATCTTCTCGCTTCACTTTCAACTTTTTCAATCAATCTGCTGCCAACTCCAGAGCGTTGATATCGTGGCAGAACGCCCAGAGCAACAACTATGACGGCATCGCCTGTCTCTTCAATCGAAACAAATCCGACTATGCTATTTTCCACTTTGGCAACATAAGCCGGCAGTTCCGTAACAACAAATTTTCTGTCAAGAGTCAGCTGTTCCTCCTCTCCCCAAAATCTCTTAACAAGCTTTTGAATAATCGACCTTTCCTCTTTACTCGTTACCTTACGAATAGTGTAGGCCAGTTCTGCCTTCTTCACATGAGAAGGGCACACGGTTCTTAACTTCGCATGCTCTGCGCAAAGCAGTCTGCCACAAACACCGCACGTGTAAACGGCGTCTTTCTCATCGTATTTGCAACGCATGTGTTACTCCTCCATTTTAGCGCGCGACCAAGATGCCAGATATGAATGTGCAGCAATCTTAAATGTCCTTTCGGTGCATAATAGAACGGTGAAGCCCCATGGTTAACAAGATTGAGGCTTATGTCAGAAGAAAAAGAACCATAGTCCGACAGTATACCACCCCACCAGTCTCCGATGGCGTCATTAACCATTATTGCCTGTCCAAACAAGTCACAGAATATGAAAACTCATTGCCAGAAGCCGACCTGCACATGTTGGAAGTCTTAGGCGAGTTTTGCAAAGGAAAAAACATCAAGGTCGAGATATACGATGTTTCAACCCTTAAGGGAAGACTGAAGGCCAGTCTGAGAGGAATAACAAAAACACCAGCGGCAATAATTGGCCAACATCGAATCGAAGGAGAATTAACTTCAGAACTGTTGAGAAGCAAGTTTGAACACGCGCTTGAAACGTAGCTGCATACCCCCTACCAGAATCCTGAATTCTGTCTTTATCCCGACTTGGAACCAACAGAGGCTTAGAACCTCACCCGTTTGCCTGGCTCACAGGCGCAACGATACCACTGACTATAAAAACCAAGTAGTTCCGCCAACCTCTACTCACGCCCGCACGAAGACGTGAAAAACTATATAACTTCAAAGGTTTAGTACTGCTAGAAAACAGCGAGGTTTTTAGCACATGTGTATCCTAGGCAAAGACAAGCTGAAAGAACTCATTGACAATTACAAGTGCGTATACCCGAACGACTACAACCTGCTCGACGGCGACGGCTACATACTAACAGTCAGAGAGGAAACAACCCTCCACTACTTGGAACACAAGAACCTGGTTACCCACGAAATCGTCTTCACACTACCAGACAACGTTGCCCACTTAACCGCAAAGAGCAAGTACGGCAGAATGGGACTCTCGTTCCTGAACGCTGCAAAAGTCCACAGTGGATTCGTCGGGAGACTCGCCTTGGAACTTGTAAACCTGAGCAACGACCGCCGACCCATCACAATCAAACGAGGAGACCCGTTCATGCACGTAGAATTTGTGACAAGAGAAGGACAACCCTCGCCCTACACGGGAGAATTCCAATTCCAATACCTCTCGGAAGAAGAAATGCAGATGTACATCCCAATCTTGAAGAAAGTCTTCCCAAACTACGACGAACTGGCAAAAACATGGCTAAAAAACAAACGGTTACTCCCATAAAATCCTGAACCAAGTAACGCGCTAGACACATCCAACCGGAATGATCGTATAGGTTTCCTGTAAGAAGTGGGGGCCGTTTGCGCGCGCGCTAAGACTCCATTTAGGTTCTCTCTGTTCCTCTGATTTTTTGGCACTAAATTCTCTAACGCTTATGACTTTCCAGTTCTTTTCTTCAGCTAATTTCTTACTAACTTCAATAGCTTCGTCTATATCCAAGGCTTTCAGTTGATGGAAAACTGTAATCTTGTCTTCTGTTCTGAACCTAGCTGAAAATGTCTTTTCTTTCTCGTTTGCCATGCCCAAAATCAGCGGGCGCGCTACAAGACCGCTTTTGAGGGAAATACCACCTAAGACCTCAACAAGCCATTGGTCGTTTGAGTAAATTCGTCTTTGAGCGTCCAAGGTTTGTTTGCTAATCCAATGGAAATTTGGCAACCATCCTAGCATAAGTGTTGGGTCCGTTTCTCCATGCTTGTGTTTTGCAATTGACCATCTGTAACGCTTGTAGCCTAATGCTTCAGCATTTTGCCAAATCCTAAGAAATTCTCCGTGGCAATACTTTTTCAACGTTGTTTCCTCAACAAAGGAACGGCTGATTATGCCACACGGCATATTCCCGAGAGGCCTTCTCCTGCCTTAAGAACTGATTTTATCAACACACATGCACGCTACTGTAACGCAGCGGCGATAATAGACAGAAAAGCGGGTGCGTTTTGCATTAGTTCGATGAGGTGGAATATAACACTCACCTTCTCAGAGAAACCACAATGATGCGGTATCAAATGCCACTGCTTTCGAGATACTAGAACCGTTTTGATAAAGAAGAAAAACTACTTCTTGACTTGAATGAGTTTGTCCCTGACCGCCTCTGCCACAAACTCCCCTCGACTGCGGTATCCCAGAAGCTTCTTATCAAGAATCTTGTCGACCTCATCTGCAAGTTCAACGGGAATCTTGACATTAACGTATTGTTTACGCGCGCGCAGCCAGAAATCGTCGCTACCTGCTCCAGTAGAGTTTGTGAGCCCGGCTAGGGCGTAGCCGTTGCTCGTCTGAATCACGCATCCAGCTTCATCGTCCCCTGAACCTCCGTAAGTCTGGTTCCACAGCATGCTTCCAGAAGAGTCTGTCTTAACTAACCAGAAGTCATAGCTGCCAGCGCCGAAAGAGTTCGTGTACCCCGCTAGCGCGTAGCCTCCGTCGCTGGTTTGGATTACGGAGTATGCGCCGTCTTGTGCTCTTCCCCCGTAGGTTTGGCTCCGCGCGCGCGGCTGTGTTGTGTTTCAATCCTAGCTTGTTAACAGGGCGAGTTCGTTGCAGATGCGGTAGTGCTGCAGGAATGTTCGTCCTTTTTCCCTTACGTTTAGTCGTCGCGCGCGAAAAAGTTGAGAAAAACTTAAGTTCTTTGTACTCTGAATTACGTACAGACCAAATATGAATGTAATTGTAATTCTTTGTGGTGGAAATAGTTCAGGTAAAACAACCACCATAAAGCGCTTTTTTAAAGATAAATCCTCTACCACGAATAATGGTCGTCATTTTTTTGAAAGAATGCTTGATGATAACAGAGTCTATGCGGTAAGTTCTCGTTCACCACACGAAATAGTGAATTGTTTTTGCGATGTTGACGGTGTCAACAAAGACATAGAGAAAAGAACAGATGAATGCGACAAGAAAGCTAATGGGCAAAGGTACATTTTGATTATTCCATTTACTATGAGTGTTAGTGAAGCCGACAGAGAAAAACTTAACGAAGACTGCATTCTTAGACCCATAGAGACACTCAAAGGAAGATACAATGTTTTTGTTATATATTTAAAGAAAAAGAATGCTAAAAATCTGGAACAGAAAAATGCCTTGATGAAACGGATAACACCCCATAAAGAAATTGAGACCACAAGAGACGACTATGACAAGTCGACAGAGTTAGAGGTTTACATAAGGGAGAAAATCATAAAGACGTTATAATAGCTTACGTCATCCCACGACAGTTAACACGTCAGACAATCCCATGAGAAGTTAACAGTACCCTAAAGAATTAACAGACAAAGAAGTGTTGGAGATGTATCTACAATGAAATGCTTGTTGTGCTCGGCTAATCATACTCTTCACGACATCTTGGAACTGGACAATTCTGAAAGACAGAAATTGAACAAAGATTACCATCATCTCTTTTTCAAGAACTTTGAAGGAGTTCTTCTTGTGCTTTCAGAGGATGGAAAAGAAGTCAAAGAGGTCAAGGAAATCTATTCTGCATTGAGTCAAGTAATGCTGAACATAACGATAACAACAGAAGAACCAAAGAAGATTTGCATGGGTTGTGGCAGACAAGTATCTGAACTCTTTGAAGGAAATCTTTGCTCGGATTGCTTGTCCCATCTCTATGATTGGTATTAGAGGGTATTACCTTCTAGACTATCTAATAGGTAAAAGGATATAGTAATTTTGATATACTCCTATTCCCAAGACCTTAAACTCGTAGACGGTGACTATTCGGTTCGGATTCAAGTGCGCATGCCTGTTCCGAAAATAGTCAAAAATGGTTTTAATTCCGTCTCTTGAATTCCAGACAGACTGGCTGCTACAGAGAAGAGATGAACCTGCGCGAGGTTCAACAGCGTTCCCAAACCCCAAAAGAAGAATAAAAAACCATTTTTAGCCAATTTAGGAACGACCATGCGCGCTAATCGAATGCGACCTCCAAGACCGCCAAGACCGCCAAAATATCCAAGTTGGATGCGCACAGGGGGAAAAAGATTGGCAAGAGATAAGTATGAAGTAAGGCGACTTTTAGAGGATGGAATCAGCTTAGAAGTATCGGCTAATGATTTCGATGAAAGTTAACGTTCTAATAAACTAGATTTGGAAAAGATTTGGGAGGGATTAGTATGCTAAGCGATGTTGACGAAGTTTGCTCTAAACTTCGAATTTTACTGGAGAAAGCTGTAAAAAATAATCTGGCTGAGGGCATTCTCTTATCTGGCGGTTTGGACACAAGCATTTTAGCAGTTATCGCATCAAAGTTTATTTCATTAAAGGCAATTACTGTTGCTTTCCAGAACGCGCCAGCACCAGATGTTGAATATGCTGTTTTAATGGCCAGTAAATTAGGGCTTAAGCATATCATTCACGTCTTTAACGAAGACGAGTTGTATGATGGTATCCCTATGGTTGTGAAGACGATGAAGTCTTTCGACCCGATGGAGATACGTAATAGTGTGACGATTTATGTAGGCTTAAAGGCAGCTAAAGAAAATGGCGTATCCACTATTATGACAGGTGATGGAAGCGATGAAATCTTAGCCGGATACAGTTTCCTCTTCGGGTTAGAAGGGGAAAAACTGGACTTGGAATTGAAGAAAATGTGGAACGTAATGGCGTTCTCATCTATCCTACTTGCTAAGGCTCTCGAGATAGAGGCTAAGCTTCCCTACCTCGATCCGGCTTTCAAAGATTTTGCCATGAAACTAGATTCGCAATACAAGATTCAAACAGAAAACGGACGAACATACGGTAAATGGATACTACACAAGGCCTTTGAGAATATCTTGCCTAGAGAGATCGCTTGGAGAGTTAAGACTCCTATCGAGTATGGCTCGGAACCACCACGCTTCCAAACCTCTTTAACAGGAAGATTTCTGATACAGAGTTCGATGAAAAGAGAAGAAGATACCTCGCTGAAGATAGAGTTACAATTCGCGATAAGGAGCAACTGTTCTATTATGAGGTTTATAGATCATTGATAGGCGTCCCTCATCCAACCAACATGGAAGGTAAGATATGTCCTCAATGCAACTCTAACATTCCTGAAAACGCTACTTATTGCCAAACATGTGGAGCATATCCTCTATAGCAAAGCGCGCTAAACTCAAAAACAGGTCTATTCACTTTCGTGCATGGCGTTGAAAGTCTGCTATAGCGCACGCTCACCATATTTCACGTACTGAACAAACTGAATGACATGCATGCTTGACGTTCTCTTCCTATTTCTGGAAAATGTGTATTTCTCGTCCGATCTTGTGCTTTTCTCCCACATCAACGAAAAATGCCATTCTGGTCAGATTCTCGTGTGCAATACTGTTTCCGGCAAAGAACTCTCCTTGAAATGGATAAACTCGTTTGAAGCCGACGGTCATGGCCTTCTCTTCAATGTCCAGGGTAACTGGTTTTCCTGAGCGTGTTTTGACGTAGGGTGTTACGAGCACCAATCGTCCCCCTTTTTTCAGTATTCTGTGTGCCTCTTCTAAGAAATCATGGTACAAAGGTTCAAGCTTGTCAATGATTTTTGTCGCGTAGGCTGTGGTAGGAATGTGGCGCAGTGCTGGACCTAGATCGGGTTCCGTTGCTATGCAGTCTACTTCTTGTTGAATCCTGTTCGTTAGCCTGCGTGAGTTTCCTTGCAGAACCGTGTATTCTGCTTCTTCTAGCGCGTATTCTCTTTTGAGCCAGCCGAGGTTTTCTCTAGAAGCTGTGACGCACCACGGGTTCAGGTCCATGCCGATCACTTTTGCTCTGGCCAAGAGTGCTTCCTGGAGGATTGTGCCGACTCCGCAGAATGGGTCGAGCAGAAATTTTCCAGATGTGCAGGAAGCCAGGTTTATCATGATTCTTGCCAGACGTGGCGGTATGGCAAAGATCTTACGCTGGATTGGTCTGCCTATGTCGCGTTTTTGGAATTCGAAGGGGTTATGCACGGCCACAGTAGTGGATATTGCCGTTTGTTTTTTGCCTATGCAGAACAATACTTCCGCTTTTCTTTCGACTAAACCTTTTCTTAGCACCTCGATGTGGCTCAGTTGCGGTTGCTGCCTTTTTTTAGGAAAGCCCATGAATCCTGATTTTCTGCCGTGAGCTCTCAGTTCCTGTTTTAGAGAGCTTCCGAGAAAGCGTTGCATGGTTTTGGAAACTGGATGGAAAGACCGTTCTGTGTAGTATACGCTTACTCCGAAAACAGATTTCCCAGATGAGGTATCGAGCATTTCATCAACTATACCGCTTGACAATAGACTCATCTTGACCTGCGCTTGAGCCTCTTTGTCATTTTGAAGAAAAGCTTCTTCCACCGTCTGGGTGGCAACGTTTGTGGCCACTCTGCCGATCTTTATGGTCCCACCCAGATCAGCAATGGCTGAGGCACTCAAACTCTTGTCGATGCTAACGATAAAGAACGCTTTTGTAGACTCGCACACCTCAAACCTGTAGTTTCTCGCTTCTAAGAATGAAACAAGCTCCGCTAGCGACAGTTTCCAGTTCTTCCCTGAAATAAACACGAAAGTGTTCTGATCAGCGATGGACATCCTTGGACACGTCAATACTGTTGTTTTATGCATATGAGAGTAATGGTTTTGAGGCGACTATTCCAAAACTACACCACGAGCGCGCGCGGATTCAGTCTTAACCACAAAGTCCTTGACGCTCCTGCGCGCAAGGCCTCATGAAAACCACGTATCACCTATGGGGCATGTTTCAAAGGCATCCGACCAGAGTTCCACGTGAACGCTATTCTTCTGGATTTTCTGCATGAACTCCGAGAGGTACAACTTGGCGTGCGGGCGAGATTGAAGAGGAAGATGAAGCTGAAGAAGAATCCCACGAGCATGGAGATTGAAGTGTAGGTAAAGATCAAAAGCGCAACGGCGTGATCCTAAGATAGTTTCATTATTTAGCAAGTTTTTTGTTTTGGAATGACCAGTAATGAGAGTTGAGCGTGCGAGTGTGAAATCGGTCGAACTGAAAAGAGCGCTTAAGTCCTAGTGACTATTTCTGCTTCTGCGTTCATAGGTCCTGTTGCCGTGATTTTGATTTTTAAATGGTTTCCAGGCTTTGCGTTACCAATGAAAACTAAGAAACCCTTGATTCTGGCTATACCTTCCCCCTGAGGGCTTGTGTCGGTTATATCCACTTCGTATTCTTTTCCAGTCTCAACTGGGCAGTTCTCAACGCCTCTGCCACGTTTGCTCTTGGCATTTCTCGGGCTTCTTTTTCGCGGACTCATTGGCATCTTCCTTTTTCTGCATTTGTGATTATATGATTATCGCTCCTCAGTGGCTTAAGTGTTCCGCATTTTACTGCTCGCGCTAACCCAACATTTCCCGCAAAGAGGTTGGCGTGAGCATCTTTTCTATTACGACATGCCATTGAGGATAATTTGCCGCAGAGTGGGGGGTTGTCGGACGTTTCCGCCCATGATACCCTCTTTCCGTTTCATTCTGGCTTCAGATGGAGACTCTGGCTAGGAGAGACAAAACCCTCAATGAATCACGTCATCCGTGCGGATAGAGATGTTGGTTGCCTAACGAAACGCATGTCCAAACCTAGCGAAAATGAGGAATATGCATGAGGATAAGGGTCTCGCGAATTCTACGCGAGCAGACTAGAATCAATCCAGCAGCAAAAGAAGCGTGTGAGAGAGCTGAGGCTGTTTACACCTTTCCGTCACATCTAACTGCTGAAACTCGTTACGCTGACCCTGAAAGATACAAGGATTACTACGTGACGGCAGCAGGCAGGAAATTGTATTTAGCGCACGCTTCAACCTAACCCGTTAATGCTTAAATATTCGGTCACGCCTTTCACAGAGGGATGTAAAATGCACGCAAAGAATTATAGACCAGTCAAGGGACAATCTTACACCCGGAAGAAATACATAAGAGGCTTCCCACAGCCGAAGATAACAAAATTCACGATGGGAGACACAAAAGCAAAGTTCGAGTACGAAGCAAGACTCGTATCTTTGCAAAGCGCTCAAATCCGCCACAACGCCCTGGAAGCGGCACGCATCGCGGCAAACCGTCAATTGATGGAAAAACTCGTGAACAACTACCAGTTGCAGGTCTGCCCCTATCCTCACAACATTCTCAAGGAAAACAAGATGATTTTTGGGGCACACGCAGACCGACTTCAACAGGGCATGCGCAGATCCTTTGGGACACCCATCGGAACTGCTGCTCGTGTGCGGCCCGGCCAGACAATCATCCGCGTCCGCGTTAACGCCGACGCGATTGAACTTGCTAGGCAGTCCCTGAAACGCGGGGGTGCCAAGCTTCCTATGCCATGTAGAATAGTGGTTGAGAAGCTCCCGCCACAAGAGGCGGAGACAGTTGAGAAAATCCCACCAGAAGAGGTGAAGACGGTTGAGTGAAATGCGCAAGGATCTAGTGATTTGGTTTGAAGGCTTAAGGAAAACAGACATTCCTTCAGTTGGAGGCAAGAACGCCAACTTGGGTGAGATGACAAGCGCTGGCCTGCCAGTTCCACCTGGCTTCGCAATAACAGCTTACTCCTACAAGAAATTCATCGAAGACACAGGCATAGCAACAAGGATCTACGATATCATAAATGAAACGATGACCACGCCGGACGATCCTGCGCAAGGTGAAATAGCCTCCAAGAAAATCCGTAAACTGATAGAATCAACACGCATGCCCAAAGACATTGAAAAAGCCATAAAATCAGCCTACGAAGAATTGTGCAAAAAACTCAAGATGAAAGACGTTTTCGTCGCCGTTAGGTCAAGCGCAACAGCCGAAGACTTGGCAGACGCCTCCTTCGCAGGACAGCAGGAAACCTTTCTAAACGTCAAAGGCGCCGACGACGTGATCGCTAACACGGTGAAGTGCTGGTCCAGTCTCTTCACACCACGCGCCATGTTCTACCGCAACGAGAAAGGCTTTGCCCACGAGAAAGTCTTCATAAGCGTCGGAGTTCAAAAAATGGTTAATTCCAGAGCCGCAGGCGTCATATTCACGTTGAACCCCGTCACGGGTGACACCAGCCAAATAGTCATCGAAGGCAACTACGGCTTAGGCGAAGCTGTCGTGTCAGGTTCAGTCACGCCGGACGACTTCGTCGTTGACAAGGAATCGCTAAAGGTAACTGAAAAACGGCTAGCCAAAAAAACAGTCCAGTATATTCGCGACCCGAAAACTGGAAACACTGTGCACGCGGACGTGCCACGAGAAAAGCAGGAGCAGCCGTGTATAAACGATGAGGAAATTCACAAACTTGCAGAACTCGCAAAACGCATCGAACAGCACTACGGAAAACCCCAAGACATTGAATGGGCAATAGACAGGGACATACCGTACCCAAGCAACATATTCATAGTGCAGTCAAGGCCTGAAACAGTCTGGTCTGCGAAACTAGAGCAAGTGCCAGCAGGAGGCGAAGCAGAAGAAGCGAAAAAACCTGAAGAACTGAAAGTCGTTGTCAAAGGTATCGCTGCTGGCAGACGAAGCTTCGGAGCTGGCACGGCGAAAGTCGTGGCAAACCCCCAGGAAGCGGCCAAAGTCATGCAGAAAGGCGACGTGCTCGTCACAGACATGACCAACCCTGATTACGTACCCTTCATGAAGCTCGCAGGCGCAATAGTCACCGACAAGGGTGGAGTAACGTGCCACGCGGCAATCGTAAGCCGTGAACTGGGCATACCATGCGTTGTCGGAACAGAAAACGCCACGCAACTCATGAAAACCGGCAAACAGTACACAGTGGACTCAAGAAGCGGCGTCGTCTACGAAGGAATAATGAAAACGCTGACACAACAACTCTCATCCGCCGCCGGAGCAGTCGCAGGCTCAGCAGCAATTGCAACGGGCGTGTTCCAGTCGGTCCCCACGACAGCAACAAAGATTTACATGAACCTGGGAGTACCCGAAAAAGTCGAGGAGTACAAAGACCTGCCATTCGAAGGCATAGGACTGATGCGAATCGAATTCATCCTGGCCAGCTATATCGGCGAACACCCGATGCACTTTGTCGAGACAGGACAAAGCCAAAAGTTCGTTGACAAACTCGCAGAGGGAATAGCAACAGTCGCCAGAGGCATACAGCCACGCCCGGTTGTCGTGCGTTTCAGCGACTTCAAAACCAACGAGTACCGAGAACTCAAAGGCGGAGAAAAATATGAAATCGTAGAAGCCAACCCGATGCTTGGATGGAGAGGCTGCAGCCGCTACATAAGCCAATGGTACGAGAAAGCCTTCAGACTTGAATGCCAAGCCATCGTCAAGTGCAGAACAGAATGGGGCCTGAAAAACGTTTGGGTCATGCTTCCGGTAGTGCGTACCCTGTGGGAGACAAAGGCAGTACTGGAAATCATGCGTCAAGAAGGCTTGGAGAGATCAAAGGACTTCAAGGTGTGGTTCATGGCTGAAACACCCTCAATCGCCATACTTGCAGACGAGTTCTCGAAGCTTGCAGACGGATTCTCCATAGGCTCAAACGACATGACCCAAGGAATACTCATGATTGACAGAGACTCAGAACGCCTGGGACTAATGGGATACTTCGACGAAAGAGACCCGGCTGTCAAAAGGATACTTGCACACCTCATCAGAGTCGCTCACGAGAACGGAGCCACAGTGTCCATATGTGGCGAAGGCCCGTCAAACCTGCCGGACTTCGCAGAGTTCCTGGTCAGAGTGGGAATCGACAGCATCTCAGTTAACAACGACGCCGTAATAGCTACAAAGAAGCTGGTTGCAAGCGTAGAACAGAAGATAATTATGGAACGGCTCGCTGAACTGGACGCAAGAGCCCTTGGGCACCCAATTCGAAAACCAAAACAAGACTGGGAATGGACAGAGTAAGACAACACACATTCATTTTTCTTCTTAAACCCACATTTCTAGTTTAGCAATCTCCGTCGAAGGAATCAGAATGAGACAATTTGATTTTGAAGAAGAAAGAGTTAAACAGGAAATCCTCAAGCTCGGAGCAAAACGCGTTCTAATCCAATTTCCAGAAGGCCTGAAACCTGAAGCACCACGCATAGCGAAGACCATTGAAAGGCTCGGAGTTCTACCTATAATCTCTGCAGACCCCTGCTACGGCGCGTGTGACCTGGCAACAGCAGACGCCGAAAGCCTTGGAGTAGACCTGATAATTCACTACGGCCACTCTAAACTAGTGAAGTACGAGCGGTTCCCAACGATTTACGTTGAAGCTCGAGCAACCTTGAACGTTCCCTCAGCCGTCGAAAAAGCGTTGCCGATGCTGGAAAAATGGCGCAGAATAGGCCTAGCGACAACAGTTCAACACGTGCAAACCCTCGACGAAGTCAGAGAGATACTAACCCGCCAAGGAAAAATCGTCGTAATAGGCGACACTGGACGCCTGAGTTATCCAGGCCAAGTCATCGGATGCGACTACAGCAACGCCGTGTCTATCGCGAAGGACGTCGAGGCCTTCCTCTTCGTCGGCGGCGGACAGTTTCACGCGCTAGGCGTAGCCCTTTCAACTTCGAAGCCGACAGTAATCGCTGATCCCTACGACAACACAGCAGCCCCTGTGAACAAAGAAGCAGAGAAAATCCTCAAACAAAGATGGGCACAGGTGCAAGAAGCAAAAAAAGCGAAGACCTTCGCCGTTCTGATCGGACTCAAACCCGGACAGAAAAGACTCGAAGAAGCGTTACAACTGAAAGAGAAGCTTGAAAAGGAAGGCAAGACAACACATCTTTTCGCCGCGAAGGAAATCACGCCTGAAACACTCATGGAATTTCCATCGGTTGACGCCTTCGTAAACACAGCCTGCCCAAGAATATCGCTTGACGATGCCGCCAGATTCAGAAAACCGATCCTCACTGTCAACGAAGCATTGGTAGTTATCGGCAAGTTATCCTGGGAAGAACTATGCAGAAAAGGCTTGCTAGAAAGCTAGATTTGGAGATGCTGCTCTCAAACGTCAAGCCGCACCCAACACCCAGCCCAAGCCTCGAACAATACACAGTTTCCGTCAACGTGGCAGCTCAGATGCTGTACATGGCAGCCTACACATACGGTGACATCGTGGACAAAACCATTCTGGACCTGGGCTGCGGCACTGGAAGACTGGCATTAGGAGCCGCCTTCCTAGGTGCAAAAGAAGTCGTGGGTGTGGACATAGACAAAACAGCAGTGAAAGCTGCCTGTGAAAACTCGGTGAACACAGGGCTAGGAGACAGAGTGCAATGGGTCACGGCGGATATAGAAGCCGTCTGCGGTGAGTTTGACACCGTGCTGCAAAACCCACCGTTCGGAGTGCAAAAACGAGGGGCAGACCGCAAATTCCTTGAAAAAGCCTTAGAATCAGGCAGAACCATCTACTCATTTCACAAGAACGTGCAAGACAACACGGCTTTGGCAGGAAAACTGAGAGCTCACAGAGATGACATCGTTCAAGTCTCCCCTTCCCCCTTTCTCAGAAGGTTCGTCGAGAAACACGGTGGAGAAGTGAAGGCCGTTTACTCCATGGTCATGGTCATCCCGTACATGTTCGATTTCCACACAAAAAAACAACATGAGTTCATAACTGATCTGTATGTTATAGAAAGAAGATGAAAGAACCATGAAAACGAAAACACCTGTCTGCCTCGAAGTAAGTCCAAAGGGCACCCGCGTTTTTGTTCCAATCTGTCCCGGTTGCTTGAAGCGAGGTTTATCCCCACGTAAGCGCTCGCCTAGCTCAAACCGAGTTTGACGCTTTGGGTTGGAACTGTCTGTAGAGATGATTCTGACTCATTCTTGTGCTTGCGAGTGCGTCGACGTGTTTTTTTGTTTTGCAGATCAGCTGGGTACTGTCAAAGACAGAACAAGAGTTATGCGAGGACTCAAAAGCTTCGACTCTACAAAGTCAATATTGGAAGGATTTACAATCCATTACAACTATGTGAGACCACACCAAAGCCTAAACGGAAAAACACCTGCCCAAGCTGCAAGAGCACAAGCACCTAGCACATGGAAAGGCTTGATAGACGAAGCAACAAGATATGAAACTCAGCTTTTGACCAAAGCTACGAGTCCTGAGACAGAAACGAAAGAAGAAAGAACAGTGGAGGCGATTATGAAATGAGAAAAGTCCTAGTTGCTCTCCCAGAAAATGTTGCTGATCTCCTGAACAAAGAGCTTGTGGGCACGATAGGCGAAACCCGTTCGGACACACTAAGAACAATAATAATGAGTTGGCTGTCAGAGAAAGGGTATTTGACGAAAGGTGGCGAGCATGGCAAAGAATAAACCAAAACGTGAACTTGCGGAAGAAGTTGACCTATTAGATACGATGCTTTCAAGTCTTGTTGAATTACTTGAAGAAAAAGGCATACTGACGCAAGCGGAGTATGAAAAGCGAATCATGGAGAAAGTAAAAATCAAATAGTCAAAGACGCTAATGTGTTATGGAGAACATGAAACTGCGATCAGGCCTTCTCCTAAGAGTGTCACTCATCATACTTTCAATCTTGGCTCTTCTCATTGCTATTTGGCTTGTATATCTCCCTTCTCAAATCATATATTATACGCAACCAGGACCAAATGTTAACGCTAGCTTGGGCCTTTTGGTTATTACTATTCTCTACAGCTCTATCAGCGCCTGGATAAGATTTGGAGACAAGGAAGTGAAAGAGTGGGAAAAACTTCTGCTGTTACTTTGTATGGTGGGGGGGTTGCTAATGGCCTTGTATCTAGCTTTTGCTGCTTGGGCTGCTATTTGGCCAGAACCTTACTTTGTTACGAGAGATTACCCTACACTTGTCAACAATCTGCATTCAACAACTGACTACATGCTCATGATAGCCGCCATACTGTTCGCATCGATATTGGGTTTCACCATGGTCCCTAGGCGTAAATCAATTATAGAGTGGATTAAAAATATGTGAGTGGGAGCAATACCCTACACTATGCCCCCAAAAACAGACGAAAAGTTAACGATACCAAAAATAGATTTTACGAATCTGATTTTTGGGCAGCTTAACAGTACCCGTAACAAAGCTGCAAACAGAACTCTAGTAGGCTGGGTCAAATAACTTAACAGTATCGATCAGCTGTAAGACATATATAGCGTTAGTTGCATGATGGTGAAGTTATGAAAACCAAATGCTGGCTAACTTTAATATTAGTAACTATTGCTTTCATAGCAGTCATCGTACCTATATCATATGCTGACTCGCTGACGACAAGTGACTTCACACAGACGAGCTTTGCCAAGACAATTGACTTCTTTGATTATGCGCGTGAGTACGCCGCTGCCCGCAACATGACGGCGCCGCCTGACGCGTGGCACGCCTGGCTCTACATGACCTACGTAAACACCAGCGGACTCAAACTGCTGTTCGCCGGCTTGGATAATATCACTCTCGGCGGAGCATTAACGTTCACGGTGCCCCTGCAGAGCTTCATCATGCACTACAAAACGGATAATCAGTCGCGCGATGTCATACTCGGCAACACGTTCCTCATGCTGTTAGCCTTCAACGATTCAAGCACGTCGCTATTTCCGAACTCGCCTGACCGAAACGACTATCTGTGGTCAAGCTTCAGCATGGGACTGAGTATCAGCGATCTCAACATCACCTTGCCCGTCTTCAACAGCCACACCGAGCACATTGCCCTGCAGAACAGCAACAACGGCTTAACCTGGACATGGGGCATGCGGTACACGAACTTGACGGCGTTCTGGTGGCAAACCTCCATTGACGAGGGCAACCCACACCGCGAAAACTACGTGTCAGCCATAACCGTTTACGATGAGCTCACGTTCACGTACAAGTTAGACATCGATCCGACGACGAACACGACAACCCTGACCGAAAACCACGTTATCGGCAGGATGAGGGAGCTTTTCTGGCACCCGCTACCACTCGTTTGGTTGCGCTACAACGCCACGGGCACGTATGGACCTTTGGGGTTTACATATTTTGGCCCGACCACGATTTACCAGTTCCTGGACACGTACGGCATCAAGATGAGCATCATAGACTATCAGACGTCGATAACGGCTGATCATCAGACGTTGAGCAGGACGGCAAACGGCCAAAACGTGACTGACTCGGAGGTTGACGTGGACAACACGAGCGTAAACACCGTGACCGACGACGGAGTGAGAGTGGCTTCGGCCAACTTTGGTGCGAAGCAGACTTATCAATTGTTCAATTACACGCAGGACAGCTCGGAGCAGCAGTCTGTAACGTACAATGCTACGCAGCGGACGGCTCGTCTTGGCGGTTTTGGCGGGAATGAGGACTTGTTTCAGCTGCAGTTTGGTTTGCTGAAGTTTCTGCCGTTGGTGGTTTACAACATGTTTCCGGGTTTGTACCTGCAGGCCCTGGCGACCTTGACGAACGTGACAAGGGCCAATTATCTTTATGTTGTAGCCTATCCAACGTACAGCGGCTACCGTGTCGTGCACGATCCAACCTTGACAGTGTACGCGGCTGTGACTTCTCCAGGGAACGCTTGGGGTCTCGGCGGAATGGGCGGACTGTTAATCATAACCATCGTGACTGTTCTCGTGATAATCGTCGGCGCTGTTGTGCTCCGCCGTAAGAGCAAAGCTCCGAAACAGTAGTACAAAAAACCTTTTCCATCTACTACTCCCCGTTTCTTTTTCCATCTCGCGCGCGCGGTCTCTTCTGGTTTTGCGGAAAAGTTAAAGCCGAACCGAGATAGACTGATTTGTGTGGCAATTGCTGGGTGTTATGAATGGTTGACATTTCAGAGATGTCTACGATAGTGGCAGCAGTAGGCGTGTTGATAGGTGTGGTTCTTACTGTCGTGGAGCTGAGAAATCTGGTCAAACAGAGAAAGACCGACCTAGTGACGAACTTGTATTCAATTTACTCCTCGGAAGGGTTTCAAAAAGAATGGCACACGTTCATGACAGAAGAACTTGGCAGCCTTAATACGTATCAAGATAAGTTTGGTGTGGAGTTTCCGCCGTCCGCAGTATTCTTCAATGAAATAGGGATTCTTCTGGAAAAAGGACTGATTGATGTCAACTTGGTCAACAGTCTTTTCGGCGGCGTCATTCCGAGATATTGGAAGAAGTTCAAGCCTTTCCTCGTAACTTGCAGAAAGGAAATCGGTCAACCGAAATTGGGTAGAGGACTAGAATATCTGGGCAACGAAATCCAGAAACTTCAATCAAAGGAGGGTTAGAATGGTTGACATAACAGAGGTTTCAGCTATTGTTGCGGCAGCAGGTGTGATAGTAGGTGTTGTCTTGACGGTTCTTGAGATTAGAAATCTAGTCAGGCAGAGACAGACAGACCTTATAATGAAACTTTACTCGGATTTCGACAATATCGAATTCCAGAAGGTATGGAGGGAGGTTTTGAACAGAGAAGCCAAGGACGTTCATGATTATGAGGAGAAATATGGCTTGGCTGAATTTACCGCAGTTGGCATGTTCTTTGAAGGAATCGGTATTCTTCTTAAAAGAAAACTCATAGACATAGACCTAGTTGACGACATGTTCACTTCGCCTATCAAATGGACATGGGAAAAAATAAAGGATATAATATTAGAAGCCAGAAAGGACAGAAATCAACCAGAGATATTGGAGTGGTTTGAATACCTTTATAACGAAATGAAGAAAAGAGAACAACGACAGTAGAGCATTATTCTATCAGTCCTCACAAGCCAGTTTTTGGTTTTGCGGAAAAGTTATAGCTGAATCGAAAGTGACTATGTGGATTGGTGAATCGAGTTGCTTGAAGGTAAGACCGTGAATCTGAGGGCTATGGAGAAGGAAGACGTGTCGTTCTGGCATAAATGGGCTAACAATGTGGATTCGGAATATTTCTTGCCGAGTCAAAGGTCTAAAGCAGAAATGGAAAAAGCATTGTCAGAACC
>JBEKSS010000006.1:0-114670 GCA_049516875.1 Bathyarchaeia archaeon | reverse complement strand
TTGGAGGTGAAAAGACAAAATTGGGCTATCATCTTCTCTTCTGCTTCTTTCCACCACGAGCTCTTCTCGTTTGATGGCCTTAGCTCTATCACGTCGAGCGCTATTGATAGGTTTTCTGCGGGCATTCTGTTCTCTACTCATGTTCTATCACCTCAACTTTCAATTGTCTATAGCGCCTTTTTCAAGATAAACCTGCTGTAAATATGCTAGGATATCATGGGAAGACAGCTAGTCAATAGTCTTTTCTCTTTCGAAATATCTGATGCTGGCGAGTCCTCTTTCTCCACAAGCAGACAGGTATATGAATGTTGGCAAGAAAGCTTCGAGTATATCATTGAAAAGAATGGCATAATGTTGTTCAGAAAGCCTAAGAGGTTTCTTAATGTTTGCGCTTAAAGGTGAAACTCCACTACCAAAAGCCTTAAGTATGGTCATTATGTTATGGTTGAATTGTTAAATATGTAAGGTGTTGAAAAAGATTGGCAGTTGAAGGTTTTACAGGAAACAAACAACCTGTAGACGCTAAAGTTGGCGAGTTGAGTCCCTCGTCTCGGGCCGTGAACGTCTTGGCAAAGTTTGTATCCAAAAGCGAAGTCAGGAACATCACAGCAGGAAGAGACGGCGAACCCCACAAAGTGAGCGATGCTCTCGTAGGCGACGAAACAGGCTGCATCTACCTGACCCTTTGGGATGACAACATCGAAAAAGTGAACGAAGGAGACACCATAAACGTCAAGAACGGCTACATAAACCTGTTCAGAGGAAACATGCGCTTAAACGTCGGCAGATACGGCACGCTAGAAATTGCAGAACAAGCAATCGCAGGCGAAGTAAACACTGAGAACAACGTGTCAACCAAAGTGTACGAAGAGCCCAGAAGGCCGTTCAGAGGCGGCGGTGGAAGAGACTTCGGCAGCGGAAGAGGGGGATATGGCGGCGGGCGCGACAGGGACAGAAGAGGCGGCGGCTACAGGCAAAGAAGATATTAGGCACAAACAGAACTTGTCTTAATACCATCCCAGCTTCATTTTTCTCGATTTCCTTTTTATCCATTGAAGATATTGAAAGGCAATTGTCATTTTGTATTTCCGCGCAGGCTGACCGTAACATTTAAAGGTCTAGCTCCTGAAACATCAACTCCGTTTCAAAGGAGAAAATCGTTATGCCTCAAACCAAGAAGGAAGAAAGAAAACCCACGGTAGATGAGTTGTTGGCAAAGGCTAAGAAGCCTTCAATGTTGTCACCGCCGTTGCACAGATTTTATGAAGGAAAAGTGCAGATAATGCCCAAATGCGCGGTGTCAAGCCCCAGCGATTTTGCAGTATGGTACACTCCGGGCGTAGCCGCTGTATGCAAGGAAATTCAAGCGAACACGGACAAGTCGTTTGAGCTTACAAATCGTTGGAACTACGTGGCTGTTGTGTCAGACGGAACCCGCGTGCTCGGATTAGGCGACATAGGGCCCGAAGCAGCAATGCCCGTGATGGAAGGGAAAGCCCTACTGTTCAAATACCTAGGCGGGGTTGACGCTTTTCCAGTCTGTATAAAAACTAAGAATCAAGAAGAGATCATCAGAGTATGCGAGCTTATCCAGCCGACCTTTGGAGGAATAAACCTAGAAGACATAGAGAAACCAAAATGTTTCTACGTCCTCGAAAAGGCCAGAGAACGCCTTCAGATTCCAGTCTGGCATGATGACCAGCAGGGAACTGCCACGGTTATTCTTGCAGGATTGATGAACTCGTTCAAAATCGTGGGCAAAGACCCGAAGAAAGCCTTGATAACTTTGATTGGTGCGGGCTCTGCAAACTTGAGAACAGCGTATGTCCTGATAAGATGGGGAATTAAGCCGGGAAACATAATGATGGTGGACACCAAAGGCATTGTCTACCCCGGAAGAAAAGACATCATGAAAGATGAGGATCCTTGGAAGTTTGAGTTAGCTCAGAAAACGAATGCAGAGGCGAGGAAAGGCACGATAGTTGAGGCATTCAAAGACGTGGATGCCGTGGTGGCAGCGTCAAAGCCTGGACCAGACACGATAAAGAAGGAATGGATAAAAACGATGGCTGATGATTCCATAGTTTTTGCATGTGCGAACCCGATACCTGAGATATGGCCATGGGAGGCTAAGGAAGCCGGCGCTCGCATCATAGCCACGGGCAGAAGCGACTTTCCGAACCAAGTTAACAACAGCCTTGGATTTCCAGCCATATTCCGAGGAGTACTTGACGTTAGAGCAAAAACCGTAACAGATGACATGTGCATCGCAGCAGCCCAAGAACTGGCGAAATTTGCCGAAGAACGCGGAATGCATGAAGAAGACATCCTGCCAAGAATGGAAGAGTGGGAAGTTTTCCCACGCGAAGCAGTCGCATGCGCTTTGAAATCCATTGATGAAGGAGTTGCAAGGATTAAACCGAGCAAGAAGGAACTCTTCGACAAAGCCACCGCAATAATTCACAACGCTCGCGAATCAGTCAAAGTCTTGATGAAACAAGGCCTGATTAAACCAATGCCTCCAGAAGACAAACTGCTGAAATAGTCGACGGAGACAGAACGCAGATAGCAGTAAAAATGCCAAATTCTCCCTTTTTTGCGTCCAAAATTCAGAAAATTATTTAAACACTTCCCTAGAACATAGAGAGGGGAGAAAGATAACATGCGCTTAGATTATATATCGTACGCGGTTGCAATAATATTTTTCATCGTGACACTCGCAGCGGCCGTCTACTCGTTCGAACAACAACAAGTCTGGGTCGTCACAACTGCTGTGATTGGACTTGTATTCATCGGATTAGGGTATACTCAAAGACCCAAAGCAACAACCGTAACACAAACGCAAGCAGTGAGCAGCGTTCCCCCGCCGCCACTCACACAGCCAACGATCGCAGAGACTGCAACGAAGGAAGAAGCCCAAACAGTTGTTCAATCTCAACCACCAACGGTCCAACCTCAAACCACGACAGATGAACTCATGAAGGTAAAAGGAATCAAGGAAAAACGGGCGGCACAACTCAAGAATGTCGGTATCAACAGGCTTGAAGACCTAACCAAAGCATCAGCTGAAGACCTAGCTGCAAAGTTACAGATTTCACCGAAAATCACGGAAAAATGGATTGCCAACGCGAGGGAAATAAAAGAGAAAGCCTGAGAGCGCTCGCGAAAAACAATCTGCAGAGTCTCAAGCTTGAACGTGCACGCATTTAGAGAGATGGCCGACTAAAATCTCTCTAAATCATCAAGATTCTCACTATATTCCTTCTTTCCAGTCTTCTTATTGCGTCTAGAAATTCGTTTCTCTTCTTGCCAGTCAGTTTGAAGCCTTGAATCATTTCTTTTATGGGAATGCCTGGCCTCCCAAAATTGACATTCCTTCTGTACAGATTGCTCACTATCAGTCTTTCGAGTTTTCCACATCTCCAAGTGGTGTTGCGAATCAGCACCACGATGGCCCTGATAAGCCTCTGTGTGTCGCCATTTTTCTTTCCGTTCAAAGCATCTTCACAATAGAAATATATACGAGGAAGGTTTTTAGGGTTTGCGTTCGAAACTAACAAACCTTAGACTGAATGAAAAAGAGACACGCGGGTAATGTTAAACGGAAAAGTTGGAAGAATTGTTTTCTCGCGCTTACTTGAAGATGAAGACTTGGCTGAATCTGTAAAAAGGCAAGCTGAGATGAACGGAATAAGGGCCGGATTCTTCATTGTGATTGGAACTGTGAAGCATGCAGTGCTCGGATATTACAAGGAGGGAAAGTACGAGACAATCCGTTTGGAAGGCCCTCTGGAAATAGCGTCATGTACTGGCAATGTTGCTGTCGACGAGGAAGGCGAGGTTGTGATTCATGCACACGTTGTTGTCTCAAACGAAAAAGGCGAGGCCTTTGGCGGTCACCTAATGAAGGACTCTCATGTTGGTGCAACGGCAGAGTTGGTGATAGTTGAAGTTGCCGGCATGGAGGTTCAGAGGGTTTTTGATGAGAAAACGAAGTTGAAGCTTTGGAAGCTAAGCTAGGATCTTCTTCAAATATATCCCATTTGTGTTTCCATAATAGTTTTCAAGCCTTGCTATCTCTTTGTATTCCAGTTTGCGGTAGAGGCTTATGGCAGCAACGTTATCCTCCCTCACCTCAAGAAGGCAGGCTTGAACGCCCTTTTGACTGAAGATGCTTTCCATTTCCTGCAGGAGCATTTTTCCGATGCCCTTCCGACGGTGTGAACGTGAAACGTCTATTGTGAGTATGTGGCCGTTGATGGCTTTTCTGTCGGGATATATCATACCCACTACGAATCCTACGATCTCGCCGTTTTCTCTGGCAATTAAGCTTATGGAATTGTAATCTGTCAGTAACTGAGCGATCTGTTTCTTTGTAAAGGCTTCTTCACCGAAGCATTCTGTTTCAATTTCGTACAGCCTGTCTAGATACTTCACAGAGGCATCTTCCACTGTCACTGTCATAAACACATCTTTTGAGAGTAAAGAAAGGCGTGAAATTTAGGCTTTTCACTTCTGAGGGAGCTCTGTGCGGCCCTTTGTTTTCGTTATTAGGGCTTTTATCCCAAGCCACTGCTCCGCTGCAAAGCCTACGAAAAACCTTAACCAAAATGTTGGAAGTCTTATCAAGATTGTCGCGGTGAAACTGATTTCCCTTGGGACACCGAATATCATCAGAAGCGTGGAAAGCGTTATTTCTGGCAAGCCAACTTCAAACGGAACACCTACAGGTATGGATTTTACAGCCACGAAAATTGCAGAGGTTACCAGTATTGCGCTCCAGCTTATTTTAGCATTCGGGATGGCCAAGAACGTGAGATAGAAAACGGCTAGACTGAATATCCATGATACCGTCGAAAAAAGGGACGCTGTTAGCAACGTCTTGGGGGCGTGAGCATAGTCTTTCATTGCCACGTGAAAAGACCTGGTAGCTGCAACCATCTCCTCTCTGAGCGTCGTCAGCTTCCAGCGGCCCCTGCTTATGCGCTCCACAAACCCGGTTACTGCGCCCACCAATCTAAAGGTCCAGTTTTGTTTCACACACAAGAGAAGGATCAGGGCCAGAAAAACGAACGTCACGGCAACGAGAAACAGTATCAGGGCAAGCATCATGCCGTAGAGCAAGCTTTCAGCCAGCAATAGAGCAGCACCTATCAACAGGGTTGTAACGTTTAGGCCCATGCCTATCAGCCTCTGCGCAACGACCGAAGCTGTAGCTGCCCCTGCAGTCCCATCATGCTCCTTGTTAACCAAGTAAATCTTGGTAACTTCTCCGCTTATTGATTCCGCAGGGATCAGTCCATCAATGAATATTCCAATCCACACGAAAAGAAACGACTTGAACAGCGAGACTTTCACCTTAAGAAATCTGAGTAACGAGTGCCAAGCAAAAGTAAAAAACAGAGTGTCGAGCACCGCTGCCACAGTGGCCAGCACGTAGAAGTCCAGGTTGATATGCTGAACCTTCGAAACAATGTCCGGGATGTCAACTCCGAAAATATATACGTATGCAACAAAGGCGATGATACCTATAGGTATCAATATCAGAGTCTTCCACGTTACCGTATACTTGGGCTGAGTCAAAAGCTTCTGGCCCCGCCTAGCAAAAACATGAGAATTGAATCATTATTATATAGTTTGCCAATTTCCCGTTGATAAACAGTCTTGGCAACTCTCCTCACTGCACTGCAGAGCACGCCCGCGAAAAGCAAGAGAGGATTGGATGAAGATTCTGTGCACGCCCTGCATGCTCATCAATAATACGCTTGAATTCTTAAATAGAAAATCGCCGATTAAACAACCAAGTGTGTGATGGCCATGACAGAAACATTCAGAGAAATCGACATCAAACAAATCCGTCCAAGCCGACTTAACCCTAGGTTGGAAGTCAACATAGAGCGCCTCAATGAACTGGCTACCAGCATAAGAGAGGTCGGCCTCCTCGAACCGATAATTGTCAGACCCGTAAATGGACAGTTTGAGGTCGTGGTGGGCGAAAGACGCTACAGGGCTTCACAACAGGCTGGTCTTGAAAAGGTACCTGCCATCGTGCGGGAATACACGGACGATGAAGTTGTGCAACTGAACTTGATAGAAAACGTGCAAAGAGAAGACCTTAGCGCGATTGAGAAGGGAAAAGTTTGCAAGTATCTGCTCGAAGAATGCCCAGACAAGTATCCTTCGCAAAGGGCGATAGCAGAGAAAATCGGCGTGAGTCCTGAAGCCGTCTCCACTTGGTTGCGAACCGCCGAAGTCGTACCAGAAGAAGCCCAAAAGTACGTTGCCCCCTCAACCATCTCGGGGGAAGTGCCTGAGGGAAAAATCGATTATCAGACGGCCGTCAAGATCGGAAGATCAATCCAAGAGCCTGAAAAACGACTGGAGGTAATTAAGAAGCTTGCCGAGAAACGACTCCCCGTCAAAGATAGAAGCCAAGTCATCGAAAGAGTCGTCCTTGAACCTGAAAAATCTGTCGATGAAGTAATTGAGGAAGTGGCCGAATCACCGTGCACCTTACCCTTCGTAGCAGAGGACAAAAAAATCATAGTCGAGGGCGCAAAGACTCAGACTTCCATGACAAAGGTGCCGGATCCAAAAATCAAGGTCGGAGCTTTGGTTCACGCAGCGATATGGGAACCACACGTTGCGGAACTGCGCATCATGTCCGTGGAAAGAAAGAAGCTAAGGTATTTCAACGAAGAAGATGCCGCGAGAGAAGGCGGCTACACACTCTTACAGTTCAAGAAAAAATGGAAAGAGATTAATGGACAATGGGATGACGACCAGCTCGTCTACATAATTCGATTTGAAAAGGTGAAGTGATACGGCTTCTAACTGACGACGTTTTGACCTTGCTCATTTTCGACGATAAGCAGTCGCAATTAGGAGTCAATTGGTGTTCAAGCTGGTTTGAACTGATACATAATGCTAGAATTCCAAGAACTTCCCGTTCTTGTAGAACAGCTTTTTGTCGGCGTAGATTTCTCCGTCTTTCTTCATGTCTTTCAGGATGTCCCAGTGAAGCGCGGACTTGTTTAGTCCACCTGTTTCTGGAATCGGGTTAAATCCTAGGGCCATGTGCATTGTTCCGCCCATCTTTTCGTCGAAAAGCATGCTCTTGGTGAATCTTGTTATTTCGTAGTTCGTTCCAATTGCGGTTTCTCCAAGACGATCTGCGCCTTCGATTTTCAGAAGCTCTTGCAACAGTTCGTCTCCTTTTGCGGCCGATGCTTTCACTACTCTGCCTTCTTTAAAGGTGAGTTTTATGTCCTCCACTTCTCTACCTAAATATATGCCTGGGAAGGTGAATCTTATCGTGCCGTTCACGGAGTTTTCAACTGGCGCCGTAAACACTTCGCCGTCGGGCATGTTTTTCTGTCCGCTGCAGTTTATCCATTTTCTGCCTTTGACGTTATAGGTTAAGTCCGTGTCTTCGCCTACTACACGAATTTCCTTGGCTTGGTTGAGGAATTTGCAGGTTTTCTCTTGTTCCTTCTGAATCCTTGTCCATTCTGCAACTGGATCTTCTCTGTTCACGAGGCAACTGGTATAAACGAAATCCTCGTACTCTGACAAAGCCATCGAGGCTTCCTGCGCCTCAGCATCAATAGGAAACGGTAGACCAGTCCACCTGAACTTCTTTTCAGCTTCTCTTTTGTAGAAAATGTCCGCGATCTCTCGTCGGGAAGCCGTACGCGTCCGCATTTTCGCTGGATCTATGTTTGTCAGCCTTTTCGGGTTAGGATCACAGAATATTCCTATACTCACATCAATGTTTTCGGCCATGAATTTATCCAGAGGCGAGACGAACTTCAGTTGATGCTCCTTCGCGTACCTGAAGAATGTGTACTGAACATCAAGAGTCGGCATAATCTGAGGGTAAGCATCACTCAGCAAGCACTCCTTGTAAAGCTCATGTATCAACGGAAAAGCCCTGTCGCTGCCCTGTATGATCACCAATTCCTTGGGCTTCACACCCACACTGTAGTGGACGCAAAGCTTTGCCAGCTTTTCCACTCTGCTGTCAGTCATCTGGTTTTCGCCGCTTGAAAGAAGCGTAAAAGCAACGACATGCTTAAAGGCTTGACGGTTCAGTTCAAAAGAGAATAGGTTCACACAACGTACTTGTCTGTCTTTTCAAAGTCCTTAACAATCTCCATGAAACGCTTCGGGACATTGACACTTTCCAACGGTATCCCTTTGAGCAAAACCCAAGGGCTTTTCACCGCAACCTGCGTGACAACGTAGTCCTCTCCAAAACATTTTCTGGCAACCTCAACAACCAAGTTTCTGACAGCCATTTCAGAAAACTCGCCAAGCGCGTGCAGATATTCATGCACCAACAGATTGTAAACCAAAGCGTTCAGCACGCGTTTGGACTCAACCGCGGCCTCGACTATCTGGACCAAAACCCTGTTCAAAACAATGTTATTCGTGCCTAGAGGATGGTATGCGCCCAATTGAATGGGCAAATCGTCCAAGAAGAGCATCATACCGCTCCTGCGCTTGTGAAGGGCAAATTCAACGGTGTCCTTTACGATCTCCCAGACTTCACCGTAACTCGCGGCGGTTTCCAATCGCTTACGATAACCTTCAAAAACTGAGGATTTGGCCTGATCCATTAAGTTTGTTCCTCAACGAGAATACCATCCACTTGAATCTTATATGGAATGCGGCACTGGAGTCTTTAAGTATACGTGATAGTTGTGGAGATATCTCCCGAAGTCCTTATTAATCGTTGGTTTTTAGTTATCTTTGATATATCAAGTAAGAAAAAGACACCCTCAAATATAAGCTTTCTGAATAGGGTAACTTCTCCCGCGAACCCTTGGGCTATTCAAAGGATGATTCATCCACAAGTCTTAACTTTCACATAGCGCGCGCGTTGCTTTGTTGCAAGCAATCTGCGTATTAGAAACCAGACTACAGTAATGCCAACTAAAAGGAAAATATACACCAATGCACCGTAATTTGATAAGATGTAACCATAATCTGCTACCACAGCAAGAAACATTATCAAAAACCAAACAAACACGATGCTAAAGAGTCTGGATGATGACAGTCACGTTAAGACTAGGGTGTGTCAATATGAAGCTTTGAAGAATGACAAAGCTGTGCATATTGCCAAACAGTTTGTTCTGTGCAAGCTTGAAGGGCAAAACCAAGTTTTGAAGAAGTACGGTTTAAACAGTCATGATTTTGCTGTTATTGAGAGACTAAAGAATCTTGAAGCTGAGGATTCAATGAAGCTTAGAGCGCGCGCGACTTGACTTGCAGGAACATATTATTTGGGGTTCATGGGAAAAGTGCTCATCAATTTTCGTGCAACTTTTTCGCTCAAAAAACCTTCAGTGCAAAGCCCCTGTATTCCTTTAAGCAATTGATCTCTCGTATTGCTCGAATTCAGTAGGTTTGATTGTTGAGCTTTTCCAAATAGTTCTTTCGAAATCGGGTTGGTCGTTGTTAATAACTTCAGCAGTTCTGAAGAGAGCTGTGTTAGATGGTGATTTCTCGGTTCAGAAGGGATAGGGATCTTTGACATGAGGAACTGACTTATTTTTTCCACCGTGCTCTTGCTTTTTCTCGCTCTGGAAGGGGGGATCACAAGAAATCTCGAACCAGATTGGCTCTTCAGCAACGCTAGGAAAAAGGGAACGTAAATGTAAGATTCGGTTTCGGGCTTCAATGAGGCGATTGGTATGTGCATTTCGAGACCGTCGATCTGGTTAATGACAAGTTCCTTCCGTCTGATCAATTTCTTGATGTCCTCGCGAATCTCCTTTGAATTATCTCTCAAAATAGATGATTCGTGGCTCAGCGACTCGACCTCCGAGTCCCTTCTGTCTTCGAGTGCTGTTATCCGTCTTTCTTGGTCAGCTATCACTCTTTCATAATGATCCTCGATGTTACCATACTCATCTCTTTTCTGGTTTAGTATTCCTTCGACGCGGGAAAGCTCCGCTGAAGTTTCATAGGTTCTTTCCATGCACTCATTTCTGAACGGTCTAGCACGACTTACAGTGTCTTCTGCATCTGATACTTTGTTCTCCAAGCGTGTTATTCGCCTTTGTATCTGCGAAACCCATTCTTCATCGTAGCGTTGTTGGTAGCTTTGGTCTTCGTTGGCTCGTCTTTGAGCGATTTGCAGCTCTTGATTGGCCTCGTCCACTTCCTCTTCTGCCTGCTCCAGATCTCCTTCTGCCTTGATTTCGTCCGCTCTTGCTCTTGATTCTTCTGCCTCTCGAGTTCTTTTAAAATCCTCCCATACTCGCGTTTCATTCTCAAGTCTTTCTATTATCGGTCTAAGCGGTGCCAACTCACGTTCTCTTAACGTTGTCAGCTCGCTTATTTTTTCGGCAACGTCGGGTCTAATATCTTCTATTAAAGCATTGTATGTCTTTTTGACCTGCTTGATCTCATCGTCGATTTGTTTATGCCATTTCGGCATTACCGAATTAAGTGGCAACGGGGATTTGTTCAACGTTTGAATGTCGCCCTGCGACTTAGCCTTCAGCTCTGATAAGGCACTCAACGATTCCTTCACTTTGCCAGTGTCGATTATCGGTGAAAGATCAACAGATTCGCACTGTTCTTTCGGTCCTGCTGAAGAAAATGCGACTGTTAGTCCTTCAGCTATTTTGTTGTCAGGAAGACAGCCAGGTATTTCAAGCATTTTCGAGTCGACAAAATCCTTGAAATAAGAAGTGTATCTTTGAAGACGTTTGTGAAACTCGCTTCTGCTAATACTAGACGGAGCGCATTCCTTTATTTGTTCAACAAACTCTATGCCACGCCCGACATTGCCATCATAGATCTGCCGTTTCATGACTGCCAGCGAATCGAATATTACCTTCTTTCCGGAGGGCCGTTCGACAAGAGCGAAAGGCCAGAGAACCTGCACCATAAAGGAAATTACTTCTTCGGGCTGTTTGAACAGAAAACCCTTCTCTTTCTTTCTCTCTGCCTCGATGCAGATAAAGGCACAGGCCAACGCTTTGTCAAGCGTCGCTGATCGTTCCCAACCTGTGTTGTCAGTCTCCGTCAGCGACGACAGATAGAGAGGCAAGATAATCAAATAATACTTTGTCGGCCCTATTAGTAAGTTTTCCGAAGCAACCCTACGTGTTCTTCGCAAGATTCTTAAACTCTTTGAACATAATCGACTTGGGAAAGGAATTGGCTAACTACTTTGCTTATCTGGAAGTGGATGAAATTCTAAGACGTCTTCTGAACACAAGCCGTCATTCGAGCGTCTATAGATTGTTGTTAGAACATACAAGGATGACCAACACTGACATGCAAAACAATATGCGAGATTACGATCGTTTGACAAACACCGAGAAAGCTCGGAGACTGATGGAAGCATCCGCTAGTCTCAGAAAAAAAGGGCTTGACATGTATGAGAGGCATTATGACCATGAACTACTCTGTGAGCACATAGTAGAAACGCTGGAAGATTCTCCGAGAGTTTTCAACTATGTATTCGGGCACGTTGAGGATGAGAGCGAGTTATACGATTCGATCAGGAAGTACCTTAAGAGAGAATATAGTATAGCATTTCACACCGATCACCTAAAAAGAGAAGGCTGGCCTGATTTCTTTGCTTGTGATAAAGGTTGGGGGGAGAAAAACCTTGTTGCAGTTGACGCAAAGACCCAGTTCAATGAGTATAAGAGATTTCTCAATCAAGCAAGCACTTTCATGAGATACTCTGATAGAGTCTTCCTAGCTACAACCCCTGGTCTAGTAATAGAGATCGGACGCAAGATTACGGAATTGGCGGCATATGGTTCGCAGACATTAGAGAATGTTTTAAACAATGCTCGCATTGGACTGTTGGTTGTTGATGTGACAGGAGGTTCTGTCACCAGACAAATAAACGCACAAAAACACAGCTCTTTAGACAGAGAAGAACAGGATAGATGTATCAAGAAACTTGAGTATTACTTTCCGAATGCTCGAGGTTTCTGGTAGAATTAGCGTACGTGCATAGGACGCGCGCGCTTGAATACTCGCTCCTTCGGATCGCTTATCAGTGCGGGGTTGAAGTCCATTCACTAATCTCCTATAACTATGTTCTATTCCACCCCATTGGACTCTTGTAGAGCGCGCTCATCTGGCATCCAGGACGTCTTCCAACCGCATGAAAGGCACTCATATATTATAAAATGCCCATAAGGGTTCCTCGCTTTCGTTTTATGTTTAATTATTGTACGCTTTCCGCATTTTGGGCATTCGAGAACGGTTTCTTCGGGCATGTCACCAACTCAGTTTTCCTTGTCAATGGATTTACTATTTACTTCCAACTAGAATACTCGGCATATGCTGATGCTAATAACATTTTTGTCCGAGAGGAAGACCAGACATGTAGGCGCGTGTTCATGGTGAAGGATAGGATAGCCGCATCAACTCTTCTATTGCCCTGAACACTCGTTCCTTCAAGTCTAGCACGCGCTATCTCATAACCAAGTGAGAACTCATTTCAAGAACACTTTTAATAGCATGGCTATTTGCTCTGGACCAGATAGAGTGAACAAGTCGGGTCTCTGTATTTTCAGGTTTTTCAGTGCTTGAGCAAGAGTTTCTTCTAGACGAGCTTTGTCTGTTGCGATGGCTGCTTCAAGTCTTGCCCTTTCCTTTCTGAGATATTCCACTTCAAAAGCTAACGACGCTTTCTCTCCCTGAAGAAACTTCACAATATTGATTAATTCGTCTCTTTGATGAAACAAGGCTTTAGTCTCGTCTTGTGCCCTGGTGACTAAGTGTTTCTTGTAGCGAAGGTTTCTTATGGCCGCCGGAGACCTATCGAGTTTTTGAGCTATGTCTCTGGCTGTAAGTCCTTCCTTAGTTAAGGCTTCTAATTGTGCCAGCTCCTCTTTTGAGGTTCTTCTGCCGCCCATCTCTTATCGTCACAAACTTATCGCTTAAGTGTCTCATAAAAGTCTCGTTTCTGTCACTTATGGTGCGTAGTAATAGTGCACGCATTAGGGCATAGACAGGGTTACTAAGGAGATGTACATTCTCACCATTATGGAAAATTGATGGAGATTAGGGAGATACCCAAATGGGGATGTATGCCGCGAACTATGCTACACGCGCTAGGTGGGCGGAGGCACTTGAGGTGCTTGAAAATCGGTGTTTTTCTTGACATGGACTCTTCTTTTTCGCCAATATCGTATTCCCACGATTGCTGCAACTACCGCTATGATTGCTACAGGTATGGCCACAACAAGTGATATCGGCATAACGTATATGCTGCTCACGGAACTCGTCGTTTGATAGGAACCTCCATTCCAAGAAACTACCCAGACACTTCTGACATAAACTTGTCCTGTTATTGATGGTGTCCAAACATTATACGCTGATCCGCCCTGAACCTGACTTATATCATACCATTTTAATTGGTCGGTGCTGTACTGAATCCTAATATTGCCCTGGGGTTGGGAAGGATTGGTCGTAACATTGACAGCAACGTTCTGGCCTTCTATCATGAATGATGATGAAAGAGAAGAACTGGCTGAAACATAGGTGTAAGAGATTTCAAGCTTTGGCGTATTTTCTGATTCCCTAGAGTCGAACTCAACAATACCTGCCCAAAACTCCCCATCCACTGCCGCGATTACCTCGGTCAGTTTTCCATTTGACAGACTCCGCACGACGTCCGGTTTAATATCCATATAGATACGAGATCCAGCTGAAATGCCGACAGACATGTTCAGCGACGATGATTCAGTCAAGAATGATTGTGATAGAGGCGCATTTTCGAATGTTATGGCTTGTTCATTCCAATTGCTTTCAGAGCAATCGAATGACTTCACAATGTTATACAAGCTTATTCCGGAATCTTTGAAGCTTAGAGAGAGGTTTGCCGTGTTAATTGTCGCTTCTGGAGGGATATTTGAAAGATCAAATAGAAGGAAAATCGGCGTGGATATTACGTTCGAGTCCATTGTTAAAATCACGTCAGATAAGGAAACCGTCTTGCTTGTGAAGAATGAGAATGAGTTGTCAAAAACCAGGTAGAAGTTACCTGTGTAAGGCGCGACAAAAGAAAAGTTTGATGCTGTCGCGCGATTCAACTGGTAATAATATGTGGTTTGTGCGCTGTCTGTTATTGCGAAATTGATGTCCTTGTTCCCGCCTGCTGTTACCGCGAAGGATCCTGTTATTCTTCCGTTCTGAGGAAGATATACGCTGAAAAAAAGCGACGAAGGAGGAACGGTGAATGATGTTGCATTAAGGACCGTTTTTTGCTTCTCATATTCCGTGCGCAGATATAGCTCCTTGCCAACGTTGGTTTTGGGGGTATCATAAGAGACAAATGAGTCTGCAACAGGAACGAGTGTAGTAGTTCTAACTTCAGACGCTGAAGTTAAACCTATTAGAGGAACCACGAATGTTGCGAGCAAAACCATTGAAACGAATAAAATAACTTCCTTTCTGCCCATTTCTCATCTTTCTCTCCTAATCACATGAAAACCGACAACTGCTACATTGTTGTGTTTGAAGTGGTGACCGCTTATAAGACTTCTCAAATGAGCGCGCGCGGTAGAAATCTCCAATCTTTCACAAGGCTTAGCGCGCATGCGTGTTCCTAAAATGGTTAAAAATGGTTTTAATTCCGTTCTGCAAACTTCTGCCGGTTCGAGAAGGCTGGTTGCCGCAAGGAATTCAGGAACAAATGCGAAGTCCAAAACTGTCCTCAAATCGTAAAAGGCGAATAAAAACCATTTTAGACCAATTTAGGAACAAGCATGCGCGCTTGAGCTTGTGCATGCTGTCATTGAAAGGCGGACGCGCTATTCATACCATAAATGCTGTCTAGGCATCTTCCTATACAAAAGAAAATGAGATAGCGGATGTTGCACTAGAGAGCAGGGAAGAATACCCTATCCTTCGCGGAAGAACTGAATGCCTTAAGTACAGGAAACAACTTTTCAGAGTTCCTAGGGGTTAGAAGCTTGGTCAAGGACGATGTGAAAGAAATCCTTACTAAATACAGAACTGTCGCGGTTGTGGGAGTATCCCGCGACCCTTCCAAAGACAGCCACCGTGTCGCCAAGTACTTACAAGGGCAAGGCTTCCGTATCGTACCGGTGAACCCCACGACGGACGAGGTTCTGGGGGAAAAGTGTTACAAGAGCCTGTTGGAAATGCCAGCTGAAGTTCAGAGAACCATCGAGATTGTCGACATTTTCAGACCCTCAGCAGACACGCCTGCCATAGTCGAGCAGGCCGTCAAGTTGAAGGAACGTTACGATAAGCCCTATGTAGTCTGGATGCAACTTGATATAATCAATGAACAAGCGGCAGAAACGGCGAGACAAGCGGGCATAATAATGGTTATGAACCGGTGCATGATGCAGGAACACAGTAAGCTTTTTCCAAACCCTTGACAGCAATGTGCTTTCCATATTTCTGTGCCTAAGCAGGCAACTTTATCTCTTGACCAAGCCGGGGTTTGGTTTTGCCCTGCTTTTTGTCTAAACAAGCTTTTATGAAACCGTAGTATTCTGGGTCGGGTCTTCCTGGTCGGCTTTTGAATTCTCCGTGAAACTGTGAAGCGAAAAAGAAGAAGTGATCAGGCAGCTCTAGAAGTTCCATCCTTCTGCCATCAGTGCTCTTCCCTGAGAAGACCAAACCGTTTTTTCTCAGCGTTTCCGAGTAGTCAAGGTTAACCTCAAACCTGTGACGGTGACGTTCGTAAATCTCCCCGTTCCCATAGAGCCTGTGGCCCAAGGTGCCGGGCTCCACGATTATTTTATGAGCTCCCAGTCGCATGGTGGCTCCTTTGATTTCTATCCCACGTTGTTCAGGCATCAAATCAATCACGGGGTTGGGCGAGTCCGGGTTGATTTCTGTACTGTTTGCCTCCTTCAAATTGCAGACGTGCCGAGCGAATTCTATCACGGCGAGCTGAAAACCGTAGCATATTCCCAGAAAGGGAGTGTCGCTCTCTCTGGCAAACTTTATGGCCATTACTTTTCCTTCAGTGCCTCGGGGACCGAAACCGTAAGGTACGAAAATGCCGTCAAACCCATTCAGCATCTCCGCACATTTAGGATTCTGTTCAAGCTTCTCAGCTTCAAGGTAACTGATGCAGACTCGCGCTCTGCATGCAGCTCCTGCGTGTCGCAAAGCCTCGCCCATGCTGACGTAGCTGTCAGTTAGCCCAGCGTACTTGCCGACTAAGGCGATTTTCACTTCGTACTCCGGTTTCAAGACGGCGTCAACGAACTCTTTCCATTCTTTGAAGTCTTTCTTGGCTTCTGAGAACCCGAATCTTTTGCAGACAAAGTCACCCATTCCTTGCTCGTCCAAGATTAGGGGAACCTTGTAGACTGATTCAACGTTGTAGGAGCAGAAAACCGCGCTCTCGGGTATCGTCCCGAACAGGGCTATTTTTCTCAGAGCTTCAGCGTCTATCATCTCTGGACTTCTTGCAACGATAGTGTCCGGCTGTATGCCGATGCGTCGCAGTTCGTTGACGCTGTGTTGGAGGGGCTTCGTTTTCATTTCTTGTGTGACGTCCAGGATGGGCACAAGAGCCACGTGCACGTACAACGTGTTTTCCATGCCCTCTTCCAATCGCATCTGGCGAATCGCTTCGAGGAAGGGCAGTCCTTCAATGTCTCCGACGGTGCCGCCGACCTCTGTCAAAACCACGTCAGCGCATGAGTCTTTGGCAACGGTGTGTATGCGATGCTTTATCTCGTTAGTCACGTGCGGAACAATCTGCACACATCTTCCAAGAAAATCTCCGCGCCTCTCCTTCTCGATGACCGCCTTGTAGATCAAGCCCGTGGTGATGTTGTTTTCTTTCCGCAAGTCCAAATCAAGAAAACGTTCATACCAGCCCAAGTCTAAGTCTGTTTCACCGCCGTCATCAGTCACGTACACTTCGCCGTGCATGTACGGATTCATCGTTCCAGCGTCAACGTTCACGTAAGGATCAATTTTTATGACGGTAACTTTCAGGCCTCTTGCCTGAAGCATTTTGCCAATCGAAGAAGTCAAAATCCCCTTGCCCACCGAACTCAGAACTCCGCCAGTGACAAAAACGTACTTAACCACGCATCTTCCCCTGCAATGACAGAACCATAAAGCCACAATCGGCATTTAAATTCTTTTGCCGATCTCGACGCAACAGGTTTAGCTGCCGACGCGAATTGTGAACTCGCATTCGGTGATAGTTCCCTCTATGGTCTTTCCATGCTCCTTGCGAATATCGAGCGTCATATGAACAAATTGGCCGTGTCCTTGTCGACAATAATGTTCAGGTTACCACGGTCAGGCTTTAGCTTGAGCCAAGATAGCCTCTAGCTGGTTCTTGTCTAGTTTCAAACCGTGAAAATATCTTCCTCGAAGTTTTGAGCCTTTCAGAAACGTGTCCTTGACAGCTAGCGGTTTATCAAATTGTTTCACATACCTGAATTCGATGGCTCTTTTCCAGCCGCCTCTCTCACACTCATGCTTGTCTTGTTCAGAAAGCTCATCTTTCTCGCAAGCTTTCTCTATTATGCCATAACCTACCAACGCGTCGCCTACGTTGGTTTTGTGAACGAACAGTATGGTTTGCCCAGTCTTCCACTTCCTGCGCAAGTTCGTGTAGTAAATCGCCATGCTGAAGACTTGATTGACCCACTGTTTGGTGGCAATTCTGAGAATGTAGCCTTCAACTTCAGACATAAGGCCCTTCTCTAGAATATCATCAAGGTATCCTTATAAAAACTCGTTGTCTACGGCATGCACGAAATTCTCTCTAATCGGGGCCCTAAGGAACGGTCGGGGGTTTCTAGGTCTTCTCTTGTGCCTATGAGACTTGAAAGCGCGCTATGAAGGCAAGAACAAGCCGAGTGCAGTTTTCCATGACGAGTCTTAAAATGAAATGTCCTGGATGCGGCTGCCGAAACAGTGTGCCAGTGAACAAAGTTATTGTTGAATAGCCGACTTCAGAGCCGAAAGTCAAGGCCTACGTTGCCATGTAGCCCGCTCTATGGAACAGTCGACGAGAAGAAGCCAAAATTGAGTTCTTTTGACATATTATGTAAGCATTATAAATGGCGCGACTTCTTGAAGACAGTTAGGCTGGTGACTGAAGGTGTCGTATGATTCCATTCAAAGACATCTGGCAATTGAGAAACTAGTCACTAGACTTGGCCCTGAGGGACAAGAGAAAAAATATTATCGGTTTAGGCCAGCAAGATGGTACGGTGGAATAGTCACGGCAGATTGTGCAGGCTGTGGATTGCTGTGCAGGTTTTGCTGGGTTAGAGACTCTGTTATGCTTCGTCCGGCTGACATCGGAAGATTCTACACGCCTGAACAGGTAGTAGACAATCTGACTGCTTTGGCGAGAAAACGCGGCTTCAGACAACTGAGAGTCAGCGGTGGGGAACCTACAATTGGAAAGGCTCACTTGCTTCAGCTCTTGGATCTGCTAAGAAACAAGGGGCTTTCATTTATCCTAGAAACGAACGGCATACCACTTGGATACGACGAAGACTATGCGAGAGATCTTGCCGAATACGATTTCATTCACGCAAGAGTATCGTTGAAAGGATGCAACGAGCAGGAGTTCTCTTTGCTTACGGGTGCAAAACCAGAGGGCTTCGAGTTGCAGCTGAGATCACTCAAGAACCTCGCAGAAGCAGGCGTCAAGTGCCACCCATCTGTGATGGTATCCTTTTCAAGCGAGGAAAACTTGCGAGACTTAAAGGTAAAGCTCAAACAAATACGTTCAGATATGGCAGAACAGTTGGAGATTGAAGAGTTGATTTTGTACCCTCACGTAGTCAGACGCATCAAGGAATATGGATTGCATTATGTCTCTGGACATGAGCCAAGCGAAGTGCCGAAGGAACAGGTTTGATATAGCGTTCGCTATAGGGCTTTTTCGTTCAGAAATAAGGGGGCCGTGTAAGACATAGCAAGAAGCAAGCTGCTCTACTTTCTTCTCACGTAACCCTTTACATGAACTATCTTATGTTTTCCGCCTGGTTTGGATCGATTGTATCCATGCACTTTCATTTTCTCACTTGTTGTATATCAGGAAGTTCATGCTAGAAAAGAATTATGAATCTATAATTCATAGCTGAAGTCTATTCTTTGGGAGCGCAACAGAAAGAATGAAGCACTGGAAAAAGCGAAGTGTTCACGCCGCAGATTAAGGGATTATTCCTATCTCAACTTTCGCCACCCGGCATCTCCCGCACAAACCCCTTTTTTCTGCGTCAAAATCCTAGAGCGTGTTGACATTAGTTAAGAATGCCTTTGCTATCGGGACAGAATAGAGAAGTGACAGATGAGCAAAAAGGGGGTTATTCGTGTTGGTTGAAGTAGTAGACGGCTACTGCTATGTCCTTCATGTTGGCGAGGCCATCGTTATTTACGTCCGCGTTGGGCTGCCAGTTCGGCGAACTCGGCTTAGTGTTGAACACGCTGACCAAGTAGGCTATGTCCTTCATGTTCGTGATTCCGTCGTACACTCCAGGAGTCGTGCCAGAAACGTCGCCCGGAACGCCCACGTGGACTGGAACATTGAACACGTAGTCATTGTCCGCGGTCAGGGTTTCGTCTGGAACAACGTCTGCCACACAGGCGACGGTGTAGTTGCCGTAGAGAAAGCCTGTAGTGTCCCAGGTGAAGTTGATCTCGGTGGAGCTCCTGTCCGCCAGAACAACTGGTTGCAGGTCAATCCTTAACTGGCTGACCCAGATTGCCATGTTGAAGGTTTCACCGCACAAGCCGTAGTCCACGATTATCAGGGTGATGTTGCAGCAGTAGCCTCTGCCGACGACGGTCTTGCCCAAGGTTACGGTGGCGATGCCGACGTTGTGCAGTTGGAACGGTTTTGCGAGTGGATAGTTGTCCTTGTTGTTGACGGCAACAGTGTATGGCGTGTCGACTATGCCGTCGCTGACGCCCAGAATGTTCTGGTCTGGGCCACTGTTCTTGTCTGGGCCAGTCCACGTGCTCCAATAGTTTCCGCCTGAGGGATAGCCGTTGTCCCAGCTGTTGCCGGGTGACGTTGAATTGGACAGCTGGAAGGCGATGGTGTTGTCCATGAAGTTGTTGTGGTAGATGGCGTTGTTGTTGGAGTTCACGATGTTGATTCCCAGCTGGTTCTCGGATATCATGTTTTCACATATCGTGTTTCCACTCGTCTCTATTCGTAGACCTATGGAGCTGAGGCTGATGATGTTCTGCGAAATGACGTTGCTGCTTGACGAAGAGGTCACATCGATGGCAACGGCGTCTTGTTCGAACATGTTGCCGCAAACCTGGTTGCTGACGGCGCCGGTTCCTTGAAGGACGACGCCGTTGTTGTTGATAAGGGACATTATGTTATCGTAGATTTTGCAGCCGTTCGCGCCGTCAACGAGTATACCTTGATCCCAACTGGTTATCGTTATCCCGGCAATGGTTGATCCAGAGCCGCTGGAAACTATTGTTATGGCGATTCCGCTTCCGCCGCCATTGAAGATTGGTTCACTTCCAGGCTTGCCGATGAGCGTTATCGTCTTGTTGATCACCAGGGACTCGTGGTAGACGCCCGGGGCAATCCATACCGTGGCTCCTGGAGTAGCTGCATTTATCGCAGCCTGTATCGTGGCATAATCTTCTGGAACCCTAAGAACTTTCCCAAACGCATACACAGAACCATCTCCAGAGCCGACGTAAAGCACGCCATCAGCAACAGCAGGGGAAGAAAACACATAGTTGCCTGTTGTGTAGTTCCACACCTGTGCTCCCGTTGAAGCATCAAGACAATAAACCCTGCCATCGTACGAGCTCACACAAACTCTACCACCAGCAACTGCAGGAGCAGAAGCCAAAATGTTGCCCGTTGTGTAGTTCCATACCTGTGCTCCCGTTGAAGCATCAAGACAATAAACCTTATAATCGCCCGAGCCCACGTAGACCCTACCATCAGCGACTGCAGGAGAAGAATACACCGCGCTACCCGTTGTGTAGTTCCACACCTGTGCTCCCGTTGAAGCATCAAGACAATAAACCCTGTTATCCCATGAACCCACGTAGACCCTACCGCCAACAACTGCTGGGGAAGAACCCACATAGTTACCTGTTGTGTAGTTCCACACCTGTGCTCCGGTTGAAGCATCAAGACAATAAACCCTGCCATCGTACGAGCCCACATAAACCCTACCACCAACAACTGCAGGAGAAGAATCCACCACGCCGCTTGTCACGTAGTTCCATACCTGTGCTCCCGTTGAAGCGTCAAGACAATAAACCCTGCCATCGTACGAGCCCACATAAACCCTACCATCAGAAACTGCAGGGGAAGAACCCACATAGTTACCTGTTGTGTAGTTCCACACCTGTGCTCCCGTTGAAGCATCAAGACAATAAACCTTATAATCGTCCGAGCCCACGTAGACCCTACCATCAGCGACTGCAGGAGAAGAATACACCGCGCTACCCGTTGTGTAGTTCCACACCTGTGCTCCCGTTGAAGCATCAAGACAATAAACCTTATAATCGCCCGAGCCCACATAAACCCTACCACCAACAACTGCAGGAGAAGAATCCACTCCGTTGCCTGTCGTGTAGTTCCACAGCTTGTTGTTTGTTCCTGGCGCAGGGCTTTCGCTGTAGCCCGAGTGACTTTCATCGTGATGGAACGTGGGCCATGAATACCGTGTGTAGTGTGGGCTCCATGGTTGCATGAGTGGATAGTTGTCTTTGTTTTCCACGTCTATGGAATAGGGTGTGTCTCCTATCCCGTCGCTGCCCGTCTCATTCTGGTGTGGCCCTCCATGCAAGTCTGTCCCGTTGTAGTCACTCCAGTAATTCCCTCCGGAAGGATAGCCATTATCCCAAGTATCCGTCGAGTTGTAAATACTGACCTGATAAGTGTTGTTCATGAAATTGTTGTGGTATATGGTGTTGTTTGAAGAAGAGTCGAACAAGATGCCATATTGGCTGTTTGTTGATGCGTTGTTCCCGATCAAAGTGTTGTTTGAAGAAGAGTCAACCTCAATGCCCTGATAGACGTTTGCCATTGCGTTGTTCGCACTAATTATGTTGTTGCTTGAAGAGTAAAGCATGATGCCAGCTTCGTTCGCTATTGCAGTGTTCCCGCTAACAGTGTTGTTTGAAGAAAGGCTGAGATAGATGCCTTCTAGGCTGTTTGCTGATGCGTTGTTCCCACTAACAGTGTTGTTTGGAGAATAGTAGAGCAAGATGCCATACCCGTTGTTTGCTGTTATGTTGTTTCCGCTTACGCTGTTACTATTAGAAGAAGAATAGAGATAGATGCCAGTCCCGTTGTTTGCTGTTATGTTGTTTCCGCTTACGCTGTTGCTAGAAGAAGAATCGAGATAGATGCCATAAAAGAACGCCGTGATTTTCATGTTTTTGATTGTTACGTTGCTTCTTCCCGACAGGTATATTCCTTCAGAGTGTGAAGCGTTTGTGCCTTTTAGCGTGTGGTCTGCTCCGTCTATTGTGATGTTGTCTCTTTGTATGCTGATTGCGCTGGAAAAGGCTGGAACGTTTCCCGTGATGTTGTCTGTTAGCGTGTAAGTCACGTTGTCAACGCTGGAAATCGGTGCTGTTGACGGTTGTATGCTTCCGTCGGCCCGTATGTAAATGGTTTCGGTCCAAGCATAATCGGACTTGACTGGTTGAACGTTATGCGCCAATACTATGGTGCTCACCAAGAGTAAAATCAGTAGTAATATGGAAGCGAGTTTCCCTTCCATTTCAACTCCTTTCGCTAGGATCTAATTCAACTTGTTCCGATAAAAAGTTTGTGAAAGAATCTTCCATCATCATCCACGTCGACAATTGTTCTTCATATCAACAGTTCTGCTGAACCAGCCTACATTACATGCCCAGGAATATTGAATCAAATTAAACGACCGAGTTCGCACTCGGTGCCTACCAATCAATCGGTTTTTCCTCAGTCAAAATAGAATAGACAAGTGACAGGTGAACAAAAAGTGGGGTTATTCGTGTTGGTCTTGTATTCCTGAGGAAAAGAAGTAAGGTAATATGCTGAGGATTAAGGGATTATTCCTATCTTTATTTCGTTCTTGGAAGTTGAGAGCACCTCGAACGCTTTGTGAATGTCTTCCAGCCTCATTTCGCGCGTTATGAGGGGCCTCACGTCTACGGTTCGGGAGGCTATGAAGTTAAGGGCCTTTCTGAAGTGCAAGGGGGTTGTGTGAAAGGTGCCCAGCACTGTCAACTCGCCATAGTGAATCTGTTCCGCGTTGACTTTGACTTCGGTTCCCGGAGGACACCCGCCGAACTCTAGGACAACACCGCCTTTCCTCGCAAGCTTCAGGGCCTGTTCCCAAGTGGCGGGCAAACCTATAGCCTCTATCACCACGTCTGCACCGTACCCAGCAGTTAATTGTCGAACTCTTTCAACAACGTCCTCCTTTCCACCGTTAATCGTCTCATCAGCGCCGAGTTTCGCCGCAACGTCCAGCCTCTCATCCACAAGGTCAATCATTATCGTTTTTTCGGCGCCCATTCTTCTGACGGTTAACAGGTGCAGCAGCCCTATTGGCCCCGCCCCTATGATGGCCACCGTGTCGCCAAGCTTCACCCCAGCCTTTTCGACACCGTGCAGAACGCACGCCAACGGCTCTGTAACCGCAGCCTCCAAGTAGGAAACGTGCTCCGGAATCTCCTGCATGTTCACCAACACCATACGAGCCGACACCTTGACGTACTCGGCGTACGCTCCCCAAAGCCAAATCATGTTTTCACAGAGATTGTACTTGCCCTTCTGACACATCGCACAATGCAAGCACGGCGCGCTGTTGCCCGCGCGGACGCGCATGCCCTTCCGCGGCCACTCCAACCCTTCGCCGACTTCAACCACCTCCCCAGCCCACTCGTGCCCAAAAATCGTTGGAAGCCTTATAATCTTCTCAACATAGCCCCTCTGAAAGATTTTCAGATCCGTCCCGCATGTTGTAGCTCCCTTGACCTTGACAAGAACCTCTCCGACCTCAACCCCAGGCACATCGACATCCTCAACCCTCAAGTCCCTCACGCCATAAAGCAACGCAGCCTTCATCCTTACCCACGCAGTTGAAACTGTAAACGCACGTATATGGAGATTTCCCTCCCACACCCGCTCCATTCCCCTGTCAAAAACCAGAATCAAAGGAAACACACACGCAAAAAGCCCGCCTTCAGAACTGCACAACCACACGAAAATGAGCCAGCCCTCCAGCGTTGCACGACGACTGGCTAACCTTCCGCCCAAAAGAGCGCTCGAACAGACTCTTCCTTGATGCACACAGAAAACACATGAGGGAAAAACAAAGAGACGCGAACGCCCGACCCAGAACCCAACGCACACTTACAACGGCACAAGAATAACGGCATAGGAAACGGCCAAGCACCCTCACCACAGCATGCCCATGCAACAGTTTTGAGTCTCAAAGAAATCGCGCATCGAGTACTCAAACATGAGGACGCCAGCTCCTACATGAGAAACTCGGCGTGCCGAAACTTTTGACACTCAAAAACCTCGCGGAATTGAGTAAAAAAAGCACGGAAACAACATGCTTCAACAACGTTTTGACACTCAAAGAAATCACGGATTGAGTACTCAAACACAAGGGCTCACAAGCCAACATGACCATGCAGCCTCTCGGGAAAGTCTTAAGTGCGAAGCCACAAAGAAACCATTGAACCCCCATGAAAGCCGCAATGTACCACGGGCAACAGGACATACGAATAGAAGAGATGCCCACGCCAAGAATAAACGACGATGAAATCCTCGTCCAAATGAAAGCCTGCGGAATATGCGGCTCAGACCTCATGGACTGGTACCTCAAACCCCGAGCCCCCCTCGTCCTAGGACACGAACCAGCCGGAACCGTGGCCAAAAAAGGAAGCAAAATCAAAAAGTTCAGCGTCGGCGACCGAGTCTTCGTCCACCACCACGCCGCCTGCTTAACATGCCACTACTGCCTCCACGGCGACTACACCCTCTGCAAACAGTTCCACAAAACAAACATCAAACCCGGCGGCTTCGCCCAGTACTTCAAAGTCCCAGCCACCAACGTCCAAACGGACACCCTAAAAATCCCGGAGCAGCTGTCCTATGAAGAGGCAACCCTCATCGAACCCGTCGCCTGCTGCATAAGAGCCATAAAAAAGTGCAACGTACAAACCGGCGACACCGTAGCAGTAATCGGCGCCGGAGCAACAGGCCTCATTCACACGGCACTGTCAAAAATCTACGGAGCCACAAAAACAATCGTGAGCGACCTCATCGACTCTCGACTCAAACTGGCCGAACAGTTCGGAGCCGACGTCACAGTCAACCCGAAAAACAAAGACCTAACCACAACCGTCAAGACGGAAACCGAAGGAATAGGCGTAGACGTGGCATTCGTCACCGCGCCCAGCTTGGAAGCCTACGAGGCGGGCATCAACATCCTTCGAAAAGGCGGCAAACTTTGCGTCTTCGCACCCACCGACCCTGAAAAACACCTGCAGATAAGCCCGAAGGAACTGTTCTTCTCCGAACTTCAGATAATCCCCTCATACTCAGCCTCACACCTGGAAACAAGAACAGCACTGCAGCTCCTGGAGACAAACAGGTTAAACGTCAAAAAGCTCATAACCCACCGTTACAAGCTCACGCAAACATCCCAAGCCTTCAAGACAGCCCAGGAATCAAAAGAGAGCCTAAAAATCATCATCACAAACTGAACCCGCCTGTAACACGAGACCCCTCCAAAAAACGTCGCGACCCGCACCGGCCCAGCCGACTAAAGACTTATTAACGAACACTTTTTGATAGTCACGAATGGAAAAGGCCAAAATCATCATCATCGGAGCCGGCGTCGTAGGCCTGGCCGTGGCCGCAAAAGTCTCCGAAAAAAACCAAGACGTGTACGTTCTCGAGAAAAACGCGAGGTTCGGACAAGAGACCAGTAGCCACAACAGCGGAGTAATCCACTCGGGCATCCACTACCCGCCCGATTCTCTTAAAGCCGAGCTGTGCGTGAAGGGCAACCGGATGACGTATGACATCTGCGAAAAATACGCTGTTCCCCACAAGAAACTGGGCAAACTGACAGTGGCCATCGAACCCGAGGAAACGGACGAGCTTGAAAAGCTGATGCGACAGGGAGAAGCAAACGGCGTGGAAGACCTGAAGATGCTTGAAAGGGAAGAAGTCAAAAGACTGGAACCCGGCGTTGAAGTTGAAAAGGCGCTCTATTCACCCTCAACAGGCATCGTGGAACCCGACGAGCTGATGAATCATTTCTACGCGAAGGCACAGAAGAACAACGCCCTGTTCGTCCCAAAAACCGAGGTCACGACCACAAAAAAAATCGGCGAGGGCTATGAAGTAGACGGAACCAGCATCAACGAAAGGTTCACCGTCAGAGCAGACACCGTCATAAACTGTGCAGGCCTACACTCAGACAAGGTAGCCTCCATGCTAGGATTGGACATCGACCAGCTCGGCTACCGACTGCACTACTGCAAAGGAGACTATTTCAGGCTGAGCGGAAAACCCCCTGTAAAGATGCTCGTGTACCCCGTCCCAAAGGGACCGGGGCTCGGGATCCATCTGACTCCGGATATGTCCGGCTCGGTGAGGCTGGGACCGAACGCTTACTACGTTAACGACATCAACTATGAAGTTGAATCAGCTGAGAAGGAGTTTCGTGAAGACGTGAGAAGGTTCTTGCCCTCCATCATTGAACATCAGGTTCAAGTGGACTCGGCCGGGGTGAGACCGAAACTTCAAGGTCCTGGAGAAGGGTTCAGAGATTTCGTGATAAGACACGAAGCCGACAAAGACTTGTTCGGACTCATAAACCTGATAGGCATAGAGTCCCCAGGCTTGACTGCTGCTCCAGCAATCGCTGAACTTGTTTCAATAATGTACGAGGAGGAAATCAACAGATAAGACGCTGGTGCACGTCGCCGTTCACGCTGCAAGCCGCCGCGCGTCACATTGAACCCATCGGGATGAGGCCTAACCGTCTACTTCAACGTGAAAAGCAAACGTCACCGTTTTTCCTTGTCCGTCTGTCGAGTCTGCATTTTTTGTGACGCACAATAGATTATATCTCAACATTCTGAATATTGAGCGCGGATAAGGGTGAAGGCCAAGATGAACAGTTTGTTGAGGAAGCTTCGAAAGCGGAGTCGCGGTATCGTGGGTATAGAGGCTGCGATTGTGCTCATCGCGTTTGTGGTCATCGCTGCGTCCATGGCTTATGTCGTGATTAACATGGGTTTCTTCGCGGCTCAAACGGCTAAATCGACTATAGGTAAGGGCATCCAGGAGGCTACAGCCGCTTTGGAGATTGACGGTTTCGTCACGGGCAAGACAAACTCTTCCACCGTGGGCGTAACGTATCTCGCAATCCCGTTGAAGCTGGCTGTGGGTCAGGAGCAGGTGGACTTGTCCAACAGCACCGTGGTCGTTGCCGTGCAGTGCGGGAACTTTTCGCTCGCTAACATCTACGGTGGCGTGCGCACGACGGGCGATGCGTCCATCGCTAACCTCATGGCAAGCGTGACCGGTGAACCCAATGCGACGTGCTTTATCTACAACAGTCAGTTCAGCACGGACACGGCTCTCAAAGAAAACGCCAAGGCCTACCTCGTCATAAAGCTGGGAGACTCTTACGGGCTCTTGCCTTACTCGAAGGTGAAGATAGAGATACGGACCGGCACGGGGGCGGCTTTGATGATTCAGAGGGAGATTCCGGGCGGCTTGCCGCCTGACAACTTCGTAGATCTCGGCTAGCGAATCGCGCGTGTTAAAACCTGCATGACCATGGCTTCAGCGTAGAGCATGTTGGCTTGTGAGCCCTTGTGTTTGAGTACTCAATCCGTGATTTTCTTGAGACTCAAAACTGGTCAGGTCCTGCAGTGTGTTGGGGAACGTTATCGTGTTTGACCTCACAATTTGAAACATTCGATAAAAGGAGAGTGCGCGTGCGCAAAGGTTGCAGTCATTGTTGGTTGTTACGAGCGCTGGATTTGGAGAATGTTCATCATGTCAAACTCGACCCGTTCTTCGACTATCTTTCCGGGTTTGATCAGGGCGATGTCTACGTGATCCACGCGCGCCAAATTCATGCCTATCAAGCTCGCCTTTTTGACTTCTTGGAACATCTCTCCAACGAGTTTCCACATTGAACTTCTTGATCAAGGGAATATCTTCATCCTTCATATCCCTGACAACCATACGCGACGATCAACTCTCCATTTTCAGTTTTATTGTTCCGTTATACTTTCGATTCTTTCTTTAACGCGTTGAAGGAATTGGGCTGCGGGTGCGCCGTCTACGATTCTGTGGTCGTATGACAGGCTTAGCATCACCACGGGTTTGATTTCGATTCTTGAGTTGGAGGCAACTGGTTTTTCGGTGATTTTTCCGATGCCGAGGATGGCGGCTTCGGGGGGATTGATTATGGGGGTGAAGAAGTCGACGTCGTACATGCCTAGGTTGGTGATGGTGAAGGTTCCTCCTGTTAGGTCTTCTTTTGTGAGTTTTGCCTGTCGAGCTTTTTCGGTTAGCTCTTTGATGGCGGCGTCTATTTCTTTGAGCGTTTTTTTGTCGGCGTTGTGTATGACGGGCACAATTAGGCCATTTTCTGTGGCGACGGCCACGCCGACGTTCACGTCTTCGAACATTTTTATTCGGTCGCCTTCAAGCGTCGAGTTTAGCAGGGGTATTTCGCTTAGGGCTTTGGCGGCGGCTTTCACGATGATGGTCGTGTAGGAGACTTGGGTTTTGTGGTGCAGTTCGGCTGCTTTGGAAACGTCGGTTTCCATGATTATCGTGCTGTGCGGGGCTGTTCTGAAGCTTATGGAGAGCCGTTCAGCCGTCGTCTTCTTGTAGCCGCTCAGCGGGATTGTCTGCCTGACCTTTGGGCCGGTCCCGGCCCTCTCTTCGATGAGGCGTTGGACATCCTCTTCCGCTATTCGTCCTTCAGGCCCGCTGCCCTTGACGGTTGACAGGTCTATGCCGTATTCTCTTGCCAAGCGTTTGGCGGCGGGTGAGGCTGGAAATCGCTTCTCACTTTCAGCCTCAACTGTTTCTTGTGTTTCTGTTATTGCTGCAGCTTCTGAGAAGGGCTCGTCGGGCGCGGTTATGACGCCTATGACTGCGTTGACAGGGACATCAACGCCCTCTTGCACAAGGACTTTCCTCAGGATACCCGAGGATGGCGCTTCGAGATCGTACGTGGCCTTTTCTGACACCACTTCAACGATCGGTTCGCCCTTTTCAACGCTTTCGCCCTCTTTCTTGTACCATTTGCCGACCGTGCCCTCTTTCATCGTTAAGCTGAGCCTAGGCATCACGATCTTAGTCACCATTTCAGACAACTTCCTTGACTGCCTTGATTATGGCTTTTTCGTTCGGAATCACGTACTGTTCCAAGGGTGGACTGAACGGTATAGGCGTGTCCGCGCATGTTACTCTCTTTATCGGGGCATCCAGATAGTCTATGGCTTCTTCAGCGACCACTGAAGCGATTTCAGCGCTTACACCTGCGGTCTTGCAGTCTTCACTCACGATAACCAGCCTCCCAGTCTTTTTCACCGAATCAATTATAGTCTTCTTGTCCAGCGGGGTTAGTGTTCTCGGGTCGATGACTTCAGCGTTTACCCCTTCCTCCTCAAGCGTTGCAGCAGCGTTTAGCGCTTTATGAACCATGTATAGGGTGGCGACGACGGTAACGTCCGATCCTTTCCTCTTGACGTCGGCTACTCCGAATGGAATCGTGTACTCCTCCTGTGGAACGTCACCTTCGACTGGATAGAGCAGTTTGTGTTCGCAGAAGAAGACGGGGTTGTTTCCGCGTATGGCTGTTTTCAGGAGCCCCTTAGCATCGTACGGGGTTGATGGTACAGCGACTTGGAGGCCGGGAACGTGCATGAACCATGCTTCTAGGCTCTGTGAATGGTGGGAGGCGATGTTGACGCCCGCGCCAAACGGCGTTCTGATTACCAATGGACATGATGCTTGGCCGCCGAACATGTACCTGATTTTTGCTGCTTGGTTCGCTATCTGATCCATGGCCAGTGCAGTTAGGTCTCCGAACATTATTTCGGCGACGGGACGCATGCCCGTTATCGCAGCACCCACGCCCGCGCCCACTATCGCTGATTCTGATATCGGGGTGTCTCTGACTCTTTCGTCTCCAAACTCCTGAGCCAAACCATCTGTAACCTTGAAGGCTCCACCCCATTGTCTGCCGATGTCTTCGCCCAAGAGGAATACTGAAGAATCCCGGCGCATCTCCTCTCTCAACGCTTCACGCAGTGCCTCTCGATAGGTTGTTCTCTTCATGATATGTCCCTTTCCTAGGCGTAAACGTCTTCTAAGGCTTCTTCCGGGGCAGGATAGGGGCTTTCGACCGCGAACTTTACGGCTTCTTCGATCTCAGCGGCAACGTTTTCTTCAATCTTCTTGATTTCGGCTTGTGAAAAAGTGTTATTTTGCAGTAGTGTTTCTCTGAAGCGTTTGATGGGATCTTTGGCTAACCATTGCTCAACTTCTTCCCTCGGCCTGTACTTGGCGGGATCAACCCGCGAGTGGCCTTTGTGGCGGTAAGTTTTACATTCGATAAGCGTCGGCCCAGCGCCGCTTCTAGCTCGGTCAACAGCCTTTTGCGAGGCTTCGAAAACCGCCAAAACGTCATTTCCATCCGCCGTCACGCCTGAGATTCCGTAGGCCACGGCGCGGTCGGCTATGTTTTGGATTTTCATTACTCTTGACTGACACGTTCCCATGGCGTAAAGGTTGTTCTCGCAGACAAAAATCACGGGCAGGGACCATGTTGAAGCCATGTTTATGCTTTCGTGAAAGGTTCCTTGGTTGGAAGCTCCTTCGCCGAAGAAGCATGCCACGACCTGATCCGTCTTTCTGAGCTTGGCCGACAGACCAGCGCCCACAGCTATTGGCAATCCAGCGCCCACGACTGCAGTTGCGCCGAGCATACCTATGTTGAAATCGGCGATGTGCATCGAGCCGCCTTTGCCCTTGCAATAACCGGTTTTCTTCCCAAGAATTTCCGCCATCGTACGTTTCAGTTCGGCGCCTTTCGCTATGCAATGTCCATGGCCTCTGTGTGTGCTTGTGATGTAATCGTCCTTACGCAGGCAGCTGCAAACCCCAACCGCCACGGCTTCTTCTCCAGCGTAGAGGTGTATGGTGCCTGGAACAAGATTTTGACCGTAAAGCTCGAAAACCTTCTCTTCAAAACACCGAATTTCAAGCATTTTCTCGTACATCTCAGCAAGCTTCTCTTTAGCCAATTTTGACATCATGTTTTCATGTCCTTTGAGGTTTCAGTTTACTTCCTATAGCCTTGACGCTTTTATATTAATTTATGATTGCCAAGAGTTGAAAGGAACATATATGAACTAAAAACGTGAGAAGTCTGCGATTTTCTTATGCTTGATCACTATCGCGCGACTCTGCTGGTAAAAACACTCAGAATTCAAGGTGCGAGCCTAAAACTCTCGCCAGAACTATCGTTTTGCGGGTGAAAGCGCTGGTTTGCAATTAAAACGTCTAGGCTTCACCTCACGTTTTCGCTAAGCAGACGTGAGGTCGAGAAACAGTAAATGCACGCTGAGTAAAGGGAGAAAGCGACGTTTTTCACAAAACGTCTTGCCTGTTTTTTTTGCGGATTATTGAACAGCGCAAGCCATATAGAGCAACGTATCATAAAGTACTCGAGGGAAAAACACAGTGCAATCTGGCTGGCACCCAGAATTTTGGTGGGAAGAGTTGGATGCAGAAATCCTATTCAAAACTGTTGGGTATAGTTGGAAAACCTAACACCGGCAAGTCGACATTCTTCTGTGCAGCGACTCTGGCGCCTGCTGAGATAGCAAACTATCCATTCACGACCATAAAGCCGAACAGAGGAGTCGGATACGTTCGGACAGCGTGTGTGCACAAGGAATTTGGCGTCAGTGACAACCCGGCTAATTCGATATGCCTGGACGGCGTCAGACTCATCCCTGTGGAGTTTATCGATTGCGCTGGGCTTGTGCCCGGAGCTTGGGAAGGAAGAGGCCTGGGCAACCAGTTCCTGGACGAAATCAGAAAGGCTGACGCGTTAATCCACATAGTTGACGCTTCGGGGGGAACGGACTGCGAGGGCAGACTCTGCAAGCCAGGCGAAAACGACCCTATGGAAGACGTGAAATTCCTCGAACGTGAAATAACCATGTGGATGGCGAACATACTCAAAAAAGACTGGCCCAAGATTGCAAGAACTGTTGAAGCTGAATCCAAAGACCTGCTTTCGATACTCGAAGAACGATTAAGCGGCCTATCCATGAGAAGAAGCCACGTTTTTGACGCGATAAGAAAGGCAGGGTTGAACGCTGACAAACCCACATTCTGGAGCGATGAAGACTTTCTCAGGTTCGTTGACACGTTAAGGCAAGTTGCGAAGCCAATGCTGATTGTGGCGAACAAAATGGACATGTCGCCCTCCCAAGAAAACTTTGAACGGCTGAAAGAATCCAACCGCCTCGTCGTCCCCTGCTGCGCAGAAGCGGAGCTTGCCCTCAGGAGAGCTGCTGAAAAGCAGCTGATAGACTACCGACCGGGAGACTGCAATTTCAAAGTGTGCAAGCCAGAAAGCCTCAGTCAAAGTCAAGCAAAGGCCTTGGAGACCATAAGAGAGAAAATACTCCTCAATTTTGGCACGACGGGCGTTCAAGAAGCCATCAACACGGCCTATTTCAAGCTCTTAAGCATGATTACCGTGTATCCCGTTGAGGATTTGGAACATTTGGCAGATCACATGGGCAGAGTTTTGCCAGACGCTTATCTTGTGCCCTACGGAACGACTGCACGCCAACTTGCTTACATAATTCACACGGAACTCGGAGAAGGCTTCATCTACGCGGTTGAGGCTAGAGAGAAGAAAAGAGTAGGCGAAGATTACATACTCAAGGATAGAGATGTCGTCTCGATAGTTAGCGCCCGCAAGAGAGCATGACGATGCTTACTCGCCGAAACGTCTCTTACGCTTCTGAAAGGTTCTGACCGCGCGCAGCAGGTCGATTGAGCGGAAATCAGGCCAGTAGACGTCTAAGAAGCAGAGCTCGCTGTAGGCAGACTGCCACAGCAAGAAGCCGCTGAGTCTCTCTTCACCCGAGGTTCTAATGATTAGGTCGGGATCTTGATTAGGCATGTGTGAGGTGTAGAGATGCTGTTCAAACACCTGCTCATCAACCTTTTCAAGATCCAGTTTTCCCTCGTGCACTTCCTCGGCAATTTTCTTCGCAGCATCCACAATCTCGGCTCTTCCACCGTAAGCAAAAGCAAAATTCAAGAAATGCTTGTCATAATCCTGCGTTGATTTTTCGACGTCTTCTATGAGCTGCCGCAAACCTTCAGGCAGGAGATTTACTCTGCCGATGACTTTGACGCGTATCTTGTCTCTACGTATCCGCTCATCTGTCAAGAGCTCCCGAAATCGTTCCTCGGCGATGCGCATTATTTCCTTGACTTCATCTTCTGGGCGGCTAAAGTTTTCGGTGGAGAAGGCGTAGAGAGTTACAGATTTGACATCGAGTTTCAGGCACCAGTCAAGCAGTTGCTCGACCTTTTCTGCTCCTTTTTCGTGGCCAAACCACGGGTTAAGCACCTTTTCCGAAGCCCACCTTCGGTTTCCATCCAGAATTATCGCTATATGCTCTGGTTTGTCGCCGTTTTCAACTTGACGCCAAAGCCATCCCTCATAAACCTTATAGGCACCGATTGCAGAAAGCAACGATTTAATCACTGCTCAAACCTCGTGGCCTAGTCACACTGGTGCACCAATAATCGTCCTCGTGTCAGTTAACTTCCAATAGTCTCAATTAAGACTTTCTCCATTCCAAGCATAATCTGTTTGAAGACATTCATTGCCGGGCGTTCAAGAATCCCCAAACTCTTCAGCCTGCTCTTCTGTCTCCGCGAAAAAGCCTCTCTTAGCCCTGTGAACCGCGAAAATAACCAGCACTGAAGCTATGCCCATCAAGATGCCGACAACGATAGCGAAAATGATCCTCCCATAGCCGATTTCCGGAGTAATGAGCAGCTCAGAGGTTGCAATGAGAATCTGCTGCGACCAACCGACAATGACGATTAGCACCGCGTTTCGCAACAACCTAGCGTCACGCTCAATGTACCATCGGATACCCCTACCCAAGAGTGGCAGGCAGAATCCGACCACTATTAAGGTTGCTGCACCTCCTATGAAGAAACCGATAATTCGCGGGACGTTACCTAGCCAAGCTGCAACTTCTGCGGGCGGAATATTTGTCCATCCTAAGTATACGCTAAGCACAACGCACAATCCCCCGGCGACCAAGGAGAAATTTGATATCTGCACTCTCAGCGGGGGCGGAGAGTACTCTTTCACCCACCTGTAGAAGTCTTTGGCAGACTTGTCAATTCCAAATCCTTTGACTACTAGGAAAACGCTTAGGACAAGTGCAAACGCGATCAAGTAGTATTGAACCCATCCGAAGATGGACAGGATTCCCAGAATCAGAATGAGCAGTCCGGGCAGGCCTAAGGCCACACGTGAATAGCGAGGGTTATTCATCACTGTTCGAAGGTACCGTGAAAGAAGAGCAGCGGTCTCTTCAATTGACTCGCTGTGCTTCACAACGATTCTTCTGACTGATGAAACGGGCACCCTTGACTGGACAAGCGGCAAAACCGCTTCATCCGAATACCCGTCCGTCACCAAGATGACTTCACTGGCAGAGAAGGAATCTAGTAGTTCCTTCAACCCGGCTACGATTTTTCTGTCCGCGCCGACACCGCCGAGCTCAGAACCTGACAACGTGGCAATCTCAAAAGTCTCTGTAGGGTTGTTCTCTGCTTTCAAGCGATCGTATACCCGTATTGCTTCAAACATAGCGTTTGCGTCCGGCTCTTCAGGGTCTCTCAGAGCCAACGCGACTGCGGCGTCAAGATTTTCTCCTCTTCCGATAAGGGGGGTTTTCACCCCAGCTTTGGCTTCCAAATCCGCGTCTCTATCCACGCACAGAACGAGGATTCTCTTCTGCTCTTTTTCTTCGCTTTCCTTCATAGGTATCTCGTTACGTGAGTATAATTGATGAATGCCCACTTTAATCTTCTGTTTCTAGCACGCGCTAGGTTCGCTCATGTCGCAGGATGTCTTCAACTTTTGAGGTCAAACAAGCTTTGTAGATGAATTTTGCCTTTACCCAAGGTTCCACCATAGTTTGCTGTGGTTATTCTCGTCACTCCATGAGCCTTTGTCGCGTTTTCTATGCCGACTCTCATTGCTCTACTTACATCCTCCAGCCTTAATCCACTGACTATGACTTCGTAGACGCATTTCACGCCCTCAGGGATCTTGCTCCCCTCGTTTCCCGCCAGGCAAGGACAGTATGCATCATTGGTTGTGGCTATAGCATCCTTGTAGTTTTTCCCTCCGACCTTGGTTCCGGAAGCAGCAAACTTCCCGACTACATAAGGAACGGTTTTCGTGTCCTCAACAGCCCGTTCAGCAGCTTTCAACGCGGCTTCATCCGACCTCGCTAGAATCAGGAACATGCCACCAGCCACGCCTTTCGCGATTCCGAATCTTCTTTCAACAAGAAAATAACCGTCCATCCTCGGTATCTTGAAAACCTTCTTTCCGAAAACCTCGGTTTCCTCTTCAAATCCGTCTCCGAAGGTCTGTATGATTGTGCCCTTGATATCCACAAATTCCTCAGCCATTCCCGATGGCAAAACATCAAACACGCTAGTCTTAGGATAGGGCATGATTCCCTTCCTTATTCTGACTACGAGCCATTCTTTCAACGGCTCCGGCTTTCTGTCAATGAACTGGATTATGAAACCCGGTCTGCCGTCGGGAGTCTCTTCAGGCTTAGCTTCAGCCTCTATGGAGGCTTCTGAAGGTGGAATAGTGGCTGATCTGCCAAGGCCTTTGGTTTCCAAGGCTGATTCCAGAGCCCATTTTCTGTTTACAGAGGTTACAAGTATCCTGGCGATTCGAACTGTAAACGTCTCACAGAAAGTATCTTCAATTGGAATCCCGTTTACCCTAAACTCCATTCAGTAATCTCCAATCCTTCTAGGAGCTCTGATTCCAGCGAAATATAAGTCTAGCGCGCATGCAGAAGAAAAATAATATAAAAGAAGAGGTGATGTTCTGTGAGGGATTGGAATGAGCATGTCTGAGGTTGTGAAGATAGTTGAAAAGGAAAACGTGAAGGAGATAGTGTTACAGTTTACGGACTTGTCTGGCATCTTGCACTCTCTTTGGATTCCCTCTGAGATGTTGTCAAAGGTTGCTGAAGACGGCATACACACGGATGGTTCATCCGTCGACATGGTAGACATAAGCAAAAGCGACTTGAAACTCGTGCCGGACGTGGACACGTTCGCCATTCTGCCAACCAGTCTTTTCCCTCAGAAAGTGGCAAGAGTGGTTTGTGACATTTACGAGCCGGAATCAGATAAACTTTTTGAGCTTGACCCAAGGTTCATACTTAAGAAGGTTGTGAACGATTCCAAGAAGAACCTGGGGACCAGTGTCAAGTATAACGCGTGCAGCGAGATAGAGTATTTCGTTTTCAAAAAGGGCGAAGACGGCAGCATAAGACTAATCGATGAAGCAGGATATTTGGCTAGTCCTCCAGCAGATGTTGGCGCTGATTTGAGACTTGAGATTACGGAGAATCTTAGAAACGCCGGTGTTCTGGTTGAAAAGCATCATCATGAAGTGCCTCCGGGAAAATCCGAGCTGAACCTGGCCTATGCGGATGCACTGAGAATGGCTGACACGATTTACTTGGTCAAGTTTGTTGTGAAGATGACAGCGGCCAGAAGGGGACTTTTTGCCTCTTTTATGCCGAAGCCTTTTCACGGCGGCTATGGATGTGGACTGCACACTCACGTCAGTCTTACAAACGATAAGAAGGCTCAGAATCTGTTTTATGATCCAAAAGGAAGCTATGGCCTGAGCAAGACTGCCCTGAATTTCATAGCCGGGTTGTTAGCTCACGCAAAGGCTTTAGCAGCCGTGACTAACCCGTCCGTTAACTCGTACAAACGGCTTGTACCAGGGTGGGAGGCCCCAGTCTACCTTTCGTGGGCCAAGTATAACCGGTCAGTTCTCGTCAGGGTTCCACCTGGAAAAGGGATGAGAACCAGGTTGGAGTACAGGCCCACGGATGGATCTTGCAATTTCTACCTTGCGTTTGCCGCTATCCTGGCCGCCGGCTTGGATGGCATCAAAAGAAGAACTGAGCTTCCAGAGCCTGTCGAAGAGGATATTTACGAGATGAGCGAAAAAGAAAGAGCCAAGAAAGGCATAGGAGTGCTTCCCGGAACTCTAGGAGATGCTTTGAACGAATTCTCTAAAGACAAGTGCTTGCAAGACGCTTTGGGAAAAGCATTCTGCGAAAAATTCCTGGAACTCAAAACTAAGGAGTGGAAGGACTACAACGCCACCGTGCACGAGTGGGAAAGAAAGAAGTATCTAGACGTGTAGCGCTCGCATACCCGTGAAAAGAGGAGAAAACATGGCGATAAGAGCTGATTTCGCAATAATCAACGCAAATGAGCTAGCGACTCTGAGGGGAAAAAGCTGCAAACCCCAGATCAAAGAGGAAATGAATGATCTGGCCATAATAGAAGACGGAGCAGTCGCAGTCGAAGATGGAAGAATAGTGGCCGTCGGCACTACGAAGGAGGTCTTGGACAGGCTTGAAAAAGGGTTTGAAGTCATAGACGCAAGCGGTAAACTCGTCACGCCGGGACTCATCGATCCTCACGTCCACCTGGTTTTCGCCGGTTCAAGAGAGGAAGAACTTGAGCAGATGGCTGTGAAAGGTACGCCGTACTTGGAAATCAAAGCAAGAGGAGGAGGAATGCCGACAACCCTAAAAAAGACTGGCGAAACATCCACAGAAGAACTGCTCAAAAAAACCATCAGAATACTTGACACGATGCTACTGCACGGCACGACAACGATAGAAGCGAAAAGCGGATATGAAATGACGCTTCAAGGCGAAATCAGACAACTAGAAATAATCAAAGCACTTAACGAGATGCATCCAGTCGACTTGATTCCAACTTTCATGGCTCAAGGCATTCCCTTCGAATACGAAAACAAGGTTGATCAGTTAACAGATGAAGTAGTTAAAAAATGGATTCCAGAAGTTGCGAAGAGAAAACTGGCTGAATACTGTGACGTGTTCTGCGAGAAAGGATACTTCAACGTAGAGCAGTCTAGGCGAATACTCGAGGCGGGCAGAAAATACGGAATGAAGTTGAGAATTCATGCTGACTGGCTGGCTCATAGCGGAGGAGCAAAACTAGGCGCAGAGCTGGGAGTCATCTCCGCTGACCACCTAATCTTCACACCACCCGAGGAAATCGAAGCTCTGGTGAAAAAAGGCATAATCGGAACATTCTTGCCAACAACCCCATTCTGCTATTTGGGCACGTATGCAAAAGCGAGAGAAATCATCAACAAAAGACTGCCCATAGCGCTAGGAACCGATCTGAGCGCGGCAGACATGTGCGAATCAATGCAGATGATGATAACTATTGCAATTCTCCAGATGAGAATGACCACAGAGGAGGCGCTTACAGCATCAACAATCAACGCTGCACACTCTATAGAGAGAGCCCATGAAATAGGAAGCTTGGAGGAGGGAAAAAAGGCAGACATAGTCATCTTTGATGCACCAAATCACAAGTTCTTTGCATATCACTACGGCATTAACCTAGCAGAGAAAGTCTTCAAAGACGGAAAACTAGTGGCAGAGAAAGGAAGAATAGTAGACTAAGGTTTCTCAACCCTGCTTGTAACAGACGGCCACTTCAATCTTGGTCTGTCATTCCCTTTTCTGCGAGAAGTTGAAATTCTTCCCAGCTCAACTTTTCGCCATGTTTCAACTTCTCCTTTGCCTGCTTTTCAAGAGTTTCGCGAAGAGCATCCTGGCTCTCCTTTTTTTCCTTCTGCACTTCCTCCCGCACTTCTCCCTTTAACTGCCTGATTTGAGTTAACAGCACTTTCACCTCTTCTTGCAGCGGTCCAGTTGTTTCTTTCGCCTGCAAGAATTGCTTGTGCATACCGTCGGCCTCCGTTTTGACTGCTTTTGATTCCTCGATTCTTTCAAGCATCTTCCCGTGAGTTTCTTGACTTTTCTGTGCGTTTTCCGTCAATTGCCCGTGCAAAAGCTCGCTTTCAGACTTCATCGCCCTCACCTCGATTCGCAGCTGAGCGGTTTTTTTACTCAGTCGTTCGAGCTTCCTATAGATTGCCAACTGTGTCTCCAATTGCTTCACTTTCTCCACCAACTCCTTGTCCTCTTGCAATGTCAAGGAAGTCGTTTGAATCGTCCAGTCGATGCTCTCAACCTCTTTCTGCAGAGTTACATGGCTCCTCGAAGGTTTTCTCTTTGCTAGAGCCTTGCTCTCTTCTCTAAGCTTCTCCATTTCTTCGAGTTTTTCATGGATTCTGGCTGTCACGTCGTTTCGTTTTTGCTTCAATTCTTTGACTCTGCTGTTCAGTTCGTCTCTTTGACCCCGAAGCTCAAGAGCCTCGTCTCGCATCGTTTTCATCCGTCCATGAAGCTTATTGCGCTTCTCCGCCCGTTCGCGTGCTTCAGCTTCCAGTCTATTCTGCTGGTCTTTCAGTATCGAAAGCTTCTCGTTCAACTCTGCGATTATTTCAGTTTTCTTACGCTGTGACAAAGGTTCACAACCCTTTAGTTTCGCAACGCAAAAACCGTTTGATAGTCTCGACCACCTGTTCCTGTCAGAAGTCACATCGACAAATTGGGTTCCAAGTCTATTCCAGTATTATCCGTGCATCGACGGTTTTTGCCCCTTTTTCGTAGACGATAACGGGGTTCAGATCTAACTCTTTGATTTCCAGATGGTCAGTGACCAGTTTCGAAGTGCTCAGCAGAATCTTCGCTATCGCGTCTACGTCTGCTGGAGGCGTATTTCGGTAACCTTTCAACAGCGGATAAGCTTTCACTCCGCTTATCATCTCACGAGCGTCATCTTCTGTTATAGGGGCAATCCTGAAGGCTACGTCCTTCAAAACTTCGACGAAGACTCCGCCCAGCCCAAACATTATTGCAGGGCCGAACTGCGGATCCTTGATGGCGCCCACTATGACCTCTGTTGAAGGCGGGGCCATCTCTTGGACCAAGATGCCTGCAATCTTGGCTTTTGGATCGTGCTTCTTGACATTCTGCAATATCTGGTTGTAACCGTGGCGTATGTCGTCTGCGTTCTTCAGGCCGATGATAACACCGCCTATGTCCGACTTGTGGATGATGTCCGGCGAAACAATCTTCAAAACCGTAGGAAAGCCGATTGCACTTGCGAACTTGACTGCTTCCCCTTCGCTTCTTGCTAACTCAAACCTTGTGACCGGTATGCCGTACTCCATGCAGACAGTCTCCGCTTCGGTTTCAAGAAGAGACTTTCGTCCCTCTTTGCATGCCTGAGACAATATGCGAGAAGTCTCTTTCAAAGTCCACAGCTCCGTGTTGGAGATAAACAAACAATATGGCTTAAAATGATTTTGCTATATCAAGCGTGACTCAGACAAGTTGCAGAATGCGCCTTGAATTTTCATCACAGAGGCCTGAAGCTGCTGTGACACTACCTAGACAAAAGTGCTTGAGCACTGGCTGATTTGGCAGTTGCAACTACAGGGTCGCCAGATAAGCAAACACTTTGGCTTCTTTGACGAGATTCTCTGTTTTCGCGTACTCGTTAGCCGCGTGTGCAACTTCGTCCATTGCGCCCCAAACAACCGCCGGGATACCAACTTCACGGAAGTATGCAGCGCATGTTCCTCCACCTATTCCCCCGACTTTCAGCCTTACCTTCAGACTCTTTCTTATTGCCTCTCTCAGCATGACGACCACGCGGGCGTCAGCGTCTGTCGGTTTGGGAGCAACGGTTTTGTGCACTACTTCGATTTCTATTTTCGCTCCAGTTTTCTTTTCAAAGTCTGCCGCAACTCTGCGCACGGTGCCTAGCACTTCGTCTGGGCTGTAGCGTGGCAGTATTCTGCAGTCAAAATGGTTCGTGTCTTCACCGGGAACGATGTTCACGGCGTCGACGTTTCTATCCCTCTTCGTTGGTTCGAAGGTGCACGTTGGCGGGTCGAAACTCTTGTCCCTAGCAGGGTATTCCTTGTGCAGGATCTTGTCGAGCGCCAACGCATACTGCATTCCGATGCGGTTGGCATTGAGGCCAGTCTCAGGTCGGCTTGCATGAGTCTGCTTTCCAATCGTGCGCATTCTTAGCCACAGAACGCTTTTCTCGGCAATCTCTATGAAGCTTCCATCCTCTCTTCCGCCGTCGGGCACAACCACCAAGTCTTCGGCCTTGAAAAGGTGCTGCTTTATTAGGTGTCGGATGCCGTACGTGCTCTCTTGTTCTTCATCCGCAACGAAACACAGGGCTACTGTTCTTTTCGGTTTCACCTTTAGATTCTTCAGGGCCTTCATTGCGAAAATGGAGGCAACCGTCGACTGCGTGTTGTCTTCACTGCCCCTACCGTACACTCGGCCGTCTTTGACTAGAGGTTCAAAAGGTTTGGTTACGGTCCAGAATGAGTCTTCCCCAGGCGGGACTATGTCTAGGTGTGTCACTATCCAGAGTTTTTCTGCGGTTTTCTCCCCTTGACAGTAGGCGATTATGTTAGGCCTCTTCTTCGACGGCACCCTTTCGTCCGTTGCATCGTGCCGTTCTATCTTGTCAAACCCCACGTCGTCAAGAATTTTGATTAGTCTTTCAGCCTTCATTAGTTCTCCTTCTCCACCGTTTTCAGGAGACACTGCGGGTATGCGAATTAGCTCCATCAGAACACGGGTCATGTCGGTCTTCAATTCTTCTATCTCTGAGAAAACTTTCTGAGCCTGCATGGAGATCACGCCTGTTGAGTGCAAGTAGGCTGGCCTGTGACCTTTAACTTTTGCTGTAACAAAAAGGAGAGAAAGGCAAGAATTGGAGAAATATCTAGGCTGTTAGGCCAGCTCTTGTAAGGCTTTCAGTCGCTTGACTATGTTGGGGTGTGTTGAGAGGATCTCAAGGATCCGATCGCCAGTTGTCAGCTTCTTTGACATTATCTCTTGAACTAGCTTTTGCTTGTCTCCGACTGACATAGCGGATAATTCAGCAGAATCAACGTTTGCGCGGTCAGGGTCGGTGATGAACAGCGCTTTGAAGCCGTTCAGGTTCTTTGTTTGCTGTTTCATCCTTCCCATGTTCTTGCTTGCACTTACTATTTTTGCCAGTCCTGTCGAGAGTTTCTCTGAGCCGCCGTCGACAATTGACGCGCTGTGTCTGTCAGCGTAGTATTCGCGTAGCCTGCTGAGATTAAGTATGAACAGGTTCATTATAAATGAAAAAGCCATGAAGACTATGCCTATCACTGCGCCGCTGCTTTGATTCTTTTGGTTTCCTCCGAACATGCCTGAAAGCATGAGGGAGTAACCTATGAAGTAGGCCACTGCAGGCAACAATGAAACGAACATCATGATCTGCACGTCCCTGTGTCTTAGGTGTCCAAGTTCATGTCCGACGACAGCTTCAACCTCACCTTGGTCCAACGTTTTCAAAAGCCCACTCGTAACGGCTATGCGAGTTCCAGCTATTGGCGAACCGTAGGCAAAAGCGTTTGGTATCGGGATTTGCGCAAGCATAAGCCTAGGCTTGCTAATGTTACTCTTCCTGCTGAGGTCATCAACAACCTCATGAAGCTTCGGCTCCTCAGTTGCAGACATCGCACGCACGTGGTACAGAGCATCGATTATGTAGGGTGAAACAAGCCACTGGACAACGTTAAACCCTGCAACCAGAACACCTAGCATCAAGAACCCAAGATTTCCAGAATCAAAAGCTCCGGTCAGACTCAGAATGACCGTGAAGAACAGTGTTGACAAACCCAGTATTAGGGCAAGCGTCCCAGCCATAGACAAACGAAGCTTCCAGATACTCATCATGATACACCGATCGAGTTCCATGGGACAATTCTTGCTTATATTTGTTACTCTGTGTTTTTCATTATCAACACGAAGTTCCGTTCATTTTACTTTCCTTTCTTGAACAGCGTCATAGCTTCTTGAGCTGTGTATGCATATTCAAGCCCACCTTCCGCGAGCTTCATTTCCTCTACCGCGCTCGTTGCCGTTGCCGAAGAATTGTGACTGCTTTCAGCGCGCTGGCTCTCTACCATAGAGCTGCGGCGATGGACAAGCTTATGATAATCGCACCTACGATCATTAGTATGATTCCGTCTCTATCTTCTTTTGAACGTTGATCCTCCAAGTATTCTGTGTGACCTTGGGGATCCGTTTTCAACGTTGTCCATGTCTCTCTGCGAAGGTTTCCGATTCCCGAAGCGATGACCGCTCCAAACGCGAAGATCAATATCCCCTCCATGAACATCACGTCTGTGAAGCGTACGTGCAAAAACAGAGCGACAAAAAAGTCGACAGCCGACAGCAGCATCAGAAACAAGGCGACTTTTCCCCAGAATCCCACGGTTGAACCCAGTCTTCAAGTTGTGATAGGGCAGCTCCCAAGATATATTGCTTCTTGCAGCAAGAAACCCGGCTCAAGGTATATTTCTTTCCGCATGTATCATAGAACCCTCGCTCTGCGCTCAAAATCTTGGGAAACCGTTTTGCACCAGAACGTGCAGCATATGTATTCAATAGCACATATCGTTTTTTGATATATTGTAACATTCGAAATCGGGTATATATGGTAATACTGCTCCAGAATGTTGCAAGTGATGTCTTAAGATGATCAAGCCACTTCCAAGAAAGAAATTTCTTGAATTGTTTGATGCATTGTGGCAGGAAGGGCCAAGAACTGAATACAAAAACCCTGACGATTGGGCGGCTCGCTAGCTCATGAAGGCAGGGGACACTCTTGTTCAGAAAGAAGCCTATACGCACGCGGACGTTTCCAGCAGGGTACCAGGGAATTATGATGGAAAGGCTGACTTGAAGAACGTCGCCCACCTAGTCAGCTTGCTCAACACACAGCCAGAACCCCTGTTTTTGCAGGTGTTTCAATTGTTGTTTCGGCCCTTTTTGGGATCTAATGTTTATATGTTCTTGTGTCTAAGGTTCTACCATGCGGCACAGGCGTAAGAAGTCTCATAACGTCAGAAATGCAATAATAGCCATAATCGTCCTGATGGTTATCATCAGTGCGGTCGTGGCCTATCAGATGAATAGTGGCAAGCCAGCGGACACGGAGTCAAACACGGTTCTCCTCGTGACAAGTATGGGAAACATAACGATTGAGCTGTATGGTGACATGCCTATCACAACGGCGAACTTCAAAAACCTCACAAAAATAGGCGCATACGACGGAACAATCTTTCATCGAGTTGTTCCGGGTTTCGTGATCCAAGGCGGAGACGTCACGTCAAAGGGAATAACAGTGCCCACGATTCAGGATGAGCTCCCCAACAAGCACAGCAACTTGGCGGGATACGTGGCCATGGCGAAAGCAAGTAACCCCGATGGATCGGTCGCAGCCAACTCTGCTACGAGCCAGTTTTTCATAAACTTGAAGGACACGAACCCTGCCGTCTTGGACAGCAATTACTCGGTTTTCGGCAAGGTAGTGGCAGGCATGGACGTCGTTGTCGCAATTAGCAAAGTGCCTATTTATCCCGCGAATGATGGCAAACCATTGACGAACGTGACGTTGATAAAAGCAGAATTCATCAGTTAGCCGGATCAAGCAAGAGCGCTACCAATGTCTAACCTGCCTTTTTTGTTCAAGCGCGCGTCAAAATAGCTTTAAATCGCTTGGCGTTTTAACATGTTTTTATGGCAACCCTTGTTGATGATGTCGGTAGTTTTCCCCTGCCTGCGTATACCGATAGTAAAGTGTTTGAAGAGGCATATCGCGTTGCAAGAAAAGCAATAATCGAGGGAAAACACCTTGGCAAGGACGAATTCTTGTTGAACAATTTCAATCAAGTAGTGATAGGCTCTTTCATGAAAAAAGTCGAGGCAGGACTCGATATCGTTAACTATCCACAGCATTACGATATGCACAGACAGTTGGCAGACCCTCTCAGAGATTCGATGAATGAAGGAACATACTTGATCAACACAGAACGCGCAGTACTGCCGGAGGTGTATGTCATCGGCTGTGAAGCCAAAAGACTCTACGAAGAAACAGGAGAAAAGGTGCGGCTCAGGGTGTGTATGATGGGACCAGTCGAGCTATACTTGAAGGAAATCGGGTCTGTCGTCCACGAGGACATCCTCCAAATGTTCGCAGAGAACGTTAAGCGGTTTGCGAAAAACTCGACCTTAAACTCAAAATACGTCCAGACAGTCGCTGTCTCTTTGGACGAGCCGAGTTTTGGCTTTCAAGACATCTTCACAGACAAAGAAGTAATTCAAAGTGCTCTGGAAACAGCCTTCAACTTCGATGGCGCAACAAGACAGATTCACCTTCATTCACCATCCAAGATCACCGATCTGCTCAACGTCAGGAACATCGATGTCCTATCAATTGAATATGCGGCATCCCCGAAAAACATTGACAGCGTGTCAAAAAACATGCTTGATCAAGCAGACAAGCAGATACGAGTAGGTGTATCCAGGACAGACATAAACTCAATCATGGCAGAGCTTTATGACAAGGGAATAACGAAACCAAACGCCGAGCAAATGGTCGAAGACGAGAGAATCATACGAAAAAGGTTTGAAACCGCCAAAGACAAGTACGGAGACAGGATGACATTCACAGGGCCCGACTGCGGCCTGGGAGGATGGCCCACACAGGAGGCGGCACAGCTTCTCCTAGCTAGGACAGTGAAAGCGGTGAAAGCAGCAAGAGACAAACTGTGAGCCTCGGCTTAGCAGCGCTCGTTTTTTTCCGAATCGTTTGTCCACTCGGTCATGATCAAGCAACCCTAAGCGGCGCAGGTTGTAAGATAACGAAGGGCTCGACTATTCTAGGGACAGAACAATTATCTTTGTTTCCTTAGGCAATTTATGCTCTTCGATGTTCACGACAGGCCCTTTATTCCTCTCTATGTTTTTCTTTCCCTCCAAGAAATCATCAACCGTCTTCAACAGGTCAAACATAGAGGGAAGCCTTGGCATCCGATAGTGCATGGGAAATATTATCTTGGGCTTCAACTTTTCGCAGACATTGGTGGCAGTTTCGGGTCCTATGGTGAAGTATCCTCCCACAGGGACAAACAATACATCGACCTTTCCTATCTCCTCAACAGTTGCAGAGGATAACTCGTGTCCCAAGTCTCCGAGGTGGCAGAACTGTACGCCATCCAAGCTGAAGGTGTAGATGCTATTTTTCCCGCGTTTGGAACCCTTCGTTTCATCATGAAAAGCAGCAACGCCTTTCATGGACACTCCTTTCACTTTTTTGGAGCCTACGAAACTTTCCAGCATCTGTCCCTCTTTCCCCAAGACCGGTTTGACGTTGTTGTGATCTTGGTGGCTATGGGAACAAAGCACGATGTCAGCAGCCGCTTTAGGCTCCGGAATACCAATTCCCTTAAAAGGATCAGTCACTATTGTGACGCCTTCTCCCTGCAGTTCGAAGCACGCATGACCGTGCCATATCACTTTAACCAAACCGCTCATCTCTTTCACATGGTTTGACACAGCGATGTTGTATTAGACCAAGGTGAAGGCATTTATGGTTTTCGCGTCCTCAATATCGCCAACAAACAAAATGCCCAAACGCTGGAACCCTCAGTTTCTCTTTGAAGTCTCTTTTCCAAAAAGGGTCTGGCGGGCCCGACGGGAATTGAACCCGCGACCTACGGATTAAGAGTCCGCCGCTCTAGCCTGACTGAGCCACGGGCCCACTAGCCTTCTCTCTGAAGAGAACGTTCATTAAGAGATTTAGAGCTTACGGTTTCGTTTTGATTCTGTAGATAGTTGTGCGCGTCTGAACTAGCCGTAGTGAATGTATTCCATTATTGTCTTTTCTATTTTCTCTGGGTTGCTGGACAACTCTTTCCAAATGTTCTTATCTTCGAAAGCTCTCAGTTTTCTCACAGTTTCGTCGATGAGTCTCTTTGGGAAGACCCCGGTTGCTTCATAATAATGCCTGTCTCTCTCAAGATTTTCGACTGCTTCGCTGCATGAGCGTGGCAAGACCTCAAGATTCTTGCCTTCGTTTTCAGCTGCTTCAATGTGCAAGTCTTCAGCAAGCTTCAGCGATTCTTTCGAGTTCTTCAGCCCATAACCCGCTGCCACGGTCAGTCCAGCAAAGAGGAGGTAAGCATTGGCAAAGGCGTCTGGGGCCCTGTATTCGAAGGTTTCTCTGCAGCTCTCTGCTTTTTCGCTTGCTTTCTTGAAGCTCCACCACAATGGTATGCGTATTAGAGCCAGACGGTTTCGGGCGCTCCAGCAGATGTGCATCGGTGATTCTTTGCGTGCAATGAACCGCAGGTATGATACCGGCGTGGGATTTCCAAAGGCCGCAAGACTTGGTGCGAGCTTCAATAAGCCTCCTATGATCTTCAACGCTTCAAGGCTCAGAGTTCCGTCAGGATTGGAAACCACGTTGTTGCCGTTCTTAAGCCCACACACGTGTATGTGCATCCCTGTTCCAGCGTGGTTCAAGTCAATCTTGGGGATGAAAGAGACAGATACCCCGTGTCTGGAGCAAACGTTTCTGATAACCCACTTTGCAATCGCTAATGTTTCCGCCATCTTGGTAAGATTCTGTGGTTTGAACTCTATTTCATGCTGTTCCATAAGGGTGTCGTTCTTGTCATAAGCTAGACCGACTTCTCCATGCGCGTATTTTGTGGGTATGCCCACAAGGTCTAAAGTCGCTAAAACTTCATTCCTCAAGTCCTGAAACTTGGCGAAGGGCGCAGATTCATGATAGTTCTTGTCCGACCATGCTGGAAAAAGAACTTCAGTCTGCTGTTTCGCAATTATGTAGAACTCAAGCTCGACCAGGGCTTTCAGAGTGATATGTGCTGAAGAACTCAGCTGTTCTTCAGCCCGCACCAAAACAGTTTTCGGAGCTATATCCAAGGGTTTCCCGTTTTCACCCAAATAGTCGCACATGATGTTTACTGCGGGCAAGGTTGAAAATGGATCAACAAAAGCTCTATCCGTGCCGGGCATTATGTAGATATCGCTTTTGCCAGGCTCCACAAACGAGAACAGACTTGAACCGTCAACTCTTTCACCGAAATCTAAAATCTCGTTGACTCTATCTCTGTTTGCGATTGAGAAACTCAGGGTCTTCAATCTTCCGTCTTCGGGAACATGGCAAAGGTTGAGGATTCTTACGTTGTTGTTTGAAATCAACTTGAGGATTTCTTCCTTTCCGGAGAAATTCGCAGCGCCGTCCACTGATAACCCTCTGTAGGCGTTTATCAGAATTTTGAAACCGATATTTTAAGCATACCGTCCAGGGTTTGGCCTTCCTTGGTGCAAAAACCATATCCTCAGAGACTCGGCGCTTTTCGGTTTGAACAATGTCCTCAACAAGTCGAATACAAGGTGCTGCTATGTTGTGGTGCCTATTAGTCGTAGCGTTTCAGGTGAATCATTCTTCTGTAGCTTTTTAAGTCTGCAGCCACGCGTTTCAGAAGATACAGTTCCTCCATCGTCTTCTGGAAGTCTGTGAATTCCTCATGAAGTTTCTGTGGGATTAGAGTGTTCCCCTTCATTGATTTCACCTTGGGAAAAACTCATGGACGAGATGGAGGGCTTTCATCGTTTTTTGGGTAGCCACACAGCCATTTTCCGTTATTGAGGAGAAAGGAGAAGGCTTCGAAAAACGGAAAAAAGACATTTTTGGCAAGATGTGGTTAACCTTCAACCTCGCGCCCCTTCATACCGTCTTAAGACTTAAGATACAAGTCGATTATAAAAAGGTTACTGCATCACAGTCAGCTACAAACGTTCAAGGGATGACATTAGCCTATAGCCAAGACGCCTTCTAGAGCTTTTTTCTCCGGAACGTTCAATTGTTTGCAGAGCCATGCCTTTAGTAGCGAGTTGTATTTCGGCAGTTCGCCGCTGTAGGTCATGATCTGGCTGTCTTTCACCGCATCGACTTGGAACGTTTTTTCAGCCTCTCGGTACATGAAAGACAGTGTCTGAGCCTCCGCGGCCATTGCTTGAAAGTCTTCCCATTGCTTGCAACGAAGGATAACAGGGGGCCCACGTGTCTCCCTGACCTGCAAGCCCTCGCTCTTCTGAGCGACAGGCACTGGCTGCGGTGACGATGCAGGCGACGCCTCATGTGGGGCTGAAAGGTACGTTATGAGGTTCGTTATCTCGTTCTGCAGCGTACTTAGTCGTTCCTCAACTCTTTCCACCTTACCGCTCAATTCCCCAGTGTCGCCCATCTTCTCAGTCACGCTTCCAAGCTCGTTTATCAAGCGATCCAGGTCCTTTTCATGTTCCTTCAGAACGCTAACTATGAAGTCCAGTGCTTCCAATGCCTCGTCTTTCGATGGCATCTTCTTAGACATTCCTGTCTCTCCGCTTCTTCTTGAGCTAGTAAGTACCCGTCCTTGATAAATAAACGTAGCGAATCCTCAAAACATATCCATGTGAAGAGCTATCCGTACTTATTGAGAATAAGGTACGGAATTTTACGATAAGGTGCGGTTTTCATGGCTCCATCCGTGTCCATGTTGTTTCTACTTTCGTTTTCTGAATAGTTTTTGGCCGTCCATATCAGTGACATACGCATAACCTGCCTCCACAGCTTGCATGTTTCCTCAAGATTGGCAGCCACTTTGATGTTGAACCATCGTTTTCTGTTGCGTGAGATTTGGCTTCATCCTTCCTGTCGTATCAATTATCTGTTTCGCGTAAAGTTTCTGACTTCTTTTCTGGGCCGGCTACTTACCGCAGTCGTCTACGTCTTCCTAGTAACGAAACGCCCGCGCTTTCGGACCGTTCGCAGACAAGGCGTTTTTCATGGTCACCGCAACCTACACTCAAGCAGGCATTCCTCAAACATTGATTTCCTTGATGTCAGTTATCATCATCCCGGTGGCATGGATAATTTATAGAGAAAGGACCAGTTGCCGTGACTTACTAGGGGCCATGGTAGCCGCTATCGAGTTGCGTATTCCTACACTGAAACCGCAGCTTTGCTAGGGGGCTGATTTGTTAGACTTGAACCCAAAAATGGGAGTGGACCGGGCGGGATTTGGACCCACGACTTCCGCATTGCGAATGCGGCGTTCATACCAAGCTGAACTACCGGCCCGACTTTCTATAGGAAAAGAACCTCGACTAGGAAACGATATAGAGCTTTCGGTTGCAGTTTCTCAAGGAATGTATTCCAAGGTTGAGGCGAGATAGCTGCGTATACTCGTCTAATGTTAAGAAACTTTGATGCTCTTTAAGGCCATGCTATATCATTTAACCGGCAGCTTCCGTGAAAACGTCAGCAAGCTTTTCAACTTCAATGGATTGAGACGTGGACAGAATCATTCATATTTGAAGTTTTCCGTCAAACTTTAATAGTAGCACATTTCATTGATATTATGTGAGAGTGGTATGCGAAGCTCGGGTCTTTTAGTCCCTTCTCTCCTTTCCCGCTACTGATGAACACTCTGCCATTCTCTACATTACAGAATGATATTTTGCCTCTTCCTCTCATAAATAATTTATGAAACAATGTTCTAGTCAGCCGCCCTTTTCTACACTCGCAAACAAACTATGTCACGGCGGACCTATTCTACATTGACCGCGTCTAACGAGAAAGCGCTAGGACAGGCACGCAAGTCTACATGTCTCTGGGATCATTTGCTTCCGAGAACCTTCTTACAGCATGCAGTGCACAAATCGTATTCCAGCAATTGAACGACCTCGGAAGACTTCAACTCGCGTCCACATTTGTCGCAGAAAATTCTTCTAGCCACGCTTCTCCCTCGCCAAGCCCAATGAACTTCATCGCCAATTCACTCCTCGTAGGCGAGCTTTAAAAGGCATGTTCCCACTCTGTAACATTACAAACCTCCGTGCGTATCGTATGCAGCCTTGGTTCACTAAACACGACCTCACACCGACATTCTGAGGCCCTACGAGCCATGTCTGGGCAGCAGTTTCCGACCTGTCCGTGAGATAAACCGCGCGGTTTGAAGACTCGAAGCTTTCGCTAGTCATGTCGACTGCTTGCTGCTTTCCGCACGGATTGCAATGTAGACTCTCTTTTCGTCTAATTGTGACTCGTGCCATTCTGTCTCGGTTTCTTCGCGTTTGATTCGCAGATGGATGTTCTTTGTGCGTGTAAGCTCCTTCATGTGTTGCAGGTAGGGTTGAAGGAGTTGGATGGTTTCCTGGTCAAGTTCAGCTATGTGGACGGCGTCTAGCACGTCGGTTGGCATGTACCCGAGTTCTTTCCTAAGGACCTGTACTCTTCTGGCCAAGTCTCGCATCAATCCTTCGCCAAGTAGTTTCTGGTCACGATGGGCGTCTAAGAAGACTTGTGTATCGTGCTCGGACGCGGATGTCCAACCTTCTGCGGCGACATATTGAGGGGCCGTTTCAGGGTACTCGACGGTTTTGACGTTTGTCAGTTCTAGGAGCTGGTCTTCGACGTTCTTGAGGGCCCTGCGGACTCTTTCAGGAGCCACTATCACTATCTTGCTGAGAGGCCATCTTCTCTTCAGCTTAGCATTCTGCCTCGCGGAATAGACCAGTGACACTGTGCTGAACAGTGTCTGAAAGTCCTCCTCTGTTGCCCTGTCACGAAGTCTTTCGTCGGGTTTCGGCCAGTCTTCAAGATTCACTGTTTCGGGAAGCGTTGAGTCGAGTTGTCTGTAGACCTTCTGATACAGCGCCTCACTGAGGCAAGGCGTAACGGGATTGAAGAGCAGCGTTATAGTTTTGAGCACATACCATAGTGTCGAGTACACCGCGAGCCTTCTGCCCAGAGTCTCTGGGTCGTCTGTCCACAGTTCCTTCCGAACCATGGGCACGTAAAGTCTGCTCAGATCTTCTATTACCGCATCTTCCAATGCAGCGAGGGCTACGTTGAATTCGCATGATTCCAGCTTTGCCGTATAGGTCTCTATTGTTAGTTGAAGCCTTGAAAGGAGCCACAGGTCTGGGCTTTTCAACTGCTTTCCACGTTTTGCAGATTCAAGCGTGTGTTCTTCAGGATCAAAGCCGTCGAATTCGGAGTTTTGAGCGAAGAATCTACTGAGATGGTACAACGTGGACAGCACTTGATACGGACGCCGGCTCAGTTCTTGAGGATCAAAATCGTTTGAATCCGGCGGAGGACATTTTCTCAGCACGTAAAATCTGAAAACGTCCGAGGAATATTTCTCCAGTGCTTTATTTGCCTCTATCACGTTTCCGAGGCTCTTACTCATTTTTCTGCCTTGGGCATCCTGGGTTAGACCCTGAAACAGGAACGCCCTGTAGGGCGGTTCTGCTTTTCCGGTCAGTATAACGTATTCCAAGAGCAGCGTGTTTGCCCATCCTCTTGTCTGGTCCATGGCTTCTGTGAGATAGTCGACTGGCACGTACTTTTTGAATTCTTCATCCGTGAATCTGGCGTAGGGTGACGCTCCACTGTTGTGCCAAGCGTCGAGCACGAAATCTTCTCTGCGCATTACCCCTCCGCATTTTTCGCATTTGAAGGTTATGCGGTCTACCCATGGTTTGTGCAGTTCAAAGTCTGCCTGTGGCTCCTCTTGAGCTTTCGCGAGAAGTTCTTTCTTGCTTGCCACAAGTGTTTGTGTTCCGCACTTTTCGCATTTCCATACAGGCAATGGTGCTCCCCAGACTCGCTCTCGGGATATGCACCACGGTTTGCCTTCTTTCAAGAAGGATATGAAACGGTTTCTTGGGCTTTCGTAAAAGTAGTTCACTCTCTCAGCCGCTTCCAAGACTTTCGAGCTTATTCTGTCAGTCCTCAGAAAGTACTCTTTTCTAGCTAACCACACAAGCTTGTGGTGGGAACGCCAGCACGTTGGATATTCATGTTTCAGGGTTTCAGCTGAAACGAGTAGGCCTCTCTTTCGCAGTTCCTCAACCACAATGGCGTCCGTGTCTCTTGCGAATTTGCCGTTGAAAACCCCCGCTTCTTTTGTGAACTTGACTTCGTCGTCGAAGGGTGCGAAGATTGGAACGCCTCTTTTTTGTGCAGCGAAAAAGTCCTCTTCACCGTTTCCTGGCGATTGGTGCACGACTCCTGTTGCGGTGTTCACGTCTACGAAGTCTTCAAGTATTACCTTATGTACAAGTGGATGTTTTTTCTCAAGCTCTGCTTGTTCAGGAACTATGTCCTTGAACGGATAGTCATACCCCGTTCCTTCAAGGTCTTTTCCCATCACAGTTTCTATCATTTCGTATTTTTCCATTCCTAACTCCTGCATGACTGGCTGAACGCGTGGCTTGGCAAGTATCCATTTTTCTTCGTTGACTTTGACTTTCGCGTATTCTGCTTCAGGATGCACGGCCAGCATCGTGTCGGTTATGAGGGTGAAAGGCATAGTCGTCCAGACGAGGAAGTACTCGTCCCGCCTGCCGGCGAGTTTGAATTTGAAGTACAGGCTCGGATCCTCGACTACTTTGTATGCGCCTTCGTAGCCTACCTCTGCGCTGCTCAAGCTTGTTTGACAGCCTGGGCAGTAGGCGACCACATAGTATCCTTCTTCCAGCAGGCCTTGGTCCCAAGCACGCTTGAGGATTTGCCATTCCCTTTCAATATACTCATCTTTGTAGGTCCAGTACGCCTTGCCATGATCCATGAAGACGCCGAGTCTGCTGTCAACTGCCACCCATTCCTTATGATATTTCATTATGGCTTTCTTGCATTCCCGTATGAAGTGTTCCATTCCCACTTTTTCCAGCAGTTCCCGCTTGTTCTTCACTCCCAGCAGCTTTTCCACTTCTAACTCCACTGGCAAGCCTTGACAGTCCCATCCGGCCCAGAAAGGTACGTAGTAGCCCTGCATCGTTTTCCATCGGTAGCGAAGATCCTTCATAACGCGGCCTCTCGCATGACCCACATGGGGTATGCCGTTAAGCGTAGGCGGCCCTTCCACGTAGCCCAAGACGCCGTTGTTGTTCTTCTCTTTGAAAAGCGTCAGCTTCTGTTGCACACGGTTTCTTTCCCAGAATTCACGTATTTCTTTCTCAAGTTCAAGCGGGCGATAATCTGCCGTCAAGCCTTTTTCAGAAGTAGTTCCGAATTTGGCGGTCACCTTTCATCACATTGCACCCGCAAACACATCAGAATAGCGCCAGCAACATATAACCTTTACTTATCGCTCCTAAACACGAGTGACAGAGCTTCTGTGCTTGATCGTCTCGGCGGAAACCTCTCTGAATACTCAATCTTGGTGCATCTTTGTTTGGACAAGGCCGGAAATCGTTCACTGCGAGGACGTTTTGCAGGCGGTTTGTCTGCGCTCCCTTGTCTAGTCTAGGGGTATTCTTCGTCCAGTGGGATCGCGTTTTGAGTTTCCGAACTCTGTTTTGACTTCTCTGAATTGTTTTGAAGTGAATACTGGGCCGTCTGTGCACACGCGGTACTTGCCTATTGTACAGCTTCCGCAGAGGCCTATGGCACAGCGCATCAGGCGTTCAAGGCTTGCTTCTAGGTTTGTTCGATTTTCTTCTGCGAGTTCGAACACTTCCCGAATCATCTTTTCGGGCCCACACGCGTAGATGATGTTGAATTTCTCTTTGGCCAAAACCTGCTCCACGGGCTCTGTGCACAAGCCTGTGACACCGCAGCTGCCGTCCTCGGTCGAGGCTATGAGCTGGGTTTGGCTTTTGCCCAGAATCTGTTGAAGCTGATTCATGAAGAGCATTTCATTCATGGTTTTTGCGCCCAGAACGAAGACACCCCTCGCCATTCTGGGCCCCAGTCTTTTGGCTAGAAACAGCAGGGGGGCTGTGCCTGTACCCCCTGCAACCATGAGCACCCTTCCTTTAACCATGGCGAACCTGTTGCCGAAGGGTCCGCGGACTCCTAGGAAGTGGCCTGCCTTTGCCTCGTGCAACGCTTGTGTTGCTTCGCCCACCCTCTTGACCGCCACTGATACTAGACCGTCTTCGTTAGCGTCAAGTATGCTCAGGGGGATCTCATCCACACCGGGAATCCAAAGCATCACGAACTGGCCAGGTTGGGCCTTGGCGCACTGCGCGTCTTTGAAGGTGAAAGTCTTTACGGTTGGACTCTCGGCCTTGACGGCCAAAATTGATGTTGTCCTTAGTCGATTAGCTGCGATGTGATAAACCGACAATCTCCTCCACCTTCTCGAAATGTTTGCTCTGGAGATATCTTTCTATTCCGAGCGCGACCCCTCTGAACACGTTCGCCCCCTTGAAGGATATGGCTGTGCCGATTTGAACGACCGAGGCCCCAGCAAGCAGAAACTCCACTGCGTCACGCCAGTCCACGATTCCCCCACATCCCATGATTGGAACCTTGACGCGTTCATAAACGTCGTACACGCACCTGAGCGCTATGGGCTTTATTGCCGGACCTGAAAGCCCCCCAACCCTGTTACCCAGAATCGGCATGGCAGTCTCAACGTCTATAGCCATCGCCTTAACGGTGTTCATAATCGTCAGACCATCGGCACCAGCCTTAACTGCGACTTCAGCGACGTCTGCCATGCTTGTGATGTTAGGGGACAACTTGACAAAAACAGGCTTGCTGACAGAGGCCCTGACTTTTCTGACAACCTCATCGAGAACTTCTGGGCATTGTCCGATCTCTGAACCAGTATCCTTAACGTGAGGGCACGACACGTTGAGTTCCACAGCATCGGCACCTGCAGCCGTGGCTTTCTTGGCAAGGGTTGCATACTCTTCTGCTGTATAGCCATAGACGCTCATGATCGAGGGGACATTAAGAACGTCTTTGGCCTGACGAAATTCCTTGACATATTCGTCGATTCCAGGATTGGGCAGTCCCATCGCGTTGATCAAGCCGCAGCTTGCCTGAACAACTGTTGGGTTTGCGTAGCCTTTCCTCGCTCTTAGTCCGATGGATTTCGTGACCACTGCTCCAGCGCCGCCTTTCACAAGCCTTTCCAACGTTTCTGTGGAGTAGCCCAAGATTCCTGAAGCCAGCACAGTCGGGTTAGCAAGTTGCAGACCTGCCAGATCAATTGTTAGACCGCTTTCTTTCAACCCCATCCCCGCGAGCATCTTTTCAGTAACGATAACATATTCATTATTAAAGCATTGTTTTCTGCGGACGAAGCATATATCGCTTGCACTTCTAAGAGCCTCAAAACCCAGTTTTCCGTGAAATACAGACATATCCGAGGAAATCCGGCTTTACTCCTTCTGGATGTTAAGACTAAAAAAATGCTGGACGTCCCTCACTGTCAAACGACAGCAAGGACGCTACTGCTTCTTCGGATTCCTCATGTAGGAGCAAGCTGCAAGGATGATGCCGATCAATCCGATGATTCCGACCAAACCCCAGAAGTACCATCTGTTGTCTGTGCTGCCATAGAGGTTCATGACGAAATGTTGAACTGCGCCTAGCATTATAGCAATGATGATCAGCACTATGCCCAAAGCAAGAATCCTCTTATCCAAATTCTCTTGTCGCCTCCTCTACAACACTTTACAAGTAGGAAATTAGCTCGGAGCTTAACCTATTTTAGCTTTTCCATGAGAATGCGTGAAGGAAGCTGCATCGGTGGTTTAAACCTAGGTTTAATAGATTTTTCTACCTCAGTCTCAGCCACTAGTCCATGCAAAAACAACAAAGAAAAGACTCTGACGAACAAGGTTAGGCTGCGATACCTTATTAAAGACAAAGCTGAGGTTAGTTGATGCTGAGGGACAAGTTGTGAAAGTGACGCTGATTGAGTGTTCCTTCGGCATACTGGCTTTCAACGAAGAAAACGAGCTCGTCGACAAGGCGTTGTTCCAAAAGAAACCGCAGGTCGCGGCCCAAACGCTTTTGGACATTGAGGCCGGTAAAATGGTTGATGCGATTCAAAGCCTGATGGACACTCTTAAGGACAAAGGCTATGACGCCTTCGTTTTCGAGAACCCGAGCCTTGCCAAAACTGTTGAAAGGAGATTCAACGTCAGTGTTGAGGTTGACAAACGTTCGCCAGCTGGAGAACTGGTTCGTTCAAAAACTGAAACAATTGCGGTAGAAACAGGCTTCGTAAGAAACTCCAAGGACTTCGGCTTGTGGATGCACGATTTCGCGGTGGAAACCGCCAAGTTGCGGGTTAAGGGCGCTGTGGAGAAGAGAGACCTGGTTGTAGCTCAAGCCATCCAGACTCTCGATGAGCTGGACAAGACGATAAACATGCTCATGGCACGCGTGAGAGAATGGTACGGAATACACTTTCCAGAACTCGACAGGCTGCTGGAAAAGCATGAGACTTACGCTCGCCTGGTTGTGGATCTTGGCAGCAAAGAGAATTTCACGGTTGAAAGACTTGAAAAAGAGGAAGTTCCGAAGGCGAAAGCTGAGGGAATCGCCAAAGTGGCTGAAAAATCCATGGGCGCAGATCTCGCAGAAGCAGACCTAGCCCAGATTCAAGCCCTCTGCAGAGACGTAACTCGCCTGTATCAGTTGAGGCAAAACCTGGAGGGCTACCTTGACTCAACCATGGAGGAGGTAGCACCGAACACGAAGTACATGGTAGGCTCCCTCCTAGGAGCACGTTTGATAGCAGTAGCTGGAGGTTTGACAAACCTTGCCAAAAGACCTGCAAGCACAATCCAGATACTGGGTGCCGAGAAAGCCCTGTTCCGTTCACTGAAAACAGGGACAAGACCGCCAAAACACGGCATGATCTTCCAGCACACCATGATACATGACGCGAAAAGATGGCAGAGGGGGAAAATTGCCAGGGCACTGGCGGGGAAGTTGGCCATAGCCACGAGAGCGGACGCTTTCGGAAGAAGGCAAATAGGAGCAGAACTGAAAGCCGTCCTGGACAAACGAATCGACGAAATCCACAAGAAATACGATCAGCCTCCGCCAATGCCAGCTGTGAAAACTAGGAGTGAGAAACCTAGAACGGACAAGTGGAGAAAGCATAAGCGTGAACGTTAAGGTAAAGCCACACCCCCAGTTTCAAGCTGTATATCAAGTGATGCTTGAAGAAGGTGCACAACGGCTCGCGACAAAAAACCTGTCGCACGGAAGGAACGTCTACGGAGAAAGGCTCGTAAGGTTTGATGGCGCAGAATACCGCGTATGGGACGCGTTCAGAAGCAAACTTGCCGCGGCAATTCTGAAAGGTTTAAACACAATCCCGATAAAACCGGGGCACACAGTCCTTTACCTGGGCGCAGCCTCAGGGACAACGGCCAGCCACGTTTCAGACATAATAGGCGAAAAAGGCCACGTGTACTGCGTAGAGTTTGCTTCAAGATCAATAAGGGATCTAGTGGACAACGTGTGCAATTACAGGCTAAACATGTCGCCCATACTCGAAGATGCACGCTTTCCAGAAAAATATGCGATATTCATCACCAGAAAGGTCGATGACATCTACTGCGACATAGCCCAGTCTGAGCAAGCAAAAATTTTAGCAGACAACGCCGACCTGTTCCTCAAGAACTCAGGATGGATAATGCTGGCCGTGAAAGCCCAAAGCATAGACGTGACAAAAGAGCCATCAGAAATCTACAAACGCGAAATCAAAGTGCTGGAAAAACGCGGTTTCCGCACGGAACAGACTGTGTACCTGGAACCCTACGACAAGGCACACGCAATGATAGTGGCTCAAAGCAATACATGACCTGGGAAGCCAACCAAATCATGCTCATTGTGTTGACAAATGGGGACAACCTTCAAAACATTCTTGTAACTGTTATTTCTTTCTGCCCAGATTCACGACTCAGGTTTGTTGCATTTGATTCTGAAATGGCTCGACAGTGAAATATGTTCACTTTCTGTCTAACCACAGGCATCCTCCCATTGTGATACTCGTCATATAGTTTATATCCTTCACTGCACTGGGTTATCCTACGTGGCGATTCCATGGCTTGCTTGGTGAGGATGGGCTTAAGAGCCGCAGAATCCACACTAAGAGAAGCCGGGTTTACTGTTTCTGAACCCTGCCGTTCGCGGCCGAGCTGCTTCGACCTTGCAGCCCGCAAAGGTGAAACTCTCATTTTCATGAGGGTTCAACCCGACATCGGAAGCCTCTCAACAAACGATTCAACAGAGTTGAAAGCTATATCCGAAACTTTCTCAGCGCCTTGCCTGTTAATAGGCGAGGAAGCACGTGAAAAACCCCTGCAAGACGACACAGTATACACGAGACACGATATTCTGGCCGTCACCCCAAGAACCTTCAAGAACGTCGTGCTTCACAACATACGCCCACTGATTCAAGCCAATCCTGGCGGCTACTACGTCGAGATTGACCGCGAGGCACTGAAACGGAGAAGACAGGAACTAGGGTTGTCAGCAGGTGAAGTGGCTGAGATGGTGAGCACGTCCCGAAGAACGATTTACGGCTACGAGCGGGGCATGGCGAAAGCCTCAGTGACGGCAGCTTACAACTTGATTTGGGCGCTGGGAATCCCAGTCGCAAAATCAGTGAACATTCTTGAGAAGCCAGAGAATCAACGCAAATCGTGCGTGCTGACGACAGCAAAGCTTATGCTTGCAAGAAACAGGATTCTCAGCAAGATTCTCAGAAGATGGGTCCACTATCACGTCACAGCGGTTAAGAGGGCACCTTTTGATTTCGTAATAAGCGCTCCAGAAGAGAGAATGAGGATAATCGGCGGTATCGCAAACAGGAAAGAACTGGAACTGGACAAAAGGGTGGATGAAATACTGAGTGTCAGCAGAGTCACCCGGGCACGTCCAATACTCATAACGGAGGACGAGCAGCAACCAGAAAAAAACATCCCTTGCATTAGCAGCGAGGACGCTTCCAGAATCAAGAACCCTGAAGATCTACTCGCAAGCGTCAGATAAGCCTTGTCTGCTGAGAACCTTTCTCGTCTTTGACTCTCTTGGCCGGTTTCCAAGATTTTCTGACATAATCCGGGTACTCCTCCAGTTTTTCGCAACACTCTTTCAGAAAACTCATCGTTCTTGGGTCTGAAGGATAACCCGATCCAAAATCTCCCAAAGTCTTCGCCAGTTCTGCAATCGCTTCGTCTCTCTCCACCTTGGCGATTATCGAAGCTGCTGACACAACAACGTAGTTTCTGTCAGCCTTGTGTTCCGAAATGATGTTAACCTTGAAAGACATGCACTCCAAAATGTGCTGCTTAAACCGCTCTTCCAGAACATCCGAGGCGTCAACATAAACAATGTCCGGCCTGAGCGCTTCTATAACCCTGGCCATCGTCTGTGCCTCCAGATAATTAAGCTTGTGAAGTTTTCTGCCGCTGTTAACAACGACATCGATTTCTCTCGGCGAAAGCTTCATCACGTTAAAGTTCTCAGCAATCCTTCTGATTTCAACAGCAAGAATCTCACGTCTACGAGGAGACAGCAGCTTCGAATCCTTGACTCCCAACTCCTTGAGCCTCGGCAAATCCTCTTCCTTTACCAGAACTCCAGCGATAACCAACGGCCCGATCACGGCGCCGCGTCCCGCGTCGTCCACACCAGCAATCAGCATCGAAATCCATCTCGTCTCTCAGAAGCCTATCTCAACTTTAGAGTAATAATGCTTTATTCTCGCGCAGTTCCTGAAAGGAAATCAAGAGCTTGTCCAAACACCAACCCATGCAAGCTTCCCCTGTTTTCAAGAGTGACCAAATGCACTTCAGCATCGTCCCTCCCCTTTATTTCAGCTATTAGGCTATCCGCTGCCTTCCAATGAACAACGCCTATTATGAGCTTCGGACTCTCAGCAGCCTTTCTGACAGCCTCCTTGAACTTCGGAGAGCAAAGCTCCATCGGCCCGATTTCATCAATAATAATTACGTCAGATCTAGTAACAGCATTCGTTATCGCTTCCACGCCGATGCCGGCAAGATCTCCAAGGTTCACTCGGTACCTGCCAACTTGTCGACCCTGTTTTTGACCCACATGGGCAAGCCAACCCTTTCTGCCCGTGTTCAGGTCAAGGATTTCGAAGCCCACTCGACCGCCCCCCACTCGGACCTCGCGGCTCACCATACCGCCAACTTTGTAGCCCTTGGCCTTCAAAGACTCAACGATTCTCAGCAGAACCGACGTCTTTCCCACGCCCGGGGTGCCAGTTAATAACAATATTCTCTTCGTCAACAGTCCCGCCCTGCAACCAGAAGTCTAATATTGGCCTAAAAGGGTTTTTCGTAATCTTAACTAGGAAATAGACAAATCATGGCTCGCGAGGATTTGAAGCCTGATTTTCCAACAGTAACAGTCAAAGAAGGCAGGGTTGAGACACTCGTCCCGAGGCTTGAAGCATTTGTAAGGCTGCCCTCCGATTACGCGCCCTCAAAAGCTCCCGTGTTCTACAACCCAGTTATGGAATTGAACCGTGATCTAGCTGTTCTAGCCCTGCAAGCCTACCAAAGGATAGTCAACCGCGAAATCATTGTTTGCGAACCTCTGACCGGCTGCGGGCTTAGAGGGATTCGTTTCGCAGCGGAGGTAGAAGGTGTCAAGAAGGCCGTGATGAATGATATAAGCGAGAGAGCCTTCCGGCTCGCCAGCTTGAACGTGCGATTAAACGGATTAGCTGAAAAGGTAACTGTGAAGCATGAAGAAGCAAATCTTCTTCTGAGCCGCCACAGCGCACCGCACAGGCGATTTGACGCAATAGACATAGATCCCTTTGGCTCTCCAGTGCGCTTCCTCGACTCTGCCGTCCGAGCATTACGCAACGGAGGCCTCCTAGCCCTAACTGCAACAGACATGGCACCTCTGTGCGGAGTACATCCGAGGGCATGCATCAGAAAGTACGGAGGAAAACCGCTGAGAACGGAGTACTGCCATGAATTGGCCGTAAGACTCTTAGCCGGCTGCCTGACCACAACGGCAGCAAAACACGACATCGGTGTGAACTTGGTTTTCAGTCACCGAGCAGAACACTACGTCAGAGCCTATGCGACCATACAATATGGCGCCAAGAACGCTGATGAAAGCATCACAAACATGGGGTACATACTGCACTGCTTCAAATGTTTCCACAGAGAAAAAGTGGACAAAATGTTTATGGTTCATCGCTCAGATAGATGCAGCGAATGCGGGTCAAAACTCAACATCGCCGGGCCTCTGTGGCTTGGCAGACTATTTGATTCGCGTTTTTGTGAACTCATGGAAAACGAAGTCCACCAGCGAAGACTTGGGCTTGCGCATAAAATACAAAGAATTCTCGCCGTCATCAGAACCGAAGTTGAAGCGCCGATTACTTATTACGTAGTCGACAGACTGTGCGACTCCTTGAACCTTCCAGTTCCACCCGTCAAGAAAGTGGTTGAAGCCTTGACACGAGAAGGCTTTCAAGCTTCTCTAACACATTTCAGTTCACGAGGGATTAGGTCAAATGCCCCTGCTTCCAAAATAAGGGAAATTTTGCCTAGTTTGGCGAAAGAGAGCATTAAGCAGAATCGGCCTTGATTTCTACTCGACGTATCGATTTGCGACATATTTGCATGCTTGAAATTTTGTTAATATTGTGATTTACGAATAGGTCTATCAGTGTCTGGAAATGAACAGAAAAAGAAGACTCGCAAGCAGAGATTTTCTTGCCTTAGCAGACATAATCTGGAATGGAACTGTTAAAGTCAGATATCAGAATCCAGACGCTTGGATAATCGCCTAATGCACACGAAGTGCATTTAGTATTCAGAGAAGTGGCGATTTCTTGGTCTCGGATTCATGCTTACTCTCAATTCTATGTACGTTATTGCCTTGTCTGTTGTGTTGTTTAAGTCAGAACAAACAAGCTTGGACTACATTGGTCAAAACGTAGCCTTTTCATCTAAGAGAACAGCCAAAATGAACAGAAGAATATGAAGCCTAGGAGAGGAATTGCCATCCTAATCGGTAATTCATATTTCATCTTCATAAGCCAATTAAATGCCGCAGGTCTCATTTGACTTAAAATGGAGGAAGGTTGTTGAGGCAGAACATTTCGGCCAAACAGAGAAAAGCACTTGCAACTGAGATGGGCAAAGTCTTCAAGGCGAACATTAGTACGCTTTCAAGGGAAATGCAGGAAATTCTCGTAGATGATTTGGTCACCGCCTTCTTGAGCAGGTTGGACGTCTTGACCCGTGTGAAGAATAGCGAACCTAAACATGATCTAGTGATACAGTGTTCAAATGACACTTTTGAATTTATCCATAGCCGTCCGAGTCAAGGCTAGGTCTTTAGAAGCGACGATCGTTCTCCGTTGCTGGAAGACACTGCAGCAAACATGTTATTGTCAAGTGCATGCCTCTGAAGTATTAGGCGTTTCGATTGATATTCGTAGCCGCACTCGCACCTGAACCCCGAAAACTCGTTCGAACGCGAGTCTATGATAGGCTTCACTCTTGACAGTGGTGTGTTGCATCTTGCTTGTTGCTTATGTATTTTCCAAAGAATAACAAGTTCATCCAATGTCAAAGGTTGCGATCTTTTGGCGTGCGTCAAAAACCAGAAGCTGTACGCACCGAAAAGGAACCAAAAAATCCACATCAACACATCTAACATTTTGTCTATTACACCACCATGGCACGTCGAGACTAACGAAACCGCCATATTTAACACATATGGAGCAAGGAAATAGATGCTTAATAACCAAACTGTATCACCTCGCGCGGGTTACATTTCAGCGGATCCAGAGCGCACTTCGCAAGTGTGTACACACCTGCCCTACCTCGGGTTCAGTATATGGGTCAAATATGATCCAAGTGCGCTCGGGCAGGCTGAGCAGAGTGATTTCAGTTAGAAACATGCCTACCGAAATCCACATCATTTCATCCTATTTTGTGGTAATGCCATTTAATGACCTTTTGTTCGCCAGACATTTCGTTCAAGTTGCGCGTGTGACTCTTGATTCTTATCTTCAGAAAACCCAAAATTCTGTGAAAAAAAGACATTGCTCACAGCATGAAATCCGTGTTCAAATCTCCTGTAGCACATTGAACGTGAAGCGGTGAGGAAGCCCAAGTGAACGAGAAACCTTAGGAAACCAGTATTCTACGTTGAAAACGCAGTACATAAGTAACAGATCCTGTAATCTGTAACTAAACATTATGTTGGGGAGTTACTTTGAAACGAGAAAAAATCTTGGTAACCTCTGCTTGGCCGTACGCGAACTACCTTCCCCACCTAGGTACGGTTTTGCAATGCTTGTCTGCTGATGTTGTTGCCAGATACTATAGGTTGAAAGGCGAAGAGGTGCTGATGGTCAGTGGGTCGGATGAGCATGGAACGCCAACAGAAGTCGAAGCCATAAAACTCGGTATCTCACCAAAGCAGTTGACCGACAGGAACCATGCGAAGATTGTTGAATTGTTCAAGAAATGGGGTCTCTCTTTCGATAATTACACGCGCACCGAAAACCCCGTGCACAATGAGTTTGTGCAACAGCACCTGATGAAAATCTACAACAAAGGTTACATTTTCACTCAGGAAACAGAAATGCTCTATTGTGAGAAGTGTAGCCGCTTTCTGCCAGACAGATACGTTGGAGGTAAGTGCCCATACTGTGGTTATGAACGCGCACGCGGAGACCAATGTGAAGCGTGCGGACGATTACTGGAAACAACACTTCTAATTGAACCGCACTGTGCAATCTGCAGAAGCAAGCCGGTTACAAGAAAAACCACTCACTGGTACTTTGATCTGCCAAGATTCTCAAAAGAAATCAGCAGCTACTTGAAAGGCAATAAACAGTTGCCAGACAACGCCAAGAACTTCAGCTTGAACATGGTGAAAGAAGGCCTGAAACCTAGAGCGGTTACCAGAGACATTAGCTGGGGCATTGTAGCGCCTTTCCCAGGAGCTGAAGACAAGAGAGTGTACGTCTGGGTTGAGGCTGTCTTAGGCTACGTTTCAGCGACAATCGAGTATTTCAAAAACCGTGACGAACCAGATCAATGGAAGCAATACTGGTTTGACAAGGAAGCCAAGACCCTGTACTTCATTGGTAAAGACAACATTCCGTTCCATACGATAATCCTTCCGGCGTTACTCTTAGCTTCGGGTGAAGATTACAATTTGCCGTGGAACGTTTCCACAACCGAATTCCTCCAGTTCAAAGGCGAAAAAGCTTCAAAGAGCCAAAGAATCGGCATATGGGTAGACGAAGCGCTGGAGCTTTTCCCAGCAGATTACTGGCGTTACTACCTGATGTCAACGAGGCCTGAGACTAAGGACTCAAACTTCTCATGGGAGCTATTCATTGAGAAGGTCAACGGAGACCTGAACGACACTTTCGGCAACTTTGTTCACCGAACACTGACATTCATCAGCACGCAGTTCAACGGAGAAATTCCGAAACTCGAAACGCCTGATAAAGATGCTGAGCAAACCCTCAACACTCTGAAGGACAAGGTGGAGACAGTCGCCAACGAGATTGAGAACTGCAGGCTGCAATCTGCCGCAAACCTCATGATAGGCATCAGCCGCATTGGAAACCAATATCTGAACGAGAAAGAACCATGGAAACTTTTTAAAGATAATCGGCGTGAGGCGGCAAACATCTTCAACGTAGCGGCACAGATAGCCAAAGCCTTGGCGATAGTTTCGGCCCCCTTCATTCCGTTTGCTGCGGAAGAGATCTGGAAAACCCTTAACCTGTCAGGAACTGTCCATGAACAGGAGTGGGATGAAGCCTTAAAACCGTTGCCGCCCAACCACAAAATAACCAAGCCAAAGCCTCTGTTCAAAAAGATAGATGTTAACGGAGAAGAACTGGAAAAAAGACTAGAGAAGATTAGAGCCAACTTGGCAAAAGCTGCTTGAGGCAGAATCGGGCTGTGAACTCTTGCAATTGAAAATTGACATGCACGTGCACACTTGCTACTCGGTCGACTCGTTGATCACGCCCGAAGAGCTTGTTTTCTACGCCAAGAAACGCGGTTTGGATGGAGTGGCAATAACAGATCATGACAGGCTTGACGGCGCATTAAAGATAGCTGCTGAAACAGATTTTCTGATCATTCCAGGGATTGAGATTTCAAGTTCAGACGGTCATGTCGTTGCGCTCAATGTTACCGAACGAGTCTCGGGAAAGTTAAGCGCGAGTGAAACTGTCAACAGGATTCACGATGCGGGCGGCATTGCAGTAGCTTGTCACCCAATAGGTCTTTTCAAAGGGAGTTTGGGAAAACACACCAACTCCAGTTTTGATGCTGTCGAGGTAATAAATTCCTCAGCAATTCCGTTCAGCTATGCTGTGAAGCAGAGCATGAAAATCGCTTCCCGTCTTGGAAAGCCGCGTTTGGCGGGCAGTGACGCTCACTATGGTCCTGAAATTGGATGTGCGTACACTGTGGTAAATGCCGAGCCTGATGTGGATGACGTTATCAAGGCGATAAGTGAAGGCCAGTGTCAACCTTTCGGCAGATCAATACCATTGGCGATTAGGCTGAAAAGAATAATTGCAATCAACAAAAGAAAGCTCTAGTTTTCCTGAGTGAAAGGAAAAAAGGACGGATTACTTAGTTTTCCATCTGGTAAAGGCCTATGTCCACGTTAAGTGGTTTTTCGGGTTCTGCGTAGGGTTCCAAGTTAAAGAGCCGTGGCGCTATTGTCCCGAAGCCACTCAGTATGTGAGGTGAGTTTACCCCTGTCATGACTAGCATCACTTTCAGTTTGCCGTTTTGCTGCGGATTCACCCTTGCCCCCCAGATGACCAGAGCATTGCAGTCCATCATCTCGGTCACTATTTCACCAACACGATTTGCCTCCTCGATCGTCATCTGATTGTCACCAGTAACGTGCACCAAGGCTCCTGTGGCTCCTGCATAGTCGACGTCCAACAATGGTGTCCTCAGGGCATTACGCACTGCCTCTTCTGCCCTGTTTGGTGCATCAGATTCGCCTACTCCAACGACGGCTACTCCTCCGCGGCTGACGATTGTCTTGAAGTCTGCAAAGTCTAGATTAATCAAACTAGGAGTTGAGATTGTCTCAACAATGCCTTTGATCATGTTTGCTAGGACTTGGTCTGCAACCCTGAAAGCTTCACTTATCGGCAGCTGTGGTACGAGTTGCATGAGCTTGTTGTTGTCAATAACCACCACTGTGTCACATCTTCTCCGCATTTCGCTCAGAGCGATGGCTGCATATTCGTTTCTCCCCTTTTCAATACGGAATGGCGTGGTTACAACGCCGACAGTGATTGCTCCCTTCCGCCTAGCTATGTCAGCGATAACTGGAGCTGCACCTGTCCCCGTTCCGCCACCCAAACCAGCTGTTATGAACGCTATGTCGACGTTTGAAAGCATATCTTCAACACGTTTCTTTGACTCCTCGATGGCTACCTTGCCAAGTTTCGGATCGCCACCAACTCCTAGTCCCTTAGTGAGTTTCTCGCCTATCAGCATCTTCTGATTTGCTTTCGAGACGTTCAGATGAAGGGCGTCCGTGTTTATTGCAATGCACTCCGCGCACGTTATGCCAGCTTCCATCAGTCGCGTCACCGTGTTGTTTCCCGCCCCGCCGACACCAATAACCACTATTCGACAGTAACCAGGCTGCCTGATCCCTTCACTTCCAGAAAAATGCCAACTGTACTTCAAAGCGTTTTCAGCAGGGTGCATTTCAGCCAACTCGGTTCCTCCGCCAAAGCTCATCATTGATCAGGTCACGGATAGCCACGCGAATTGCCTCCGCCCTGTTCGGGTAAAACCTTTCGCCTACAAGCTGATCCAACGCCTTAAGATAGGTCTCAGGCACGTAAAGAGTGATTAGCTTCAACTCATCTCCCTCCAAGGCAGCATGAAAAGCGATTTTCAAACTTATAGTGCTGTATAACATGCTATAAATATGTGACAGATATGCCTAGCCATGCCTTTTTAAAGCTTGTGTACGCTCCATTTCAGATTTCTGTAAATTCCTCTAAGCGCCAACCCTTATGTTTTTATTTCTTGTTGAAGCATTTAACGTATCGTGATGGGAATACAATGCGAGTTCTTGTCAAGAGTTTCGGTTGTTCAACAAACTTCGCTGATGGGGCCATCCTAGCAGGCTGTCTTGCGCGTGCAGGGTACAAGCTGGTAGGTTCTGTTTCATCGGCTGACGTGATTGTTTTGAATACTTGTGCGGTTAAGGGACCCACTGAGAATCGCATGATTGAGATTTCCAAGCGGATTCCTCTGGAAAAAAAATTGATCGTTGCTGGGTGCTTGCCCTTGATCAATTTTGAAAGGTTGCAGCAGGAGGTGTCCTTCAGCGGAGCTATGGGTCCAGCGGCAGGTGAAGGAATTGTTGAAGTTGTGAATCGTGTTTCAAAAGGTGAGAAGGTAATTGCCCTTGAAGAAACTCTGAATGACCTTCCCAAGCTAAATCTTCCTCGATTGCAGTCAAATCCGGTGACAAGCATCGTTCCCATAAACTATGGCTGTTTGGGCTCATGCGCTTATTGCTGTGTGGTTTTTGCCAGAGGGCGTTTGAGGAGTTACGACATCCAAGACATCGTAGGAAGGGTTAGGGAAGACCTGGCCTCGGGTTTGCGAGAGTTTTGGATCACTTCACAGGACACTGCGTGCTATGGTAAAGACAAAGGAGCGAACCTTGCTACGTTGCTTCACGCCTTATGCAGGATTGATGAGGACTTCAGGGTTCGCGTAGGTATGATGACTCCTAACAATGCCTTAGACATCCTAGAAGAGCTGGTCCAAGCTTTTCAGGATGATAGAATCTTCAAGTTCATTCACCTGCCTGTGCAAAGCGGAGACGATGACGTTTTGAAGTGCATGCGAAGATTCTACTGTGTTAACGACTTCAAAAGGGTAGTAGAAGCTTTCAGAGCAAGGTTCCCCGACATAACCTTGGCTACGGATGTGATTTGCGGTTTTCCGGGTGAAACCGAAGAGGCTTTCCAAAGGACTTTGCAGTTGATAGAAGAGGTTACGCCTGACATAGTGAACGTCTCGAAGTTCTTCGCGAGACCGAAGACAGCTGCAGCTAAAATGCAAAAGGACTCTGTGCCCTTGTCAGAAATCAAACGCAGAAGCACCATGGCAAGCACATTGGCCAAGAGGCTTTCGCTTATGAACAATCAGCGTTGGGTTGGTTGGAGTGGGGGGATTCTGGTAGACGAAGTTGGCAAGGTTCCAGGTTCTTGGGTTGGTCGGAATTTTTCCTACAAACCGGTTGCGGTTAAGTGCGCTTCCAAGCTGATTGGCAAGTTCGTGCCCGCAAAAATCATAAGAGCCTTTCCAACATACCTCGAAAGCAGCGTCATTCAATAAGTTATTTATTATAAAATGCTCCTAGTACTTGTAGAGGTTGAAATGTTTGGGCGAAGAGAAATTTGTAGAAGTTGGACGAATAACGCACTTCTTCTCAAAGATCAACGTCGCAGTTATCGAGCTTAAGGCTGCCTTGAGCGTAGGTGACACTATAGCCATTAAGGGTCCGACAACGGATTTTGAGCAACGCGTTGATTCGATGCAGATTGAGCATGAGAATGTCCAGAGGGCTGAGCCAGGACAAAGCATAGGCCTGAAAGTGATGCAACGCGTCAGAGAAACCGATATGGTATACAAGAAGGCATAAACTCTTCTCCTTTTTTCGGTTCTGCAGTTCTTTGAAGTGCAAGAATGTGTGGATGATGTGGACTATTACTAATTCAAAAAGCCTTGAAGATGCCATATTTAACCTAAAACTGAAGCTTGCAAGAGAAATCGGTGCAAAGAGAGGCATGACAGTTGTCGACGTAGGCTGTGGACAAGGAGGCTTCACCGCTTCAGTAGCAAGAGCCGTCGGCGCAAGCGGACAAGTGACCGCTGTTGATGATTCGGATGAGCACCTAGAAGAATTTAGGGCACGACTGGATAGATATAAGGTCAAGGAAAAAGTTACTCTCGTTAAGAAGGATGCAGCTGATCTCAAAGGCGTCATATCCAACGGAGTTGCCGATATGGTTGTGAGTTACCGCCTTCTTGAGGAGCTAAGGCATCCAGAGAACATGGCCAAAATTGTGAAAGAGATGGCTCGCATCGTCAAGAAGGACGGAAAGGTTTGCCTCACTGAGTTGAGTACGAAGGCAAGAAACAAGGCTGAAGAAATCTACATAAGGCTTCACAAGGAAAGTGGAGACTGCTTTTTCAGACCAGATGAAATAGTTGAAGCAATGAAAAACGCCAAGCTAACAAAAATTCAAACAAAAATCGTTGATACAAACATCTGGTTTTCGCCAGAAGTGGCAAAACAAGACCTGGGGTTCGCTCAAGTCTGGTTCGATGAGGCTGTAGAGAGAAGCCTCGGCCTGCTGATAGAAAGGTACGGTATGAAATACCCTGCGCTGCAAACATTTTCAGGCATAAAGGTTTAATGCAATTCTACTTGATGAACCTCAGTACGTAATCGTTTCGCGCTCGCTAGTTTGTGCGAACAGTTGTGAAGCCATCTTATCTCAAAAGCAAAAGAAACTAGAGATACGTGCTTAATAGAATAGGTATTGTGTCGATGAGTAGGCGTAGAATGTTAGACGTACAGATCAGCATCCACGAGCCAAGCAAGAATGGTCAATCAAAGGAGCTTGTTCAGATCCAAAAATTTAATGGTCTTAATGTACTCGGTGAACACCAAGTTTTTTTGTTCTGGAAAATATCTGAAAGAGTCTCCAACCTTCTCATGTAGCTTCTTCATTATTTCAATCTCAAGAAGCCCGGCTGCGGCCCCAAAAATTTTCTCGATCGCATCTGCGAACCCTTCAATCTTGCAGGGAATGTCCTGCCTTTTGATGTTGAAATCGTTTTCTAAATGATAGTAGATCGCCCGACTTGCCGACTCACCAAGCCAAGCAAGCCCTTCATCTACCGCGTCCAGCAACAGCTTCTCGAAACCACGATTGAGCAGCGACGACTCCTTTGATGCATGCACTTCACAAGAAACGCTTTGCACTTCTATCAAATCTGGATCTGAACATGCCTTGTGTTTGTACTTGGTTGATGGGGACAGATTCTCCATATGACTTACACCTTTTGTATTTGTGTTCAACTGTTCTCAAGTTGTACTTATCTACATATCATATCGTATGACTTAATATAGAGCTTGTTTCGCAGCTTGACATATGTCGAGATTCGATACGTACTGCAGGCGTACACAGCGTGCGTTCATACAATCTTATTTTATGAACCTGAGTATGTAATCGTTTACGGTTTGGAGAAACGAGTCTTCGAGTTCTATGCCGTAGTGTTCTGCCAGAACGAATATTATGTAGAGCAGGTCTGAGAGTTCGGTGGCCAGCATCTCCTTTGTCTTGGGTTTTTCAGGCGGCTTGAACCCTTCCAGCCCTTTAACCACGGCAGCCGCCTCCCCAGCCTCCTCAAGCAAGTCAGTGACCATGACAAATGGTGTCCACATCTTACCCCGCTCAGGGTCAAGCTTCTCATTGATTTTCTTAAAATTCTTCCAACACAAATGCTGAGCATCACGCAAAGTCACAGACATGCAAACCACCAGTAGTGATTTGTGAAACTAACCTAATAATGGTTTTCCAGACATCGTTTCTTAGGGAATTATCTCGCATCCATTGTATTTCATGTATTCAAAATCCGTGGGTATGACTTTCCCCATATCGATAAGTTCTCTTATCCTAGGAACTTCGCTAGAGACTGTTTGTATCAGGTTGCGAACTGTACTGCATATCTGTCCGTATGCTTCTGGGTTCCAACGTTTAGTCACGATTGCATATAGGCATCGGCCGCCACATAAATTGAAGGCGTCGCATTTAGTACATGGTTGACCAATATGGACTTTTTTCAGTTTCAAAGGGTCTGCGCTGGCGACGTGCCCGAGATAGTAGTCTTTCATTCCCCACATTGTTGGACAGGGAACAATGTAACCGTCTGTTTGTATGGCATAGTTTATCCATCCTCCCCCGCACCGCAGAAGGGTCTTCTCTTCGCCTGAAAGAAGCGATTCAGCTATCCCCAGGAACGGATAAAGGCGCAACACAACGCCCTCCTCTTCCATGGTGTCAACCCAGAATCCGACCAACTTCCTGATCCCGGGATCATAGTTTTCTTCGCTCCACCGCTTGAAATCTCTCCTTGAGAAATCGTTCTTCCAGAATCCCGCGTTCAACTGCCAGTGCACTGAAGTGAATGGAAACTCGTCATTCTCCAAGAGCCATCTGACCTGCTTGTATATTTCGGTCTGCTCCATCACCGTCATTCTGGCTATTAGTTCACCGCGAAAACCGTTTCGTTTAATCAGCTTCAAGTTGCTAATGAGCTTCTTGAACGTTCCGTTTCCACGGTAGAAGTCAGTCAACGCCTCATCACCGTCTATGGAAACCAGGATCGTGTGAAAGCGGTTCACATATTCTGGTTCCAAGCGGTCTAGGAGCAGGCCGTTAGTTTGAACCATGAAGAGCTTGGCCCTAACGTTATCCATGATCTGCTTGATCTTGTCAACACAGATCAAAGGTTCTCCACCGTAGAACGTCAAGACACAGTCATTGTCTCGCTGGCACAGCTTGTCCAGCAAAGCAACGTCGTAACTCATGTTTCTAGGAAGGGAATAATCAACTTCAATGTCTGAGAAATCCTCATCCAAATCGTCCAATGCTTCGCCAAAGCAGTATCGGCACTGTGAATTGCATTCGGTGGTAAGTATCACGTGAAAGAACATGTTTCCCACCTGGAAGTAAGAATTCCGGCTCTTAAGTGTATTTTTCCTTGGTTCTGTAAAGTCTCCGTCGGATTTGGGTTCATGTAAAAAATCGTCGGATGACTACTAAGAGAAATGAATCACGTTTCTGATCTATCTTTTATCTTCATTCCAGCCACGATGATCTTGCGGTCTTTGTCTGAAGGTGTTATGTAGATTTGATGTTTTTTCCCCTCATTACGCAAGTCTCTCCACCAAGCACTATCTTCTTGCTCATCCTGAGTAGGCGGGCGAGAACCAAGTTGAGATGTCTTTAGATAACCTCCATACGAACCTGTCGCTAGGAGATTGCGAGCAGGTCTACCAAAGTCACGATGGCTACCAGAAGGAGTGAGATCGGACACTTCGCCAAGGATTATTTCTTTATATTCATCGCCATATTTGTCAATGAAACTCTTTTGTTTCAGTATTTCTTGTTTCCACTTTTCCCAATTGATGTCCTTGACCAACAGAACCATTTCCAATCACCGAAAGAATCATGTGAGTATTACCATAAATGGTTTGTTGCATCTTCGGTTCTCAAAGTGAGTCCTGTGCGTCATTCACGATTTTTCTTTTGAGCCCACATGACTTACTCACATAATTGGCTAAAACGAAAATGGCTCATCGCAAAGCGCAAGGGAACGAACCCTATCAGAGTTACTGGCGCGCGCGCTGAAAATGGTTATCGCATTTAAGTACGTTCTTAGCTAATCATGTTTGAATTGCACGGGCTTTGTCAATCTGATTCGAACGCGGTTATTATCGGCTGGCGCGGGCTTTTCTATTTTTTGTCAGGCTTTCTAGGAACTTTGGAACGTTGTACTTGACGAACTTGCTCATGCTTGTCTTTGGATCTTGTTCAATCATTGCATGGAGTAGGCTATCCATGATTATCAAGGTCGGGTAGTCTGTGAAGTAAGGCGCGCGCGCACGAAACCTGAAACTGTCCCCAAACTCCAAAAGAAGAATAAAAACCATTTTTTAGCCAATTTAGGAACAACCATGCGCGCTAGTTAATCTTGGTTGGCAATGAATAGTCGACTTCAAAATCCGAAAAATCTTCATCAACATCTTCACATGCCTCGCCAAAGCAGTACATGCACTGCGAATTACACTTAGTCGTCAGTATAACATGAAAGAACATGCCTCTCCGATTCAAGAAAGAGAAGGCCCCTGTTTTTAAACCTATTTTTCGTTAATCATTGCCTTTCTCCATATATCCACCGTTCTCTATCCCTGATCTTTTTTCTGAAGAGCCTACGTCAGCGGAAGCTCATTCCCAAAAAAGAAAATGGCAAAAGATAATGCAATTCGGACATAGAGAATCCTAGCTGATTTGTTCAATGTTTTGCAGCCCTCATTTGCCTTACTTAAGGAAACATGCACTTATGACTTACAAAATTATCTCCTATGGTTCAGGGTGAGCTACCCTGCCAGAATCATTGCTCAGACACAAAGTGAACATAAAAGTAGCGCTGAGCAGATCAGCAAAAGCCATACTAACTTGAAAGAATTCCTTGTTTGGGAAAGGCACCTGCCATAGTACTATGCCTGTCCATGACACAACACCACCCCAAACCTCAAAGACAGCTAATATAAATAAGGCCATTCGCCCAATTGTTGCATGTGACCCAAACAATAACCATACAGCTATTAAAACAAAAACCCCCACCGACCCATAGAAAATGCCTCCAATTAAGGGCTCCTCTCCAGCGATGCCTGGCGCAAAAATTGCCACTAAGATGTAACATAAGCCCCACATCATGTTCCAAGCAACCGCGAAAATTCTTAACTGCCCGGATGGCATTGAACTTCCATTCTGTAGACTGCTAGCAAGCATTGATATATCTTTCGCCTAGAATGTGCGCGAGCAACGAGAAATATGTGAAATGAGAGGTTCTCGCCTAACAGCACAAAGGAGCACTATACCCTAATCATATTTCTCCTTGACCTTCCTCGCCTTCTCAATGTAGTCTTTCAGTTCCCTGTCCCTGATCTCCTTTTCTGGCAAGGTTTCGGGCGCGTACATTAGCGGCAAGACGGCCAAGAAAAGAAAGAAGCTAGCCAGAGAGAATGATGCAATTGTGCTTATAAGCTCAACATAGGGTTTGACTACTACTGCCAAAAAACCAGAGACAAGAAAAGGAAGACCACCAAGTACATAATACTTAGCTTTCTCATGGTCCTGAGCAAGGTCTCCCCATAAGGTTATGAAAAAAACTGAGCTGAACATTCCCCAGGCGATTCCATCACAAGCAGTGTACAAATACCAAGAAAAGGGCAGTCCCGAAGAGAAGCTTAGCACAGCGTATCCGATGCCTAGCATGACGAAACCTGTTATTATGACGCGTTTTCTGCCTGCGATATCTGCCAGGATGCCACCTACTAGTGCAAAGATTCCTGCTAATGCGAATTCGACGAATCCTACCAAAACATAGGAATCCGTTAACAATCTCTCCAGAATTGGGGTTTCCGTAAAATTGACCAGCGAAAGCATGATCCAAGGAATCAAATACAGAATCATGTCTCTTCTGGCGAGAATAGAATAATAGGTAACAGGAGTTCGCGTTTGCTGGACTTTTCTGGTTCTCCTTGTCATGAGGAAGAAGGCCACGAAGCCAAGCGCTCTCCAGACTGCAAGGGTCAGAAAGGTTAGGTAAAGGTCGAGACTGCTTACAAACAAAGCCAAAATAAGGGTGCCTACACCGACAGCGGCCCATGTTATTCCTCCACAAGTCCCTCGGGTTTCGACAGTCGTTGCATCAGCAAAATAGGCCAAGCATGATGGGAAGCCTGTTCCAAGAGAGACTCCTAGGAAGAACAAGATAGGGCCATTGAATAGGGTACTGTTGTTTGGGATAGTGATCAACGATGCTGTCATCAGTGCCCCTGCAAGCATCCACAATAAGAGGTAGGTCTTTCGAGTACACCGTAGGAACGTGGCTCCCAGAAGTGCAGAACAGGCAGTTCCTATGAAGTACATGGCAAAAATCATTAATTTTTCAGTACCGGATACAGCTAGACTGTCTACGGCGATGCTGAACATTTGATAGGTCAACGTGTACCATATGAAAGTGTTCAACACGATGACAAATGCGGGAGCAAACTGTTTCAAGTTGATCTTTGATCTGAAGACCTCTGTGAAACGCATTCCTTGATGCGACCCATTAATGAATCACGTTTCATAGATAAAACATTTCTTAGGCAGCATCTTTATTCGCGGTCTACACAACTCTTAGAAAATAAGACGCTCACTTAACCAAACAGCATTTCGCCTACATGTAGATACCCATCATTATAGATCATCGTTTGCTCTCGCTCTATTTCTTACTTCTTGAGCTCTACTTCTTCAAAGACTTTTCAACAACGGTGTTCACGTATGTTTCAATGTCCCCCCCTCTTTCAACCATACGTTCATAGAGGTCCTTTCTCAACACAATATTCCGCGCTTCCTCCTCATTTGATTTCTGCAGCATCCTCTTGTACTGCAAGTAATTCAGGACAGAAATCGCTATGAGAGCCCCGAACATAGGAATCCAGATTGCCGCATACATCCACATGAACATGGCAATTTCATTCGTGACTTGATGTAGAGCATCAAGAATTTCTTGATCTGAGACCTCTGCTAGAAGAAGCAGTAATGTTAAGATCGTTCGAAACCACCTCCTTCGTATTAGGTTGGTAGCTTGACAAATAAGATTATAGGTTCACGTCCGACAAAACACAATCAGACAATAGCACGCGCTCAAGCTGGAGCTATGCCGGTTCTGAGGAACGTGTTACCGTTCGAAGACACGAGTTTGACTTCATACGCGCGTGCCAACTGCTTTTGGAAAAAAAACATTTTTCAAAATGGACCAGCTCAGATTCATGTTCAGAGCAACTCTTAAGTAGTAGATGTGTTCTACACATATACTTGTGAGGGATAGAGATGAAGAAGGCAAAGAAAAGAGACGTTCCTGTAAGAATCTTGTTCCCATAGATCCTACAAGTCTTCTATCGTAGAGGAAGCTAGGTTGGCGAGTTGCGTCCTTAACTTTCTGTTGCGTATGCTTGAGGTTAGATGAACGCTTTCATTCACAAGGTCGGCCATAACTTTTCTGAGCTTTATTACTTCTTTGTCGTCGAAAACTGTTCCGACGATATCATCAGTATCACTCCTTGTCGCTTTTCCTTTTGCAATCAGCTTGTTCAGCCTTTCCTTCGTTTCTTCATTTTGCATAGCGTATAGAATCGGAATGGGCAAATATCCGCCACGAATCCGTTGATTCAACTCTTCAACCTCGAAAACATCGACGAACTCTTCTCTCAACGTGGCCAGAGTCCCCAAGTTTCTCCCATATTTTGTCAATGCTTCAACTTCTTTGTCTGCCCCTCCTCCGACTTTGGCTCCAATCCACATGTCAGCCTCGATGCCTGAGGCTTTCATTTCCACAACTCGCATGTATTCTGCCGGTTCGGCGTCAATTCTTCCTTTCAGGTTCAACTCCATAGCATGAGCATTGCCAAGTTCGAACAGAGATGCTTGTAACGCTTCAATGACTTTCCGAGCGTCTTTCTGAGCTAAGGCTTCTGTTGACACGCAGAATAGTGCAAATCCCTTTATCAGGAACGCGTTTCCCAATAGAAGCGCTATGTCTTTTCCATATTTTCCAAAAACCGTGGGTACGGCATGTTTCTGTTCTGATCCGTCGATGATGTCGTCATGTATGTCAAAGGCTGCAGCCAACAGGGCGATAGCTGCTTGAACCTGCACTGCGTTGTCCGGACGCCCTCCAACTGCCTCACAAGCTAATGAAAACAGTCCTGGATGAGTGAAATCATTCCAGTTCTTAACATAATGCTCTAATGCCTTCCGCAGTTTTTCGTATTCAATCCTTTCTGCCAGCATGGTTTTCTTTGCGAATTCAAGCCCCCTGTTGCTTCTTTCCTGAAGCTCTTCCATAACAACTACGGATAGCTTTCTGCCTTTTTTTGGTCCCATGATTTTATGTTAGCTACTAGTTCTATTTAAGACCTGACAGCAACGGCTTCAAAAGCATAACATCTACTTCATGTCTCGACGTTCTAGTTGTTCTTTCAGGACGCTGTTGTACGCTTCTATGTATTGTTGTCCCTTCCTGGTCAGCGTGTACACTTTTCTTGTTCTTCCGCCCTGTCTTTGGTTTTGGCTTGTCAGGAAGCTTTCACGCTCCAAGGCATTTAGCAACGGGTACAGTGCCCCATGCCTCAGTTTTACGCCGAATCTTGTTTCTGCTTGTTTCTTTATCATGTAGCCCCACATCGGCTGCGTTTGGATGAGTCTTAGCATTTGGATGTCGAGCAGGTTTCTGGTGATGCGTTGTACAATTCCTTCTTTGTAAGCTTCTGCCAATTCTTTCACGTTCTTCTTGTGTCTCATTCTGTACTGGTTCATGCTTCGGCTTATTAGAGTTATGTTCGAAGTGGACTTTTCAGTATGCTTCTTTATGCTTTCTTATGTCTTACGTAAGCATGAAGCTTTATATCGTTGTTTAGTCTCTATAAAGACTCAAGATATGTCATACAGAGGACATGTCGTATCCACGTCCAACAACAATACTGTTGGACAAAACAACACAAAAGAAGGAAAGGCACCATGATAAACAACACAAAAGAAGTTCAGGCCAAACTGATGAAAGGCCTGCTGGACCTGATAATACTCCAATTCCTAAACGGACAGCCCATGCACGGCTACCAAATAATCACAAGAATCCGAAAAGCCTTCGGAGTGTACTTCGGACCAAGCACCATCTATCCTCTTCTGGGAACGCTGGAGAAAAAGGGATTTGTCAAAAGCGAATGGAACATGAGCACTGAAAGACCTAGAAAAGTATACAAACTGACGACTGAAGGCCAAAACCTGTTAAACTTCACAGAAGACTCGCTCAACTTCATATGCAGAAAAATAGGCACACCCGGAATATCCAAGAACGATTTGCCAGAAGAGAGCGTTCACCACTCAGCTCTACGTCCCTTTCTAAGAAAACTCGAAGAGCCGAAACCAATAATCTAAAAGTCCCACCCCCCACTCTTTTAATGTCCCGCAACATGAAAGGCCCAGCGACCTTGAAGCCGTTCCAAGCTGAAACCATGCAACCCTCACAAACAACAGTCGAACCCTCACGCACAAGTTTTTTCGACTGAAGCCAAACCAGCAACACTGGCTTCGCCGCAATGGCAATGCTTCCCTAGCTTCTTAGCCGATTCACGACCTGGCTTCTGATATTGCTTAGCCTGCGGCTCAGTTCAACAGGGTACGAGGATGGATCTCTCAACCTTTTGTACTTCTCTGGAAGCTCTGAGAGATTCTTCAGCGTTGCCTTCCTCATTTGTTCCAACGTGGGCATTTCATAGGTTATCCGACCGCCTATCATGACTTTCCCCAGAAGACGCTCTCCCTCAATCTCTTCATCCTCCAACCCTATTATGTCCTTGGCATATCTTCTGTTTTTGTCTCTCTGTCGGAAGATTTGTTTCCTTCCTGGCAACGTTACTTTCCCCTTGCTTAATTTCATCGCTGGAACAAAGCTTCCTTTTTCAACCTTGCCCGACAATTTGTAGACAACGTCCACGTAGGGCCTATCGAGGGACGTGCCCATCCTCGTTCCCACACCGAAAGCATCAATTTTCGCTCCCTCTCTCACAAGCTTTTCAATGACGTATTCGTCCAAGTCGCCACTTGCAAATATCTTCACGTAATCCAAGCCGTAGTTATCAAGAATCTGCCTGACCTTCTCACTTGTGCTCAGCAGGTTCCCACTGTCCAGCCTGACCGCGTTTAGCCTGTAACCTTTTCTCTCAAGTTCTTTCGCAACTACGGCTGCGTTTTCCGCACCCTTCAAATCGTCATAAGTGTCTATCAAGAAAGTGGAAGTCTGCGGAAAGGTTTTGGCAAAGGCTCTGAACGAATCTATCTCCTTATTGAAGAACATTACATAGGAATGCGCCATCGTCCCGAACATGGGAATACCGTATCTCATGCCTGCCAGCACGTTAGAAGTTCCGTCGGCTCCTGCCAAGTAACTGCATCTCGCGGCTTTCATCCCAGCGTCTGTTCCCTGCGTTCTTCTCAAGCCGAACTCTATTATGGATCTGCCCCCTGCCGCCCAGACAACCCTTGAAGCTTTGGTAGCAATCATGGTTTGAAGGTTCACCGTGTTCAGGATGAAGGTTTCAATCAGCTGAGCCTCTATTATCGGCGCAGTCACTCTGATTAATGGCTCCTCAGGAAAAACTATTGTTCCTTCGGAAACAGACCACACTTCCCCAGTGAACTTGAAGCCCCGTAGATATTGCAAAAATTCCTCGCTTAGTCTCTTCTCCCTCAGGTAGTTGATGTGTTCTTCACTGAATTTCATGTTTTCGAGGAAAAGCAGCACTTGTTCAAGCCCAGCGAAGATAAAGTAGGATCTGTTCGGCGGCAATTTTCTTATGAACAGGTCGAAGGTTGCAGTTTCGTTTCTTCTGTTTCCAAAATAGCTGGCGCACATTGTCAGCTCGTAAAAATCAGTTAGAAGGTTCATGTTTGCCTCGTCGACAAAGTCAAACTGCGGTTTTTTCATTTGCTCAGCCACAAAACATTACTACCCATTGGTTTTAAGAATGTTTACGTTTTCTTTTTGAAGCTATGATTGTTTGCTTTAACCTATTCTCTCCAAGTTTTGCGAGGCATTTCTCCGGCAAACGCTTATCTGTTTTCGCGCGGGCCATGAAACTGTGCTGACAAGCTGGTTGAAGGTAAGGTTGATGTGCTAGAGCTATTGATTGCCAAATGACTTTCAAAGTCTGCTTCACGCTATAGCCACGATTGAAAAAGACTGGTTTTGAAGTGCATCTGGGAAGGACAGTTCAATATGTGATTACCAACGCTGAATCTGGATGGATTGAGGAGAGGGTTACCGCTGTTTAGCTGCTAAAGCCTAATAGGCGTTATGATGCAAAGGAATATGTGAATGCTGTTTTCTACCGGTGAAACTCTATTCGGAGTGTTTGGATACACTGCAAATAAGATTGAGGCTGAAGCCGTTTGCCGCGAAAAACAGATTGCAGTGTCATGAGAATGAATCTATTGAACGAATAATATTCGTGCGTGCAGAGTATGATCAAGGCACTCGACTCAACAAAGTAACCAGAAGGCACAAAACCTGCTAAATCACGTCTGTAGGCAAACTCGAACTCCAGCCTCTAAGGGGCAGCCTTCTTCTCCTCGGCCAGTTCGTACAATATTACCAGAGCCTCACCTAATGAAATCTTCAACCTAGCCGCCAAATCCGTAGGCATTGTCTCAGGCTTTTCGGAAAGAATGACTTCTCTTGTGTAGGCCTTGTGATTTGGATACATAACCAGCGAGTGTACTGTCTCAATCAATATCGGCCACAGCGTCTCTTTCACGCAATCTTCAAGGTTCATAGCGCATCAACAACAATTTACGTTTGGAGAGGAATATTCGGTTTGCCCTCAATGGCACTGCGCGCCTATGTTGTTACCATAAAGTATATCTCGACAGAAAAGTGATTAGAGCCTCCAAATTCATGAGGCTTAAGTGAGAATCAATGACCACAAAGGCCGTGATCTTCGATTTGGACGGGACTATTGCAGCCTTCAACCTTGATTACATGACGTTAAGGTCAGAAGTCAGAAGTTTCCTCATAAGAACTGGTGTGCCGGGATCGGTTCTGTTCGTGAATGAGAGCATATTCGATATGTTAAACAAAACTGAGATTTTCCTGAAGAACAGTGGCAAATCCACGAGAACAATAGAGAAAGTGCGCAACGAAGCTCTGGCCATAGCTGAAAGACATGAGTTGGAGTCAGCAAAGACCACGAGTCTGCTTCCAAGCGTGGTTGAAACATTGAAAATTCTGAAGGAAATGAGTTTAAAAATCGGGCTGTGCACGGTTAATAGCGAAAAATCCACGAGTTACATCCTGAAACGATTTGGAATCGCCGATTTCTTTGATGTAGTAATTCCCCGCAACAAGGTGAAACATGTTAAACCTAGCGGTGAACATTTGGAAGCTGTTTTGAAAGCTTTGAAACTCAGTCCCAAAGAAGCGTTGCTTGTCGGAGACGCAACACGCGACATGGAATGTGCCAGAGAACTGAAGGTCATGGCCGTCGGTTTGTCAACCGGAGTTTCTACTCAGAAAGAACTGATGAACGCTGGAGCGAACTACCTTGTCACGTCAATTGCGGACCTGCCCAGCCTAATAAAAACCACCAAACTGGTCGCAAAACAGAACCGAAAAAGGCAGGCAAACCTAACATCAAGTTAGGCTGGCTTGAAGTAGTATCTAGGCCATTGCGGCCAAGGCTGAGTAGCCGCGCATGTTCCAAAGTCCATCGTCAGTTCCATTCCTATCTTAATCTGTTCCAGCGCTATCCCTCTGATCATCCCTGGCATCTTTAAGCCATCCGTAAGTTGGACGATGCCCATTGCGTATGGAGCCATTGACTGAAATTGGACCGGAGCAATGTGGATGACCGTGTAAGTTAACAGCTTTCCTCTTGCAGGAATTTCGGTCCATTCGAAGTCTTGCGAATAGCAATTGTCGCACAGAGGCCTCGGCGGAAGATGCACCTTCCCACACTTCGTGCACATGCCTCCTAACAGCTTCCCTTGGTTGATATGCTTGTAGAACTGTTCTATCGTGAATGGCGCTTGTTCGGTCGTTCTCATCCTCTCCTGTAGATGTGAACCGTAGCAGTTGCACCTGAACCGCCGACGTTATGCGTCAAACCGATTTCTGCATCTTTAACTTGCCTCTTACCCGCTTGCCCAGTCAACTGCAAATAGATCTCGTAGGCCTGGCCTGTGCCCGTAGCCCCAACAGGATGCCCCTTAGCTTTCAACCCGCCACTCGTGTTCACAGGTATTCTTCCGCCCAGTTTCGTCTCTGCCCTCTCAATCAGACTACCGCCTTGGCCCGGCTTGCAAAAAGCGAGGTCTTCGTAGGCTATTAATTCGGCTATCGTGAAGCAGTCGTGAACTTCAGCTACGTCAATTTCCTCTGGGTTGACTTGGGCCATTTCATATGCTTTCTTGGCGGCCATCTTGGCAGCCGCAAGGGACGTTAGACTCTTCCTTTCATATAATCCTATAGTGTCACCTGCCTGACTGCTTCCAACGATGTTGACTGGCATATCTGTGAATTTTCTGGCTAGTTCTGGCTTGGTCAATATTAAGCAGCTGGCGCCGTCGGTGATGAGAGAGCAATCGTAAAGGTTAAGAGGCCAAGCTACGACGCGTGAAGACAGAGCGGTTTCGAGTGTTATCTCTTTCTGCATATGTGCCTTTGGATTCAGGCTTCCGTGAAAATGATTCTTCACAGCAATCATGGCAAGATGTCGTTCAGTCGTCCCGTACTCGTGCATGTGTGCAGTAGCCATCAAGGCGTACAATCCTGGAAAAGTCATGCCATTCCATTGTTCAAAGGGATAATCCGAAGCCATAGCAAGATACTCGGTCACTTCTGCCGTGGGCCTATGAGTCATTTTCTCAACGCCTCCCACCATAACAACATCGCTGAGGCCCGAACGCACAGCACAAATAGCAGTTCTCAAGGCTACACCGGAAGAGGCACACGCTGCTTCCGTCCTTGTCGCAGGAACATGCCCCAACCCTATCCAGTCTGCCACTGTGGCGCCAGTGTGTCCTTGATGCTCATAGGATTCACCCATATGACCTACGTAAAGGGCCTGAATATCATTCTTGGGATCCAATTTCGGACAACGGTCAAAGGCTTCTTTGGCTGCTTCCGCAAAGATCTCTCTCGCGTAAAGTCCTTCAAGTTTTCCAAACTTTGAGAGACCAACAGAAACTATCGAGACCAACGGTTTGCCGTTCAATAGAGATGTCTCCCCACATTACGAAAGGTTACGTGAAGAAGTGATTAAAGCCGAAACGGATATTTAAGTTTCTTCAGCTGCACTCAGTTTTTCTCTGAGAGAGAAGTTCTGCAGAAGCCAAGGAAGCAAGGTTCTGATATGTGAAAAAAGGTAAGGGAGATTATTTCTTTTCGCCGAAGGTTTTTTTGACCCAGGCTCGCGTTTTCTCCATGTCTTCTCTGAAGCGCTTCAGTTCTTCTGGTGTTCTCTTCGGAGCTACCGGTTCTTCTGCTGGAGTTGCGTATACGTCTAACAGGTCTCCTTTGGGCTGTTTGGACATGTTTATGTTGACTTTTAGACCAATGTTCACTTTTTCAGGGTCTACGTCTCGCATTGTCATAGGTAAACAGGTGTTTGTGCCGTCGATTCTTACCATTGCGCCCACTAACGGTTGCAGATGTGCCATTGAAGGCCAAGCGATTGCCATAACCGTGTACGAGTGGATCTCTCCTTTCTTCGGAAGCTCGACCCATTCCGTTTCTTCAAGCCTACATTTCGGGTTGAAGCAGTGTGCTCTTGGCGGGCAATATACTAGTCCACATTTTGGACACTTTGTCCCGTAGAGTTTTCCTTCCAAAATTCCTATGAAGAACTGTGACACTTTGCCGTAGCTGTGGTGGAACAAGCTGCCGTGAGGTCTGTGAACAATCAAAAACTTTTCTGGTTTCAATTCATTCAGTGTTGGTCCGTCGTTCATCTCCACTATTTTCCAGCCTTCAGGTGTCCAACCGCCTTTGCGTTCCCATTCTCTCCAGTGTTTTTCATCGATCTTCTTTTCCTTCAGCAATTTCTCTGGTCCTGGTTGCTTCACCCCTTTTACACCTCCAAGACTACTACGCCTGCTTGGCATCCTGTGCCGCCGTGTCCGTGAATGAAAGCCTTCTTCGGCTTGCTTAGCTGTCTGCCCGGTGCGCCCCATTTCTTTCCTATCTGGTTGCTGAGCTGCCAGTGGCTGTCGACGACTTGCGCGATTGACGTTGAGCCTACAGCATGTCCTTGTGCTGTCAGCGCTCCGCTGAGCTGACAGGGAAGTTCTCCGTGGGGCTTGATTATGCCTTCGCGAACCATTTTCTTGCCTTCGCCTCTCTTGCAGAAATCAAAATCCTCTAACCCGGCTAGTACTACTCCTGCATACGGGTCGAAGATTTCTACGAAGCTGATTTCCTTCCGCGGGTTCTTGATTCCAGCGTCTTTGTAGGCCATTCTAGCAGACACTCTCAGAGAGCCAAAGTTGAGCAGATCTGGATAGGGCGACATCGGTTTTGGAATGGTCTTCGGCCAAATCTTTTCATCTTCTGGATACAATCCTTTCCATGCGGGGTTGTCTGGGCGGTCTCCGACTCTCATAGTGTCGCTACCGAAGCCTATGCCAGTGATCCATGTGGGATTGTCAGTCAGCTTCTTCGTCATTTCCTCGTTCGCCAACAACACGGCAGATGCCCCTTCACTTGTCATTGCACATTCATAGTTTCGGTATGGCCAAGATATCAAACGTGATTTGTACACATCGTCCACCGTGATTTTTGTGAAGCCATGCTGAGCTGGCCATTGGGCATAGGGGTTGTCAAGGGAGTTGTTGTGGCACATGGCCGACACTTCAGCGAGGTCTTCCTCTTTGTCTCCGTAAACGTGCATCCGCCTTGCTTCCATGGTTGCGTAGAAAGCGTTGTACGTGAAGCCTGAAACGAAGTCCCAGTCTGTGTCTCCGGCTATTGCTATTGCCTCGTTGACTTTTTGGATTGGCAGTTCATTCATTTTTTCCCAGCCGACCACGAGAACCACTGGGAACATGCCTGAACGTATCCACAACGCCGCGTTTATTATTGCGTCTATTGGAGTTGCTCCTCCCGACTCAACTCTGTAGGAGGGAACGCCGCTTAAGCCCAGGTAGTCGTTGATTATCCAATGCATGCACTGCTGCTGTTCGAGAATGTCACTGAAATATGAGTAGCAACACGCGTAACCTTTCCTCAAGAAGTCGCCGAGTTCCAGTTCTGGAACGTCGTCAAGTATCATTTTGACTGCTTCTGCGCACATTTCTTCTTGCAACGTATGTCTAGGAAGATCAAATCGTGAAATGCTGCCTGCGACTATTCCGACTTTTTTCAATTCTCCACCTCAATATGGGAAGATGTAGTTAGTGGATTTCAAGGACTATAAGACATTTGTGATGGGCAAGGGTATTTTCTGTGCGTGTCCGCCGACGCCATTGTTGTAGATGTGCGCCACACGTATTCAGCCAAGGATTGCAAGTCAAACTGCTATTTCAAGCCTCAGAACGTGCGGTTCTACGTAGTTGTAATCGCCAAAACGCGAGCAATGCCCACAGGATTTTTCCTCCGCTCAATATCAAACAGTCTATGATTCCGAAACCCTAAGACCCCACACGCACCATTCAAGGTTCTCCAATTTCCGGTATGTGTGTGCTCAGAGACCCTCCCCCCGGTCTACTATATGATACAAATATGATTCAACAAAAAGCGCATGCTCTGTTGTCCGTTCCACAACAAGTATAACACTCTTGACCAGGAACCATGATTCTTTTGGAAGATGTCACAGGTTGCGTTCACAAGAAAACGACTTGAAATCGACTTGGCGCATGCAGGACAGTCATCCTTTTATAATTTCTTCAGGCTTCGTATCTGATATGCAAATCATACAATTGTCAACCGCCCTCCCCCCGAATGAATACTCAACCAAAAAACTGTTAGAAGAGTTCCCGTGCGAACTTCCAGAACCCGTCGTACAAAACGTGCTTAACCTGGGAGTTTCAAAACGTTGTCTCATCAGCCAATCAGCTCTCACAACAGAACCAGAAACCCTGATGGACGAAACCAACCTCATTGACCTGTGCTCTGAGGCCTGCCAGAAAGCCATCCAAAGAGCCGATCTCTATTCTGGAGACGTAGACTATCTAATCACTGCCTACGACACGAACCCCTTCCTAAGCCCCGGCCTCAGCCAGCTGTTAGTACCGCAGCTAGGCCTGGATCCTTGCGTTAGACACGTTAACGCGCAAGGAATAGCGAGCACAGCTTTTATGAAGGCATTGCAACTCGCGGAAGACTATCTTGCTATGCACCCGAAAGACAATGTGCTGATTTGCATCTCAGGAGTAAGTTCATACTGGTTCCAAAACCAGGTACGAGGGCTGGAAGACGTGATGGAAATCGGTAAGATTGGCTCGATAAAAGACAACAGAAGAAAGCAAATGGAGCTGAGGAAATGGGTGGCCACGATGCAGTTTTTCCTGTTCGGGGACGGCGTGGCCGCCGCCGTCGTGTCGAATAAGAGTGAGGGTTTGAAGGTTGACGAAATTGTTGAAGTAACGAATATCGATTCAAAGGACTATTTGGCTGGTTATGCCAGACTCTCCTTTTTAGACGAACCGTTCAAGTTCGGCTTCCATTCACATCTTGGCAAGGAAATTCCAGACCTAGGAGTCAAGTACACGAGTCTAGCGCTTGACAGATTGTTTGGAAAGGAAGCAAAGAATAGAATGAAAGCTGCGAAGAAGTGGGCGGTTCACACGGGCAGCGAAAAGATACTGGACGCTTTGGCTGAACACCATAGCGCTGAAAAGGAAAAACTCAGAGAGTCACATGAAGTGCTCAGAAACAACGGCAACCTAGCCGGAGCAAGCTTGCCCTTCATTCTTGACAGAATAGTTTCGACGAGCGAATTCGCAAGAGGAGACACCATACTGATGCTTGGTTACGGATGGGGATTCTCCGCGTCAGCTGGTCTGCTGGAATTTCGCAATTGAAGATTTTCCCAGCAACCCGGCTTGAACGACGGCAACCTAGCCGATTGTTCTCATGCGTCTTGGACCGATAATAAAATATCTTTCTAAGCTAATGAAGATAGTAACTCAAGGCAGCACATAGGTCAATTATTGGGGGCAGAACACTACGATGTTTGAAAAGAGAAAAATCGATGAGTTAAAGAAAGAACGTGAACGTTGGGAACAGACAACTTTGCCAAACTGGATTAGACAATCCAGTGAAAGGAAAAACGAATTCCGAAACACCTCTAACATGCTGATTAAACGGTTGTACACGCCTGAGGATGTCAAAGAGCTAGACTACATGCGAGACTTAGGCTTCCCTGGGGAGTACCCCTTCCTACGCGGCGTACACGCTACGATGTACCGTGGGCGCTTCTGGACGATGCGGCAGTTTTCAGGGTTTGGCACAGCGCAACAGACGAACAAGCGTTTCAAGTACCTTCTTAAAGAAGGCGAGACAGGCTTGAGCGTCGCCTTCGATTATCCAACCATAATGGGCTACGACTCGGACCACCCGATGGGGAAAGGCGAGGTCGGCATATGTGGAGTGGCGATTTCGTCACTCAAAGACATGGAAGTTTTGCTGGATGGAATTCCGCTTGACAAAGTCACAACGTCCATGACCATAAATGGACCTGCAGCCATGCTGCTGGCCATGTACGTTGCGGTAGGCCACGAGCAAAGCGTAGCAAGAGAAAAACTCGGCGGAACAACGCAAAACGACAATCTGAAAGAATATTTCGCTCAGAAACTGTGCATATACCCGCCGAAAAGCTCTGTCAAACTCACCACGGACATCATAGAGTACTGCGCGCGACACTTGCCAAAGTGGAATCCCATAAGCATAAGCGGGTATCACATCAGAGAGGCAGGGGCAAACGCCGTGCAAGAACTCGCGTTCACCATTTATGATGGAATAACCTACGTGGAATCCACTCTGCAAAGGGGACTGAAAGTTGATGACTTTGCCCACCGACTGTCGTTCTTCTTTGCCTCGCACAACGACTTTTTCGAAGAACTAGCCAAGTTTAGAGCTGCCCGAAGACTTTGGGCCAAGCTTATGAAAGAACGTTTTCACGCCAAGAACCCAAGGTCGATGTGGATGCGCATGCACGTTCAAACTTCTGGATGCACACTTACAGCACAGCAACCGTTAAACAACATCACTCGCACGACAATCCAAGCCCTAGCAGCAGTTCTAGGAGGAACACAATCATTGCATACAAACTCGTTCGACGAAGCCTTAGCGCTTCCGAGCGAAGATGCCGTCAGAGTTGCACTGAGAACACAGCAGATAATAGCCCATGAAAGCGGCGCAACAAACACGACCGACCCATTAGCGGGTTCATACTACGTTGAAGCTTTAACAAACGAAATGGAAGAAAAAGCAATGGAGTACATTCAGAAGGTAGATAACATGGGTGGGGCCATAGTCGCCATAGAAAACGGATTTTTCCAAAAGGAAATTGCTGACAGCTCCTACAAACACCAGAAAGAGGTAGATGACAGGAAACGGACAATAGTTGGAGTAAACGACTACCAAATCGAGAAAGAAGAATATCCAATGGAGCTTTTGAGGGTGGATCCAAAGGCTGAAAAAGAACAACTCGCCAACCTTCAGAACCTGAAAAAAACGCGAGACAGCAGGAGAGTTGAGGAGACACTCGACAAGCTTCAGCGTTCAGCAGAAAAAGATGAAAACCTCATGCCCGCAATAATTGAAGCAGTCAAAGCCTATGCGACGCTTGGCGAAATCTGCAACGTGCTGCGGAAAGTTTATGGAGAATACAAAGAGCTAATTGTAATTTGAAGAGGCGAAAAAATGCAAGACGCAAGAAAAATAAGAGTTCTAATCGCCAAACCGGGCCTTGACAGCCACGATAGAGGCGCCAAAGTTGTTGCAAGAGCCCTCAGAGACGCCGGCATGGAAGTGATTTACACAGGTCTAAGACAGACCCCGGAACAAATCGCTGAAACCGCCCTACAGGAAGACGTGGACGTCATAGGTCTAAGCATTCTTTCGGGGGCACACAGGACTCTCTTCCCAAGAATAATGGAAGTCTTGAAGAAGCAAGGCTTAACGGACGTGATGGTCTTTGCCGGAGGAATAATCCCCGAAGAAGATGTGTCTGAAATGAAAAAGCTGGGAATAAAAGAAATCTTTGGGCCAGGAACTACGACGGAAGAGATAATACAGTACGTGATGGACAACCTCCCGAAAAGAGACTAATCCCTTACGATGTGCGGAAATTTTGACGAAAACTGAAGAAATCGTCAACGGAGTTCTGAAAGGAGACCGCAGAAGCATAGCGAAAGCGATAACGATCATTGAGAACGGCATGCCTGAAGCACAAGAACTGATTTCTCAAATCTTCCCACATACAGGTAAGGCCCACGTTGTAGGGTTGACCGGAGCTGGCGGTGCTGGAAAAAGCACTCTGATTGAGAAAATCGTCCGCGAGTACAGACGAAAGGGCAAAACGGTGGGCATCATTGCCGTAGACCCTACAAGTCCGTTCACTGGGGGGGCATTCTTAGGCGACAGGATCCGCATGCAGGAACTGAGCACAGACGAGGGCGTTTACATTAGAAGCATGGCAACCCGCAACTACGCAGGCGGAATATCGAAAGCGACGAAAGACGCTGCCAAGATACTGGACGCAGCCGGAAAGGACGTAGTGATAGTTGAAACTACTGGTGCCGGTCAATCTGAGGTGGAAATTGTCAAAGTGGCGCAAACAATAGTTGTCATGCACGCCCCAGGGATGGGAGACGAGATACAAGCGATAAAGGCCGGAATAATGGAAATAGCCGACATATTCGTGGTAAACAAGGCTGACCGAGAAAACGCAAACAAGACTACAATGGACATTCAAGCAATGCTTCAGTTGAGCAACAAGAAAGGCGGATGGAAGCCGCCCGTCCTGAAAACAGTGGCCCTGACGGGCGAAGGCGTTCCAGAACTCATCGAAAAACTGGAAGAACACAGATGCTTCCTCGAAGGCGATATAGTATGCAGGGAAAACCTGTTAAAAACCAAGGCTGAGGATGAGCTCCTAGAGGCCATAAAAGAAAGAATATCCAGAACACTGATTGACGAACTCAAAAGAGAGGGGAAATTTGACGAACTTCTCCACGAAATCCTTGAGAAGAAGATAGATCCAACCTCTGCAGCTGAAAAACTCGTCAAAAAGGCGATCAAGAATGCCCAAGCTTGAAAAAGGACTCGTCCAAGTCTACACCGGAAACGGAAAAGGCAAAACATCAGCGGCTTTGGGTCTTGCGCTCAGAGCAATAGGAAGAGGGCTTAAGGTTTACGTGGTTCAGTTCATCAAGGGCGGATTCGACTACGGCGAACTCCACGTAGTGGACAGACTTCCAAACCTCACGTTGAAAGCCTTTGGAAGAGGCAAGTTCATAACGTCGAAACCACCCGAAAAAGAAGATGTCAAACTCGCGGAAAAAGCACTCAAACTAGCTGAAGAAATCATAGAAAGCAGAAAATATGACGTTGTTGTCCTCGACGAAATCAACGTTGCCTTACACCTGAAACTGATAAAACTGCAGGACGTTGTGGAAATGATAAAGAAGAAACCCGAAAACGTCGAGATCGTTCTAACTGGCCGCAACGCGCCAGAAGAGATAATAGAGCTTGCAGACCTTGTCACAGAGTTGAAGGAAATTAAACACCCATTCAGCAAAGGTCTCCAAGCTCGAAAAGGAATCGAGTACTAGAGTCTTGTCGGAACAAGATGCTTTGACTTAGAAAGCCACTCACATGATTATTTCTTTTCTTCGGAGGCTAGTGGGTAAATCTCCTTTGCTACGTATTCAAGGTACCGTTCTTTCTCTGTTAGATTGAAGATTGTCACCGAAGCGTCTCGTGTTATGCCCACCACGTAGCCGTATTCTTTCGATCTTGCAACCACGTACCACAGGTCGCCGTGTTTGCCGTAGTCTTCGAAGATGGGAGTGTTTATCAGGTCCGGTCCATAAAGGGAAAGCTTGTCCACGTTTGGAATGTCGACGTTGTCGAAGAAAGTAATCTTGGTATCCTCTGGATTCTTGAGGTGAAATTCCTTCAGGATTTCAGGTGGAATTCGAGCCTCCAGTACACCTCCAATCTTCTCAAATAGTATTTCGCTCAGCTTGTTTGCAATGAAATTGGCTATGCGTTTCTTCTCAACTATCGTCAAGAACATTGTGTCCTCTTGCTGAGCAAAGCTGAAGAGAGCTTCAACCGTTCGGGGCGTCGGTATTATTTTTCCACGGTGAAAAACCTGAATCACGTAATCATGCGAGTAGACACCCTTCAGCATGTTTTCTTTTGGAAGAAGACCGACGACCTCAGTGACCAGTGTGAATTTGGAGTCTCCTTCTTCATAAGATTCCTCAGAACGATAACCTTGAAGCCTGGACGCAACTTCCGCTAGGGGAAGAGTATCTGAAAGCTTGAAAATCTTTCCGCCAACAACCATCCCTGAAACCCTCGGCCCTACAGTTAGACTACTTCCTCTAAGAGATTTTAAGCTTGTCACTTCTGGTCTGTAGGTTTCCGTGTAAAACTGCCGCTGTGTTTCACATTTGCTTTGATTGAAACTCCGCCTAATTGCTTTAATAAGAGATTTTAGCCTTTAGTAATGCTACCTAGAGGGCAAAAACATCGATGCTGATCCAAGAGGTCATCCTGGAAAACTTCATGTCGTACGAGTATGCTAGGGTACCCTTCAGGTCCGGCGTGAATGTTATTTGCGGACCGAACGGCTCGGGAAAATCGTCGCTGTTGCTCGCTATTTCCGTGGCCCTAGGACAATCTTACACGGAGCGCTCCAGGAAACTCAGCGACCTGATACGTTGGGATAAGGAGCAAGGCCGCGTTACTTTGATTCTGGATAACAGCGGGGCAGGCAAGAACAGGCCTGTGCCGAAATTCAATAAGGACCAGATTTTTCTCACAAGGGTCTTACGGCGTGACGGTAACTACTGGTTTGAACTTGAAAACCGAGCTGTCACGAAAAACGATGTTGAAAGGCTTCTGGGCAAACTAGGCGTTGATCCGGACAACATACTCATCATTATGCATCAGAGCATGGTTGAACAGTTCACAGTGCTTTCCATACAAGAAAAGCTGCGCATAGTCGAAGCGGCCGTTGGACTTGAGCCTTACCGTGAAAATGTACTGCAAGCCCAGAGAAAGCTAACTCGTATTTTTAGCCAAGAAGACTCTATGGGCAAGCTTCTGGAGTCAGCTGAGCAGACGCTTAACTACTGGAGGGAACAATACGACAGGTACCAAGAGAAGAAACAGCTGCAGACAAAGAGAAGATTTCTCGAAAGGGAGCTTGGCTGGGCAGAAGTGGCAAGAAGAGAGGAAACACTCAGACAGTTAGAAGCTGACAGAAAGAAGGAACATGAGACTCTGAGTCAAATAGAAGAAGAGGAAAAATCGGTCAAGGGCAATCTAGAAAGCCAGCAGTATGAGAATGGAAAACTGAAGAATGAATGGAAGATTCTCTTTGATGAACGCCTAGGCTTGGAACGTGAAAAAGCAGCAAACACATCCACGATTTCGCTATGTGAACAACTGCTGAAAGAAACCGCGATAATCGATGACATCCTCGAGAACCCGTCTGCTAAAGCAGACCGCTTACCCATAGTGAATTCACAGTTCAAGCTTCTGAAAAGTGAAAACCTAAAAGATCTAGTACAGAACTCCAATGAGCAACTGTCAAAGTTAAACACCCAGATAACCGGGAACGAAGCGAAAACCCACGAACAGGAAGAGGCAGTCGAAAAAGTTAACAACCAAGTCTTAGAAAGCCGAATAAAACTGGCCTTGCTGCAGTATCGCATGGATACCACAAAGGCCAATTTGCAGGGGTCAGAAAGAGCACTGTCGGATGCACGAACACGAGTGGAAGAATCAACGAAGAAAGCGGAGCAATCTGGCATCAGAATTGCAGTAATGAAGGATGCGGGAGAAGTTCTAGATGAGATAAGGCTGACAGAAGGACACCTGGCTGCACTATCTGACGTTTCAGAGGACATAGAGCGTATGTACGAATCTTACTCAAAGCTTTACTTGGAATTGAAAGAAAAAGCTCAACTAGTTGCCGAAAACCGCGAGAAAACATTGGAAGAAGTCAAGACAAGGATGCAGTCTTGGCGAACCGTCATACAGAACCTCTTAGACCGCGTTAACCTTGAGTATCAGAAAATCTTAGTTCAATCGCAAGCCCACGGTGAGGTCAGGCTTGCCAACGAGAACGACATAGAAGCAGCTGGGCTGGAAATACTGGTAGGCTTCAAAGGAGGCAAACCAGTTCCACTGGACGCCTATACTCAAAGCGGCGGGGAAAGAACAACAGCAACAATGAGCTTCCTTCTGGCTTTACAGCAACATGTTCGCTCACCTTTCCGTGCTGTCGATGAATACGACATTCACATGGATCCAAAGAACCGGGAGCTAATTGCCCAGATGCTAATCTCAACGGTGAACGACTCAAGCGCTCAATACGTCATAATAACACCTAGCCAAATAACGTTCGCAAAGGAAGACGTGAACATAATCACCGTACAAAACATTGACGGCAAATCGATAATTCGAGAGGTCGCCTAATGCTTCCTGAGAAAGAGCAGAAAAAGCTCGGCAGAGAGAAACTTCAACGCATAATCGAAACATGTAAATCCATTGAAGGACGCTCACTTGACCCGTTCCTTGTAGACGTCAAAGACAACATAGACACAGTAAAAAAATACTTTCCAGAATGGAAGATTCCCGAAGACTTGTGTTTGGACGCTGAAACAATACATCAGCTGGCTTCCGTCATAACGCTTCAGAGCGAATGGGTCAAACACCGCTCAACAACGCTCTACGCAGATCCGTTTCTGCTGGACGAGAAAATCAGACGCCTAGAAAAGGTGGACATCGTTAGGACCTTCGTTAAGGTTTGGCATCCAATAGTTGAGTTAGAGCAGATCTCAATTCAAAGTCTGGCAGAGGCACTGAGATACTGGGAAAGCTTAGTTCCGCTGAATGAAAGATGGAATGAAATGACTCCGACAGAAATCGGGTCAGGCACTGCAACTAGGGAAGAACTCGTCAATCAGAGAATCTTGCGTGACAAGACCTTTTCCCAAGAATTGGACAACTTTTGGCAAGAACTGAAGAACGAAGTTGCTAAAAAAGGTGAGAACGGAAAGATTCGGTACCAGAGTTTTGTCTATGCGGAGACCTACAAGGAGACTGTGAACAGAGCCTTCATGACAAGCTTTTTGGTCACGTACGGCTACGCAACGTTGGAAATTCATCCGTTAGAAGAAGAAATGTTCATAGTGCCTTATGAAAAACCAGTGATTAGAACCGGCAACAAACAATTGGTGTCGATTCCAATAGCCCTGACCGCAGAAGACTGGGAGAAATGGAAGAAGGGGACATAGAGTGAGTAAAAGGAAGGCTTACTATGCAAGCAAGCTCAAAAGAACCACCCACATGCTATTTTACAAAAGGCACAAAAAACCCGGAGTCAAGGGATGGGAGCTTCAAAAAACAATAGGCGCTGATTACATAAAAGTTCTGAAAATCTTGGATGACTACTTGAAACCGCTGGACCTGCAAGTCAAAACTGTTTTCGAAGAAGAAAAACAAGTCGAAAAACCTACTCAGGAACAGTTGGACAAAGCCAGATTCCTCATAGAATTACGGGGGGAACTGACGCCAAAAGAAACAAAAATGATAGGTTGGCGAATAGACGACCTTGCAGGACTTGCAATCGCTATTGCTTACATAATATCTAAGAAAGGGAAATCCTCGAGAAAGGAAGTTGAAGAACTGCTACGGGAAAAACTTCCTGGATGGAAAGTCGGCATCAACATTGACAGATATGTTAGATACGGGTACTTGGCCGAAGACGAGAACGAGCAATTGTACCTAGACTGGAGAACACGCGCGGAAGTAGACCAAAACGCGCTTGTGGATCTGCTTCTGAGAACTGAATCATAGCTTTTTCGCTTTCTACTTTCTTATCCTGTGATACAAAGAAGCCAAGGCAGCAACAATCATTACAGCGACAAGGATGAGTAGCGGACTGCCTAAGAACTGCTCGCCAAATGTTTCATCTGCAGCATGAACAACTCTGACTAAGGCAAACACCAAGAACAGAGAGCATACAGCAAGCACCCCGGGCCTTTTCATAATGTAACCTTCTTTGGGTCTATGTTATGCTGACGTTTTGTATTTGGAAGTATCTCTTAACCAAGAAACGCAACCGTTCGGCGTTTCTGCCGTTCTTTCCTATGGCAACGCCTTTGTCCTTGGGGTTCACAGCCACAACCGCTATTGTTTTGCCATCAGGCCTTTCAGTCAAGCGAACTTCTTTGACTAACGCCGGTTTCAAAGCGTTCTTGATGAACTGTGCAGGTTCTTCCGCATACTCGATTATTTCGTGTTTCTTCCCAGTCATCCTCTCTAGAGTGTGAATGTTTCTCCCACCTCTTCCAATCGCAACGCCGACTTGGCCTTGCCCGACAACGTAGAGCACTCGTCCCTGCTCTTCGTCGATTATGCAGTCTTTGACGCTTGCGCTGGTTATGCTTTCAAAAAGTGCGATGTATCGCATTTCTGTGCTCGTGAACTTTATTCCGGTAGTCATTCATTTCCTCCACTGGGTTCCTGAGGTTCAGTGGTTTCCGTTAACTTCAGGATTTCTGAGTCGCCTTGCTCTCTTATACTTAACGCTGAGACGCTGAAGGGTTTGCCGCACACAGCAGCCAAGTCCAAGGATGAACCCTTATAGATTATCAGTGGAACTTTTGAGAGCTTAGAATAATACTCTACGTCTGCACGAACGCTTTCTGGACAATTTCCGGCTAGGATTATGAGTTTAGCTTTGCCTGTTTGAGCGTTTTGTACGGCGGAGCTTGCTCCGAGAGAAACCTTGCCGGTTTTTACCGCTGTTGAAATTGCCTTGTCTATGTCTATCATTTCTTCGTCTCCTTCTTTTCGAACGTTGACATGAACAGCTCAACGAGCCCTGTGCCAATCGGTATTGACTGACCGACTATTACGTTTTCGGTCACGCCTGCCAGCGGGTCGCTTTCTCCCTTGACGGCTGCCTCAACAATGTTTGGAACCGTTATCTCAAAGGCGGCCCTGGCCAAGACACTTGATTTCTTTCCGCTTATACCATGTCTGCCAATTTGTTGAACCTCGCCAGTGGACGTCATCATGTCTGCAACAAGCATCACGTGGCGATTATCAACGTCTAATCCTTGTTCTTCCAAAACGCCTTTGGCTTCATGCATCAAAGCGTTCCTAGAAGCTTCAATCCCTATGGTCTTGGCGATTTCATGGACGTTGTTCGTTGTTGTCCTTGAAGTATCTACGCCGGGAACTTCCAAAACCTTAGGCAGGTTTGACCCATCTGTGTTGATGACCCATTCTCCATGCTCCTCGCTGACCAGCACCCGTTTTATCCCAGGAACACCTTTAACGTGGAACACAGAGACTTTGCCAAGCAGTTTCTTGATTGTTTCGACCTTCTTAGGCTGTACACGTATGCTGTTTCCCTTTGCCTTTGTGGTGCAATTAGGTATTTGTAGTCTGTCCTTCAGCTCCTGCATCGTTATTGCACGATCTTCCATCATAGTCTTGTTAGGTTCAATCACTATCTCGTCATGCACGGGGTCTATGTAGACCGCTTCAGCCACGTTCTCCAGAGTAGTATAGATTATGTCGCGGGCAATCTTCACTGCAGCTTCCCGATTCTTCCTACATTCAGGACTCAGATAGATCGTCATCACCGGAGTCGATGGAATTCTCCTAGCGTCAACTATTTCAATCAGTCTCGGCAGGCCTAAGGTCACGTTCTGCTCCTTGACTCCAGCGTAGTGGAATGTCCTCAGCGTCATCTGAGTGCCTGGTTCACCGATTGATTGTGCTGCAACTATGCCCACAGCCTCACCTGGCTCCATCAGAGCACGTTTGTAGTGTTCAACAGTCAACCTGATTGCTTTCTCAACGCTCGCCGTATTCAACTTGTACTTGACCAAGTTCTGCTTAAGCTCGTCCATGAGAATGGGCGTGAGTTGACTTTCAACCTTTTTCAATTCCTTTCTGATGAATTCAGCTGATGCAGGTCTTCCTTTCTCCTTAGCGATTCTGATTTGGTCAACAAGACGGCTTACGTTCACGGCCTTTCCATGGTCGCTCTTGGCGGGGTCAACACCGTCTTCCCCGTATTGGAATTGAATTATGTCGCCAGCAGAGTTTCTCACCGTCTCATCATATTCCAAGCGTATGTGTTCAAGCGCGTTTATCAGTCTTCTTTGCATGTATCCGCTCTGCTGAGTTCTAACAGCTGTGTCAACCAGACCTTCTCTTCCACCCATCGCGTGGAAGAAGAACTCGATGACGTCGAGTCCATGTTGATACGACGAGTAAACGAAACCCCTCGCTTTTGGACGTTGATCTCCAGCCTTGAAGTGTGGCAAAGCGCGATCTACATATCCGCGCAGAATCCTCTTTCCACGTACAGCTTGCTGTCCCACGCACGCACTTATTTGGCCGATGTTCAGGCTTGAACCTCTTGCACCTGTCCGTGTCATTACTATGCCCGAGTTTTCCAAAGTGAAGTCCTCATCAGCTATTTTCCCAGATTCGTCTCTTGCCTTTGCCAGTTCATTCATCACGTATATTTCAAACGAGTCTTCAATCGTTTGGCCAGGAAGCCTAGGCAGCGTGCCTTTGCGATAGCTTTCAATCAACTCCTCTATTTTCTTCTCTATCCTTTCCATGGTTTTTCCTATTCTGTCTTCGGCCTTCGGAGACAAAACTAGTTCGTCGTATGAATAAGTGAAACCTCGCATCGATATGAAAAGCTTCAACATCCTCGTTATTTTGTTAAGAAACTCTCTTCCAGCCTGGGTTCCATAATCCTTTATTATCCTGTGCAGAAGACTTTCAGATTGCTCAGCCCCTATCGATCGTCTATCTATAACTCCGCTCACTAGTTCACCGTTCTTCACGGTCACGTAGGCATCGTATTGGCATTCCTCTTCCAAACATTTTACGCATCCTTGACAGATGTTTGCCTTCAAAATGTAGTTCATGTCCTTCGGCAGGAACAGGCTGAAAATCTGTTTCCCGCTCCAGAGCGGTTGAGGCGCTTTAATCTTTGGTTCGGGCAAAATGCCCTCGTATTTCGCTGCCAACAACAGCTTATTGACTTCGTTTCGCGTCAAGTAGTTTGACTTTCTCGTTAACAAATACGCAGAAGTTATGAAATCCCGTATAGCACCTATTATTGGACCTCCGAACCTAGGAGATAAGATTTGATCTTGAACCTGCATAAGCAGAAGTGCCTCTGTTCTTGCTTCCTCGCTTTGAGGCACGTGCAAGTTCATTTCGTCTCCGTCGAAGTCCGCGTTGTATGGAGGACAGACACATAGATGCAGACGGAACGTCTTGTAGGGTAACACGCGTACATAATGTGCCATTATTGACATCCGGTGAAGCGAAGGTTGACGATTGAAAATGGCAATGTCACCATTTCTAAGATGCCTTTCCACCACGAAGCCTAATTCAATGGCCTCAGCAATCTTTTCTCTATCAACAACAAACTCAAGCCTTATCCGTTTGCCGTCCGGCCTGATGATGTAAAGGGCGCCAGGGTACTTCTCAGGTCCGTTACCGACAAGTTTTCGCATTTCTTCAATATTCCATTCGGTGACCTTTTCAGGAACAGACAAGCGCATGGCAATTTCCAGCGGGACACCGACTTCATTTATGTCGAGATTCGGATCAGGAGAGACCACTGTCCGCGCTGAGAAATCCACTCTTTTGCCTGAAAGGTTGCTCCTGAACCTTCCTTCCTTTCCTTTTAGTCTTTGTGAAAGAGTCTTCAGTGCTCGTCCAGAGCGGTGCCTCGCCGGCGGTATTCCGGAGGCTTCGTTGTTGAAGTATGTTGTCACGTGGTACTGCAAAAGCTCTGATAGATCTTGGATTATGAGTGTTGGAGCTCCTGCATCCATGTTTTCCTTCAGTCTTTGGTTGATTCGAATTATATCCACAAGTTTATGTGTCAAGTCGTCTTCTGAACGGATGCCTGATTCCAACGTTATCGATGGACGAACATAAACAGGAGGAACTGGCAGAACTTGCAGAACCATCCATTCCGGCCTGGCAGTTTCTGGATTAAACCCTAATAGTTGAAGGTCCTCGTTTGGTATACGCTCCATTCTCTCCCGAACCATGCTTGGCGTCAAGGGTTCTGAACCGCTTTCGGGGATTTGCTCGCTGAATTTCGTGGGCTTCTCGAAAGTTATCTTGAACTGCACAGCCGCGCAGTGAGGACATTGCTTCCTCTTTGTCTCTTGCATAATCGTTTTAAAAACCTCATCCGGAACCAGACCCAAGAGCTCCCGAGTCTTTTCAACCCTCGCTTGAACTTTCTTAATGGTCTCATCAGGAAGCAGTATGCGCCCGCAATTCCGACAAGTAGACTTGAGAAGATCATACATTATCTTTGTAAATTCTATGTGTATTATCGGAACTGCGAGTTCTATGTGGCCGAAATGGCCTGGACAGCGAATCGCTGTGTTGCCACATGTCTTACATCTCTGTCTTGGCTCAAGGGTTCCAAGTCTACCATCCATCAACCCAGCCGTGATTGGCGCGCCGTCTTCGTCGTAAGTGTCGGGTGTCTGGACCTCCACAACTGAAAGCTTGCGCACGTCCTGCGGCGAAAACAGGCCAAAATGAATTTCGTCTATGACCTTATGGATTATTTCTTCAACAGCCATGTTACGCTTTCTCCTTGAGCTTTAATTTGGGTGATATGCAAAGACTCATCAACTCTTGTAGCAGAAGCTTAAAGGCGTATGAGACCACGACTGGAGAGATTTTCGATTTATCTTCGCAGAGTTTGCACGCATATTTTCTTTGTTTCATGTCATAGTAGGCTATGTGTCCGCAAGTTTCACAGATGTAGAGAGTGTATTTGTCTGACTCCTCCAGCAGTCTGTCTCTCAGAAGCATTGCGGCTCCATGACCAATAAGGCAATCGCGTTCCATTTCACCGAACCTCAGACCCCCGCCTCTGGCTCTTCCCTCGGTAGGTTGCCTCGTCAGCATCTGAACTTGTCCTCTGGCCCTTGCATGAATCTTGTCGGCAACCATGTGATGCAGCTTCTGATAGTGTATGACCCCGACGTAAATGTCCGCGACGAACTTCTCACCTGTAACGCCGCTGTAGAAGACCTCGCTACCAGTGTTGCTGTAACCCAGCTTGACAAGTTCTTTTCTAAGTTGGTCGGGCGTTTCATTCGAGAAGGGAGTTCCGTCAACAGGGCTACCTCTCATGGAGGCCACTTTTCCAGCGATTGATTCAATGAATTGTCCGACAGTCATTCTTGAGGGGATAGCATGCGGATTGACTATTATGTCTGGAACGATGCCATCTTCCGTAAATGGCATGTCTTCTTGAGGAACTACTAAGCCAATGACACCTTTCTGTCCGTGCCGAGAAGCAAACTTGTCGCCCAGTTCTGGGATACGTTGGTCACGAACTCTCACCTTGACCAGCTTGCTCCCTTCTCCCGATGCTGTTATGAAGATGGCGTCAACAATACCGGTTTCTGAAGGACGCATGTCCACCGAAGTGTCGCGCATCGAAGGGCCTTTCACCTCGAATTCCTTGTATTCTTCAAGAAATCGGGGCGGGCTGATTCTGCCGATGAGGACGTCGCCACCTGCAACCCCTGCCTCAAGACCGATTATTCCGTCCGGCTCAAGCAGCCGATAATACTGTTCACCTCTGTACCCCCGTGTTCCAGCCTCTGGCAACGTAAACTTGTCCTTTAATCCGCCGAGGTACTGACGGCACTCCGCCTCATATATACGATAGAAGGTTGAGCGGCCCAAACCTCTCTCTATCGAGGCTTTGTTGAACACCAAGGCGTCTTCCATGTTGTAGCCTTCGTACGAGAGAACAGCTACGACACAGTTCTGGCCTGACGGCCGGAGCTTGTAGCCCATTGTCTCCATCAAAGCCGTCTCAACTATGGGCACTTGCGGATAATGCAGAATGTGTGAACGCGAGTCCACGCGTTGCTGGAAATTTGTCGCATAAACCCCTAGGGCTTGCTTTGCCATTGCAGCTTGGTAGGAATTGCGTGGTGATTGGTTGTGTTCTGCATAGGGGATAGTAGAGGCACAGATGCCAAGAATTGTGTACGTTGCAATCTCCAAGTGCGTGTGTTCTGGGGTTAGCTCTTTAGGGTGTAAGGCAATGTAGGCGTCTTCCTCTTCCTCAGCGTCTAGATACTCGATGATACCATTTTTCACTAGGTCCTCCCATGACCATTCGCCCGAAGCTATCTTTTCCACATGCTCGGGTCGAAGTTTGGGAACACCGTTTTCAACGATTATAAGAGGACGCCTGACCCTTCCTTCGTCACAATTGACGTACAATTCTTCTCTTTCGCCCTTGGCTTTTGTGAAATAAGCTATGTTGACTTCGGTCGATATTTCTCCTCTTCTTCTCCTTTCAACAAAGTCCCGAGCTAGTTCAGCAGGCGAGCCAAAATACCCAATTATGTTTCCATCAACAAAAACTTTCGAGCCAGAAAGCCTCAAGCGTTCATCTGCCTCGAGTACTGGCTGAACACCAGAACCAAACAGCAATTGCTTTATCTTATCCGGGTTTATGCCAACCGAGATAGTTGCAGACAATGCTAGGTTCTTGACCAGACCACAGTTTGAGCCCTCAGGCGTTTCGTTGGGGCATAAGCGACCCCAGTGGGTTGCATGCAGGTCTCTTGCCTCAAAGTTCGGTTGGCTCCTGCTCAACGGTGACTGCAGTCTACGCATATGGCTCAACGTGGAGATGTGATTCGTCCTGTCCAGAAGCTGAGTTATGCCGACTCTTCCTCTTCCCCAGTTTCCTGTTGCAAGCGCATGCTGAAATCTTTCTGCGATAATTCCAGGGCGCACCGCCGCTGAAACAGTTATTATCGGCCCCTTCACGCCGATACGTTCGAGTTGATATTTAATGTCTCGGGTGAGGTTTCTGAAGGCCACCCTGAAGAGATCTGCAAGCAAAGGCCCCGCAAGCCTCAGCCGCTTGTTCTTGAAGTGGTCCTTGTCATCAGTTTTTCGCCTTTCAAGCTGCAGTTCAATTGCTCTGCACGCCATTTCGCTCAAGAACAATGCCTTGTCTCTTCTGGTTTGATCCGTTCTGCCTATGTGTGGCAAAAAGTTCTTGTCTATTGCAGCTTCAGCCTTTTGGACGCGGTATTCTTCTACCTGCCCATGTGCAACACGATTTCCTACAAATAAGATTGCATCTTTTGCGTTATCTACTCCTAAGGCTTTTTCATAAGAAGGCTCTAAGGCGCCTTGTATCTCCTTGTCCAGAGAAATTGATTCAGCTATCTCCTTGTCTGATTGCAGTCCTAAGGCACGCATCAATACAACGAACGGAATTTCCGAGGGCACTCCCGGGATTGAAACGTATATCGCTCCGTCAGACTTTATCTTCAATTCTATCCTTGCCCTGAAACCAACCGTTGTCGAGAATATCTTTGATTGATAGACCGGCGTTGCTCCTTTCTCGTCAAGGTCTACGATTATGCGGTTCGGCGCCAGGTCTTCCATGGCTACTATTACACGTTCTGAACCGTTAACCACAAAGTAGCCGCCTGGGTCATCAGGATCTTCACCGCATGCTATCAGCTCTTCTCTTGAAAGTTGAGACAAGAAGCATAGTTTCGACTTAAGCATTACAGGGATATTCCCAATATAGACAAGTTCGGTGTCTTGTTCCCTACCGTCTATGACAGGTGTCATTTCAAGGGCTACAGGCGCTGCATAAGTTAGATTTCGGAGTCTTGCTTCCATGGGATAGATCTCATGCTTCGTGCCGTCCACTTCTGTAACGTATGGCCCAGTTATTCTAGTCTGAGGATCTATAATCCAAATCTGACCTAGCTTGACTTTGTAAGGGCTCTCAGGAACTTCTATCGGAATTTCGCCTATTTCATCGATCACTTCTTGCAGGCCGCGGTCTATAAACTCATTATAGGAGTCCAGATGCTGGCGTACCAAACCCTTATCCTTAAAGAAGGCGTTTAGCAACAAGTGCGTGTCTTCATTCGATACCTCAGCCAATCCCAACCATCTCCCGCAACTTCACATTTAATCTGAATGAATGAGATCGTCTGGATGCGGGTTTCCTCAAATTCTCAATTTCCTCCAAGTGTTAGGTCATTCCGACTTGAAAAATGCTCACCAATATTTAAGGAGCTAGAAACGTAACAACGTAGCTGTCTAATAAACTTTTTGTACTTTGTCACATGTTTCAGTGTACCCTGTCGAACCGGAAAATCCTAGAAGACCCGTGCGCAAGATATTAGTTGCCTGTAGCACAAATCAGGGTAGGAATCCAGATTGGAACAGAAGTTCAAGGCGATGATTGTCTGGCTGATCTTGAACGGGAGAGTCGAGAAGGCACTGGAAATTCTCGCCCAAGAACATGGTGTAGAAATCCCCATTTTGAAAGTCGGTCTGCCCAAGAGGCGTAAGACGAAGGCTTTAGGGTGTTACAATGCAAATAGGAGAACGATTTCAGTTATGAACAGTGACACATTGAAAGATCCATTCGTTATTCTGCATGAGTTTTATCATCACCTGAGAACGGGCAAAGATGCAAAGCACAGAGGAACTGAAAAGTACGCGGACACCTTTGCCAAGGAATTCATCCAAGCATACAGGTCATTCGCAATTCAAGAAAGCGGGAAATGATTAATAAGAAAGAGCGAAAATCTCTACTGTACGCAGCGGTAACCAAGCCAGGTCAAAGGTGAAGGACTCAAGATCGGTTTTGTTGGCCTGAAATAGCCCCTATGAGCCATCCTTTCCCGTAGGGGTTCGCCGGTTCAAATCCGGCCCGCTGCATCAAGCATTCTTGGACAATTGAATTTCTAACAACGAGGAGCGGCCAATTGAGGGCAAATGAGCTGGAAAGCAGAGTTTGCATGACACTTTATAGAGACTATGCTTCTGTTTTGGAGTTTGCTAGTATCTAGATATTCTGTTGTAGCTCAGTTGGACACTCGGCAGAAAAGCCTTATATTACGATTTACGACGTGGTATTTTGTATCACAGGTGGTCAAAAAACATGAGAAAGAAAGCGGAATTAGACGCCAAAAAGAGAAATCAAGATTCCAAGAATGAACTCGCTCTTGAAGATTTTATTATATACGAGACTCTAGTCCGCAGAAGGCAGACATAACGCATACATTATTAGAACTTCTGCAACTCATCTGTTTGAGTAATGGCCCTTGGGCAGGCGCCGTCTTCAATTAATCTGAACTTCGCTCGTTGACCTAAAATCGTGACATTTCTATTGTATCAGGTCCCGCAGTAAGCCTAAGCGAAGCGTTTGCATGGCAGGTCCGATATGAAACTCCCAATCCTGAGAAAGAAGGTGAGAAAAGGGAAACTTATGGGTAAATGCATATATCTCTCCGAATTGTTAGAACGTTGCGCTGACGGTGGTCTAAGGCGAAATTATGACCCTTGCAGACGAAATATTGAAGCTGAAAAAAGAAAAGAACGCAATAATCTTAGCTCACAATTATCAAAGGGATGACGTTCAGGACATCGCGGACTACATTGGTGACAGCATAGAGCTTAGCAGGAAAGCCATGGAAGAGAAAGAAGCGAAAATGATAGTTTTCTCTGCCGTAGACTTTATGGCAGAGTCGGCGGCAATCTTAAACCCTGACAAAAAGGTGTTACTACCGATGCTAGGCGCACGGTGTCCTATGGCACAGATGCTCACGGTCGAAGAGATAAGGCGGTGGAAAGTGCATTATCCGCTTGCGCCAGTCGTTCTATATGTAAACACGCTGGCCACAGCCAAGGCTTACTGCGACATATGTTGCACGTCGGCTAACGCTGTGGAAGTGATAGCATCATTAGATGCTGACACGGTGCTTTTCGGCCCGGACCGCAACTTGGCTGAATATGTCCAGAGAAAGACTGGAAAAACTGTGATTCCTATTCCTGAATGGGGATTCTGCCCAACACATTTGCTCTTTCAACCCGAAGATGTTCAGATACTTAAGATGCAATGCCCTGAGGCTAAAGTCATGGTGCATCCCGAATGTACCTTTGAAATGCAGAAAGAAGCTGACTTCGTAGGAAGCACCTCTCAAATGTGTAGATACGCAAAGGAATGTGACGCCGAGACCTTTATTGTGGGAACAGAAGAAGGAATACTGCACCGTTTGAGGAAAGAAAACCCACAGAAAAAGTTTCTTCTGGCTTATGAAGAAGCTGTCTGTCCAACCATGAAGTTGAACACTCTTGACAGGCTTTACTCGGCATTGAAAGAAGAGAAATACGTGGTCACGGTTCCTGAGCCAATTGCGAAGCAGGCTAGGAAAGCCTTGGAGAGAATGTTTGAACTTAAATAACCGATATTGCTAAACGGAAAAAACCATTATCTTAAGCAGTTTCACTCCCTTCTTGGAGGCCAATTGATCTCTCAGTTTTCGAACCTCAGCAGCGTTGCCCTTAACGGCTATTGCCTCAAGGCAGTCTGTTTCGCTTAGGTGAATGTGCATCGTTGAGCAGATGATGCGTGCAAAATGGTGTTGCGCATGCGTGAGTGCGCTTTCAAGCCCTATGGCCTCATGGTCATACAGCAACATCATAAGCCCTGCTTGATCTCCGGCCTCGTTTTGAAGCAACTTTCTTTCCGCCACAAACATTCTGACCGCGTCCTGAACAGCTTTAGATCGATTCTGATAACCCGTTGCTCCAATGATTTCGTCAAAATCTTTCAGCAAGTCTGGGGGGAATGTTACTCCTACACGCTTGATTTTGGGCATCCTCTCACAGTCAACTCTTAGGCGTATCTGAGCATAAAGTTCTTATGCAGTACAGTGTTACTATTGCACAAAAAGGTGTTACTGAACGAGCAGAATGAGAAACAAGTCCTATTTTACAAGCGTGGACGTTGCGCTGACAGGCATCTTCTGCGCCCTTTGGATAGTCATGAACTTAACTTTGGGACCGCTCAGTTTTAGTCTTATGCAGCTTCCAGTACTGCATGCTTTTGGAGTTTTCTTTACATTGCTCCTTGTGGCATGGGTGACTGGGCGGTTCGGCACAAGCTCGCTGGCTGGCACAATAGGCTCAATATTTGCCATACTCTTAGGGGCCCCTGCTTTGATACTCTGTTTTTCCGCCTCAGCAGTCGTCTTTGATGTGCTGATGCTTGCAAATCATCACAAAATCCGGATTGCACGATGCAATTTGGCAATAACAGCAATTGTAACGATGCTGTCTGCCTACCTTGCCGGTGTATTGATCATAATATTCTTCACGGGGGGAGGACTGCAATATGCGCTCACCTTTTGGGGGGCATGTACTCTAGTTGGTGGAATACTGGCACTTGCAGTAACATTACCCATAATAATAGCTTTGGAAAAGGCAAACGTGAGGAAGATTAAAGGTGACAGAGAATAAGGAGATCCCGTTGCTCATTGAAAATGCTGTCAAACTGCACGGACACCTAGGTCCTTTCCTTGTGATAGGTGTCCGAATGGGAGACATCGCAAGAAAACGTCTAGACTTTGATAGCAAGAACAGCTGCAAACTGCAGGCGAGCATCAGAACACCCCTCTTCACCCCCTTCTCCTGTGTTATTGACGGAATACAAGCTTCTACTGGTTGCACGGTTGGAAATCAAAAACTGAGAATTGAAAAATCGACCAAGAAAATAACTGCAACTTTTAAACTCCAAAGCTCAGACAAAACAATGAAGATTTCGGTCAATACTAAAGTAGCCGAGACGTTGATTGAAGAGATGTCAAAGGGAGCCAGTGCTGAACAGCTAGCCGCAGAGATCGCAGAAATGCAAGAAGAGCAGCTTTTTGTGCTGGAAGAGGAATAGGTGTTTTAAGATAGTTCGCCTCAGCGATGTTGGATTGGATATGGAAGACCTGAGAATCGCAAAGAAACATCTTAAAGAAGAGGGGTCGACACTTACCATCGTAAAGGGCAAACAGATACTCTTCGATACGGCATCTCATGGAATTTCAGGCTTTCTGAGGGCGGTTGAAGAACTCGGGGAACGGCTTGACGGAGCGTCTGCCGCAGACAAGATCGTTGGGAAAGCAGTTGCACTCTTATGCCTTTACGCAAGAATTCAAGGAATCTATGCGTCGGTCATGAGCAGAGAAGCAAAAGAATTGTTTGAAGAAAACGCCCTTCACGCCGAATGGGATGAGCTAGTGGAAAACATATTCGACAACTGTAAGCCAGCGACGTGTCCATTCGAAAAGCTGGCGGCAGAAATCACGGATCCGGCAGAGGGTTACAAAAAACTTAAAGCCCTGCAAGATTCTTTAAAGCATCGCAGATGAAAAGATGAGCAGTGAAAACGAACGGCCTGCATCAGACAAAGAGGAATTAGAACATATAAGGGAGAAGAAACTGACAGAGTTGAGGGAGAAGAAACAAGAAATGAATGATGAACCTGTTCACGTGACCGATTCGAACTTCAAGGAAATAACCGAAAAACATGCGCTGGCGCTGATTGATTTTTGGGCTGCATGGTGTGGTCCATGCCAAGCTCTGGCCCCGACGATTGAAGAGCTGGCTAGGGAATATACAGGCAAAATTCTTGTTGGAAAGCTTAACGTCGATGAGAATCCCCAGATTGCGGAGTGTTTTCAGGTTTTTAGCATTCCAACCATGTTGATAATGAAGAAAGGCGAAGAAGTTGACAGGATAGTTGGATGTGTCCAAAAGAAATATATTGAAGCCACCTTAAGGAAGCACTTGGAGTAGCTGAAGCATGGACATACCAGAACGTCGGATGATAGGCGCGTTGATGCTTCTCCTAGGTGTTTCTTTATTGACCGTGGGAATCTACACAGGCCAGCTCAATGCAATATTGGACCTGTTGAAAAAAATCTTCCCCTAGGAATTGGCGAGGTCAAAACTCTTAAGCGTAGCCAACCTTTTCTAGAACTGTTTATTCAACAAATAGATCAGGTGTGAAAATGAGCCCGCCAACCATCCGAAGCGAAAACGGGGAGAAAGAAGCTACCTTGGAAGCAGCTCGGCTCATGTTGACAGCCGCCAGAACAGCTCCCAAAACCGCAGGTCTAGATGATATTATGACATTGATCGTCTACGGAGAAGAAAAAGCTGTCATCGCAGACAAAATGGAAGAGATAGCGGATGAAAGGAAGATTGAAGGGTTCAAGCGAGACGCAAAGAACGTTAAAGACTCTTATGCGGTGGTTCTCATAGGCGTCAGAGGGGACAGAAGCGTTGGTCTCAACTGTGGAAGCTGTGGCTACGAGGGCTGCCAGGAATTTGACAAGGCAAAGAAGAAGCTTGGCAAGGATTTTGTCGGCCCTACATGCATCTTCAAAGCTTTGGACCTAGGAATATCCTTAGGGTCGGCTGCAAAAATAGCAAGTATGTTCAACGTCGATAACCGCATAATGTATCGAGCAGGAACGGCAGCATCAAAACTGAAGTTGTTACCTCAAGCAACAATTATCATGGGGATCCCGCTTTCGGCAAGGGGCAAGAGCATCTATTTTGACCGTTCGAAATAACCTCTTCTAACTCTGACTCTTCATTTTCTCATACATTTTCTCTAGCGTCCAACGGATGCTTGACTTAAGCTCCCTTAGTCGATCCGAATCAGAATTGTTAATCACTATTTCGCGGATAATATCTCCTTCTCGAGCAATACTGTAGCAGAAAACCTTGTCAGGAGACAGCTGTCCAGCTCTAGCGAGCTCGCTGTCCCTTTCCTGCATCTTCAGCAAGACTCTTTCCACAAGGAAATGCATGAAAGGCGGGGTATTAATGTCAAAATCTTTGCCCTCAGTTGGCACCACACGCAATGAGTCTTTGCTCACATAGAGGGTAGCAAGAAGCTCGCCTGTCATGGTTTTCAGCGGCGTGACATTTTCAGATTCCACGTGCGACTCAGGAGAGGAAGGCCCAGGCTCCCTCTCATCGACACTTTCTCCCGATGGCAAAGCTCCGGTCTTGGTCAACCCCTCGGTGACTTCTGGGCGCCTAAATCCCTTTTCGAGAAGAATAGAGCTTATGGTTTCAAGCATAGCCTGCGAATCTTTAAGGTCAGAACTCATTTCTTCAATTTTATTTTCAAGCTTTTTCTTGAATGTGATAAGCCGCTTTATTTTTTCAGCATCTTCTGACATTTTCCTTTCACAGATACTATCTTGCAAGCCTTTCCTTTATCAACCCTTTGAAATTCGCCGCAATTAGGCAAGTTCCGGCAATATGTTACCGCTCACCTTAATTTTCGAATCAGAAAAGAATTGAAGAGGCTCAACTTTGACTTTCAATTCACTCTGAAGGAAAGCCTCGAATTCCCGAAAAACAGGGCTATCCGTATTGTTTAGTTTGACGCAGAGACTTCTTCCCTCCAGCAATGGACTGAAATCAAAGATAGCTATGCGTCTAGAAAGCTCTGGGTTCTCAAAAACTGTCCTTACCAGATCTTTTGAGGGAACTTCTGAGAAAAGCCAAGCCAAATGAGATGCCTCAACAACACTGTAAGACAAGCCTTCTCGGACCACGCATTTTCTGTTGGAAATTATTACTTTGAAAGAAGACGGAGTGACGCTTCTGGTCCAGAGAAAATTATGATAGTCATCATTCAACTCAACCCAATCTTCGCTTTCGGATGTTCTCCAGCCCCGCATTCTGCAAAAACGCTTGAAATTGTCGACAATCTCCCATATCTTGGACATTTTCATACCTTTGCCCCGAACCCGAATGATCTTCTAGAATAATGTTCTAGTCTGTCAATCGCAAATTTAAGTGTTTTTGTCAACGTTTTCCGCAAAAATGAAGACTTGGACGCCAAAAACTTGCAGTTTTGTAGACATAAGCCTATATTTCACACAAATTTGCAGAAAGGCAACGCGAGAAATTTCTGACGGAAACACAAGGAAAGAGCTACATTTCTCCGACAATAAGGATAAATTCTGATATGACTATTAAAAGTAGTGGAGATCAAACAAAAATGAAACTCAAGAATAATGCGGTGTCTTTGGATGCTACAGATATAGAGATTTTGCGAGCCCTGCAGAAGGATTCTAGGGAGACATATGGAGCGATAGGCAAACGGTTGGGAATAGCTCATTCAACAGTTTATGATAGAATAAGAAAAATGGAGCAGCAAAAGGTGATAAAGAACTACACAGCCACCATAGATGTCGAAAAGATTGGGATAAGAAACATCGCTGCGATAATGACTGTTTACACAGACCCAAAAGAAACTGAAAGGGTTGCAGAGAAATTGGCCGCCTTGCCCGGGGTTCTTGAAGTTTACACCTCGCTCTCTGAAGAGCTTCTAATCATTGCAAAAGTCACTGCAACAAGTCAAGAAGACCTGCATGAAATCATAGCTAATTCGATTGCACCATTGACAGGTGTTTTAAGAATCCGTACGTCATTGGTTACAAAGAAGTTCAAGGAAACCCAATTTTCAATCACGAATGGGTCGGAAAGATTACATTTATAAAAGAGATACGCGATATCAGTGAACGAACAGTTATGACGCTAGATACGAGTTCAAGAATTCTCAAGACAGTTCCAAGGGAGAAAGCGTTCTATTTCTTCACTTCAATCGGAAACTACACTGGAATAAGCGCATCTTCCCTTAAGGAGTTCATGGAAAAAATAAACGAGGTTAATGTCAAATCCTTGGAGTTTCACCTCTACCGTGGAGACTTTGAAAAATGGATAGCTGAGGTCCTGCAGGACACAGACCTGGCAGGTGAAACCAAGAGACTGCAGAAGCTAAGCCTGACAGGTAACAGCCTTCGCGACCAACTGAGCTTCACTGTCTCAAGGCGTTTCAAGCGTCTGACAAGTCAATCTGCCTCAAGCCGCTTCTAAGATACTTTAGCCTCCTGTCAACGGGGTCAACTCTAGCCTCAAGTAGACGAGTCAGTAACGCTGACTGAAGTTGAGAAGTTGTCGAAATGCGTGCGGCCAAGTCGGATATCCTTAAGTCTCTAGTTGCCTCTGGGTAGTATGCCATTTTGCTTCCATACGTTGAATCATATAGGCCCTTGACAGAATCGGACAGTGTTTCATTGTAAACAAGCAGCCGTTTCAGCAAGTCTATGGTTGCGTTGTCCGTATCCCCATTTCCAACATAACCATCCCACCCAATGTAGGCTTTCGCGCCTCTATCTAGGAAGGCCCCAGCCATCTGCTCAAGTTTGGGAACCAAGGTGTTGCAGCCCATTGCAATTACGATGCTACTTGGAAACGTGCCCTCTAAACTTTCTATGAACTTCGAGGTTAATGCGAAATACTCCTTCTGAGCCCCTGAGTAGTTGAGGATTCCCTGGACGACCAGCTCATTTTGCTGGTCTTCGAGGTGGGCTGAACCGTCGCCCCAAGGTTCAGACGTAAATAAATCTACGGTAGAGTTGTCATCCCTGAGCGCGGAATGGGCTCGCAGTATTATTATTCCATAGTCGTACTCGGCGAGTTTCTTGAAGAAATCAACATCCAGTGTTCCATTATTGTACGTGACGTTGAACCTGTGACTCTCCAAGATTGCCTTGGCATTGTTTACAAAAGTGGGGTTTGGAATTTCCTCCCCTAACTGGTCAATTATTGCGGCGTTGAGAGAAAAACTAAGCGGTTGCGATTGAGGGCGCAAGAATGAAAGCACGGAAGCTGTGGACACTACAAGAATCACAATTGCAAGAAGCATGACCAATTGTTTCCTTGAAGGCATCATGGTCTCCTTCTTTGGGGGTTTTTTCTCACTTCTAGCCGTTAAGGAACGACCTCTGGCAGACTTGCTCTTCATTTCTGTCTGAGAAAGAATGAGACGGCGAGCCTATTTTCTTTTGCGCTTCCTTGCGCTTAGCACTGCTGCTGACAGGGCGGCGACCGCCACGTACGCGACTATGCTCACTAGCACGCTTGGTCTAGCGAATGAGATTGAGTATCCTCCAACAGGAACTGGAGTCGAAGTGACTGTTATTGTAGCAAGTTCAGATTGTGCCGTGGCGCCATTGGAATCGGTGACTTTCACGTAAACAAAGTGCAGACTGGCGTGCTGAGGCGTCCATGTCCAGCTGCTTGAAGTTGCTCCTGTAAAGGAAGTCCCATCGAGATACCATTGGTAACTGTATGGTGGCGCTCCTCCGCTGATTATTGAGTTGAAGGTCAATGGTTGGCCTATTTGTATCATGCCTGAAAGCGGATTTATAGACACTGACAGGGCAGGGGGGACAGGTTTGAAAACAGCGTTCAACGTGTGATCCGTGCTTATGAGAACTGAGTAGGGGTTGCCTGCGCCTACATTTACGCTGTCCAGTTCCCAATGGTCAAATTGGTAGTTTGTATTTGGAAGTGCAGTAACCTGAACTGTTGATCCACTTGGATAGACATGGACTCCAACTGCTGGGTTGGTCGCTCCACCTGTGGTTGCCGTGATCGTAAGTGCGTAGGTGACGGCGTAGTTGCCAGCTACATTGCCTGAGGCGGAAACTGTTATTGAGTCGGCCTGGGATGTTGACAGCCCTGATGTGAACATCCAAGCGTATTGTTTCGAGGCACTCAGCGGAGAAACGAAAGAGAAAGTGTGGATAGAACCATTGTCCCACATGAACGAGACTGGAAGACCACTAGCGGTGTAGTTTATTCCGTCTACCATCACAATAGTGTCAGAAAAGTCGGAACCAACACCAACCTGGTTAAACGTTAGATTGTACTGGACAACGTAGCTAGCTGTAACCGTTTTGCCCTGATCCATCGACACTGTAGTCGGTGATCTGGTAAGATCTTGTATCTCAGTCATGTCTGCGGCTGTCCAACCGTTGAACCTGTACCGTGAAGAACCAGGCACTATCTCAACGAAAGCAGTTGTTGATATAGTAGCATTGGTTCCAGCATCGTACCACCCGGCGCCTGAGGGAGTGGTGACGCTTGGCGGGCTTGTAGCAAGACTCAGGCAGTATTGTGTCTTGTAGTTTCCTATTATGCTTCCGGACGTTGTTGCTGTTGTGTTACCGCTTTGCAGTGTTGACAGCCCCGTTGTGCCAAACCAGATGTATTGTTTAGCATTTGGATTGACTACTAGAGGCGATTGGTAAGCGAAGGTGTGAACTGAATTTACGTCCCACCAGAAAGATGATGAGAGTGCTGTCACGTTGAAGTTGCTTCCGTCAATAGTTACCACGGTGCCTGTAAAGTCCGGGGTGACTCCGGTTTGGCTGAACGTAATCTGGAGTTTGTTTTCGACAACATAGTTGCCTGTTACGCTTCCAGAGCCTGTAACAGTCAGCGTTCCGCTTTGCAATGTTGTCAACCCTAAGGTGGAGATCCAGTTGTATTGTTTGCTTATGTCTACGACTAATGGTGAAGAGAACGAAAAGGTGTGTGAGGAACCGTTGTCCCACCAGAACGGAACTGGGAGAGAAGTGATCGTGTATCCGCTCAAATCAACATTCACTACTGTTCCTGTGAAGTCTGAACCAACTCCTGTTTGGTTGAAGGTTACCTGGTACTGGGTCTTGTAGTTTCCCGTAACCAACAATGGACTTGTCACGGTCACTGGGGAGGGTAGACCTGTCACGCCAATCAAAACGAACTGTTTCCCAGCGGTTGAGCTGGAAACGTTGTTGTAAGAGTAGGTTACTGAACTCCCGCTGTCCACCCAGATGTTATATGGCAATTGTCCGAAACTTATTGAGCTACTGTTGACGATTACAACCGTCCCGGAGGCTGATATATCTAGGCCTGTATGAGTAAGAGTTACATTGTATTGTGTCTTCCAGATTGCCAACGCGGTTTTCGGTCCATTCATTGATATGGGATCGCTCTGGACATAGCTCGTTCCTAAAGCGTCAACATTCCAGTTTGTAAACAAGTGGCTTGTTCCATTCCCATGATCTATAGAACCCATGTCCAACGTCGCATATGCTGTTGCACCGCTATCATACCAACTCTGACCACCAACTGTTCCATAAGGAGAAGACACCATTAGGTAATATTGAGTCTGCCAGTTCCAAGTTATGCTCGAAACCGCGTTAATCGTGAATGTTGTAGTGACGCCACTTCCAGAAGCCACACTCCCAGACCCAGTCCAACCAATACACCTATACTGAGTCCCACC
>JBEKSS010000005.1:0-129982 GCA_049516875.1 Bathyarchaeia archaeon | reverse complement strand
GTCCTGACGGCTTCTTTCCATATCCGTGTTGTGCGTTCAAGGTCATCAGGATGAAGAGCTTTCGACCAGCCCCAACCTTTAATCTCCTCGTAAGTCAGACCAGTAAATTCCCTAAAGGAAGGCAAATCTTCCACTATCTCTCCATCGGCGCTTGTGGTCCATCCCAACTCCCCCGTTACTTCAATGAAAGATCGATAACGATCCAAACTCGCGTGCAACGTTTGGTCCGCTTTCTTGCGTTCAGTGATGTCAGTAGTGATTAGTGTCACAGAGGCAACTTTTCCATCCAGCCTGACAGGTCCCACTTGGGTCTCATACCATGAAACACTGCCTTTAGGACCAGCTCCACTGATCTCGTAGCTTCTACCCTCTCCAGTTTGGAAAACCTGTTCAATGGTTTTCTTTACTACGTTGTGATGCTCAGGACCTATGAAATCGTAAATACTCTTCCCCACAATTTCTTCTGGGCGAGCATCTATTACAGTGCGATTAATGAACTGAATTGTACCGAGACGATCAACGATCATAATTATGTTTGGGGCATTTTCTGCCAGTGAACGCCACTTCTCTTCAGATTTCCTCAAAGCCTCCTCCGCTTTCTTGCGTTCCGTGATGTTCTTAGTTATTGCCACTAAATACTCAGTTTTTCCTGAGGCATCCCTTACAACACTTGCGGACAATTCCGCTGGAAATTCACGCCCGTCCTTAGTGACAAAAGTGTATTCTATGTTTTTCACAGACCCTTGCTCAATTACCTTCTTTAGACTCTGCATTACTCTCTTATGGTCTTTTTTCGCGATGAGCTCAAGACTATTTTTGCCAATCAAGTCCTCTTTCGACTGACCACCATGCATATCTACTGCCGCTCGGTTGCATTCGACTATGTTTTCATCGAGATCAGTGACTGTGATAGCTTCTGGAGACGACTCTAGAATTGCATTAAGTTTAGCCTCTCTCTTCAACGCCTCGATTTGTTTTGACTTTCTGTCTACTGCTTGGCGTAAAGCATGTGCTAGTTCACAGTAGACTGCCTCTGGGCCGCCGTGCTTGTCAACGTATCGGTCAGCGCCAAGGTTAAGCGCCTTAACAGCAATTTCTTCTCTGCCTTTTCCAGTAAAAACAATGAATGGAACGGTGTTTCCATTTGCTCGCAGTTCTTTCAAAAATTCAAGACCATCTTTCTCAGGCATTTGATAATCAGAAACAACAACATCATAATCCATTTCCTTCAATTTTCCTAGAGCTTCGTTGACTGAAGACGCAGTATCCACATCAATTTCACCCTGTAATTCCAAGCATTGTTTCGCAATTTTCAGAAATGCGAGGTCGTCGTCAACGTGTAAGACTCTGATTTTCTCTGTCTTAGCCACATTTGAAACTGTTTTTGTAGAAGACTCAACGACAGATTCTGTCATCCAAACATCTACCTCTCACGCAACCTGAAACACGATACACAGGACAATCAAATACCAGCCTTTAGGTTTACGTCTGAAAGATTAAATGCTTATGAATCGATTGTGTAGATTTATAAGCTTTGCAATTCAGAATCGAACAAGACACAGCATGCGCCAACCGTCTAACCTCATCACATCTTCAACCAGCGTTCGCACAAACGAATCGTACATTAAATCTCCTAATCTTACTTCAAAGACGCAATTCATCCCTGCCGCACAGTTTCTTCAGCGACTCACAGCGCCCTCAGCGTCATATGGATCTGAAAGTTCGTGCAATCCTAATTGAGACACTAGTGAACATTAGATCCGATTTTCTCTTCAAGTTCCAGCACTATGACATAGGGAGGGCCAGGTTCAGTGCTCACGACCACGAAGCTCTCGTCTACCTTAAAGAACAGAAACGTTCCCTTATCGTATCTGACGCCGCAACAGATCAGCTTTCCTGCTTTGTCGGTGAACCTGGACAGAGTCCCAAGGATTATGGGAGACGCTAGGCCAGCCATTTGACGATCGAAATTCTCGTCTTCCCGCCTCAACCCCTCCCTAGCCTTCGAAGACACCGTCTTGAGATCCTTGTCCAAGATACCCGCATACCTTATCCGACTGTCAGTAGCCAAAATCTCATCCAGAATTTTAACACTCATCTGGGACCCCTCGTTGTTGACTGAACCCCAATTGCTTCCCAGTGAACTATATCATTTATGAAAACCAGATACTTTAAACTCGGATTCTGAACAGACTCCTCTCAGATGGTCATCTGCGACGAACTGCCAAGTTCCCAGTCGTGTCTGGTCGGTTAGAAGATGTGTTCTTTGCCTAGCCAGTCCGGGTACCACTGGTATTGTTGTAGGGGCCTTGCTTTGCGCAGTCCTTCGTAAGTGGCTTTGACGAGCGCTATTGTCCCTCTTGCATCGCGGTAGAGTCTGGCGAGATTCTTGGTTTCGAGGGCTTTGAGGGTTTTGTCGAGTCCTTCATCGTTCTGGTCTGTTAGCCTTTCTTTCAGATCTTCTCGTGTCATGTGAAGACCTGGGTTCACGATGTAGTCGTCTGAGAGCATCTTGAGTATGTTCTCTTCGGTTGGCTCAGCCTTTGCAGGCGGTTCGACCGTTGATGTCGGAACTTGAAGTTTCTCGTGTAAGCGTCGCCAGGGCATCTTGAGGTCTTTGCTCATTGCTTTCAAGCCGCCTCTGAAGATGACGAGTTTCATGATTTGATTGGTTCCGGCTCCGATCTGGTTGACTTTTGCGTCCCGCAGGTAGCTTTCAACAGGATAAAACCGTGTCCATCCGTCGCCTCCCATAACCTGGACAGCGTCGCTTATGAGTTTTTCAAAAGTGTCGGACGCGAACATCTTGGCGGTTGCAGCCTCCACCATCGCATCTTTATGCTGATCCAGAAGGTAAGCGGCATGGTACACGAGCAGGCGTGAAGTGTACAGTCCTGAAAGCATTTCGGCGATTTTGCCTTGGTTGACTGGAATATCAATTGTAGGCTTGTCGAATTGCAAACGCCGCTGAGTGTAGCCAACAGCGTGACGTATTGCCTCTCTCATCGGGCCAAGCATGCCGGCTGAGAAGACGATGCGCTCAAAGTTTAGGCCCGCCATCATCACCTTCCAGCCGGCGCCTTCTTGGCCTATGCGGTTTTGGGCGGGCACTCTTACTTCGTTGAAGTCCAAGAAGCCGTTCGGAAGACCGAACCAGCCTGAAAGCTCATTGATCTTTTCAACCGAGAAGCCCGGTGTTCCCTTTTCAACGAGGAAAGCGGTGAGGTGTTGATATTTGGATTTGTCCTCGGGTTTTTCACTGGTTCTAGCGTAGACGACGTAGATGTCAGCCAGCCCAGCGTTCGTTATGAAACGTTTTTTGCCGTTCAAAACGTAGTTGTTGCCTTCACGAGTAGCGGTTGTTTCGATTCCAGCAGCGTCGGAGCCGACGAAAGGTTCTGTTATGCACACCGCGCCCACCACGTCTCCTTTGGCTATTCTGGGAAGCCATCTGCGCTTTTGCTCTTCGCTTCCGAAGGTAAGAAGCTGCTCGACACCACCGAACAGGGAAACCGCGTACGCCTCGGACAAGGCTGAACAAACTCTGCTCAACTCTTCAGTCACGATGCTTGCGCCAGTCACACCTACGTTCATCCCGCCATAATCGACTGGGACCACGGCTCCGAACCATCCTTTTCTGGCCACTTCTTTCAGAAGTCCGTCTGGAAACTCTTTGGTCCAAAAGATTTCCTCGCCTCTTGGCAAGGACTTGTCAGCAAAAGCCTTCGCTTCCTCCATCAGGTTTATGTGTTTCTCGCTCCACCATGAAAAATGCTCCATGTTCTACACCACGAACAGTATTGGCTAAGAGGCCATGGAATTTTAAACTTTCGCCAAAGTATCAACAAATGTTCTTGAACTTGGGCCACTTGAGAGACCGACGTGGAGATAGTGGCATCGAAGTCTTTGCTGCCCAATCTTGAAAGGTGAGTTTATGTCAAGTCTTATATTATTGACTGTTAGAATAGCAATGTGCCTCGCTTGTTGGAAAGTGTGTTGGATGAGAAAGACAATATTCAAGAGGCTTGAGGCTCAGGGCCTGATTGCGAATTACAATCATCTGAGAAAGAATTTGCCTCCGAAGCTTCCTGAAAGGGTGTTTATTTGGGACGAAACCTTGAGGGAAGGAGTTCAAGCTCCCGCCGTTTTTTTGACTTATGTTGAGAAAGTGAAGCTTGCCAAGATGATGGATGAGGTCGGAGTGAACATAATAACTGTTGGTTTCCCCGGACTTTCCGAAGAAGAAAAGAGCACTGTCAAGAAGATTGCTAATGAAGGCTTTCAGCAGGCAAGCCTCGCTGCTTCTGCACGCATCGTCAAAAGCGACATAGACGTCTGTTTGGAATGTGGCATAAGAGAGATTCCGATATTCACACCGTTCAACGGTTTGAACCTTCAGTACAGGGTGAAGTTGACTAAGGAGCAGGTTTTGAAAAAGACTATCGAGTGCATTGAATACGCAAGAAGACATGGGGCAAAAGTGGATTTTGTCTTGGAAGACGGTTCAAGGACACCGTTGCAGGATATACTACAGATTTTTGAAGCAGCAGTGAGAGCTGGCGCAGACCGGCTAGTGATCGCTGACACATTCGGGTTCTTGAGGCCATTGTCAATGCGTTACCTCGTATCCCATGTGAGAGAAGGCCTGTCAGAACTGGTCAAGAAAGATGTTCCGCTCACGGTTCACTGTCACAACGACTTCGGATTAGCCACGGCGAACAGTCTGGCAGCTGTTGAAGAAGGCGTTGCACACGTTCACACTTGTATTGCGGGATACGGCGAAAGGGCGGGATGTGCACCTTTGGAAGAAGTTTGCACCGCACTGGAACTGCTTTATGACGTGGATACTGGCGTAGACTTGGGCAAGCTCTACCGGCTTTCGCAACTGGCTGAAAAGACTTTTGCCTTGCCAATCCAGTTTCACAAACCGCTCATAGGAGAGAACGTTTTTTCATACGAAGAAGACGAAAACATCAAGGACGTTCTTTCAAATCCGCTCGCAATCGAGCCGTTTCCACCGGAAATTATTGGAAGAGAAACCATGTTTTACCTTGGCAGGCAAGCAGGCAAAAGTCTTGTTGAAAACCGTCTGGCACAGGCAGAAATCAAGGCCACGCCCATGCAAACAGAAGAAATCGTCAGAAGAATCAGAGGAGCGCACGAGCGTCTGGACAAAGGCGAAGCGCAGATGACCTTCTACCAGATCAAGAAGTTGATGAAAGACCTCAGAAAAGGCTTGACGGAAGAAGAATTCTGGAAGATAGTCGAGCAAGTCACGAGGCAGAAGCCTAAACTTCCGCAAGAAGAGAAAACTGTGCATGCTTAGTTCTTGGGGCAGTGTGACTGTGACAGAAGGTTCTGGCAAGGGCAGTGCCGCGCTTTCTGCTGTGAATTCTTTATAAGGGAGTTCTGAGGATTACACAGCACAATAATGAAGAAAGGGGACAAATGGTATGGATGAAGGTTGGCGAGTGTCTATAGGCGTTATAGTTTTTGTATTAGGTGGTTTACTAGCCTTTTGGGGAGGCAGTACCTATTCTGCTACTTATAGCGTTTTTTATTTGGTCACACTCATAACGGGCTGTATAGCGCTAGTAGTCGGCGTAGGATTATTCTCAAATGTCTTATCCCACATTCGCGAACACCCAATGAGAGTACCTGGCATCTGCGGTGTACTAGCCCCTATAATTGGATTTGTGGGCATGCTGTTCGCAACCCAATTGTATTCAGATTTCAGCTGGTTTGACAATGCCTTGAGCGATCTGGGCGTTGTAGAAGGCTTGACAGCGTCTTTGTTCAATTACGGGCTGATAATCAGCGGGGTTCTTGCTTTGATTCTCGGCCTAGGGTTGTTTGCTTTCCCTCGCAAGACAGTCGTGGAGACGAATACCGTTACTTCGAAAGCTGCTATACAAAGTCGCACGCGCGCTAAAAGGGCTGTAACAAAAGTTCTAGGCATTGTGGGTGCTCTCATCTTCGTTGCCGGCGCCTTGGCCCTAACTTTGACAGGAATATACCCTGAAAGTGCAAAGCCCATGCACTACTACTCGTCTGTAGCTTTCTTTGTGCTCATTCCAGTATCGATGTTTGTAATTAGCGCGAAATTCCTGCTGTCATCAAGAGTGAAAATGGGCTTGTTTGCATTCATTGCAGCTGCATGTGCAGGAATCGTCTGGCTCGTACAATTTACGGTGAGACCTGTTGCAGGCGATGCTATTGCCGAGACGCTCTCTGCACTCGCAGTCTCAGCGTGGATAGTAGTGTTGGGCTTCAAAATGTACGGAGAGACTTCGCTCCCCAACAAGTAGGCAGCGAGTTCGTGCACGTCGTACAAGACTCGTCCTAAGTTGCTTCGAAACAGTTCAAAAATTGAAACGCTCCATGTTGTTGAACCATGTTGAGAGAAACATATTAAGGCAACCGGCAACGAACCTATGGTTCACGTAGGGAAGACTGGCTATGGAACAGGTGGCTGTGAAAGTTCAAGGGCTCGCTATTAGTTACGGCTCGTTTGTGGCTGTTGAAAACCTGTCGTTCACGGTTAGGAACGGAGAAATCTATGGCTTGCTTGGCCCTAACGGTGCGGGCAAGACAAGCACAATCAAGGTTTTGGTGGGCGTTCTGGACCCCCACGCAGGCAGCGTTGAAATCTATGGCACACCCATCTCAAATGAAGTAGCTGCAAAGAGTCAAGTTGGCTACGTTCCAGAAGAGGTTGTCCTGTTAGATTCACTCACTCCACGGGAGTTTTTCGAGTTCATATCCTCAATAAGACGATTAGAAACAAATGTGGCGAATTCAAGGCTTGAAAGATTCGTATCGGCCTTGGAACTCAAACAGTACTTCGATACTCCGATCGCAGCTTTGTCCATGGGAAACAAGCAGAAGGTGGCTATTGTCGCAGCCTTGCTGCATGACCCTAAACTGCTGATCCTGGACGAGCCTTTGGTAGGCTTGGACGCACGCTCCTCAAAAATCCTCAAAGAACTGATAACTTTCCACGCGAAGAAGGGCGGGGCTGTAATATTCTCAACGCACATCATGGAAGTGGCTGAAAAACTCTGCACAAAAGTGGGGATAATAAACAAAGGAATAATGGTGGGAGAAGGGACAGTTGACGACCTTCGCAAGCTTGTGAAAGATGCTGAAGGCTCGTTAGAAGACATTTTCCTGAAGGTGACTGAGCAGGAAGCAGGAATGCAGGACATAATCAAGGCTCTGGAAGAGGAGTAAGAAAAGCTTGAAACTTCGCGAGATATGGAAGCTTTCAGCCACTGTGCATAAAGAAATATCTTTTCAATCGATTTTCTCTCTCCGCGTCGGCTCACCCTTGCCTCAAAGGGGCAGGACTGACATCAAAAGACTCGTCGGCAATGCTCGAGTGAGCACGCTGATAAGCAAACTTCTCACAACGGTTTTTATTGCGATTTTCGGGTTCACAGTATTCCTTCCGTTGACCGGCTTCATGCCATCACCCACGCCTCCACCTCCAAGAGATGTGACGATTATAGGCAGTGTTTCGGCGTTTCTCGCAGTCGTGCTTTTTCTGATAGTCTTCATGGGGCTGCAGGTTTCAACAGCCTTTGTTTCGTCAAAGATCGCAGATATCTTGGCCGCTCTTCCACTTTCAAAACGAGAGATTTCAAACATCATCTTCCTATGTTTCCTGAGAATGTTTGACATCCCCCTCACGGCGGGGGTTGTTGTGTTTCTTTCGGCATATTTTCTTGTCGGAGGTTCAATTCTGGGCGGCTTATTATCACTTGTAGCCGTCTTAATAAGTGAGATTTTTGCTCTAGCTCTTACAATCGGCTCGGCTAGGTTCTTCTATTCGAGAGTTGCGGGAGGTGGGGGAAGGTCGAGATGGCAAACACTTGTAAGAGTGGTCTTTATGATCGTCTGGATTCTTCCTACTTTCGGTGCATACATAGTCATAAACTTCGCTGGGAGCATCGTTCAATCCTTCGCGTCTCTGACTCAGTCCTTTTCTTCGATTGTGCACGTTCTAGTTCTGATTTTCCCATTCTCTTACGGCTTCCTCGTGTCCTACGCAACTTTCTTTGAAGTCACGGATTATGTTGTGCTCAGTCTTTCTATAGCAGCTTCAGTTGCATACGTGTTTATTGCTGCCGTCTGTTTGAGATGGGTCACGCGAACGGTAAGAACAATTGGTGGAGGCGGAGTCGTTGCAGGATTGAGAGGTGTTGTGAAAGACACCCAAATTAGGCCTCAAATCCCGTGGCTTGGAATAATTCGCAAGGACCTAAGGATTGCTTCTAGAGCTCCTTCGTTTGCGAGCCTCTTTCTCCTACCAGCCATGCAGACAATCATCCTTTCAATATCGTTCTCTTCCTTCAGTGATCTGGGGCTAAGCGTCACCCTGGCAACTCTGACCGGAATATCAATGATCACGCTTTTGCTTCCACCGACCTTGCTGTCGATGGAGGGATTAGCCTCTGCGTACACGAGAAGTCTTCCAATGAAAAAAAGAACATTAATCTCTGCCAAGGCACTGCTGTCAATCGTCACGTACATGATTTCTCTGATCGTCCTCTTCTTCGTTGCAATATACTTGAACAAAGACTTCTCTTTCATACTGACCTACGGTGCAATACATGCGCTTGCAATGTCAGCCGGTATCATGCTCGAACTCACGCTACTGACAAGAAAGTTCTGGAAAGAAGGCTTCGCGGTGGGCAACATCTACTCAAGACTCACCACATACATCCTGATACTGATACCAGGGTTCGCGATTGTTCTGCTACCAATCACCGTTGCATTCGCAACGTTTTTCTTTGCTGAAAATCTTGCTCTTCCTGTCTTCCTTGCAATGGCTTCCTTAGAGTTTGCCGTGATGACAGCAGTTGTTGTCCATCAAAAATAGGTTGTCTTATTGAATCCACATAGATTTGTGAACAGCAAAGAGACGAAAAAGACACGTCCATTCCTTGCGCTTCGGCAAACTTCACTGCCTCCTCTGTTGGAAAAGCTATGGCATCAACGCCTGCCTTAATGGCCATCCTGTCTGTTTCGACCCTATGCTTGCCCTTAGGGCGCATGCAACCTAGAACCAGTGGAGTCTCAGGAAACATTAGCCTTGCAACTGCTATGACTTTCGCTATCGCAACGGGTTCGGGCGGTTCAATTTCTTCCATTTCTGTTCCACGTATCGGCATGAACGCAATCGTGACTAGCGCAGAAGGCCTGTACCTCCTTATCATCTGCAAAGCGTGCAATTCGCCCTTGAGTCTTCCGTAATGAAGGCCGACGATGACATGTGGAACAAATGAGATGCCGGATTCTTGCAACACTTTTAAGGAATCTGAATAGTTTTCGACCGTAACGTTCAGTTTGTAAATTTCCTTTATGGTCTCGTCTGAGCCGATAATGTCTATCAAGGCGGAATCCACCTTTGCCTTTACCAGTGCTTCAGCCGTAGACCTGTCGATTATGCCTGTGTGCACCAGAACTGTCAAGCCTAACTCCCGCTTGACTTTTTTGATTCCGTTAACGAATTTTCCAACAGGCACTGATCCGTTGGACAGGCACCCGCCGCTTATCAAGCATCCCACTGCACCTCTTTTCTTCAACTGCACGCACAGTTCGAACAATTCTTCAGAAGATGTGACAGGGTACATAGTTTCCAGAACCAGGCCGCCGCAATGTTTACAGTTGAGGGCACAGCCTTTACCCGTTACTGAGATTGTTGGAAAATCTCTCGGTGAAGAACGGTAATAACTTGTCCTGTAATACATGAAACTTGGGGCATAGAAGCGGATTCTCTTTGGTCTGAAACGCAGCAGGTCGTTTTCAAGAATGGCTGAAAGTTCCTTCTCATCCGTGCGCCAAATGGCTTCAGAGGATATCTGCTTCATCGTTCTCTGTTAGGAAGGCACAATCAACTGTTTAATACTTTTCGTCGGGTAATTCTTTCTCTGACTTTTCCTCGCGCTTTGAGATTCCCGGTATCACTTTCATCGCCCCATCTATCGCTATGAGAGTGTCTTGTATTTTCTTGAAGTACTTTTGGAAGTCAAGAGTCTTGAAAACTGATGTTCCTCTCTCCGTTGCGGTGTATGATGTTCCTTTCGCCAAGAACCGTTCTTCAACCAGTCCGTTTTCTATTAGGAAATCCAGATGTCTCTTGAGAGAAACGCAGTCTAGATTAACCTTGTATGCAAGCCTATCAATTTTCAAAGGTTTTTTTGCAAGAGCTCCCAGTATTGCCTCATATGTCTCGAGCTTTGACCTGCGCAAGTACATGCACCTTGCATGTGGCTTTGTCTTGGTCCAGATAAATTGTTTGTGAATTCTGAATCTTTAGTCTGGAACACGTATCCGTGTGACATTTTTTTGATTCAAAGGGTTCTCAGACTGTCACAAATCGTCGAAGAATAGGCCTGTTCAGTACTGTACGGATGCGAAATTTTGGGTCACGTCGAATTGGAATGAACCTCTTCTTTAGGAAGTAGTCTTCTGCCAGTGATCTTCGCAGGTGTAATGAGGCAAATCCTGGCTGCCCTGAGCTCGCTTTCTCGGTTTCTTCCGGGCTTGCGCATGTACTCATCGAAGCTCAGAGGAACTCTGTACTTGTCTATGAGCTTCTGCAGATAAGGAATCATTTTCTCTTGGTCCTCGATGATTTCTGCCCTGCCGAAAATTATTACGCTTTTGGACATCGTTGCATCAGACAAGGCCTCGTCCACCTCGAAGCAGACACTAGGATTTTTTCTGATGCCTTCCATCTTCAAGCCTTTGCAGCATGTGTGGAAGAAGATCTTTCCATCAGCGTAGGCAAAGCCCACTGGAACCACATATGGGTTGTCTCCAAGAACCATTCCAAGTCGGCCTACCCTTGCGCATGTAAGAAACTGATCAATTTCCTCGCAAGTCATCTCTTTCACAGACATTTCGCACGGGACTCCTTCGACCGATTATATCCTAGCTGGGAGCACTTGGTTTATTTAAGTGTAGTTTAAATCTCTGTTTCCGGTGATAAGCCTTTTTAATATCGTATAACACTTCACGCATCGTATGAAAGCGATGCTCCAGGCATCAGTTTCTTCACGGGGGACACACCATGGAACTCATCAACTATTGTGCAAACTTGCCTGAACAGATTCGTGTTTCTCTCGGTTCTGCCATTGTCCTAGGATTGGCAGAGGCAAAGCTCGATGCTGCGCCAACAACAGCCTACTTGATGACGCATCGCCAAGAGAAATGTACTGCAAACTGTGGTTTCTGCCCGCAGGCCCGAACAAGCCGTACCCGAGCAGACATGCTTTCAAGAGTTTCATGGCCAGCTTATCGGACCCAAGAAGTATTCAAAGGAATAGTTGATGCCGTTGAAGAGAATAAGGTCCAGCGTGTTTGTATCCAAGCTCTAAACTATCCACAAGTCTTCATTGACTTGCACGCTCTAGCACGAGCAATCAGCCATTCTTCCAACGTGCCTATTTCAGTCTCATGTCAGCCTCTCAACCGCGAGAATTTATATCGACTGGCGAGCGCAGGTGTCGAAAGGATAGGCATACCCTTGGATGCTGCCACAAGAGAGGCTTTCGACAGGATAAAGGGAGCCAATGCTGGAGGTCCTTACAGCTGGAAAAAGCAGTGGCAACTTCTGAATCGGGCAAGGGAAGTTTTCGGAGTAGGCAGAGTTAGCACACATTTGATAGTCGGGTTAGGCGAGACAGAGAAGGAAATGGTTAGCATCATTCAGAAATGCGTGAACATGGCTATTCTCCCAGCGCTGTTCGCTTTTACGCCTATACCAGGGACAGCCTTGGGAAATCAGACACAGCCCCCAATTGTGCAGTACAGGCGAATTCAAATTGCCAGGCACTTGATTGTGCGTAGAATTGCGAAATGCAAGGACATGGGTTTTGACCAGAAAGGCTTTATCACAGATTTCGGAATCAGCAAAGAGAGAATGTCACAGATTATTCGGACAGGAGAGCCTTTTGTCACTTCGGGATGCCCGAACTGCAATCGCCCCTTCTTTAACGAGAAACCCAGTGGCCCGATTTACAACTTCCCGAGAGAACCGACCCTTACAGAACTTTCGACAACGAGGAAGCAAATAGGCCTAGAATGAGCAGAGCGCGTGCAGTTGAACAATCAAAGAGATTGCTGAAAGATATGCATAGGATAGTGCAAAATATCCTAGAATAAGCCTGAAGACCTTGATGAGGAACTCTTTTTCCAAAGAGTTTCACATGCAAGGAGTTTTGCGGCCTGTAAGTCGAAAAATCTATGTGTAGGATCCGCGCCTATGCACTGCTAGGTTGCTGGTGGAGAGTTTGGTGGAGGCGCCTGTAGAAGACAAGAGAATAACGCTTAGGGAAGCTGTGAAGCTTGTTCCGGATGGTGCACATCTTTTCTGGGGAGGCTTTGGTTTTCAACGCCCGCCAATGGCTTTCGCGCATGAGCTTGTAAGGCAGAATAAGCGTGGTTTGACCATTTACACGTGCGGTTCGGAAATGGACATTGACATACTGTGTGGGGCAAAGGTTGTGTCGCGTTTTGAACTGGCATTTTTTGCAATTGAAGGCATAGGATTGGTACCCAATATTCAACGCAGAATTCGAGAGGGGGCAATAGAGATCGAAGACTACTCGAACCTGGCTATGGCCTTGCGGTTCCTAGGAGGCGCGCTTGGTGTGCCTTTCATGCCGTTGAAGAGCATGCTCGGCACAGATATTCTTGCAAAGAAACGATTCAGAACTAAGAAGGCGGAAGTGATAGACTGCCCATTCAGTGGAGAAAAGGTTGTACTTGTTCCCTCTGTTCGCCCCGACTTCAGCATTGTGCATGCCTCACGGGTAGACAAAGAGGGAAACGTTCAGATTGACGGCATAAAAGGCGAAGACGTAGAAGGCGCCAGGGCCGGCAAGGAGGTGATAGTGCTGACTGAAGAAATTGTCGACACTGAACTCATCCGGTGCCAGCCAGATCAAACGGTCATACCCAACATCTATGTGAGCCATGTCGTTGAGTGCCCGTGGGGTTCATTTCCGATGATGGTTTACAACTATTACGATTACGATATGGAACACATACGCATGTACTATGACCAGTGCAAAACCGAGGAAGGGTGGCAAAAATACTGCAACGAATACATAACAGGACCTAAGGACCACACGGAGTTCCTTACTAAAATAGGCATCGAACGACTTATGAAGTTCAGAGCCAAGAAACCGTTCGCTTATTAGGAGGAAGAATTAAGATGACTAAAAAACTCGCAAACGCCGACGAATTTTCCACACTTGAACTCATGGCCGTATGCGGTTCAAGAGCAATAAAGAATTGTGAAGTTGTCTTCGTCGGCACGGGCTTGCCGATGATTGCGGCCTTGCTTGCGAAAAGAACCCACGCGCCGGGGGCAAAAATCGTTTTTGAAGCCGGTTTCATAGATTCAAACGCCAGAGACGTCGCCCTGTCAATAGCTGACTCCAGGCTGGGTTATCGCGCGTCTGGAGCCATCGGCCTAATCGAAACATTAGGACTTATGCTGCAAGGAGGACATGTGGACGTAGGCTTCGTGGGTGCTGCACAGATCGACATGTACGGAAACCTAAACACGACGTACATTGGAAGCTTCGAGAAACCAACCGTGAGACTGCCTGGAAGCGGAGGAGGAAATGACATAATGTCTTCAGCCAAACGCACGGTGGTCATAATGACCCATGAGAAAAGGAAAATGGTCAAAAAACTAGACTACTTGACTAGCCCTGGTTTCTTGGAGGGACCTGGAGCCAGAGAGAAGGCGGGGCTGGTCGGCGGAGGTCCTTCGCTTGTCGTAACTAATCTTTGCCAAATGGACTTTGAACCCCGAACAAAACGCGTTAGACTAGCCACGGTTCATCCCCGCGTCTCGGTGCAGCAAGTTTTGGAAAACACGGAGTTCGATTTAATTTTACCCGCAGATGTTCCAACGACGGAACTGCCCACTTGTGAGGAACTGACGCTTCTGAGAGCTATAGACCCCAACGGAATCTACATACCAAAAACAAAATGAAATACACCAACTTCAATACGTCAAGCCTTTTCACCGCAAGTTCGCGAAGGTCTTCTAACTCCGTTAAACGAGTAAGTTGTTGGCATAATCCATCAGTCTAATTCAGATGTTCAGCCCCACGGCGCGCGCGATGAAGCTTTTATTTGCCATCTTTTCTCTTAACACCGCAAAAGGGCGGTTCGGTGAGCAGGTAGATGGAAAAGCCTTTCTTGGTGATTTGTGTTACGCACATGTTCATCGAAGTGAACCTCCTCATACAAGTTGCGCTTATCCCCGTGATAACCCAAGAATTCAAGTTAAGCCTGCTTGAGGCTTCTCTGATAGCTACGGTTCCAAGCTTCGTTCAGCTCTTGATGAATATTCCTTCAGGCTATTTCTATGACCATTTTGGTGTCAAGCGTCTATTATTTGCTAGCATGCTGATAGAGGGGCTTTCCGGTTTGCTTGTCAGTCAAACAAACAGCTTTTGGACATTGGTTATAGGAATATCCTTGCTGAAAGTCTCGTCTCCCATATATCACATTTCGGGGTTAAGCCAGATAAGCAAGATCGTGAAGCCATATCAGATGAACAGGTCAATGGGGTTTCACAACGCACTCGGAAATCTAGGCTCGGCCGTAGGTGTCCTTACCCTTGCCATCTTTTTGTCGACATTGGGTTGGAGATGGACCTACTTGTTCTGGTCCTTCCCAGTCTTGGCTTGGGGGTTTCTGATATCGAGGTCATTACATCTTCAAGCTGAGCGGCCAAAGAGAACGGAGGTCGATGGAAAACGTAGCCTGCGGAGGTTGCCTTTTGTTCTGTCGTCCGGCTTTCTACTTTTCCTGATAGTCATAGCTGTTAGGGAATTGGGAGCAACTGGAAGCTCGACTTTCATGACCACGTTTTTTGTCAATGCCAAATACATGTCCGAATCCACAGCAAGTTTAGTCTTCGGGTTGGGACCTTTCGTGGGAGTAATAGGTTCTCTTGGAGGCGGCTACCTGAGCGAAAGAACTGGAGGAATAAAGGCACTGGGCTGGATGATCCTCGGCTGCGCAGGCGCACTATTCGTTCTGCCCCTTATTCCACAGTTTTCCCTAATCGTTCTGGTCTACATCGTTTACTCATTCTTCACCAATGGCGTGTGGTCGCCCATGAATGCTCTGGTTGCAGACATGTTGCCTTCCACCGACGCAGGACTGGGCTTCAGCGTCTATTTCTTCACCGATGGTCTCACGACTGCGATTGCGCCAACTCTGGCAGCCGGAGCCATAGAGTTGTCTGGCGTGTGGTTTGTTTTTCCATTCAGCGCGCTTTTCTTGGTGTTCAGCCTCATTATGCTCCAATTCCTTCCTCGCCACAGAAAACGTCTCGCTACGCAACTTTAAAATCTCTTTGATTAACATCATACGGTCAGAGCGAACAAAGGAGTTGTGAACGTCTTGAACTTCAAGTGGAGGCTTGAGGGGCTTCAGGAGAAGATGCTGAAAGCCGACATTGACCTTGTCGTTTACGGTTCTTGTCAGAACTTTCAATACCTGACAGGACTATTGGTGAATTGGCGCCGTTGGGTAGATCTTGGTTGTTCGGCGAACAATGTGTTTGTGCCCAGAAAGGGGGAACCTATCTTGACTTTGGATGAGGACTCGTCAGAGCAAGCGCGGAGTACATGGATTAAGGATTGCAGAATTTCGGGCAAGAAGGAAGATTATCGAGACGCGCTTAGAAAAGTGATATCCGACCTTGACCTAAAAGGGTGCAACGTCGGGTTAGGCAACCACGTTTGGGGCTCAACTATCACACAAATAGAAGAGCTTCTGAAAAACCCGCGGTTCCTCAGAGCGGATGGACTTATGGATGATTTGAGGATGATAAAAGACGGCGAAGAGATTGGGCGCTTGAGAAAAGCGGCCACGCTAACGGACCAAGTGATGGAAAAAGTGGTTCCGAAAATCAAGGAAGGCGTAACCCAGAAGGAACTTGAACTTGACGTCGAGTTTGAAAGCAGACTCCTAGGGGCGTCAGACGTGTCCTTTCCGCCAACTGCGGGGTTCGTTAAGTCGGGTTCAGAAATCTCGCAGAACCCTTTCACATATCCAAAGGAGAAAGGTCTTGTATCCGGCACGTCCATAGCTTTTGACATAGGCTTCGTAGTTAATGGATACTGCTCTGATTTCGGAAGAAGCTTCTACTTTGGGCCGGCCAGTGTGGAGGTCAAAAAAGCGTACGAGGCGTTACAACAGTCAGTTGTTGAGACAGTGGAGAAAATCAGGGATGGCTGTATGCGTGCGTGCGAAGCCTTCCCAGAGTTAGAGAAGACCTTGGACAGACTGAAGTATGGAGATTATATTCGTGCACGTCTGCCAACGAAAAACCTCGGACACAACATCGGCGTAGAAGTTCACGAACCCCCATGGCTCAGCCCAGAATACGAAGAAATTCTTCGAAAGGACATGGTTATGGCCCTAGAACCCAAGCTGTGGCATGCCGGCGAATACTATCTCCGCGTGGAGGACATCGTTCTTATCGGGCCGAAAAAGGCTGAATTCTTAACCAATTTTGACAGACATCTGTTTCAATTGTGATGTTAGACCATTTTTTTGCTATGTCACTAATCGGTTTCCTGAGCGGGCATGTTGTCTGGAACGAACTGCGTGAGCTTTCGCAGCGAACGCATTTTATCCTTGCTTCCAATTCTTGCATCCTCTACTGCTTGCTTGAGAATTTGGATGGACTCGTCCATGACTTTTCGGTCGACTGGGTAGGGGACACCGTCCTTTCCGCCGTATGCAAAAGAGTATTTCACGGGGTCCTTCCAGCTTGGTTTTTCGCCGTAGATCACTTCTGCAACCAAAGCTAGGCCTCTGACTGTAGCTGGTCCAACGCCTCCGATTCCGAGCAATTCTTCGTAGCTGCGCGGTTGAAACTCGTAAACTTCGCGCAGAGTCTTCCAGTTCACGCTTCGCGGCATGGACAGATAGTCAAATGAATACTCCTTCCAGGCGGTGCCTGCGTCAATGGGCAGCCATTCGCTCAAGGGTTTTTGAAATTCGGGCCTGGCAGACTGGAACATTCGTATCAGCCTCTTCGGCTCTTCTTTTGCAAGATCGACTGAGGCCTTTCTGCAACCCTCACTTATTTCTGCAGTCATGTCCAGTACAGTGTCTCGTTTCACGTCGCCCACTATTGCATTGTGCGGTTCAACGACAAACCTTCTTACATTATCGGAGAGCCAATGGTAACGCCTCGCTGTACGATCTTGGGTGCACATGCCCTGTTGCACAACCGCCCATTTCTTGTCATCGGCAAGGAAAAATGCGTGATGATAAAGCTGATAACCTGCTTGCACGGCTATGTTGTCAACTTTTGCGCTCATTCTGCTGGCGTGCCGCAGAACCTCGATGTTGTCGCTGGAGAACCCGAACTCTTCACCGACTTCACCTATTTCCATGGGCGTTTTTCTGGAAGCTTTACCTTTTCCGCCACACACCGCGATACCATGCTGCTCAGGCGAAAGGGCTTGTTTCAGAATCCCAGTTAGAACCGTGGTAACGCCTGAAGAGTGCCAGTCATAACCTAAAACGCAACCCAAAGCTTGAAACCAAAACGGGTCGGAAACACGTCTCAAGAACTCGTCTGAACCGTACTCATCTACAATGATGGTCACTATCTCCTTGGCAAGTTTTTGCATTCGTACAATTAGGTATCGTGGCGCCCGGCCGTAATGAAGTGGAAGCCTAGCAAAGCCCGTTCTTTGCACTGCAACACCGCTTGTGATATAAGTGCTGTAAAATTGGTTTAATCATTTTGCTTTTTGCTTCAGAAGATGTCCTTCGCGGTCAATTTCGCCAGTGCGGATCCGCGTCGTTGAAATGGCCTTGTGATTCTCGGATGGAACCATGCCGATGACGACTATTTCAAGCGGGTTTATTCCGATTTCCTTCCTTTTTTCGTTGGTTCTAAGGGCGACGGGCTCCGTCTCCTTACTAACAACCAGTGCTTCAATAGGATCCTTGGACAGTAGAACCCCACCATAGGCATCATTTATCGGAATTATTTCAGTCCTCTGCAGCATTCCAAGATCTCTTAGGAAATTCCTCAGGTCCTCTGTGCGCTCCTCGTATAATGCTGTTGGGTGAGGCTTTTTCATTTTCTTAACAAATTCGTCTGAAGAAACGCCGATCATGACGCGTTCGCCTATGTCGAAGGCTTTGATAAGCAATTCTCTATGTCCCTTGTGAAGCTCGTCGAAGGTTCCGCCAACGCCGACGGTTCTGAACTTTTTCTGCATCGGATTTCACATTTAACGCGTCTGGACTGTCTATAAGACTATTTTGGTTTGATTCTGTCACTAATGACATCAAGTATCTTCCTTGCAACTTCTCGCTTTTTGGATAATGGCACATGCACTACGTTCTTCTTCTTGTCTATGATGAAGACCTCGTTCGTGTCGGTTTCGAATCCGACTCCTTTCTTTCCCACGTCGTTGACCACGATGAGATCAGCCTTGGCTTCCACCAGCCTCTTGTATCCGCTTTCGATCAACTCTCTCTGGGGCAGCTTATATTCAGCGCGGAAAGCCACGAGAAAACTTCTAGGACTGACTTTTTTCACGCTGTCGATGATCTTCACGGTGGGTTTCAGCTTCAGATCCAGCGAATTCAGCTCGTGTGACGAAACCTTGTATGAATACGGTTTTTCAGGGGTCCAGTCGGCAACCGCAGCAACAGCTATGACTACGTTATATCTTTTTGATTTCAGTTCAGAAACGACTGCTTCGTACATTTGCTCTGTCGTCTCAACAGTATGCAGATGGGCTCTCGGGGGAGGAGTTTCCGTTCCCGAACCGTAGACAAGCGTCACTTCGGCCCCGCGGCTCAAGGCTTCTTCTGCCATCGCGACGCCCATTTTTCCAGAGCTCTTGTTCGTAACAACGCGAACAGGGTCTATGTGCTCCACGGTTGCGCCCGTAGTAATCAACACTCTCAGTCCGGAGAAATCCTGTCTGGCTGCAAGTCTGCGAATGACCGCATGGACGATTTCTCTGGTTTTGGCGATTTTTGCCTTTGCTTCCTCGATTCTTGGACCTACGAATTCCACCCCCAGATCTTTGAGCTTCTTGATGTTCTTGACTAGTATCGGGTGGTTGTACATGGATTCATGCATTGCCGGAACGATGATTATTGGACAGTTTGACCCAAAGGCTGTTGAGGCAACGGACGTGACAGTTGTGTCATCAATCCCGCAGGCAATTTTGCTTATCGTGTTTGCTGTGGCTGGTGCTACCAGAACTAGGTCAGCTTTCAAAGAGTGTTCTCCAACCAGAGCGACGTGTTCAATCTTCCCCGTCAGCTCCGTTATGACTTCGTTTCCGGTTGCCCACTCCATCAGGTGTGAGTGAACGATTTTCTCAGCCATCGGCGACATCACAGCGAAGACGTCGGCACCGCGTCGCATCAGTGCTCGGGCAATTTCCGGGCTTTGAACTGCCGCGACGCTGCCGGTTACACACAGAACTATGCGTTTGTCTTTCAACTCTTTGCCTTCGGTTTCCCTGATGTTCTTCGACGGATGTGTTGACAAAACCAATCCTCCTGTCTAACCTCTTAATTCATCAGCTGTCTCGTTTAAATCTTCCAGTAATTCTTCAATATGTTGTTCCTGGATATGAGGCATGACGACGATTCGGATGTGAGTTGGAAATAGCGATACTGCCCACTTTCTGAGCCTCAGTTCTTTTGCTATTCGACAAGTACTAACCATGTTGGATTTCAGTCCAACGATGTTCAATTTCGGTTTGGCAACTGTGCTCAGACCCCTGATTTTTGGGATTTCTTCTGCAAGCTTCAAGGTTAAACGCATGCATTTACCGACGATGCTTCTGTAGCCTTCTCTTCCAAGATGCTTCATCAGAGTCCAGACGGCGATGACTGAAGCGCCAGAACGTGTTCCAACGAGCGTGGCTTGCTCGGTTTCTCCGCCGGACAGATAAGGAATGTTCCATGAAACTGTCTTTCTAAGGTTTTCGTTTCGGAACAATATTCCGCCGGCTGGGATAGGAGCTAATCCCATCTTGTGCGGATCAACCGTGACGGAGCACACCCCAGGAACTGCAAAGTCAAAACCCGGCACGTTGTATCCCAAGTCCTTCATGAACGGGAGTACGAACCCTCCGAAAGCCGCATCCACGTGAAGGTACAGGTTCTTTTCCAGAGCAAGTTCCGACAACTCTTCTATCGGATCAACCACACCCAGCCCTGTCGTCCCAGCTACGCCCACGATTGCTATGGTTCTTGGATTCACTGCTTCTTTTACAGCTTCCACGTCGACTTGGTATCTGCTATTCAATCTGGCCCTTACGATTTTCAAACCTAGCAAGTCTGCGGCCTTGTCGAAGGAACAGTGCGCAGAAGCAGGCACTATGATTTCACCGTTGGTTTTCTTAGAAAGCTTCTTGGCGGTCCACAATGCTAGAACATTGGCTTCAGTTCCACCTGTCACTATCTGTCCTGAGGCTTGCGGATTCGAAAGAACGCTGCCCAGCATTTTTACTGTTTCTTTCTCTATTTCAGCCACGGCAGGAAAGAGTCCTGAGTCACCTACATTCTTGTCGATAAAGCGGGAATACACTTTTCTGGCCAGGGGATGTGGGCTGGTGCACATGGAGCCCACGATTCTTCCAGAATTGTACGTAAAGTCTCCTTGAAGCCTTGATTCAAGCTCTTTTAGAAGCGCTTTTTGAGGCAAGCCTTTGACCTGCATTTTTCATGGCTCCGATGCGATCTAATGGTAGGTGTGTTCCTCGTCCGGATATTTGCCAGTGGAAACTTCTTCGACGAACTTGGCCACGGCATCTTTTATTGTCTTGTTCAAGTCAGCGTATGTCTTTACATATTTCGGTCTGAAGTTCTCGTCAAGACCCAGCATGTCATTTATGACCAGAACCTGCCCGTCGCAGTGTTTCCCGGCTCCAATGCCTATCGTAGGCGCGTTTACGGATTCGGTTATTGTCTTCGCTAGACTCTCAGGAATACATTCTAGCACTATGGAGAAGACACCGAGCGTGTCCAGCTCCTGAGCGTCTTTCCGAATTTCGTTGGCTTCTTCAGGGTTTTTCCCCTTCACGTGATAAGCTTCGGCCATTTGAGGGAGCATTCCCACGTGGCCCATCACCGGGATTCCACCGTTTATCAAAGCTTTTATGGCGTCTGTTTTCCTTCCTTCGATTTTGATTCCGTGTGCTCCTGCTTCGATGAATTGCTTGGCATTTTTCAGGCAGTCTTCTGCCGTGTTGCAGCTGTTTATCGGCATGTCTCCTATGATCGGCGTGGCTTTGGCTCCTCTTGCCACTGCTTTGGCGTGGTAGATCATGTCCGCCATCGTCACGCTCTTGGTGTCGCTGTAACCTTGTACAACCATGCCTGAGCTATCGCCGACAAGAATCAAGTCAATGCCACTCTGGTCCAGTATTCTTGCCATTTGAAAGTCGTAGGCCGTCAACATTATGATTTTCTCTCTACCCTTCTTCTGTCTAATTCTCTCTTGGAAGTTCATTTTTCTCCTCCAGAAATTTCACGAGATGAACGATGGTTTCGTTCACTGGTGTTGGAACGTGATGTTTTCCGCCCAGCTCGACTATCCTTCCGTTAAGGAAGTCAATTTCGGTTTTCTTCCTTTTCATTATGTCTTGACACATAGAAGAGAAATTCGTGTAACTGAGAATCTCTCTGTCGATTTCTTTCTCTAAATCCTTTGGAAGGGCTATCCCCTCAGCGTTTCCAACTTGAACGCATTCTCGGACAATTTTATGCCTAACACTTGCTAAATTTTGTGTGCCGATCTCACGATTTCTAACACGGAAAATGGCCGTCAACGGGTTCACCACGCTGTTAACGACGACCTTGCCCCATATTTCTTCTCTGATGTTCCCGGAAATACTTGTCTTCAAAGCGCACGCATTCAGGATATCCGCAACTTTCTGTGCTACTATATCATGTTCAATTGTTGTTTCTCCCTTCCAATACCTCACCTCTCCTGCTTTGAAGAACTCCGCGGCCATGGATGTCACTCCTCTTAGAACCTTGGCCTTGCCACTGACAGCGCGCCTGACCACCTCTTCGTTTCCAAGGCCATTCTGCAGAACCAGAACAACCGTGTCTTCTCTGAGAAGTCTATCTATTCCTCTTACCGCTTTTTCCGAATCATAAGCCTTTGTTGTCAAGAAAATCAGGGTTCCCCAAGGTATTTCCCGGATTTCAGTGTCAGCCTGTACACGAAAGGTTTCATCAACATCGCCAGAAATTGACAGACCTCTCGAGTTCACAGCGTCTGCGTGTGCCTTGTTTCCGATTAATGTTACATCATTCTTCCTAGATAACAGAGCGGCGATGACACTTCCTATGGCGCCAGCGCCGAAAACGAAAACTTTGTTGAATGCCATATCATTCGCCCTCGCTCGCGATGCACAGGCTTTTTTCTGCGAACCTTGAGAGGCTCTCATTCATGAATTTGATGGATTCAGCCAGGTTTTTCTTGTTGTCAAAGTTTCGCAAGATTTCTCTCCACTTTTCAACACCTTGCTTCAGCTTCTGTGCGGTCTGCACTAGCCTTGGCGCTGCTCTTACAATGTTGTCAACTATCGTGATGGTTGCTTTCTGCGCTGTGCGCGACAGGGGGTTAAGATCTATGGCTATCACTTTCTTGCTCATTTTGACAAGAGCTTCGGTTCTGTCCCCGTCTTCTAGCGGCACCAGAACTACATCGGCCGTCAGTATCCCTCTTGGATCAACGCGTCGCCTTTCACTGCTTAACTCTGGAATCCTTGCAGATGCCTCTTCGCCTACCCCTAAAACTTTTCGTGCCCCTGCCTTTACAAGCAGCTTTTCTATTGCTAGCTCCCTTTCAAGGGATCTGTAGAAGAGATTGACTTCAATCTTCGCTTCAGTAACATTGGCGAGCTTCACGATTTCCTTCGCGACCAAGGCCGCCGTGTTTCCGTTGACAGAGATAACTGGGTTTTCTGCTGTCAGAAGCATAGCTGCGGCTGCAACCGTAGCTTCCGATGCCGGCTTACTAGTTTTTTCCCCTAGCAGGTAATCGAAGGCTTCTCCACGACCGTGCGCGATGAGGCCTGAAACAGCGACAACTCCTTCATGACAATGCTCGATCAGTTTCTCTCGTGTCTGCAGAGATTTTGCCCTGGGGTGTTCACGTGGAATCTTGATGCTGGTCATCGAAGAAGTCGCGCTCCTTCGTGATCCACTTTGCTGACAATGATATGACCGTTCGAGCCATATTCACGGAAGACCTTCAGAATCCTCTCGACATTTTCTTCGTCAGTTATGGTGAACGCGGATTCTCCGAACATTGGCATGCTGCAGACGACGCCGGCTTTGTCTGTCGCGTCTAAGATGCCTCTTACCTTTTCACCTATTAATCCGACATGTTCAGCGAACTGGCGTGAGAGCTTCATGAAGTTAGAAACGGTCGGTGTTTTAGCCAATTCGTTGACCAAGTCACCGCCGAACCTGTTTATGCGCCTGCGAGTTCCTGGGTTGGTTAAGAACTTTCTAGTGGAAAGAGGCCCGAAAACGTGGCACGCGACCACAGCGTCTTCTGGAATGGGCACGCACTTTACTTTGCCGATTCCTGGGGCTCCTGGCTCAACCCTGATCTCGAGCCCACCGAACGTCTCGGCTATAACTGTTCCAAGCCCGGTTTTGCATTCGACTTCGGCAATGTGCGCAAGCTGAGCAGCTTCTGTTCTTGACATGCCCAACCCTAGAGCCTCGTTCAAGGCCAAGGCAAGACTCAACGCTGCAGCTCCACTCGTGCCGAGCCCAGCACCTATCGGAACCTCGATCTGATGTTCAATTCTGACCTCAAGATTAGTTGTCGCGCCAAAACGAGAAAGAAAAGCGTTGGCAACACGCTTCGACACTTGCGCAGAATTTGTGATGTGATTGTTGATGCTGACTTTCAAGCGGTACTCAGGGGCTTCTTCGACTTTGACAACTGTCTTAGCTCCCATATTTAATGAAACGCCAGCACCTTTGGAGCCCATGTGCAAGGCGTCTGCTGATTGGTCGCATATCTGGAAGACCCCTGTGATGTGGCATGGTGCGAACGCGGCAGCCTCTTCCATGTTCGACGCCTTGGTGTCAAGTTTAATTGGAGGGCTTCAAATAAGAATTCTGTATGGATTGTTTATACAAGTCTAAATTGGCACATGCGCGCGCTTCACTTGTTTCATCAAGTGCTCAGAGATTTAAATAGGTGGTCAATTCATTAGGGGTCAGAACAGATCGGGGTCTTGCATGTCTGAAACGCATGCGTGCCGCCACCTTTTCACGCTGCTGAAGCTTGCTGAGATGGGTGCACATCGCCGGACAGCGAGGATCTCCACAGAATACTTGGCAACAAAGTTGGATATCTCTCAGCAGACCGCGTCACGTTACCTGATTGAACTGGAAGGCAAAGGCTGGATTGAGAGGACAATAACACCTGAAGGCTGTCTGATAAAAATCACTGGCACAGGCATGAAGCAGCTAAACAAGCTCTATTCAACCTTGCGCATTCTGATTGAAGCTGCGTATCCTCCTTCAATAACCTTGGAAGGCACTGTTTTCACAGGGTTCGGAGAAGGCGCCTACTACATATCAAAGGAAGCCTACAGAAAACAGTTCATCGAGAAACTGGGCTTCGACCCGTACCCGGGAACGCTTAACCTGAAACTCACTACAGATTATGACGTCAAGGCTAGAAGCGAGCTTGAAGCCTACCCAGGCGTGGAAATCGAGGGATTCAAAGATGAGGATCGCACGTTTGGCTCGGTAAAATGCTACCCGGTGATAATACAGAGCGAGGTGAAGGGAGCTCTAATCTTGGCTTTAAGAAGCCATTATGATGCTTCAGTGTTGGAGATTATCGCTCCAGTCCCTCTGAGGAGACACCTCAAGCTGAAAGACGGACAAAAAGTAAAAGTTGAAGTGTTAACTCTGCCCTGAGAATCGCTCACCGCTTCAGAAACACGTGCTTTTTACGAACACGTTTAAGGCTGCAACTCCGCCTTTGCATCTTAGACTCGGTAGAAATTAGCCGCGGGCTCACTCTACGCGAACGCAGAGGTTCTTACGTACTCCATGAACGGGGATAGTTGTGTTGATATGTCGCTGCGGGTCTAGATCTACGGGAAGAAGCTAATGCGTAGCCTATTAGCAGTCCAGCAGCCAACCCGCCTAGGTGAGCCAGATAGTTTACGTTAGGTCCAACATTAATAATGAACAAGAAGAAAGCGTACATCAACGCGGTCATTATCGACGCTCCTACTGAGCGTCTAGCGTAGATTATAGTCGCCCCTAAAACCCCGAAGATGGCGCCTGAGGCTCCGACAGAAAGGACATTAGGCCAAAAGGCCAATGTCAGTAAGCCTCCGGACAACCCGCTCACAAAATATATCATCAAGTATTCCTTGATGTCAAACATGTCTTCTGCTCTCAGCCCGAAGATCAACAGGAAAAGCATGTTGCCGAAGATGTGGACGATGTCTGCGTGGATGAACATGGCTGTCACGAGTCTCCAGACCTCACCGTTCAAAAGGATAGCGTAGTTATCCTGTCCGAAGGCGGCGATGACGTTGTCACTTGTCGTTATAATGTTTCCGCTGAGGAAGGAAGTGAAGGCGTAGACAGCAACGTTTGCCGCTATGAGCGCGAACGTAGGCATATACCCTTTAGAGTTTTTAGACATGAATTCTCATCTTCTGTAGTCTTCAATGATTCTCTGTTTGATCTTCGAAGAACTGTCCAACTCGTCTGAGCTGAACTTTCCAACTCGCACAACTTTAATCTTCAACCCGTGCTGCTTCACGTAATCTCTAACAGTTTTCTCCATTCTCTGCTGGTCGTACCCAAAGGCAACTACGTCAGGGCTGATTTTTTCTACAACTTTTGCCACGTCGAACTTCTCATAGCCCAGAATCGCTTCGTCAACAACCTTCAAAGAGGCAACAAGGGCACATCGTTGGTTCTCGGGCATAATAGGTTTTTCCCTTTTCCGGCTCTTAACCGTGGTGTCCCTGGCGATTATCACCACTAGCTCAGCGTTTGGACCACCAGCCTTCTTTGCTTCTTCCAGGAAGCGCACGTGTCCTAGATGAAGTAGATCGAACACGCCTGAAGCAAGAACTACTGTTCGCTTCGCTTTGCTCCCTCTTTTCTCGTCGGCCACTCGAACCTCACGGCTCCCAACAGTCTCAGAGCGTCAAGTAATCCCTCGCAGTAAGCGATAGAAGTAAGACTTACCTCAAATTTCTTCTTTTCCCTGTAATATTCCGCATCCTTCAGATAGGCTTTGGCGAAATCCATAACGTTGCAGACACGTGTGCGGTCAAGCGTTATAGGAGTTTCGGCAACCTCGATATGGTCAAACACATGTTCCGCGGAGCTGATGTACTTTGAAGCAAGCTCATTCAGACTCATTTCGAAACCGTCCTCAACCCTTCTGGCGCTCCCGCTAGGACCCTCAAGGCTTCAGCCTCCATGAAGTGAAGCTTTCCCGGAAAGATCAGGCTGCCGGGTGGCTCCCCAAAATCAATGTTCAATAATTCCCTTGCGAAACCCGCTTTCACTGTTGGGTCGCTGCTGCCCGCCCTTGCGATGCCGACGACAAGAGTGCCTTCGGTGATTATCATCTTTTTCCGTTTCGCCTCAACTCTGAGCAGCTCCATTAGGGCATCGTGAATGCTGAGGTAGCGCCTCTGCTCTGTCTGAATGTCAAGCAGGCAGAGCGTGTGGAGCTCCAGTTTCTTGTTCTGCGCGATGACCGAGTAGGGAGTTTCCGAAGGAGTCTCATCAGGGAAAGGTATCGTCACGCTTTTTCCGAACTTGTAATTGTGCAACCCAGACAAGCCGATGACCGCGGATAGCACGCTGGCCCCATGGACTACGCGGGTTTTTATTCCTTTTTTCTCAGCTTCAATCCTCAACGTAACATGCGTTGTAGCGATTAACGGGTCACCGGGAACAAGCAGAACAGTCTTATGATTTTCCGCAATCTTCAAGATGACTTGTCCATTGTCCTCCTCAAGCTCTCTCCTTGACACAGGGTTGACCATCCTGCCAGAAAGCTTTTCAAACCTTTCCAATGAAAAACCCGGCAACAAACTAGTGTAAAGCTCCAAGAAAACAGTGTCCGCATTCTTAACTTCGTCCAAACCTCGCAGACTCATTCCTAGTTCGTCATGAAGGCCAAGTCCAACAAACACTATTTCGCCCACCGATCTCGACCTCTTCCGATGCGAGAGTGAGGCTTGAGACTTAAAACTCTTAGCGGAGAGAACCCGAGTTTCCCCCGCACAAATCCAATTTCCTCGTTGATTGACAAAAACGGGCTTTCCCTTGTAATCTGCGCACGACGAGCGGTCAAAAGCAGGCATCAAATCAGGGTCGCAAATACACTCGATCGATTCATTGTCGACTATCATGAAACACAAAACATAAAACAAAGCTCAGGTCCTCTTACCCACGGCTATCCTCCAGGAGAAACTTTGGGCGGGTAGATCAGTCTGGCATGATCGCCACGTTGGCATCGTGGAGGTCCCGGGTTCAAATCCCGGCCCGTCCACCAGAAGCACGCTCCTGTCAAGCATGCTGGTGTGTTACGCACAGCTTCGATGTCGATTTGACGTGCAAAGGGTGCTGGGTTCAGATTCTGTAGGCGTTGGTAACTTCTAGAATTTCCTTCTTGGCGATCGCGTAGACCAAGTTCACGTCTTTGTTCCATTCTTGGACGTACATCCACGGCTGGTTAATCCTCCTTTCAGTGGGGTCCACGTGCATCCAGCCGCCATCGACGAGTACCTCGTTCCAAACGTGATCTCCAGCAACGGCCTTTGACTTGTCCCGAAGAGTGGAACAGTCGATCACTATTCGGCACTCATAGTCGTTTGCTAACAGTAAGCCGTTATAGAGTAGAGCGAACTCTCCGCATCTACCCTTGGCTTGTTGAATTACGTCTATGGGCATTTCGGCTCTTGGTTTTGGCAGTTCCCCTCTTGTGTACACAAAATGCCGATGTTCCCAGCCTAGGAGCGACCTCCAATCCAGAGCCTCGATAGTATCACCCAAGACAGTCCCAGTATATCGCTTAAACTTCTCTATGTACTCAGGCTCAGCCATTTTATCGTAGCGTTGTCTGTATGTCTGGACTATCTTTGGATACGTAGATTCGCTGGCCTCGGACATATGCACCAAGCGAACAACATGGCGAAGATTCCTTTTCAGCATTGTTCATCAGAAATATTGATTCAGCATCGCTAAACCCAGACGCTTTTCTTCTTCACCCTGACTAGGCTCTTAGGATTATTTGCATTCCACGCCCAGTGCCCAGCTGAATTTTTTCCTCAAGGTCTTTGGGTACAGCTTGTCTAACGGAAAGTTGATGCGGTCGGCCCAGGTTACGTAAACCATCGGGTCGATGTAGGATTTCAGAGAAGTCCCCAGATTGTACTCGCGTGTTTCCTTCGTCAGCTTCACGTCAAGCTTGGTCTTCTCCAAGCTTCTGGCTACAGCCTCAGTTTTCTTTCCTTCCTTCTCCTTTTCCTTCAGCTTCAGCTCAAGCTCCTTAACCTTTGCCTCTTTCTTGCCCACTCTTTCATCGAAGTTTGGCGGAATCTTTCGTTTGTGATTGGCAATCTTAGCCGCTTCTAGGTTCGCCATCTTAGCGCAGAACTGCTTGGCGTAGTCAGGATCTTCTTTCTTCGCTTTGCAGCTTTCGAGGCTTCTCCGAACCGTTTGCGTGCATCTCCAAGTTCTGAACACCTTCGCCGTCAAGCCTTCCATCCTCTGAGAAAGAAACCTTGACACTTTCCTAGAGTTTATTCCCTCGAACAGGTACTCGCTTTTCTGCTTCGAGAACTCCTGAATGTTTCTGATGACGACTGGAGGGGCTTCAACCCGTTTTTCCCATCTCACGCAGTCTTTTCCGAGAAAGTCAAAATTCAGGGTGTTCCCGTCAATCTTGACGTGCTCGGGCCTCAGAGTTATTGCGCCCACAGTGTCTGCCTCCCCTGGGTCTTTTTCGTCGCCCACTCTAATGTTTACTCCGAGAATGAGCCAGCACACCGTTGCAATTTTTCTTGTCTCCAAATCCTCGGAGTCCAAGCTTTTCGTTATATGCTGTTCAACTTTCGGAATCTCTTTGTCAAGCTTCTCGGCTTTCTTGAACTTCTCCTTCTCCATCTTCTGCTTCAGAAAGGCAGAGTCTGAAAACCAGACATACTTTATCTTCCCGGAAAGCTTGTCCTCCCACTTAGCAATGTACATTTTCTCCGGTTCCCAAACGACAGCCTTCCAATTTCCAGCCGGTCTAAAGCTTGGGTCGGAAAGGTTCAGAATGATGTCTTCCTCTCTGGGACCCTGCTTCCACTTTCCTCTTCTCGGGTGATCTCCTCTGCCCGCAAAAATGCATGAAGGTTCAGCTGTCCAGTTTGCAATCTCCAGCTTTCTGCCATCGACGATTGCGTAGCCATACTTCTCCCTTAAAGCTTCTCTTCGCGCTTTTCTCTCAGCGGCAATCTTTTTCTTCTCCTCCTTCGTCATGCTCAGCTTCTTCTGCTGCTCCCTCAGCACATATTCCACTACCTCCGCGAAATCGACTTCCGGATCGTCTTTCAGTTTTCCGTTATCCATCCATTCGACACTGTCTTTCTCTATGCTATTCACATGGTTGACAGTGAAGCTCTTCAGGAACTCTTGAGAAGGGTATTGGGCGTTCAGTGCCTCGAGAAAATCTTGGACGAAGTTCCTGTAGAAAAGCTTGTCAGGAGGAGAGGTGATAGAGAGTTTCCTTCTGGTCCAAGCGATGGCCATTTGTTCAGTTTTGGGGCTTAGCTCCAAAGGCTGCCCGTGCACCTTGACCGACAGGCTCTGGTGCTCGTACGGAGGGACGTAAATTCCGTTGTGTTCAAGACTTTTCATACAGTATTTCATTTGACTTTCTTGCCTCTTCACCCGCTAGGGGCTTTCAGACATCTCCGCGCGGTGCAATTGACCACATTCTCAGTGTTCCTTGAAGACTTGCTTTCTGGATACCCTTTGTTTTTTAAATGTTCTGTGCAGACTTTCCACGATTTCATGGTCAATGTATCCCTTGTGAGGACGGAATCCTCCAGTAAAGCCTTTAGGAATGTGCAAGAGCTCATGAATGATGGTCTTTTCCTTCTCCTCTTCACTCAACCTGTCATACCGTTCAGATATAACTTCGATTACATAGGAGGCTGGAAGGTTGAGCGTCTCCTGCCATATCCTCCCAAAACCATGGATTCGAGCAATGGTGCACCTCGATGAGGATCCCCTGCTCCTGACGCAAAAAACGAATTGCGGAACGATATGGAAAAGGTCCAGACTATCTGCAATTTCGTCAGCCAGTTCCTTAACGTCTGGAGCGTCGGAATATTCGATGGGCACAGCCGTCACCGCAGCCCCTTGTCAATCATCTAGAGTCAACTTTTCAGATATTTCTCGCTGCTTTTGCAGCAGCCAGAAAAATCGCTCTCCCAATCAACGACACACCGATGAGCATTATTATCGTAGCCCAAAACTCAAACCATTTCGTAACGTCGATGGTTTGGGGAAATGTCTGGGTCGTCTGGACAAGAAATGTCTGAATCAAGTAAACGGCACCCAGCCAAAACACGACGTCTCCTACGTTTTCAGCCTTTCTGCGCAAAGGTGAATCAGATATGAATCTTGCTCCCAGCATGGCGATTAAGAATACTCCCCAGACCAAGCTGAACTCTCGGGCAGCCAGGTACACGTCTATATGGTCTCCAAGATGTTCGGGAGCAGGGACGTATATGCCCGTGTTTCCAACTTGAACCGTCTGGAAGTGGCTAAAAAACGTGACTACCTTGTCGAAGAGGTTGGGTGTGGTTATGAACAGCATGCCTATGAGTATAAGAAAGAATCCAACCGAAATAGCGCTGAGCAAGCCTTCGTGATGCCGGCGTGAATACCCTCTTAAGCCTTCATTCAACTTGCTTGCCTCTGGTCAGAATACTGTGTTCTACGAAACTATATAACATTTTTCAGCCTTCCCTGTGGCATGTTTTAAATACTAAATGTTCGAATACCATTAAGAATGCACTAAGGTGAACTGTATGTCATACTGTCCAAAGTGCGGCAGCAAAATCGACGAAGACATGAGCTTCTGCCCAAAATGCGGAGCTCCACTCAGAGTCGAAAAAGTCACTACTGTCACTCCTGAGACAAGGCCGACACAGTACCGACGAGACGAAAAAACAGAGGAGAAATCCGAAAAGCACGAGAAGCGCGAGAAGAGTGAGAAACACGAGAAGCGCGAGTACGGCTTTATGGGTCCCTTGATTGGCGGTGTGATTCTGCTGTTCATTGGCATGGCATTGTATCTCAGAGTCACCACCGGCTATAGGGTAGGAACGCTTTGGGCTTTGTTCTTTGTCTTGATGGGACTGCTGGTTATTGTCGGCGGTATTTACGGTGTGATAATGGCTGCCAGAAGACATCCACGAACCTAGATCAACCATCCGAAGCACAGCCGATAGAGCTGATGCTCCAGAAGTGTTGATGTTGTGTCTCTGCCGAAGACGCGAAAGTAGCTCTTTCCAGCCGACTCTATCATGTCGCCGATTCGGTACCTTGGAAGAATGCACGAGGACACGATCAGACGGCCCCATTCGCCACGATCAAGCTCATGCAGCATTTTCGCACCCTTGCCAGTTTCAACCTCGAAGAAGTAAGTATCATAGTTCGGGGTTACATAGGGCAAGTTGTCGAGCTGCTGCGCAAGAACGCCTTCAGTTGCGCTGTAAATCTCAACAACAGGAACTTGGCCGAAGTATTTCTTGAGAACCGGCGCGTACTTGAACTGAATTTTCCGCACGCTTGTGCAGAATAGGGCACGCAAATTCCAGAGGCCCTTCGGCTTTTTTCCGTGTTTTCTGTCAACGTATCTCGCGAAGGACAGGATCACAGGTGTTACTCCCATTACAGCGGTCACGTTCGCGTCCAAGGCTTGCTGATACGCAAGTTCGAACCTTTTCTCCCAGTCTTGTTTTGTAATTCCTGAACCAAGAGAGTCAATATCCTCCTGTCTCGGTAGGAGGCTAACGGTTCCGAACGCCGGGTTAAGCCGGGCATAAGTGCCTGAACTGTATCCATAGCTCATCGTCTGCCCATCTACAACCACGGTGTGGACACTGGAAGGGAAGTTGAGGTTGAGGATTCTTCCTTCGAGCAGCTCGAAGTCTTTGGTTCTCAACACGTGGTTTATAAGCGCTCTCGCTCCGCAGGTGAAGATCTGGGCGAGGTGCGTCTTCGTTGCAGGCAGCACTTTCGCTGGGCCCGTTGAGCCTCTCGTCATGACCCAGCACGCTAGGGGCTCAGGAAGAAATGCGTCGTAATTGCCTTTCATAACTTTCTCAAGTTGGGGTTGAAGTCCTCGGTAATCTACGACGGGGAAATTCGACCTGAAGTCTTCAATTTCTTCAATTTCAGAGGCTCTGTGGTTTTTTCCGTAGCGGGTCTTCTGGTATTCCTTTAATAGCTCGGACAGGACTTTTTTCTGCGCCTTTTGAGGATTTCTCAAAGACTCATACCATGGGCCTATTATGGGTTGGAAAATGCCAATATCGCGATTTTCTTCTGTCGGCAACATCTTCGTTCAGGAAATACTTTTCTTTCCTTTGCTTATATGTTTCTTTGGGTGGAGACTCAGGATTGAGACTCTTTGCTTTGCTTAGTCATTAGCTCCATCGTTAAGGCGCAGCGCACTCAGAAATCATGAACTGGTGTCTGGAGAATGGTAGCCCGGGAGAGATTCGAACTCTCGTCAGCGGCTCCAGAGGCCGCCATGTTTGACCACTGCACCACCGGGCTTCGATGCGACGAGTAAGAGACTGAAGGTTCTTGATAATAACCTTAGCGTCGAATCCTGACAGGAAAAGTGGATTTGCTATTTCTTCCTTCCGCTTGCGTCGCTGATGCAGTTGCACTCTTGAGCGCTTGGGTAATATTCTTCGCAGCACCACAGCGTCTGTACTATTGGATTCTTGTTTTTCAAAAATCGTCTTGTACAAAACACTTGGTTCGGGTAATTGTAAGCGTTGTGGCTGGTGCAGTTACCGCAGAACTTCTGCTTGGCCGCAGCCTTCTTCCTCATCCTGATCCTCCCGTCCCCAGCGCCTCACTCTTTAACCTTGGGGTCCGCCTGAAACCTTTACCGAGTCGTTCAATAACCGAAGCCACCATCATTGGAAAAACTATCATCGCGTCACCGATTATCATGGTCTTATCTGCTTGGCCTTTCACTTTTCCCCAACTCACTGTTTCTTCCAGGGTTGACCCTGACAGCCCGCCGGTTTCCGGCCTGTCCATAGTTATAACCACGGCATAATCAATGCCTGACTTCGTTGCAAGGGCGGCGGACTGTATTGTGTTTCTTGGCACTCCGCCCCCGATGACTATCATACCGTTTCTTGAGGATTTCTTGCAGACGCCGATTATTTCAGGCACGTCTTTGAAGGCGTCCACCACCAACGTGTTTTTGAAGTGTTTCCGAGTGGCGTGAAGATAGTAGATGTAGCCGAATTCTGAATCGCGCACCGCGGGAATGAAAATTGGTGCTTTTGCTTCATACGCTGCCCGCAGAATCGAGTTCGAGTCGTTGAGCCTCTTGCCCAGTTCCCACGCGAAGTCTCTTGAAGACAAGCTTCTTCCGCTGTATTCAGCCGCTATTTCGTCATACATTTCCACGAGCTTGAGATCCAGCTTTATGAAGTCCTCTTCTGGTACGAAAACGTCGTAGATACGGTAAGTGTGATTCTTGTAGAGCATGTAATCGTCAACGTTCCAATGGCCTTTGTAATGGTGGCCGCCCAGCGCTTCTATCGTATCATGAACCATGTTTGCTCCCGTGGTCACGACTACATCGATGAGGTTTTCACGAATCATGTCTGCAACCAAGGTTCGCATCCCAGCAGGGACGACGGCTCCGGCCAGGGCTAAGAAAACAGTGCATTTCTGGTCGCGCAGCATTCGCTCGTAGATGTCACACGCCGCCGCGAGTCTTCCAGCCCCAAAGGAGCCTGAATTTTTGAACTGCCTGACAAGCTGGTCGACTGTGAGTGTCCCGTTAATCTTCACGTGTTTTACTGGCTCTCGCAGAATGTCCTTCCTCTGCATCAGGATACACGCTCAGAATTTCACTGTTTAGTTGACTAAGCAGAAATATCTTTCTGTACTCTTTCTGAAACTGGAAGCCTAGGCCGAGCTGAACCTCACAGTTCGCGTGGGCACAGTTTGTTTGAACCTGCTGGAACCTGCACGCCTGAAAACTTGCAAGACTCCAGATGCCCCTCTGAAAAAACTGTCGGATCACTTGACTACCAAAACTGGGCAGGTGCATGTTTCATGACACCCTCGCTCACGCTTCCTAACAGGAACTCTCTTAGCCTGCCTACACCTTTGGCGCCTATGGCTATCAGATCGAAGTTGCCCTCTTTTGCGAGTCTTGTGATTTCTTGAACAGTGCCTCCCTCTTTGAGCGTGGATTCGACTTGAACATCCTCAGACTTCACCTCCTTTTCACCGTCGTCCAAGATTCGCTGGCCCCTCTCACGGGCAGCTTCAATCATCCTTGAAACTTCAGCCGGCGTGACCACAGGGACTCCTGAAGGAGTGAGAGTGGTCGGCTCTGGTACCACAATAGGCGCGACGGTTATGGCGTACACGTGGACTAACGTCAGTTTTCCATTGAATTTCCTTGCGATTTGAATCGCAGTTCGCAAAGCTTGAACCGAATGTTCAGAACCATCTAACGTAACCAGTGTTTTCTCAAACAACTATGGTCACATTCCTAAGATTAGAAACGCAGTTTTCAGATATAACTATTCAATTCTCTGCGGAGCGAAGAAAGAGTGAAGTCTGAGGCCCGAGTTTTCACAGTAACGCGAAATCAGCAGATTTGATTCTTCCTCTCGTGTCCACAGTGACTTCGAATTTTTCGGCCCATGGGTGTCCCTCCATGTCAATAGGGCATGTTCCTCGAACAATCCAGGTCTCATTTTTCTGTTCAACTGTGGAGACGTCAATTCTCTGGTTGCACTTTCTTCTCTTGAGGAGTTCAACCGCTATTTGCTCAGCTGCTTCCTTGCTAATATCATTCTCTTTCATTGCTGTTCCTCAGGCAAATTGGCTTTACTGTCTTTTGTTGAAGGCATTAAGGATTATGAATGCAGAATCTTTAGTTTGGATGCGCGTAACCAGAGGCAGCAAATGCCCATTTCCTTTGATAGATTAGATAGATTGAAATCAGTGGGCATCCTTCTTGACACCAGAGCATTTTAATCGGATAAGGAACATCATGAGCGAGAGAAGAAGGATAATATTCCATTTTGACATGGACCATTTTTTCACTGCTGTGGAGGAGAGGGAGCATCCGGAGCTCAAAGATAAGCCAGTAATTGTGGGAGCCGACCCAAAGGGGGGGACAGGAAGGGGTGTCGTAAGCACTTCCAATTACCAGGCTAGGAAGTTTGGCATAAAGTCAGGCATGCCCATCTCTAGGGCCTGGAAACTGTGTCCAGAAGCAGTTTACTTGCCTGTTAACTACGAACTCTACGCGAGAGTATCAAATGAAATCATGCAGATACTGCGGAAACACGCTGATAAGTTTGAACAATGGGGCATTGATGAAGCCTTTCTGGATGTGACCTCAAAGTTGGAGGGTTATCCGTCAGCAGAGGCTCTGGCTCGGCAGATAAAGGATGAAATCTGCGCCACGGAAAAGCTGACCGGTTCGGTGGGAATAAGCTCAAACAAGCTGGTCGCCAAAATAGCGAGCGACTTTCAAAAACCCAATGGCCTGACCATCGTCAAACAGGAAGACGTTGAGAGGTTTCTTGCACCTTTGCCGGTGCGTAAGCTTCTGTGGGTTGGCCGGAAGACTGGGCAAAAACTCGAGAGCATGGGAATAAAGACTATAGAAGACTTGGCTCGTTGTGACCCAACTGTGTTAGCTGACGCTTTCGGCGAGGTGGGGAAACAGCTTCATCTGATGGCCCGCGGAATCGACAACAGTGAGGTCCAAGAAAGAAGCTGGATTAAGTCTATAAGCCGAGAGTCGACTTTCCAAGAAGACACGACTGACTTTGAGGCTGTCTTGAAGACCCTTGACCGGCTTTCAGAAGAGGTCGTGGAAGATGTTCTGAGACAACGTGTCCAATTCAGGACCATCACAATCCGCGTTCGTTACGAAAATTTCGAAACTCACATGCACGGCAGGACACTGTCCTTCATCACGAATCGACTGCAGGACGTGGAAAAAACGGCAAGGGAGCTTCTCCAACCTTATCTTAAACCAGGGAGGAGAGTCAGACTCGTTGGCGTAAGGGTTTCAAACCTTGTCTCAGCCGAAAAACAGAGAACACTTGTTCAATGACGCTTTCTTCATTGCCTGCCCGCAGCCTTTTCTCGAACTCTTCGAATCTCGAAAACGACTGGGTTCTCTCCGTCTGGACAGGCGTTGCAGATTGCGTCTTTGTCCCTAGCCCACGGGAAGCTCGCGTCGTACCTCATCGCGTAAACCTTAGGAAGCAGAACCATCAGAGCGCTGTAGCAGACGTCGCCCTTAACGGACCTGCCGTCAAACACGATTTTGTCGCCCACGTTATGCCCGAAGACGCATTTGCCCCTCTGACTTTTCACCGTAACCTCAACTGTTGACATGTAAATCCTCTAGGTATTTATCTGCTGTTCAAGTATTTTTCTTTTATTTTTGCGTCAGCTATCCTAGCTATCATCGCGTTCGATATGAGCACGTATTTTACTCCGACCAGTTCGGCCAGTTCTGCTGGTTTCTGATCTTGGGTTATCAGCAGCAGATTGTGACTCTTGGCGTATTCAACTATGTCCTTGTCGCTTGCGCCTTTCAACCCAGCATCCTGAGCTGTCTGTACCTCCCATCCGAGCGTTTCGAAGTACTCCTTCAGGCCGGCATACATTTCATCAAGTAGAAGCTTCAATAGAGTCACCTGTCTTAGGTTGGGTTGCCCAATATTTAGGTGCTTCCTCGAAGTGCATCGGAAGCCTCCATGACCGGCAGTCAGTTTCATACTTTGCGGTCTGCCTAATATTATCACTGAGTCAAAGATAGATGCCAGCACCCAGATTTGAGGCATCATCGACACGATAGTTTCGTAGAGGATTTTTCCAGAACTCATATAAACCGCAACAAAAAGATACAGGTAGAGGTAGTATGAGAAGTAAACTTGCATTAGAAACTGTTCTAGCTCTTCTCATATTGGGTGTGCTGATTAATTGTCAAGAAGTGAGGGCGATTGAACTAACACCAGCTTTACGGGGCATCATTGACCCGCACAGTGACGACTTTGGTCCGAGTTTCAATATTCAACCTGTTGAAGAATATCCGCATAACTTGACGTTGCACACGTACCATGGCTTCAAGAACAAGTTCCTTGTCGACTATTCAGCGGTTTCCCCAGACACAGGTGGCCGAATACCTTCCGATGCAACTGGAATGATCCGCTCGGCTACGTCCACAATTCCAGAGTTTCCATCAATACTCGTTCTACTACTATTCATGATCGCAACAGTGCTTGGAGTCATAGTGTTCAGAACAAAGCACGCAATCTGATGGGCACGTATCCGGACTCGCGCGCTGTGCAGTCTGCACACAGAAGCCTTTTCTAACGTCGTGCTACCTCACACCCGCTGTTTTCGTGGCGTTTAGGTTTTATGGGTTTTTCATGGTGAACTTCTGCACACGAAATGCTGGCGAAGCCTGAGAGAAATTGGGGTCAAATCGTGGCGTCACGATATTTAGTATTTTCATTCTTGTGGCGAGCTGCGGCTGTGGTGCTTCTAGAAGGTAAACACAAAACTGTTCTGCTTTCGCCTGCGCTTGCCATCAAGGAAATCAAGGCAAGACAGTCAACTGCAACGTGCTTGGCATCCCATAGAACTTTTCTCCACAAAATTCAAAAACTGTGACCTCGTATTATAATACGCGACTAAAATAGGAGAAAAGGAGAATGAAAAAACTACTTGCAATTGTAATTGTCGCAGTGTTTCTAGCATCTCTAATACCTATGAACAATACGACAGCTTCGACACAAACAAGTATACCCATTAAAGGAATGTCACACCCCAAGATAACTAAACCGTCAACGGACGGCGAGGCTTTGGCATTTGACGGATCAGAATTCCTCGAACACGCAACAACTGAGAGTTTCGAGCCCCAACTTACCCCCCACTCTCCGTGGACTGTGATGGTCAGTGACGAATACTATGGTACACTCTATCCTTTGGATTTCGTGAATGTCCTGAATGGCACACACTGCAACATCTGGGTAGGTTTGGACCCCGACGTATGGGTCGACCCAACCAATACCACCGTGAGCTACCAAGACGAGTATGTCCCCGGTGGAGACTTCAACACCAGTACATGGTACTTTGCCTACCCATGGAGCTGGACAGGTAGTTCGGTCTTCAACCCGCCATCAACTCGCTTGCAGCCAGGATACCGTGACTACATCTTCGGAAGCCAACTAGTGGAGTTGGCATACGAGTTTGACAACACAATATGGGCCACTGACACATCATTCTTTGGCATGTACAAGGACCGTGCAGGCCCCTTCAACGATTACAAGGTACAGATACTGATATTCAACATCAGAAGCGGACTTTTCTATGATCCTTATAATGCTGCATGGTTCGTTGAAGGCTACTTCTGGGATTACATAAGCAATCTTTACAATGCAAACATAATTCACATTGACACATATCAATGGTTCAGACGACAAGGAGCACACCCGATTAACGGAGACCTTGCTCATTACGTGAAGCCCTACCTGCCGAGCCAGCTTATCCCGTACGAATATGAAGGCACGTTTGCTCATGAATTCCAGCACCTGATCCACCGCGACCTAGACCCCGGAGAACTGAGCTGGGTCAATGAAGGCTGCTCTGAACTGGCTCAGATTGTATGTGGATACGGATTCCCAGCAGGCCACATCGACTACTATCTGTCGGGCTGGTTCTACACTTCACTTGTAGACTGGCAAGGCATGTTGGAGAATTACGGTGCCGCCTGCCTGTTCACCTACTACGTCTACCAACACTACGGGTCGCAGTTCATTTGGAAACTCACGCATGACACACTCCATGGGATCGCAGGATACAACGATGCTCTCAAAGGAATGCATATCTGCAAAGACTTCGACCAAATATTCAAAGACTGGTCCATCGCAAACTACCTTAACGACGCCACTGTTGGTGACGGGAGCTACGGCTACTACAATTTCCCAATGCCTAACGGACCGTCCAGTTCTTGGTCAATAACTGGATGGGGAAGCATACCGATTTACATGGATATGTACCAATACTACTATCCACTTGATTTCAACTGGATCGTAGATACGTATCCGAATCAAGGAATGCCCTACCCAGATGGTTTGCCACAACTTCCCTACACAGTGAACTACGTGATTTTCAACGATGGCTCACCTGCACTGAAAGTCAGATTCAACGGTCAAGATTACATCGGCCAACCGCCACCCGAAGGAAAACACGAATGGTACTCCGACGCGATAACGACGCCCTGGGCATGGTTCAGACTGGGCCACACCTTCAGCATACCCGCAGGGGGAGCGACCCTCAAATTCAAGACGTACTACGACACCGAACCAGATTTCGACTACGGATACGTGGAAGTCCACGACCTCACCACGGGTAAATGGACCACTCTCAAGGGCTTAAAAACTACCGATACTCTTCCGTACCCACAAGACAACCCCAACACGCCTAACGCATATGAACCCTTTGCCTACTATTTTGCAGGAAAATGGAATGCATTCAACGGCAACAGTGGCGGCTGGATCCAAGAACAGATGAACTTGACGCCATTTGCAGGTCACAACATAGAATTGTACTTCACCTATTGGACCGACGGAGGAACCCAGTTGACCGGGTGGTTCGTTGACCAGATACAGATACCGGAAATCGGCTTCAGTGACAACGTTGAACATGGTCAAGGCGCATGGTCAGTCAACGCCGGATGGTACATAACGGACGGCAAAGTCCTGTACAACAAGTTCAACGTAAACTTCATACAAACAGTCACGCTGAACATGGGCCACAAAGTAACGACCGTCGACTACATAACTCACATGTGGCTTGACCCCAAAACACAAGATGGCTCTGCGCTGTTACCAGCAATCGACACCAGAATCGCCACATTTGGACCATCTGTAATGGTGGTCGCCAGCCAACCAGGATTCGAACACTGGATAAGCACATCTTACAGCTTCACCGCAGACGTACTTAAGACTCGCTAGACCCCCGGATGTCGAGGACAACACCATCCTCCCTTTTTTTGTAAAGACACATAAAGTCCATCCAGGTTGAGACGTATTTGAAAGGAAGAAAAATGAGGAAAACACTGCCGATACTGCCGATGATTCCAACGCGCGCTCCTGAACAGGCATTTCACGCCGTTTTACTCCTCAACGATGCTCGGGGCAAAAGCAGACACTCTCTGCTCTGACATTTGCCGAGCACGTACCAAATATCCACGTGGTGCCCTTTTTACAGTTGCCGACTTCGTGGGCATCTTCGAGCCGTTAGATGGAATATCACCACTCCCCTGCTACCTGGCCAACTTTACTGTCTTTACATCTACGTACTCATTTGCTGTATCAGCGCACCAACACACACAGACTACTCAATGTGTGTTGATTAATTGATTGAGATCAATAAATCAATAAATTAATAGAGCAATGAATCTGAAGCACACTGCGCGTTGGGGAGGTGTCATTATCAGATGATTATTACCAGACCACTATTATTTTTAGATCAGCTAACCAATTGATCAATCATTCTGAGGTACTCTGCGCGTTAGGGGGTATGATTATCAGATTGTGTGAGTAGCGCGCACATTTATCTTCCGCTCCTTGTCTTGGCTATCTTCTCGCCTGATGTTAGAACGTGCTTGACCAAGACTAGTTCGTCTAAGCCTATAAGTTATGGTCTTGAGCTACAGGCAACAGACTTTGGCCGCTGCGCACCCAGTTCCGATTATCCCTGGACATTTTTCTTTCTGAAGAATATTCAGCGGACCCGAGGGGATTTGAACCCCCGTTCTCCGGCTCCGAAGGCCGGCGCCTTAATCCAGACTGGGCTACGGGCCCATTCAAGAATAGCTGCAAACCAATTAAAAGAGTTCCGAAAACACTTAAAAACGGTCAACGATTTATAGTAGTTCACACCATCAGGGGCCGGTAGCTCAGCTTGGCTGGAGCGTTCGGCTGATAACCGAAAGGTCGAGAGTTCAAATCTCTCCCGGCCCACTCTCAAACTGACAGGCAACTCTGCACTCTTTTTTTGGCACGGGCTTCCTCCTTGGCTCGCGCGATTCGGAAGCTGCCTGAACATTCTAAAAAACACATCTTCTTAAAACACTGGCTCCAATTCCCTAGTAGGGGATCATCTTCTCTGAAGTTTTCGTATAGAGGATCAATGAGAGAAGGAAGGCTGTTGCCATTGTAAGCGCGTACAATAATTCGGGCATGTCAAATACTGATACGAAGTTGATCGAGGAATGAAGAGCGAATGCGATCAAATACAACAGTCCAGAACGCTTCGTTGCAATGCCATAGGCTATGATTGAAGTGGTCGCTGCATGGAAAAAGATTCCTGGCAACCTTATCAAAGGCGAAACATTCAGCAACACCACGTATTCGAAGAACTCGGTGATTCCGAAGCCTAGGCCGACAAGAAATCCCAGGGCGAATAGGGATCTTTGGCTTTCACCGTGACGATAGAACAAGGGATAAGCTTTGGCGAACTCCTCAATCAAAGGAGCCATAACAACGACCAATAGGATTTCAGCCTGAAAACCTTGAAGATTCGGAAAAAAGTGGCGGAGAAAAGCAATTGAAGGCTCAAAGAAGAGGGCTATTGGAATGCTGACGACTATGCCTGAAGCTAGGAAGAAGAGCTTCTCTCCCAAACCCGGTCTGTGAGACTGAACCACCGTTTCGCCTTCGCTGCTGGATTGTCAAAACTTGCTTGACTCTTTATTTAAGCTTAGAGACATAATTCACATTGTGCGTCCGAAACCTATATCCTCCAAAGCACCAGACCGCTGAATCTTCCGAGGATTTCAATTCTCCAAAGCTCCTAACCGCGGCGAACACAAAGCTCAAATTCCTGTTGGCCCCTCGATGCAAACCCTTATTAGATTATCAAAAAGAAATAACAACAAGGTGGAAATCTTGGCAAAAGAGGATGACATGTTAGAAGAACTCAAGAAGATTCGAACACTGCTTGAACCTAAACCTGCTCCCGCCGCGCCAGCACCAAAGGGTCTATGGGGTGAGTTCATGGACTTCATATCAAAGTACAAGATCATGGGTCTTGCCGCGGGCTTTATTATCGCTCTTTACCTTGGAGGCTTGGTGCAAGCGCTTGTCAAGGACTTCATAATGCCGATTATAGGGTTAATACTGAATCCACTGGGACTTGGTAACTTGGCCGTAGCGAAAGCAACCTTTTCTTCACAGGATTTTCTCTATGGAGACTTTCTCATAGCTTTGATAACCTTCATCATCGTAGCTTTGGTAATTTTCTTGCTAGTAAAAGTCACCAAAAGATGGGACATTGAATAGATCTAACAGGAAACATCAGTACCAAAATTACCCACTTTCTATAAACTGTAGAATAGTAGCGAAGCATGCCCAGCTACTAAAAAAGATTGACTCCGAGGAATCGCCTGTTGCGGGCGGGACATTCTTAGTCAGCGAGTAGAGGATCAGACCAATAAACAATATGTTTCCAAACACTACAACTGATGCAGCAACGGACACAGTATTCTTAATTGTATCATCGGTTGCCCGAAAAGACGGAAAAGAAAAGACAATTGGGCGAAGATTTCAACGGAGACATCCCCATTTCTCGTGCGGATGAATATCGAAAAGCTGAAATCCTAATTAACCACATAGCATTTGAACGTGGTTTGTATGCCCTACTACATTTTGCTTTCCAACTTGACTGACGAAGGGTGGAAAACAATCAGAGAAAAACCGGAGAGGATCAAGGAAGTCAACAAGGAACTTGAAGGTTTCGGAGTTCGAGTCATCAGTCAATACGCTGTTCTCGGGCCTTATGATTTTGCAAACGTTGTGGAAGCCCCAGACAACAAAACGATAGCCCGAGTTTCAATCGAACTTGGCTCGAGGGGAACAATAAAGATTACGAGCATGGCTGCAATTCCCATCGATGAATTCATCGCTTCAATGAAGACACGCTGAGACAATATCAACCTCTTTTTTCTATGCCAATCACTCCTGGAAGCTGATGCGCGCAGGTTTCTATCTAGTATCAGCTGAATAAAGGTTCGAATCTGTTGAAATGAAATCGAGGAATTACCATGCTTTCTCAACTCGTTTTAGACGCGAAAACAACGTAATTCTGAGATTAAATCTAGAAATTCATGAAGAATTTATTTATAGGACCCCCCAGTATAGCTACCCAAGCTGGGTTTCCCTCAGAGGAATCTTGGGTTTGACAGAGAAGGCTTTCCATAAGCTGTTGCTTGAAGCTGTGGATTCAGCTTTATCTTCGCTCGGTGATTCAGCGAAACAATCGATTTATTTCCACCTCGAAAAGAAGTTTGACATCAGAAGGGACGAGATTCCGGGTCGAGTCGAGGATTTTGACCATGGACTTGAGAGGATTTTCGGGGCAGGGACACGATTCTTGGAAGTTCTGATAATGAAGAAGCTGTACGAGGAAATGGGGTCAAAAGGAAAGATTCTGAAGCTCGATGAGAGCAAGGAGTTCAAATTCGCTGATTATGTGAAGGCCGTAGAACGGACTTATTTGCAGGCGAAGAAGGGCTAGAGCCCCTCAATGCTTTCTATGGCGCGTCTTTATCGTGGAGTGCGGTTTGACAATCCATATTGACAGTTCACAAACGTTTTATCAATGCAAATCCAGTTTCATTCAAGACCTAGGTCACGTTGTCAGCGAGGGCATCAATTGACTCAAAATGACTTTAACAAGGTTCTTCTCTCTGCCGTTGACGAAGGCCTCTGCTTGCTCGGGGACTCGTCCAGACAAGCAATACTCTTCCACTTGGAGACCTCCTTTCAGCTGAAGGAAGAGAGCATCCCGTCTAACTTGACAAAGTTCAAAAGAGCCTTAGAGGGCATTTTTGGGCCAGGAGCAACTTATCTTGAAAAAATCATTGTGAAACGTCTTCACGAGAAACTTGGCTTGGAGTTTGAGGAGGGCAAAAACACGGATTTTCTGGAATGCGTGGAGATCGCGAAGAGTCGGATAATGCAAAAGGGAGAGATAACTGTAAAATGAAAAATCGAGGCAGTCAATTCGTGGTTGAAATCGCGCGGTTCCCCTTTGAAGATTTGCGTCTCGGCGGATTAGATGGGATGACATATCTTGGACAGACCAATCCTCACGGTCATCTCTCAGATCAGACGAACAAGAGAGCACGGAGGTGAGGAAGCATGGATAGCGACGCGAGAATCCTCATAATTGACGACGACGAAAACATAAGAAAGGTACTCATGGCAATCCTCGAAGATAAGGGCTATAACATCGAGGCAGTAGGCACGGCTAGAGAGGCGATAAAAAGAACCGAAAAGAGGTTTTACAATCTGGCCCTAATAGACATTCGACTGCCTGACATGGAAGGAATAGACCTCTTGACGAAAATTAGGGACACAACGCCTAGAATGCGGAAGATAATAATCACCGGTTATCCGACGCTACAGAACGCTGTGGGCGCGGTGAACAGAGGTGCGGACGCATACATAATGAAACCGTTTGACGTGGAAAAAGTGTTGAGCACAATCAATGAGCAGCTGAGAAAACAGGAGCAAGAAAACAAGTACAGCCAAGACAAGGTCGCAGAGTTCATTGAAACAAGAGTGAGGGAACTGGACTTAGAGAAAGAGGCGGTCCACAGCAAGAAGCAGTGAAGGTAATTTTGCCCCATTTTCGGCACATTTTCTTCACGTCCGCTTTCCTTAATCAGTTTCTCCTTTGAGCAAACTGGTCTGACTGGGCCATTGAGAGATATCCTCGCGCATAAACTTCCAACAGTGGCCAATCATGAAACCAATTCCCTGAAGTAGAGTCATTGACGCAACGTTTTGCTCCGAGGTGTGTAACGCCACTGAATTAATCCCCTTCTCGAAAAGGAAGTTCATTGCCTGGCAGGTCAGAGCAGACGCAAGGTTCTGCCGACGACGGTCGAGTAGCGTAGCAGCTGGGCCTAGGTAACCTCTTCCGCCTACTGTCTCCGAACGATAGCTGAGTGAAGACAAACGTGCCAGCCCCTGTCGTCCTATCTTCGCTGATTTCCAAGCGTTTTTGGTTGCAACCTTTTCGAAAACGCGCGCAAAGCTTAACTGCTTGGAACAGACAATCTCCGAAAGGTGAAGGTTCTGAAGTGGGTAACTCGAGAATATGTGCATGTGGACAGAACGGCTTGTCCATGGCTCATAAAAAGATTCATAGATCCAAAAGCTGAATTCATCTTTGTGCCTAGCGAGAAAATGCCTGAAATTGTCAAAAAGGAAAAGGCCATACCTTATGATGCGCCCAGTGTCGAGCTTGGTCATCACGGCAACAAGTGCAGTTTCGATGCGTTTGTCGAAAAGTACAAGATTAAGGATCCTGCAGTGTTGGAGTTGGCAAACATCGTGCGCACGGCTGACACGGACAAACCTGAAGCCATCGAGGCGGCTGGACTTGATGCTGTGATAACAGGAATCTCTATTGTTGCAAAAGATGATCATGAAGCCATCGAAAAGGCCAGACCAGTCTATGATGCTTTTTACGCATTCTGCAGGCTGAAATTGCTTCGTCAGAAGTACAAGACTGAAATTGAAAAGATGGATCGAAAAGAGAGGAGAGAATTTCTAAGAAAGAAACTATCAGAATAGTCACCGTTGGACTGCGGTAAACAACCTGGGAAAACGTCGAAAACCTACATTGAAACCTTCAACAGAGCTCTTCGGGTAGTGGATACTCACTACGCGACTCTAAGCGAGCTTGGAGCACAAACTAAATACTAGCTGAGCATAATTGAAGGCAAAAGCGTTAAATCAAGCCTGCGGCTGTAACGCTTGGAAAAGCTGAAAATTGAAGAGTCCGAGTATGGGTCTGCAAACCATAAACGTTGGAAGAAGCATTTTTCTGATACTCTGTATCATGGGGCTCTTCGCGATCCTGAGCTCAACTATGTCCAAGACATTGCTAAACCCTTTTGCGACTGTACTCCAAACCCCGACCGATTGGTCAGGTCTCGTCGGGGCGGCCTCAACTATCCCGGGCATTCTAGTCAGCTTGCCAGCAGCTTCTCTTTCGGATATATACGGTAGAAGGAAGTTTCTGCTGCTAGCCTCCTTGGTTTTCGCTACCGCCCCTTTCCTCTACCTATTAATTACCTCGTGGTGGCAGCTCATCCTTGTAAGATTCTATCACGGATTTGCGACTGCCATTTTCGTGCCCGTAGCCGAAGCATCAATGGCTGAACTGTTTCCCACCCAACGGGGTGAACGTATTTCGCTTTTCACTTCTGCGACATACGTTGGAAGAGGTCTTGCCCCTTTCCTCGGAGGATATATACTATTCACCACCGCCAGGAGTTCTGACCCCCTCTACAATTATCATTTGATGTATTTGGCTGTAGCAGCGTCTGGACTAGCTACTTTTATCATGGGGTTGGTCTTCCTAGCGGAAAGAAAGCCACGTGTCGCTACTATTTCAAGAGAATCAAAGACTCCAAGACGGCTGTATACTGGGTGGGGCACTTTGGCTAAGAATCGTTCTGTCTTGACGGTCAGCCTCGTTCAAGCTTCTGTCTATTATTCGTATGGAACAGTGGACTATTTTCTGTCTGGTTATTTAAAGGACAACCTGCACTTCGACTTCTTTTCGACAGCCGCCGTCACTGGCAGCCTCATTGTCCTAGCATTATTCGTTAGAGCCTACATGGGTAGGCTTTCGGACAGAATAGGAAGGCGGAAACCGATAATCATCGGTTTAGTAATATGCGTTATCCCGCTGGTGGCAATCCCATATTTCTCCGACTTTCCAACTTTGCTTCTGCTATCGCTTATTTATGGCTTCGGTTTTGCAACCACGACTGCGTCAACGTCTCCCTTGATGTGCGAGCTCGTCGCGACAGAGTTTGTCGGCACGTCCATGGGTTTCTTGGACACGGTAATGGATGTCGGACAGACACTAGGACCCATAATAAGCGGTTTTATACTTGCCACAATCTTTCAGTATTTTGGTGTCTTTTGGGCTTCAAGTGTAATACTGCTGGCGGCAGCCGTAATTTTCGCCTTATCAAGGACTGGAAAAGGGAATCAACCAAGATGCGATCAGACCTTCGAGTCGCAACCGACATGAGAAGCATATGCAACAATCCTCGCTTCGAACCTGTGGGCATAAAGGAGCTTTTGATTTTCAATTGGTACGAATTTAGCTTCTTTGCGCTGAATCAGCCCGCGCATCTCTCCTGTATTCGAGGTTTTCGTTCGAAAATCTTAAAGTCGCATTCTATCGCCGAGAATTGAAGCTGTTTCATCCAGAAACACTTGTTTTGCCACTGTTTTTTTCGCTGATCATGTATATTTCAGGCATGTTTCCTTTGTATGTTCGATTAACGATTTCGATGTTAATGTGAAAAGGGTTTAAATAACGAAACGCTACGTTTAGTGTCTGCTCTAGTTATAGAAACACTAAGAGTTGTGAAGCGCACGGTCGTGATCATGATGAAGTGTCCATATTGCGGGTCTGAGAGCCTCAAAACTCTTGAAACCAGGGATTCGCCCGACAACACCGTTAGGAGACGCAAGGAATGCGAAGATTGTGGAAAGCGCTTCACCTCATACGAGTACGTGGAAACCGTGGAGTTGATGGTGAAGAAGAAAGACGGTAGGCCTGAACGCTTTGACCTCAACAAGATCATTAGAGGTCTGCAAAAAGCCTGCGAAAAAAGACCCGTGACGATGGACCAAATCCGCGAATTGGCGGAGCACGTCAGACAAGACTTGATGGCTCTTGGAAAAGAGGAAGTCAGTTCCCGGGAAATAGGGGATCTAGTCATGAAATATCTGAAAAAACTTGACAGATTGGCTTACATTAGGTTCGCCTCGGTCTACAGGGAATTCGAGGAACCTGAAGATTTTCAGAGATTAATTAAAGAGGTAAAAACATGAAGTCCGTCAGAAAACGTGATGGAAGATTAGAACCGTTTGATCAGGACCGAATAACAAACGCAATTTGGAAAGCCGCCAAAGCCGTAGGCGGGAAAGACCGTGAACAAGCTAGGAGAATAAGCGATCAGGTTTTGGCCGAACTCAAGAACCGTTTTGGAGACGATGGCGTTCCAACGGTGGAAGAGATTCAGGATCTAGTTGAAAACATGCTCATAGAGAACGGCCACGCGAGAACCGCCAAGGCTTACATTCTTTACAGGAAGCAACACCAGGATCAAAGAGAGCTGGCTGCACTCCTAAGCGATGCAGACCTTGTGGATCAGTATTTAGAGATTGAGGATTGGCGTGTGCGGGAGAATTCCAATATGAGTTACTCCCTGCAAGGCTTGAACAACTATCTCTCGTCCACCGTTATAGCCAAGTACTGGATCAGCAGGATTTACCCGCCGCTCATAGCCGAGGCCCATTTTTCCGGGGATATGCACATCCACGACCTCGGCGTCCTAGGAGCTTACTGCGTGGGCTGGGACCTGAGAGAGCTGCTCACGTCAGGGTTTGGAGGCGTTTCGGGAAAAATTGAAAGCAAGCCTGCAAAACACTTCAGAACAGCCCTAGGACAGATTGTCAACTTCTTCTACACTCTTCAGGGCGAAGCTGCTGGAGCCCAAGCGTTCAGCACTTTTGACACTTACCTGGCGCCGTTCATACATTATGACGGGCTGAGTCAAAGAGAGGTTGAGCAGGGGCTGCAAGAGTTCTTCTTTAACATGAACGTTCCCACTCGGGTCGGCTTTCAAACACCCTTCACCAACGTGACGTTGGATTTGACGGTTCCGGACTTTATGAAGAATGAAGCAGTAATGATGGGCGGAAAAACCATGGACGCAGCGTACGGTGACCTGCAGGCAGAGATGGACATGTTCAACTCGGCATTTGCAGAGGTGATGAGCCAAGGTGACTCGAAGGGCAGAGTATTCACGTTTCCGATACCCACGTACTGCATTACGAAGAGTTTTGATTGGAACACGCCTGCGTGCCAGAAAATCTTTGAAGTCACCGCCAAGTACGGTGTACCCTACTTTTCCAACTTCATCAACAGCGACATGAAACCTGAGGACGTTCGAAGTATGTGCTGTCGCTTGAGGATAGATAATCGGGAACTACGCAAGAGAGGAGGCGGCTTCTTCGGGGCAAACCCACTGACGGGATCTATAGGTGTCGTGACCCTGAACATGCCCAGGATAGGCTATCTGGCAAAGGATGAAGATGAGTTCTTCGAGCGGTTAGAAGCGCTTATGGAGATAGCCCGTGACAGCTTAGAGATAAAACGCAAGGTGTTGGAAACGTTTACCGAGAACGGGTTGTATCCGTACTCTAAACGTTATCTGCGAAACGTCAAAGAGGGTTTTGACCGTTTCTGGAAGAACCATTTTTCAACCATAGGTATCGTAGGGATGAATGAAGCTGTCCTAAACCTGTTCGGCGTTAACATTGCCTCAACCGATGGAACAGAGTTCGCCATCAGAGTGCTGACGTTCATGCGTGAAAAGCTGTCGGACTATCAGCAACAAACGGGCAACATCTACAATCTTGAGGCGACACCAGCGGAGGGAACGAGCTATAGGCTTGCACGCATTGACAGGAAGAAGCATCCGGAGATGATTGCGGCTAACCAGAGAAACGTGGCAAACGGAGCAGAACCTTTCTACACCAACTCTTCACAGTTACCCGTGGACTACGAGGGCGACCTGTTTGAGGCTTTGCAGCATCAAGACAAGCTGCAGACACTCTACACAGGCGGAACAGTCTTCCACATTTTTCTTGGAGAAAGACTCTATTCGTGGAAGTCTACTGTCGAACTCGTCAAGAAGGTTGCGTGGAGCACACACCTGCCCTACTTCACCCTAACGCCTACCTTCAGCATATGCCCGACGCACGGATACATAAACGGAGAACACAAGCAATGCCCAACGTGTGGAGCAAAATGCGAGGTCTACTCGAGGGTGGTGGGCTACCTGAGACCAGTTGACCAATGGAACGACGGCAAGCAGGCAGAGTTTGCTATTCGCAGAACCTTCGACAAGTCGGTAGTCATGCAGGCAGTGGCCGCTTGAGTGAAAAGTCCATGAAGTTCAGCGGCATTCAAAAGACAAGCTTGGTTGACTTCCCAAATCGTGTGGCCTCAGTTCTGTTCACTCCTGGCTGTAACCTGCGCTGTCCATACTGTCACAACTGGAGGATAGTCGTCGACCCCAAGCCTCCGTTTTTGAACGACGAAACGGCTCTTAAGATTCTGGAGGAACGCAGGAGGTTTGTGGATGCTGTTGTCGTCACAGGTGGAGAGCCCACCGTTCACAGGGAACTGCCGAAGTTTTTGAAGAGGCTAAAGGAAAGAAGCTTCTCAGTCAAACTTGACACAAATGGCCTTAACTCATGGGCGTTAGAAGAGTGCTTGCCCTACGTAGACTACGTGGCACTGGACGTGAAAACCAGTCTTGGAAAATATGTACGTTTGGGAGCGAAAGACACAGCGGAGCTCGTGCGTACGATCGAGATTCTGAAGACTGGAAAAGTCGAGTGCGAGTTCAGAACGACTGTTGTGCCGGGTTTTGTCGGCGAAGAAGACATCGTTGGGATAGGCGAGCTTGTCAAGGGTGCAAAAAACTTTGTCCTGCAACAATTCGTGCCAGGCGACACCTTGGACAAGGCGTTCACCTCTCTTAAACCCTACTCACCGGTGAGTATCGCAGGCTTTGCTGAAAGCATGAAAAAGTATGCCGAGACCGTGACACTTCGCGTCTAAACAGATTTGCGGTTGTAACGCTTTCAGAGGACGAGAGCGTAAGGTTTAAGGGTTAATGCGTTGTTTAGGTTTCGAATGTTTCCGGGACGGGTAAGTTTGAGCAAGAAAGAAGTCACTTTGGAAGAACGGAAAGCTGAAACCCTGATTAAACTCAGAGGTTACAAACTGATTGAGAAACAGAAACATGAAGATGCAATAGGCTACGTCGTTAACATGCCGAAGGAGAAGGAAAAAGCGCTCATATGGTGCGTCCCGGGCGAAACAACAGTGGGCATAAACAGCATAAACCGCGCCACAAAAGCGATGAAGGACGCTGAAGTGGAAAGAGGGATAATAGTTACAGATGGAAGATATACGCATGCGGTCAAGCTTGGTGCAAAGAAGAAAAAGATAGAGCTTTTGCCCAAAACATTCCCAGCCTTCGACTTGTTCCAACACAAACTTGTTCCAAAACATGAAATCCTGCCGGAAGAAGAGAAAGAACAGTTGCTCGCACGGTACAAGGTCCACGCGTACCAACTGCCGCAAATAAGCTCTTTGGACCCATGTGTCAAAGCCATAGGCGCTAAGCCAGGCGACATACTGCGCGTGATCAGGAAGAGCCTGACGGCCGGCGAACACATATCTTTCAGATATGTGGTGGAATGACCCGTTTGTTAGGCTGAAACATCTTAATTAGTTAGATTCTCGTTATACGTTCCTTCATTTGGTGCAAGAAGTGCCGCCTATAATTCGAATTCAAAATCTTACAAAAAAATTTGGAAATGCCACAGCAGTTGATCATCTAAACTTGGACATAGAAGACGGCGAAATCCTAGGGCTTCTGGGGCCAAACGGCGCGGGCAAAACCACCGCTATTCTGATGCTCGCCACGGTCATCAAACCCACAGAAGGCACAGCCTGCGTAGGCGAGTATGACATACGAAAACAACCCGAAAAAGTGCGTGGACTGCTGGGCATAGCTTTCCAAGAGCCCAAGATGCTGTGGGTTAGCACGCCCTGGGACATCGTTAACTGGCATGCCAAGGTTTGCGGCTTGTCTACAGCAGAGCGGAAGCGAAGGGTGAAGGAGGTGCTCGACGCGATGGACATGTGGGATGCCCGCAAAAAGAACGTTCATGCGCTTTCAGGTGGCATGCGTAAAAGGGTGGAGATGGCGAAGGTTCTGATTCAGAGGCCTAAAGTAGCCATCGTCGACGAACCCACAGCCCAAATCGACATCGTCGGCAAACACAGGATTTGGAACATGCTCTTTGAACTCCGAGACGAGGGAAGCACCATCATTCTGGCGACGAACGAGCTCTACGAGGCTGACAAACTCTCAGACAGAGTTGGAATATTGCACAAGGGCAAGCTACTCGTGTGTGACACACCCAAGAAGCTCAAGGACAGCATTGTGGGAGGTGACATCGTTGACGTTCAACTCGAGAAGGCCGCTCCTGCAAGAGTTGTTGAGGAGCTCAAGGGTCTCAAGGAAGTTGTGGACGTTCTGCAGGTCAAGCCCTCAAACCTGCGCCTTTACCTGAACCGGGTTGAAGAGGTTGTTCCAAGAATAATGAACATGTTCGCCAAGCAGGAGGTGCCGATACTGTCTTTTCGCATGAGTGAACCCAGCCTTGACGACGTGTTTGCACACTACACGGGCTTGACCATCGAAGAAGCACAGAAGGACAAGGAGTGAGCCGTCCACGAACAATCTACTGTTAGTGATTGAAAGGGACGTACGCCTTTTTTTCCAGTACAAGTTCATGATAATCATGCGAGCCATCTGGTTTGTCTCCCAAATAGCGCTCTTCGGACTGATTGCCTCGCGTATGATCAACATTCCTACGCAAACGCTGGCAACAGGTTCAACGCATCTCGAACCCTACCAGACATACTTGTTCCAAGTCAATTCCACGAGCAGTGCAGGCTCTATGCTTATCAACGTGTCATCAGCGCAAGGATTCGGCGAGGTTCAAGTGTACTATCCAAACGGCACATTATCACAGAGTCAATATTTCAACTCATCAGTAGGCAGTTACAGTTTAGGGCTCGCCTTCAGCAGTCCTGACGTTGGCTTGTGGTCTGTAAAGTTCTCGTCCAGTAACATCGCAGATGACTATTCGATCAACGTCGTTTCGCTCCTTGACTATTTTCGCTATTACGTAGCAGGCCTGTCAGTTATGACTCTTTACTCGGCTGCCATATTCATCGGATTTGACCTTTACGAAGAGGCAGAACATGGAGTCTTTGAGTATCTTCTCAGTCTGCCCGTGTCAAGGAGGCAACTGGTCTTAGGTCGATCTATAGGCGGAGGGCTGAGGGCATTCATCTATGTTGGACCGTTGATAGCCGTGTCGTTATACGTCATTGGCTCCTTGAACCCGATTGCCTTCTTGATCTCTCTGTTCGCGCTTTTTCTGTTCGCCTTTGGAGTGTCGGGAATGAGTATAACGCTGGCGGTGATAATAAAATCCAGCGACCGTTTTGACATATTGATGGGCGTTTTGGACGCATTAATCGTACGCCTGAGCACGGCAATGTACCCGTTGGTAGTCCTGCAAGCTTCAAGCCCGTTGTACGCTGGCCTGGCCAGTTTGAATCCGCTCACGTATGTCACGGATCTTTTCCGCTGGGGAGCAGCTGTCACGACTTTAGACAACCCGCTTTTGCCAGTACTTGTCGTAGTCGCGTTCTTCGGGTTTTTCACTTTCGTAGGCGTGACAATCTATGACAGACGCATTGAGGGTGGGGGTTGGCAGTGATTTGAGGCAAGTCTTTCATGTTGTAGAGCATGACTTCAGGAATTTTCTGCGCTACAAAATGTGGCTGGTGGGCCTAATCACGATGAACCTCGCCGACTTGTTCATCACGGCCGTCGTTTATAACAAAGTGCTGAACCCAAACTTGGACATAAAAAACTATTTCAGCTTCTTCGCCCCGGGTCTCGTCGTTACCGGTTTGTTCGCCTCGGCTTTCATGATAGGACGCGAAATAAACATGGAACGTCGAAGAGAAGTTCACCATTACATGCTCTCCGTGCCCATGACACGGATGGAATTAGCTGTCGGACGCGTGCTCTCAGGAGGATTGCGCGGCATGGTTTACATGTCACCCCTACTGGCGACCTGCTTTGTCTTTCTCGGCCTGCCAACAGTGCCACAGTTCTTTGTAATCCTAGGACTCCTGTTTCTTACAGCCATCGGCATCTCAGGTCTAAGCATCGCCATCGCGGTTTCAACCTCAAGCCTCGAGAAATTTATCACAGCGAGAGGCCTAGTCTATTATACGCTGTTCTTCTGCAGCAGCGTCTTCTATCCGCTTTCGCTGATACAGCAACTTGGGAGCGAGGGCAAGTTCCCAGCCGTGTTGGTAACATTCGCCGAAATCAACCCCTTGAGCAGCACATCAGACACTATCCGCTCTTTCCTACTGGGTTCCCCACCGTTCTCCTACTACTCAATCCTGAGTGTCGTTGTCTTTTCAGCGGTCTTCACTTTCAGCGCAGCATTTGCTTACATCAAAATAATCGAACGCAAATAGCGTTCTCAGAGTCTCAAACCGTTGGCTAGCATTGCCGTAAAGCATTAACTATATTTCGCAGACGGATTGATTCTATCCTAGGTCGCTTCTTTCAGGTGGGACATTGGCTCAAAGTTCGAAACGTCAGGACGAAAAGCTGACGCAAGAGATCATGAGCTTCAGCAGACACATCGCAGGCTCTTGCCAAATCACGGCCATGTGTCTGTGCAGTGACTATTCTTCAAGCTTGACCTCTCCAAGGACAGCCGCCCAGGTCTTGCTGGTCATAGAAGACTTTCAGCCCAGGCTCATGAATTACGCCAAGGCCCTAGGCGCAAGCAGCATTGTGGTTCTGGCAGTCGACAAATGGGTTTTTGAAAGGGATGTGGACAGAGGTCTCTTGGGCGAAGCCCTCGCTGGCGGACTGATTTTTCCATACAAGACAATTGTTAATGCTGAATATTTGCACCTTCAAGAAATCACTCTGAAAAGGCGCGTTATTCTTGAACTTCTGCAAAGCCTCGTCTTAGATTTCCCAGAACTCTCCTATGAGTTCTACATAAAGCCAGAGTATTTCATGTATGAAACATTGCTCACCAGGGCCCGGCTTTTCCCACCAATGCTCGAGTCATTATCAAATCTCGTCAGGGAGAAGAAGAACCTTCAACAAAGTCTGGGCGGGTTTTTGGACGCTTTGGAGAAGCTGGAAAGAGATAAGACTGTCAGCTTTTCAGGGGGCTACGTGAGGATTTCGAAGGAGTTTGTCGACAAAGCTAGAACTCGCAAGGTTCGATTCACGAGTCTCCTAAAAACGGGACACAGAGTGCTGTTTGCTTCTTTGCTGGGCATGCTTCCGCAGATTATAAACACTCTTTCACAGAACAAGGAATCACTCTTCAACCTTCAAAGGATTCTCAGCGAGGGTCCAAGAGCGAAACTGCTAATCGAAGACCCGGAGAACCTTGTGTACGTCAAGACTGCAAGCGGCCTTGTGCCATTGGCGAACAGGGTGAACATTGAAGCCTTTGCTAGGAAGGTTCTCAGGGCAGGCAAGGGCGCCCAAATCAAGGTTACGAGCATCGGCGGTATTTTGAACGATGTTTATCTGGTCAGTACCATTGTTGATGGCAAGGAGAAGAAGGTTGTTGTCAAAAGGTTCAGGGATTGGTCCAACTTCAAATGGTTTCCTCTCACGTTGTGGTCTGTTGGGACTAGAACTTTTGCCGTTCTTGGAAGTTCAAGGCTTGAAAGAGAATGTGCGATAAACCGATTGCTTCACTCGAAAGGTCTTGCGGTGCCAGAGCTCTTGTATGTGAGTCCGAATCAGCGTTTGATTTTCATGGAGTACGTTGTGGGTGAAGACCTTAGCAAGGTAGTGAGAAGAATCGCAGATTCAAAGAGTGATAGTGAACTAAAGAAAGACTTGGACCTCATTGGAAAAACTGGCAGCTTGTTCGCAAAGGTTCATGCCTTGGGTGTTGCTTTAGGCGATACGAAGCCAGAGAACATTCTCGTCGACAGGAAGGATCAGCTTTACCTCACCGACTTGGAGCAAGCGGGCCGAAACGGAGACAGAGCCTGGGACATCGCCGAATTTCTGTATTATGCTGGCCATGATGTTTCTCCGTTTGCCGATGCGCATCGGATAGAGCTGATGGCAAAGACGTTCGTCACTGGCTATCTGCAAGCTGGGGGAAACTTCAAAACCGTCAAGAACGCCGGCAACCCGAAATACACGAAAGTCTTCAGCGTGTTCACCTTCCCACACATAATTCTCATTCTCTCGAACGTTTGCAGGAAAGTAGAAGAATTGAAGGAATAGGCATGGTCAAACAAGAAACAACGTTAACTTTCTATGGCGGAGTGAACGAGATTGGCGGCAACAAGATCCTGCTCAAAGACGGAGACACCAAAACCTTTGATTTCGGCATGTCCTTCAGCATGAGGAGACTTTTCTACTCACCGCCCTTTCTTTCGCCAAAGAGTGAGAAAAGCTTGCAAAAACTTGGAATCTTACCAAGCTTGACGGCATCTACAAGTTTGACAGCAAGCCGCCAGAAATGATGCTGTGTTTGTTTCTCTTGGCCACTTGGACCACTCAGCCCACTTGTCTTTCACAAATCGCCAAATCCCAATCTACTGCGGCGAAACAACACAAACCATTCCACAAGCTCTAGGCGACGCAGAACCGACCTCGAGTTCCGCGTCAAAGACATCCCCTTCAGATCGTTCAGACGGGACAAAAACGGAAAATCGGCAACCTGGAGATCGAGCCGATTCACGTAGACCACTCCGTGCCGGGCGCATACGGCTTTGTAATCAACACCTCTCAAGGCACAGTGGTGTACACCGGAGACTTCCGAACCCACGGTGCGAAACCGCAGATGACGCGAGATTTCGTTGTCAAGGCCAAAGAAGCAGAACCTGCCGCGATAGTCACTGAAGCAAAGAACATGACCGGCGCTTCAATTTCCTCTGAAAAAGAAGTCGAAAATAAATTGAACTGCATCGTCAGCGAGGGAGGGGCATTGTGCTTGCAGAGTTTGCTTACGCCGATATTGACCGGTTGAATAGTTTCTTTCGAATCGCAAAGAAGAACAAGCAGTGCCTAGCTGTTTCACTTAGGCAAGCCCATCTGCTGAACGCACTGCAAGCTGACAGAGGTTTGACTGTCCCGAACTTGAATGTTGATAATGTTCTGATCTTTCGAAAATCGAAGGAAAGACGCGACAAATGGGAAAGCCAAATCATAGAACAACACGCCGACAAGATCATCGACGTATTCGAAGCTTCGAAGCAACAGTGTAAAGTGGTCTTAGCCTTGTCCCTCTACGACTTCGAAGAGCTTGTCGAAATCCAGCCGCAAGCAGACATTGCTACGTGCTGTCAGCATCGGAACGCTTCAATGAAGAAATAGAGATTGACTTCAAGAAGCTCGCTAACTCGCTAGACCATTACGGCCTGCCCCAATACCACGTCCACGTTTCAGGACAGATAATGCCTCTGCAGCTGAAAGCGCTCTAGAAGAAATTGACGCAGCGAAAATCTTCCCTATACACACAGAAAATGCTGAATTGGTAGGCAAGTTCATGCGAGACCTCAAAGGAAAAGTGACTCGCGTCGAGAAGGGAAAAGAGTACAGAATTTAGCAGCACTTTGCCCGTTTAATCAGGGTAGGAAATAGGAAGAGTAGATTCTGGTTGCTTAGCGAAGGTCGACAATTGCGTCTGGGGGCAGGCTGCCGGGTATCTCTCTCATGACCATCAGAGCTGCACCCTTGCTTGTTCTAACCTCAACTTTTGCTTTGCTGTACGATGGCAGCCCGTATAGGTCTCCCAGGTTTATGACCAAGTATGCCTTCGCGTTTTGCTTGAGCGTGGTGTCAGTGGAAAGTTCACTGTTGTAGATGAAGCAACGCGCGTTTGGTGCGTTGGTCACGTTTGCCATGAGGTTGGCAAGATCTGTTTCGTTCGAGGTCGCTGCCCCACTGTAAATGTTTGCGAGAGAGAAGTTCAGTCCTTGCACCGCAACAACCACTGTGTTGCCAGCCAAGTCGACCTGCTCCTGCCCTACGGCCAGCTTCAATGGAATCACAAGGTAGGTAATAGCGGCGTTGGATGAGTTCGTTTTGCCAGTAACAAATCCGTCAAGTTCGAGGGCGCTTGTGGCTTCTTGAATCCCCTTGTCTATTGTTGATTTAGCCGTTTGAGCCGCGTAGAAACCCATGTTTATTACAACGTAGGCTAGGGCTGCAGCGATCACCACGAAGGCGATGAGCACAATTGCAGCCTCTATGCCTACGATGCCTCGCTTGTTCCTACCCCTGCGTTGCATCCTTTTTCCCATCGTGTCCCACTTCGTCACAACATCTTGTTCAAAAGCTAAACATGAAGATTTCACTCTTAAACCTTCTTTCTTAAGAATTAATAGTTTCATTCGAATCATTGCATCCGTATACTCAAACCAGACCTACCTTTCTGTCCCAGAAAACGAACCAGAGCTACCTATTCACAAGTCTTGTCCTGAATGATGACATGTTGGTCAGAGGGACTATATGGAATATGTATGGAAACGTTTGCTCAACCAGCAACTTGACCTGTCGGGGGGAGGTGGAAGACATTTAGAACGCTAATGCACCCACAGTTACAGGACGAAATCGGAATCCACTTCGTTCACTGAAAACTCTTCAACTCGGTTGGTGGCAAGATGTAATCTTATCTAAAGACTCAGAGAGAAAGCGCGATTTGCTTTGCTCATTCGCTTGTGTAAGGCACAAACCGCCATTTGTCTTGCTGGGTGTACATTTTCCTGAGCATTTCAGTTGCCTTTTCTCTGTTCATCAAAAGAAGTAGCTTCGCGATGTGCTTGCACAATTTTTTGGTCGCTAAGACTCTCCCCCAATCGGCGCAATCATGAGAAATCGTTGCCGCTTCCGCGTCTATGACTATGTGGTAGCCTCTTATCACTGCATCAACTCTACCCGTATTCTGCTCTCGGATAGTCAATTCGCTGTCCTCAATCTTTTCAGCCCTCTGCAGTCTCTCCGCCGGAACGAAATAGTGCATCAGACTCTCAAAACTCCTGTCTCTAGGCTCAACGAAGCTCTCTAGCGTAGAGCTCTTCAGCTCGGCTGAGCTCCGCAAGTATTTTTCAACCCTGTTCTTGACTTCAACCTGCTTCGCGTTTATGTTTCCAATCATTTCCATGACTTGGACACAGTTTTCGACGGCATAGCCATGATAGTGATTATTGAAATATCCATAGATCTTATCGACTTTTCCCGCAGCATCCTTCAGTTTTGGTATCCAAGGTTCAAGCTCATTGACGGAATAACGGTAGTCGTACCAGGGCTTTTCTCCGCGTCCGTGCCATCGAAAATAGGCGATGTCTGACGTTAAATGAGCCTCTGGAGGGAGCAGAGGTTCGTCGACGACTGTGTAAGCAACCCGGTATTTTTCAAGCAGCCCCCATGTTTCATTTCTCATCCATGACTGTTCTCTGAACTCCACGGCGAACCTCACATGCGTAGGCAGTATTTTGAAAAAGGCTTCCAGTTCTTGAGGTCGGTAATCGAATTTGGGCGGAAGCTGGATGAGTACGCAGCCTAATTTTCCACTAAGAATTAGAGGTTCCATCAGTTCTATGAATCTCTGTAGATCCTGCTCTATCCCTTCGCCCAAACTCAATTTCTTATCGTGTGTGATTAACCCGGGCAGTTTCGACGTGTAGACAAAGCCTTCGGGCGAATATCTCGTCCACCCCATGACGGTGCCCTTGGAGGGGTATCTGTAGAAAGTTGAGTCGATTTCAACTGTTTTGAAGACTCTGGTGTACGCGCGGAGCTTGCTCTTGTCCATTCTCGTGTAGAATGGGCCGACCCATTCGTTGTAACTCCATCCTGAAGTGCCTAGAAAAACATTATCGATAATTGAAGCCAAACTCTTCACCTCATCACACGTTTCAGTCTTTTGGCGACTTCGCCTAAATTGTTGTAGGTTGCTTCAGGAAGTTTCTCAAGCATGTCGCCTGCGTGGATCCGGTTAGTTTCGGTTAAATCAAAGATTTTCCATCCTTGGCTGCGTATCAGCTCTTGTTTTGCTGATGGAAATCTTGCATCTTCACTCAGAACCTCCTCAAGCGAGGCTAAGCCCGTCGACCGGGTAATCATTGGAAACTTGCCCGACTGCTTGTACGTTTTGAGCCTCGCCGCGTCTTTGTACATTCTGACGAAGTGAAAACTCATGACTATCTTCTCGGACTTTCCGCTGGAGGCTTCGTTGTCTATTTCTGAAAGTTCCTCGTCAGTGGGCTGGTACACATTGTGTTTCCCCTTTCCAAAAAGCCTGGTGTAAAGTATGTCTGATTCATAAGCAGGCATCTCCCCACTTGAAAGATCTGTGCAGTGGACAATATTGTATTCTCGAATAGTCTTAAGCAACTCAGGAGGCAGTTGTGAAGATCTTACCCCTCTGATTTCAAGAGCCAGCCGAAGCTTTTGAAGACTCACTGAGGAAAGTACATTGCGAAGGTTGATGATTGAGGTTCTAGTCAGTTCAAAAGATGACGGCACTTGGAGATGCATGACCTCGGCGTTCAATTTGCTGCATATTTGCTTCATACGCTCAAATGCTTCAAGCACTTTCTCTACTGGTTGAAGCTTGTACTTGTGCGTTATTGATTGATGCGCTCTGACAGAAAACTTGAAATCCGGAGGCACGAGTTTCCTCCACTCTTCAACCTCTTTCAGCAGGGGTATCTGATAGAACGTGGAGTTCACTTCTACAAAGTTGAAGATTCGTGAGTAGGCCGTCAGCGACCTGAGTCCCGGAACTCGAAAGTATGCCCACCCTCCAGTTCCGATTAGATATTCTTTGACGGTTCATCACACTCCTGTACTGTCTACTGAAATTACGGAGAGTCAAGGAAATCAATCTTCTTCAGGCAAGTCCAAAGCGCTGGAACTCAACGCGAACTGTTTTTCTATTTTATTCTTCCGTTCGGTCTAGTATTGCTGACGATTGGCTGCCAGGTCGATGGCCTTTTCGTAGGCTGTAATCACCATCTCTATGGTTTTGCTCCATCGGAAGGTGGTTTCTACCCTTCGCATCGCGTTTTCTCTCAGCCTAGATCCGTAGGAAAGCTGTTTCAGAACAGCTTCCTTGAGCGAATCGCTCGATATTGCCGTCGGGATTTTTTGGGGTTCTTGACGCTCTGTTCCAACCGTTCTTTGGGAAATCTCTGAAATCTGCATGGTAGCGAGTAATGACGAGAGCGCTTTTCCAAGGCCTTTATAATCATTTTTCGGAACAAGAATGCCGGTGCCGTTTTCCAAGTCTTGATTCACGTCTATGACTATTTCCTTCAGCCCTCCAACCGCTGTAGCAACGACTGGATTTCCTGTTGCCATCGCTTCCAGTGCCATTATGCCGAACGGCTCCCACTTGCTTGGGCAGACGAAAACATCTGAGGCTAGGTGCGCAAGAGGGTAGATGCTGGGTGCCTTCCCGAACACTACTCTCAACGCTTGCGGGTATTTGTTCATGAGTTTAGCAGATTGGCTTATCAGGTTGATTTCCTCTTCGAGAGGTAACAGTAGAAGAACGAACTTGGTTTTGGGAACTTTTTCCAGAACATAAGGCATAGCTTTGAACAGCATGTCTACCCCTTTTTGTTCTCCCAGCCTTCCAGTCATCAGAACCATGGGACCATCATCATTGAAAGGCTCAAGTTTGCCATTACCGACGAAAGGTTTGCCTTTGAAAGTCAACACAATCTCCCTGACTTTTTCCTCTTCCAGAATTGGCTCCTCTGATCTGAGGTTGCCTATGGCCTTCGTTAGGAAGTACTTTCTCAGGTCGTGCCGTTCTATTTGAGTTACTCCCAACGTGCTTCTCATGTCGTCCCCGAACTTTTTCATGACATCTCCGAGCATTTTTCCGTAGTCCCAGTCACACCCGTTCCAGTGAAACGCTGTCTTTCCATCGCAACCTTGACCTATTCGTTTGATAACTTCGTCTTGCAAGTAGCTTTGACTCACGCTCGTCAGAACATCAGACTCAACAGCGCAAAAAGATTCGAGTTTGAACCTGGCCTTCCTTAGGACGGTCCTATCAGACATTTCAACCTTTTTGGTGAAGAAGTAAACTTGATGGGACCTATTTTTCAATCCGCACCAATCTTCACCGAGATAGTTCCATGAACATTTCTTGTCGCTTAACAAGTGTATAGTGAAGACTAGGGCTGTCTTGTGATTGTACTCTTCAAGCTTCTGTTTAGCCATAACTGCTGCAGGCACACTGTGATAGTCGTGGGCGTGAACAACATCTGGAAACTCCTTGTTGAGATCTCGTAGATGTTTAACGTAGCCTGAGATGCCTCTGGCAAGCAATAGAGATTTGTCCTCGATGAGATTTGACCTGTAGACCGTTTCATTGTCCAAGATTTCGGTGGCAGCATTGTTCAACCCGTGAAATAGGACGACGTTGAAGCCGCTCAGAGCGCCAGTCTGGATTCCAATGTCGTATCGGAAAGGACTTCGGTAAGGCAGAAAACTCTTTCCTTTAACGCTTCCTTTAACTGATATTTTGCCTTCCTGGAGAGCTAACTTCTCTCTTATGTCATGTTTCTTGGTAACTCCATGGCTTGGCATAAACACAGTGACTTCGAGGCCTCGATTTGCTAGGTGCCTCGCTATGTTGTAGACTGCTTCACCTAAGCCTCCAACCTTAACTACTCCAGCGCATTCAAAGGAGAATATCCAGACGCTTTTCATTCAGGGCACCCGTCTAGTGTTGATGTAGGAGTTTTTCATATATATCGAAGTATTTTCTAGCTGAAACATTCCATTGAAATACTGTTTCGCACCTACTCCTTCCATTTCCACGCATCCTCTCAATCATTTCCGGCTTCTCATCGTAGAGCTGGAACGCCTTCCTCATGCCCTCCAAAAGAGCAGGGGGGCTCCCCTTTTTCACCAGAAACCCAGTTGCTAACTTGGGATTTTCGCCATACGAGATGACGGTGTCCTTGATTCCTCCTGTTTTGCTTCCTATGGGCACGCATTCAGATGACATGGCCTCTAACTGGACAAGCCCAAACGGTTCGAATAGACTTGGGACTAAGGCGAAATCCGCGCTGCAGTAGATATCACGCACGGTTTCTTTCGACAGAAGCTGATTGAAGACCTTAAGTTTCGAAGGATGTCGTGTTTCAAGCTCCTTTGACTGCTTCTCTAGTTTCTTGTCTCCGACACCGACAACTATCATTTTTACGTTTTCTGTTTTCAGAAATTCCTCGCTTGCCTTCAGAAGGATATCGACTCCTTTTTGCACGGGATCGAATCTTCCAACATATGTATAGAGTACACCGTCTGTGAGCCCGTACTTTTGTAAAATTGTCTTTCTTCGTTGCTTCCTAGCCAGTTTCGGAAAGGAGCAAGCTTGGACGTTCCAGAACTCCGTGTCGACTCCATTGAAGACATGCGTAGTCTTTTTCCTGTAGTCATGGAATAGCTCTTTCTCATCTTCTTTGTAGTACGATTCGCCGACGACTGTTAAGTAATCTGCTTTGTTCAAGGCTGTTCTTTCTGCTGAAAACCATGTGGGATATTCCCTGTGGAGTCTGTGAATGGTCAATAGAATCGGCTTGCCCATTTCTTTGAATTTGTCCATGGCTTTGTAGGCGAAAAAATCCTGCATGTGCACAACATCAAAATCTATGTCGTCGACAACTTCAGTCAATCTTCTGGAGAATTCGTCAATCTTCTTTATGCCCTGTTGGTCCGCGGGTTCAGGATACACCTCTTGCGTATCAAGAATTTGATTGGACAGGGTATAAACACTGACTCCGTTGTGTTCATATACTTGCATGGTCATCTCGGGCTGCTGTTTTTCTTCTACCTTTTTCCAAGGGGGACTGCAACCGCTTTTTGGAAGAACGATTCTTGGGTTTGCGTACTTTTTCAGCGCATGCGCCATTGAGGTCAATGCAGCTGAGAGTCCTCCGACTTTTATCACGTCATATTCCATCGTTGTCATGAGCACATTTGGCTTCTTCATACTTTCTCAGCTCATGAAATAGATAGAGTATATATCCCGCGCCTTTAGACTTTGCCTTGGCTATCACAAGACCGTTTCTTACGTAGTAGTCCTTGCATCGTTTGGATGAAAAGAAACGGATCCACTGGAAATTGCCGATTCACTTGCATCAGGTTGGTCGTTGCTTGTCTGATTTTCGCCTTTGTCTAACAGTGCGTACTACTGTCGTAGCCACGACAAAAAACGCAACGCCGAGAGTGATTACAGAAGAACAGTTCCACGGAAACTCACTGATTGAAGTGCTAGTTCCAATCAGTATACTCGCCCACAAGCCTTCCATAAGCAGTGTAATTCTGCCATTTTCGACCTTGTACACTTTGTCATTGAGCGCATCTGTCAGTGTGGCGCCCTCGGGCAATAGACCAGTCACGTTTAACGTCACAGAGGTTTGATTGACGCCGTTGTTGTAGACTAGAACTGCCATAGGGTTTGAAGAGTTATCTTCGCGCAGCAGAGCGTAGATGTGATTTGCGTTATCAACGAGGAGAGTGGATAGCGAGCCCGTTCTCAAAACAGAATAGGTCTCTCTTATAGAGATTAGCTTCTTGTAGTGCGCCAGCATGTCGGTGTCTGGAGACAATCCCAGATCGGACCATGGGTACGGCCGCCTGCAGTCTGGATCTGAGAGGCCTTGCATTCCAACCTCGTCGCCATAGTATATCACGGGCGTCCCTGGATAGGTCATTTGAAAAATGACCGCCAATTTCATCCTGTTCTTGTCTCCGGCCAAGTAGGTGAGGGCTCTTTCTGTATCGTGTGAGTCGAGCAGGTTAAATGCCGTGTAGAAGGCTTCGGACGGATAATCTTTCTGGATTGACGTAAGCGCATAGTCGAGCGCGGTCTCGCTTTCAACGTTCTCACCCGCCGCCCAAGCCAGAACGGCGTCTCTGAATCCGTAGTTCGTGACAGAGTCCCATTCGTCGCCCTGAAGCCACGGACTTGCGTCTCCCCAATATTCTCCTACGATGTACCCTTCAGGGTTCAGTTTTTTGTAGGCTGATCTGAATTCTTTCCAGAACCCGTGACTGACATCTTGGCCTGTATCGAGGCGCCATCCATCTACGCCTAGGTCGTTCCAGAATTTTATAACAGACGCGTTTGGGTCTGCGTAGATGTAGTTCTTGAAGGCGTCAACTTCGTTGACTTCCGGCATGTTCAGAAAACCACCCCATGCCCTGTAGCTCTTTGGCCAGTTGTAGAAAGTGAACCAATCGGACCAGGGGGAGCTTTGGCTTTCAAAGGCCCCCAGAGTCGAGTAATCATTATCTCTGTCAAACCACTGGTTTTTCGCGCTAACGTGATTGAACACTCCGTCCAGTATCACCCTTATTCCATGAGTTTTCAGAGCATCTGTCATATTCTCGAAGACCTGAAGACTTGCTTCTGGGTCTAGAATGAGCGATCCATTAGAGGCCCGCGCGTTAGCCCCAAAATAGCGGCTAACTGACTTGTAGTCTATGACTGTGTATCCGTGGTTGTCTGTTGAGTCCATTATTGGATTAAGATAGATAGCTGTGATGCCCAGATGAGCCAAGTACTGAGCTTCATCTTGTACACCTTTCAGGTCCCCACCGAACCAGTCTCTACCCATTGCAGGTTCCTCGGGAAGCTGAGTCCAAGGCATTTTCAAAGCGTAGACTGCAGGGAAATACTGGCTTGATCCATTCCATGCCTTCCACAATAGGTCTCCAGAGACGCCGTTCCCTGCTGGATCGTTGGTGGGGTCACCATTGCGGAATCTGTCAGGGAAGATCTGATAAAAAACCGCGTTTTTCACCCAGTCAGGCGTCTCGAACGCGATGTCGCTAGCCAGAGAGTTGAATTGCGGCTGTCGCTGCGCCACATTGACGCTTGAAACGAGTCTTCTGAATGAATTGGCCGTTGAGGTTTCTTGAATGATGGGGAGTGTGGAACTCGAAACCAAGGATAGACCTATCAGAAGAACCAGAATCTTGCTCAACATGCCATTTCAACTTCTCTGGCTGAAACGAAAGCGCATAGCAGACAATTACAGATAATTAGCTAAAATATTTTATGTTTGGATGCTGTTGCCTACACAGCTGGAAGTCTCCGAAGAAACATTTTCGTTGCGCATAACATGAGAAGAGGTTCAAAACCCATGAGAAATTGATCTTTTTGCTATGGCATTTTCGCGCGTGCAAAAATGGAGGCTTCGAAATAGTTATATCTGGAATGCTCCTAAAGGGCCTAGCGGAGAGTATGTTAGTGAAAGTAAGACAATCAAAGCGAGCAATATCGAGAATGTTGGTTGCAGCAATCATTGTAATCATTATAATCATTGCTGTCGTCGCAGCGGCCTACGTCTATTATATGCCCGGTGCAGCAGCGACAACTCTGTCTGTTTCTCTTAACAGTCCAAGTAACGGCGCAACACAATACACACGCGCCGCAACGTTTACCTACACCCCAGTCTGCATAGGGGACAATATCTTTAACGCGAGCTTATTGATGAACGGGCTGTCCGTAGAGTCGAATACCACAAACGTACAGAACAACACAGTCAACTCTTTTAGCTACACATTCACGGCCTCAGGAACGTATAAATGGAACGTACAAGTATTCAACAGCACGATCGGAGTCTCAGCATCATCAAATTATACCCTGATCGTGGCAAGTGCAGGTGTATCTGTCGCTCTTAACACTCCTGTTGACGGTGCAAATCAGTCGGTGGGAACCCTCCCAACCACGGTAACGTTCACCTACACCCCGGTGAGCGTAGGAGACAATATTGCGAATGCAAGCCTATGGGTGAACGTGACTGGAACATGGCAATCTGTGGCGTCGAACACGACCGTTCAGAACAATGCACTGAACTCTTTTAACTGCACGTTCACAAGCGCAGGAACGTACATTTGGAACGTGCAAGTATTCAACAGCACAACAGGAGTCTACGCGTTTTCAAACAACACTTTGACGGTGAGGATAATCACAGGCACTGTGACCATTTGGCACGCGCTCTTACCCAACGAGCTTACTGCTTGGAACACACAGATCAGCTTATTCGAGGCGGCATACCCAGGAGTCACAGTCAATATGGTTCAAAAGACAAGCGCTGGCATGCACGACGCTTTGACGGCTGCGATACCTGCAGGCCAAGGCCCCGACCTGTATACTTGGGGCGCGGAAGATTGGCAGGGCGAGTTTGTCAACGCCAGCCTGATTCTCCCGATAGACACCTACATTGACAACGCCACCTTGGCAGCGTATTATCCGAGCGCCCTGTCTGCCATGACATACAAGGGACACCTTTGGGCGCTTCCCTTGTCCGCCGAATGCTTGACGCTCTTCTACAACAAGGCGTACATTACCACTCCTCCCACTACCACCGATCAAATGGTCGCTTTAATGCACAACGAGTCTGCCAAAGGAGGAACGGCTCCCTACCAATACGGCTTAAGTTACGTCACTCTAAACGATCCCTACCACCTGTTCCCGTGGGTTTCAGGTTGGGGAGGATACTACTACAACGACACCACGGGTCTTGTTGGCTTGAACTCATCAGGCACCATTCAGGCTGCATCGTGGTTCAACAGCACCATACTGCCTTACCTTGCTCCAGACTTGGGCGGAGCCAGCCAAGACGCGCTTTTCGAGCAGAACAAGTCAGCAATGCTTGTCGATGGGGACTGGGAGGTTGCGAACGTGAAGAATGCAGGCATCAGCTTCGGCTTGTCATTGATTCCCATGATATCTCAGAACAACAACGCAACTCCGATGCCGTTTGAAGGAGTCAAAGGCATCTGGATGACCTCAAACGTGAAAGATGCCAACAAAGATGCTGACATCGCATTCATGAAATGGTTTACAGGCGCAACCAATCAAATAGCTCTAGGCAAGACGCTAGGCTATATACCCGTGACCTATGACGCCTACAAAGACACAACCATCCAGAACGACCCTGTCATCTCAGGCTTCGGCAACCAGCTCAAATACACCATCCCGATACCTAATAATGCGCAAATGGGTGATGTCTGGACGGGAGCGACAAACGCTTGGAACGCGGTAGTTCAAGGAACCCAAACTGCTCAGGTAGCTTTCCAACAAGCCGAAGACTCAGTGATAACCAACATTCAGACGAAGTACGGGCATTATCCTTAGCGGGCCTCAGGAATGAGCGAAGAGCCCAAACACTCCCCTTTTTTGAAAGATATTTGGCAAAAGAACACCGTTGCCTACTTTTTCATGCTGCCTTCTTTGGCCATGCTGATTTTCTTCAACGCGTATCCTATCTTCTTTTCCATAGGACTGGGGTTTACAAACCTGACACTGTTCAATATACGAACCGGCTATCAGTTCATAGGGTTTCAGAACTATCAAAGGTTGCTTAGTGTTTATGGTCCACACATCCAATCTGTGTTGTATAAGACCGTCCTGTGGACGGTAACCAATGTGGGACTTCAGGTTGCAGTCGGCCTGGCCTTTGCTCTTCTTTACAATTCTAAGGACTTGTTCGGCAAGAAAGTCCAGATGGCAATCGTTATCTTGCCGTGGGCGATGCCTGGCTTTACATCAATTCTAATATGGCAAGGGATGTTTCAAACAGGTTCTGGATCTATAAACCAAGTTCTGCGCATGATCGGTCTGCCAGGTCCTAACTGGCTGAACCTCGAGTGGCCTGCCTTCGCAGCTTACAACATAACGAACACTTGGCTTGCTTACCCGTTCATGATGACCGTGATTCTAGGGGCGCTGCAGGGTATCCCCCCTGAACTGTACGAGGCAGCAACAGTCGATGGTGCCAGATCATGGCACAAACTTAGGCACATTACGCTACCACAGATAAGCAGACCTCTTCTGCTGGCAACATTGTTGACTGCGAACACAACTTTTCAAAACCTCAACGTTCCATACTTGCTCAACCGGGGCGGACCTTCTACTGGAGCGGGTGGACTTAATGAAACTGTCATGGTCTGGGGTTACACGACGATACTCACTGGCAGGTTCTATGGACTTGCCTCTGCTTTTTTGGGCATAGTCCTGATAATGGTGCTGGTCATCGGCTTCTTTGGCCTGCGAGTAAGCCGAATAGCCGAGGAGGCGAGCTAGATGACCTACTGGAAGAAATTCCGTAGAAGGATTCAACGAATAGGCAGGAGGCGGCTTCTTTTCGGAATAAGCAAGAATGCGCTTGCCGTAATCGTGGAATTAGCAGTCATTTTCCCCATTGTTTGGATTTTTTCTGCCTCTTTAAGAAGCTACGGGTCTCTTCTCACGACGACACTGCAGATCATTCCTCCTAATCCAACCTTGCAAGCTTACAGTTGGGCGCTGGCGGCCAATTCGCCATTTTGGTCAGGGTTAGTCAATAGTCTGATAGTGTCTCTATCTACTACCGGTCTCTGTTTGCTAGTCGCTTGTCCTGCAGCCTATGCCATGTCAAGGTTCAGATTCTTGGGTAAAAGGCCTATTCTGTATGTTCTCATTTTTATCCAGTTTGTTCCTGGACTTCTGATGTACATCGCCTTCTTCTATCTCCTCCTCTCTTTCGGGTTATACGGCAGTCTTTTCGGCCTTATTTTGGTGTACGTCTCTTTGGTTCTGCCATTCGCTATGTGGAATATGAAGGCATTCTTTGACACGCTTCCAAGAGACATTGATGAAGCTGCTCTCATTGATGGAGCATCCTACTTTAGCGCAATGTATCATGTTGTTCTGCCGCTGACCGTGCCAGGGTTGGCTGTCACTGCATTTTTCAGCTTCTTGACTGCATGGAACGAATACGCTATTGCCAATATTGTCCTTGCTAGTCAGTCTAATTACACGCTTCCATTGACGCTGTTTTCTTTGGCCCAAAGTGGCAATCTAACGACAACATGGCCTCAGTTCGCTGCTATGTCTGTATTGTCCGCCATTCCTTTGGTCATAGTGTTCATGATAATTCAGCGTTACCTCCGGGCCGGACTTGCCATCGGAGCAGTCAAAGGCTAGGAGGAAAGCAGTTTGCTGGTTAGAGAAACGCATAAGAGACTCTGGAACCAACAGAAACTCCGGAGATTTCCAAAAGAGTGAACATTCTTGGCTGACGTATTGCTTAAGCATGTAACAAAACTATTCGAAGGCGGAGTTGTAGCAGTCGCAGACCTTCAACTCGAGGTCAAAGACAAAGAGTTTGTCGTTTTGCTCGGGCCAAGCGGATGCGGAAAGACTACGACTCTCCGTTTGATAGCTGGCTTGGAAACGCCTACTGAAGGCACTGTATACATTGGGGGTATGGATGTTACCAGACTTGAACCTTGGGCCAGAGATGTGGCTATGGTGTTTCAGAGCTACGCACTCTATCCTAATATGACAGTTTTCCAAAACATTGCTTTTCCACTTAAGATGCATAAGGTGCCGAAAGAGGAAATAAGGAACAGAGTGGAGAAGACCGCCGAGTCACTGGAAATCAAAGAACTCTTGGGTCGCAAACCCAAACAACTCAGCGGAGGGCAGAGGCAGAGAGTCGCCTTGGCAAGAGCCATCGTGCGAAACCCAAAAGTCTTCCTCATGGATGAGCCTCTTAGCAATCTGGATGCCAAACTCAGAGTGCTGATGAGAATCGAACTGAAAAAGCTCCAGAAGAGACTAGGCGTAACCACAGTCTACGTGACGCACGACCAGCTTGAAGCTATGACGCTTGCTGATCGAGTCGCGGTTCAATTCAAGGGTGAGCTTCAACAGTACGCTCCGCCCACAGAAGTCTATTCACACCCAAGCAACAAGTTTGTGGCGGGCTTTATCGGAACCCCACCCATGAATTTTGTCGACGGGAAACTTGAGATAACGAAGAACTCGGGAATAATAAACGCAGAAGAATTCAACATAAGAGTTGATTCGCAGCTTCTGAAAACCCTCGTCAATAAAGGTGCCGAGCTTCCGACAGACGTAACGTACGGGATACGACCCCAAGACTGTAGAATCAGCATGGAAGGCGAGCAGGAAGGATGGTTAAAAGGCGAGGTCTATGGCGTTGAACTTCTGGGGGCAGAAAACGTGGTTCATGTGGAAGTCGGCAAGAACAGGATCGTGATCGTTGCGTCCGATCGAAGACTTTATCAGATGGAAGAAACGGTGTGGGTCAACCTAACCAGCAGCAATGCACACGTTTTCGACAGAAACTCAGGAGAAAACTTTACCTAAGACTCAACCATCGAACACAGTTTGATAGACTCCACAGTGGGGGCCAGCAGAATGCCGAGGGAAGCCGTTTGCCACAAGTCAGAAGGAGCATACGCCTATCTGCTAGACCCGTACAGACTAAGCATCAGCCTGAAAGCAAAAAAGAGTTACCTAAAGATTTGCCAACTTTTCTATGGAGATCCATGGGAGCCGACCCAACCTCTAAAAAAGCTTTGCATGAACAAGGTTGCAACTGATGATCTGTTCGACTATTTCAACGTCATCATGAAAGTGCCAATCTCTAAAAGGCTTCGCTACGCCTTTCTCTTGGACGATGGTTCTGAACAATTCTGGTACACGGAGGCTGGCTTCCATACAAACCAGCCAGAACCAAGGGAGATGGGGTTCCCTTTTTTTCAGATGCCCTACATACGTGAGGGCGACACCGTATTGACACCAGGTTGGGCGAAACGAGCAATATTCTATCAGATATTCCCGGAACGCTTTCGTAACGGAGACAAATCAAGTGACCCGCCGAACGTCGTTGAATGGGGAAAACTACCTGCTACCAGCGAGACTTTCTATGGAGGCGACCTGAAGGGCATAATAGATAGCCTACCCTACTTGAACAATCTAGGAGTGAATGCAATTTACCTCACCCCAATATTCAGTTCACCATCCTCACACAAGTATGACACAACGGACTATTACAGAATTGACCCACACTTCGGGAATATGGAGACTTTTTGTAAACTAGTCAGAAAATGCCATGAAATGGGCTTAAAAATCGTCCTCGACGGCGTTTTTGACCATTGTGGGTTTGAGTTTTGGGCCTTCCAAGATGTTGTCCAGAAGGGGCAGTTGTCAAGATATAAGAAATGGTTCAAAGTATACAATTTTCCAATAGAAACTCACCCTGTTCCCACCTATGAGACATGGGGCAAGAACGTTTGGCGCATGCCACGATTCATGACCTCGAATCCTGAGGTAAAAAAGTACTTGATTGATGTTGCAGTCTATTGGATCAAAGAGGCAGATATAGACGGCTGGAGACTTGACACAGCGAGTGAAATTGATCACGAATTCTGGAGGGAATTCCGCAGAGAGGTCAAGGTTGCAAAGCCGGACGCCTTGATTATGGGTGAAATCTCTCAGAACGCTTCAGCATGGTTGGAAGGAGACCAACTTGATTCTGTAATGAACTATCCGCTGAGAGAAATCATTGCCGATTTCTTCGCAAAAGGAAGTATTAAGGTTGAGGAATTTGACGCTCGGTTGGCCAAACTGCGCATGCAATACTATCAACAGGTGAACGATGTTCTCTACAATCTACTGGGAAGCCACGATACTGTGAGATTCCTGTCGCTTTGCGACGGGCACGTGGAAAGGATGAAGCTCGCCATCATTTTCCAAATGACGTATGTTGGCATGCCGGCGATATATTATGGCGATGAAATAGGCCTCAAGGGAAGCAAAGAATGGGAAGATAACAGACGAGGGATGATATGGGATGAGACAAGTCAAGACCTAAGACTTTTCGAGTTTTGCAGAAAACTGGTTAATGTAAGGAAAGATCACAGGGCCCTGACAGGCGGAGACTTCGCTACGTTGCATTTGGACTCGAAAACGAACACTTATGCATACCTTAGAAAGCATGAAGAAGACAGAGTATTGGTTGCGATGAACAACTCATCGCGAAAACAAAACATTACCATTGAAAGCAAAAGAATCAATCCAGACCGAGAGCCCATTTTCACCGATTTATTAACTGCAAAAGATTACCGAGTCAAAGCATGCAACATTCACTTATCTCTTGAGCCACACACAGCACTTGTTCTCACAGATCAGCGAGGCCAATCTGGACTTGCCGGGGGAGAAATTGATGACTAAGAAACGAACGCACGCTTTGCAAGGACCCGCACAAACTAGGCAGCATTCTGGAGGCTTTGGCTTCCTGGACAGGCTACCCTAGCAGGCGCAGCCACGTACGCGCGCCGAAAGAAGACTCATCGTCACGTCCGATTCTTTTCTTGAATCATATTTGTATCATATAGTAGACCGAGGGTAGGGTATGTCAGAGCACACAGATCAGAAGCCGGAGGAATCTTGAAAAGCCCATTGTTGTCGGTTGGGTATCAGAGGATTTGGAGAAGATGCTGATGGACCCTGAAACATCCGCCAGCGGAAGAACTGCCTCGAACCCTATCTCTAACCGAAGGACGCACTTGTCTCTCGCTCAAAGTTGGAAATCCGTCATTAAGGTTCCACGTTATGCTTTTGATTGAGGGTTTGAACCAGGAATCCTAAACTTTAATCATTAGGTCTTGTTTTGTGCTTGGATTCGCAACGTATAAGTGAACGTAGCAACTCTTGATATTCACGATTACGATGAACGCTACACGACCAAACCATCGAATGCAGGTACTCTTTCACACGTTGGGCTTAAGTTGCCTAGGGGGGGCCATATTCCTGCAGCTCTTGGTGTTCACAGACATACTCCAACACGGGTATTTCATGGCAGTGGAAAACAACCCAGCCATTTTGTCCTTTGAAATACTCTTGACTGTTTTCTCTGCGATATACTTCGTTTACATGTACCAACGCTTCATTCGTTCAATGAGATAAAGAAAAACTCAACGCGCGTTTTCTGCCCTTTGGATCCGAGATTCAAAAGCAGATAGAAAACGTTAAATAACTTCTGATCAAAACAGCGCCAGTAAGCTATGTTCGGAGGGCAAAAGGTGAGTAGACTAGTAAAGCCAAGTTTCATTCTTATCGTATGCATCTTGACATTGGCAATGATGTGTAAGGTAAGGGGGCAGGTTGGAGGGGAGAACGTCAAGACTTTTTTCGACTCAGAAATGCCCGGAATAAAGATCCAGGTCAATGCAACCGCGGAAGCTCTGCCTGCTGAATATCTAACGGTGTGGCTACGTCTCGCGCCGCAAACGAGCGTCTACGTGGAACTGTTGAGATTCGAGGTTTATGGTTTCCTGAACGGAACGGACGAGGTTTCAATCGGAAGCGTGACTGACTACAACTTCTCCTTGAGTGGTGCGGACAGGGAGTACAACGGAACGTTCTTTATTCCAGGCGGCGTGTGGGGTGTGACCTTTGGACAGATCAAACTGACATATTCCGCCAGTCTGGGAGGCTTAGAGCTAAGGTTCCCAGATGCTGTCAGCGGTTTCTACATGACTCATGTTGAGAACACGCTCCTCAAAGACCTTGAAAATCAACTCAAGACGGTGAATGATAACTACACGAAGCTAAACGATGATTACACGAAGCTAAACGATGATTACGCCAAGTTAAACGATAACTACACCAGCCTTGCAGGTGAGTACCTGCAGCTTAACCAGACTTTCGTGCAGCTTCAGCAGAATTACACTACTCTGTGGGGCAATTACACCGCGCTGCAAGGCAGTATGAATGATGATCTGGACAACACCAGACGGGTGGCAGTCATCCTTGCCGTGACAACCGTCTTCTTCGTGGCCACGACAGTCTTCATGGTCATGCGTCGACCCAAAGAAAGTTGGTGAAAAGAAAGGTCACCCACAGCAGACGCCTGCATCATAACGGGAAACACCCTCAGCTTGGGTTAGGTCGACTCTCGGAACGTGCAAGTTTGTTACTGTCTGTGTAGTTTCTGTGCTGCCATGAAGGTTAACCCATGTCGGGTCAGAGCTTCCGCCGTGATGTTGAGCGCATCGTGTTTGTCGAGATAGTTGGTCAGAAGTTTCGGCATCAGTCCCTTTTCAACGATGTCTTTCTTCGACAGAAAGTATTCCAGAATGTCTGACGGATGTTCTCTTTTTTCTTCAGTTTCAGGTATTCCGCCTTCATGTTTCGCGCTGATGTTTTTTACGTGATTTGCAAGTTGCACAAGTTCGTCTGTGCGATTGTATGGTTGTCTCACAATGCTCTTATAGGCTTCAGTGACGTGATGTTCAATTCGAACGATATCTTCAAAACCGAACGCCCTTCTCACGTAGGCAGAAAGTTCAATCGTCTCGTTGCTGACGGAGTTTGAAAGATTAAACCCGATAAGCGGAGTGGAACCATCATCCCTGCTGAAAAGCTTTGTAGTTAACAGCGTCCACAGGATCGAGTAGGGATTGTCAGTTCCTAGGAACACGGAAATCTTAAATTCAATGTCGATTCCAAGTTTTCGCAGCCAATATCCCAGCAAAACCGTCCCCGAATTCGTGTTCAAAACCTGCGGAAGTCCGTACTCCGTATAATAATGGAGAAATTCGTCAACCCATTTTAGAGTGTAATCATTCGGAATACCGATCCCTCCATAATACCCTGCAATCGTGTCCGCGCCGCCAAGATGAACATTGATGGATTTGCCATCAGGTCCGGGCATTGTGCCTTTAGTATCCAGGGTTTGGACGTAAGAGGCTCCCACAACTTGCATCGCAGCCGCAAAAGCTACAATGTCGTCGTCCTCAACTTGCTCCTCCATCGAACGAACCCGTATATAACGGGCAGGCATCAGGCTCCTCTGTGCAATAGCTCTCTTTGCTTCTTCAACAATCCACGGAAAGAAGTTGAAGGCACTAATTTCCAAAGTGACAGCAAAAGCCTCGTTAAACTTTATTGATTCGGCTTTCTTTCCTAGGATTTTCTTTCGGTATTCGGGGATGCTTATGAAAGCCTCTTCATCTCGCATCTTTACTAGCCATTCAAGATCTTTCACAAACGGAGATCTCTTCCTCTCAAGCCTGCCCATGAGGCTTTCAATTCTGCGAGCTTCCTTGGCTTTGCGGTTAATCTCATCGACACCACCATACTTTTCAACAATCTGTAGGACAGCGTTCACGAGGGGATTATTCTTCTGCAACAGGAACTCGTTTATCTCTCTCAAATTTCCTTCGTCGATCCTCAATCTCTCCCTAAGATCAGCCAAAGCCACCACCTTCCGCCTGCTAACTTCTGGACCTCAATCAATTTAAGCGTTTCAGACTGTTTGCGCACTCAATGAAATTTCGCTTCGCGTGCGCAAAATGAAAGACAATTTCATCAACGCACAGAGGTGATAGTCGTTAACGACGAGACCTACACTGGCGTATTGGTTTTGGCACTATAAGACTCAAATGATATAAGAAGCGTTGTTGGAATAAAAAGGTGGAGATTATCCATGTACAAGCCGGAAGGCATTATGCCCGCGCTGGTGACGCCCTTTACCGACGACGGGAAAACAATTGACGAAGAAAGGCTGCGGAGTTTAGTTAACCATTGCATCGAACTGGGCGTTCACGGAGTCGTCCCGTGCGGTACGACCGGCGAGTTTGTAAACCTCACGAACGAGGAGAAAAAGGGCGTAATCAAGATCGTGGTTGACGAAGTGAACGGCCGGGTTCCAGTGATTGCTGGGACAGGAGCAAGCGGCACAGACCAAGCGGTGGAAATGACGAAGTACGCAAAGGACGTTGGCGCCACCGCTGCCCTCATCGTCACACCGTTCTACCTAAAACCAGCAGATCGGGGAATATACGAGCACTACTACACGATTGCGAATGAAGTCGACCTGCCCATAATTCTCTACAACATTCCGCAGTGCACAGGCTTGCCTCTTCCCTGGCAGATGGTGGAAGATCTAGCGCAAATCCCAAACATCGTCGCATTGAAGGACAGCAGCGGACAGCTAAGCTTCATCTTGGCCGTTCTGGAAAAAGTCAGGGACAAGATAAACGTTCTTTGCGGGCACGACGAGGTTGTCGTGGCAGGACTCTCAGCCGGATGCTCAGGGGCAATCCTTGCTAGTGCCAACGTCATACCCGACATTTGGATTCAAATCTATAACCATGTGAAGAAGGGTGAGCTGCAACAGGCCCGCGAACTTCAATACAAAGTCCAGAAAATAGCTAGAATAATAGCGGGAAGCGGCGCCGTAGGCACAAAAGAGGCGCTGAAGATGATGAAAATCAAGGTCGGCCCAGTGAGGAAACCATTAAGCGTCGGTGGAGAATTAACCTACGAGTCAAAAGAGGAACTGAGGCTCGACCTGGAAAAAATAGGGAAAGTACAACCAAAACCAATAAGCTTTGAGCTAACTGAGAAACCTCTGGAAGAGCGTTTCGTGACCGTGGACATTACTCCAGAAACAGTCAAGAACTTCAAACTGCGCGTTGGGGAAGCACTAGCTGGGCAGGATGCAGAGGTGGCTCACGTTGACCTCCTTATCGGAACGAAAGACGGCCCAGTGGCGGAAGCCTTCACAAAGGCCAAGGCAACACCAACTCCGGGGCATGAGCCGTTACTGGCCATTCTGGAGCCGAACTTGGCGGTCAAGCCGGTAACCCTAATCGTTCCAACAGTCACGATCAGGGGCATGCGGGAGGCAAGCATGGTTTATGGGCCAGCCCAAACGGCGGTGGCCAAAGCTGTCATAGACAGCGTCGCAGATGGCACGATTCCGAAGGAAGCTGTTGAAGAACTCATAATCATAGCAAACGTTTTCGTCCATCCCGCAGCCGTTGACCGACAACGTGTGTACATAAACAACTACAAGGCTGTACGTCACGCCGTGCGCAAGGCCATGGAAGGCAGACCTGGCATGGACGAGCTTATGGAAAACAAGGACCGATCAAAACATCCTTTCAAATACACACCATAGTGAAAACAGTTGACAGAACAGAAAATACTCGATGGCGACCACATACTTCTCAGCCTGAGCGCACGAAAGACCTACCTGATCAAAGTTGAAAGCGGAAAAAGCTTCCATACCCACAAGGGCTTCATAAAATTCGACGACCTAGTCGGAAAAGAATACGGTTCCACGGTTCAAAGCAGTCTGGGTTTCGAATTCACAGCGCTGAAACCGTTGCTCCATGATTACATCATGAAATCTGTCCGACAAACGCAGATAACCTATCCGAAGGACATAGCACTCATTGTAATGTTCAGCGGAATAGGGCCAGGAAGCTGCGTCGTTGAGTCTGGCACTGGAACAGGCGCTCTGACCACGGCGTTAGCCCATTACGTCCAGCCTAACGGCAGAGTCTACAGCTACGAAATCAGAGAAGAATTTCAAAAAACGGCTGAGAAGAATCTGAGACGCGCTGGCATAATTGACTACGTCGAATTGAAGAACAAGGACGTTACAACCGGAATAGACGAGGAGGAGGTTGATTCAGTAATACTTGATTTGGCAATCCCTTGGATGGTTGTCCCGCACGCGTTCACCGCTTTAAAGCCATGCGGAACACTAGTTTCCTTTAGTCCGACAATAGATCAGGTTGTGAAGACAGTTGAAGCCTTGAAAGAAAATGGTTTCGTGAGCATCGAGACAATCGAGTGCCTGATGCGCGGGATGCAAGTTGAAAGGGGAAAAACACGGCCCCACACATTGATGACTGGACACACTGGCTACATCACCTTCGCTCGCAAAGCGATAAGGCCTTGATCCGTCAACGTCAGACTATGATTTTGAAGGTTCACTTCATTTCTCTCAAGCTGCGAAAGTCGTGAATCGGCATATTGTCTGAACAGTGTCTATTGATTCAGGGTTAATTTTCATGATACAGATTTTGGCTTCTGAAACTAGATATTGGTAGTCACTGCAAAATCAACTACTTGTAACGTCAAGATAACATAGGAACGAGTGTGAAAATTGAATATTCAAAAAAAGAACTCGGTGAACGAAAAGAAAAAAAGTGCCACGTTAGAACCTAGAAGAACCGACTCCTCCAGCGTTTCCAGAGAAGAAGGAAAAAGAGGGGCAAGCGAACCACTATACTTGCTTCGGTATGAATAGGTGAAGGTACCCATCATTCTTCTGGAAAGACATAGTACGTGATCCCTTGGTTGGCGGAAATCGTTTTTCGAGCGTGTATCATGGCAGTTTTGCATGTAGCATCATGGTTTCTACAAGCACGCTGGAGGACACTTAGAGAAATCAGCACGATATTCAAGTTGCTCGTCAAGTGCCGTCCGAGTAACTCTGAGATTTCATCCTGATGTCAATTTAATGCCTTTTCATCATCCGGCAAAGTTCAAATAACAAGACCGCAAATAAAAAGGTTCGCCATCATGCACGGTCGCGTGTTTGTGGTTCAAGTCGACCACGTGGGTACATCGCACCTGAATTCTGAATCCATATTTCAGGTTCATAAGAAAGCTAACGATTTATTTAAGATTCATGGTTGCATGACTTGAGTGCTGAGCCCGCTAAAGGATTAGTTTTGAGTGCGGAGCTACCGCAAACGATATCAGCCGATTCAACTAATAGGCAGTCGACCAATGGTCGAAGGCAGAAAAATGGCTGAGGAATCGAAAAAGAAATCGAGATGGACTCTTGGAAACGTGGTGTCCGGAATCATCGTTTTGATAATTATCCTCGTTCTATTTTCCCCTGGCATTGCGTCCTGGGCTGCTTCACGTTTTGAGCCTGGAAAATTAGAGCTACAGTTCGTGCCGACTCAATACCCTTACCTTACGAGTAGTGTTTTGCAAGGCGACGTTGCAGCGTCGTCGGGCGTGTCGGGCTACTCGGCCAGAATCTACATTTCATTCGAAAACACGGACGTCCCAATAGGAGGGACAGTCAAGATTCACGTGGAAATCAACAACACCGGAACCCCGCTCAGCAAGCCATACTTCTACGCCTTCCTTGTGAACACCACAGGGGCTGTTGCGTCCGTGTTTCCACAAGACGTCTATGTCGCACAGGGCTACAAGCTATCGCCATGGCCACTTAATGCTCAAGGCACTTATCTGCAACTGGGGACTTATGGAAGCTACCTTGAAATTTCGCGGCAGACAATGATAAGCGGACAAGGAGACTACTGGAACGCCAGCAACCATGAGGGAAACAGCGAGGTGTGGCTTGAGAAGCAGACAGCCACGGATCCCAGTCAGATCGGGCAATGGGAACTCTGGGTTTTTCTCCTTGATGAAACGTATCAAACCTCCACGGGCGGTACACTGTCGTCTCAAAACGCCATCACCTACACGACTGCGTTTTTCAACGTCACTCCGGAGACGGCGCCAGCGGTCAACTCTGCAGCCAACTGGCTTTGGCTTTCACAGCTGCTTTCCGTTCTTTTCACTATCGGCTCCATGTACGGACTGTTCAAAAGACTTTCACCTTGGATCGACGCACATAATGCAGAAATCTCAAGATGGTGGAAGAGAAATCAGTGGTACGTTCTATTCTCCGCTATATGCCTTGTTCTTTATATAGCGTTCCTCTTGCTAGGAGCGTAATAATGCACGGATTTGCGACCTCTAAATGTTCAACCCCGTACTTCTAGCCGTTGACTCTTTTTAGCATTCAGCAGGTATTCTTCGAATCGTTCCTCAGGTATTCCAGCGATGCGCTGCCACCGCTGAGACTCAATCTTTTCAATCCCTATAGTTTTCAAAGTAACATCGTGTAACTTTGATTTTTGGTCTCCACCGCCCTTGCTGAGTTGGTCCTGTTCTTTCATGTCTGCGAGGAACTGACCCGCCTTACGCTCTCTATCTTTGTTAATAACTTGATTATGAGGAATGTTGCTGCAGCAGGCAGCCAGGCTCTAGCCAACAGCTGGCAGCGTCCCTCGCTGAAACAGGATCCACGGCAGGCCGTGGCTGCTCTACATTTAAATATCCGAGGTTTTTGGAATGTGAAAAGGAGATGATGAAAAAAATGTACCGTAACAGCGAGAATGAAGAAAAAATGAAGAGATTGAACGCAATAGAGAAAATGAAGAGGTCAAAATCCAAAGAAGAAATAGCCAAAATCTTGAGGCATCAACGAAGCAAACATATGCCTCGCCGCACCCTTATAACTAAGGCCGAACTCGACAAACGCTATGCGTTTTCGGGCGTTGACCCTGTCTTTGAGTACGCGAAAAAAACGCTAGAGGCAGCAGATACCATCTTGAAAATGTCTGATGATGAAATAATTGAATCATACGTTAAGCGCGGCTTCAAAAATCCGACTTGGTCTTGGGAAAAGTTAGCGTTCCTTCCCTAGATAACCACTGCTTGCCCTTCATTCCAACCTTAAACGGGCCTTCACCCCGAACAGAAAAAAAAGAGGCAGAAGCCCCTCGTAAATAAAGGCTTCATGCCGTTGCTGGTTTCTTCTCGGTAACGGTCTTGGCGACGTCCTTGACTACTTCTGCTGTTTCCTTGGCGGCGTCGCTGGCGATCTGACTGACTTCCGCGGCGCCATTCAGGACTACTCCTAAGATTCTTCGCAAATAACTCAATTCAATCACCCCAGAACAGAAAAAGGGAGGAGTGGAGACTCAGGGTATTAATTTCCATTGCCGCGCTAGGTCCTTTGGCATAGACTTCGACATAGGTTTCAACCGTGTTTTAACTAATCCACCGCAGATTCCACATCGTATGTACACAACATAGTTCCATTCAACAAGTTCTGGACATGCTCTGCCGGTAGGTCTCCAGTGCTGATGTCCCGATTCACGATACATCATAAGCTCTCTTCCACAGTCTGGACACGTCTTGTAAATCTGTTGATTGTTCCGTGCTCTCGTGTACGGGTTGTAGGATTTGACTTTTGTTTTAAGAGATTCAGACGCTTTCATTCACCCCGAACAGAAAAAAGAGGGTTATGAAGTGTTCGCTTTAGCGTTCACTACGGTCCCCAAGAGCCTAGCGGCGCGTCCCAGAGCAGCTGAAAGTCGTAGGCGCCGGCTGGCGGGCTTGCTTCGGGCTTGAGCCACAGGTAGATTTCCACCTTGACCCACTCTATCGGATACGTCTGGTCGTGGCCCCAGGCCAGGACCCATGTGCCCGGCCCGTTGTTCCAAAGCACTCTTGTGACGCCATCCGCCAGGTTTGTGCCGTTTACGAGCAGGTTGAAGATGGTCGAGTCGAACGTTGCCGACGGATGCACCGTGATGTTCAGGTCGCGCTGTCCCGAAGTGTCGGTGTTGTGCAAGTAGATCGTGGTCAAGTTTACGGCGTTGACCTGGTCCGGGAAGATTCCGCCAATATCCACACTCGTTATCTGCGCTGTCCTGTCCGCGTTCCAGATTTCGAAGAGCCTGGGCCCGGTTTGAACTGTCACTGTTAGCACTCGCTCGAGGATGGGGATAGCGACGGCAACCCCAACCAGCGTAGCAGCGCACAAGATGACGATCAGAGTTTTGCCGCGTGTACTAAGCCTACTGAGTCTTTTCATTTTTCTCTTTCTCCTTTAAGGTTTAAGGGTTTTTTCACCCCATAGGGCAACCGTAACGAGCGTGCGGAGAAAATACAAAAACCTTGGACCCCAAGTGAACCCAGTTGAACATAGAAAAAAAGGGGATGGCAGCCTACCTGAGCGCGAGAGAAACGGTGGTCAGTCTTTTCCGTCTTCGCTTTCTGCCTCTTCCTGGACCCTCAAAATAAGCAACCCTGGTTTCCAGGGGCAGAACCAACAGTTCCGCCACTGTCCTGAGCAGGCTGAGCCATCTTCTCGCGGTTTTCCTCGTCACGCTTGCCGCTGCGGCCAGCTCGCTCAGCGAGTAGGGCTCCCGCACCAGTTTCTTGGCTGCCTCGAGAATCGCTCTCACGATTTGCACGTCGCTTCGTCGGAGTCTCACTCTTGCACCCCGGGGAGAAAAAAAGAGGGCTCTCACCGAATGTTTGAGATTTCTGTAATATAGTATGAGGAAGAAGACTATTTCTGGGCGGTTTAGCCTAGGTTTTTCGTTGAGTTTGCCTTGTCTTGTTCATGCTAGGGTCCGGAAATGCAGGCTGTCGCTTTGCGTATGATGAAAGAGAGAATCCAACACTTGTCATGGTCTTCAGCGAAAACCGCTGTGGACTCGTGTCGGGATCCCCGACTTCTTCCGATTTTGTCTCTCCACCCACCCGACATGATGCATAGTAGGTGAGAGCGTGGTTTTCTATGTACTCTACCTGCAGCGATGCCATGCGAGCCAGTTCAAACGTGTCCAGTGATTGGAAGAGCATGTGCACCAGGGACTTAAGATGCTTTTTGCATTCTGCGTATGTTAACGTGCTGTCGACCTCCTGAAAATCCAATCCGTATTTGCGGCAGTAACGCCTAAGCTGATACAATTCCAAAGGATTCAACTTTTGCACCCCGGACAGAAAAAAAAGAGGGATTATGTCTGTTGTTTCTTCTTCGCTCTGGCCAGTGTTGCAAGTGAGAACGCCATCGGCGGCGTCGGTATTACGATGGTGGGCTGCTGCACGTCGGTTGACTGCTCTTTCATAACCTTTGCCATTTCCGCTAGGGAGAACTTGAATGGTAGAGGTATCTTGATGTAGTATGGTGACATGTCCGCTGGATCCCACCTGTTACCCTGGTTCCAGACCGGGCTGCCAGGCATTGAAGCCTCGAGATCAAGCATCAACGTGTCAGCCCGGATGATGCTGTAGGGATGGTTGCTGCTGAAGAGAGCCATGTTGACTAGGCATGCCCGGTACAGTGTGATGTCTATCTCGATTCCGAATAGGATTAGAGGTTTTTCAGGGTTCATCAGACTTGCTTCTATCAGAAATCGCCCTGTTCCGACACATGGTTCAAGCAACGTTCTTGGCTCCTTTGTGGGCTTATCAAAATCCAGGGTCATTTTCAACATGAAGTCAACGATCTGCTTGGGTGTCAGGTTCTGTCCAAGAGCGTTCTTCCGTCCTGCCAGTTCCTGTTCAACGAATATGTCGCCTACATGGTCCCACGGCTTAGCCCTGGCTGCCACGACGTACTGTTCCAGAAGGTCCGTCTCTTCAACGCGGGCTAGAACCTCTCTCGCTTCTCGTGAAAGCTGGGAGGCTGGATGTCTCCACTGCAGTCTCATTCTAGGAGCCCACAGACCCTGGTTTCTGCGGAATCCGAGCCTTATCATCGGATTCGTCTTCTCTTCAACGTACCGTAAGTCCATCGCTGGTTTCGAGTAGAGCCAGGGGTTTGACAGCAAGCCAAGGTGATAGGCCAACAGTTCGACGAGTATCTCCCAGCTTCTTCTATAACCGAAGTGGGCTCTCATGTCGATTTCATCGAGAATCCGATATAGTATATCCTTCGGGTTTCCTCTAGCATACCGTTTTGTGTTGATGGTGTGTATCAGTTTCTGAAGTTTGTCGCTCGTGTTTACACCCCAAGGCAGAAAAAAGGGAAGGATTAGCTATCTCGTACATTTCAAGTTCTTCGAAGAGCCTGTTGAATTCTACCTCGGTCTTCTCGCTGAAGTTCCAGTTTCGAACGAGTCTGAGCAGCTGCCGGGCCAGTTTTATCTGTTTTCCAGCTATCTGGTAAGCCCATTTTGCCCTGTCCAAGATGAATTTCAGGGTGTTGACGTCTTTCGATTCTGTTGTGCCGGTCTGCCTGTAACGTTCCACTTGACTCCAATAATCATCTATCGTGTAATCTTCCTCTTTGGGACAGTCAGGGTATTCCTCTTCGAGATATTCACTGTTTTCCAGGCTGAGATACCAGGTTGAATGGACTCCGTTGTAACGCTCGACATCTAGCTGGAGCTCCAGCTGACAGAACCGGCAGCGGGGCAGGTGTTCAATGAACTTCACTTCACATTTCAAGTGAACAATGGCTTCCATCAGCTGTCCTTCAACGATGGGCAGCCACTCGCGAGTGTTCAATCGATTGAGAAGGGCTAGCAGTTTCTTGCTTGTCTTCGGCGGAGCCCTGGGACTCTCCTCAAATCTTTGAATGCGCTGCAGAAGCAACGGTATCTTGCTCATTGCTCATACACACCCCAATGGTCACGACTAGGGTTTTCTGCACAGAACCCCCTACCTTTTCCGCGCAAAAAGTGCCCTTGTCGCAGCGAGATTAGAGCCACGCCGCCTGTTGCAGCCTTTCGACTGTCGATGAAGTAGGTGTTTGCACCGCAGAAAAAGGGGGTTAATTTTGCCACTTTGTCGTGTGCTTAGGATTCTTCGGAACAAATTCAGCTCCGCACTCGTTGCAGAGCCAGGTGTCAAGGACCCTGTTTATCCGTATGTGGCTACAATGCTCCGGATCTTTTCTTACCATTTGAATCACCCCGAAGAGAAAAAAGTGGAGGCTAGAGCTCGACGGTGAAGTCGTCGCCGTGGTTTTGAAGCCATTCTGCCAGCGCCATCCTGCCAACCATCTGTCTTATGGACTCAATTATTTTCTTGTGTTTTTCCATGTATGCGAGGCAGTAGTCGTTCAGCTTTTTCGCCAGGTCCGGGTCGAGGTACAGGTTGAGCCGTGCGGTTTCTTTACTCTTGCTTTTCTTTTTGGGCATCGTTCCACCCCACTTCGTACCTCGTACAAAAAAAGGAAGAAGGTATTTAAACGTTTCAGCGATCAGCTTGAGAGGTGGTTTTTACTCATCTGGGTCAGTGTGCTCTGAGGCATTTCCCAAGGTGCTACTGTCAGACCTGTTTCTCTTTCGTACTCTTGGATTTCCCTGCCGATTAGGGCAGACGTGGTTTTTGCTCCTGCAGGCGATATGGAGATGTAGACGGCTTCTTGATGTGCGTCAGCAGCTTGGAACCTGAAGATTAAGCAGAATGCTTCCTTGTTGTGTGACACCTCTATAGCATTTGCTGGCAAAACTCTGGCCATACATGCACCCCGAACAGAAAAAGGAAGAGGACTATGGTTTCCGTTTTCGACGTCTTCGACCTCCACAGAAAGTTTTGAGTGAAAACCTCGGCTCGTCTAAGAATACAGCACACGCATGCTTGGCAAGGCAGCCCCTACAATCACGATCGCGCAGTTTCTTGTGGCACTTGATGACTTTCACTTGGCTGCCGATGGCTATTCTGTTTGGGATAACGATAGTGACCAACTTTCCTTCATTCTCGCAGAAAATGCTCATGACACTAACACCCCAGCGTTGGTAAGCGTCTGTGCTGCCTCGCCCAGCGCATTGCTGCGCCTTCCATTTCCTCGCGTAGAAAGTCGCCCTTCTACGCTGCTCGCTTCCGCCCAACTCGACTTGAAACATGCGTACCCGAAGGTAGCTTGTTCAATGTGAGTAGCACGTGGGTAGTATGATTGGGGGTGTCTCCCACATGGATCAGGCTTAGAAGTAATGGGGCTTCTTCTTTGTGTTATACGAGCTACCAACTCTCCTTCAGCTTACACCGCCGATCGGCTCGGAGAGTGCCCTCTCCATGTCCATTAAACCTTCTGGATAATGGACGAAGAGGTCCTGAGCGGTTAGCTGTGAAAAAGACTTCATTGGGGTTTCGGCTGTTCCCTTACAGCCAGCGGTCTTCCTTCTCCACAGTCCTTTGAGGTTTAACGCACAAACGCTTCTATCTTTGTCTTCTCAAGCCTTTATTCTGTCCTCTCGTGCGTCTAGCTCTCGCAAGACTGCCTTTCCATGCCACTGTCGGACGAGCCGAACAGTTTTAGCAGGAAAAAAAGGGGGTTGAGGTTGATGTGGAAGAAGCTGACTTACTTCTTCTTTCTCTTGTTCTGCTCGACAGCCTTGCCCACCCACTCGCTGAGGCTGAACCGTGGCGTGACAGGGTGCCCCAACTCTTTCAAAGAGTCGGGAATGGCCACGTTGTCACAGTATTTCTGAGCTTGAGCTAGAGGGGCAATCTTTTGTTGGAACGGCTTTCTAGCTTCGCCCGCGATTTCTTTGGCGTTCTTCAGGTCGGCACGCTGAGTCTCAATCATGGCTCGGACTTCTGGATCCTCGCCCTTGATGAGTTTCTCTATGCTCCCGTTGAGAGCCTTGGATTTCTCTCTGGCAGCTTTGATTTCGTTCTTGCACTTCTCAGTCATCTCTTGTTGAGTGAGGCGTCTGCCCATAAAATAGCCCCATCTCTCAGCCACCAACTCTGCGAAAGCCTCAAGCAAATCTAGTCTAGAAGGTTCAGTCACGACTTGGGTTTCGGCTGTTTGAGCATTTCTTCTTGGCAAAACATTCATTCTCCCTTTAAGTGAGGAAACTAGTCTGCAGGCTATTTTGCCGTAGAGGATTTCAGAAAGGCTTTAACTCCCCGATGCCCAAGCCAGAAACAAGGATGTTTTGTAGTTGTGGATGGTTACGAATTGCCACCCAATAACCACGGTTTTGCAGAACTCGTAGTGTGCCCTCTATCTCCTCTTCCTTCGTGACTCTTACGATGATAAAAAGAGCCTTGAAGTCTGTCATAGTGACGTGCAGGGGAAAATCAAAGGCTTCGCTGGGATGAGATCTGCTGAGGTGTCCGTTCATAAGAGCCTTGAAGTCTGGAGTAGATAGATGGTGAACTACGAAACCGCAACTTCGACATTTTCCGACATTCAGCATAGAAAACACCTGTGTTTGTTGTGGGCAACGGTTTAGAGAAGCGTCTGTCTGAATTGTCTTTATTACCTCTAGGATAAGGATAATAAAGGTCTAATCTTTTAAGGTGTTTTTCAGCCTAATTCTTTGTTTGCGTCACGTTTTACGTCTTGTGACGTGGAACAGCCTAAAACAATAGGTTTCAACGGTTTTAACTTATTCCGCCCATCCACAGAACACCTTAACCTTCTGCGATGGCATAAGCCTAATTTCCCAACATGGTAAACTTCAGTAAAATCGAGATATTCCAGAACAGCCGTACTAAATCCGTGTGTGTGTTTCGTCACACGTCTTAAAGACCTTTCAAGCCTCTAATCGTGGCGGTATTTGTGTTTCTGTTCCACCCAACAGAAGCGTTTCAAGATCAAAGGCTTAATCCGTCTTAGGTATTGTGAACAGCCATAGAACAGCCGTAGATTTTACGTGTCGGTTGATTAGTTGCTTATGATGTTGCTGTACGTTGTTGCTTTAAGCACAACGTACTAAAACATGTTGAACGCAACAAATTTAAAAACGTTTCGGTTAATTCAGATTAACAAAACCGCACAAAATAACTATGATTGTTCTAGTTAAAATTTTTTTTGAAAACAAAAAATATTGTTATTTACAGACTCATTCTCAACCCTAATAGGTCTTGATGGGCGTCCTAGCGGCCTGCCCAAACCCCTGTTCATAGCTCTTCACAGGAGCCCGTGGCAGAATGTTCCCGTATGATGCGGGCGCGTTGAAAGTTTTCACGCGGGTTTCCGGCTCGACGTACACGGGGTTCACGACACCGAATCCACCATAAGTCTTGACCCCGGGCTTTGGGCCGGTCAGTCGACTTGGGCCTCGCTCAAATCGCTGGTTCTCGAAGCGGTCGAAGTTGTCAGCGCCCCACAACCGACGTTCATACGTTGGAATAGGCGCAGGCTTCGGAAAGCGTTGATGTGGAGCCGGACTCCTCGTGCTCCTCGACGGAAAGAACAGCGGCTGCCCGATAATCGGCCAGCGTCGCACAAACCCGTCGACGGCCATAGTTACAAGACTCAAGTGCTCACCATAATAAGAATCGCCTTCAAACGCTTAAAAGCATTTCAAGATGAAGTTATTAATGGAAAGTGAACGAATGCCTGAAATTAGGGTAGAAAGGCATGAGATACTCGACCCGCGTAAGAGACAGTTCATAGACCAGATAGTTCCGACTCTGACGCTCATGAGGGCCTCCCGTGTAAGGGGAACCGGCGTCACGGTCACGGCTGGAAGCCACAGGGTGGCTCCAGGCAGTGTTTTTCAAATGACGTACCTGAGCATTCAAGCGGGTTCAGCTGAGCTCTGGTGGGCTCTAACCAAGACTGGAACGCTCGCGCCGGGGCAAATCAACGGAACGGTTGATATTGGCTATCTGCAGGGAAGAGGAGTTGAAAACCGCAGCGGAAAAGTGGATGAGCCCGTACACTCGCTGGGACCAGGCACATTCCAACTAAGGCTGTTGCAACTTGGCAGCGCACGGTGGGCAGGCGTCGCGTTTGAAGGCGTAGAGTTGTAGGTGTAAACACCTTGCCGGTAATCGTAAGGCGTGTGCAAGTCACGAGGGAGGAGATCGCCTCAGGCGTCATTGGCGCTCAGAGAAGGATTTCTGAAGGAATTATCAATCAGAGATGGCCGTCGACAGAAAGAGAGATTCCCGCCGGAACCTTGGGCTTAACATCCGTAACCAACATGATACTCACCGGTGGAACACCCCTATCCATCATTGCCCACGCAAGAGTCGTTAACCCAGGGTCCTCGAACAACACTGTCAGAATCCAGACCTACATGCAACAGGCAGGATTTATCCGAATTGGCACGCCCCGATACACTACTTTTAATGCGCCCTACTCTGCCACTCCCATAGTTATGCTTACCACAGGAAGCCCAGTTGCCAGAACCATCGGAACCTATGAGCCTCGTCTGAAATGTGCGCCGCGTCCAGGATCATTCGCCACTGTCGGAAGCCCAACGTTCGCTAACAACCCGTATATCGCCATAGGTCAAGGGTCTTACCCACTAAACTTCATGGCTATGGGTTATTGACCGCGCGAAACACTGCAAAAGGGTTCAATCGTCCCCCACTTCTTCTCTCTTCACTGAATATTCTACTCGGCCATGTTTGTTTTCGAACCACGTCTCCAAGAAGCCATCCAAAGTGGTTTCTTTGCGGATAACTTCAAACATACAGTCAACAGCTCCGCGGATGGCGATGTCCTGAACTCTCGAGTCCACGAGAACCTTCTCAAAAAGCATAAAGTTATGCATTTTTTTGTAGTAGACATGAAACCACGGCTTTCTGAGCTTTCGCCACCTTGTGCTCGAGGGGGAAATTTGCAGAACGGGCATCCTAAGGGTTTCCTCGATATGGTGAGTCCTGCAGAAATATCGAACGCGCAAAAAACCAAGCCAGTTGGGTTTCCTATCAAGCGCAGTTAGTTCTTGCGATTTTCTGCCGAGAGGTCGCAGAACCAGAGGATTTGATGACATATTCAATAGCTCTTTGGGTGAAATCGACTGTGGTCCGTGACATGAAACTGAAACGCCGCAGCATCTTCAGTTTCGAAGCCACAGTTTTCCCAGGGGCATTTGAAGGCTGCTTTCGGAGGCGGAGCAGGTGCAGGAGCATCTTCAGTTTCCGTATTTTTCACGATGATCGTCTTCGGAGAGCTGACGGCCGTCAGCACCTCAGACCTTCGCAGGGCACGTCTTTCCGCGATCAACCCAGGCTTGAAACCCGTTTGCCCACGGAACTGAGCTCGCACCTGGTCTATTTTGTCCAGCACGTTCTGAAGCCCGAAAACCTGCTGCGGAACTCCCGGTTCCTGAGTGCTCGGGAGCCCTTGACCCGGAGCCTGAAGCCTTTGAGCGGTAATGAGTTGGCCTAGAATGGCGCCTCGGGTTGACGTTTTTGTTTTTTCCGGTTGCTGAGTCATAGTGTTCGCCTCTTCAAAGTTTATTAACGAACTGCCTTTAAATCTTTTAAAATGAGGCTTAGATGATGGCAGAAGAGGGTGGCTTAAAAGAGAAACTCAAGCGGGCTCAAGGTGACGCTCAGGGACCCTTGGAGAAACCTGGAGAAACCCTTGAAGGAGAAGAAGGACCTCTCAGGATGGAGAACGAGGCTGGGAAGGAAGGGCCTCGTGAGCAGGCTATCCAGGCTCTTCTCCAGGGTGAAACTGATGTGCAGGAGATATCGCACGTGACAGGCCTCAGCACTCAGACTATCCACGGCCTTCGAGGGTGGCTCATCCGTTCAGGACAACTTCAAGGGAAAGAACCACACAAGGAGGAGCCCCCCAGACGAACAGAAGGGAAGCCGGATCCGCTCCAGGACATGCGCGACGAAATGTCCCGGACTTTAGAAGAGGAATTAATGAGCGTTCCTGGAGCGTCTGAGAAGGCGTCTGCCTATATTCTCAAGCGTTTTGCCTCAGATGAGGAGTTGATTTTCGACGCGTACAGGCTCCATGCTCTTATAGCCAGGTTTAACCCGAGGCTGAGCGATGCTGATGTCATGGATATCGTTCAAAGGGTTCAAAGAGTCGCTGAAAGTTTTCATTTGGACCGGATGCGAGGCATGGGGGGAACCTTTCAGGGCTATCGAGTGGGGCAGCCGCGTCCACAAGGATATCCTGATTACGGCTACGGCAAGGGTGGTGGAGGGTTGTACCCAGACCGCGGTATGGACCAGTCGCCACGCATGTACTCAGAAGATGATATGCGTACGCAACTGCGTTTCAGAGATATGGAGGGCAGAATCGAAAAAGTTGACGATGGACTTCGAACCATCAATAATAGCCTGGAAAATATCAACAAGAAACTCGAGACTCCGAAAACGCTGCTAGACGATGGTTCAGTGAGCAAGCTGGGTGAAAAGATAGAGAAACTTGAGGCTGAGTTGAAAACCAAGGAGAAAGAGTTAGACCAAAAAGATCGAGACGCAATGCGTGGGCAGATTGGGGAACTCAAAGACGAGATCCGAGGACTCAGGGGGAATCTTGGTGAATGGCGGACTGATGAATTCAAGTTAATTGGACAGGGGCTTGAAAAGCTGACGGATTTCGGACGAGAGATTTTGAAAGAGGCGCCGGCGTCGAAAGCAGCTCAAAACATCGCTTCCGCATTGATGCCAGCAGGGTCCAGGGAAGTGCCGCCAGAAGCTCGGGAAACAGTCTTAGGTGCCTTGAAGAAAGAAGGATTCAGTGTTCCGGAGTGACGGGTTGAAGCAGTCTGCAAGATGTGGACCGCCGCTTGACGAAGAAGCCCAAGCGTCTAGGAAACGAATCGTTGAAGCCTTGAGAAGAGAAGGAAGTGCTTCAGAGCACTAATTCTATGAGATGTAGCACTGTCGTTTTCTGTCTGGGCTCTGGGGTTGAGTGCTTTTCTGATCCATTAAGGGTGCGGAATCCTTGTTAGGGCTCTGGAGCGATTGTTTCTGATGGTATCGACGACTCTTCTTTTGTCCCAAGGCTTTCCTTGGCAGTCCTCAGGATGCCAAACACACCACTTCAGATATTCGCATTGATGTTCCTCGCATTCCTCGTCTCCCTTCAAGTTGTTTCACCACGCCTTCTTCTCCGATAATGGTCCAAGAGCCAAACCCTAACTCTGTCGCCTGAAACCAAGCCGTTGACTTCCACAACGTCTCTAGGAATGATCACAGCCAAGCTGCTGCCTCTCGAGGTCACGTTCAGAACCATCATCGTTTTGAGGTTGCCCCTCTTTTCCCATTCGCTCAAATTGTCAGAAAAGTGGCTTTGATTCTTAATGGTCATATCATGTCCTTCCTGTGTTATTGTGAAGATACAAACCCATCCTACAATGGTCTTTTGAATACAACTTGGTTTTCTGCAGCTCGGACATCAGGCCTATTTGCCTTCGAACACCCTTCCTTATTGGTTTTAGAGGGTCTGCGGCTGGGCGCGTCCTTGAAGCCCTGCTCCAGAGTGTTCGCCGCCGTAAGGTGGTGCTATGTCCGCTGTTCGTGAGCAAGACCTTTCTCCATCCTATTTCTTTTTCGTTGGCCAGCGGCTGAGGAAGGGTTTTGACGGGTCTCTTGAAAGGCTGTACTTGTATTCGCCGAGCTCCAGTTTCCCGTTGGCGCCTTTGACGGCTTCAATGAGTTTATCAGAGCCCGTGGGCCGTCGGTTATTCGTGAATATCCATGCGCCTGCTGGTTGCTTCTCGTATGGTTTCCATGGCAGGGCGTTGACCTGAGCCAGGTCCAGAACAGGGATCCTCGGCTGGCTGGGCTCTTGCGTGGGTGACTTTGACTCTAGAAGCTCCTGGCAGGCGTCGGCCATCATTTGAGCTGCATCGCGTAACTTGACGAGAAATTCTACTTCCTTGCTCACCCAATCACTTCCCCTGAGCTCAGCCGGCTTCGAACTGGTTGTCCTTTGACGTACTTGTCGTAGGCAGCCTTATGGACGAGATCTTCAAACGTAGTCGGCGGCGGCCCTGGTGTGAACCGCTGGATGATAGCCAGTTCGTAGGGCCAAAAGAGAATTGTGCGAGGTACACGCTGGTCATTTTCATTTTTGGGAGAGGCATTCTTTTCGTGATGCGTCTGGACGTCGGTCTGGTTCTTCAGTGCAGGTGAAGTTTCAACCCGGCTGATTTCACGTGGCTTCTGGTGGGTCGCCTCTGGCCGAACCGTCTGGTAGGCGTGGGCTATGCTTGTCTTTCCCTCTCTCACTTCGGCTTTCAAGTCTTCCGAGCCCTTGTCCATGATTGTTAGGGCTCTGTGAAAGGTTGTGGAGCTCAGGCCGATTTGCTTGCCAACAAGGTCACGAGCTCGACCCTTTTCCCCGTTCGGACCATTTGGTCCAGACGTGGTTTCAGTCCCCCGTTTGAGCTTGGACAACTGTCTTTGTCTGGCAAGTTTAGATTCAACTTCGAGAAGGACCTTGCCGAGCTCTGCCTTCTCAAATCGATTCAGCTGCCGCCGTCTCAGGTTCGCTTCCACGACGAACTTCTTTTCCAGCAGTTTGTTTGAGAAGGATTTCACTTCATACTCCGGTGCCACGCCCAACTCTTTGCAGGCCCTCGCCCTGGTGTGTCCGTCCAAGATTTCATGTTGAGGGTTTACGGCTATCGGGAAGTGCTGGCCTTCAGTCTTGATTGAAAGTTTCAGGGCCTCAAACTCACGCACACTCAGCCTTGGCAGCAACCTCTCATACTCAGGGTTCACCCTGAGCTCCGGTGAAGATTCAACGATGGATGCTTTCGGTTCAACGACGTCCTGGGTCACTTTCTATCCCTCTTGCGGATCTCCAGCTTTCTCATGAATTCCAAGTTTTTTTCTACAAATTGGACCGTGTCCAAAGGCCAGGCTGATTGGATTTGAAATGGTTTTGCCGCAGCGTCTGCACCGCCCAAAATACGGCTTCGCACGTTCAGCCTCAATGAGACGCCGGCACGTGCCACGATAACTATGGTAAACGTTTGCGAGTTTCGCAAGACGGTAATGTGCAAGAAGTTTTATGGCCTCGGAATATTCTACGCGACCATACCTGCCTGGCCAAGACAATATGAACTCGCAAACGTCGATGAGGTGTTCTTTACTCGCGTAGCCAAGCCGTGTCTCGTCATCGTGAACCCGCTGGACCAGGACAGACAGATGGCCGTTCATGCTAGTTCTCTGCTTCTCGACAGCTGTCATGCCTTGGCCTCCTCGGCAATGAAGTCCTTACAATCAGCGGCATACCGGTTCAATGGAGTGACACAAGAAGGCTCGCCTTCTGGATAGGAACAGCCTGGTTTATGCCATGATGCGCACTTACCGCAAACCCTTTCCTCTTCGCCAGGAGTATGCTCGGTTGTTACCGAGTTTGACAGCCTTTCGTCTACGACACTTTCTTTTAATGGATTTTTCGATATAGAAGAGTCTTCTACAGCTAGTCCAGAGGGCTCTTTTTGGCTGTCTACTGAGTTACTAAGTCTACCGAGTTCCTGAGGTGTACAAGGCTCTTTTTCAACATTGTTAAGAGTGGTTTTATCCATACTTTCAGGCGTGAGCGCACTCTCGGAACTTAGTAGACTCGGTAACTTAGTAGACACTTCATAACCATACTTTTTGGCTACACGCCTCAACTTCTCAGAGTCGAAAACATATGCTTTAACAGAAACACGCTTTCCATCGCTATCTCTGTCTTTTATCACTGTTGTTCTGCCACTAAGCACTTCTCGCAGCCGATAACCAACCTTGTTCTTAGTCACCTCGAAGAACTCGCTTGTGTCCATAACGTGTGGTTTCCGGTCGTCAAGTTTGCCGTTGAGATCGTGAACGAGTTCCTCCCAGATTAGCGTGAAAGGAAGATTCGACTTCTCCTCTCTCATCTCGTTGTGAAGGTCGACGACGACCTTGACGATGTGCCCCTCGAGAGTGTTCTGCCTGTTGCTTAGCCTCTCGTTTTTCTGGGTCTCCACAAACTTGAAGAGGTCCTCATAGACCGGCAGGCCATGCGTGACCTGTAGAATGGGCTTCCACAGTTCCTTAAGCCGCCCCTTCATCTGCAGCTCCAGGCTAGGCAAGTCCCAGTCTCGGCTGAGCATGCGCCACTTCAAAAGGATATCTCGCAGAGTGTGAAGACGGTGCAAGTCCTCTTCTGTCGCGTCCGCCCACTCCTTCAGGGGAAAACCTTCGACCATAGGAATGAAGAGAAATCTCTCAGCGAAACCCTTTACCTGTGGTATCTGTTCACTCGCGCATGCTTTGAAACTGAAAGTTTTGTAATACTTTATGATACGGTCGTTCTGGGTGATAAGGGTCCTCGGCACGACAGCTCCCGCCTTGTAGCCTGCCTTGTAAATCTTGATCTTGTCCGTGTCCTTGTTGATACCCTGAACTTCGTCTTCCAAGATGCAGCCTATGCTGTCGCTGTCTTCCAAGTACCCGTAGAGGTCCGCGGCTGGAATGGTCACCCCGTACATGGGTCTGTAACACAGAAACTTTAGCAGCTGCAGGACCGTGCTTTTGCCCGATTCGTTGTCGCCAAAGAGGAAAATGTATGGTACCGTTCGAAGTTTCTCCTGAAGGTACGTCAAGATTACTAACGCGGTTAAGACATCTTTCCAGATAGGCTCCACATCTATCCATGTGTCAAACTCCTGCCGGACCCGCCAGAACAAGTCTTCCCTGTTTGGAACAGAACCTTGAAAATAGCCATAGGGCTCGTAAGGGACGTTTCTCGCCTCTTTCGGGAAAACCTTTTCTCCATCACTGTCAAGGCTCTCGACAATACTGAAGCTCTCACCATTCTTCAACAAAAAACAGGGCTTATCGTCTGAGTAAATTGCTTCAAAGGAACCCTCAACCGTGAGCCCTGAATCCTTCAGTTTTTTCTTGACTCTCTTCTCCTTGTCCGCCTTTGTCTTTTTAGTTTCTTCAGCAGATAGTACTGCAAGCTCGGCCAGAGCACTCTCCACAGCCTTTTCTGACGCCCCCGTGCGCTCTTCAATCTTTTTCATTATTGATTTGTCTGTCAGCGTAAATGGACCCAGGACAGCCTTGCCGCCGGGATCAAGAAGAACATAACCCTCTGCTGTTTTCTCGATGTAAAAATCATCATCAAGTTTGACGCCTGGCAATGTTACACCTTCCTCTTCAAAACGCCGCCAGAGTCAACTTCCGTAAGTTCGCCAAACTTGATGTTTTGAAGCGCCCGGCATTCATCGCAAATTAACCATACTATTTTGTCGCGGGTTGCTGTGCTCTTCGGTGGAGTATGAACAATGAACGTCACAGAAGAGCATTTGGGACACTCAGGTTTCGGCAAACAGTCAACCTTCACAGGCCAGGACTTCTTACATCCGAAACAGACTAGAACGATCATGTCTTCCTGCTCTTTTGGGATACGAACCATGAAAACCGAAGATCCGTACGTACAATGTACTCTCAAGTTTTCGCCTTCAATCTTTGCTTGTAGATTTTGCCCTCGCCATAAAGCCAGTACGAAAATTCGTAGCCTTGACCGTGATACCTGTCCTTTATCGTGCTGTTATTTTGCCTCAGAATGTTGAAGGCTGACGTCCACTTGTCCTCGAGGTTGCTGGCCTCGTAGGCAACATCATAGGACCCTATCTTGGCGCCCTGCTGAGACTCCCACTTCAGGATTGCGAAGGTTTCCTCTTTCACGGCTGCTGCGGGCTCTTTTTCCTGAACAGGTTCACCATTCTTGAGGATCCCGCGAAGCTCTAATGCGCTGGCAACCGCGCTGAGGCCTGTTTCCGTCACGCCTGCGTCAGCTTCTAACTTGATGATTCTTTGCTTCAACTCATCTAAGGCCGCTCTAACATCTTCAACCGTTTTTCTGAGCTCTTCCACTTGGCCCAGTACAATGGTTCTGTCCAAGCTCTGCTGAGGTTGTTGACTCATACAAATCACGCTCCAAAAGACTTTGCCATGACAGCGTAAGCAGTAGCGGTTTTCTCTTCGATGTCGGAACATCGGCATTTCATACGCGCACAAACATCCGTCGAAACCCATCTCTCAAGTAATGGGCACCGGACATAACGGGGCCAGCCAAGGCCGGTGGACCCTTTGACAGGCGACCCGATTGAAAACTTATAAAGCACAGAGTTACTCATTTAGAATTACCCTCACGAAGCTCAACTTAGGTCCTGATCGGTGTTTTCGTTTGGGTCACCGGGCCAGAAACCCGGTGTTTTTCCTTTGTCATAATTGCGACCTCTCCTTTTTAGGCTCGAAAGTCAGGTGGATTCCAGGGAAGCTGTTATAGCGCCATACGGCCACAAGTTTTTCTAATGCCTCTTCAACCGTTAGGCCAGCCCGCCTGGCCTCTCGCTCAAAAACTTCTCGTGGAATACTTGTTTCCAGGGTTGCGTTCCCGGCGCCAGTAGCGCGTACACGATAAACTTTAATCAGCACATGCCGGTCATCAAGGTTTATAGTTTCTTCCGTTTTTTCACACCCTTTCCATTCTCATGATAAAAGTATGTATTGTTCGTTTATAAATTTAGTGCGTCATTTTCGCCACTTTCGCCACTTTAGCCATATTTTGGAGCTGTTAACCGAAATGGAGCCTAACCAAAGCTATGTTTGCACAGTGATGGGTGCGAGATTTGAACATCAAGCGAATCCCACACCCTGCGCCAGTGAAAGCCTCAAATCGGGAAAGGCCTTTTAAACGACTGAACTGGATACTCTGTCATGGAAGAAGTCATAAAGATTGCAAAATCCTATCGTATTGTTTTTCGTTCCCTCAAAACAGTAGATTTTGAAGAGGAATTGTTTCTTGCGAGAAATTTCTTGCTGAGAGTGACCAGAAAGGCGCTTCCGTCTTTCGCAATTCACGTAAGCGGAATTGAGTGTCAGGACCGTGGATTTTACAGTGTTCCAGATGAGGAGAGGATAATCAAGGTTGAGGCAGGTCGAAGAGAATTTCAACCTGACAACTATCTCGAGCTGTTCGTATTTTCGACTGAAGAGACAACAAACAGAGTACTTTCAGACGGTTCAATGAAGGCGCAACCTATCCTTGCCCTGATCCATCTTATTTTGGGAGAAAGGGCTTTGGATAGCAAGATAGTTGAAGACACGCAAGAACTGGAACTCAAGTTTGACAAAGCAGCGGTAGAAGAGGGAGTTGGGAAAACCAAATTGAACTATACTAGCAGATGTTGCATGAACTCTCCTGTCATTCGAAATGAGGCTGCATTTACCATTGTGAATCTTTTTCCTCAAGGGGTCAAGGAACTAATCGACTCGTTCGTTAAGTATATGAAGATGGACGAACTTGACCGGAAAAGGGTCAATGTCGCACTCAGATGGTTCTACAAGGGTGCAAGAGAAAAAGTCGTTGAGGACAGGTTTTTAGCATTGTGGATTTCTTTGGAGGCGATCACCATGCAAGGAAAAACTGACGTCCGTTTGGCAAAGCAATTCCTGGCAAAAATGATGAACATCCCAATCTCTGCAGTTGAACCTAAACTTGAGATTGGAAGAATGTTTGGGTACAGGAGCAGCCTTGTTCATGGAGAAGACATAGATCCGGGATTGCTAGCGAGCTACACTTCCAAGTTGCAGAACATAGTTGAAGAGACTCTAAGATGGTCCATCGGGATGGAAACCCAAGGGAAATTGCTGAAGTATCTATGATACACCAACACGCACAGTTCAGAACCCAAGAGCCAAGGTCCGTTCAAACAGAAAAAAGGGGATTTTTGAGGTTTACTCTTTGGCGACGTATTTCGGTGGCAGCTTTTTCAGCAGTCTCTTTCTGCTTTCCAACAGTTCTTTCAACTCGTTCAACGTTTTGGGGCCTACCATCATCTCAAACTCTCGGCGCATTTCTGTTTTGACCTCTTGAAGCCTCTTCTCGAAGCCTTCAGCTCCCTTCATGTACCGCTCGAGTTCGGCTCTTAAGGCGGCGACTTCTGCATCCTTCATTTTCAGCATGGACTCGAATTGGCCCAGCGTCACATAATGCTTTGAGACTTCTTCTGAGGCCTCGAAAATCCTGAGGTGCTGGTATCCGTTCGCATACTCTTTCCGATGGCCTTCGGGATCCCGGCTGATGTAGTGTTGGTCAACGCCTAGGCTGTGGCCCATCCAGAAGTTTATGAAAGCAGAATCAGCCTTCATGTTGTTCCTGAAATACTTTCGCAGCCCATGCAGCCTTATCTGTTTAGGCTTGGGACGTTCTCCTTTGTCTTTGTTTAATTTACCTGTGACAGACTTGTCGATCCCGAGTTTCTGCACGATATTGTTGAACTTCATGGAAAGGCTTCCAGGAGTGAATTGTTCGCCCTTCACTCTTCCCTGCTTCTCAGTGACGAAGACGAAATTGTTGTCCTGGAGTGGCAGCCTTCTCTGAAGATAGCCGCTCAGCTCTCTGAAGCCGTCTTCGCCTATGAAGGTGAAGCGGTCTCCAACATGGTCTTTCAAGGTGTTACTCGGCAATAGAATCTTCATCGGAACTCTTTTGGCTTCAAAGTCTTCTTTGATCTGCGAGTATCTCAGGTTCACTGCATTATCAGACCTCATTCCCGATTCGGCCATGACCAGCCAGATCACCCTGTCTCTTGCGGTTGCGAAAGTCAGGATCTGTTTTACCTCTTCCTTTTTGATGTCCCTGTTGTGCCAGATGACACAGGCATGCTTAGGAAGGTCCACGCCAAGAGGAATTTTCCAGTAGTTCAGGAAGCTCCTCACGCCGGTGAGGTGGTTTTTCACGGTTAAGGGAGCAAACTTTGGCTTCAGCCAGGTGTTGAAGGCCCGGAGAACATCCTGCCACTCTTCAAGGAACCTTTCCTTCTGCAGCTCACCCTGGTACTTGACAGCCCTGAAGTCGTCAACAAGCGTCAGAGGGTCCTTTCCTCTTCTCCTGCAGAACTTTTCGAAGTTTCCCCAAACGAAGAGGTACATTCCTCTTGTCTTGGGGCTCTCACACACTTGGGAAAGCCAGTCTTCCAACCTTTGATCTGTTATCTCCATCCCCTCACGGTCAACATGAATCCTGAATACAGATTCAGAATCTAGTTTTTAAATATTTCCTTAGAATTCATAAGAGAGTTAAATAGGTACACTCTATTTATCGCCATAACCTTTGGAGGATAGTCCTTGAGGCAATCATTGACACTTAAGCAACGAAGGGACTTAAACACTAAGATGTCCAAGGTTTTCAAGCAAGACATTAAGGGACTTTCCGCAGAATTGCAAAGAATATTGGTAGACGACTTGGTCACGGCTTTCCAAAATAGAATAAACGTGTTAATTCGAGCACAGGAAAAAAGGAGCTACTAATGTAGAGTAATTAGGAAAAAGACGTAGTTTGAATCCGTAAAAGCTTTATATAAAAAAGGCGGTAATATGGCAAAAAGAGGTTTGGATGATGAGACGTTCCAAACTTGAGATGTATATCGACATACTCAAAGTGTTAGCGCACCGTGGGCCATTGAAGCTTACACACATCATGTATAAGGCTAACGTTAATTGTAGCGTCTTGAAGGAATACTTAGGCTTTCTCATAAAACAGAACCTGGTCGAAGAGAGAACTGTAGGTAAGAGACGAGTCGTCTACGCCGTAACCCAGAGAGGCATAACAGTACTCAAATACTTCAGAGAACTAAAACAAGTCCTGCCAATAGTCGAAGAGCTAAGAAACCGAGTCCCAGTACCATACTAGTCAACCCTCCATTTTTGCACGGCTACGCTTCCTCTTATACATTTCTGCATGAAAAAAATCGACCTTCGTAGGGTTTGTTGTCATACACTCCGGTGGCAAGCAAGCAACATCCATATAGGCCGAAATCGCTTTCGCAGAGTCATCTATTCTCTTAGTCCTACAACGAGGTGCCCCATATCCTCGGAATTCGCAACATCAGCAACGGTTGTCACGTCTTTTCAGAAAGTCTGCATTTGTTTTGACTATTTATTTTGTGAATCATTATGCAGGTGTCGTAAGATTTAATAAACGCCTTCTCATCTACCCTACTGTTGACATGTAAGACAAGATGAGGAAAACGCGGTGTCCAATCAAGAAGTTGTGGGGAAGAAGCCTTTGCAGGTTCTGGAGAAGATTCGGGAGAACTTGGAGAGACTGAACGACAAGATGGAAGTTATGATTGAATTGCAGAAGCATGGGAGGAAAGATGTGCAGCAGCCTCTTTCTGATGCTCCGTTGGATGTGATGACACTGCTATCTTTTCCTGATCATTTGAGAAAGACTGCTATGACGCTTTGTAGAATGGGCCGCGCTACGGCTGATGAGATTTCTCAACAGACAAAGAGAGCCAGGGCCGTGGAAAGCGCGTATTTGAACCAACTTGTTATTATGGGCTACTTGAAGAAGGAGAGGAACGGCAGGAAAGCCTACTTTTTCGTGGACCGGGAGAATAAAGGGTGATGAAAAATGGGCAAGATAGTGGCTGTGCACTCTTACAAAGGCGGAACGGGAAAAACTCTCATTTCCATCAATCTGGCTGTGGCCTTGGCTGAACACGGCAAAAAGGTTTGTCTGTTCGACCTTGACTTTCGAGCTCCAAGCCTCGCCACGCTTCTAAAGATTGAAAAGGCAGAGTGTTGGCTCAACGATTATTTGAATGGAGCATGCGAAATTGACAAAGCGTTATTGGACCTAGACGACAAAGTGCGCAACAGTGGCAAACTCTTTGTCGGACTTGCCAATCCCGCAACGGAAGCAATAAGAGACATGTCGGCTAAGGACAGAAAATGGGAAATGCGGGCCTTGGGAAGACTCTTAGCCCTCAGAACTTCGTTGCTGAACGACAAGGGTTTTGACTACTTGGTCCTGGATACGAGCCCAGGACTGCAATACTCTTCCATAAACGCAATCGTGAGCGCTGACCTAGTGCTTGTAGCAACGACCTTCGACCGGTCAGACGTAGACGGGACTAGACGTATGCTACGCGAACTTTACGACTTGTTTGAAAAGAAGACCGAGATTGTCTTGAACAAGGTGCTTGACGCTTCTTCGAAAGCGGGAAAAGAAGAGATACAATCCAAAGTAAACGATGTATACCAGGTTCCACTGTTAGGAATAGTGCCTTGCTTCTGCGACATTCTGAAGGCAAGAGGAGGAATCATCTTTGCCCAAGAGAAGCCGGATCATCCTTTCACAAGAATCTTGGACGAAATGGCGACGAAGATAGACAAAATGGGCTAGGAATGCTTCTATCTCGCGGCTATCCTATTTATGAGCAGATAGATCCTACAAGCTCTGCATTTCTCATATTCCTTCTGGTCACACCGATTGCATATTATCCGGCTTAGTTCCCTGACCTCTGAACTCATTTGCTTCGTTTCTCCCTTTGCTCATAGCTAGTCTCAGTCTTTGGCTATATACTGTATTCCGACTTTGTAATATTTCACGCATAAAACTTATACAACAGAAGAAACAATGTTAGGACTTCACGTGGTCACGGAGACAGCGCATTATTGAGCAGGTCGGCGATAATCCTTGCAGGCGGCCTTTCTGGCAGGTTTGGCCAGGATAAGGGGCTGCTCCAATTGGCTGGAAAGCCGCTCGTAAAACATGTTCTGAACGCAGTCGACAATGTCGTAGATGAGAAGATAGTGGTAGTCAGCTGCAAGGAACACATGGACGAGTACTTGAAGGCGACTGATGCATGCGCAAACGTTGTAGCTGACAAGGTCAACGTACATAGTCCGCTTGGTGGAGCATCGACTGGTTTCGAAGAAGCACACGGAGAATATTCGCTTCTTCTTCCATGTGACACCCCTTTCGCCTCAAGGGACATTCTTTCCCTACTCCTTGAACTGTGCACAGGCAGAAATGCATGCGTCCCTCGATGGCCCAACGGTTATGTGGAGCCACTGCAGGCAGTTTACTGCACAGAAGCCGCCCTAGAAGCTTCAAACGTCGCTTTGTGCGCTGGAAAGCTTAACATGCAGGCCATGCTGGACAATTTGCACTACATACGTTATGTATCCACCCTCGTCTTGGAGCAACTGGACCCGGAGCTCAAAACGTTCTTCAACATTAACACCCCTCTAGACCTGAAGAGGGCGGAGCAGACGTTGAGACGTTCAAGTCCACGCACATCTGCACTTTCCAGATAATTCAATGCCCGTCAGCGCGCTCTTGTTTCGCGTATTCTTCTGTTTCTGCAAATAGTTTTTCCATGTCGACTTTAGAGTGTTCGGTGCTTAGAACACCGTTGTGCGTTGGGAGGAAAAAGAGCCCATTGGCCATTAGCGCCAGATCGTAGCTGATGAGTCTCTTTCTGTCTGCCTTGTAGGCGGCAATTGCATCTCTTACTCCTTCCTTTGTGAAATGTGTGTTAAAAATGGAACCTGCTCCGATTAGTTGCACGTCAATCTTGTATGCTCCAAAAATGCTCGACAGTTCGTTCCTGACTCTGGCTCCAGCCCTATTCAATTTGTTTAGCAATTTGCCGTCCTCTAACAGTTTCAATGTCGCAAGGCCAGCCGTCATCGTTATCGGGTTGGCGGCAAAAGTTCCGCCGTGGAAAGAATAACTCGGACGTTGATAAACGAGGGTGTTTAATCGCTCCATGATTTCTTTTCTTCCGCAAAATGCACCTATTGGGAAGCCCCCTCCCAGAATTTTCCCTAGCACTGTCACGTCAGCTTCTACCTCATAATACTGCTGAGCTCCTCCAGGAGCCAGCCTAAAACCGGTAATCACCTCATCAAAAATCAGTAGTGTGTTTCGCTCATCACAGTACTCTCGAAGCCCTTGCAAGAACTCCTTTTCGGCGGGAACGCCTCCACCAGCGCCTAGAACGGGCTCGATTATGATACAAGCGATCTCTTTGCCTCTAAGTTTTTCCCTTACCCCTTCCAGATTGTTATAAGGTAGAACGATGGTGTCCTGGGTTGCTCCAGCTGTCAGACCAGCTGATTCTGGAACATCAAAGGGGTATTTTATGCTCACTTGAAGTGCGTCGTAGCCTCCGTGCCATCCACCTTCGAACTTTGCAATCTTGTCCTTTCCAGTGTATGCTCGTGCCAAACGTGTTGCATACATATTCGCCTCCGTCCCAGAGTTTGTGAAGCGAGTCATTTCCGCGTTTGGAACCATCTTCGCAACCTGCTCAGCCAGCTTGATCTCAAGCTCGTGGCAGGTTCCATAGTGTGTGCCTCTTTGAAGCTGCTCCTTTACAGCATTCATTACAACCGGGTGTCCATGGCCTAGGATGAGAGCAGTGTGCCCTAACCAAAAGTCCACGTATTCATTGCCGTCGACATCATAAAGTTTACTTCCTTGGGCTCGGGCAGTGTAGAATGGGTACGGCTCAAAGTAGCGTATGCCGTAAGAAACCCCTCCTGGAAGAACCTTTTTTGCCCTCTCATAGAGGATTCGGGAATTGGGCGTTCTTGAAACATAATCGGGCATTCTTAGCTCGCCACGGTTTCAATTTTGTACGCGGCCTTATTATGATTTCCATCGCCTGACTCAAGCAGCTCCAGAGGCATGCATCACAGGCACATGAAGCACAACGCCTCTATCTTCATCAGGCGACCTTCGTTCCGTAACCACAGCTTCGATTAGGAAATATTAAAAGTCTGCCCGGTTTAATGATGTTCACTGCAAAGAATGAAGAAGAACCCGACTTGTCAGGCTCTGCAAAAGTTGGTGCCCGGTCATTATGCAACGCAATTAATATAAATAGTAGCTTAAGGGGTTTTTCTTGACATTTTTGTGTAAAGACTAGGAGGTTGAGTAATGCAGGTTTTGAGCGAAGTGATAATTTCGCTTCTAAAACTTTCGAAAGGCAAGCCTATTTTACATGAACTAGTCAAGAAAGACCTGAGACTTCCGTCCGCAGTTGTTGTTGGATTGCTGCAAAGATTGCAAAATGATGAACTGGTTTATGTGCATGACGAATTCATCGAAACTAATGCTCTGCAACGTCTCAAACTGGCCGTGCGTGCATTGCAGCTGGGCGCTGATTATGAGCGAGTGGCCGGTTTTCTGGAGTGGAAAGAGTTCGAGAGTATAGCCGCCGTTGCCTTCGAGTCACATGATTACAGAGTTAGGACAAACTTGCGTTTCAAGCAGGGCGGGCGCAGGTGGGAAATAGACATCGTCGGCTGCAGAAAACCGCTAGTTGTCTGTGCGGATTGCAAACACTGGCGCCACGGCTTGTACCCTTCGACGCTGAAAAGAGTTGCCGAAGAGCAGGTGAGACGGACGTTTGCGCTTTCTGAGTCTTTGCCGAATCCTGCAGTCAGAGTTGACTGTGCTTCGTGGAGCGAAGCAAAATTCTTTCCTATGATTCTCTCATTGACGCCCGTAAGGTTCAAGTTTCACAATGGAACACCAATCGTTCCGATCCTTCAATTGCAAGACTTTTTGACTCAGCTTCCAATGTGCATGGACTCGCTGAAACACTTCAGCAAAACGCACTCACGCTTCAAGATTGGATCATAGTCTCCAGCACAGGCTTCTTTGCAAACCTTATGGCAGGGTAGATGCTCGAAGCAAATGTGATGATTAAGGCTAGAAGAAGCCAACCGGCTATTTGAATGACCGTGTAGGGCGTTATAAGTGGATTTTGCACCAAGATTAGCAACGTAGTTATTGTGCCAAAGGCTATTCCAACTGCATAACTGGCCAGCAAAACTATCAAGCTCTGTGCAGAGACAATGCTCAAAACGGTTCCAGGCTTGGCTCCTAGGGCTCTCAGAACGCCGAACTCTTGCCGTTGTTCATTGATAGTAAGCATCACGTACCCTAGTAGACTCAAGGATGCAGTAATCAAAGAAAGTAGAGGCAGAGACATTATCGTAGACCAGATGAAATCCAGAAAACCTAGGTTTTTGTTCAGCACCGCATCAAGCTCGAAAACTTGGAAATCCGTTGCATTTGCTTCTTTGACAGCCGCGCTTATCCCATTCAAGGCGTCCACCCTATTTGCTGAAGGGTCAAGCCTTATCATAAGCGCGTTAGGTCTTGATATGCCTGTTATGCTCTGCAACGTACTAAGAGGGACATATGTGACGTTTCCATTGTTAAGCGGGTCGAGGCAAACACCAACTACGCTGAAATCCTCGTCGGAGATTCTTATCTTCTGATACAATGGCAAGGAGAAGAGTTTCTGTGCGAGTGAATCACCGATAACGGCTTCTGCGCTTTGATTTTTCTCCAAGAATATGCCGTTCAAAGACCAGTTGTTCAGCACGCTGTCCGGGTCGACGCCTACCACGAGAGAGTTTCCTTGTCGGCTATCCCCGACGTACTGTGTTTCCGCCGTGCTGCTTCCTAGGATGATGCCTTGAATCTCTCTAACTGGCGCCTCTAAAACCAGGCGTTCGTCTATGCTCATGTTTTCGTTTAATAGGCGCAGTTGGTTGAGGAGGTCGGCAGGTATAAGGTATCTGTCATCTGTGTAGTTGAACTGAGTATCGTTTCCTCCTTCATAAAACTCTGACAGTAGCAGTTTGTACTGGTTAACCATGTCTTGATGCGCTATTAGCACAGTATTTCTGCCAACGGCACTTTCAACCCAGCTTCTGGTAGTGCCTTCAGCGATAAGTCCTCCTGCAACAGCTACAGTGACCAGAAAGAAAACGGTACTTAGACAAAGGACGATTCTGATGGTGGCTGATTTGTGACGAACCAATGTTCTTGTTGCTATCTTCAGAGTGACGCCTGATTTTGAGACAACCTTAAAGCCTGGCTCTTTGCTCAGCCCGAGGTAATAGGCAGGTGAAAAAATTTTTGCAGTCTCAGTCTTGGTCGCCGAAAGAATCGGCGCGGCCCCAAGAACAAGCGAAAGTGCAAAGAAAACGCTGAATATCGCGACAGGCATCCACAGATTGGTCGGTTGTTGTGAGAGTTGGAAACCAAGACCGTTCAGGAGACTTGTTGAGGCCATGTTCATTACGACACCTAGAACAGTGCCTAACAAGCAGCCCACGACCGTCACGATTATGAGTTCGGTGAAGAAATAGCCGAAAAGCAGGTCAGTTGGGCATCCTACCGCCTTCATAAGTCCAATGTCCCTGATTCTCTGGGATGTCATGATAAAGGCCGTGAACGAAATCATGACTGTTCCCGCGAGGAAAATCAGAATCGTAAGCAGTGTCATGAAAGGAGAAAATATCACGGAGAAGCCGGCAGTCAGTTTACCCTCGGTAATCATCGAGATGCCAAATCCTATTTCTTGGGCAAAGAGAAGCAGAAAGAGCGTTGAGGCAACACACAGCATCAAGCTGACGATGACTAGAGTTGTTTGTAACTTTCTGCGTAGCAGATCGTTTATTGAGAATGAAGTTTCACTCATTTTCACTTGTCAGCCTGCCGTCTTCCAAATACAATTCTTGGTGGGCTAACTCAGATATCTGCTCGTCATGAGTTGCAACAATGATGGTCTTTCCCTCATTCTTCAATGCTGCCAGTATCTGAATGATTCTCTTGCTCGTTTTGACGTCCAGGTTTCCAGTGGGTTCATCGACAAGAAGCAACGGCGGATCGTTTGCTAATGCCCGGGCAAATGCCACGCGTTGTTGTTCGCCGCCGCTCAGTTGAAATGGGAAGTGTTCTGCTCTGTGCTGTAGGCCTACGAGGCCCAACAGTTCTTCCACCCGTTTTCTCACGTGGTTTTCTGCTTTCCTAGCCCATTCCATCGGAAAGGCAACGTTTTCCGCGACTGTTAGCGTGGAAACGAGATTGTAGGATTGGAAAACAAAGCCGATGTTATTGCATCTGAAACTTGCCAGGAAATCCTCATCCTTGGTTTCCAAGTCTTCCCCGAAAACAATAATCCTCCCGCTCGTGGGTTTGTCGATGCCTCCGACGATGTTCAAGAGGGTTGTCTTTCCTGAGCCCGAAGGACCACCGATTACAGTGAATTCACCCTTTTCAACGTCAAGTCCTACGTCCTTCAAAACTTCGACTCTAACCTCATTTTTCCCGTAAATCTTGCTCAATGACGATGCCGATACGACAGTTTTGATATCCTTCATTTGGAGTTCACTCTTCTCTACCTAAAGCAAAGAAGTAAGAGCATCAAAATGAAGGTTGCGATAGTTACGTTCTGGGATGGGCCGAGCTGCTCACAAGTCATATCAATCAGTCATGGTACGCCAGAGGCGTTAAGTCCTTAGAAGGTCAATGCAGTCCACGGGCTTCTATCGCTTTGCTTCAGCTGATCCGGGGTTAGTGACGCCACCTTGTGATTCTCGTATCTGGTGCCGGTTGGTCAGATCGAGGTTTCCCCTGTCTCTTTTGAGGATTCTCGCTTTTTCTGGAAGCCTGTTTTTTTCGTAGTCTCTCCAGCCTACTTCTTTGAAGATCCATCTTTTGCCTAGGTGCGCCCCGAGCACGGCGTGTTTGTGTTCGTTCGCGACGGGAACGAGTTCATTCAGGAATCTGAAGAGTTTTTCGATTTGCTGTTTCGGAAAGTAGGCGTAATACTTTGCGTTTTTGACTTCGAAGGCGTATATCTCAGAGTCTTTTCTGGCTATTATGTCTGGCAGAGGGCTGAGGCTTGGATTGCTTACCGGAACACGTACGGCGTGATACCCGTTTTTTTGCAGAAGTTTTACGAGGGCGTTTTCGGTGTAGAAGCCTCTCTTTCGCCATCTGCGAATGGCGTCTTTGTCAACCTGCTTCACTCGTGACTGTTCTCCGAGTCTGGAGGAGCTTCAGCTTTGATTTTTGCTTGCTGCCTCCTCAGTTCTGAGAGTTCCTATGGTTTTTGTGCTTATAAGTTTGAACCGGGACTCTGAGCATTGGTTTGTCGATTAAGCATTCTCTAAGGTAGTCGTCGAGGGTTGCTGCTGGAACAACTTCTATCGTGTAGTCGTTCACGTCGATGGAGTTTTCAAAGTTCTTCTGCGGAATGACCACCTTCTTGAATCCCCAAGCTTCTGCGGCCTTTATTTTCTCGTAAACACCTCCTACAGCTGTTACGTGAATGGAGTCTCCGACGCCTAGGTTGATTTCCCCTGTGACTGCTACGTCTTGTCTCACAGGCTTTCCTTCGATGAGCGAGCACAGAAGTATGGTCATTGACACGCCTGCCGACGGTCCGTCCACACCGTAGGACTGGGCGAAGTCAATGTGCGTCAGATAGTCCTGGGCTATGTCGGCACCGTATTTTTGCAGTATCACACTTCTGACCTTGGCGATGCTGTCTGAAATGAAGCTTTGGCCTTTTGCTACTCCAGTGACTTTGTAGTAGCCTTTGATGGAGTAGTTTCTTGGAAGTTCGCTTCTCTTGACCATCTGGGCCTTTACGTTTAGGACGCTGCCTGTCATTTCGCCGCTGTAAGGATCTTTAACGACTGCCAACCCGTGAATCTGGCCGAGTTTGACTCCTTTCGGCTTTATTTCCAGGAGTTTTCCCCTTTCGTTCATGTCGTGTTCCAGCATTTGCATCTGAATGGTCTTGCAGTGTTGTCCGACGGCTTCTAGCACGTGTCTTCTTTCGACGCTTTTACAACCCTCATTGGTTGCGAGCGTTGAGGCGGTCTTTATTATGGAGATTAGAGTTCTGAAACGGGTTGTCAACGCGTCTTTTTTGTCGCTTTTGCGTCTGCCTTCTTCGACTATTTCGAGGCATGCTTCTCGGCTGAATGGAACGAGGTTGAATCGTTTCACCTCTTGCGCTATGAACTGCACGTATCTGCGTCGATTTTCCATGGTGTTAGGCATATCGTTGTTCATTCTGACGACTTTGCCGTAGCCGTAGATTCTGTCCATCAATGCTGGGTGAAGCTGGCCTATGCTGTCGAAGTTGCCCGCGCCAACGAGGAATGTTATTGTGGGAACAGGTTCTGTTGAGACGGCCATGGCTGCCGTGTCGCTGCCGCCGAATCTACCTCGCAACGTTATTGGGAGCTTTCCGTCTTCAAGCACCGTTAAGAGCGTCACTGCTTCATCAGGGTCGAGGTTTTTTATCTCGTCGATGTATAAGATGCCGAGGGATGCGATGTGCACGTCTCCGGCGCTGACTCTTTGGTGTTCAGGTGTTCCCAAGCCCCCTGTTTGGTATGGATCCCATGCGATTGAGCCGAAGAGTTGCGCGCTTTTGTGACCAGTTGCATCTATGAACGGGGCGTGGCCAGAGCTGTTGTCAACGATGAGTTTCGGGACGTCCGTCTGTTGAGCCCCACCGATGCCCTTCATGTTTCCCATGCCCCCCATTTTCGAGAACCACCAAAGGAAGACTCCGAAGAAGATTAGGCTCCCACCGGGTATGAATGTTAAGGGTACGAGGCCCACGAACTTTTGTACGAGGAAATCTGAGAAGCTGCCGTAGGTGCTACGCAGGGCGTCGCTTGCTCCTTGCCATGCCTGCCAAGCTTGAAACATAAAGTAGAATCCTAGGCCTATCAAGAATAGGCCCAGCAGAATCATGAAGATTTGTAGAACCTTGAACCCCACTTTTGTAAGGAATTTTCTCTTAAGATCTCTAAGCTGTTCTTTCTGGATGATTTTCTTTGCTTCTCCTGCTTTGTGGATTGACACTCGGGGTTGGCTCGGCAGTAACTGATTTTTCCAACAGACAGCGTCAAAAAGCTTTATGCCATTCTCTTTGTAGACTTGGGTGAGTTTTTCTGCTAGTGCTTTGCCGATAAGCGATTTGCCGGTTCCAGGGTCTCCCAGCAGGAGCAGGTATGGCCCCGGACTGATGATGCTTTTGACCTCAGGTTTGGATTTGTCCGCTGTGCTCCAGCTTTCGTACCACTTGTTTTCATCTAGCCATTTGAGCTTGTGCACCCATTCGTCCAAGCATAAGAAACATTCCTTGAGCGCTTGTTCCTGTCCTATTGCCCAGTTTATTAGATTGTCATCCACTGGGAAGCCTTCGGTAGTCTTGAAGTTCCCCCAGTCCCATTGTACTCTTACGTTTCTCACGTTAACGTTCCTTTCGAGCGTTTCAACGTCGTTCCCGAAACCGTCGAGAGGCAAGCATGACACCCTCTGTGACCTTTCTCTATCAGAACACGTCGTGATGGAGAATTAAAGCGCTTATTTCAAAATCTGCAATATGAAGAAACTGATAACATACTGCTGCACAAATGCAGAAGTGCGACTTCTGACCAGTGTCTTGAACGAGTTTCCGATTTGGCTCCTTTTCCGTTTGGCCAGCTTTTCATGCCCTTTTCTCTACAAGTCCTGTGCTTCGAAGCTGTTGCTGTTCGAAGGCCTGCCTACCAAGAAAGGCGCAAGTTTCCTAAGCCGAGGACGAAATCGCAAAGCTTGAATTGGGTTCCGATTTATGAAAGGAACCCTTTTTTGCCCGTTTTGTCAAGCCTTCTGGTCTTGGGCATGGAGTTGACCGTGACCCTATAGAAAAACCCCCGAAAATCTCCATGCGAAAGTTTCGTCTCACACTTCGAGGCTGCTTCGAGTTTCTGACCAGCTTTTCTGCCTAGGAAAGTGAGGCGCACGTTAGCAGTGTCGCTCTTAGTCCGGCGACTGACGTCTGTCTAGAGGAGGTGCGTTGTGGAATGGTTAGTATTGAACAAAAGAAAACCGAAGCATCATCTTTGTGGTTCAGGGTTTTGAGAAGGAACTAAACTCGGCTTTGGATGCTTCACAGGTGCCGTGTTCCTTCTCTTTGAGAGTGACCGGAAATGGCGACATGCAACTGGGATCTTCGGCGATGCTTCTGTATACGATTTGGGAAGCTAGCTTTGAGGTTTCACCAGGATTTTTTGTGTGATGATACGAGTCTGAATAGGCTTTTTCCTTGGCAGTCTTCCATGAGCGCAGCAAGTTGTACTGTCTAGTATAGGCTATATGGCCAATGTTTTCGTCGTCTTCAGATGCAGACTTTACTGTTTGGTGATTATGGTTGTATGAGTAATACCAAGAACTTCTACATGTCACCAGCACTTTCTTTCAGAGAAAGGGTGAGATGCCGTATACAAAAGCATCAACGAGACTTCCAAGCTCTGAGCTCTTCGACTGTGCGGAAGCTAAAAAGTATTAAAGTGGTTTTGACTCAAATCTGAATTATGAAGACTGGGAAGGTTTTTCAAGAGCTTTCTGTCAACGACGGGCGCAAGGTTGTTTTGAGAACCCCCCGATGGGAGGATTTGGATGATCTGCTCGAACTCGTTAACTCACTCGTCGACGAGGCAGCAGAGATATACAGGGATGAGAAGGCTTCGAGAGATGAGGAGATTGATTGGCGGTCAGGGGTCCTTGCTCGGCTGGAGGAGGGTAAGACTTTTTTCTTGGTTGCTGAGGTCGATGGCGGAGTCGTTGCGTCTTCTGATGTCAATGGGCAGAGGGCGTACGAGAAACACGTCGGCGTTGTTGGCATAATCGTCAGAAGAGGTTTCAGGGATTTAGGCATCGGAACTGCGATGATGCGTGTCTTGCTCGAGCAGGCGCAGGAAACGGGTCTAAAGGTCTTGACTCTCTCCGCGTTTGCGAGCAATAAGCGCGCGATCCACGTTTACGAGAATGTTGGGTTCGTGCAGACTGGCTTCATACCGAGGAAGCATTTGAAAGAAGGCAAATACACAGACGAAGTGATAATGACCAAATTGTTGGAGTGAGGCTGTCATGGCAGACTTTAAGGTCTTCAACACGAACATCAGTTTCGACACAAAGGGCGAGATAGAGTTCATAGACTTAACTGACCAGATTCAGGCGGCTGTTGCCAAATCCCGAATCAGGAACGGAGTTGTGCATGTCTTCGCGCCCCATGCTACGGGAGTACTTATTTTGACGGAGAACGAATACGGCCTGCTAGAAGACATTAGAGCCTTTCTGGAAAAGATGGTCCCAAGAAACAAGGAGTATTCGCACCCCTCTAACGCGCACGCGCACCTGAGATCTGTTCTGCTGCCTCCTGACAGAACACTGCCATTGGTTGATGGCCACGTGGAGTTCGGAACGTGGCAGTCGCTCATGTTCGTAGAGACGGACGTTCACCCAAGAAGAAGAACAGTGATTGTGCAGGTCATGGGTGAGCAGTAGGATGGCTTACGGAGAGATGGAAGAAGAAGCCGTGAAATGACCGGCACAGAGTGCCTTTGGCCTTAAGCCGACGTCTATCCCTGCAAACATCGTCATAACCCCCTTAAGATTGCAGAGACTTTTCCGGATTTGCCAGCCATCTGGGATGGTAACGCGCTGACGTTTAAGAAAGCTGGCAACGGCTTTTTGGTTTGGAACAACAGTCGACGAGTTCTGTTCTGCGAGGGTGGACTGGGTGCGTCGAATTTCGCGGATTCAAGCTACGTTTTGTGCCATTGCAAGAACGCCAAGGAAATCGTGTTCATTGGGACTGGGGGAGGCATAGGCAAAAGCGTTGAAAACGCTGACATCAACGTGCCTCTTTCGCGCGTTCGGCTTGACAAAGTGACTGAGGTGCTCTTTCCCGCTGAGGTCCCAGCAAAGGCAGACAAAAATCTTGCCCGAGAGCTAAGGGTTGGAATCGAGAAAACAGTTGCGGATCTCGGTGTAAGAGTGCACAGTGGCCTGCACGCAACGGTTCAGTTTTTCCTTGCAGAAACAAACTGCTTCTAGTCAACCTGCAGAAGCAAGGCGCATTGTCGATTGACATGGAGCTTTCAGTTTTGTACGTAAGGGTAAACCATTACGGCAAGAAAGTGGCAGGTGCAGTGAGAATAGGTGATCTTCCTCTTAAGGGGCTCCCAACGTGGAAACCGGGCTCTCACAAACTGCAACTGAAAAAAGAAGTGCACAAGCGAATCACTCAAGGCATTGTCAACCATTTTTTTCATTAAGATCTAACACTGCGCGCCGTCTATTTTCAATGGCGGGCGTGTTTTAGGCGCGTCACTCTCTTCTTCTATGAATCTTTCAGTTCGCGCCAATTCCGTTTTCTGAACGTTGCAGGCCATGGTCAAATTTACAATTTTGCCGCATTTTGCATAGGCCATAATCCGGAAGTTGAATCATCTCTGCCGATTTCCACGTATTCGACTGTATTTCGCTCCTGCCAGAGGATGTTACTTCTGTAGAATGCTTACCGAAATCGCGGGCATGCAACCATTGAATGCATCTCTTCAAAGCATCTGCACTCAGAAAGAGCCAGAAACAGTGTTGTTATCATGTTAGAAGAGACCGTGCTGTCAGTGGTGGTCTATGTACCTATAAGCTTCGACAAGTTTCGAATACCTTTCTTCCTGCACCCCAAAATACCTGGGAAGAGTGGTTATTGGTTTTGCTCTGTCTTCATTTCGCTGTTGGGGATAAGTTCGCTTGTCGTTTGAGATACAGGAATTGCCGGATATTATCAGGGTAATTGTGTTGATAAGCCTGAGCAGAGGTGCTGGGTTGCAGAAGGCTTTGCTCAAGCATAGGATGGACAGGGTCTGCGCGAACTACGTTTGTGTTGAAATGGATGACTTTGACAGAACCCTCGACGAGATGGCTTCTGAAGGATTAATACTCAACGAGGGCGGAATGGTGCAACTTACTGAGCAAGGTGCCAAGCTTGGCAAGGAATGGCGAAGCTTGTTGTTGAGGAAAGAGCCTATAATTGAGGTTGTAGCAGGGTTGGTTGATGGTTCAATCACGGGCTTGTGGTTATTCTTTCAGCCTTCATTGCCGGTTTGACGGTGAAGGCCGCTGCTTTTGCCGCGTTTCTGGCGCTATCATCTGTTGCCATAACCAATTTTGAGTTTTCTCCTTGGAGGAATAACTGAGGACTTGGCTGACATGATAACGCTTCAAACGCTGATGAACTACAGCTTGAGCGACATTCGTGGCAAACTTGAGCGAGAGAAGTCGTTGATGCTCGTCAAGCACTTGTTCACAGTCTTACACAAGGACATAAACCGTTCAAACCTTCTTGCAGCCTTGCTATGCGGGACAACCTCTTTCATGGCGGGTATAGTACCAATAATGGTTTATTTTGTCTTACCAAAACCCCTAAACATTATCGTATCCCTCGCCATAGGTGCCACAGTGACGGGTTTGTTTCTGGTTCGCTACCGCTCCAGAAAATCCGAGGTACATTGGAAGGTAACGTTACTCGAAACTGCCGTAATTGTCACGATCGCTGTCATTGCTTCACTGCTGATCGGAGGCATCGCTTGAGCCTAGAAGCTTCAACCAAGTCTCGATGGGATGGTTCTGTCGAATGTACAACCGAAAGATTTACTTCGCATTTCGCTCTTGGTGCACCGTCGACAGTATGGCCAAATTTAAGACTTCAATGCATTTCCGTTGTACCTTAGGATCATGGTTTAGCTGTTTTTTGTAAATTTTGTACGTTCGACATTCCTTCGAACAGAAAGCCGTTAACAGCTTGATATTCCAAGACTGTTTCAGTCAGGATCCGCACTGAGGACATGGCTAATTGCCTTAAACACGCGAGCGGACATGCTGGAAGAAGAGTTGTGCTTTTCTGCTAGGAGTCTACTGTGTTGTCGCCTCGCTAGTCTCTTATATATTTCGGGAATGTTCGAGTTCTCAGGAGTGCGCCTCAGCTGACGTTCGGCAATGCTGTCCTAACTTGCTGGCTTTTTCCCAGCAACAGTCCAATGCCTGCCCATTGAAAAACGACGTAGGAGACGACTAGTTTGAACCAAAGAGTTACGACTCTTGCTAGCAGGGTTGCAGAGACGCTGATGACGGCTGGGATGCCGAGTATGGCGTAGGAACTGCTCACGATGATTTCGGTAAAGCCCAGGAAGGACACGCCCATGGCTTGCAAGCTTCCTGTCAAGGCGTATACAATCAGGACTTTGTCCACGGGCACGGAATATCCCAGCGAAGCGAAGGTTAAGAAAATTATCGAAACGTCGAAACCCCATGCCAGAAGGGAAAATGAAATCGGTCGAGCTAGAGCTCTTGGACTGGCACTTAAGGTCCGCATTCCTTCATGAAACCTGTTTAACATTCGTTCTGCTTTAACCCGAAAATCTTGGGGGTTCCAGCGACCTCTCCGCACAAAGCATGCGACACGTATAAGCCAACCCAATATCCTCCTTGTTGCTTGGGCGTTTGTGCTCAAGTACAAGACCACGATGAGTGAAAAAACAGTTAAAAACAGCACGATGGTAACAAAGATGAGGACATCGCTTGGGAGAGTGTAGTTCAATGCCAAGAGAGCCAGGCCTAGAATCAGGTCGACGACTGTGACTGCCATTACGATGATTTTTTGACCAACAACGGACGCTACAATTCTTCCTGCTTCCTGACCTGAAGCCTTGGACAACATGTAAGCTTTTGACAGGTCTCCGCTCCAACCTGGATCTGGAACGACGGCGTCAAAGAACATTCCAGCCCATGCAAACAGCAACACTCTATTGATTTTGGCTTCTATGTCGAGATTGCGTAGCAGGCTGTGCCAAGCTAGTGAATAGAAGATAACGCTTGCTAAGAAAGCGACAAAAGCTGACGCGTAATAGAGGAGGTTTGTCTGCTTGATCACCACAGCAACGTTTACGGTGCCTATAAAATAGTAGAGGTAAATGACAAGTGTGGCTAATCCAATGCCGACAAATAGGAGAATTCTCTTCGTGAACTGAGGCTTGAGCGCAACACTCATGCAGTCGTTTCCTCAATGTTTGTGAAGGCTCGAGAATAGTTAAATGTTTATTGCTTTGAACTCCAAACCCCAAGAGGCTCGCAAAATAGATGTGCACGTGCCATTTATATAGTGAAATACATGCTGTTATGTATGTGTCTTTATGAGTGAAGACGTCTTCGAAAAACCATTGGTAATGAAAGACTTTGTGAAAGAAAGAAGGAAAGCGACGATCAAGAAATCCAAGTTATACGAAAAAGTGAAGAGGGTGCCAGAATCAAAGAGACACAAGAGGCAGAGTAAGTATTCAGAACTGGTCAATGCGATAGCCAAGGAGAAGAAGGGAACCTACAAAGTACTATTAGGCTCCATCAAGGAAGACCTTACACCCAAGAGTGCGTATCCTTCCATTGAGAAAGCGCTCACTCAAGTAGCTAAACGTAATGGAGTAGATTTTAGCATGGCTATCAAGAAGCAAGTCCAGACCAAGAAGGGAGTGAGGACTTACGTTTCTCACCCAGAATACATCAAGTGGAAAGAAGATAACATAGGTTTGAGGGTGGTGAATGGCGAACTCTTCATAGAGAAGAGGACAGACAGGCCACTTTAAATCAATCAGTGAGGACACCAAGCGCCCGCATTGAGAGACAAGCAACAGGGAAAGATCCGCAGCATTGATCGCACAATCTTTGAATGGAGCCGTAACAGGCTCATCGTTGAAGTTGCCAAAGAACCTGAAGAAGTGAGAACATTGCTTGAAGCTAGGTTTGGGTACATGTGCCAGAAGGAAATCCGAGGCTTCTTAAGAAACGCAAATGAGCTAGAACACCAAAAAGTATACGGAGCCTTCCAAAACGTGGCCGGGGTGAGGTAGCTTGGTAGCCTATAGGCCTGTGGAGCCTAGCGCCCGGGTTCAAATCCCGGCCCCGGCCCTCCACTTTTTTAGAAGGAATCCGAGGCTAAGAGATTAGGAGTTTATTTGTTGGTTGATTTTCCAGACAGTCTGTTGTATTGAATGTGAGGAGAACATTTTTCCGCAAGCTTTATCCTCAGTGAGAACTAGTTGTACTTAGAAGAAGGGAGAAAGGTGAATACCAGTAGAGGCCATAATGGCGTTCTTGATGTTATTTCCTCCATTCAAGTGAAGAGTCGCTTTTGGATCCAAAGAAACGAAAAGGGGGTGGTATGTTGAAGAGAAGAATCTCTGTGCTAATCATGGCAGTTTTGGTCTTGTCAGCTTTCATGACGAACATGGCGTATTGCGAGTTTAACATGAGCTACGTTCCAAGCATCTTCTACATCGTGGAAGTGGCGAAGCAGCCGATCCAAGGCCGAATTCCGTCAGTCTACTGCGAAATTGAGGATCATCTAGGTTACTTGTACGTGAGACTCACATACAATAATCCCGTCACGGTCAATGGCAATGCAACACTCTTAATCCTTAACCTTGCAGTGGTGGACTATGGAATCACGACACTGCACTTCCACGACGTCACCGTCAAAGACGGCAACAGCCAGATTATTCCAACCCAAACCCAAGACGGCTACATAGCAATCATCAAGCACGAAATAGCAGTCACAGGAGTGAGCACTTCAACAAACGAGACATATGCGGGCAGTATCGTGGAGATAACCGTGACACTGCAAAACTACGGCAACGTGCCTGAAAACTTCAATACAACAATCTCTGCAAATGGAGACAATCTTACATCGTTGGAGATTCTGAACTTGTTGCCAAGCGAAACGAGAAGCGTACTGTACGACTGGAACACCTCAGGGTTCCCAGCTAGTAATACTCCATACGTCATCGCGGCTCAGGCTGATGTTCTGCCTTACGAGACGAATACGACGAACAACGTCTATGTGGATGGTGCGGTCAAGCTGAAGCTCATCGGAGACGTGAACGGAGATGGCAAAGTTGACGTCAACGACTTGACAGCTTGGGACGCAGCTTATGGCGCGAAGGCAGGCGATCCTAATTGGAATGTACAGGCAGACATCAATGGAGACGGAGTCGTGGACAAGCAAGACGGGCTTCTAATAGTGCAGAATTACAGAAGCTCTCTGTAAGCGTGAACAAAGGCCGACAGTTGGACAACCGCAACCATCTAGATTGCTTGCTTGCAATCGGACTTCCTTCCATTTCTGTAGACAGCAGTAGCCTGAACTGATGACCTAACGCACGAAACCATAGAAATGTCTTCACCCCGTTCTCCAAACCGCAAAATCCTAAATCTTCTTAACCAAATGGCGATCCAGCTGTCTGCGTTCTTATCCTCGATTTTTGGCCCACCCTACCACAAAGCGTGAAACAACTCTAGAAATTTCTCCGCGAAAGCCTACCACTCATTTTCAGATACCCACGTTAGCTTTGTCGAATTGCGATAAAAACACATTTGCGAAAACACTCATATTCTGGCATTCGACAACGGTCCATTCCTAACACATCGAACGCGCTTCTGGGATTTGGTTGAGAAACACGGCTGATGCTTTTGTATACAGGTGCTAGTTGCCATCAAGTGCGACTTCAAGATGTTTCCTTGTGGTATTGATGAGTTAAGACTGGCGGCTTAACGTGTTTTTTCTGCTCTTCACTCAAACGCATCCAGACTTCAAAATCCCTTGACGGCGGATACTCTGTGAACAGCTTCTTCCTTCTTGCCTCCAAGAAGGCGTTCTGCCTTCCTGCAAATTCAGCAGCAGTTTGAAGGGTATGCCCAGATTTGTACGCGCTGTAATATAGCTTGGTTGTTTTTTCGCGCCAATTCTCGTCTCTCAGAATGTGATGTTCGAGAAGGACATAAGGCACTGCTTCCGCGATTCTTTCCAAGCTTCTTAGACCGTTGCGAATCTGCTCTTCTCCGACTTTGAACCCGGCCAGATAAAGGGGAGGCCCGCCGATTATCATGAGTTGAGGTTTCTCGTTCAGGATCATTTCAAGGGTGCGCGTCGACATTGGTCCTTGTACGTCTGGCGCGTAAAGAAATCTCTCGTTTTCAAGCTCTATTGTGGTCATCAGAACCCATCCAAGGTCTGAGTTTTCCGGCCCATGAGGTACGGGTTCGGAGAATTTGATTCTTGTGCTACCGAATGTGAAGGTTTTTCCGTCGGCAGTTTCAAGCTTTCCTATGTACCTTTCGGTTGTTTTCTGGAACAACCATCCTCTTTCTCTTTGGCTGGGATTGATTTGTTCCCGGGGGTTTTTCGCTAGAACGGTTTTTCCCTCGTATATTTGGCGTGCGGTTCTTTCAGGCTCAGTCCAGTTGCAGAGCCAATCTTCGAAAGACGGTGTAACATGGTCATAATGATAATGACTTATTGACACGATATCAGCTTTGGCAGCGGCTTCAGCGATTCTTCTGCGAGCTTCAATTATAGCCTCGAACTCTAGAGGATGAGGCGGGAGACCGAAACGGTTTGGACAAAGAGACACTCCACCGTCCAAGAGAATTTTGATGTCTACGGTTTCAACAAACGTGCACATCGACCGCACGCCAAGGCTTTCAGCAGCCAATGGAAACACGCGAATACGCTTTAACATGACGTTTCAATACACCTATCATGGCACGTATAAACCTTTTATCCGAGCCCCCTCCCACTCTTGCATAGCGGGCGATGACGACTCTGGCCCCCATGAAACCAGAATGATTGTGATCTTGAGTGCGCGAGCCCGCCCTTTCAAAGCTGGTGGCAATATCGAATCTGTTGATGCTATTGTATACGAGAACATTTTTGGGGTAACAGAAGGTATGATTATACCTTCATCCAGTGTGGCTTACGCATTGCGACGGCGAAACGAGCTGGTTAATGTTACTTTTCTTTGGGCGGCTTCTCCCAGAGTTCAAGCTTTTTCTTTTTGAGTTCTCTCCTTTTTCTGTGCAAGAACCTGTAAACGGTGCCGTGCATGCTGCCTTTGACCAGCATTTCTATTGCGTCCCTAGCAATCTGAACCTGTTCGACCGATCCAATGATGCTCACCGTGTGACCATAAACTGACACGTTCGTGTCCGTCAGTTCCTCGATTATTCGACGAGTCTTACCGTTCATTCCGATTATTCGTCCCTGAACTCTTTTGATGTCAGCTTCAGACTTGCCAAAGGCGCTGCGCAAGTCTATCACGTCGAGCACGGCCTCTTCGTCGCGCACTAACCGGAAAGCATGCTCGGGGGAAAAACCTCTTCCAATGGCTGTCACCAGATCCTTGGCCTTGAAAAGCGTTGAAGGATCATCGGCGTTCTCTGCCATCGTGATTATGACGTCTCCGGCTTCGCTGTCGATTTGAAGTTCCACCTTGAGTTTCTCTTCAACGTGCTTCTTTGTTTTCCCTTCTGGTCCGATTAGTACGCCCACGCGTTCCCTCGGAATCTTCAGAAACGTGTTAGTTCTCGCCACGGCCCGTAACCCTCTTGTAGCTTTCGTCAACCGAAGGAACCTTAACGCCTAGGCGGCCGAAATACCTGTTCAGGTTGGTCAAGTCTCTTCGCAAAAGAAAATCTGCCATGGGATGAACGAGCAGAACAGCCTGCGACACGTCAAACAGAACCGGCCGCCCCCTCCACACCATAATGTTGTACTCGCTTACGTCCCCGTGGACGAGCTCAGCCTTGCGGTAAAGTCTCTGCAAGTAAACCAAAAGCGTCTCGTAGATTTTCTCCGGGTTTTTCGGGGTTTTTTCCTTCAGCGAAGGCGCGCCCTCCCCGTTTTCGCCGATGAACTCCATGATGAGCACGTTGTTCTTCACGGCAATCGCTCTTGGCACCCTCACTCCAGCACGAGCGGCAAGCTCCAGATTCTTGAACTCCTTCTGGGCCCACGCGAATATCAGCGAACGGGTGTCATGCTTCACGCCTTTGAACCGCGGGTCCCCCTCGATATACTTCACAAGGCCCTTGCGAAATTCTGCCGAAACGACCAAGTAGATTTTGATCGCTAACTCCTTGCCTTCTCTGTTTCTTCCCCAGTAGACGCGAGACTCTTTCCCAGCTCTCACAACGCCGTGAATCTCGTCGATCACACCCTTATTCATGAAGTCGTACACTACCATCAACGTCGAACGATCAAAAACCTCTTCAAGAACCGCTCTATCGGATGAAAAATCTTTGGTTAGCATCTTCTGATCGCGCTCGTAGGCCTGCTCTTTCCTCGTTAGCTTATCTTCAGCTCTCTGCGCTCGCTGCCTGCTCATCAAATTCCCCTTTTTCTCTCTTTGATATTACCGCTCTTGGTTTATATAATATTGATGGGAAAAGCCTATGAGGTCATTAAATAGTGGGCGGGGTGAGGTACTTGCGTTCGAATGGGGATGTCTTCCGCGCATCCCCCATTTTTAGTGTGTTTCGTTGATGCTTCTGTATACAGACTTTACGTTTGTAAACTTCCTGATGAAGACAGCCATTCCGTTGCCTACAATTTCTCGAAACTGCCTTTCGCGCGCGCTACCGACCACACCGCCTTCACCACCACTGATTAGTTAATTCATCCTAACAATAATTTTGACAAGCTAAAGTTTTGCCTTGCTCTTTGTCCTTCATTTCTTAAAGTGCCTTCTAAGTTAACTAATTGGTTAAATAGAAAAAGTCGAAACTACTTCAGACTCCAAGGGGCTTTTCTTTATTTTTAGGAAGTAAAAAGTTATGATTCCTGATGCGATGATGGCCCCAAGAACGCGCGCACATGGTTCTTTCTCCAAGAGCTATCGAGAATGTTAGCAATTACGCTAATTCCGTAAGGTTTGATTTTGCCAAAAAGGGCTTCAACATAGTCTGACCTAAGATAAAAAATCTCAATTTGGGCTTAAACGTCAACAAGTAACAACTCTGACCGTCAAGGTGTGGATGCCCCTACGTAACATCCACCACCTAAACCTACCATAGAAAGGGACGGACTACCTTGGTTCGGTCTGTTTCGGGGTGCATTTAGCAAGGGACAACGTATTTCAGACAGTTTCATACTATTCACCTTTGTTAGTAGTTAAGATTCAGGTGCCCAGCAACATCAAGGGTCATTAAGAAAGGAAGTAGCCAAAGAGGAAGCCAAACCTCTCTTTATCACCGAGCCTTTGGAGGTTTTCCTGCTTAACTACTGGCTTTAGGACTGTTACAGTTTTTATACTTTGGATCCAGGCCCAATAATTAGCCATTGGGTATTTTTCATGCGGATAATTCCCTTCAGTCTGAAACTTCTTTGAAATAACTTTAACTAAAATATCAAAGTTCCCAATTGCTTTTAGTACAGTCTTTACCACATTAGCGCGCGCTCCAAATGGCAAATGCGTCATAGAACGGGCTCGTTGAAAATCGTACTTTTACGCTTGACAACGCTAAAACCGCTCATTCACGTCGAAAACCTCTTCAAGAACCTCGTACTCCTCGCTTCTCTTCTCCTTCATCAACTGGTCAGTCCCGTAACCCTTCTCCTTCTTTAAAAGCCTCTGATCCACGTGCTTACGAAAACTCATCAAGCTCGCCTCACTTTTTGTCGGCGAAAGACTATATTGTGATGTAACCCTTCTTGCGAAGCATTTCTGCCTGCGCTCTTGTGTAACGCCAGAAAATATCTCCACGCTTGTCAGTCTGAAAATCCCATGGCGACACTAAAACCACGTCTCCTTCACGTATCCAAACCCGCCTCTTCATCTTGCCACGAATGCGGCACAAACGCTCTTTACCATCCTGACACTTGACAAGAACACGGTCAAAACCAAGCAACTTTATTGCTACACCCAAAATATCGTTTGCAGAGGGAACCATTAACTGGTTCAGCTCTCCTTCGCTCAACACCTTTTTCTTACCCAATCAAGCACCTCAGACGCAGTCGCGTAAAAGAAGTATACTTCTTCCTTTTAAAACTATGTTTACGAAGACAAGGTAAGGTTAGGGGAAGTATCTGTCTTATCACTAAGAAGTCAGTGGCGGTCAACGCCAAGACTGAGACAAAGTCCATGCTCACATCATATATGTGCATATTGAAAGCTTGGCCTTACTTTAGATCTTAATGGAGAGACTGCGAAGGCAGACTATTTGGAAGAAGTTGAATCCTTCTGTAAGGCTTGCGTTTATCATCTTCAGTTTCCAGTAACTCCATGATTTCATGGGAGTGGTACAAGAATTTCATGCCCCTATCGGTTGTCTTGAACACGACTTTGTTGTTCAGCAACACTTTATCCAGCAATTTGGTATTCATCATGAGCTCGAGGTATTCATTCAGCATAAGGTAACTCAGTCCTGCTCTCCACATTACATTGCTCTTCAACACTCCATCGCGTGCCATTTCCAGAATTTCCGCAACTATGGCTATTCTATCCCTTTCGCGTTTCCTGCGCCGAACACTCATGTTATGCCTCCTCTCTCAGCACGAAGAAAATGAGAAGTCAGTGAAGAGTATAATTCTACGCTTTTGTACATGCGTACAAATAGTTTGAACTTCCTGTACAAATAATTTGAACTGGTAACATTTCACAGCTCGGACTTCAGTGTTTTGGCATTGGTTAAACGCACCGTTTCAGGCTCATTATGTTTTGCATTATTCCCCTAATGTCAAAACTCGATGGACAGATCATTAAGACAATCTTCTTAGAAAAGCCTGGGCGTGCACTACGTTTGCGACTTTGGAGATGCATAATCTTCAGGAGACAGAAGTGGAAGTATCACCATTTATCCTACAGTTTCACGACTTGCGCGTGGGGGATGCCTTCTATGTTGAGTACTGCTTCTGGGTGAACGTAGCCCTTCTCAATGGCCTTCTTAACAACGTTCTTGCCCACGAGGTTCACTATGGTAGAGTTTTCTATCATGGACACTGCTTCTTCGATGTTGACTCTTGCGCCCTTGTAGAAGTCTTCTTTGACGCAGAAAACTATCTTTCCCTCCCGCAACGTCCTCCCAAGGATTTCAACGTCGCATATAGCTAACAACACGTTTCCGCCGATTTTTTTGAGGTTCATATACGCTTCCAATATTCAAACTCTCTTAAAGCTGCTTGATAGACGATCTTGCTCCACACGCTTGACATACCAGAAAGGACAGGCGCTTCTCTTTGACTATCTTCGTGTCGGGACGCTTGCACACCGGACACACGACGAAACTCTCCAAGTACCTCTGTATGAGCCTTCCAAAAGTGTCTTCTGAAAACTTGCCCTGAAAAATAACCCTTGACCCCTGCACGGTCGCCGCCGTCGCCATTTCACCGGTTAGAAACTTCAGCATATGCTGCGGGTCACGATCCAAGGCATCAGCAACTTCTTTGAAATTATAGATGACTGTGCGCATTCCTATCCTCGCATAGTGCAACCTGGGAATCTCCAACCGTTCGCTCTTGACACCTATCTCAGGAAACTGGGAACGCGCCCTCTTCAGTAGCTCCTCATAGTCATATCCCAAGAGCAACTCACCAACAGAAACATGGCGCACCATCCTATTTAAGACTTATAAAATCAAATCCTTGAGAATCAAATAAGTTCTGTTTTCTTTCTATGAGGACGTTACAACTCATGACACCACGTCATGATGCGTTATAATACGTTAATGGATAACGTGTTACGGCAAAGTGAACACGGTGTCACGAAAGACGGCTACATAATAGCGCGCGTAGTTGGCTTCTCCATAATCTATAAGAATTAGAGGGGCTAAGTATGACTCTGTGGAGTGCGTGGAAGAGGAAAAGCAGAACCACAAAGCGACAATCAACAGAAAGAGACTCTACAGGGCAGTTGCCATCATTGTAATCGCTATCGTCGCTGTTGCCTTCATTGTCTACTACTGGCAATCCACAACCAATATCGTAAGAATAACATATTTCGCCAAAACAGGCGGCGGGGAGACACCTGATGACATGATCTATTCGTTTACTGTGAATATTACGAATCAAGGTCACAACGATGTAAGCGGTTTGACATTAGTAGTCAAGGTTCTTGGCAATGGCAACGAGCTGGGGACTACCACTGTCCTACTGAGCATTCCCAGCGGACAAGAGCGGACAGAGAAGCCTGTAATAGATTTGAACAAGAACGACACGGTTGGGAAAACTTTCAGCTACCTTGCAACGCTCGAGCTTGACGGCAAGGTTGTTGATGAGAAAACAGCCGCAGGATAATGAACCATTCTGTGATTTCAAAAACTGGAATGAACAGCAGAATTCTCTTTTGAACGGCAAGCCCACGATGAACTGGTCTTCCACAGTTCTATCTGTTAGTGAAAGGACTCAACCATTCAAGAGAATGGTAACAACCAAAGGTATCCAGTATTAACCCATAGCATTAACCCATATAACAGTTCGAAAGAGTGACCAGTATTCACGTAGCGAGAATTGACGCTGGTTGAAAAAGCTTAAAGAAGCCACGTTATTTAGTGTACATTCTTAGCGGTGAAACTCTTGGACAAGCGTGGTCACCCATACATTCCCAATTCGGTGGCTGACACCAAACGGGAAATGATGCAGGAATTAGGCATAGAAAGCGTGGATGAGCTCTACGCGGACGTACCAGAAAAATACCGCTTGGAAAAAACGTTGAATCTGCCGGAAAGAGCCCTGTCAGAGTTTGAAGTCAAAAGGCATGTTGAAGCGTTGCTTTCGAAAAACAAGTCGTGCAACGACATGCCCACATTCCTGGGGGCAGGATGCTGGCCCCACTACGTGCCCGCAGTCGTGCAGGAAATCGTGGGCCGCAGCGAATTCCTCACCTCCTACACCCCCTACCAGCCTGAAGTCTCCCAAGGCATGCTGCAAGCCCTTTTTGAATATCAGAGCATGATGTGCGAACTGATAAGCATGGAAGTTTCGAACTGTTCGATGTACGACTGGGCCTCCGCACTGGGCGAAGCCGCCCGCATGGCAGCTCGTGTCAAAGGACGGAATGAGATACTGGTTCCCAGAATCATCCATCCCGAAAGAGCTGCAACGCTACAAGTCTACGCTGAACCCGCTGGAATCACGGTCAAACAGGTCGGATACAACCCCGAAAATGGGCAACTAGACCTTGACGAGTTGAAAAACAAGATATCCGATAAAACGGCAGCAGTTTACGTTGAAAACCCGTCTTATCTGGGCTTCATTGAATCTCAGGTGGACGAAATAGGCGAAGAAGCTCACTCTCACGATTCACTTCTCATCGTTGGAGTTGACCCGACATCGCTTGGAATCATCAAGCCACCGGGCGAGTACGACGCAGACATCGTCATCGGCGAAGCCCAGCCTCTTGGAAACGGGATGAACTTCGGCGGCCCATTGTTGGGAATCATGGCCTGCCGCGACGACATGAGCCTGATTCGACAAATGCCCGGCAGAATAATCGGGTTGACATCAACCCAGGACAGCAGCAGACAGGGATTCTGCATGGCTCTGCAGACTCGCGAACAGCACATCAGACGCGAAAAAGCAACATCAAACATCTGCACGAACGAGGCCCTGTGCGCCGTAGCCTCAGCCGTCTACATGTCCCTGCTCGGACCCGAAGGGTTCCGCCAGCTTGGAGAAACGATAATGTACAAGGCAAACTACGCAATGCAATTGCTCTCAAACGTAAAAGGGGTCAAGACCCCCATTTTCAAGTCTGCCCACTTCAAGGAATTTACAGTGAACTTTGATAAAACTGGCCTAACGGCAGAAGAGGTCAACAGGAAACTCTTGCGCCATCAGGTTCACGGGGGCAAAGACATTTCAAAAGAGTTACCAGAGCTAGGTCAGACCGCCCTCTACTGCGTCACGGAGATTCATTCCAAACAAGAGATTGAACGGTTGAGAGAAGCTCTGGAAGAGGTTCTGTGCGAAAGGTGAAAACACAATGTACAGACAGGCAGCCTGGGATGAACCGGTAATCTTCAAGCTTGGAAACAAGGGACGAAGAGGACATTCTCTGCCAGATGCTGAAGATGAAGTCCGACGGGCCGTTGGCAACGTTTACAAACTCCTTCCCGAGAACATGCGGCGCATGCAAAAACCCAATCTGCCCGAACTCTCTGAGGTAGAGGTCACACGCCACTTCACACGATTATCGGAGATGAATTACGGGACTGATTCAGGGCTCTATCCGCTCGGAAGCTGCACCATGAAGTACAACCCCAAGATAAACGAATTCCTCGCAAGCCTGCCAACGCTTAACTTGGTCCATCCATACCAAGATGAAAGCACAGTACAGGGGATACTTGAAATCCTCTACAAGCTCGAACGTTGGCTCGGCGAGATAACAGGCACTTTCGAAGTGTGTTTGCATCCGGCTGCAGGTGCCCACGGCGAGTTTCTGGGCACCTTGCTGATGCACGCGTGCCTCAAAAAAACCGGAGAATGCGACAAAAGAACAGAAGTAATCGTTCCTGACTCCGCCCACGGCACAAACCCCGCGAGCGCGGCCATGGCCGGCTTCAAAGTTATCTTTGTCCCGTCCGCAGCAGACGGCTGCATCGACTTAGAAGCCTTAAAGACAGTTGCCTCCGAAAAAACGGCTGGTCTAATGCTCACCAACCCCAACACTGTTGGAATTTTCGAAAAGGACATCGAAGAAATAGCCAAAGTCATCCATGAAGTTGGCGGCCTGCTCTACTATGACGGAGCAAACCTTAACCCTCTTTTGGGCAAGGCGAGGCCCGGCGACATGGGTTTTGACATCGTTCACATAAACATTCACAAGACTTTTGGCACCCCTCACGGTGGAGGTGGACCTGGCGCAGGTCCCGTCGGCGTTTCAAGAGAGTTGGCTCAGTTCCTACCCGTGCCGCGCGTAGCCTTCGATGGAAAACGCTACCGCCTAGACTATGACAAGCCGCACAGCATTGGAAAAATTCGAAGCTTCCAAGGAAATGTTGCAGTTCTGTTGAGAGCTTACGTCTACATGTTGAGCATGGGTTTTGAAGGGTTGAAAGAAGCGGCAGAAGTTTCAGTTCTGAATGCGAACTATGTGATGAAGAAGCTCGGGAACGTTAAGGGTTTGACGCTTCCGTACGACAGTAGGAAACCACGAAAACACGAGTGCGTCATCAGCGCAAAAACACTCAAAGACGACACAGGTGTCTCAGCCTTGCACATTGCAAAACGTTTGCTCGACTTTGGCCTGCACGCACCTACAATCTATTTTCCGCTCATTGTCGACGAAGCATTGATGATCGAGCCTACGGAAACGTTCGAGAAGGAAGAACTTGACCGATTCGTTGAGGCGCTGAGAAGAACCTGTGAAGAAGCGTATACAAACCCGCAGAATGTTTTGACGGCGCCGCACAACACCGCTGTTTCACGACTGGACGAGGTCAAAGCCTCGCATCCCAGGACGATGACATTGAGCTGGCGCATGCACCTAAAAAAGGAAGAAACATCCTAAAATCCACGCAACAATTATATACGGTGAACATGCTTTAATCCAAAATAGTGCTTGTGGAAGTGCTTGAACTTGACAGAGTTGGAAGATAAAGTCCGAGAAGCCGTGGGCCAAGTGGTTGATCCTGAAACAGGAATGAGCTTTGCTGAGATGCAGATGATTACTAATGTCAAGGAAGAACAACCGGGCGTTTTCAAGGTTGAATTCATCCCTTCCAGCCCCTTCTGTCCAATAGCCTTCAAACTGGCTACAGACATAAAAAACGCTGCGTTGAAAGTTGCGGGCGTAAAAAAAGCCCGAATTTACTGTCACGGACACACGATGGAACAGCAGATAAACGAAATGACGAACAAGGAACAATAAGATCGTGCGTTCGGCAGGCATCACAGTAACAATGTTTTCACGGGTTTGGCAAAAGGAATTCGATGAATTAGTCTTGTACTGATTTTGTCCTTACACGCGAATCATCGAGTAGGTACCGTGGTTACAGTGATGTTGTCAAGATAAGCGACATTCTGGATGCCGTTAAGGTCCCAGTTCACGAACGTTAGAACAAAAGGATTGGGCAGTGACGAATTGTATGCTTGACGCCACAGAGTGCTTAAACTGCTATTACCGTTGAACTCAAAGAAGCCTTCGGATCCTTGGCAAAAAGTCTCAGAATGACGACGTGCAACGTATTTGACATGTTAGCATAACTTGTTCTGGAGACATTCTTTCAACCTTAAAAACGCTCTTTCCACACTTCAGACATTTTGGTTCGTTAGCCAGATATTTCTGAACGAAAGGTTCTTGTCTACTAGATTCCATTGCTCTATCAACATGCTTCTTGATTTTTCTTTGTTCATTTTCCTATCTCTCATTTATTTCCCTCATTGATTCTGGAATGTGATAGTTTCCCATTTAATACGCTTTTGCTCAATCGCTCCTTTTATGATTCTCCAAAAGCTTTAACATTAGTCCAAAGAACAAGGAGAAGGAAGTCAAAGGATACAGAGGCTCACTATAAGGCTTATCAGGTTAGGTAGAGCAATAACACTCAGAAGCATCTAATCTTCTCTCAGTATCTTGTTCTTTCTTTTCTTGAGCTCTTCCTTCCCATTTTTCCACTCCACTGAAATCCACAGACT